>NZ_BQIP01000014.1 GCF_021602585.1 Pseudomonas faucium
GCGTTCAGGATCCGCTGGAAATCGTTGGTCTGCGTGACACCACCACCACCACCTGCACCGGCGTTGAGATGTTCCGCAAGCTGCTGGACGAAGGTCGTGCTGGCGAGAACTGCGGCGTGCTGCTGCGCGGCACCAAGCGTGACGACGTTGAGCGTGGCCAGGTTCTGGTCAAGCCAGGTTCGGTCAAGCCGCACACCAAGTTCACCGCAGAAGTCTACGTCCTGTCGAAGGAAGAAGGCGGCCGTCACACTCCGTTCTTCAAAGGCTACCGTCCTCAGTTCTACTTCCGTACCACTGACGTGACCGGTAACTGCGAACTGCCGGAAGGCGTTGAAATGGTAATGCCAGGTGACAACATTCAGATGACTGTCACCCTGATCAAGACCATCGCAATGGAAGACGGTCTGCGCTTCGCTATCCGTGAAGGCGGTCGTACCGTCGGCGCCGGCGTCGTAGCCAAAATCATCGAGTAATCACTCGACCGATTGAAAAAACCCCCGCTCAGCGGGGGTTTTTTTTATTGGGTTGACACTAAATTGGGGCGTCTATAGAATCACGCCTCCTTTTAGCGGGCGTAGTGCGTCCGTTGGGAACAGCCTGGAGTCTGAAATCCAATGCAAAATCAGCAAATCCGTATCAGGTTGAAGGCTTTCGACCATCGCCTGATCGACCAATCCACCCAGGAAATCGTGGAAACCGCGAAACGTACTGGTGCACAAGTGCGTGGTCCTATTCCACTGCCTACCCGCAAAGAGCGTTTCACCGTTCTGGTCTCCCCGCACGTCAACAAAGACGCGCGTGACCAGTACGAGATTCGCACTCATAAGCGTGTTCTGGACATCGTCCAGCCAACGGATAAAACCGTTGACGCGCTGATGAAGCTTGATCTGGCGGCAGGTGTGGAAGTACAGATCAGCCTCGGCTAAGACTTCGGTCTAGTCGTGTAACGCTCTGAAATGGGCGGCCATAGCGGGTGAAAGCCCCGTACACTCATGAGGTTTACAACATGACTATTGGTGTAATCGGTCGCAAATGCGGTATGACCCGCATTTTCACCGAAGAAGGTGTCTCCATTCCGGTCACGGTCATTGAGATCGAGCCGAATCGCGTCACCCAGTTCAAAACTGAAGAAACCGATGGCTACCGTGCAGTGCAAGTCACTGTCGGCGAGCGTCGTGCTTCGCGTGTGACTGCCGCTCAGGCAGGCCACTTCGCCAAGGCCAACGTTGCCGCTGGTCGCGGTGTCTGGGAGTTCCGTCTTGAAGAAGGCGATTTCCAGGCTGGCGATCTGATCAAAGCTGAACTCTTCACTGCAGGCCAGCTGGTAGACGTAACCGGTCAGTCCAAAGGTAAAGGCTTTGCCGGTACCATCAAGCGCTGGAACTTCCGTGGCCAGGACAACACCCACGGTAACTCCGTGTCGCACCGTGTCCCAGGTTCCATCGGCCAGTGCCAGACTCCTGGTCGTGTGTTCAAGGGCAAGAAAATGTCCGGTCACATGGGCGCCGAGCGCGTGACTGTTCAGTCCCTGGAAGTAGTTCGCGTAGACGCTGAACGCAACCTGCTGCTGGTCAAGGGTGCCGTTCCTGGCGCTACTGGCGGCGACGTGGTTGTACGTCCAGCTGTCAAGGCTCGCGGTTAAGGGGAAACTGACATGCAACTTAATGTAAATGACGCTCAGGCGATCGAAGTTTCCGAACTGACCTTCGGTGGCGAATTCAACGAGACGCTGGTACACCAAGCAGTCGTGGCCTACATGGCCGGCGGCCGTCAGGGCACCAAGCAGCAGAAGACCCGTTCCGACGTGGCTGGTGGCGGTAAGCGCCCATGGCGTCAGAAGGGTACTGGCCGTGCTCGTGCTGGTACCACTCGTGGTCCGATCTGGCGTGGCGGTGGTGTAACCTTCGCAGCTCGCCCTCAAGATCACTCGCAGAAGCTCAACAAGAAGATGTACCGCGCAGCCCTGCGCTCCATCCTCGCTGAGCTGGTGCGTAGCGACCGTCTGGTCGTGGTTCAGGACTTCGCTGTTGAAGCGCCGAAAACCAAAGATCTGCTGAACAAGCTGAACGGCATGGGTCTGAGCGATGTTCTCATCGTTTCCGACGCTGTTGATCAGAACCTGTACCTGGCTGCTCGTAACCTGCCGCACGTCGACGTACGTGACGTACAAGGTTCCGACCCGGTCAGTCTGATCGCATACGAGAAAGTGTTGATCACTGTCTCGGCCGTGAAGAAATTCGAGGAGCTGCTGGGATGAACCAGGAACGCGTATTCAAAGTCCTCCTTGGCCCGCACGTTTCCGAGAAGGCTACCGTTCTGGCTGAGAAAAAAGGCCAGTTCGTATTCAAGGTTGCTACTGACGCAACCAAGCTGGAAATCAAGAAAGCTGTCGAAGGCCTGTTCAACGTAAAAGTTGAAAACGTGTCGACTGTTAACGTTCTGGGTAAAACCAAGCGTACCGCACGTGGTCTGGGCAAGCGTAATGACTGGAAGAAGGCGATCGTCTCCCTTCAGCCAGGCCAAGATCTCGATTTCAGCAGCAGTGCTGAGTAAGGAAGGGGTGCATCATGGCAATCGTTAAATGCAAACCGACTTCCCCTGGCCGCCGTTTCGTGGTCAAGGTGGTCAACAAGGAGCTGCACAAAGGCGCTCCTCACGCACCGCTGCTCGAGAAGAAATCGAAGTCTGGTGGTCGTAACAACAATGGCCGCATTACCACTCGTCACGTTGGTGGTGGTCATAAGCAGCATTACCGTCTGGTCGACTTCCGTCGCAACGACAAAGATGGCATCCCAGCCACTGTCGAGCGTATCGAATACGATCCAAACCGTACTGCTCACATCGCCCTGCTGTGCTACGCAGACGGTGAGCGTCGCTACATCATCGCCCCTAAAGGCGTGAGCGCTGGCGACCAGCTGATCGCAGGTGCCCTGGCCCCAATCAAGGCCGGTAACTCCCTGCAACTGCGCAACATCCCAGTAGGTAGCACCATTCACGGCATCGAACTGAAGCCGGGTAAAGGTGCTCAGATCGCTCGTTCCGCTGGCGCTTCGGCTCAGCTGATCGCTCGTGACGGCGTATACGTGACCCTGCGTCTGCGCTCCGGTGAGATGCGTAAAGTACTGGCTGAGTGCCGTGCGACCCTGGGCGAAGTCTCGAACTCCGAGCACAGCCTGCGTTCGCTGGGTAAAGCGGGTGCCAAACGCTGGCGCGGCGTTCGCCCAACCGTTCGTGGTGTTGCCATGAACCCGGTTGACCACCCACATGGTGGTGGTGAAGGTCGTACCTCCGGTGGTCGTCATCCGGTATCGCCATGGGGCTTCCCAACCAAGGGTGCTAAAACCCGCGGTAATAAGCGTACCGACAACATGATCGTCCGTCGTCGCAAGTAACTAGAGGGATACGACAGTGCCACGTTCTCTGAAAAAAGGTCCTTTTATCGATCTTCACCTGTTGAAGAAGGTCGAAGTGGCGGTGGAGAAGAACGATCGCAAGCCAGTTAAAACCTGGTCGCGTCGTTCGATGATCCTGCCACAAATGGTCGGTCTGACCATCGCGGTTCACAACGGTCGCCAGCATGTCCCAGTTCTCGTGAACGAAGACATGGTCGGCCACAAACTGGGCGAGTTCGCCGGTACCCGCACCTATCGCGGGCACGTGGCTGACAAGAAAGCCAAGCGTTAAGGGGTAAGGAAATGGAAGTAGCCGCTAAGTTGTCGGGCGCTCGCATCTCCGCCCAGAAAGCCCGCTTGGTCGCCGACCAGATCCGCGGGAAGAAGGTGGGCGAAGCGCTCAACCTGTTGGCCTTCAGCAGCAAAAAAGCCGCTGAAATCATGAAGAAAGTCCTCGAGTCGGCCGTTGCCAACGCCGAACACAACGAAGGCGCAGACGTTGATGACCTGAAGGTCTCCACCGTCTTCGTCAACGAAGGGCGTTCGCTGAAGCGCATCATGCCACGTGCCAAAGGCCGTGCTGATCGCATCGTCAAGCGGTCTTGCCATATCACTGTCAAGGTTGCGGACAAGTAACGGAGTCGATCAGATGGGTCAGAAAGTACATCCCACTGGCATTCGCCTGGGAATCGTCAAGGAGCACACCTCCGTCTGGTACGCAGACGGTGCTACTTACGCAGATTACCTGTTGAAGGATCTGAAAACGCGTGAGTACCTCCAAGACAAACTAAAAAGCGCGTCCGTAAGCCGTATCGATATTCATCGTCCGGCTCAAACTGCACGCATCACCATCCACACCGCTCGTCCCGGTATCGTTATCGGCAAGAAAGGTGAAGATGTTGAGAAGCTGCGTCAGGACCTGACCAAGCAGATGGGTGTGCCTGTGCACATCAACATCGAAGAGATCCGCAAGCCGGAACTCGACGCTATGCTGGTTGCGCAGAGCGTAGCTCAGCAGCTGGAACGCCGCGTAATGTTCCGTCGCGCCATGAAGCGCGCCGTACAGAACGCCATGCGTATTGGTGCCAAGGGCATCAAGATCCAGGTGAGCGGTCGTCTCGGCGGTGCTGAGATTGCTCGTACCGAGTGGTATCGCGAAGGTCGTGTGCCTCTGCACACCCTGCGTGCCGATATCGACTACAACACCTACGAAGCTCACACCACTTACGGTGTGATCGGTGTGAAGGTTTGGATCTTCAAAGGCGAAGTTATTGGTGGTCGCCAAGAAGAACTGAAACCACAAGCACCAGCGCCTCGTAAAAAAGCTGCTAAGTAAGGGGTACGCCAAATGTTGCAACCAAAGCGTACAAAATTCCGCAAGCAGATGACTGGCCACAACCGTGGTCTGGCACTGCGCGGTAGCAAAGTCAGCTTCGGCGAATTCGCCCTGAAAGCTGTTGCTCGCGGTCGCCTCACCGCTCGCCAGATCGAGTCCGCACGTCGTGCGCTGACCCGTCACGTAAAACGTGGCGGCAAGATCTGGATCCGTGTGTTCCCGGACAAGCCGATCTCCAAGAAGCCTCTCGAGGTTCGTATGGGTAAAGGTAAGGGTTCCGTGGAATACTGGGTTGCCCAGATCCAGCCAGGCAAAGTCCTGTACGAGATCGAGGGTGTTTCTGAAGAGCTGGCGCGCGAAGCTTTCGCCCTGGCTGCTGCAAAGCTGCCTCTCGCCACCTCCTTTGTTAAGCGGACGGTGATGTGATGAAAGCGAATGAACTTCGTGAAAAATCTGCACAGCAACTGAATGAGCAACTGCTCGGCTTGCTGCGCGACCAGTTCAATCTGCGTATGCAGAAAGCAACTGGCCAGTTGGGTCAGTCGCACCTGCTCTCGCAAGTTAAGCGTGACATCGCTCGCGTGAAAACTGTGCTCAACCAGCAGGCAGGTAAGTGATCATGGCTGAAGCTGAAAAAACCGTCCGTACGCTGACTGGCCGTGTCGTCAGCGACAAAATGGACAAGACCATCACCGTTCTGATCGAGCGTCGCGTAAAGCACCCGATCTACGGTAAATACGTTAAGCGTTCGACTAAGCTGCACGCGCACGACGAATCCAACCAGTGCAAGATCGGCGACAAGGTTTCCATCCGTGAAACCCGTCCGCTGGCCAAGACCAAGTCCTGGGCACTGGTTGAAGTCCTCGAACGCGCTGTTGAAGTCTAAGGGCTAGGGGTCGGAGAAATTTTATGATTCAGACTCAATCCATGCTCGATGTGGCCGATAACAGCGGCGCTCGTCGCGTCATGTGCATCAAGGTGCTCGGCGGTTCCCACCGCCGTTACGCCGGCATCGGTGACATCATCAAGGTAACCGTCAAGGAAGCAATTCCGCGCGGTAAGGTCAAAAAAGGCCAAGTGATGACCGCTGTTGTCGTCCGTACCCGTCACGGTGTACGTCGCGCTGACGGTTCCATCATTCGTTTCGACGGCAACGCTGCTGTTCTGCTGAACACCAAGCAAGAGCCGATCGGCACTCGCATCTTCGGGCCAGTGACCCGTGAACTTCGTACTGAGAAGTTCATGAAGATCGTCTCGCTCGCCCCTGAAGTGCTGTAAGGAGATCCGACATGCAAAAGATTCGTCGTGACGACGAGATCATCGTGATCGCCGGCAAAGACAAAGGTAAGCGCGGTAAGGTGCTGAAGGTTCTCGCTGATGACCGTCTGGTCATCGGTGGTGTGAACCTGGTCAAGCGTCATACCAAGCCTAACCCGATGGCGGGCGTTCAGGGCGGTATCGTCGAAAAAGAAGCGCCTCTGCACGCTTCCAACGTTGCCATCTTCAACGGCGAAACCAACAAGGCTGACCGCGTTGGTTTCAAAGTAGAAGACGGTAAGAAAATTCGTGTCTTCAAGTCGACCCAAAAAGCGGTTGATGCTTGAACACTGCTAGGTAGAAGACCATGGCACGACTGAAAGAGATTTACCGGAACGAAATCGCTCCTAAGCTTAAGGAAGAACTTAAGCTGTCGAACGTGATGGAAGTTCCGCGCGTTACCAAGATCACCCTGAACATGGGTCTGGGCGAAGCGATCGGCGACAAGAAAGTCATCGAGCACGCTGTTGCCGACCTGGAAAAGATCACCGGTCAAAAGCCGGTTGTGACTTTCGCTCGTAAATCCATCGCGGGCTTCAAAGTCCGTGAAGGATGGCCGATCGGCGTCAAGGTGACCCTGCGTCGCGAGAAAATGTACGAATTCCTGGACCGCCTGCTGGCGATCTCCCTGCCTCGGGTTCGCGACTTCCGCGGCCTGAATGCCAAGTCCTTCGATGGTCGTGGCAACTACAGCATGGGCGTGAAAGAGCAGATCATCTTCCCGGAAATCGATTACGACAAGATCGATGCTCTGCGCGGTTTGGACATCACCCTGACCACCACTGCTCGTTCGGACGACGAAGGCCGCGCTCTGCTGCGTGCTTTCAAGTTCCCGTTCCGCAACTGATTGGAGTAGGAAAATGGCCAAGAAGAGCATGAAAAACCGCGAGCTGAAGCGTCAGCTCACGGTAGCCAAGTTCGCCAAAAAGCGTGCTGAGCTGAAAGCGACCATCGTCAACCTGAACGCCTCTCCAGAAGAGCGTTTCGCTGCCGTTGTCGCTCTGCAGAAGCAGCCACGTGATGCCAGCGCTGCGCGCCTGCGCAACCGTTGCCGCCTGACCGGTCGTCCTCACGGTGTATACCGTAAGTTCGGCCTGGGCCGTAACATGCTGCGTCAAGCTGCAATGCGTGGCGACGTACCAGGTCTGGTCAAGGCCTCCTGGTAATCGCTGCAGGTGTGATCCCGACGGACGGGGAGCAATCTTCCGACCGTCGGTGACCTCGCCAACAAACAAGCCCCTATATGGGGCTTGTTTCGTTTCTGCCTTGTGTCTAGAATGACCGGCTCACCCGAGCCTGGGTTTTTTACCCTGCCCGTTCGGGTGGTTGTGATAGCCGCAAGGCTAATAATTCTTGTATCAGGAGCATCTAGCCCATGAGTATGCAGGACCCGTTAGCGGACATGCTAACTCGCATCCGTAATGCCCAGATGGCTGAAAAGTCCGTCGTAAGCATGCCTTCCTCCACCCTGAAGGTCGCGGTTGCCAAAGTTCTGAAAGACGAAGGTTACATCGCTGGCTACCAGGTTACTGGTGAGGCCAAGCCGTCCCTGTCGATCGAACTCAAGTACTTCGAAGGCCGTCCGGTCATCGAGGAACTGAAGCGTTCCAGCCGTCCTGGCCTGCGCCAGTACAAGTCCGTCACAGACCTGCCGAAAGTTCGTGGCGGCCTGGGCGTGTCTATCGTCTCCACCAACAAAGGTGTGATGACTGACCGCGCTGCGCGCGCTGCCGGTGTCGGCGGCGAAGTTCTGTGCACAGTGTTCTAAGGGGAGATAGGCATGTCTCGCGTCGCTAAGAACCCCGTTAAGCTGCCAGCAGGCGTCGAAGTCAAATTCGCCGGCCAGCAGCTTTCGGTGAAGGGTGCCAAAGGCACTCTCGAACTGAACGTTCACTCGTCTGTTGAAGTTACCGAAGAGTCCGGCGAACTGCGTTTCGTCGCTCGCAACGGTGACCAGCAAGCTCGCGCCATGGCCGGTACTACCCGTGCTCTGGTCAACAACATGGTCCAAGGCGTAAGCCAAGGCTTCGAGCGCAAGCTCCAGCTGGTCGGTGTTGGTTACAAGGCACAGGCAAAAGGCACCGTCCTGAACCTGGCTCTGGGCTTCTCGCATCCAGTGGACTACGAACTGCCAGCCGGTATCACCGCTGAAACTCCTAGCCAGACCGACATCCTGATCAAGGGTATCGACAAGCAGCTGGTAGGTCAGGTGGCCGCTGAAATCCGCGACTTCCGTCCGCCAGAGCCGTACAAAGGCAAAGGTGTGCGTTACGCGGACGAAGTAGTCCGTCGTAAAGAAGCCAAGAAGAAGTAGGGCCTAGCAAATGACCGACAAAAAAGTTACTCGACTGCGTCGCGCTCGCAAAGCACGTCTCAAGATGCACGAACTCGAAGTCGTGCGCCTGTGCGTGTTCCGCTCCTCGCAGCACATCTATGCCCAGGTCATTTCGGCCGACGGCAGCAAGGTTCTGGCAAGCGCCTCGACCTTGGACAAAGACCTGCGTGATGGCGCCACTGGCAACATCGACGCGGCCACTAAGGTTGGCAAGCTGGTAGCTGAGCGCGCGAAAGCCGCCGGTGTATCTCAAGTTGCCTTTGACCGTTCCGGCTTCAAGTACCATGGCCGCGTCAAAGCGCTGGCTGATGCTGCTCGTGAAGGCGGGCTGGAGTTCTAAGTTATGGCAAATAACGATCAAAAGCGCGACGAAGGCTACATCGAGAAGCTGGTTCAAGTTAACCGCGTAGCCAAAACCGTTAAAGGCGGCCGTATCTTCACCTTCACCGCGCTGACCGTGGTGGGTGATGGCAAGGGTCGCGTTGGTTTCGGCCGTGGCAAATCGCGCGAAGTACCTGCTGCGATCCAGAAAGCCATGGAAGCTGCTCGTCGCAACATGATCCAGGTTGACCTGAAAGGCACCACCCTGCAGTACGCCACCAAGGCCGCCCACGGCGCCTCGAAGGTTTACATGCAGCCTGCCTCGGAAGGTACCGGTATCATCGCCGGCGGCGCCATGCGTGCTGTCCTGGAAGTTGCTGGTGTTCAGAACGTCCTGGCCAAGTGCTACGGTTCGACCAACCCAGTGAACGTGGTTTACGCCACCTTCAAGGGTCTGAAAGCCATGCAATCTCCTGAGTCCATTGCTGCCAAGCGCGGCAAGAGCGTTGAGGAGATCTTCTGATCATGGCTACCGTAAAAGTAACGCTGATCAAGAGCGTCTCGGGCCGTATCCCTAACCACAAACTGTGCGTTAAGGGTCTGGGTCTGCGTCGCATCGGTCACACTGTAGAAGTCCAGGATACTCCCGAGAACCGCGGGATGATCAACAAGGCTTACTACATGCTGCGCGTCGAGGGTTAATCGATGAAACTCAATGATCTGAGTCCAGCGCCGGGTTCCCGTCGCGAAAAGCATCGTCCGGGTCGTGGTATCGGTAGCGGTCTGGGTAAGACCGGCGGCCGTGGCCACAAAGGTCAGACCTCCCGTTCGGGTGGTTCGATCGCTCCGGGCTTCGAAGGCGGTCAACAGCCGCTGCACCGTCGCCTGCCGAAGTTCGGCTTCGTTTCCCTGAAAGCCATGGACCGCGCAGAAGTGCGTCTGTCCGAGCTGGCCAAAGTGGAAGGCGACGTGATCTCCGTGCAATCCTTGAAGGATGCCAACGTGATCAACCAGAACGTACAGCGTGTGAAAATCATGCTGTCTGGCGAAGTCACTCGCGCAGTCACCATCAAGGGCATCGCAGCCACCAAGGGTGCGCGTGCGGCTATCGAAGCAGCTGGCGGCAAGTTCGAGGAATAAATGGCTAAGCAAGGTGCTCTCTCTTCGCTCGGTAAGGGCGGGATGTCGGAACTCTGGGCTCGTCTGCGCTTTCTGTTCATGGCGATCATCGTCTATCGGATAGGTGCGCATATCCCGGTTCCCGGCATCAATCCGGACCGTCTGGCGGATCTGTTTCGGCAGAATGAGGGGACCATTCTTAGCTTGTTCAACATGTTTTCCGGTGGCGCGCTCGAGCGCATGAGCATCTTTGCACTGGGGATCATGCCGTACATCTCGGCATCGATCATCATGCAGCTGATGACGGCGGTCAGCCCGCAACTGGAGCAGTTGAAGAAGGAAGGTGAAGCTGGCCGTCGCAAGATCAGCCAGTACACCCGCTACGGCACCGTTATCCTGGCACTGGTTCAAGCCATTGGCATGTCCATTGGCTTGGCCAACCAGGGCGTGGCGTTTTCTGCGGGCCTGGGCTTCCATGTCGTTGCCGTCTCCACGTTCGTGGCAGGCGCGATGTTCATGATGTGGCTGGGCGAGCAGATCACCGAGCGCGGTGTGGGCAACGGTATCTCGATGTTGATCTTCGCAGGTATCGTTGCCGGTCTTCCGAGAGCAATCGGGCAGTCTTTCGAGTCTGCACGCACAGGCGATATCAATATTTTCGCCCTGGTCGCAATCGGTTTGCTGGCAGTAGCGATCATCGGTTTCGTGGTGTTCATTGAGCGTGGTCAGCGTCGTATCGCCGTTCACTACGCCAAGCGTCAGCAGGGCCGCAAGGTCTTCGCTGCGCAGACCAGCCACTTGCCGCTGAAGGTGAACATGGCGGGGGTTATCCCGGCCATTTTCGCGAGCAGCATCTTGCTGTTCCCGGCTTCGCTGGGTGCCTGGTTCGGTCAGTCCGAAGGTATGGGCTGGCTGCAGGACATCTCGCAGTCGATCGCTCCTGGTCAGCCGTTGAACATTCTGCTGTTTAGTGCAGGGATCATTTTCTTCTGCTTCTTCTACACAGCGCTGATGTTCAACCCGAAAGACGTAGCGGAAAACCTGAAGAAGTCCGGTGCCTTTATTCCGGGTATCCGTCCTGGTGAGCAGTCGGCGCGCTACATTGATGGCGTTCTGACCCGTTTGACCATGTTCGGTGCTCTTTACATGATGGCCGTCTGCCTTCTGCCCCAGTTCCTGGTGGTGGCAGCAAATGTGCCGTTCTACCTTGGCGGGACCTCGTTGCTGATTGTGGTAGTGGTTGTGATGGACTTCATGTCCCAAGTACAATCGCACCTCGTTTCGCACCAGTACGAATCCCTGATGAAGAAAGCCAACCTGAAAGGCTACGGTGGCAGCGGTCTGCTGCGCTGATACGCCCCTAAGGTTCGAGGAGTCGGTAATGAAAGTTCGTGCATCGGTGAAAAAGCTGTGCCGTAACTGCAAGATCATCCGTCGCGAAGGCGTCGTACGAGTGATCTGCAGCGCGGAACCGCGTCACAAACAGCGCCAAGGCTGAGTGTGATCTGCGCTTCAAACCCAGCAGCTAGTGTGCTGCTGGGTTGATTATTCGTTTCTACAGCGATATTATCTCGCGCCCTATTTCTTGGCTTCCGGGGCGTAGGTAGCTGTCAATTGGAGTCCCACTGAATGGCCCGTATTGCAGGCGTCAACATTCCAGATAACAAGCATACTGTTATCTCGCTGACCTACATCTATGGTGTCGGTCGCACAACTGCACAGAAGATTTGTGCAGACGCTGGTGTCAACCCAGCCGCAAAGATCAAGGATCTGAGCGACGAGCAAATCGAAACCCTGCGTGGCGAAGTCGCGAAGTTCACCACTGAAGGTGACCTGCGTCGTGACATCAACATGAAGATCAAGCGCTTGATGGACCTGGGTTGCTACCGCGGCCTGCGCCATCGTAAAGGTCTGCCGGTTCGCGGTCAGCGCACCAAGACCAACGCACGCACCCGTAAGGGCCCGCGTAAGCCGATCCGCAAGTAATCGCCCAGGAATATAGACATGGCAAAACCTGCTGCTCGTCCTCGTAAGAAAGTCAAAAAGACAGTGGTTGATGGCATCGCCCACATCCACGCTTCTTTCAACAACACCATCGTGACCATCACCGACCGTCAGGGCAATGCTTTGTCCTGGGCGACCTCCGGTGGTTCGGGTTTCCGTGGTTCGCGCAAATCCACCCCGTTCGCAGCCCAGATCGCTGCTGAGCGTGCTGGTCAAGCTGCGCTGGAATACGGTCTGAAGAACCTCGACGTTAACGTCAAGGGTCCAGGTCCAGGTCGTGAGTCCGCCGTTCGTGCACTGAACAGCTGTGGCTACAAGATCGCCAGCATCACCGACGTGACGCCAATCCCGCACAACGGGTGCCGTCCGCCGAAGAAGCGCCGCGTGTAATCAGGAGACAGAAGAATGGCACGTTACATTGGTCCAAAATGCAAACTGTCTCGTCGTGAAGGCACCGATCTGTTCCTGAAGAGCGGCGTTCGCGCTCTGGAATCGAAGTGCAACATCGAAGCAGCCCCAGGTATCCACGGCCAGCGCCGTGGCCGTCAGTCCGACTACGGTACCCAGCTGCGCGAGAAACAAAAAGTCCGTCGTATCTACGGTGTTCTGGAGCGTCAGTTCCGCGGTTACTACCAAGCTGCTGCCTCGAAAAAAGGCGCAACCGGTGAGAACCTGCTGCAACTGCTCGAGTGCCGTCTGGATAACGTCGTTTACCGTATGGGCTTCGGCTCGACTCGTTCCGAGTCCCGTCAGCTGGTTTCGCACAAAGCGATCAGCGTCAACGGTAAGACTGTAAACATTCCATCCTACCAAGTTCGTCCGGGTGACGTGGTCGCGGTTCGCGAGAAGTCGTCGAACCAGCTGCGCATTGTTCAAGCCCTTGAACTGTGCGCCCAGCGTGGCCGCGTTGAGTGGGTAGACGTAGATGCTGCTAAAAAGTCGGGCGTTTTCAAGAACGTTCCTGCTCGCGGCGACCTGTCTGCCGACATCAACGAAAACCTGATTGTCGAGCTCTACTCCAAGTAAGGGCTAGAAAATAGGTGCATCCATGCAGATTTCGGTAAATGAGTTCCTGACTCCCCGCCACATTGATGTGCAGGTAGTCAGTCCGACCCGCGCCAAGATTACGCTCGAGCCTCTCGAGCGTGGTTTCGGCCATACCCTGGGCAACGCGCTGCGCCGCATCCTGTTGTCCTCCATGCCTGGCTGTGCAGTAGTCGAGGCCGAGATCGATGGCGTACTCCATGAGTACTCCGCGATCGAAGGTGTACAGGAAGACGTCATTGAAATCCTGTTGAACCTGAAAGGCCTGGCTATCAAGCTGCACGGTCGTGACGAAGTTACGCTGACCTTGTCGAAAAAGGGTTCGGGGGTGGTTACCGCTGCCGATATTCAGCTGGATCACGATGTCGAGATCGTCAACCCCGATCACGTAATCGCGAACCTGGCGTCGAATGGCGCCCTGAACATGAAGCTCACTGTAGCTCGTGGTCGCGGTTACGAGCCGGCCGACTCCCGTCAAACCGACGAAGACGAAAGCCGTAGCATTGGCCGTCTGCAGTTGGACGCTTCGTTCAGCCCGGTGCGTCGTATCGCCTATGTGGTCGAAAACGCCCGTGTTGAACAGCGTACCAACTTGGACAAGCTGGTCATTGATCTGGAAACCAACGGCACCCTGGATCCTGAAGAGGCTATCCGCCGCGCTGCGACCATCCTGCAACAGCAGCTGGCCGCGTTCGTCGACCTCAAAGGTGACAGCGAGCCTGTCGTAGTCGAGCAGGAAGACGAGATCGATCCGATCCTGCTGCGTCCGGTTGACGACCTGGAACTGACTGTACGTTCGGCCAACTGCCTCAAGGCGGAGAACATCTACTACATCGGCGACCTGATTCAGCGTACCGAAGTAGAGCTGTTGAAGACTCCTAACCTGGGCAAGAAGTCCCTGACTGAAATCAAGGACGTCCTGGCCTCTCGTGGTCTGTCTCTCGGCATGCGCCTCGACAACTGGCCGCCTGCAAGTCTTAAGAAAGACGACAAGGCGACCGCCTGATCGTCGTAATCACCGAACGTAGTGTTTGGTAAGGAATGAATCATGCGTCATCGTAAAAGTGGACGTCACCTGAGCCGTACCAGCTCTCACCGCAAGGCTATGTTCCAGAACATGGCAGTGTCGTTGATCGAGCACGAGCTGATCAAAACCACCCTGCCGAAAGCCAAGGAACTGCGCCGCGTTGCCGAGCCGCTGATCACCCTGGCCAAGGAAGACAGCGTTGCTAACCGTCGTCTGGCCTTCGACCGTACCCGTTCGAAGTCCGCTGTTGGCAAACTGTTCAACGACCTGGGCAAGCGTTACGCCACCCGTCAGGGCGGCTACCTGCGCATCCTGAAGTGCGGTTTCCGCGCTGGCGACAACGCGCCTATGGCGTACGTCGAGCTGGTTGATCGTCCGGTCGGCGGTGCTGTAGAAGCTGCTGAGTAAGACGTTCTGTCTGCTACAAAGAACCGGGCCTAGTGCCCGGTTTTTTGTGCGCGTATGTATTGTTTGTTTCTATTGATGCAAGTCAATCAATGAATTTGTTTGTGTAACCTTGCTCGACGATACTCCTCTTCAAGCCGATAGCCGGCACCTGAAGACCGATAAGGAGAGCCCATGAGCAAGATACTCACCACCGCCAGCGGTGCACCTGTAGCTGACAACCAGAACTCCCGTTCCGCCGGCCCTCGCGGCCCGCTGCTGCTCGACGACTTTCACCTGATCGAGAAACTCGCGCACTTCAACCGCGAGAACATCCCCGAGCGCCGTGTGCACGCCAAGGGTTCAGGTGCCTACGGAAGCTTCACCGTCACCCGCGACATTAGCGAATACACGAGCGCCAAGCTGTTCGAGCAGATTGGCAAGCAGACCGAAACCTTCCTGCGCTTCTCCACCGTGGGTGGCGAACGCGGTTCGGCAGACACCGAGCGCGACCCGCGCGGCTTCGCCGTGAAGTTCTACACCGAGGAAGGCAACTGGGACATCGTTGGCAACAACACTCCAGTGTTCTTCATCCGTGACCCGCTCAAATTCCCTGACTTTATCCACACCCAGAAGCGTCACCCGCAAAGCAACCTGAAAAATGCCCAGATGATGTGGGACTTCTGGTCGCACTCCCCCGAGGCGCTGCACCAGGTCACCATCCTGTTCTCTGATCGGGGTATTCCGGATGGCTACCGCCACATGCACGGCTTTGGCAGCCACACCTACAGCCTGATCAACGCACAGGGCGAACGCACCTGGGTCAAGTGGCACTTCAAGACCCAGCAAGGCATCAAGAACCTGGCTCCGGCCGAGGCTGCGCGCCTGGCAGGTACTGACCCGGACTACGCTCAGCGCGACCTGTTCGAAGCCATCGAGCGCGGTGACTTCCCGCGCTGGACCGTGTGCATCCAGGTCATGAGCGAAGCCGAAGCGGCCAGCCGCAACGAGAACCCGTTCGACGTGACCAAGACCTGGTCGCAGAAGGACTACCCGCTGATCGAAGTGGGTGTGCTGGAGCTCAACCGCAACCCGCTCAACTACTTCGCCGAAGTCGAGCAAGCTGCATTCGGCCCGAGCAACATGGTGCCCGGTGTCGGCCTGTCGCCTGACCGCATGCTGCAAGGCCGTGTATTCGCCTATGCCGATGCGCACCGCTACCGCGTGGGTACCAACCACCAGCAACTGCCCGTCAACGCCCCGCGTTGCCCGGTCAACAGCTACCAGCGAGACGGTTCAATGGCGGCCGGCAGCTACGGCAGCGCGCCTAACTACGAGCCCAACAGCTTCGCCGATGCGCCGAAGCAGTCGCCGCGCCACGCCGAGCCCGCCTTGGCGCTCAACGGTTCGGCCGACCGCTACGACCACCGCGAGGATGATGACTACTACAGCCATGCCGGCGCACTGTTCCGCCTGATGAGCGATGAGCAGAAAGCACTGTTGATCAGCAACATCGCAGGCACCATGGCCGGCGTCAGCGAAGATGTGATCCAGCGGCAGCTGCAGTACTTCTTCATGGCCGACCCGGCCTATGGCGAAGGCATCGCCAAGGCGTTGGGGTTGAATCTCGCCTAAGTCGAAGTGATAAGAAGAACCGCCCTCATTTGGGCGGTTTTTCAATGAATATCACTACTGTTTAACCGATTTTTTGCTTCTAATTGCGCGTTTTTCAGTGACCGCGACGAAAACCTGGTTCACACTATGCGGTATTGAAGTTATTCACAGGGAGAAGCAGGGCGATGCAAGGTCACCCGGACGTAATCAACTACCTCGTCACGTTGCTGAAGGGCGAACTGGCAGCACGCGACCAGTACTTCATTCACTCGCGCATGTATGAAGACTGGGGCCTGTCCAAGCTCTACGAGCGTATCAACCACGAGATGGAAGAAGAGACGCAGCACGCCGATGCACTGATGCGCCGTATCCTGATGCTCGAAGGCACCCCGGACATGCGTGCAGATGACCTCGAAGTGGGCAGCACCGTACCGGAAATGATCGAGGCCGACCTCAAGCTCGAGTACAAGGTACGCGCCGCGCTGTGCAAAGGCATCGAACTGTGCGAACTGCACAAGGACTACATCAGCCGCGACATCCTGCGCGCGCAATTGGCCGATACCGAAGAAGATCACACCTACTGGCTGGAAAAGCAGCAGGGCCTGATCAAGGCCATCGGCCTGGAAAACTACCTGCAGTCGCAGATGTAAGTTATCCACACGCAATAAAAAAAGCCCCTGGCACCGTCGGTACCAGGGGCTTTTTTTATCCACAGGCCAATCAGGCCCGGTCACGCTCCAGCAATGGCTTGAGGTAATGCCCGGTGTAGGACTGCTTCATCTTGGTCAGCTCCTCCGGCGTGCCGCTGGCAATGATCTGCCCACCTTTGGAACCACCCTCCGGCCCCAGGTCCACCAGCCAGTCGGCGGTCTTGATCACGTCCAGGTTGTGCTCGATGACCACCACCGTGTTGCCGTGGTCGCGCAGGCGATGCAGCACGTCGAGCAGTTGCTGGATGTCGGCGAAGTGCAGGCCGGTGGTGGGTTCGTCGAGGATGTACAGGGTCTTGCCGGTGTCGCGCTTGGACAGCTCGCGAGACAGCTTGACCCGCTGCGCCTCACCACCCGACAGGGTGGTCGCCGACTGCCCCAGCTTGATGTACGACAGGCCCACGTCCATCAGGGTCTGCAGCTTGCGCGCCAGGGCCGGCACCGCGTCGAAGAACTCGCGGGCATCCTCGATGGTCATTTCCAGCACCTCGTGGATGTTCTTGCCCTTGTACTTGATCTCCAGGGTTTCGCGGTTGTAGCGCTTGCTCTTGCACACGTCGCACGGCACGTAGATGTCCGGCAGGAAGTGCATCTCGACCTTGATCAGGCCATCGCCCTGGCACGCCTCGCAGCGGCCACCCTTGACGTTGAAGGAGAAACGCCCTGGGCCATAGCCACGGGAGCGCGACTCCGGCACGCCGGAGAACAGTTCGCGGATCGGCGTGAAGATGCCGGTGTAGGTGGCGGGGTTCGAGCGCGGCGTGCGGCCGATCGGGCTCTGGTCGATATCGACCACCTTGTCCAGGTGCTGCAGGCCGTCCATGCTGCTGTGCGGCGCGGCTTCCAGGCTGCTTGCACCGTTCAGCGCGGTGGCGGCGAGCGGGAACAAGGTGTTGTTGATCAGCGTCGACTTGCCCGAGCCGGACACGCCGGTCACGCAGGTGAGCAGGCCGATCGGGATCTCCAGGTCGACGTTCTGCAGGTTGTTGCCCCGCGCGCCCTTGAGCTTGAGCTGCAGCTTCTTGTCACGCGGGGTGCGCTTGGCCGGCACGACGATCTTCTTGCGCCCGGACAGGTACTTGCCGGTCAGCGAGTCCGGGTGGTCCATGACCTCCTGCGGCGTGCCCTCGGCCACGATCTGGCCACCGTGCACACCGGCGCCCGGGCCGATGTCGACAACGTAGTCGGCCAGGCGGATGGCGTCCTCGTCGTGCTCGACCACGATCACCGTGTTGCCCAGGTCGCGCAGGTGGTTGAGGGTGGCCAGCAAGCGGTCGTTGTCCCGTTGATGAAGACCGATGGACGGTTCATCGAGGATGTACATCACCCCCACCAGGCCCGCGCCAATCTGGCTGGCCAGGCGGATACGCTGGGCTTCACCACCCGAAAGGGTGTCGGCGCTGCGGTCGAGGGTGAGGTAGTCGAGGCCGACGTTGACCAAAAACTGCAGGCGTTCGCAGATTTCCTTGAGGATCTTCGCGGCGATCTCGCCACGCCGGCCGGTCAGGGTCAGCTCACCGAAATAGCTGCTGGCTTCGCCGATCGGCAGGTTGGTGACCGCCGGCAGGGTCTTCTCGCCCACCCACACGTGCCGCGCCTCACGGCGCAGGCGGGTGCCGCGGCAGTCGGGGCAGGGCTGGGTGCCAAGGAACTTGGCCAGCTCCTCGCGCACGGTGGCCGACTCGGTCTCGCGGTAGCGCCGCTCCAGGTTCGGGACGATGCCCTCGAACGGGTGCGAGCGCTTGACGATGTCGCCGCGGTCGTTGAGGTACTTGAAGTCGACGCTCTGCTTGCCGCTGCCCTGCAGGATCACCTTCTGGTGCTCGGCTGACAGCTCGCCGAACGGCTCCTCCAGGCTGAAGCCATAGTGCGCCGCGAGCGAGCCAAGCATCTGGAAGTAATAGACGTTGCGCCGGTCCCAGCCGCGGATCGCGCCTTCGGCCAGGGTCAGCTCGCTGTTGACCAGGCGCTTGGTGTCGAAGAACTGCTTCACCCCCAGGCCATCACAGGTCGGGCAGGCGCCGGCCGGGTTGTTGAAGGAGAACAGCTTGGGCTCCAGCTCGCTGATCGCATGGCCGCAGATCGGGCAGGCGAAGCGCGCGGAGAAGATCGTCTCTTCGCCTTCTTCGTCGTCCATCGGCGCCACCAGGGCGATGCCGTCGGCCAGTTTGAGCGCGGTCTCGAACGATTCGGCCAGGCGCTGCTGCAAATCGGCGCGCACCTTGAAGCGGTCTACCACCACGTCGATGCTGTGCTTTTTCTGCTTGTCCAGCTTGGGCAGTTCGTCCAGCTCGTAGAGCTTGCCGTTGACCCGCGCCCGCACGAAGCCCTGGGCGCGCAGTTCGTCGAACACCGCCAGGTGCTCGCCCTTGCGCTCGCGGATGACCGGCGCCAGCAGCATCAGCTTGCTGCCTTCCGGGCGCTCCAGCACCAGGTCGACCATCTGGCTGATCGTTTGCGCTTCCAGCGGAATGTCGTGGTCCGGGCAGCGCGGCGTGCCGACGCGGGCATACAGCAGGCGCAGGTAGTCGTAGATCTCGGTGATGGTGCCGACCGTCGAGCGCGGGTTGTGCGAGGTCGACTTCTGCTCGATGGAAATGGCCGGCGACAAGCCTTCGATGGTGTCGACGTCGGGCTTTTCCATCATCGACAGGAACTGCCGGGCATAGGCCGACAGCGACTCCACATAGCGTCGCTGGCCTTCGGCGTACAGCGTGTCGAACGCCAGCGACGATTTGCCGGACCCGGACAGGCCGGTGATCACGATCAACTTGTCGCGCGGCAGGGTCAGGTCGATGTTCTTAAGGTTGTGGGTACGTGCCCCACGAATCAGGATCTTGTCCACTGCGGCCTCGCTCGGCGGGCATAAACAAGGAAGTATACGGCGCGCTGCCAGTACGCGGCAAAGCGTCGCGTAGATGCCGTCAAGCTGTCGGACTGATAGAATCGCCGCCGGTTCACACGAGGTTAATCCATGCACGACACCCACAACGAGCGCATGAGTGGCAGCGAAACCCGCGCCGCTGGCGGCCTGGCCCTGGTCTTTGCCTTTCGTATGCTGGGCATGTTCATGGTCTTGCCGGTGCTGGCCACCTACGGCATGGACCTGGCCGGCGCCAGCCCTGCACTGATCGGCCTGGCCATTGGCGCCTATGGCCTGACCCAGGCAGTATTGCAGATCCCGTTCGGGATGATTTCCGACCGCATCGGCCGTCGCCCGGTCATCTACCTGGGGCTGGTGATCTTTGCCCTGGGCAGCGTGCTGGCGGCCCAGGCCGATTCCATCTGGGGCGTGATCGCCGGGCGTGTCCTGCAGGGCGCCGGGGCGATCTCCGCGGCAGTCATGGCACTGCTTTCCGACCTGACCCGCGAACAGCACCGAACCAAGGCCATGGCCATGATCGGCATGAGCATCGGCCTGTCGTTCGCGGTGGCGATGGTGGTCGGCCCATTGCTGACGCGGGCATTCGGCTTGTCAGGATTGTTCCTTGCCACTGCAGGACTTGCCCTAGTCGGCATCGCCCTGATCGCCTTCGTCGTGCCCAACACGCACAGCACCCTGCAGCACCGCGAATCGGGCGTGGCGCGCCAGGCCCTAGGCCCGACCCTGCGCCACCCGGACCTTCTGCGCCTGGATGTGGGTATCTTCATCCTCCACGCCATCCTCATGGCCAGCTTCGTCGCGCTGCCACTGGCGTTCGTCGAGCGCGGCGGCCTGCCCAAGGAGCAGCACTGGTGGGTGTACCTGACCGCGCTGTTCATCTCATTTTTTGCAATGGTCCCCTTCATCATCTACGGCGAAAAAAAGCGCAAGATGAAACGTGTGTTGGCCGGTGCGGTCAGTGTGCTGCTACTGACGGAGATATACTTCTGGGAGTGGGCTGACGGTTTGCGCGGACTGGTGATTGGCACCGTGGTATTCTTTACCGCATTCAACCTGCTGGAGGCATCGCTGCCTTCGCTGGTGAGCAAGGTGTCACCTGCCGGTGGCAAGGGCACGGCGATGGGGGTGTACTCCACCAGCCAGTTCCTCGGCGCCGCGCTGGGCGGAATTCTCGGTGGCTGGTTGTTCCAGCATGGCGGGCTGAGCACCGTGTTCCTCGGTTGCGCGGTGTTGTGTGCCATCTGGTTGGTCGTGGCCTTGCGCATGAACGAGCCGCCGTATGTGACCAGCCTGCGCATGCCGCTGACGCCTGAAGCCGTCCGGGAAGCCGGGCTGGTCGAACGACTGATGGCTGTGCCGGGTGTGACCGACGCTGTGGTGGTGGCAGAAGAGGCCGCCATCTATATCAAACTGGATACGAAAATTTTGGACCGTGCGACCCTCGAGCGTCTGGTAAACCCAGCCTCTTCGGCGTGCGAAGCCTAGGAGAACGTTATGGCCCGTGGGGTTAACAAAGTCATTCTGGTCGGCACCTGTGGCCAGGATCCCGAAGTCCGCTACCTGCCCAACGGTAACGCCGTGACCAACCTGAGCCTGGCTACCAGCGAGCAGTGGACCGACAAGCAGTCGGGCCAGAAGGTCGAGCGTACCGAGTGGCACCGTGTGTCGATGTTCGGCAAGGTTGCCGAAATCGCCGGCGAATACCTGCGCAAGGGTTCGCAGGTGTACATCGAAGGCAAGCTGCAGACCCGCGAGTGGGAAAAAGACGGCATCAAGCGCTACACCACCGAAATCATCGTCGACATGCAGGGCACCATGCAGCTGCTCGGCGGCCGTCCGCAGAACCAGCAAGGTGGCGGCGACCAGTACAACCAGGGTGGTGGCAACAACTACAACCAGGGTGGCCAGCAGCAACAGTACAACCAGGCCCCTCAGCGCCAGCAGGCCCCGCGCCCGCAACAGGCCCAGCAGCGCCCAGCGCCGCAGCAGCCTGCGCCACAGCCGGCGGCTGACTTCGACAGCTTCGATGACGACATTCCGTTCTGATTCAGCGCGAAGCCTGTAGTAAAAAAGCCCAAGGCGATTGCCTTGGGCTTTTTTTATGGCGCAGGGCTAAGCCCTTTCAATAGAACAGCCGCGGCTCCGGCGAGTCCAGCAGGCTGGCAAGCTTGGTCAAGGCAAAGCCCAGCTCCGCACGGCTCGGGGTCATCAGCGCAATGCGCACGCCGCAGGCGGCAGGGCTGCGTTCGGGCAGGAACTGGCTGCCACTGACCACCGTCACCCCATTGTTGCGCGCCAGGTTGGCGAATTCATCGCTGGTCCAGGGCTCGGGCAGCTCCAGCCACAGATGGAAGCTGTTGGGCTGGCTGCGAATCTTGTATTTGCCGAGGATTTCCCGGGCCATCTGCTGGCGCGCGGCCGCTTCGTCCTGCTGCACCTTCACCAACTGGTCGGCCATGCCGCTGTTGATCAGGTTGCTGGCCAGCTGCGCCATCAGCGGCGAAGGCATCCAGACACTGCTGCGCACCATCGACGATAGCCGCGACAGGGTTTGCGGCGGGGCATACAGGTAGCCGATGCGCAGCGCCGGCAGCACGCTCTTGGACAGGCTGGTCAGGTATACCGAACGTTCCGGCGCATAGGCCGCCAGCGGCTGGTAGTCCGGTGCCGGCTCAAGGAACCCGTAGATATCGTCGTCGACGATGAACAGGTCGAATTCGCGGGCAATCGCGGCGATGGCTTCGCGGCGTTCGTGGGGCATGATCGAGTTGGTCGGGTTCTGATGCGTGGTCACGCACACCAGCAGGGAAGGGCGGTGCTCCTCGCAGGCCGCGCGCAACGCTTCGGGAATCAGCCCGTGTTCATCCATGGCCACGCCACGCAGCCGGCGGCCCATGCTGTGGGCGAGGGAAATGATGCCGGGGTAGCAGAACGATTCGCAGAGGATCACGTCATCGCTCTTCGACAGGCTGCTGATGGCAACCAGCAGGCCGTGCTGCGCACCTGACGTCAGCACCACCTGCTGCCAGCGGGCTTCGGGCAGCCAACGTTGAATCCAGGCGGCGCCTGCCTGCTTGTGCGTCGCGTGGCCGCCTTCGGTGACGTAGTCGAGCACCTGAACCAGGTCGGGCGAGGCCGCCAGCTCGGTGATGGCGCCCCGCAGCCAGTCGGTCATGTGGGCATCGTTGGGCTTGATGATCGACAGGTCGATCTGCCCGCTCTCGTGCTGGCGCGGGCCAGGCGCAGGCGGGGTGGCTGGCGCCGGCGTGGGTGCAGCCGGCCGCTGCTGAAGCACGAAAGTACCCCGGCCAACCTCACCGACCACCAACCCGCGCTTGGCGGCTTCGTCATAGGCCCGGCCGATGGTGCCAGGCGTCACGTTCAATGATTCGGCCAGGTCCTTGAGCGTCGGCAGGCGATCGCCTGCTGCCAGCCGGCCGCTGCCGATGTCCTGCTCGAGGGCGTCGGCAATCATCAGGTAGACCGGCTGCGCCAGGTCGCTGTAGTGAGGAACCCACATAGAAATGGCACCAGAAGCTGCGAGAACGCGGAAGCCTAGCACGAAAGGTCAGATGGAAGTAATTGTGTTTTCCTACAGGTAAATTGCATCGATTGATTCGTTCTTGAGCACCCTCGAATGGCTGTTTCGTCATGTACGTCGAGCCGTGAAGATCGCCAGTCCCAGTGGCTTCATTAGGAAATCTTTTGAAATCAATAAGTTGATTGAGTCGATTCAATCGAGCGTGCAATCGCTCATAGAAATAAATTGAATCGACTTTATTTTTGTAATTACAATGATTGAGTCGATGCAATTCAAAGGGGGCGTGAGCAGCTCCCCAGCCAGCAATCGACCAGATGTGAATGGCTTCAAAAAGACAATGTCTGCCGCCTCTGCCCGGCAAAGCACGACACCGAATGGCCAATGGAATATCACCCGAAATGGAAAGCGCACACCTGCAACAAGCAGCCGAGGCCCGGACCTCGCTGGAGATTCGCCTGCCCTGGGTCGTCTCGAGCGCCTGGCAAACGTTACTGCACAACACCCCTCTGGACTTCGAGACCAGCAAAGAGCTCTACCCCCAACTGAAGGACCAGGCCCAGGAGGTGCTGGGCAAGGCCCTGTGCCAGCAGATCCGCGGGTTCGTCGAAGACCCGCAGTTGACCAGTATGATCGTGCGCAACTGCCCGCGTGACCGGGATGTGCCACCCACGCCGTACTCGGGGGTACTCAGCCCGCGCAGCACGCCAGTCGCCTGCCTGGTCAGCCTGACCATGCAATGCCTGATGGGCATCAACCCGATCGTCTATGAAGGTGAAAACGACGGCCGCTTGTTCCGTCATGTCATCCCGGCGCGCACCTCGTCCAGCCACAAGAGCTCGCACGGTTCGCGCCTGCGATTCTCCTACCACGTCGACAACCCGGACCTGCCATTGTCCAGCGAGCCGCTGGGCACTGCGTCCTGCTGCCCGGAATACCTGTCCTTCTTCGGCATGCGCTGCGACCCGCGCATCAGCACCACCCTGGTCAACCTCGATGCCGTGGTGGCGGCGCTGCCCCTGGCCACCGTGCGCGAACTGAGCCTGGCGCAGTTCGAAATCCGCCGCCCGGACTCATTCACCGGCAACCGCCGCTGCACCGCCGAACTGCCGGTACTGGTGCGCGGCCATGCCGGCGAGTGGCTGTGCCGTTTCGACAGCGAAAACACCCACGGCCTGAACCTGCGCGCCGAGCAAGCCCTGGCCAGCCTGCGCAGCCTGCTGGAAACCCGCCGTTTCGATGAGCCACACCTGTTGCTGCCGGGCGACTTCATGATCTTCAAGAACCAGCGCGTGCTGCATGCCCGCGATGGTTTCGAACCCCAGAACGATGGTGCCGACCGCTGGCTGCTGCGCCTGTTCGCGGTCAACGACCTGAACCGGGTGCACTTCGCCCGCGCCGATCACCTCTACGAAGTGCTCTCCTGAGCCATCGCCACACTCAAGGAACGACTGCTATGGAACTGTTAGGCGCCTTCTGGGCGGAACATTGGCTGCTGGCGATTCTGCTGCTGGGCACCATCGCCTTCATCGCTGGCTTCGTCGACAGCATCGCCGGGGGCGGCGGGCTGTTTCTGGTACCGGGTTTCCTGCTGGTGGGCATGCCGCCCCAGGTCGCCCTGGGCCAGGAAAAACTGGTCAGCACCCTGGGCACGCTGGCGGCCATCCGCAATTTCCTGGCCAACAGCAAGATGGTGTGGAAGGTTGCCCTGGTCGGCGTTCCGTTCTCGCTGCTCGGTGCCTACCTTGGCGCGCACCTGATCGTGTCGATCTCCCAGGAAACCGTGGGCAAGATCATCCTGGCGCTGATCCCGTTCGGCATCCTGATCTTTCTCACCCCCAAGGACCGCCCGGTGCAGGAGCGCGAGCTGTCGCCGCGGGTGCTCTACACCGTGGTGCCGCTGACTTGCCTGGCCATTGGCTTCTATGACGGCTTCTTCGGCCCCGGCACCGGCAGCATGTTCATCATCGCCTTCCACTACCTGCTGCGCATGGACCTGGTGTCCAGCTCGGCCAACTCCAAGACCTTCAACTTCGCTTCGAACATCGGCGCCCTGGTGGCCTTCATCATGGCGGGCAAAGTCGTCTACCTGCTGGCCTTGCCGCTGGTGGCCTGCAACATCCTCGGCAACCACATGGGCAGCGCTCTGGCCTTGCGCAAAGGCAACGAAGTGGTCCGCAAGGCGCTGGTGTTCTCGATGCTGTGCCTGTTCACCAGCCTGGGCGTGAAGTACCTGGCCTGACATTTCTGGAAAGGAGACAACCTGATGAAAACCGCATTCGTAACCGGCGCCTCCTCGGGCTTTGGCCGGGCCATCTGCCGCACCCTGGTCAGCAAGGGCTACCGCGTGATCGGCGGCGCCCGGCGCATGGACAAGCTGCAGGCACTGGAGCGCGAGTTGGGCGTCAACTTCATCCCGCTGGCGCTGGATGTGACCGATGCTGCATCGCTGGAAGCGGCGGTGGAGCAGATTCGCGACGCCTCGCTGCAGATCGACCTGCTGGTGAACAATGCCGGGCTGGCGCTGGGCGTCGAGCGCGCCCAGGTGTCCAGCGCCGAGAACTGGCAGCGGATGATCGACACCAACATCACCGGCCTGGCCATGGTGACCCACAAGATCCTGCCGCAGATGGTGGAAGCCGACCGCGGGATGATCATCAACATTGGCTCGATTGCCGGCACCTACCCGTACCCGGGCGGCAACGTCTACGGCGCCAGCAAGGCGTTCGTGCGCCAGTTCAGCCTCAACCTGCGCGCCGACCTGGCAGGCACGCGGGTGCGGGTGAGCAACATCGAGCCGGGCCTGTGCTCGGGCACCGATTTCTCGGTGGTGCGCCTGAACGGCGACCTCAACGCCGTGGAGGCGTTGTACCGCGATGTGGAAGCCATCCTGCCAGAGGACATCGCCGCCACAGTCGCCTGGATCGCCGAGCAACCTGCGCACGTGAACATCAACACCATCGAAATCATGCCGGTGGCGCAAAGCAGTGCCGCGCTCAACATCGCCCGCGACCTGCCGCTGGGCGCCGCCTGATTGCCCGCTTGCTCAGGCGTCGGCATCCAGCGCCGCCTGGGCGAACTGCGCGTCCAGTTCCGGGGTTGTACCGCTGATGCCGATGCCGCCGATGTGCTGGCCGTTGGCATCCATGATCGGCAAACCGCCGCCGAGCAGCGTGAAACCCGGCAAGGAGGCGTAGGGGTTGGCTGGCAATGCGGCGCTGCGTTCGCCGAGCGCGCGTGAGGACAAGGGGAAGCGGGCAGACGTCGACGCCTTGAGCTGCGCAACCTGGATGCTGCCGCTGCTGGTGCCGTCCATGCGGTGGAAGTGTTTCAGGTTGCCATGGTTGTCGACGATGCTGATGACGATGGCATGACCCTGGGCGCGGGCCGCGTGTTCGGCCGCGGCGGCCATGTTGCGGGCGGCTTCGGCGGTGATGGGGGAGGGGGCGTCTGCCAGTGAGGTTGCTGCGAAAAGCGCAGCGCACATGAAAAGACTGAAACGGCCATGGTTCGAAGGCATGCGAGCGTTACCCCTGAGGACTGTTCGGCCGGGCAACCTAGCAGGCAGTTGTCGCTTGCGGATGTAGGCCATTTCCGAGACCGATGTCCGGTAAGCGTGTTGCCACTCTGGCCCAGGCAGTTCAATGGCGCTGGTCGTTACACGGGCGCTTTGAAGATCTTCTCCATGATTCCCATGAAGTCCCACGCCAGCTTCGAGCGCTGCTGATGCCCGGGGAAAACCATCGACACTTCGAAAGGAATGGACTGCTCAAGCTTGCGATAGGTAATCCCTGGGTACTTGGAATACGACGCGGTGAACGGGTCGCACACCGTCATGCCGAAGCCGCCGGAAACCATGTTGCAGGCAAAATGTGCCGAGGTGGTGTCTACCGAGCTCAAGCCCACGACCTTGAGTGCTTCCAGCGCAGCATCGAGGCGCCGCTGCAGGGGATTGTTGGGGTTCAGCGAGATCAGGCGCTGGCCTTGCAGGTCTTCGAGGCTGACGACCTGCTTTTCGGCAAGCGCATCATCGCTGCGCATCACGCACACCGCGTCCACCTTGGGCATCTGCACCAGTTGCAGGCCAGGGTATTCGCCGGCCGGCACCTGCACGAAGCCGATATCGAGCTGATTGGCCGAAGTCAGTTCGAGGACGCTCATCGAGTTGCGCACATCCAGGGAGGTCCGTACACCCGGGCGCTCTTGCACGAAACGGCGCACCCCTTCGGCCACCACGGTCAGGCCCAGCGCACTCATCGAGCCGATGCGCAGGGTGCCGGTGCGCAGGGTCATCAGGTCTTCGGCAACGCGCTCGATACGCTCGATACCCTGATAGAACTTGTCCACCTCGGCATACAGAAATTGCGCCTCGGTGCTGGGGATCAAGCGATTGCCTTCGCGGCGGAACAACCGCAGCGAGAGCGCGACTTCCAGGTCGCGAATCAGCCGGCTGATGGCGGGTTGGGAAACCCGCAAGGTCTCGGCGGCGATGGTCATGCTGCCGGTGAGCATGACGGTGCGAAAGGCTTCCAACTGGCGCGGGTTGAGTTTCATGTACGGTCTCGGCAGGGAGCAGTGGCGGCGGCAGGTCAGCATAACATTTCATTATGTGCGTCCAACCCGCTGGCGTATTGCGCTGTTTTGGTGACGTGCGATTATTTGCTCAGGTGTTTGCAGGTTAACAGCTTGCCAATACTTGCAGATGATTGCCGTTAATTAAAACAATAGGGGCTGATCGTGCTTAATTATGCAATTCGCAGGCTATTGCTCCTGCTGCCCATGTTGTTGGGTGTATCGATCGTGGTCTTTCTGGTCTTGCATTTCATTCCGGGCGACCCGGCCAGATTGGCCGCGGGGCCAGATGCAACGGATGCGGACGTCGAGCAGATAAGGCAGAACTACGGGTTGGACAAGCCCCTGCTGAACCAATACCTGATCTACGTGAAGAACGTCGCCAGCGGTGATCTGGGCGAATCCTTCCAGACCTTCACCCCGGTCCTCGAAGGTATCGCCAGGACATTGCCAGCAACGCTGGAGCTGACCGCAGCAGGGATGCTGCTGGCAGTCATCATTGGCGTCCCGCTGGGCATCATTGCGGCATTGCGCCCGCGAGGCGTGCTCGACAGCACATTGACGACGCTGGCGGTAGTGGGCATCTCGATGCCGGGGTTCCTGCTCGGCCTGGTCCTGATGTCGGTGTTCTCCGCCAGCCTGGGATGGCTGCCGCCTACCGGCCGTGGTGGCTTGCAGCACCTGATACTGCCCGCGGTGACGCTCGGCTTGCCCTATGTCGCAACGTTTTCCAGGTTGGCCCGCTCAACCCTGATGGATGTATTGAAGGAAGACTATATAAGGACGGCCTACGCCAAAGGCGTGCCTAATTATAAAGTTGTTCTCAAACATGCACTTTCCAATGCCGCCATTCCATTGGTCACGGTATTTGGCATGGACTTCGGACGCTTGCTCGGCGGCGCGGTAATTGTTGAAACCGTATTTGCCTGGCCCGGCATGGGACGCTTCCTGATAGATGCAATCATGGCCCGTGATATCTATGTGGTTCAAGGAACCGTATTGGTCTTCGCCGCCTTGGTCGTTGTCGTCAACCTCATTGTGGATCTTGCATATGGCTTCCTCGACCCTCGCATCACCTACAACTGAGGCCCGCCCCTTGCCTCGGACACTGCGGCGCATGAACTTCATCGGCTTTCTCATCGCCCGAAAGCGCTGGTTCGCCCTCGCGGCGACCGCGGTGATCGTGATGATGGTGACCGCAGCCATCTTCGCCCCCCTGTTCTTCGACTGGGATGCCGTCACCCGGATCAACTTGTCGCAATCGCTGGTCACGCCCGGCTCCGAATTCTGGCTAGGCACCGACCAGTTGGGGCGCGACCTGCTCGGGCGTGTGCTGTGGGGCGCACGCATCACCCTGATCGTCGCGGTGGCCAGCGTCGGCATCGCCATGCTGGTGGGCGTTGCAGTGGGGGCGGGCTGCGGTTACTACAACGGGCCGATCTCCGGGCTGGTCATGCGGGTCATGGACTCGATGATCGCCTTCCCCCGCACCCTGGTGGCAATCCTGGTAATCACCGTGGCCGGCAACAGCATCCTCAGCCTGACGTTGGCCATCGCCATTTCCAGCATTCCCATCTACGTGCGGTTCTTCGCCGGGCCGGTGATGGCCCTGGCCAAGCGCGAGTTCGTGCTGGCGTCGAAGTCCATCGGGGTGAGCGATGTGCGATTGCTGCGGGTGCATATCCTGCCCAACATCGGCTCGCTGGTGATCATTCAGGCCACGGTGTCGCTCGCAGAGGCCATCCTGATCGGTTCGGGGTTGAGCTTCCTCGGGCTTGGGCCACCCCCGCCCATACCGGAGTGGGGCGCGATGATCGCCGAGTCGCGGCCGTTGCTGACCACCCACCCCTATGTGCTGATCGCCCCGGGATGCGCGCTGGTGCTGACCATCCTGAGCTTCAACATCGTAGGCGATGCGCTACGCGACTTCATCGACCCGAAATCGCGCAAAGCCTGACACTCCGGCGTGGCCTGGCCGCGCCGGATGCCGACAAACCTTATCAAGCGAGAAAAGATCATGGAGCGTACAGGCTTCAAGGCAACGCTCATCCGTGGTTTGCTGCTGGGCGCCCTCGGATGCTCGGCACTCGGCCCAGCCGCGGTCAGCGCGCAGGGCTTGCAGACGCTGACCTTCGTCCAAGGCTCAGACATCGACACACTCGACCCCGCGGTATCGCGCAGCGTGCCGTCGTACAACGTGCTGGACCACCTGTTCAACCGCCTGGTGAACTGGCAAGGGCAGGACCGCGAGCAGGTCGTCCCCGACCTGGCGCTGTCCTGGGTCCGCTCCGATGATGGTCGGCAATGGACCTTCGCCCTGCGCAAGGGCGTGAAGTTTCACGACGGCACCGACTTCGACGCCCAGGCGGTGAAGTTCAACCTGGACCGCATACGCGATGCCAAGCTGGGCTCGCCACACCGCTCCTACTACACCGACATCGTCTCGGTCGAGGTGCTGGCGCCCGACCAGTTGCGCATCACCACCGCCAACCCTTCGCCGACCCTGCTCGAGCTGCTGGCCAAGCCATCCTCGTCCATCAGCAGCCCGGCGGCGGTGGCCAAGTACGGGCGGGCCTACGGGCACCATCCGGTGGGCACCGGGCCTTACAAGTTCGTGCGCTGGCTGCCCAACGACCACACCGTGATCGACAGCAATCCCAGCTACTTCGGTGTCGCCGGCAAGCCGCAAAAGATCGTCTTCCGCCCCGTGCGGGAGGACTCCTCGCGGGTCATCGAGCTGCGCACGCGCAATGCCGATGTGGCCGCCGACCTGTCCCCGGAAGCCGCCATCGAACTCAAGGCCCTGAACAAGTCGGACCTGTTGCGGGTGCCCAGCACCTTCCAGGTGTTCTTCGAACTCAACCTCACCCGGCCACCGTTCGATGACGTGCGCATGCGCCAGGCAGTGAACATGGCGATCGACCGCGATGCCCTGGTCAACAAGGTGCTGCTGGGCTACGGCAAGGTGCCGGTCAGCCCCTTCCCGGCAGGTACCCAGGCGCGTCGCACCTTCGCCCCGGTGAAATACGACCCGGCGGCTGCGCGACGCTTGATCGAGCAAGTCTACCCCGGTGGTTTCCCCGGCACCGTGGTGATGTGGACCCCGGCCGGGCGCTATACCAAGGACCGCCAGGTGGCCGAAGTGGTCCAGGGCTACCTCAACGCGGTGGGCCTTAAGACCGAGTTCAAGGTCTGGGAGTGGGCCACGTACCAGAAGAGCCTGTACCGCCCCGAACCGGGCAAGGGCACGGGCAAGGGGTCCAACGATGCCGACATGTGGCTGCTCGGCACCGGCATCTCCGACGCGGACATCCGCCTGCGCCGCAAGCTGGTGACGGGCGATCCGCAGAACCTGACCGGCTACAGCAACCCCGAGGTGGACAACCTGCTGCAACGGGCCGCCCGTGAACTGGATGAGCACAAGCGCATGGCCTACTACGGGCAGATCCAGCAAATCCTCTGGGAGCAGGACCCCAACAGCCTGCCGCTGTTCGACCAGGAGCAGATCATCGGGCTTCGCAAAGGTTTGAAAGGCCTCGTCGTGGATTACGAAGGGACCATCGATTTCCAGCATGCACAACTGAATTGAACGGTGAAACGACCATGTCCAAAGCACACGCACACGAAACCTTGCTCACCGATGCCCGCCTGAGTGCACCGGCTGCCGAGCGGATGGTGAAATACCATGACATCCCGGCCCTGGATACCGAGATCCGGCAGTTCCACGAGTTCATCGAGGTCGACCTGGCGCACACGGTGATGCTCGTCGAGCAGCAGATCCTCGCCCGCCCCGTCGGCCAGGCCATCCTCTCCGAACTGCGCAAGATCCGCGCGCTGGCCACCTCCGACTTCCCGTTCGACGTCAGAAAGGGCAGCTTCCTGCTGCAGGTCGAATCCTACCTGTTCGCCCGCATCGGCGAAGACAACGCCGGCCAGATGCACACCGGGCGCAGCCGCATCGACCAGGGCGCCACGGTGCGCCGGCTGTACGACCGCAAGCGCATCCTGGCGGTGCTGGCGCGTATCAATGGCTTCCAGCAAGCGCTGATCGAGCAGGCCGCGCGCCATGCCGACACCATCATGCCGGGCTACACCCACATGCAGCATGCCCAGCCGTGGGTGTTCGGCCATTACCTGCTGAGTTTCAGCACCCGCCTGCACGACAGCTTCAGCCGCCTGGCCCAGGCCTATGCCCGGGTCAACCGCAACCCGCTGGGCGCGGTAGGGCTGGCCGGGACCTCCTGGCCGCTGGACCGCAAGCGCACCACCGAGCTGCTGGGCTTCGACAGCCTGGTGGAAAACTCCAAGCTGGGCCGCGAGGCGTGGTACGCGGCTGAGGCGATCGGTGCGCTGTCGTTCATCATGGCCGACCTCAACGACCTGGCCACCGACCTGCACATCTGGTCCAGCGTCGAGTTCGCCACGGTCGAGAGCGATGACAGCTATTGCGGCACCAGCAGCATCTTCCCGCAGAAGAAGAACCCCTCGGGCCTGGAGACCATCAAGAAGGCCGCGGGCGAGTCGGTCACCTGGCTGAGCACGGCGCTGGCCACCTTCCGCGCCGAAGGCACGGGCGATCAGGCCATGCGCGACCTGCCCTTGATCCAGCGGGCGCTGGAAGTCACCGAGGGCATGCTCGATTTGTTCACCGGCATCGTCGAGACCCTCAAGGTGCATGAGGCGCGCATGAGCGAACTGCTGTCGGGCAGCTGGTGCACCGCCAGCAACCTGGCCGATGTCATCGTGCGCGAGCGTGGCATCAGCTTCCGCCAGGTGCATCATGTGGTCGCTCGGCTGGTGCGCAACAGCCTGGCCTCGGGGGTGATGCCACAACAGGTCACCGGTGCGGCGCTGGACCAGGCCGCCGTGGAGACCATCGGCTCGACCCTGGGCTATAGCGACGCGCAGGTGCGTGACGCCCTCAACCCGCGTACGTTCGTGGAAACCCGTATCTCCATCGGTGGCGTCGGGCCCGCCGAGGTGCGCCGCCTGCTGGCGGTTGCCCAGGACGAGCTGGTGCAAGACCGCCTGTGGGTGGCTGCCAGCCAGGGCAAGGTCGCCGGTGCCCGGGCCGCGCTGGATGCCGCCGTGGCGCGGATAGTGGATTGAAGGGGGTCACTCTGATGAACGAGAACCTGGTCGCTCGGGTCGAGAACTTGAGCGTGGCTTTCGGCAGTGATGGCGAGGCCCCAGTGGTACGTGACGTGTCCTTCGAAGTCGGCCGTGGCCAGACGCTGGCCATCGTCGGTGAGTCAGGCTCTGGCAAATCGGTGACCTCGATGGCCATGATGGGCCTGATCGGGCGTGCCGGTGGGCGGGTGGTGTCCGGCTCGATGCACCTGCGTACCGGCGACGGTGCGCTGATCGACCTGGTGGCAGCGCCCGAAGCGCTGCTGCGCCGGCTGCGTGGCTCGGCGATGTCGATGATCTTCCAGGAGCCGATGACCTCGCTGAACCCGGTGTTCAAGGTCGGCGCCCAGCTGGTCGAGGCGATCACCCTGCACAAGCGCTGCAACCGCACCAGTGCCGAGGCCCAGGCCCTGCGCATGCTCGACCTGGTGCGCATTCCCGATGCACGGCAGGTGATGGGGCGCTTCCCTCATGAACTGTCCGGCGGCATGCGCCAGCGGATCATGATTGCCATGTCGCTGGTGTGCGAGCCGACCTTGCTGATCGCCGACGAGCCGACCACCGCGCTGGACGTCACCGTGCAAGCGCAGATCCTGCGCATCATCAAGGAGCTGCAGGACAGCCTGCGCATGGGCGTCATCTTCATCACCCATGACATGGGCGTGGTCGCGGAAGTGGCCGACGAGGTGATGGTCATGAAGCGCGGAGAGACCGTCGAGCACGGTACGGCCAAGGACGTGCTGCTGCACCCGCGCCAGCCCTACACCCAGGCGCTGTTGGCAGCGGTGCCGAAAATCGGCTCGATGCGTGGTAGCGACCTGCCGGCCAAGTTCGCCCTGGTCGACGAGCCGCTGGCGCAGGGGCAGCAGGAGGCGGCGCGGGCGCCGGATTACCAGGGTGCGCCGATCCTCAGCGTCGAGTCGCTGTCGATCCGTTATGACCTGCGTGGCGGCATCCTTGGCAAGGTGCAGCGGCGCGTGCACGCGGTGGAGTCGATCGACTTCCAGATCTACCCAGGCGAGACCCTGGCGCTGGTGGGCGAGTCGGGCTGCGGCAAGTCCACCAGCGCCAGGGCCGTGGCCGGCCTGATGCCGATCCAGGGCGGCAACATCCTGTTCCAGGGCAGGAATGTCGGTGCCTTGGGCAGGGCCGAGCAGAAGGCACTGCGGCGTGATATCCAGATGGTGTTCCAGGATCCGTATGCCTCGCTCAACCCGCGCCTGACCATCGAGCAGAGCCTGATGGAGCCGCTGCTGGTGCATGGGCTTGCGCAGGGTGAGGCTGCGCGCCGGCAGGTTGGCGAGTTGCTCGAACGGGTAGGGCTTGGCGCCGAGCACGCGCAACGCTACCCCCACGAGTTCTCCGGCGGCCAACGGCAACGGATCTGCATCGCCCGCGCCCTGGCCCTGTCGCCCAAGCTGATCATTGCCGATGAGGCGGTGTCGGCGCTGGATGTGTCGATCCAGGCCCAGGTCATCAACCTGCTGCAGGACCTGCAGCGGGAGCGGGGGATCGCGTTCTTGTTCATCTCGCACGACATGGCGGTGGTCGAGCGGGTCAGCCATCGGGTGGGGGTGATGTACCACGGGCGGATCGTCGAGATCGGCCCACGGCGTAGCGTGTTCGAGAACCCGGGGCATGCGTATACGCAGCGGTTGCTCAGTGCAGTGCCCTCGGCGGATCTGAATGTGCAGAGAAAACCGTTCAACCTGATGAGCGAGGCGGTGCCCAGCCGCATACATGACATCGGGCACCAGGCGGCGGCCATGCAGTATCGGGAGGTTGCACCGGGGCATTTCGTGGCCATTTCAGCGGTGGCGTGAGGGTTCGTTTTCACTGCTGGCCTCTTCGCGGGGCAAGCCCGCTCTCACAGGTGCAGCGCAACCTTCATGCCTGCGCTGAACTCGTGGGAGCGGGCTTGCCCCGCGAAAGGGCCATAACTGCTGACCCATGTCATCGCACCTTCTCGATTCTTGACTAGTCTTATCTATTGGCGGCCGTCAAAACCGCCCCCCGTGACTACCAAGAGGCGCCGGCCATGTTCCGTGCGTCCACCACCTGATCAGGAGTGCACGATGGACCTCAACCGTCGGCAGTTCTTCAAGGTCGCCGCCGTCGGCCTTGGAGGCTCGAGCCTGGCAGCGTTGGGCATGGCCCCGACGCCTGCGTTTGCCGAGCAGGTGCGTCACTTCAAGCTGGCGCATACGAAAGAAACCCGCAACACCTGCCCCTACTGTTCGGTCGGCTGCGGCCTGATCCTGTACAGTCAGGGCGATGCGGGCAAGAACGTCAAACAGAACATCATCCACATCGAAGGCGACGCCGACCACCCGGTCAACCGCGGCACTCTGTGCCCCAAAGGCGCCGGCCTGCTCGACTTCATCCACAGCGCCAGCCGCCTGCAGTACCCCGAGGTGCGCAAGCCAGGCAGCAAGGAGTGGGTGCGGGTCGAATGGGACGAAGCGCTCGACCGCATCGCCGACCTGATGAAGCAGGACCGCGACGCCAATTTCATCGAGAAGAATGCCCAGGGCCAGACGGTCAACCGTTGGCTCACCACCGGTTTTCTCGCCGCCTCCGCTGCCTCCAGCGAAGCCGGCTACCTGACCCACAAGGTCATCCGCGCAACCGGCATGCTGGGGTTCGATAACCAGGCGCGTGTCTGACACGGCCCGACGGTGGCAAGTCTTGCCCCGACGTACGGCCGTGGCGCCATGACCAACCACTGGTCCGATATCGCCAACGCGAATCTGGTCCTGGTGATGGGTGGCAACGCAGCAGAAGCGCATCCGTGCGGCTTCAAGTGGGTGACCGAGGCCAAGGCGCACAACAAGGCGCGGCTGATCGTGGTCGACCCGCGGTTTACCCGTACCGCTTCGGTGGCGGACTACTACGCGCCGATCCGTACCGGTACCGACATCGCCTTCATGGGCGGGCTGATCAATTACCTGCTGAGCAACGACAAGATCCAGCACGAATACGTGCGCAACTACACCGACGTGTCGTTCATCGTCAAAGAGAACTATGGCTTCGAGGACGGGCTGTTCAGCGGCTACGACGAGGCCAAGCGCGTGTATGCCGACAAGTCGGGCTGGGGCTACGAGCTGGGCGAGGACGGTTTCGCCAAGGTCGACCCGAGCCTGCAGCACCCGCGCTGCGTGTACCAGCTGATGAAGCAGCACTACAGCCGCTACACCCCGGAAATCGCCAGCATGACCTGCGGCATGCCGCAGGACGCCATGCTCAAGATCTGGGAAGAGATCGCCACCTGCTCGGCACCGGGCAAGACCATGACGATTCTCTACGCCCTGGGTTGGACGCAGCACTCGATCGGCGCGCAGATCATCCGCAGTGCGGCGATGGTGCAGCTGCTGCTGGGCAACGTCGGCATGCCGGGCGGTGGCGTCAACGCTCTGCGCGGGCACTCCAACATCCAGGGCCTGACCGATCTGGGCCTGCTGTCGAATTCGCTGCCGGGTTACCTGACCCTGGCCGGCGACGCCGAGCAGGACTACGCCACCTACATCGACAAGCGCGCCTCCAAACCGCTGCGCCCGGGGCAACTGTCGTACTGGCAGAACTACGGCAAGTTCCACGTCAGCCTGATGAAGGCCTGGTACGGCGCCAATGCCACGGCGCAAAACAACTGGGGCTACGACTGGCTGCCGAAACTCGACGTGCCGGCCTACGACGTGCTGCGCATGTTCGAGATGATGAGCCAGGGCAAGGTCAACGGCTACATGTGCCAAGGCTTCAACCCGATCGCCGCGCTGCCGGACAAGAACCGCGTCACGGCCGCGCTTGGCAAGTTGAAGTGGCTGGTGATCATGGACCCGCTGGCCACCGAAACCTCCGAGTTCTGGCGCAACGCCGGGCCGTTCAACGATGTCGACACGGCCAACATCCAGACCGAGGTGATCCGCCTGCCCACCACCTGTTTCGCCGAGGAGGATGGCTCGCTGGTCAACAGCAGCCGCTGGCTGCAATGGCACTGGAAAGGCGCCGACGGCCCGGGCGAAACCCGCACCGACGTGCAGATCATGAGCGAGCTGTTCCTGCGCCTGCGCCAGCGCTACCAGGCCGAGGGCGGGGCCTACCCGGACCCGCTGATGAACATCAGCTGGCCGTACAAGATCCCCGATGAGCCTTCACCCGAAGAGCTGGCCAAGGAAATGAACGGCTGGGCCGTGTCCGACCTCAGCGACGCCACCGGTGTGGTGCTCAAGAGCGGGCAGCAGCTGTCGGGCTTCGCCCAGCTCAAGGACGACGGCAGCACGGCTTCTGGCTGCTGGATCTTCGCCGGCTGCTGGACCGAGCAGGGCAACCAGATGGCGCGCCGTGACAACAGCGACCCGTTCGGCATGCACCAGGTGCAGAACTGGGCCTGGGCCTGGCCGGCCAACCGGCGCATCCTCTACAACCGCGCCTCCAGCGACACGCAAGGCAAGCCATGGGACCCGGAGAAAAAGCGCCTGGTGTGGTGGAACGGCAAAACCTGGACCGGCACCGACGTGCCCGACTTCAAGGTCGACTCGCCGCCGGACGCGGGGATGAACCCGTTCATCATGAACCCCGAGGGCGTGGCGCGGTTCTTTGCCATCGACAAGATGGCCGAAGGCCCGTTCCCCGAGCACTACGAGCCGTTCGAGACGCCCATCGGCATCAACCCGCTGCACCCGCAGAACAAGAAGGCCACCAGCAACCCGGCCGGGCGGATCTTCGATTCGGTGTGGGACACCCTCGGCACGCACGACGAGTTCCCCTACGCGGCGACCACCTACCGGCTGACCGAGCACTTCCACTTCTGGAGCAAGCACTGCCGCCTCAACGCCATCGCCCAGCCCGAGCAGTTCGTCGAAATCGGCGAGGTGCTGGCCAACGAGAAAGGCATCAAGGCCGGCGACCGGGTGCGGGTGTCGAGCAAGCGTGGGCATATCGAGGCGGTGGCGGTGGTGACCAAGCGGATTCGCCCGCTGCAGGTCAACAACCAGACCGTGCACCAGATCGGCATCCCGCTGCACTGGGGCTTCACCGGCGCGACGCGGCACGGCTACCTGACCAACACCCTGGTGCCGTTCCTCGGTGATGGCAACACGCAGACGCCGGAGTCCAAGTCGTTCCTCGTCAAAGTGGAGAAAATCTGATGGCCAGCCAAGACATCATCGCCCGCTCGGCCACCACCACCGTACCGCCCTCGGTACGCCAGCAGCAGGAAGTCGCCAAGCTGATCGACACCACCAAGTGCATCGGCTGCAAGGCCTGCCAGGTGGCGTGTTCGGAGTGGAACGAGCTGCGTGACGAGGTCGGCCACAACCACGGCACCTACGACAACCCCCAGGACCTCACCGCCGAGACCTGGACCTTGATGCGCTTCACCGAGCACGAGCGCGACGACGGCAACCTGGAGTGGCTGATCCGCAAGGACGGCTGCATGCACTGCGCCGACCCAGGTTGCCTGAAGGCCTGCCCGAGCCCAGGGGCGATCATCAAGCACGCCAACGGCATCGTCGACTTCAACCAGGACCACTGCATTGGCTGCGGCTACTGCATCACCGGCTGCCCGTTCAACATCCCGCGCATCTCGCAGAAGGACCACAAGGCGTACAAGTGCACCCTGTGTTCCGACCGTGTGACCGTGGGCCTGGAGCCGGCCTGCGTGAAAACCTGCCCGACCGGGGCGATCGTGTTCGGCAGCAAGGACGAGATGAAGGTGCATGCCGCCGAGCGCATCGTCGACCTCAAGTCGCGCGGTTACGACAATGCCGGGCTGTACGACCCCGACGGCGTCGGCGGCACCCACGTGATGTATGTGCTGCACCATGCCGACACCCCCAGGCTGTATGCCGGCCTGCCGGACCAGCCGGTGATCAGCCCGCTGGTGGGCCTGTGGAAGGGCTTCACCAAGCCGCTGGCGCTGCTGGCCATGGGCGCGGCGGTGCTGGCCGGGTTCTTCCACTATGTGCGCGTCGGCCCGCAGCGGGTGGAAGAGGACGAGCACCCAACGCCTGCGGACGACAGCGTGCACCAGGTGGACCCGTCGGTCCATGTCTATGACCCGAACCGGCCCGGCGGGCAAGGGGAGCAGCGGCCATGAACGACAACAAACCCATCCTGCGCTACAACGCCAACGAGCGGACCAACCACTGGATCGTCGCCATCCTGTTCTTCATGGCCGGGCTGTCCGGGCTGGCGCTGTTCCACCCGGCGCTGTTCTGGCTCAGCCACCTGTTCGGCGGCGGGCCGTGGACGCGCATCCTGCACCCGTTCATGGGCGTGGCGATGTTCGTGTTCTTCCTCGGCCTGGTGCTGCGCTTCTGGCGCGCCAACTTCATCACCGCCAACGACCGCCTGTGGCTGCGCCGCATCGACCGGGTGATGGTCAACCGCGAAGACGGCGTGCCCCCCATCGGCAAGTACAACGCCGGGCAGAAGCTGCTGTTCTGGACGCTGCTGGTGTGCATGCTGGTGTTGCTGCTCAGCGGCGTGGTGATCTGGCGCCAGTACTTCAGCCATTACTTCGACATCGGCTCGATCCGCTTGGCGGCACTGGCCCATGCGCTGGCCGGCTTCGTGCTGATCCTCAGCATCATCGTGCACATCTACGCCGGCATCTGGATCAAGGGCTCGATCGGCGCCGTGCTGCATGGCTGGGTCAGCCGCGCCTGGGCGCGCAAACACCATGAACTGTGGTACCGCGAAGTGACCGGCGACAAGACGCCGAGCAATCACGGACGTAAAGAAGGATGAGCGCTTGAGCACGATACTCGAACCCGGGCAGATCGAAGCGTCGGCAGTGATGCCGCCGTTTCTGCACCTGCCACCCGCCAACCTGTTCACCCTGCGCGCCGAGCGCCTGGCGCACCTGGCCGAGGGCAACGCCTTGGTGCGCTACCTGAAACTGGTCGCGCGCTTGTGCCACGTTCAGCAGCAGCTTGTGGATAACCCGCCTGGCGCCTTGCCGGTAGCCGAGGAGCGCCAGCGCCTGTGCATAAGTCATGGGCTGCCGCCGCTGGCTGCTGACAGCCTGGTGCGTGAAGGCGCGTGGCTGGCCTGGTTGCAGGCATTGCTCGGGCACTTCGACGATGAGCCCGACGGCCCGCTCGGCGAAGCCCTGAAAATGCTGCGCGCAAGTGACGACAGCCAGCGCAAGGGTTGGGGCATCGCCTTGCTGGCTGGCCAGTACGACGCGGTTCCGGCGGCGCTGGTGCCGTTCATTGGCGCCGCCTTGCAAGCGGCCTGGTCGAGCTGGCTGCTGGCGCTGCCGGCCACCGAACTCAAGCCCGCCGGCAGCCTGGCCCAGTGCCCGGCCTGCGGCTCGCCGGCGATGGCCGGGGTGGTGCGCAACCGGGGCAAGCACAATGGCCTGCGCTATCTGGCCTGTTCGCTGTGTGCCTGCGAATGGCATGTGGTGCGGGTGAAGTGCGTGTATTGCGAGTCGAGCAAGGATTTGCGCTACACCAGCCTCGAGGACGATCGCCATGCGCCGGGCAAGGCGCCGTTGCGGGCCGAGTGCTGCCCGGCGTGCAACAGTTACCTGAAACAGAACTACTTGGAGAACGACGCCGCCGCCGAACCACTGGCCGATGACCTGGCCAGCCTTGCCCTGGATATCCGCCTGGACGAGGAGGGCTTCCACCGCCTGGCACCGAACCTGATGCTCGCGCCCGGTGGTGGCTGAGTGTCTACACTGCAACACCGAGTCGCCTCTATCGCCGGCAAGCCGGCTCCCACAGGGTCAGTGCTATCCCCGTGGGAGCCGGCTTGCCGGCGATAGGGCCAGAACAGACAACGGCCCCGCCCAAGGTAGTACTGCATGCCTCAAACCCCCGCCAGCGAAACCCCACGCCTGCCCTCCATCGACACCCTGCTGCGCCACCCGGCCTGCCTCCCGCTGATCGACCGCCACGGCCGCGACGCCGTGCTCGCCACCCTGCGCCAACTGCTCGACGACCTGCGCGACCCGGCCCGCAGCGGCCAGCTCAGCGCCGCCGAACTGGCCGCCGAAGTCCTCCTGGGCCGCACCGGCGAGCGCCTGGCCATCCAGCAACGCAGCCAGGTACGCCGGGTGTTCAACCTCACCGGCACCGTGCTGCACACCAACCTCGGCCGCGCCCTGCTGCCCGAGGAAGCCGTCGAAGCCATGCAGACCGCCGCGCGCTACCCGCTCAACCTGGAATTCGACCTGGCCACCGGCAAGCGCGGCGACCGTGACGACCTGATCGAAGGCCTGATCCGCGAGCTCACCGGCGCCGAAGCCGTCACCGTGGTCAACAACAACGCCGCCGCCGTGCTGCTGGCGCTCAACAGCCTCGGCGCGCGCAAGGAAGGCATCATCTCCCGCGGCGAGCTGATCGAGATCGGCGGGGCGTTTCGCATCCCCGACATCATGGCCCGCGCCGGCGTGAAGCTGCACGAGATCGGCACCACCAACCGCACCCACGCCCGCGACTATGAAGCGGCCATCAACCCGCGCACCGGCTTGCTGATGCGCGTGCATTGCAGCAACTACAGCATCCAGGGCTTCACCACCCAGGTGGCGACCGCCGAGCTTGCGCGCATCGCCCACCAGCATGAGCTGCCACTGCTCGAAGACCTCGGCAGCGGCAGCCTGCTCGACCTGACCCGCTGGGGCCTGCCCGCCGAACCAACGGTGCGCCAAGCCCTGGCCGACGGCGCCGACATCGTTACCTTCAGCGGCGACAAACTGCTAGGCGGCCCGCAAGCCGGGATCATCGTCGGGCGCAAGGACCTGATCGCCAAGATCAAGAAGAACCCGCTCAAGCGCGCTCTGCGCGTCGACAAGATCACCCTCGCCGCACTCGAGGCGGTGCTGGCGCTGTACCGCAACCCCGACCGCCTGGCCGAGCGCCTGCCCAGCCTGCGCCTGCTGACCCGCAGCCAGGCCGAGATCCAGGCCCAGGCCGAGCGCCTGGCCCCCGAGCTCGCGGCCCACCTTGGCGAACCCTGGCAAGTCAGCGTGGAGCCTGCGCTGGGCATGATCGGCAGCGGCAGCCAGCCGGTGGCGCGCCTGCCGAGCGCGGCGTTGTGCCTGCGCCCGCAGGTGTCGAAGAAACTGCGCGGGCGCAGCCTGCACGTGCTGGAGCGGGCCTTGCGCGGCTTGCCGGTGCCGGTGCTCGGGCGCATCGATGACGACGCCTTGTGGCTCGACCTGCGCCAGCTCGACGACGAAGCCCAGTGGCTGGCGCAACTGCCGGCCCTGCAACTGGGGCCGGTGCAGTGATCGTGGGTACCGCGGGCCATATCGACCACGGCAAGACCGCACTGCTCAAGGCCCTGACCGGCCAGGCCGGCGACCAGCGCCAGGAAGAACGTGAGCGCGGCATGACCATCGACCTCGGCTACCGCTATGCCGCGCTCAGCGAAGGCGCGCCGCTGACCGGTTTCATCGATGTGCCGGGCCATGAGCGTTTTATCCACAACATGCTCGCCGGTGCCCATGGCATCGACCTGGTGCTGCTGGTGGTGGCGGCCGACGATGGGGTGATGCCGCAGACCCGCGAGCACCTGGCGATCATCGAGTTGCTGGGCATTCCCCAGGCGCTGGTGGCCATCAGCAAGTGCGACCGGGTAGCGCCGGCGCGCCTGGCCGAGGTGCAGGCGCAAGTGGCCGAGCTGCTGGCGCCAGGCCCCTATGCAGGGGCGCGGCAGTTTGCGTTGTCGAGTGTCACGGGGGAGGGCATCGAGGCATTGCGCCAGGCCTTGCTGGAGGCTGAGGCACGGGTTCGCCAGCGCAGCGCGCGCGGCGGCTTGCGCCTGGCGGTAGACCGCGCCTTTGCAGTGACCGGTGCCGGCGTGGTGGTAACCGGCACGGCCCTGGCCGGGCGCGTGAGTGCCGGCGATACCTTGCTGTTGGGCAAGGCCGGCAAGGCGGTGCGGGTGCGTGGCCTGCATGCGCAAAACCAGGCCGCTTTGGTCGCCGAGGCCGGCCAGCGGGTGGCGCTGAACATCGCCGCCGAACGCCTGGCGGTGGAGCAGGTGCACCGTGGCGACTGGCTGGTGCCCGAATGGCTGCATGCGCCCAGCGTGCGCGTGGATATCGACCTGCACCTGTTGCCAAGCGAGCTGCGCGCCTTCGAACATTTCAGCGCCGTGCACGTGCACCTCGGCACCCAGGATGTGACGGCCCGGGTGGCGTTGCTCGAAGGCGAAACCCTGGCCGCCGGCCAGCGCATGTTCGCCCAGTTGCTGCTCAACGCGCCGCTGCAGGCGGTGCACGGCGACCGCCTGGTGCTGCGCGACCAGCGTGCCCAGCGCACGCTGGGTGGCGGCAGGGTGCTCGACCCCTTTGCCCCGAGCCGCCAGCGCCGCAGCGAAGAACGCCTGCGCCAGTTGCAGGTGCTGCGCGATGCACAAGAGCTGGAGCAGGCCCTGCCGGCACTGCTTGCCAACGTGCCGGGCGGGCTCGACCCGCAGCGCCTGGAGCGCCAGTTCAATCGCCTGCGCGACACCTGGCAGCTGCCCGAGGGCGTGTTGGTGGTGGCCACGCGGCAGGGCCAGTTGCTGTTTGCCCACAGCCAGTGGCAGGCGCTCAAGCGCCAGGTGCTTGAGCATCTGGCGCGTTTCCACGAGCAGGAGCCCGACCAGCTCGGCCCCGACCGTGACCGCTTGCGCCGCTTTGCCGCCTTGCCACTGGAGCGCCCGGCGTTCGTCAGCTTGCTCGATGAGTTACTTGGCGAAGCGCTGATCGCCAGCAGCGGACCATGGCTGCACCTGCCCGATCACAAGGTGCAGTTGAGCGAGGCCGACAACGCCTTGTGGGCGCGCCTGCAGCCAAGCTTGCTGGAGGGGCAGTACGATCCGCCCTGGGTCAGGACGTTGGCGGCGCAAGCGCAATGCGCCGAAGCCGATGTGCGCCTGTTGCTGCGCAAGCTGGCGCGGCTGGGCCTGGTGCACCAGGTGGTGCGCGACCTGTTCTACCCTGAATCGACGCTACAGCGCATGGCAGAGCTGTTGCTGGCCCAGGCCAGTGCAACGCCGATAGTGCAGGTGGCGGCGTTTCGCGATATGTTGGGCATTGGTCGCAAGCGCAGTGTGCAGATTCTCGAGTACTTCGACCGCATCGGCCTGACCCGCAGGGTTGCCGATCAGCGTTACATCCGTGCCGACAGCGCACTGGCCCAGCAGCAGGCCAGGCACTGAGTACAAGGAAGGCAATCGCGCCCGGTGGCGCGGCCGGGCTTCAAACCCGGTTGGGGACGGCAGCCGTTCCCGGGCAGGTTCGACTCCCGCTGCCTTCCGCCATTTCAGTCAGGCGCGTTCGCCACACAAATCCAGGGCAAACCACTGCTCTGCGGTTTCCACATCCAGCCCCGCGCCCAGCAATGCAAACAGCTTGGCCAAGGCCGCCTCACGGGTCATGCCGCCGCCGCTGACCAACCCTGCCTGGCGCAGCCGATTGCCTGCCGCATAGGTATCGAACACCACCGACCCTTCCGGGCACTGGCTGATGGCAACCAGCATCACCCCGCGCTGACGCGCCGCGCGCAGCACCTCGAGCAAGGCCTGGTCATCCGAGGGGCCGGTGCCGCTGCCATAACACTCCAGCAGCAAACCTTGCACGCCGGTGTCGAGCACGCCGCGCAGGTGCGCTGCCTGCAAGCCTGGGTACACCGGCATCACCGCCAGGTTGACCGGCTGGCGCTGCTGGCGATAACCCAGTGTCTCTGGCACTTGGCTCGCGCGCTCGCCTTCCCGGTGGCGCGGCAGCGCGGCGAAGGCGTCGAACGCTTCGCTGCGCAGTTTCGAGGCGCGGCAGCCATGCAGCAGCTGGCCGTGGAAGTACAGTTGCACGCCCTCTTCCAGGCCTGCCTCGAACTGCCAGAGGGCGCCGCACAGGTTGCCCCAGGCATCGCTGCCCGGCGCGCCGGCCGGCAGCATCGAGCCGGTCAGCAGCACCGGCACCGGCAGGCCCAGCAACAGGAACGACAGGGCCGCCGCGCTGTGCGCCAGGCTGTCGGTGCCGTGCAGCACCAGCACGCCGTCATGGCCGGCATCCACCGCCGCGACGATGGCATCGCGCATGGCCAGCCAGTTGTGCTGCTGCATGTTGGCGCTGTCCAGCAGCGGGTTCAGCTCCTGCAGCGTCCACGGCACTTTCGGTGCATCGCTCAGCTGGGCCAGGTGCTCGCGCATGCGCGCATCGAAACCACCGGCGGGCGCCAGGCCCTCGGCGGTTCCGAGCATGCCGATGGTGCCCCCGGTGTAGAGGACGAGAAGATTCTTGACTGCACGCATGGAAAGCATCCGTAGCGGTGAGCGAAAGAGAAGCAGCCGCCCGCGGACGGGGCGGCTGGGCAAGGCAGGATATCAGCGTTGCGGCTGGGCTTGGCCGGTGGTGTTGGCTGCGGCAGGTTCAACCTGTGCATTGGCAGGCCAGGCATTGCGGTCCAGGTCCAGGTCGGTGAACTTGGCCGAGTCGAACACGGGCTGGGCGACGCCTGCCTTGCGCTGGTCGTCGTAGTCGCGCATCACCCGCAGGCCGACCTTGAACAGCATGGCCAGGGCGATCAGGTTGACGAACGCCAGGCAGGTCATGGTGATGTCGGCGAAGGCGAACACGGTCGACAGGTCCTGCATCGAGCCCCATACCACCAGCGCCAGTACCAGGCCGCGGAATACCATCAGCACCACGCGGTTGCGGCTGAGGAACTGCAGGCTGTTTTCGCCCAGGTAGTAGTTGTAGAGGATGCAGGTGAACACGAACAGCGACAGCGCCACGCTGACGAACAGGCGGCCCCAGTCACCGACCACGGCGGCCAGCGAGTTCTGGGTCAGGACGATGCCGTCGCCTTCGAAGCCTGGGGTATAGAAGCCCGACAGCAAAATCAGCAGCGCGGTGCAGGTGCAGATCACGAAGGTGTCGAGGAACACGCTGAAGGCCTGCACCACGCCCTGGGCACCCGGGTGCTTCACGGCGGCAACGGCGGCGACGTTGGGCGCGCTGCCAAGGCCGGCTTCGTTGGCGAACACGCCGCGCTTCACGCCCATGACGATGGCGCTGCCGAGCAGGCCGCCGAATGCTGGGTCGAGGCCGAAGGCGCTCTTGAAGATGGTTTCGAGCATGGCCGGCACGTGGTCGATCTGGGTGCCGATCACGTACAGGGTCACGCCGATGTAGGCCAGGGTCTTGACCGGCACCAGCAGGTCCGACACTGCGGCGATGCGCTTGATGCCGCCGAGGAAGGTGATGGCCAGCAGCACTGCCAGCACGATGCCGGTGTGGCTTGGGTCGAAGTCGAAGGCGTTTTGCAGCGAGTGGGTCACGGTGTACGACTGCAGGCCGATGAAGGCGAAGCCGTAGGTGACCAGCAGCAGGATCGAGAACACGATCGCCATGTTCTTGCGCTTGAGGCCGTGCTGGATGTAGTACGCCGGGCCGCCGCGGTACAGGCCATCGCCATCGGCGCGCTTGTAGACCTGGGCCAGGGTGCATTCGAAGAAGCTGCTGGCCATGCCGACCAGGGCCGTGACCCACATCCAGAACACCGCACCCGGGCCACCCAGGGTCACGGCAATGCCGACACCGGCGATGTTACCGGCACCCACGCGGCCGGCAAGGCTCAGCATCAGGGCCTGGAAGGAGCTCAGCTGGCCTGCCTGGCCACGCAGCGACTCTTTGAACACGGCGAACATGTGGCCGAAATGGCGGAACTGAACGAACCGCGAGCGGATGGTGAAGTAACCGCCGAGACCGACGATCAGCACGATGAGGAGTTTCCCCGAGAGGAAATCGTTGAGTGCTTCGAGCATTGGAAAATGACCTCGATTCTTATTCTTCGCATGGAAAGACCAGCGGACGGCAGGCGCACCGCTATTCGTTGGGGCGCATGGTTGGCCATGACAAGAGTGGTTACAATTTCGCGGGTTGCTCTGACTTGATGCGACTTGATGCTAGAATGGCGCCATTCGCGTCACCAGGATTTTGCCCATGAGCGACCATTTCGCTACCAATCTGAAATTGGCCTGCAGCCACTACCGCTCTATTTCCGAAGTTTGCCGGCAGCTGTCGATCAACCGCGCGCAGTTCAACAAGTACCTCAGCGGGCAGAGCCGCCCGACGGCTTTCAACCTCAAGCGCATCGGCGATTTCTTCGGCGTCGAGGATTACGAGCTGAACCTGCCGCCCGAGCAGTTCTCCCGTTTGATCGGGGCACGGGTGTCGAGCGTGAACGACCAGCCCAGCGACCCGATCAGCGACTTGTTCCGGCCGTTGCACGAACACGCCGGCAACCTGTCGCGCTACTGTGGCTACTACTTCGAGTATTCCAACTGCATGTCGGTACCCGGCACCATCCTGGTGTCGCTGGTGCACCTGCGGGAAGAACGCGGCCGCTTCCTGTTCGAGCGCCAGGAACGCCAGGAGCGCTCCAGCGCCACCGACCAGCACGCCGAGGTGCGCTGCCGCTACTTGGGCGCCGCCTTCCAGCTGCAGGACCGGATGTTCCTGATCGACTACGAGTCGCTGACCCTCAACGAGATGAGCCAGACCATCCTCATCCCTAGCTTCAAGAGCCGCATCACCCGCTTGAACGGCCTCAAGACCGGGGTTTCCAGCGGCGACCGGCGCAACCCGGCCTGTACCCGGGTGGTGTGGGAGTACCTGGGCGAGGAGATCAACCGCATCAACGCCTACCGGCAGGTGAAGCTGTACCAGCCGGATGATCCGCGGATCGATGATGATGTGCGTGAGCGGTTGAGTGTGGGGCCGTTGAGCAATGGGTTGTTCGAAATCGAGTAGCTCTGGGTAGGGGCCGCCTCAAGAGTTTTGCGGGGATTGAGATCGCGCGCCGCCCGCGCGGCGCATCGCGGATAAATCCGCTCCTACATTTGTTGCAACGTGCCACGGTCTGTCAGGCCATGGTTGTCCGCTCTTGGTGCCCGCCGAGAAATTGCGTCGTACAAACAAGGCTGGCAACCATGGCCTATCAGGCATAGGCACGTTGCAACAAATGTAGGAGCGGATTTATCCGCGATGCGCCGCGCGGGCGGCGCTCGATCTCATGCTCGCCACAACTCTCACGGCTAGCCCATAGGGCTCGCCACAACCCTCACGGCAAGCCCCATCAATAGGGCTTGTCACCAATGATACCGGCGCGGTTCATCTTGCGGTGGCAGGGCGGGTAGTCCATGACCGCGTAATGCTGGGTGCTGCGGTTGTCCCAGATGGCAATGCTGTTGGGCTTCCAGCGCCAGCGCACCTGATACTCGGGGATCGTCGCCTGGCTGATCAGGTAACGCAGCAGCTCGGACGCCCCTGGGTTGAAGTCCTGCCCGAAGCGAACCCGCTCAGGCGTGTGGTAGTTGCTGAAGTGGGTGGCGAAACTGTTGACGAACAGCACCTTCTCGCCGGTTTCCGGGTGGGTGCGCACCACCGGGTGCTCGGCATCCGGGTAGCGCGCCTTGAGCGCCAGGCGCTTGTCGATGGGCATGGCGGCGCCAAAGCTGGCCTCGATGCTGTGCCGCGCGCGCAGCCCTTCGATCTTGGCCTTGACGTCCGCCGGCAGGCGCTCGTAGGCCACCACCATGTTCGCCCACACGGTGTCGCCGCCCACCGGCGGGCATTCGAGGCAGCGCAGCACCGCGCCCATGGAGGGGTTCTCGCGCCAGGTGGTGTCGGTGTGCCAGGCGTTCTCGTAGCGGTCTACCGGCGTTTCTGGCGACTTGTGGATCTGCACCAGGCCCGGGTGCTCGGGGTGGCTGCCGACCACCGGGTGGTCCTCCAGCTCGCCGAAGCGCCGGGCGAACGCCACGTGCTCGGCGTGGCTGATGTCCTGGTTGCGCAGAAACAGCACGCGGTGCTTGAGCAACTGCTGGCGAACCTCGGCGAACAGGCCGTCGTCGTGGATCGCGTCGGCCAGGTTCAGGCCCACCAGCTCGGCACCGATGGTGCAGGTCAGTTGTTCGACTTGCATGATGTGGCCCGCCCTTAGATGCAGAAGATCGATGAACCGGTGGTCTTGCGTGCCTCCAGGTCGCGGTGGGCTTGCACGGCGTCCTTGAGTTCGTACTGCTGGTTGATCTCGATCTTGATCCGCCCGCTGGCCACATGGTCGAACAGCTCGCCGGCCAGGGCGGCTTTCTCGGCCGGGTCGGCGATGTAGTCGGCCAGGGCCGGGCGGGTCAGCATCAGCGAGCCCTTCATCGCCAGGATCTGCGGGTCGAACGGCTCGATGGTGCCGGAGGCGGTGCCCACGCAAACCATCAGGCCACGGCGCTTGAGCGAGTCGAGCGAGCCCATGAAGGTGGTGCGCCCGACGCTGTCGAACACCACGTTCACGCCCACGCCGTCGGTGATTTCGCGCACGCGGCTGGCCACGTCCTCGCGGCTGTAGTTGATGATGTGGCTGCAGCCATGGGCACGGGCAAGCTCGGCCTTGGCCTCGGTGGACACGGTGCCGATCACGTTCAGGCCGAGCAGCTTGGCCCACTGCGACACGATAAGCCCGACACCGCCGGCGGCGGCATGCAGCAGCACGCTGTCACCCGGCTTGAAGGCGTAGATGCGGCGCAGCAGGTAGGACGATGTGAGGCCGCGCATGGTCATGGCCGCGGCGGTTTGGCAGCTGATGTTGGCTGGCAGCTTGATCAGCGGTGCGGCCGGGATGATGCGCTCGGTGCTGTAGGCGCCGAGGGTGTTGATGAAGCCTGTGTAGGTGACGCGGTCACCGACTGCGACGTTGCTCACGCCCGCGCCCAGGGCCACCACCACGCCAGCCGCCTCGACGCCGATGCCGTTGGGCATGGGGATCGGGTAGGTGCCATTGCGAAAATAGGTGTCGGCGTAGTTCAGGCCCACGGCCTCGTGGCGAAGCAGGACCTCGCCTGGGCCAGGTTCACCCACCTCGACATCTTCGTAGCGAAGGACTTCGGGGGCACCGGTTTCGTAGAAGCGCACGGCTTTGGCCATGGGTGTGTTCTCCAGTCTGCATTGTTGTTGTGAGCGTTGGATCACGCTGGAACAGACTGTAGGGCGCGGGTGCAGCGGGGCGCTTCACATCGGGTGACAGGTGCCTGTCTTTTCATGACAGGGGCCTGACGGACACGGCAGCCAGTGCCCGCCAGCTGCCCGGGCTCTATTTGGGCATCAATACCGTGTCGATCACGTGGATCACGCCGTTGGCCTGCATCACGTCGGCAATGGTGATCGCGGCCTTGCCGCCATTGGCATCCACCACCCACAGCTTGCCGTCATGCAGCATGACGGTCAGCGGCTCGCCCTGGACGGTTTTGAGCATCGCCTTGCCACCGTGCATCTTGGCATCGGCCATCAACTGCTTGGAGGTGTGGGTACCGGCCACCACGTGATAGGTCAGCACCTTGGTGAGGTCGGCCTTGTGTTCCGGTTTCACCAGGTTGTCGAGCGCCCCTGCCGGCAGTTTGGCGAAGGCTTCGTTGGTGGGCGCAAAGACCGTGAACGGGCCTTTGCCGTTGAGGGTGTCGACCAGGCCCGCGGCCTTCACGGCGGCCACCAGGGTGGTGTGGTCCTTGGAGTTGACGGCGTTCTCGACGATGGTCTTGTTGGGGTACATGGCGGCCCCGCCGACCATCACGGTATCGCCGGCAAAGCTCGGTGATGCGGCAAGGCAGAGGGCTGCGAGGCACGTTGCGGCAATGCGTTGAACAAAGGTAAGCATGATGCGACTCCTCGATCGTTCGTGCCTTCGAATGAAGGTGTGCAATGTACGAGTCAGGCGCCGAAACGGATGCATCACAGCGACGATATCTTGCCCTGGGCGACGACCGGTCCTGTCGGCAGCCCGGTGGGCGAGCCGTTGGGCGGCTCCAGCGACACGGCCAGCACGGCGCCGTCGATGAGCGCGCCATCCAGCCCGGGCGGCACGTCGAGGCTGACGGCATCATCGGTTGGCAGCAGGCCCAGGGAATGCGGCTTGCCATCGGCGCCGATCAACCAGGCCTGGGCACTCTTGCCTTGCCAGTCGTGGCTGCGGGTCGGCACGAACAGCACGGTGCGGCCCTCGGCCAGTACCGTGGCGGCGAACAGGGTATTGCCGTCGTTCTGTTGCAGCCGGGCGAGCAGGGCGGGTGCCGAAGGCGGTGCAGAAGGCGCTTGCAGCAGCGCCAGGGAGGCCACCAGCAGGGCGGCGCACAGTGCCGCTGCGGTCCAGCGCCAGAGGCGGATGTCGTTCCAGCCGCCGCGGGGTTTGCTGGCGGTGCCGGCGGGGAACAATTGGCGCTCGATGGCGCGCCATGTGCCCTGCGGGGCCTGGACCGGGGCGATCTGTGCCTGCCAGCTGTCGAAGTGCCGCTGCCAGGCGGCGATGCTGGCCTGCAGGCGTGGGTCCTGCGCGGCGCGGGCCTGCAGCTGCAGGTGTTGCTCGCGGGGCAGCACGCCCAGCACGTACTCGGCGATCAGCAGGTCGGGGTCATTGTCATCCGGCTGTTGGTTGTCGCTCATAGGCCCAGGCACACCCGAAGTCGAAGCAAGCCGCGGCGAATCCAGCTTTTCATGGTCCCCAGCGGGATGCCATGGCGCTGGGCCAGTTCTGCGTACGAATAGCCTTCGAAGAAGGCCACGCGGATGTAGCGTTGCTGGTCGGCGTCCAGCGTCTCCAGGCAGCGGTCCAGCTGGCTGCCCTGGCGCTCGCGCTCGACGGTTTCACTGACGCTTTCCTGTTGCGGCCATTCGTGCACGGCATCGAGCGTTTCGCAAGGGTGCAGCACACGGCGCCGGTCAATGGCCTTGTGGCGGGCCATGCTGGCCAGCCAGGTTACGGCGCTGGCCAGTTGCGGGTTGAACGTGGCCGCCTTGAGCCAGGCATTGGTGTACACCTCCTGCAGCACTTCCTCGGCCTCGGCGCGGTTGCCCAAATAGTGCAGGCAGATGCCGAACAGGCGGGCAGAAGTGGCGTGGTACAGGGTCTCGAATGCCAGGCGGTTGCCTTGGGCGCAGGCCTGCAACAGCAGGTTCTGCGCCGTGGCTGTGCTGTTTGGCACGGATTGCGGATCGATCGTCACTTGGCTCTGCCCCCGCGCAGCTTTGCAGCTACTGTAGTCGGCTTTTGCCCCTGCGGTGGCCGAGCGCTCACTCCACCGCCTCGGCCAGCCCCTGGTCCTCGCCCAGAAAGCCTCCGCTCTGGTGCTGCCAGAGCCGCGCGTAGGTGCCATTTCGGGCCAGCAGCTCGCTGTGCGTGCCTTGCTCGATGATGCGCCCTTCGTCCATCACGATCAGCCGGTCCATGGCCGCGATGGTGGACAGCCGGTGGGCGATGGCGATCACGGTCTTGCCTTGCATCATTTCATCCAGGCTTTCCTGGATCGCCACTTCCACTTCCGAGTCCAGCGCGCTGGTAGCTTCGTCCAGCAGCAGGATCGGCGCGTTCTTGAGCATCACCCGGGGAATGGCGATGCGCTGGCGCTGGCCGCCGGACAGCTTGATGCCGCGCTCGCCGACCAGGGTGTCGTAGCCACTGTGGCCCTGGCGGTCGCTGAGCTGCTGGATGAAGCCATCGGCCTGGGCATTGAACGCGGCCCTGCGGACTTGCGCATCGGTGGCATCCGGGCGGCCGTAGGCGATGTTGTCGCGGATCGAGCGGTGCAGCAGCGAGGTGTCCTGGGTGACCATGCCGATGGCGCTGCGCAGGCTGTCCTGGGTCACCTTGGCGACGTTCTGGCCGTCGATGCTGATGGTGCCGCTGTCGACGTCGTAGAAGCGCAGCAGCAGGTTGATCAGGGTGGACTTGCCGGCACCGGAACGGCCCACCAGGCCGACCTTTTCACCCGGGCGAATGTGCAGGCTCAGGCCATCGAGCACTTGGCGCTCGCCGTTGTAGTTGAAGCTGACGTTGTCGAAAGTCACCGCACCGCCTGCAGTCACCAGCACCCCGGCATCCGGCGCGTCCTGCACCTTGGGGCCGCGGGTGAGGGTGGCCATGCCGTCCTGCACCGTGCCGATGTTCTCGAACAGCGAGGTCATCTGCCACATGATCCAGTGCGACATGCCATTGATGCGCAGGGCCATGGCGGTGATCGCCGCCACCGCGCCGGTGCCGACCTGGCCCTGGTGCCACAGCCACAAGGCGTAGCCGCCGGCGCCCAGGATCAGGCCGACCACCAGCGCCTGGTTGACGATTTCGAACTGGCTGACCAGGCGCATCTGGCGAAAGCCGGTCTGCTTGAAGTCTTCCATCGCCGCCCGGGCGAAATGCGCCTCGCGCTTGGAGTGGGAGAACAGCTTGACGGTGGTGATGTTGGTGTAGGCATCGGAGACCCGGCCGGTCATCGAGGAGCGGGCGTGGGCCTGCTCCTGGCCGACCCGGCCCAGGCGCGGCACGAAGTACAGCATGGCCAGCCCGAACAGGGCGAGCCAGGCTATGAACGGCAGCATCAGTTTCAGGGCAAAGCCACCGGCCAGGGCGATGATGGCGATGAAGTACACGCCGATGCCAGGCACGATCTCGATCAGCGTGAACAGCACCTCGCGCACCGCCAGCGCGGTCTGCATCACCTTGGTGGTGACCCGCCCGGAGAATTCGTCGGAGAAGAACGACAGGCTTTGCCGCAGCATCAGGCGGTGGAAGTCCCAGCGCAGGCGCAGTGGCAGGTTGATCGCCAGCACCTGGTGTTGCATGAGGGTGCGCAATGCCACCAGCACGATACTCGCCAGCAGCACCAGGCCGATGCCCCACAGCACGCGCATTTCCTCAGCGCCTACCGCGCCGCCCGACTGCCAGGTGGAGAGCAGGTCGACCACCTGGCCGAGGAAGGAGAACAGCCAGGCTTCGTACATCGACACACCGGCACTGAACAGCGCCAGCGCCAGGATGTAGCCGCGTGCACCGCGGGTGCAGGCCCACATGAACCGCACCAGGCCCGCCGGGGGCGGTGGGGCTTCGTCGGGCGGAAATGGGTCGAGCCATCGTTCGAAGATACGCAGCATGGTGATTTCCCTAATGATCAGCTGGGCGCGCTTGGGGCAACGTAGACGGCGCGCCGATCCGGTAACCATACATCAGGTTCATGCGTTTCTCTGTCCGAGGGGCCGCTGCGCGGCCAAATCGCCGGCAAGCCGGCTCCCACAGGAGAAGCAGCATCGCCCTGTGTGGGAGCCGGCTTGCCGGCGATCGGGCTGCACGCGTTTACTTGCCGTGCTTGGCCTGCAGGGCCTTGGCCTGCTCCAGATGGTGCTGCAGGGTCGGCAAGGCGTCGCTGGCGAAGGCCTTGAGTTCAGCCTTGTCGGAAGACGCCGCTTCCTTCGTGAACAGCTCCACCGCTTTTTCGTGGGCATCGACCTGGTTGTTGACATAGGACTTGTCGAAGGACTCGTCGCGCCATTCGAGGATCATCTTCTTGACCTTGTCGGTCAGCGCCGCGTCATCGGGCACGCTGATGTCCAGGGAGCGGGCGATGTCACCGAGCTTCTGGTTGGCCTTGGTGTGGTCGGTGACCATCTGCTGGGCGAATGTCTTGATTTCGGCATCCTGGGACTTCTCCATGGCCAGGTTGCCGGTCACCACCTCGGCGATCCCGGCCTCGGTGGCGGCATCGACGAAGTCATTGGAGCTGGCGGCCATCACGTGGAAGGAGGCCATGCTCATCAACAAGGTAACGCCGGCGATCTTGAAAAATGGCTTGCTCATCTTTCACTCCTCAAAGGGACGCGACTTCGATGTCGCATTCGGTTGAGCGGCGCTGGCGGGCAAAGGTTTAATTTTTCTACACCCACCGTTGGTCCCCCCGTTGGCTATCCCGATCGAATCCCTGCCGATTGGCGAAATCACAGTTTGTAGTCACGGTGGAGGCACCCGGTATGACGGTGATGAGCCCTGCAGGCACTCGCCAATTGGCGCAATTGGCAGTCGATGACCCGCAAACGCGTTACCAGGCCATGCTGCAAGGCCCCTACCCAGGGGGCCGTGAGTGGCTTGCCTGGCAGTTGCGCCGTACCGAGGCGCTGGCCGACGACCTGCCCGATACGCCCGCGGCGCTTGCCCAGTGGGCCAGCGCCCATGCAGCCAAGGTGGCCGGCGAGCACGCGGCTTATCTTCGCCAGCGCGCCGATGGCGCCCCCCGGCGCTACTTCGCCACTCGCGCCCAGGCCTTGTGGTTCGTGCAACAGGTCGCGCCGACCAAGCTGGTCGATGGCGCCTGGCTGCACGCCACCTTGCGTCACTGGCGCGACCCCCGTTGGCACGGGTTGATCCGCACCTTCCTCGAAGAACTCGGCGACGGCGACCCCCGCTGCAACCATGTGCTGATCTACCAGCGGCTGCTGGGCCGCCTCGGCTGCACCCAGGCCATGCCGCTGGAGCCCGCCAGGTACCTGCAGGGCGCTTTGCAACTGGCACTCGGCGAGCACGGCGAGGCCTTTTTGCCGGAGGTGATCGGCTACAACCTGGGCTACGAACAACCGCCGCTGCACCTGCTGATTACCACCCATGAGCTGGCCGAACTTGGCATCGACGCTCATTACTTCCGCCTGCATGTGACCATCGACAATGCCGCCAGCGGCCATGCCCGCCGCGCGCTGGACGCGCTGCGCCTGCTGATGCCTGTCGACGATGCGCAGGCCTTCTATGCGCGGGTTCGGCAGGGCTATCGCCTCAACGAAATGGGCATCGATACACCGTCGCTGATTGCCAGCTTCGACCTGCAAGCGCAACTGGTGGCCGCACTGGAGCGCAAACGGGTGTTCGGCCAGTGCATGCACGGCGACCACTGCCTGCTGCAAGGCCGCACCATCAACCAGTGGCTTGCCGAGCCTGCCGGGATGCCGGGTTTTTTGCGCGCACTAGAGGCGCAGCGCTGGGTGCGCCGCGGTGAAGACCCGCAGCACAGCCGTTTCTGGACCCTGATCGACGGCCCGGTGGCCGCCATGTTCGGCGTGTTCAATGCCTATGAAAAACAGCTCTGGTACGACTGGATCGCCAACGACTGGCCTGGCGTGACCTACCGGCGCGTGGCGCCCGGGCAGTGGGAAAAGGAACTGGCGCTGGAGCCCGAGCACGACACCTCGCAGGGCCTGCCTGGCGTCGAACGCATGATCGAGCAGATGTCGGCCGGCCGCCATGCCGAGCCCGAGGGCCTGCGCGCCACCCGCGATTTCATCCGCGCCACGGGCCTCGCCCACGGAGGGCCGCACTGATGTTGCTCGACCAGCAGCAGGCCCAGGCCGACCACGCGCTGTTGCAACTGGGGCGGCGCCTGCGCGCCGATGGCTATCGCTTCATCTGCCCGACACCGGCCACGCAGGCGCGGGTCAATGCCCGGCCCGAGCTGCACCAGGCCCATGACCTGCGCGGCGTGTTCGGCTGGAGCCGGCCCTTCTCACCGGCGTTGCTCAGCGCTGACGAACTGCGGCAACTGACCGCGGCCGGCGTGCTGAAAGAGCAGGGTGGCCTGCTGCGCAGCACGGTGCGCTGGTCGAGCCTCGATGACCTGCTGCTGGTGCATTCGGCCTGGCCTACCGACAGCAGCGACGCGGTGTTCTTCGGCCCCGACAGCTACCGCTTCGCCCAGGTTATCGGCAACCACCTGCAGCACCGTACGACGCCGGTGCAGCATGCCGTGGACATCGGCTGCGGCAGCGGCATCGGTGCGCTGCTGATCGCCCGCGCCGCGCCCCATGCGCAGGTCAGTGCGCTGGACATCAACCCCCTGGCGCTGCGCTATACCGCCATCAATGCGGCGCTGGCCGGCATCGCCACTGTGTCGGTGGAGCCCAGCGACCTGCTGGCCGGCATCACCGGCAGCTTCGACCTGATCGTGGCCAACCCGCCGTACATGCTCGATGCCGGCAAACGCACCTACCGCCATGGCGGCGGCGCCCTGGGCGCCGAGCTGTCGTTGCGTATCGTCGAACAGGCGTGCCAGCGCCTGGCGCGGGGCGGCACGTTGCTGCTGTACAGCGGCGTCGCCATGGTCGACGGCCGCGATGCCCTGCATGAGGCGGTGCAGCAGCGCCTGCACGGGTCGGCCTTCAGCTGGGCCTACCGCGAAGTGGACCCCGACGTGTTCGGCGAGCAGTTGCTAGAGCCTGGCTACGAGCAGGTCGAGCGCATTGCCGCTGTCGCCTTGACCCTCACCCGCAATGGCTAATCGGGCCATGCCTGCGACCTGCACGTTCGGCATCGAGGAGGAATACCTGCTGGTCGACCTTGCCAGCGGCCAGGTGCAGGCCAGGCCATCGAAGGCCGTGGCCCGTTGCTGCAGGGAGGCCCTGGGCGGGCATTTTGCCGAAGAGATGTTCTGCAGCCAGATCGAGCTGGTATCCCCGGTGCTCGGCAACCTGCACCAGGCCCGCAGCTTCTTCGGCGAGCACCGCCAGCGCCTGAACCGCGCGCTGGCCGAGCACGGGCTGGGCCTGTATGGCGCCGCCAGCCACCCCAGCGCCCAGTGGCGACGCCAGCAACCCCGCAGTAGCGGGCATTACCGCCAGCTCTTCGACGACTACCAGGCCGTGGCCCGGCGCAGCCTGCTGTCGGGGTTGCACGTGCATGTCGGCGTGCCTGCCGGGTGCGACCGCATGCAGTTGATCAATCGCGTGCTGTACTGGCTGCCGTTGTTTCTGCTGCTCAGCACCTCGTCGCCGTTGTGGAGTGGCGAGGTTACCGGCTACCGCAGCTATCGCCGGGTGATCTGTGGCGAATGGCCGTACATGGGACTGCCCGAAGCGCTGCCGGACTGGAACGCCTACCTGCGCTACCGGGCGCTGCTGCAACGCACCGCAGCGCTGGATGCCAAGGGGGATTTCTGGTGGGCGCTGCGCCCGTCGCGGCGCTACCCGACGGTCGAATTGCGCATCTGCGATGCCTGCCCGCGGCTGGAGGATGGGCTGGCGATTGCGGGCTTGTTCCGCCACTTGGTCGAGCATGAACTGCAGCCCCACGCGGGTTCGCGGTCGATGACCCGTGAGCTGCGCTGGGTCACCCAGGAGAACTACTGGCGGGCCTGCCGCTACGGGCGCCAAGGCACCTTCATTGGGGTTCACCAGGAGCAACCGGTGACTGCCGCAGGTTGGCTGGCGCAGCTCGAGGCATTGCTGCCTGCGGCCTGCGTGGATGCCGAGCGCTCGTTCACGCACGCGGCGCGGATCATCGCCGAGGGCACCAGTGCCGAGCGTCAGCTGGCGGCATTCGAGCAGGCCCGCACGCAAGGTTTCGACTTGCGTGGGGCGATGCGGGCGGTGGTGGGGCAGGTGCTGGAGGATGCCTGGCATTGACCCGGCACCGCCGCTGGCCGGTCAATCAACCGGCCGTGCCGTTGTCCAGGCGCAAATCTGCCGTGCCGAGCGCGGTCAGTTCCGACTCGATGTTCTGGGTACGGCATAGCCCCAGATAGACCAGGGCCGAAACCGCCAGGCCTATTGGCATGCTGATGTCTGCACCGCCCAGTTGCTCGGCGATGTAACCGGTGTACAGGCCCGTGTTGGAGAACGGCAGCATGGCGATGAAGCCAACCAGGTAGGCGCCGATGCCCCTCCAGTTCCAGCGGCCATAGATGCCATTGGGGTTGAAGATTTCCGTGATCGAGTAGCGCCCGTGCCTGACGGCGTAGAAGTCCACCAGGTTGATGGCGGTCCACGGCGTGAACAGGTAGAGCAATATCGCCAGGAAATCACCGAACTCCTTCACGAAGTTGTCATTTGCCAGCAACGCCAGCAGCATGGCCGCGCTGCCCACCACCAGCATTGCCATGATGCGTTTGAACAAGGTCGAGGTTTGCGTCTTGAGCGTGTCGATGATGCTGAGCAATGTGATGGAGGCGCCGTAGAAGTTCTGCGCGGCGCTGGTGATCAGGATCAGCACGGACACCACCACGAGGGTCTTGCCGAAGCCGGCAAACACCATGTCGCCGACCATGATCAAGCCCGCTGCCAGGTTTTGCCCGGGGCTCAAAGCCGCTGCGGCCGCGCCGATCAACATCATCCAGACGCCGCCGATCATGGCACCGAGGTAGGTCCACCAGAACGACGCACGCACACTGACTTCGGCCGGCAAGTAGCGCGAATAATCGGACACGTAGATTGCCCAGCTGAGTTGGTAGGCGGCGGCAACGAAAAACTGCGCGAGAAACGCATTCAGGTTGAAGTCCTGCAAGGCCAGCTGGCGCTCGGGCAGCTTCAGCCACACGGCCAGGCCAATGGTCAGCACCGCCATCATTGCCACCATGACGAAAGCCAGGCCTCGCTGAACCTTGTGGAAGGAGTTGTACCCCACGATGGCCATGAAAATGGCCAGCAGCGAGAAGGCCATGGCCGACCCTTGCGCGGAAACTCCGGTGAGTTCGTGCAAGGTCTGGCCGACCAGTAGCTGGTTGAACGCGTTGTAGCCGATGTAGGTGACGATCGCCACCAGATACACCAGCAAGGCGCCGATATAGCCGAACTGTGGGCGCGACTGGATGAGTTGCGGCAACCCCATCTGCGGCCCCTGGGTGGAATGGCCGGCCATGAACAGCGTGCCGAACGCGCAACCCAGCACGATTGCAATGGCCGACCAGATCAGGTTGGCGCCCATCGCGATGCCGATGATCCCGACAGCCAGCGTGGTGAGCTGCGCGCCTCCGCAAAACCAGATCGGCCACAGGTGCCAGGCTTTGCCATGGCGTTCCGAATGGGGAACATGATCGATGGAACGCACTTCGAAGTTAAACCGTCCAGCGGGCGAGCCAGGTGCTTTCGTTGACATGGTTACAGTACCTGTAGTTATTGTTTAGTACATGTATTGAGTGGAGAGAGACGATGCAAAAGCCCGCAGACGTTGAACTTCACTGTCAGGGTAGGGAATCCGTTTTATATGGGCGTCGCAGACGGGCGGGTACAACTGTGCTGCTGATCGACGAACAGGCGAGCGGGCCACGCAATCAACGCGTGAGCCACTCGGGATACACGGTGTTCACTGCAACTTTATCTATTTAATATTTCGCGCTGAAACTGCGTTCGATTTCGCTCGCCAGTCTTAGAATGGTTTCCTCGTCGCCAAACTTGCCGACCAGTTGCAAACCGATTGGCAGCCCGTCACCCATCACGCCAATGGGCACGCTGATTGCGGGTTGCCCGGTGAGGTTGAACAGTTCGGTGAAGGGCGAGAAGGCATAGGCGTTGTCGTACCAGACTTGCAGTTCCTGCGCTTTCGCCGCGGTAAAGCCACCGATCAGGGGTGGGGCGAGGGCCACGGTCGGGGTGACCAGTACGTCGATGTCCTTGAACAGCGCCGCCATGTGCCGCGACAGCCGGTTCTGCACTTGCCTTGCGTGGTACACATCCAGCGCCGAGCGCGCTTTCGATGCCTGGTACATGGCATAGGTGACCCATTCGACATCGTCTTCCTGCAGCGGGCGGCCAAGGTCGAGCGAGCGCTGGGTCATCAGCGCCTCGATCTCCAGCTGCCAGAACACCGCCGCCGCATCCCCGGCGCCGGTGATATCGGGCCACTTGAAGTCCTGCAGGCGATGCCCGTCAGCGCCGAGGAAATCGACCACGGCCAGCACCGACCCGCGAATGGCGTCGTCGATATCGCTGCCGTCGGGCCTGCTGCAGCTGAAGGCGATCTTCAGCGGGGCGGACTTGGCCTGCAGGCTGGCGAGCCAGGAGCCAGGGCCTGGCGGCGCGGCATAAGGGGCGCCGGCTTCGTAGCCCGCCAGTACATCGAGCATCAGCGCGGTGTCGCGAACCGTTCGGGTAAGCACGTGCTCGCAATCCAGGCCACCGACAAACTCGCCAACGTGCGGGCCGACAGGGTTGCGCCCGCGGGTAGGCTTCAACCCCACCACCCCGCATACCGCTGCCGGCACCCGGATCGACCCGCCACAATCGGTGCCATGGGCAACCGGCACCATGCCGGCCGCCACCGCGCAGGCCGAGCCACCGCTGGAGCCGCCGGATGCGTAGCGTGGGTTTCTGGGGTTGCGGCAAGGGCCGAAATATTCGGGCTCGGTGACGAAGTCGCCGGCAAATTCGGGCGTCTTGGTTTTACCCAGGATGACCGCACCGGCCTGGCGCAAGCGCCTCACGAACTCACTGTCGGCCGTTGCTGCAGGGGCGTCCTTGTACAGGCGCGAGCCATGGCGCGTAGGCAAGCCGCACACGTCGATATTGGTGTCCTTGATCAACACCGGCAGCCCTGCCAACGGGCCTGACTTGCGCTGCGCCGCAGATTGTCGGGCGCCGTCGACATCGACCGACACCAGCGCTCCAAGTTGCGAGTCCTGCACTTCGATTTCCCTGATCGCCAGTTCCACCAACTGCAAGGCGCTGACCTCGCCTGCGTCAATCAGTTGTTTGAGGCCAACCGCATCATTGTTCTTGTATTCGTCGCGAGTCATTACTGCACCTTGAGGTTGTAGCCAAGTAAGTTGTTGAGAAACTCATAAGCCAGTTGTCGAGATTCCCTGAGGGCCTCCTGCGTTGGGTCGATGGCTGCGCGCAGCCAGATGCCGTCGATGAATACCGCGATCATCCGCGCCTTTGTGCGCGCCGCCTGGGCGTCCATCGTCTTTGCCAGGGCATGGAACAACAGCGAATGGCTTCGCCGCGCCACGATGTCTTGAATCCGCTGGAACTGGGCGTGCTGGGGAACCTGCGCCCAGAAGGCCAGCCAGGCGGCGACGTTTTCGCGGGTGAGGTTCAGTGCACTGACGTTGCCCAGCACGAATGCCTGGACACGTTCGTCAGGTGTCTGCGCGGCGCGCAGGTGGTTGAAGATCTCTGCGTTGATGCGCTTGTTCAGTTCACGCAACGTGGCTTTGAGCAGGGCGTTCTTGTCGGAAAAGTAGTGGTGCACAATCCCGTTCGACATGCCCGAGCGCGCGCTGACCTGGGCCATGCTGGTGCCCGCCAGGCCTTGCTCGCCGATCAGGCTGAGCGTCGCTTCGACCAGCTGTTTCTTGCGGATTTCCTGCATTCCGACCTTGGGCATGACCGCTTTCCTTTTTTTCATTGGTTGCTCAATGAAAAAAAATTAGCACTCATTTTCAGCCCGGATCAAGCAAAAGGTCCGTCATCCGCCCGAGCGGCAGGATGATGACGGACATGCCTAGGTGCAGGTCGTTTTCAGGCAGCTTCAGCAACGCCAAAGCGCCGTGGTTGGCCAGCGAAAAGGGGGCGTCAGCCCATCATCAGGCGGTTACACACTGGCGAAGTGACTGCGCAAAAAACTCTGCCGCCATCGACGATTCACCCGGGCTTCGCCGCAACTCGATCATGACGTTGCCCAGCGACGGCAAGCCGCTGGCCGCGTCGAGGATTTTCCAGTTCGGCTGGATAAGCGCCGTGGAGGTGGCTGCGATCGCCAACCCGCTGTCGACTGCAAGCCTCACGCCCGTCACCCCGGTACATTCGAACGCCACTTCATAATCGCGCTGATGGCTGCTGAGGGACGCGAGGATATGCCGGCGGTATCCGCAGCCGTGGGGGTAGAGCGCGAGGGGGATGGGGGCGCTGTCGTCCAGTTTGAATGAGGATGCCGCAACCCACTGCAGCTGATCGCATCGCAACACCTCGCCGTTGCCATCGGCGCTTTTCTGGGTCACCAGGGCAAGATCGAGATCACCACTTTCCAAGGCTGTGAACAGGTTCTGGCTGATGTCGTTGCGAATCTTCAGGCGAACATTGGGGAAGCGGTGCGTAAAGCTTCTGAGCACCGGGGGCAGGAAGGCGCTTGCATAATCATCCGGAATGCCGAAACGAACGGTTCCGCCAACCTCGCCCTTGGTGAAGACGGCCATCGCTTCTTCGCTCAAGGCGAGCATCTTGCGGGTCGGGGGTGCCCAGGTACTCACGCTTGTGTATCCAAACGAGATCTTCCCAACCGAGATGCGCGCCGTCGCGGTTGGCATCGGCACGTCCTTTTCCAGGATCGGCGCCGCTGCCGGTACCTACCTGGTGCCGGCGTCACTGTCGGGGATCGGCGTAGCCAACACCCTGTATGTGGCCGCCGCCATCACCCTGATCGGGCTGGTTGTGTCGTGGCTTTACGCCCCTGAAACCTGCGCCATGTCCTTGCAGGAGGCTGCTGCCCTCGACTGAACAGGCCCTGGGGCCCAGGCTAGTGCGCGTTAGCCAGCGCCGCCGCGGCCAGTTTCGCAATCTCGAGCCTGCAACCGGTTTCATCACCCTCTTCGAGCATCCAGGCTGCCGAGAGCCCCGCCCAGGCAAGCACCCATTGCAGCAGCCGTGGCCGATCGATTGCGGCGGCTTCGGCGATAAGCGCTACGCGCCGCGCAAAGCGCCCCGGCGCAAGGGCACTGGCATCATCCGGGTTGCAGAGGATATTGGCGTAGTCGAAGCCGCGCTCGCCATGCAGGCCCTTGGGGTCGATGGCGAGCCAGCCGCGGGGGCCGAAATCGAGCACATTGGCGTGATGGATATCACCGTGCAGCGCCACCACGTCGCGCGGCGCCGCCAGCAGCTCGGTTGCTGCCCGGGCGCTGTGTTGCAGGATGCCGCCGTGGGTTGCGGCGCCATGCCAAAGCGCTTCGAACCAGCGTTCGAGCGGCACCAACGCCGGCAGCGGCCTGGCGCGAGGGCGGTGAAGGCGGGCGGCTACCGCGCACAGGGTGCGCGTGGCCTCATCATCGCGGCCACCCTCGACCCACTGCGCAAGCGATGCCGAGCCTTGCGCGCGTTCCATCAGCAACGCTCCACCATCAAGCGCCAGCACGGGCGCTGCGCCGTCGCCTTGCCACCAGGCCATGAGCTGATTGCCTGCCAACTCTTCTGGCGATTGCGAGACTTTCAACATGGCGGCTACATCGCCCTGGCGAACGGGCAGCAGGTTGCCATTGAGCGAGGCGAAGGCCTCGCCGTCGCGGCTCAGGCCCCACCGTTTCAGGTACCGATCAAACATTGTGGGCGAAATCCACCTCATAGATGCCACGGGCAGCACGCACGGGCATGGCGCTTTCGATGGGCCTCACGTCAGCCAACTCCCAGGCCAGCCAGCCTTCTTCGAAGTAGCTGGCGCAGGCCGCCTGCATGTCCGCGAGCACGAATGGCCGCACTGCCTTCACGCGGACGATGGCCACGGCGATACCGTCGGCATCTTCATCGCCTTCGGCATGCAGGAAGCGGCCGTTTTCCACGATCAGCAAGTCTTCAGAGGGGGCGAGGTCAGCAGGCCAGCGGCGTACCTCGAGGGTTTTCTCGCCAGCAGCGATCCGGCTGCCGCTGGGGCGGACGATTGACAGGGCTTTGATGGTGCGCTCCTTGATTGAACCGGCGAGTCTGGCTGGCTGCCCCGAGGTTTGTCAAAACCACTGGCCAGGGACGCTGGCCCTAGCGCATCGCCTGTTCGCATTGCTCGTATATTTCAGCAATCATCGCCCGCTTGCGCCGGGTCTCCAGGCAGCACAGGTAGTAGCTGATATGAAAAGGCTGTTCGACGAAGTCGATCGCCTTGGTGCCCGGGCGGTCGGCATATTCCACTGCCGACACAAACCCCACGCCAATGCCCTGCACCACCGCATGCACGATGGCCTCGCGGCTGTTGAGCTGCATCTTGCAGTTGAGCTTGATGCCATGGGCCGCGCACCCTTCCTCCACCAGCTGCCGCGTGCGCGAACCTTGCTCGCGCAACACCACCGGCTGGCCGACAATATCGGCCACGCTCACCTGCGCCTGGCTGGCCCAGGGGTGGTCGTCGCGCACCACCGCGAGGATGGGGCAGGTGCGGTACAGCTGGGTAGTGAGCCGTGGGTCGAACTCCGACAGCGCCAGGATCGCCAGGTCGATATCGAAGTTGTACAGCCGCTCCAGGGTGCCGGTTTCGCTGCTGAAGGAGGTTTCCACGTCGATGTCGGGGTAACGCTGCATGAGTGCGTAGGTGAGGCTCATGGCAATGGGCGGGGACACCGCGCCGATGCGCAGCATGCCGTGCTTGCGCTGGCGGAAGCTGCGCAGCAGCTGGATCGCTTCGTCTTCCTGGCCGAACAGGCCCTGGGTGATGTCGTGGAGCTTGTCGCCTGCGGCGGTGAGTTCGATGAAGCGCCCGCGGCGGTGGAACAGCTCGACGGAGAAGGTTTTCTCCAGGGCGCTGACCTGCTCGCTGATGGTCGGCTGGCCGATGTTCAGCAGCTGTGAGGCCTGGGTGAAGCTGCCGGTGCTGGCCACCGCGTGAAACGAGCGCAGCCACTTGTGGTACTGGTACATGCAGGGCAGCTCCAGAAGGCGTGAACAAATGCGGGCCAGCATAGAGCATCGGGCCCGCCACTCGCCATCGGCCCGCCCCATCGCGAGGGCGGGCCGACCCTGCGTGCTAGCAGCCCTGGGGCATCTCGCCGCGTGCCAGGCGCTGGTTGATGGCCTCGATCACCGCCGGCAGCTCGGCGATCGTGTCGATCAGGTAATGCGGGCGCGAGCCTTCGAAGGCCTGGCCAATGCGCGAACGGGCGTTTTCGAGCGCTGCCGCAGGCAGCGCCTTGTACTGCTCGTAGGTCAGGCCCAGCGCATTGCCCGAGCAGGTCAGCGCCACGGTCCACATGCCCGCCTTGCGCCCTTCGAGGATGCCCGGCCAGGTATCGTCGACCTTCACGCAGGCGGCCACATCATCGACCTGCAGCGCGATCACGTTGGCCAGGGCCTGGGCCGGGTAGGGGCGGCCATTGGGCACTTCGTCGGTGGCTACCACATGGTCGGCCACATAGCCGTTCTCGCGTGCCAGGGCCACCACCTTTTGCATGACGACGGCCGGGTAGCCGGAGCACGAGCCGATTTTCAGGCCCTTGCCGCGCAGGGCTTCGATGGCCTCTAGGGCGCCTGGGATCAGCGCCGAATGCAGGGCGATCTTTTCGATCTGCAGCGGCATGAAGCGCTCGTAGATCGCGGTCACGTCAAGGTCGGTGGGCGTGCGGCCGAAGGCGGCGCGGTAGCGCTCGGCAATCTGCGGCAGGTCGCACAGGGTGCGGATATGGTCCCACTTGCCCATGCCCATCGGGCCGCGGGCTTCTTCCAGGGACACCTCGACACCGAACTCGGCGAAGGCTTCGACGAAGATCTGGGTAGGCGCGAACGAGCCGAAATCAACGACGGTGCCAGCCCAGTCGAGGACGACTGCCTGAAGCCGGGTAGGTTGCGTGTAGTGCATGTTGATACTCCACTTTCAAGGGGCGAAGGGGCTGCCTAGCGGCGGATGAACAAGGCGACGGCGGCGCTGGAAAGGCACGCGGCTGTCACCACGATGAAAATCAGCGAAGTGTTGCCGGTGCTGTCGAGCATCGAGCCGATCAATGGCTCGGCCAGGCCGGCGAACAGGTAGGAAGAGAAATTCATGATGCCGGTGGCGGTGCCGGCGCGCTTGGCGCCGACCAGGTCCGGGCACAGTGCCCAGAAGCTGGACGCCGGGCCGTAGACGAAGAAGCCGCAGAGAAACAGCGCCACCAGGCCGATCGCGCTGTGGGCCGGCAGGCTCCACATCCACAGGCTGGTGGCAGCGCCCAGCAGCATGTAGAGCATGATCGCCAGGTAACGCTTGGAGCCGAACAGGCGGTCGGACACCCAGCCGTTGCTCAGTGCGCCGATGGCCATGCCCACCGGCAGCGCGACGGTGATCCACTTGGGGTCGATGAAGCCGTCGCCGTGCTTCCAGTCGGCGCCGAGAAAATGCACCGGCACCCAGACGATCAGCCCATAGCGTGCGGCGTTCTGGAAGCCCAGCGACAACGCGGCGATGATCAGGCGGGCGTTCTTCAGCACTGCCTTGTAGCGTTGCAGGGAGCTTTCCTGCTCGCCCACGGCTTCCTGGCCCTTGTCGTTGGCGTTGGCCACGCCGGTATCGGCCAGGGGCTCGAAGCCCATGTCCTGGGGGCGCTCACGGGCAATCAGGTAGAACAGGATGCCGCCTGCGAGCATCAGCAGCACCGGCAGGCGGAAGATCCAGCGCCACTCCAGTTGCAGCACCTCCAGCACCACGATCGAGGTGATGTACGACAGGATCGACGCGCACCCGGCCGCGAACACATAGAAGCCATAGACCTTGCCGCGCTCACCGGCGCTCCACCAGTTCGACAGCAGGCGGCTGCCTGGCGCCCAGCCCAGCGCCTGGAAGTAGCCATTGAGCCCCCACGGCAGGATCAGGCTGGCAAAGCCGCCGGCGAAGCTGGTGACCCAGTTGGCGGCGCACGACAGCACCGCGCCCAGGCTCATGATGCGCCGCCCGCCGAACTTGTCGGCGAGGTTGCCGTTGATCGCCTGGCCGATGGCGTAGGCCCACAACATGGCCGCCGAGGCCCAGCCCAGGGTTTCCTTGCTCAGGCCGAACTCGGCCTGGATGCCGGGGATGGCAAAGCCGAAGGTCTGCCGGCCGGTATAGAAGAACAGGTAGCAGAACATCGCGGCCAGCAGCATGCGCCACTGTGCCAGGCGAAACGAGGAGGCAGGTACGGCAAGGCTTGCATAGGTTTGCGCACGGTTCATGGTGGTTTTCCTTGTTGTTCGTTCCCGCCGGCCAGGCCGCGCAGGTGGGCACTCTTTTGCGGTGCATCAGGAAATGCCACGGCAGGCCGTGGCGGTGGGTTGCCTCGCCCTCAAGCGGCCTGGGCGCCGATGAAGTTCTTGCCGCGTGCCCCTTGCAGGGCATAGGCGATGATCTGCTCGGCCTCGGCCGCCGACACGCCGTAGTCGGCAAAATCGGTCTTCACCCCAAGCCCGTGGAGGAAGCTGCGCAGCTGCACCTGGGCCAGGGCCAGGTCGTCGCCGAACACCTGGCGCAGAGTGCGGTCGCGGGTTGCATCGCGGCCCCAGGCCAGCCCCAGCACCAGCGGCAGGATGAAGGAGCAGGCGATGCCATGGGGCAGGCCGTGGCGCAGGGTCATTTCGTAGGAGATGGAATGGGCGAGGGCGGTCTTGGTATTGGAGAACGCCATGCCGGCCTTGAGCGCTGCCAGAGCCATGCGTGCGCGCAGTTCCTGGTTGGCCAGGTCGCTGCGCAGCTTGGGCAGGCACTCCAGGATGTCGCCGATCGCGGAGATGGCAAAGCTGTCGGAGAGCGGGTTGGCGTTGATGTTCCAGATCGACTCCAGGGCGTGGGACAGGGCGTCCAGGCCTGTGGAAACGGTCACGCCGGCCGGCACCGTGAGCATCAGTTGCGGGTCGATGATCGCCACTTTCGGCCAGGTGCAGTCCAGGTGCAGGGAGTACTTCTTGTGGTTGGCGCTGTCCCAGATCGTCGCCCATGGCGTCACTTCACTGCCGGTGCCGGCCGTGGTGGGCACGGCGATCAGGCCCTTGCAGCGCGCCGGCACGAACGGCTTGGCAGACGACAAGCCGCGCAGCAGCTCGTCGAAGCTGCCGTTCTCGGTGCCGACGATCAGCGCCTTGGCGGTGTCGATGGCGCTGCCGCCGCCGACGGCGATCACCGTTTCACAGCCCGGCGCCTCACGCCAGAAGCGTTCGTAGGTGCCGCGCAGCTGGGCGACGTCGGGGTTGGGCTGGACATCCTCGACGATGTAGGCCAGGCGCTCGCCGAGCAGCGCCTGGATACGCGCCAGCAGGCCCAGGCCGCGGGCCTCGGGGAAGATCACCAGCGCGACCTGCTGGCCGGCGGTGAGGGCATCGAGCTCGAGCAGGCTGGCGCAGCCGAAGCGGGTATCGACCGGGTTGTGGAAACGAGCAGTCATGGCGACTCCCTGGTTTTTGTTGTTGGAGGTTGTCGCCATCGTCGGGGCCGCCCTCGCATAGCTCAAATCGATTGTTTGCAGGTATCCATCGGCTGGGCCGATAGGGAGAGGCACGGGGCGTCTAGCTTGCAGTGATGAGGTCATGGCAAAGGCACGTGATCAGTGACGGGCAGTGCCCTGGATGGCGTAGCGCAGGCGGCTCGAAAGCAAGTCGGCAAGCACCACCATGAGGGTGATGACCAGGATGCAGGTGGCGGTTTCCTGGTACTTGAACAGCTTCAGGCTGCTCACCAGTTCAAAGCCAAGGCCGCCCGCGCCGACCATGCCCAGCACCGTGGCCGAACGCAGGTTGACCTCGAAGCGGTACAGCACCACGGCAATCCACGCCGTGACCACCTGCGGCAGCACGCCGAAGGCGATCACCTGCAAGGCGTTGGCACCCGTTGCGCGCAGGGCTTCGATCGGCCCCTGGTCGATCTCCTCGATGCTCTCGGCGAAGAACTTGCCGAGCATGCCCACCCCGTGCAGCGCCAGGGCCAGCACGCCGGGGAACGGCCCGAGGCCGACGGCCGAGACGAACACCAGGGCGAGGATCAGTTCGTTGATGCTGCGGATCACGTTGAGCATCTGCCGCGTGCCCTGGTGCAGCCAGCGGTTGCGGTGCAGGTTGCGGGCGGCGAGAAAGCCCAGCGGCACCGCCAGCAGGATGCCCAGCAAGGTGCCCCAGAGGGCGATCTGCAGGGTTTCCAGCGCCGGGCGCCACAGGCTTGGCAGGATGCTCAGGTCCGGTGGCAGCGAACGGCCGAGGAAGTCGCCGATCTGCGGCAGGCCGCTGGCCAGGTCGGCCCAGCTCAGTTGCGCGCCTTCGGCGCTCCAGTGCAGCACGCCGAGCGCCAGCACCAGCAGCACGCCGCTGCTTAGCCAGCCGCGCGCGCTGCGCGGGGTGTTGACCAGCCATTGATGGGTCTGCAGGTTCATGTTCAGGCTCCCGCACCGGCGCAGCGGGCGCTGGCCGTGAATTGAGGCAGCGGCTCGCTGGCCGCCGGGCTTTCGTAGATGCGCTGCAGGGCCTGCTCGTCCAGTTGCCCCGGGCGGCCGTCGAACACCAGGCGCCCGCTGGCAAGGCCGATGATGCGGTCGCCGAACTCCATGGCCAGGTCCACCTGGTGCAGGTTGCACACCACGGTGATCCCCAGGCTGCGGGCGGCGTCGCGCAGGTAGTGCATCACCAGGTGCGCGGTCTTGGGGTCGAGGCTGGCCACCGGCTCGTCGGCCAGGATCACCTGGGGGCGCTGCGCCAAGGCGCGGGCAATGCCCACGCGCTGCATCTGCCCGCCAGACAGCGAATCGGTGCGGGCCGGCGCCTTGTGCTCCAGCTCCACCCGGCGCAGGCAGTCGCGCGCCAGGGCCACGTCTTCGCGGCTGAACACCTGCAGCAGCGAGGCCAGGGTGCTGCAGTAGCCGAGGCGGCCGGTGAGCACGTTCTTCAATACCGACAGGCGCGGCACCACGTTGTGGTGCTGGAAGATCATCGCCACGCGCCGGCGCAGCTCGCGCACATCGCCGGTGCCCATGGCGTCTATCCCGGCGACCTGCAACTGGCCGCCATCGGCCTGTGCCAGGCGGTTCATGCAGCGCAGCAGGGTCGATTTGCCGGCGCCGGAGCGGCCGAGGATGACCACGAATTCGCCAGCCTCGACTTCAAGGTCGATGCCCTTGAGCACCGGGTTGTCGGCGTAGCCTTTGCTCAGGCGCTGGATGCGGATCATTTCAGGCTCCGCAGGTTCAGGTCGAGCACCTTGGCGGTGTCGCGCACCACGTTGTAGGCGGCGTCGCTGGTGGGCTGGAAGCCATTGAGCAGGCCCTGGTCGCCCCATGGCACGTCCTTGATCGCGGCAAAGGCGCCGCGCAGCTTCTGCTGCAGTTCGGGGTCCAGGTTCTTGCGCCAGACCATGGGCGATTCGGGGATGTCGGGCGAGGTCCACACCACGCGCAGGTCGTCCTGCTTGACCTGGCCGCTGTTGATCGCCCCGCTGAGGATGCGATCGGCCACGGCGGCGGCGTCGACCTTGCGGTTGGCCACGGCGAGGATGCTGGCGTCGTGGGAGCCGGAGAAGATCACCCGCGAGAACAGCGCCTGCGGGTCGTGGCCGGCCTGCTCGAGGCCGGCCTTGGGGAACAGGTGGCCCGAGGCCGAGCTTGGGTCGACGAAGGCGAAGGTATGGCCCTTGAGGTCATCGAGGGTGCGGATCTGGCTGTCCTGGCGGGCAATGATCAGGCTGTGGTAGGCGCTGCTGGCGGTTTTCTTGGTCACGGCCACGGCGAAGGCTTCGGCCCCGGCGACCTGGTTGGCCAGCACGTAGGAGAACGGGCCGAGGTAGGCGACATCCAGCTTGCCGGCGCGCAGGGCTTCGATCACGCCGTTGTAGTCGGTGGCGACGAAGGGCTTTACCGGCATGCCCAGGCGCTGTTGCAGTTGGTCGAGCACCTGCTGGCTGCTCTTGATCATCGCCTGGGAATCCTCCGAGGGGATCAGGCCGACGGTGAGCACCTGCTGGGCCTGCACCGCTGGCGCGAGCAGCAGCGGAACCAGGGCGAGCTGGGCAAAGCGGAACAGACGAGCGAAGGAAGTCATGGGGTTACCGGAGGGGTTGTTGTCGGTAACGCCAAACTAGGGCTGTCATGTGACAGTCACCGCATCAGTTCAATATCGGTTTTCCCAGCCAACCATTCAAAGGATCTATGGATGTCCACGGCCCGCCTGCGCACCTTTCTCGCCGTTGCCCGCCATGCCAGCTTCAGTGCCGGTGCCAGAGCCATCGGCTTGAGCCAGCCGACCGCTACCAACCAGATCCAGGGGTTGGAGCGCGAGTTCAACGTCGAACTGTTCCATCGGCGCGGCCGGCGCATCGAGCTGACCGACGTGGGCCGGGCACTGCTGCCGATCGCCCAGCAGCTGTCGATGCTCGAGACCGAGGCGGCGGGGCTGCTCAAGGACTCGGGCAAGCTCAACCGCGGGCATTTGAAGCTGGGTGCGGTGGGCCCGTTTCATGTGATCGAGATGGTGGACCACTATTGCCGGGAATACCCGCAGATCGAGGTTTCGATCCGCATCGGCAACTCGGCCTCGGTGCTCGAAGACCTGGAAAACTACGTGATCGACATCGGTGTGCTGGCGGGGCTGCACGATGACCCCAACTTCGTCGCGCACCTTTACGCGCGCCACCCGGTGGTGCTGTTCGCCCATGTCGAGCACCCGTTTGCGCGCCATGACCAGGTGCCGTTGCAGGCCTTGCAAGGCCAGCGCCTGCTGCGCCGCGAAAGCGGTTCGACCACCCGCCTGGCGCTGGAGCGGGCCCTGGAGCGGGCCCAGGTGACGCCGAAGGTGGCCATGGAAATCGGCAGCCGCGAGGCCTTGCGCGAGGCGGTGATCCGGCGCCTGGGCATTGGGGCGGTGTCGGAGGCGGAATACATCGCCGACCCGCAACTGAAGATGATCCGCATCGAGGGCGACCCGGTCTGCACCGAAACCTACCTGTATCACCTGGTCGAGCGCAGCAATAACCAGATCGTCAGGTCGTTTCAGCACTGCTTGAAACCGCAAATGAAATCTTTGCATGAGTGAACTTGAGTGTTTCCCATAAGCAGACTAATACTTAAGCACTGCCGGAAGAGGGATGGTCATGCAGATTCGATTCGTTGTGGTGCCCGCCGTACCCCGCCAGAAGGAGGTATTTCCGCGACGCATCGGCTTTCCCAGCGTGCTGGGGGAGGGGTATGACCTGTATGACACGCAGGACAAGGTTCGCCTGAGCCTGAATTTCCCGACGCGCGCTGAAGCGGAGTTCGACTGTGCATGCCGCAATGGTTGCCAGGATGCCAATGAGGCAAGTGTCGTGGGGAGTGTTTGAGGGTTGGCAGGAGATCGTTTGTGTTGGTGAGATCGCGCGCCGCCCGCGCGGCGCATCGCGGATAAATCCGCTCCTACATTTGTTGCAACGTGCCACGGTCTGTCAGGCCATGGTTGTCCGCTTTTAGCGCCCGCCGAGAAATCGCGTCGTGCCCCCAAGGCTGACAACCATGGCCTATCAGGCATAGGTACGTTGCAACAAATGTAGGAGCGGATTTATCCGCGATGCGCCGCGCGGGCGGCGCGCGATCTCATGGGCCCCATTCATCCCATGACGGCCACTGGGCCATCACACCCAAACCGCATCCCAATGCGGATAATCTCCCACCTTCTCCACCAACCCAGCTCTCAAGGGATTGGCAATGATGTATCTGGCGGCCATCACCACATCCTCTTCCCGGCGCAAGGCGCGATCGTGATAGCCAGCTTGCCAAACGGGAACAGATCGGCACCCGGCTTTGCGCAACATATGGCTTGATCGAGCCTTGAAGCGGCGCATCAAGTTACTCAGCGTTTCATCCTTCAGCGCGATCAGCCAATGAACATGGTCAGGCATAACTACCCAGGCCAGTGACTGGCAGCTGTTTTCTTGGTCAGCCTGGCGAAGGTGCCTTATCACTGTCCGGGCATGTTGGAAATCCAGGAACAAGGGACGGCGTTGTTGGGTGACGGTGGAAAGCAGGTAGATTCGGCCGGGTTCAGAGCATCTGCCGCGACGGAGCAGACAACCTTTGGGGCTGGGCATGTGATCATCTGTGAATGGGGTGTTCTGGACAGCCTAGCGGTGGTGATTTTTCGGGGAGCAAGGTTCTTTTGCAGGATGTGAGGCCAGGTGTTCGGGGTTAGAGATTTTGCGCCCATGCGATCGCGCGGCCTTTGTAGGAGCGGATTCATCCGCGATGAGGCCAGCCCAGCCAACACAAATCCCAACGCAATGGAACTGCCCCAACCCCACCCGAGTCGCATCCTTTAACCCTCGCAAAAAAAGGATGTCGGCAATGAAAACCATCACTCGACTGTTCACCGGCCTCGCCCTGGTCGGCGCACTGGGCGCTTCTGCAGCCTGGGCCGATCAACCCGGCGCCGACTGGACCGTGACCAAGGACCAGGCCGAAGCCACGCTCAAGGGCGCCGGCTACACCCAGATCACCAAGATCGAAGCCGATGACGGCCATTGGGAAGGGGAAGGCATGAAGGCGGACGGCAAACGCTACGAATTCCACGTCGACCCGCACACCGGCGCCATCACCAAAGACGAACTGGATAACTGACCCGCCGCCCCGTTCGCCCGGCCTGAATGCCGACCGGGCGAACGGCGCGGTGCTCACACCGCCTGTGCGTGCGGCACCTGCACCGTGGTCTTGTTCAGGTCACCACCCACCTGCTCCTGAACCTTGGACACGATGTACGCCCCGATCGGTATCGCCGAGGTCGCCGCCGGCGACGGTGCATTGCACACGTTCACGCTGCGCGCCGTGTTCACGAACAGGAAGTCGTCGATCAGCTTGCCTTCGTTGGACACCGCCTGCGCCCGCACCCCGGCCGGGTAGGGCTTCAAGTCTGCCTTGGTCAGGCTCGGGCAGTACTTCTGCACGGTCTTGAGGTAGGCGCCCTTGAGCAGCGAATTCTTCATCTCGATCAGCCCCGGGCGCAGGTTGTCGCGCAGCACTTTGCGGATGCCGCGGTGGCCAAGCATGCTGCCCAGGTCGCTCAAGGAGATGTCGGACTTGCGATAACCCTCGCGCTTCATCGCCAGCACCGCGTTCGGCCCGACCGTGACCGTGCCATCGATCATCCGCGTCAGGTGCACGCCCAAAAACGGCATCGACGGGTCGGGGATCGGGTAGATCAGGTGGTTGACGATCTGGTTGTGCTGCGGCGGCAGCAGGTAGTACTCGCCCCGGAACGGGCAGATGGTGAAGCTCGGCTGCACGCCGAGCATGCGCACGATGCGGTCGGCCATCAGCCCCGAGCACGACACCAGGTAGCGGGTGCTGTAGGTGCCGCGGTTGCTGCTGACGACGATCGAGTCGGCGCGCTCGACCAGGCCGGTGACCTCGGTGTCGAACTGCACCGTGCCGCCTTTGTTCTGGAATTCCTTGCTCATCTGCGCGGTTACGGCGGCATAGTTCACGATGCCGCTGGAAGGCACGAAGATGCCGCCCAAACCGACGATATTGGGCTCGCGCTCGCGCAGCTCGCCAGCCGACAGCCAGTGACGCTCCAGGCCATTGGCCGCGGTGCGCTCCCACAGCGCGCGCATGCGCTCCATCTCCAGCTCGTTGGTGGCGACCAGCAGCTTGCCGCACTCGTCGTAGGCGATGCCGTGCTCATCGCAGAAGCGTTTGGTGGCCTTGTTGCCCTCCAGGCAGAACTTCGCCTTCAGGCTGCCGGGCGTGTAGTAGACGCCGGCATGGATCACGCCACTGTTATGGCCAGTCTGGTGCTGCGCCGGGCCGCTTTCCTTTTCCAGCAGCAGCATGCGTGCGTGCGGGTACTGGTCGGCCAGCTGCATCGCCGTCGACATGCCGACGATGCCGCCCCCGATGATCACGAAATCGTACATGGGTGTGTTCCTTGAAGCTGGCCTCGGCGCTCTTACGCCGAGGCCAGCTTGCACGTTAGTTGGAGGTCTGGCCGCGGTGGTGTTCCATTTTCGGGAAGCTGAAGTAGCCACGCTGGCGCATCAGTTCGCGGCGCAGGCCCGGGTGGGCGACGAAGCGGTCACGGCCATGCAGCCAGAACAGGTTGTTGATCAGCAGGAACGAGCCGACCGCCACCGGGATCGACACCTTGCTCACGCTGTTCTCCAGCGATTCGCCCAGCTGGAACAGCCAGGTGCCTTCCTCGAAGTTGTCCGGCTGCACGAACTGGTCGATGTAGCGCATGGTCGGGCGGCCCACCGCGTCGGTGTCGAACACCGCGTGGAACACGTCCTCGCGGGTGTTCTTGCTCGGCGGTGCGGTCCAGCGCATCACGCGGCGCGCCAGCGGGTGCTTGTAGAAGGTGTCCAGCTCAGCCCAGTCGTCCAGGTGCTGCAGCAGCGAGTTGCCACCCTCCATGTTCTGCTCGTCGATCTTCATCATCAGCACGTAGTCGGTGATCTGGTTGACGAAGGTGCCGTCGTTGTGCAGCTCCATTACCCGGTGCGGCTGGCGCAGGTAGCTGTCGGAGTTGTCGATGTTCTCGACCACGAAGCGCGCATAGAACTGGCCGCTCATGGCATCGAAGTTGGAACGGCCCAGCAGGTGCGCCACGGCGGTGGAGAGCTTCACCATGTCTTCGGCCTGGGCAACGCTGTCCAGGCCCTCGGGCACCACCAGCAGGCCGCCGGTGCCGCGGTCGAGCAGGGTGTTGACGATGACCGGGCGCAGGGTGCCCTGGCAGATGTCATCGAGGATCTTGCCCACCTGGAAGCGCAGGAACGACTTGTACTCCAGCGCCTGCACCGGCCACTGGGCGACTGCCGCGACGAAGGCCTCGACGGTCTGCTTGCTCAAACGCAGCTCCAGCAGGCGGTCGGACTGCGGCGTCGATTGCAGGGTGAAACCGTGCAGCAGGGCAGGTTGCTCGAGGGCAGGCATATCGATGCGGGTGATGGCGTTCATGGCGGCTCCTGGGGATCAACTGGTCAAGTGATGGCGCCAAAATATCGCTGAAAATTCAAAATGTCTACATTTTCGTAAAACGTAATAATTAAATGTTTTTGTTAACGTTCTGCGTTGCCTGGTCGAGTTCGGTATGATAGGCGCGCCTTGCAAGAGAGCCCTGTGGATGGACCTGACCGATCTCGCTGAAACCACCTCCGATGCTGCCTATGCGCGCTTGAAGAGCGACATTCTCCGTGGCGCCTACCGCCCCGGCGAAAAGCTGCTGATGAGCGCCCTCAAAGACCGCTATGCCGTCGGCGTCGGGCCGATGCGCGAGGTGCTGGCGCGGCTGGTGGGCGAGCGGCTGGTCAGCGCCATCAACCAGAAAGGCTACCGGGTGGCGACCATGTCGCTGGACGAGATGGTCGATGTCTACAAGGCCCGTGCCCACCTGGAGGCGCTGATCGTCGGCCTGGCGGTGGAGAAGGGCGATGAAGCCTGGGAGGCGTCCATCGTGGCCACCTCGCACACGCTGTCGAAGGTGGTCGAGCTGCATACCCCGCAGGAAATGGTCGATGTCTGGGATGCCCGGCACAAGGCCTTCCACAACGCCATCGCCAGTGGTTGCGGGTCCAAGAGCCTGCTGCAGGCGCGGGCCTTTCTCCAGGACCAGGCCGAGCGCTACCGGCAGATCTGGCTCAAGCGCACGGTGCTGTCGGAAGAGGCCTTGCGCCTCAAGCGCGAGGAGCATGCCGAACTGGTCGGCACCATCCTCGGGCGCGATGCGGCCAAGGCCAGCAAGATGATGCTGGAGCACCTGATGACCCCGGTGCCGATCATCACCCGCATCATCGAGCGTGAAGCCGACATTCTCTAACCACGCCGCTATCACCCCCTCATTGCCCTGATGTCGCGAGCGCCGGAATGCACCCGGCGCTCGCGATCGTGTGTCCGCGTCGCTTGACTCGTGAAATTTTTCATGTATTTTTTCATGAAAAATAAGTCCAATAATTTCACGGTGGTGCTGAGCGATGACGATGCACGAAGAGGTCGAAGCCCTGGCGATCCTCATTCACGACTTGCGCAAGTTCAAGAACCTGACGCTGGGCGAGCTGGCCGAGCGCGTCGATCGTTCGGTGGGGTTTCTGTCCCAGGTAGAGCGGGGCGTGTCGCGCCCCACCGTGGCCGACCTGACCGCCATCAGCGAAACGCTCGGTGTTTCCACCGCGTACTTCTACAACCTGAGCAAGCCGCGTGAAGTCAGCTGGGTCACCCGCCCCCACGAGCGGCGCACCTTGTACCTGGCCTCGGGCATCACCGACGTGCTGGCCTCGCCGACCATCGCGGGCGCCTTTTCTATGCTCGACAGCCGCCTGGAGCCAGGCGCGACCAGTGGCGAGCAGTACCTGAGCGACCGCTCCGAGCAGGGCTGCTTCGTCCTCGAGGGCGAACTGACGGTGTGGCTCGACGATGGCGAGCCGGTGACCCTGCAGGCCAACGACAGCTTCCAGCTCAACCCCCACGCGCATTTCCGTTACGCCAACCTGACGGACAAGCTGACCCGCGTGCTCTGGGTTTTCAATTGAATTCGTTCACATAACAAGGATAAGAAGATGAGTGTCATCTTTGCGGATCTGTTGACTGAAGTACGTGCCTTTCGCGCCAAGTACCCGCAGGTGCGTTACGTCGACCTGATTGCACTGGACATCCCCGGGCACTTCTATGGCAAGCGCTACCCCATGGACATGCTCGAGAAAGTCGCCGCCGGCACCCCGCTGAAGCTGCCGCAGAACTGCGTGCTGCTTGGCACCCAGGGCGGCCTGTACCCGATTGGCGACTACTGCTTTGCCGACGGCGACCCGGATGCCCCGCGGCGCCTGGTGCCGGGCACCCTCAAGCCGGTGCGCTGGGAGCAGGAAGTGATCGCGCAGATGCTGATCACCTCCGATGGCACCGCCAAGCCCATCGAATTCGAACCGCGCGAGGTGCTGGCGCGGGTGATCGAGCGCCTTGCCAAGCGTGGCATCCGCCCGGTGGTGGCGTTCGAGCTTGAGTTCTACCTGTTCGACCGCAAGCTCAAGGACGGCCTGCCGCAGTTCCCGCGCGATGCTGCCACCGAGGATCAGGACGACCAGCCGAACATGCACATCGAGCGGCTCTCGCGCTTCTCGTCGGTGCTCCACGAGATGGTCGATGTGGCCAACGAGCAGGGCGTGCCGGCCAACGTGATCACCGCCGAGCTCGGCCCGGGCCAGTTCGAGATCAACTTCTCCCACAGCGACGACCCGCTCAGTGCGGCGGACTGGTCGGCGCTGTTCTGCCGCAGCACCCGCGGCGTGGCGATGAAGCACGGCCACCGCGCCAGCTTCATGAGCAAGCCTTACCTGGACGCCCCGGGCAGCGGCATGCACGTGCATGTGAGCCTGTACGACAACGACGGCAACAACCTCCTGGCGGGCCGCGAGCAGCGCAACCTGCGCCATGCCGTGGCCGGTTGCCTGGAGCTGCTGCCGCACTGCATGCCGATCTTCGCCCCCAACCACAACGCCTACCGCCGCTACGGCGCCATGGTCAACGCCGCCAGCCGCGCCAGCTGGGGCTTCGAAGACCGCGATGCGTGCATTCGCATCCCCGAGTCCGACCCGCGCAACCTGCGCATCGAACACCGCCTGGCCGGCGCCGATGCCAACCCGTACCTGGTGCTGGCGGCGATCTTGACCGGCATGGAGCACGGCCTGGAGCGTGGCGTGGAGCCCATCGCCCCGCTCAACGACAACCGCCAGAGCGGCATCGACTTCCCCAAGGATGCCCTGAGCGCAGTGGCCGCCATGCGCCACCACCCGGTGGTCAACCAAGGCCTGGGCAGTGAGTTCGTGATGGTCTATTGCGAGAACAAGCGCCAGGAACAGCTGGATTTTCTGAATGAAATCAATGCACGCGAGTACCGCTGGTTCCTGTGACCCGCGCTGCACCTTCCAACCACAAGTTTGACCCTGACTTGCAAGAGTGATTTGCCGGAGGATTGATATGCCACGTGTGCCTGTTATCGGCATTACTGCATGCACCAGCATGATTGAGCAGCATGCAACCCAGACGATCAGCGAAAAGTACGCACGCGCTGCCGCCAATGCGGCCTGTGGCCTGCCCATCGTGATTCCCAGTCTCGCTGAGTTGATGGATACCGCCGACATACTCGACACGGTGGATGGCCTGATCTTCACCGGCTCGCCGTCCAATATCGAACCGTTGCACTACAACGGCCCGGCCAGTGCGCCAGGCACCCATCACGACCGCCTGCGCGATGCCACGACCTTGCCGCTGATGCGTGCGGCGATCGCCGCCGGTGTGCCGGTGTTCGGCATCTGCCGGGGCTTTCAGGAGATGAACGTGGCGCTGGGCGGCACCCTGCACCAGAAGGTGCATGAAACCGGCACGTTCATGGACCACCGTGAAGGCAAGGACGAGCCCCTGGCCCAGCAATACGGCCCGCGTCACAAGATGCACATCCAGCCCGGCGGGCTGATGGACCGCATGGGCATACCGGCGCTCATCGACGTCAACTCCATCCATGGCCAGGGCATCGATGTGCTGGCGCCCGGGCTGCGGGTGGAAGCCATTGCCCCGGACGGCCTGGTGGAAGCGATTTCGGTCGAGCACGCCAAGAGCTTCGCCCTGGCCGTGCAATGGCACCCGGAGTTCCAGGTCATGGACAACCCGCATTACCTGAAGATGTTCCAGGCGTTCGGCAAAGCCTGCCGGCAACGCTCGGTGTTGCGCCAACTGATGTTGAAGACCGCCTGAATAGACAACAGACATTTCCCGCAGCCCGGCTGCTCGACTTGATGGAGAGAGAACAATGACTGACAAGCACTCGCAGACCCTGGCCTGGCAGGCCATGAGCCGTGACCATCACCTGGCACCGTTCAGCGATGTCAAGCAACTGGCCGAGAAGGGCCCGCGCATCATCACCTCGGCCAAGGGCGTGTACCTCTGGGACAGCGAAGGCAACAAGATCCTCGATGGCATGGCCGGCCTTTGGTGTGTGGCGGTTGGCTATGGCCGCGACGAGCTGGCCGAGGTGGCCAGCAAGCAGATGAAGGAACTGCCGTACTACAACCTGTTCTTCCAGACCGCCCACCCGCCGGCGCTGGAGCTGGCCAAGGCGATTGCCGACGTGGCCCCGCAGGGCATGAACCACGTGTTCTTCACCGGCTCCGGCTCCGAAGGCAACGACACCGTGCTGCGCATGGTCCGCCACTACTGGGCGCTCAAGGGCCAGAAGGACAAGAAGGTCATCATCGGCCGCATCAACGGCTACCACGGCTCCACCGTTGCTGGTGCAGGCCTGGGCGGCATGAGCGGCATGCACGAGCAGGGCGGCCAGCTGCCGGACATCGTGCACATCCCGCAGCCGTACTGGTTCGGTGAAGGCGGCGAGATGACCGAGGCCGATTTCGGCGTATGGGCAGCCGAGCAGCTGGAGAAGAAGATCCTGGAAGTGGGCGAGGACAAGGTCGCGGCCTTCATCGCCGAGCCGATCCAGGGCGCCGGCGGCGTGATCATCCCGCCGCAGACCTACTGGCCGAAGGTCAAGGAGATCCTCGCCAAGTACGACATCCTGTTCGTCGCCGACGAAGTGATCTGCGGCTTTGGCCGCACCGGCGAGTGGTTCGGCACCGACTACTACGGCCTCAAGCCCGACCTGATGACCATCGCCAAGGGCCTCACCTCCGGCTACATCCCCATGGGCGGCGTGATCGTGCGTGACAGCGTGGCCAAGGTGATCAGCGAAGGCGGCGACTTCAACCACGGCTTCACCTATTCCGGCCACCCGGTGGCGGCGGCGGTGGGCCTGGAGAACCTGCGCATCCTGCGCGAGGAAAAGGTCATCGAGCAGGTTCACGAAAAAACCGCACCCTACCTGCAGCAGCGCCTGCGCGAGCTGGCCGATCACCCGCTGGTGGGCGAAGTGCGCGGCCTGGGCATGCTCGGCGCGATCGAGCTGGTGCAAGACAAGGCCACCCGCGCCCGCTACCAGGGCAAGGGCGTGGGCATGATCTGCCGCCAGCACTGCTTCGACAACGGCCTGATCATGCGCGCCGTGGGCGACACCATGATCATCGCGCCGCCCCTGGTGATCAGCCTCGAAGAGATCGACGAGCTGGTGGAAAAGGCCCGCAAGTGCCTGGACCTGACCTACCAGGCGCTCCAGTAAGGCCATGGCACCTCGGCAGGGCGCCAAACCCTGCCGCGGTGCCCGCCGGGCATGCGCTTGATTTGTGGAATTATTCAGGTATTTTCCATGCCAATAATTTCGCAACCTCTGGCCGCGCTCGATCATGGTTCACGAAGAAATCGAACAACTGGCAACCCTGCTTCGCGACCTGCGCAAGTTCAAAGGCCTGACCCTCGGTGAGCTGGCCCAACGCATCGGCCGTTCGGTGGGCTTTCTGTCCCAGGTCGAACGCGGCGTCTCGCGCCCGACCGTGGCGGACCTGACCGCCATCAGCGAAGCGCTCGGCGTGTCCACCGCTTACTTCTACAACCTGGAAAAGCCCCGCGAGCTGGACTGGGTAACCCGCCCCCACGAGCGGCGCACGCTACACCTTGCCGGCGGCATCACCGATGTGCTGGTTTCGCCCACCATCACCGGTGGCTTCTCCATGCTCGACAGCCACCTCGAACCCGGCGCCACCAGCGGCGAGGAGTTTCTCAATGACAGCTCCGAGCAGGGCTGCTTCGTGCTCGAAGGTGAGCTCACGGTGTGGCTGGACGAAGGCGAGCCGGTGACGCTGCGCGCCAATGACAGCTTTCAGCTGCAATCCCACGCCAGCTTTCGCTATGCCAACCTCACCGACAAACCTACCCGCGTGCTCTGGGTGTTCAATTGAGCCGCCACCTGCCTGAATAAAAAAAGCGCAGCCCAGGCTGCGCAAAGTACCCTCGCCGATCCCCGATCAAGCGGCGCGTTGCTCACCCTTGAGCACTTTCTTCTGCGCTTGCATGGTCTGCCCCAATTCCTCCAGCAGGTCTTTGCCCAGCAATGTCTTGGCCGTGGGGAACAACGCGTCTTCTTCTTCCTCGATGTGGTGCTCGAGCAGCTCCTTCAGCACTTTGACCCGGCCGGCGAATTCGAGGGTGCCGGTATCGGTGTGCAGCAGGTCAGGCAGCACCAGCGAGTCGACGGTGCGGTGTTCTTCCTTGGCCTCGTAATACATCTTCGCTTCCTCTTTGCCACCGGCCTCCTTGATGGCCGGGTAGAGGATCTGTTCTTCGAGTGCAGTGTGCACTTGCAGCTCCTGTTCGATGCGATGGAGCAGTTCGGCGCGCCGTTTGACCGCACGTTCGGTGGTGGAAGACAGTTCTTCGAGCAGCTTCTTGACCAGTTTGTGGTCCTGGATCAGGAGTTCGATGGCGTTCATGGGCAACCTCTTCGCGGATGGTGAACCCGGGCTCTCCTGGATGGGAGCCCGCCTTGTGCAGCAGAGTCGAGCGGCAGTGCCGGTCACAGAATGGGTTTGCCTCCCGTCACGGCATACCGCGAGCCTGAGATGTAGCTGGCCTCGTCCGAGCCCAGCAACACATAGATCGGGGCGACCTCCACCGGCTGCCCCGGCCGCCCCATCGGGTAGCCCGAGCCAAAGTTCTTCACCGCCTCGTCAGGCATGGTGGCCGGAATCAACGGCGTCCAGATCGGGCCAGGCGCCACGCTGTTGACCCGGATGCCCTTGTCTGCCAGCAACTGCGCCAGCCCGGCGGTGAAGTTGGCGATGGCGCCCTTGGTGGTGGCATAGGCCAGCAGCTTGGGCGAAGGGTCATCGGAGTTGACCGAGCTGGTGTTGATGATCGAGCTGCCCTTGGGCATCGACGGCAAGGCCCGCTTGCAGATTCGAAAGATGGCGGTGATGTTGACGTCGAAGGTCATCAGCCACTCGTCATCGTCGATCTCGTCAAAGCTTTCATGGGCCATCTGGAACGCCGCGTTGTTGACCAGGATGTCGATGCGCCCGAACTTCGCCACGGTCTGGTCGACGATGGCATGGCAGTGCTGTTTCTGCGCCAGGTCGCCGGGCAGCAGCAGGCATTGCCGGCCGGCGGCTTCGACCCAGCGTGCGGTTTCCTGGGCGTCTTCGTGCTCATCCAGGTAGGCAATGGCCACATCCGCGCCTTCGCGGGCGTAGGCGATGGCGACGGCGCGGCCGATGCCGCTGTCGGCCCCTGTGATCAGCGCGATCTTGCCTTGCAGCCGGCCGTGGCCGGTGTAGCTCTGCTCGCCGCAGTCCGGGTAGGGCTCCATCTTGCGCTGTGAGCCGGGGACGCTTTGCGGCTGTGAAGGGAAGGGCGGGGTCGGGTAGTCACGCATGGTGCAAGCTCCTGCAGTCGAGAACACATACCTGTTCGAACGGGGCGCGCCGCCAGTGTTGGACGCGATCGCGGCTCGATACGACGGGTGGTGGTGGCCGGGCCCGGCTAACGCCGCTTGCGCTGTGCCTCGGTGATGAGAAAGCCGGCAACGAAGCCCAGTAGCGCAGCCCCCGCCAGGATCACGTAGCCGTTGTTCAGGCGCTTCCAGGCGGTATTGGCGGGTGGTGGCTGCGGTTCAGGCACCGCCACCGCAGGCGGCATGGCTTGTGGCACAGGCGCGAAGGTCGCGCTGTCTTGCATGGGCGTAAGCTGCAGCGCTGTGCCGTCAACCAGCTTCAAGGCCAGGCCTTCGATGGTGCCGGCCACGCGGTCCGCAAACACCGGTTCGCCCTCGGCATCCAGGCTGTCGTAGATGAACCGGGTGCCTTCCAGCCAGCCCACCGCGGTCAACAGCTCCGGGCCAAGGTAGTACTTGCCGTCCTGGAAGAACCCCGGGAACTGATGGGCGCGCTCGACATTCTCCACGCAGTAGCGCTCGCCCCGTTTCATGCCTGTGGCTTGATCGATCATGGTGCAAACCCCTCTCGGTAACTGGTTGCTTCGGGCTACTGGAAGTCGCTGCCCGGGGTGCCGGACGCCGCGCCGGGCACGAGAATGACCTTGCGGCAGTCGTCCTGCTTCTGATCGAACAGCTTGTAGCCCAGGGCGGCTTCTTCCAGGGCCAGGCGGTGGGTGACGATCAGTTCCGGTTGCAGGCGCCCGTCCTCGATGTATTCGAGCAGCTCGGGCAGGTACTTGTGCACGTGGGTCTGGCCCATCTTGAAAGTCAGGCCCTTGTCGAACGCGTCACCGAACATGAAGGCGTGGATGAACCCGGCATATACGCCGGGGACGCTGACCACGCCGCCCCGGCGTACTGCGGCGATGCTCTGGCGCAACGCCTTGCCGCTGCTGCCCTCGATCTTCAACGCGGTCATTACCGTTTCCGCCGTGCTGCCCTTGGCCTCGAAGCCGACGGCGTCGATCACGGCGTCCACGCCGCGCATGCCTGGGGTCTGGCGGATGATGCTGTCGGCGGGGTCGTCATCCTGTTCGAAGTTGATCGGTAGCACGCCGTAGGCTTGCTGGGCGTAGGCCAGGCGGTAGTCATTGTCGTCCACCATGAAGATGGCCTGGGCGCCGAGCATTCGCGCGCAGGCGGCGCTCAGCAAGCCGACCGGGCCGGCGCCATAGATCGCCACGGTAGAGCCCTGGCTGATCTGGGCATTGATGACCGCTTGCCAGGCAGTCGGCAGGATGTCGGAGAGAAACAGCACTTTGTCGTCGGCAAGGTGGGTAGGCACCTTGAACGGGCCGATATTGGCCTTGGGCACCCTCACGTAATCGGCCTGGCCACCAGGGATGCCGCCATAGAGATGGCTGTAGCCGAACAAGGCGGCCCCCGGCGGTATGCCTTTGCGGTTGATGATCGAGCCGCGGCCGGTGTTGGTGGTTTCACAGGCGGCAAACAGGTCGTGCTGGCAGAAGAAGCAACTGCCGCAGGCAATGACGAAGGGGATCACCACCCGGTCGCCGACCTGTAGCCCGGTAACGGCGCTGCCGATGTCCTCGACAATGCCCATGAACTCGTGGCCGAAGATATCGCCGGGTTCCGTTGCCGGAATCTTGCCCCGGTACAGGTGCAAGTCCGAGCCGCAGATGGCGGTGGCGGTCACCCTCAGGATGATGTCGTCCGCTTCCTGAATGCTGGGATCAGGGACGGTATCGACTCTGACATCGTTGGCTCCGTGGTAGGTCAGTGCTCTCATGGCGGGCAACTCCTGCGAACGTAGGAAGGCAAGGTGTATGCAGGTGAAGCCAGGGGCGGTGGCAAAGTTCAGAGGAAACTGTTCAGTGGCGCCCACTTGGGCAACGCCAGGGCCGATCTTGGCCTAGAGTTAGCGGCACGGCAGCTGGCGCAATGAAATTATCCTGCGCGCGCCACAACTATTTCCTACGGCGGATGTCATTTTCCGAAGCTGGCTTCCTTATCGGGAGCCAAACCGGCCTTTTTCAGGAGCGAAGCGCACATGGCAGCACTGCAGAACAGCACGTTGGACGCGATTGTCGGCAATCAGGCGCAGTTGCTGGGGGAGTGGCTCGCGGCGCTGGAAGCCAACGGCGCGACACGCAATATCCGCGAGCAGGACCTGCGTCAGGAAACCCGCGACTTCCTGCAACTGGTGGTGGACGGCCTGCGCAAGGGCAGCGGCAACCAGGTGGGGGCCGAGGGCTGGGAAGAAACCCGCCACTTCCTCGAGAAACTCTCGGCCAGCCGTGCCCAGATCGGCCAGGAATCGCACCAGACCGCCTATTTCATCTTTGCCCTCAAGGGCCCGCTGTTCACCCTGCTGCAAGCCCACTACCGCGAACAACCGGCGCTGCTGGCCGAGCAGCTGTGGGAAATCTCGCAACTGCTGGATGCCTTCGGCCTGCACACCATCCGCACCTACCAGAAAAACCGCGAGGCGGTCATCAAGCGCCAGCAAGAAGAGCTGCTGGAGCTGTCCACCCCGGTGGTCAAGCTGTGGGAGGGCGTACTGGCCTTGCCGCTGATCGGCACCCTCGACTCGCAGCGCAGCCAGACGGTGATGGAGTCGCTGCTGCAGCGCATCGTCGACACCGGCTCCGAGATCGCCATCATCGACATCACCGGCGTGCCCACGGTCGACACCCTGGTCGCCCAGCACCTGCTCAAGACCGTGACCGCCATCCGCCTGATGGGCGCCGATTGCATCATCAGCGGCGTGCGCCCGCAGATCGCCCAGACCATCGTGCACCTGGGCCTGGACCTGGGCACCCTGACCACCAAATCCAACCTGGCCGACGCCCTGAAGCTTGCGCTCGCACGCCTGGGCACGGCCGCTGGCGAGAAGGTGTGAAACGATGGAGCGCATTCCCATTCTGCAAATGGGCGAGTTCCTGCTGGTGACCATCCAGGTCGACATGCATGACCAGCTGGCGCTGCGCCTGCAGGACGACCTCACCGACCGCATCGACCACACCTCGGCGCGCGGCGTGCTGATCGACATCTCCGCGCTGGACATGGTCGATTCGTTCATCGGCCGCATGATCGCCAGCATCTCCGGCCTGTCGCGGATCATGGACGCCGAAACGGTGCTGGTCGGCATGCAGCCGGCAGTGGCGATCACCCTGGTGGAGCTGGGCCTGACCCTGCCCGGGGTGAGCACGGCGCTCAACGTCGACCGTGGCATGCACCTGCTGCGCCAGCGAGTGGGCCGCCCATGACCACTCGCCAAAGCGGCAGCCAGCCGGTGCGCATCGAGCAGGACGTGGTACTGGCCCGCCAACTGGCGCGCAAGGTCGCCAGCGACTGCGGCATGCGCCTGGTCGATTTGACCAAGCTGGTCACGGCCGTCAGTGAACTGGCCCGCAACACCGTGGTGTATGGCGGCGGCGGGGACATGGACTGGGAAGTCATCGAAGAGGCCGGGCGGGTTGGCCTGCGCCTGGTGTTTCGCGACGAAGGGCCGGGCATCGCCGACGTCAAGCTGGCCCTCACCGACGGCTGGACCTCGGGTGGCGGCCTGGGCCTGGGCCTGACCGGCGCACGCCGGCTGGTCGATGAATTCGAACTGGACACAGCGCCCGGGCAAGGTACCCGGGTAACGATCACCCGATGGACGTGAACCTCAGCGCGAGCCTGACCCAGGTGTTGCGCCTGGACGATGCCAGCCAGGTCGGCCACGCCCGCCGGGTGGTGCAAAAGCTTGCCGAACAGCACGGCTTTGCCGCCAACGACGCCGGCCGCGCCGCCATCGTCGCCACCGAATTGTCGAGCAATGTGCTCAAGCACGCCGAACAGGGCGAGCTGCATGTGCGGGTGCTCGCCCATGGCGAGCATCACGGCCTGGAGCTGGTGGCGGTGGACCGCGCCAAGGGCTTCGACCTGCACAGTTGCCTGGTCGATGGCTATTCCACCGGCGGCACCCAGGGCATCGGCCTGGGCGCGGTCAGCCGCCTGGCCCAGGTGTTCGACGTGCACGCCGATGGCAACGGCGCGGTGGTGCTGGCGCGCCTTTACCCGCAAGCGCACCCGGCGCGCGACCTGCGCATCGGCGTGAGCCACCATTCGCTGCACGACGACCCGGCCTGCGGTGATACCTGGCACGTGGCCCTCGGCGAGCAGCGCCTGAGCGCGCTGGTGATCGACGGCCTGGGGCATGGCGAGGAGGCCGAACGCGCCGCCAAGGCCGGCGCCCAGGCGTTCGTCCAGGGCCCGTTCAATGCCCCCGAGCTGCTGCTGGGTGACCTGCACCACGCCATGTCCGGCACCCGCGGCGGTGCCGTGGCCATCGCCCAGTACCAAGGGGCGGGCGACAAGCTGGCCTTCATCGGCATCGGCAATATCGGCGCCACCCTGGTCGGCGGCGAGCGCCCGCGCGGCCTGGCCTCGTACCCGGGCATCGTCGGCGGGCAATACCGCAAGGGCCAGGTGTTCGACTACGCTCACGTGAAGGGAAATCTGTTGATCATGTTCAGCGACGGCCTGCAGTCCCGTTGGAACCTTCAAGCCTACCCCGGCCTTGCCCACCGCCACCCGGCGGTGATCGCTGCGGTGTTGCATCGCGACTTCTGCCGAGGGCGGGACGACGTGACGGTGCTGGTCATCGACCTGGAGGCCGCGCATGGCTGAGCCAACCCCCACCCCCCGCAGCGAGCAAGAAGCTCTGCTGGCCCGCCTGCAGGCGGAAAACCAGGCCCTGCGCGCCGAACTCGAAGAAACCAACCAGGGCGTGCTGGCGCTGTATGCCGAGCTGGACACCCAGGCCGAGCAGTTGCGCCAGGCATCGGACCTGAAAAGCCGCTTCCTGTCGTACATGAGCCACGAGTTCCGCACGCCGCTGGGCTCGATTTTGAGCATCACCAGCCTGCTTTCCGACGAGGTGGACGGGCCGTTGGCCAAGGAGCAGCAACTGCAGGTGGCGTTCATCAGCACCGCCACCCGCGAGCTGAGCGACATGGTCGACGACCTGCTCGACCTGGCCAAGATCGAGGCCGGGCGCATCACCATTTCGCCGGCCTGGTTCGACATGCTCGATTTGTTCGCCGCCTTGCGCGGGATGTTCCGCCCGATCGTCGATGCCGGCACCGTGGACCTCATCTTCGAAGAGCCCGAGGGCTTGCCGCGGATGTTCACCGATGACAAGAAGCTGGCGCAGATTCTGCGCAACTTCATCTCCAACGCCCTGAAATTCACCACCCGTGGCGAGGTGCGGGTGTCGGCGCAGTTGCACGGCAGCGATCAGATCCGTTTCGCCGTCAGTGACACCGGCATCGGCATTGCCCCGGAACTGCTGGGCGGGTTGTTCGAAGACTTCGCCCAGCTCGACTCGCCGCTGCAGAAACGCCTGCGTGGCACCGGCCTTGGCTTGTCGCTGTGCAAGCGTTTCGCCGCGCTGCTGGGGGGCGAAGTAGGCGTGGACAGTGCGCCCGGTGTGGGTTCGTCGTTCTTCGTCATCCTGCCGCTGGCGATTGCCCAGGAGGGTGCGGATGAACACTGACGCGCGCCTGCTGATCGTCGACGACAACGCCGCCACGCGTTATGCACTACGGCGCCGCCTGGCCCTGCACGGCTACCAGGTGCAGGAGGCGGGCACCGGGGACGAGGGGCTGGCGCTGATTGGCAGCGAGCAGTTCGATGCGCTGATCCTCGACGTCAACCTGCCCGATATGAGCGGCTTCGACATCGTCCGGCTGCTGCGCGCACAGCCGGCCACCGCGTTGCTGCCGGTGATCCATGTCTCGGCGGCATCGATCCAGACCGGCGACATCATCACCGGGCTCGATGCCGGCGCCGATGCCTACCTGGTGCACCCGGTGGACCCGGATGTGCTGGTGGCCACCCTGCGGACTTTGCTGCGGGTGCGCGACACCGAGCGGGCGCTGCGCGAAAGCGAGGCCAACTTCCAGGAAATCTTCACCAACGTTTCTGCGCCGATCGCGGTGCTCGGCAGCGGGCTCAAGGTGCAGGAGTGCAACCACGCGTTCGCCCGGCTGATCCAGGACAACCGCAACCCCGACGCGCTGCAGCAGTGCTTTGCCGATGGCCAGCAGGCCAACCTTGCCGCCCTGCACCAGCACCTGGCCGAGGGCCGGCGCTGGCGCGGCACCCTGGCCATGACGGTGGGTGGCGAGCCACGGGATACCGAGTGGCAGCTGTCACCCTACCGGGCGCCGGGGCTGTGCCTGGTGTTCGTCGAAGACGTCACCGAGCACCGCCACCGCGAACGCTCGCACCTGGCCCGCCTGGACGATGCCAACCTGCAGCTGGCGCGGGAAATGGCCCATCGCGAACAGACCGAGGCGCAGCTGCTGCAACTGCAGAAGATGGACGCCCTGGGCAGCCTCACCGGCGGCATCGCCCATGACTTCAACAACCTGCTGACCGGCATCATCGCCAGCCTGGAGCTGATCAACAAACGCGTGGCGCAAAACCGCCTGGAGAAGGTGCCCAGCTATGCCGACGCCGCGCTCAGCTCCGCCATGAGCGCCGCCTCGCTGACCCACCGCCTGCTGGCCTTTGCCCGCCAGCAACCGCTGGACACCCGCCCGGTGGACATCAACGAGCGGGTACGTTCGCTGGAAGAGCTGATCACCCGCACCATCGGCGAGCGCATCGAACTCAAACTCGAGCTTTCCAGCGAGCCGACCATCGCCCTGGTCGACCCGATCCAGCTCGAAAGCGCGGTGCTCAACCTGGTGATCAACGCCCGCGATGCCTTGGCCAAGGGCGGGCACATCTGGGTCAACACCTCGGCCAGTTGGTCCCATGGCGACCCCAACCTGCAGGACGGCCCCTATGTCGCGGTGACGGTGCGCGACAATGGCAGCGGCATTGCGCCGGAGCTTTTGCAAAAGGTCTTCGACCCGTTCTTCACCACCAAGCCGGTGGGCCAGGGCACGGGGCTGGGGCTGTCGACCATCTACGGCTTCGCTCGCCAGTCGGGCGGCCATGTGGCCATCCGCAGCGTGCTCGGGCAGGGCACCGAAGTCACCCTGATGCTGCCGCGCAGCAGCCAGCAGGAAGTCAGCGAGGTGCGCAACCCGCAGCTCGGCCAGCAGGGCGCCGGCGAGCATGTGCTGGTGGTCGAGGACATGGCCTCGGTGCGCCTGTCGGTGGCCGAGGTGCTGATCGATGCCGGCTATCGCTGCACCCTGGCCGAAACCATCGAGCAGGCGCTCGACCACCTGCGCGAGGATGCCGGCATCCACCTGCTGCTGACCGATGTCGGGCTGCCGGGCATCAGTGGCCGGGAACTGGCCGACATCGCGCGCACCTACCGGCCCGGGCTGCCGGTACTGCTGATGACCGGCTACGCCGAAACGGCGCTGGACCGCCAGGCGTTCCTCGACACCGGCATGGACCTGCTGATCAAGCCGTTCCAGATCGCCGAGCTGCTCGACAAGGTGCGACGCACCCTGGGCCAGGCAGGCTAACTGGCTGGCCCGCCCAGGGCAGCCCGCACCGGTCACTTCTTGCCAGGCAGCACCGAGCCAAGCACCTGCTTGGCCGTCTGCAGGATGACGCCGGCCTGGTCAGGGTCGCCCTTGAGCAAGGTGGTGGCGAACTTCTTCGCTTGCTCAAGCTTGATGTGCGGCGGCAGCGGCGGCACGTCGGGGTCGGTCTTGAATTCGATCAGCACCGGCCGGTCGGCGCTCAGCGCGCGCTCCCAGGCATCTGCGATGTCTTCCTCGCGGTCGACGTAGATGCCCTGCAGGCCGATGGAGATGGCGAACAGGTGGTACGGCACATCGGGGATCGACTGCGACGCTTCGAACTTGGGGTCGCCTTCCATCACCCGCTGTTCCCAGGTCACCTGGTTGAGGTCCTCGTTGTTGAACACCGCGCAGATCCATTGCGGGTTGTCCCACTGCTGCCAGTACTTGGCCACGGTGATCAGCTCGGCGAGGTTGTTCATCTGCATCGCGCCATCGCCCACCAGGGCCACCACGGGCCGCTGCGGGTGGGCGAACTTGGCGGCGATGGCGTAGGGCACCGCGGCGCCCATGCAGGCCAGGCCGCCGGACAACGAGCACTGCATGCCCTGGCGCACCTGCAGGTCGCGGGCGTACCAATTGGCGCAGGAACCCGAGTCGCTGGTGACGATGCTGTCATCGGGCAGGCGCGGCGACAGCTCGTAGACCACGCGCTGCGGGTTGATCGGGTCGGCCTTGGCCAGGGCGCGCTTTTCCAGGGTCTTGTCCCAGCGGGCGCGCCAGCCTTCGACCTTGTTGCGCCAGCGCCGGTCGCGCTTGGGGGTGAGCAGCGGCAGCAGGGCGCGCAGGGTTTCGCTGGCATCGCCAACCAGGTTCACCTCCATCGGGTAGCGCAGGCTGAGCATGTCGGGTTGCAGGTCGATCTGCACGCCGCGGGCCTGGCCTTCCTTGGGCAGGAATTCGGCGTAGGGGAAGCCCGAGCCGATCATCAGCAAGGTGTCGCATTCGTTCATCAGCTGGTAGCTGGGTTCGGTGCCAAGCAGGCCGATGGAGCCGGTGACCCAGGGTAAATCGTCAGGCAGCACGGCCTTGCCCAGCAGCGCCTTGGCCACGCCCGCGCCGAGCGTTTCGGCCACCGCGATGACCTGCTCGGTGGCCTGCAAGGCCCCGGCGCCGACCAGGATCGCCACCTTGCGCCCGGCGTTGAGCACCTCGGCGGCGCGCTGCAGGTCGGCCTCGAAGGGCACCACCTTGGGTTTGCTGTAGCCGATGCCGGAGTGCAGGGTGCCGTGGGCCCGGGCCGGCTCGTGGTAGGGCAGGTCCTGCAGGTCGTTGGGCAGGATCACCGCAGTGACGCGGCGCTCACCGACGGCGGTGCGCACGGCGCGGTCGAGCAGGTGGCGGACCTGCTCGGGGGTGGAGGCCTGCTGTACGAAGGCGCCGGCCACGTCCTTGAACATCGACAGCAGGTCCAGCTCCTGCTGGTAGTGCCCGCCAAGCGCAGCCCGGGCTTGCTGGCCGACGATGGCGAGCACCGGCTGGTGGTCCATGCGTGCGTCGTACAGGCCGGTGAGCAGGTGCGAAGCGCCGGGGCCGGAGGTGGCGATGCACACGCCCAGCTCGCCGGTGAACTTGGCGTGGGCGCTGGCCATGAAGGCGGCCATTTCCTCATGGCGTGCCTGGATGAACTCGATCTTGCCGTTGGCCCGGCTCAGCGCGCCGAACACGCCGTTGATGCCGTCCCCGGGGTAACCGAAGATGCGCCTCACGCCCCATTGGTACAAACGCTCAACCAGAAAGTCGCCTACCGTGCCTGTCATCGTCTGCTCCTGTCATGTACTCGATAGGGGTCTGGACTGGGCGCGTTTCGCGAAAGTTTCATCGGTCTTGGCTCAGCCGCCGGAACCCCCTGCGCCCGAGCCGCCGCCGCTCGAACCACTGCCGCCGGTACCACTTCCCGAGCCTGTACCGCTGCCACTGCTGCCACTGCTGCCACTGCTGCCACTGCTGCCGCCGGTTCCGCTACCCGAGCCGCTGCTGCCATCGCCACCGGTGTTGTCCGTGCCGTTGTCCCGGGTGCCGCCGTTGCCGGTGCCCAGGCCATCGCCGGGTGTGCCGGAGCCGCTCGCGCCGCCCTGGCCGTTCATCTGGCCGCTGTCCAGGGGCTGGTTGCCGGGGGTGCGCTGATCGTTGAGGTCGGTGGCGGCCAGGGCGATGGGCACGCTGGCGCCGAGGCACAGGGCGAGCAGCAAAGCATGGGGTCTTAGGGTTTTCATGGTGAAGCTCCTGTTTTTGAGGTGGCTACCCAGTGTTCGGCCTGCCCGGCGAGGGCGGGTGCCCGCAGAGCGACGAAAGGCGTGCAGCGCGCTTGTACCTGCGGAACGACCGCGTCCACGGCGCAGTCCACCCAAGGTCGGAGCATCACTTTCCCGAGGCACCTGCGCAGATGACCTTCATCGTCTGGTTCGCCATGCTGGGCGCGGTGCTGTTGCTGCTCGCGCTCTCGTCCTCCTACCTGCGCTGGATGCCTGTCACATCCTCGGTGGTGTGCCTTGGCCTGGGCATTGCGCTGGGTGGCTCCGGCGTGGGCCTGCTGCACCTGGACCTGGCAAAGGCCAGCGGCTGGATGGAGCACCTGACCGAGGTGGCGGTGCTGTTCTCGCTGTTCTTCAGTGGCCTGAAACTGCGCCTGCCCCTGGCTGACCCGCGCTGGCGCATCGCGGTGTACCTGGCCGGGCCATTGATGCTGGTGTGCATCAGTGGCGTCAGCCTGGTGCTGCACTACGGCTTGCACCTGAGCTGGGGCCTTGCGGTGCTGATCGGCGCGATCCTGGCGCCCACCGACCCGGTGCTGGCCACGCTCGTGCAAGTGGTCGATGCCCGCGACGCCGACCCGGTGCGCTTCAGCCTGTCGGGGGAGGCCGGGCTCAATGACGGCGTGGCGTTTCCCTTCGTCATCCTCGGTTTGCTGTTGCTGCAACCGTCCGCGCAGGAGGGCTTGGCCGGCTGGCTGCTCAAGGACGTGCTCTGGGCGGTGACGGCGGGGCTGTTGTGCGGCTACTGGATGGGGCGTGGGCTGGGCAAGTTGACGCTCTACCTGCGCCTGCGCAACGACGACAGCACCGTGTCGCCCAACGACTACCTGGCCCTGGCGCTGATTGCCCTGGCCTACGTGGCCGCCGAGCTGCTGCAGGGCTACGGCTTTCTCGCGGTATTCGCCGCGGGCCTGGGGCTGCGCCAGGCCGAGGTACGCACCTCCAGCAGCCCGCAGGCGCCGGCCGCCGAGCACCTGGTGCAGCCGGTGGTGGGGCACCAGCATGTCGCGCCGGAACAGGCGGTGAAGGGGGATGTGCAAGGCCTGGGCGACTCGCAGATCGCCGCAGGCATCATGCTCGGCGACATGCTCGCCTTCGGCAGCCTGGTCGAGCGGGCCATGGAGGTGTTTCTGGTGACCTTGCTGGGCGTCGTGCTGCTGGAGCACTGGGACTGGCGCGCCGTGATCGTGGCAGGGGCGCTGTTTGCGCTGATCCGCCCCCTGGGCGTGATGCTCGCGCCGCTGCGCGGCAGGCTGAACCTGGCCCAGCGCGGCCTGCTGGGGTGGTTCGGGATACGCGGCATCGGCAGCTTCTACTACCTGTTCTATGCCGTGAACCACGGCTTGCTGCCGGCCGCCGCAGTGGAAAGTACCAACCTGGTGCTGTCGGTGGTGGCCTTGAGCATCCTGCTCCATGGGCTGAGCGTGCAGCCGTTGCTGGCCCGCTACGAGTCGCGCAAGGGCAGGGGTTGAGCGGCTACAGCAGCTGGTCGAGGGTGATCGGGAAACCCCTCACGCGTTTGCCCGTGGCATGGTGGATCGCATTGGCCACCGCGGCCGCGACCCCGACGATGCCGATCTCACCCACGCCCTTGGAGCCCAGTTCGTTGACGATGTCATCGTTTTCCTCGACGAACAGCACCTCGATATCGCCGCAATCGGCGTTCACCGGGATGTGGTATTCGGCCAGGCTGTGGTTGAGGACGCGGCCCAGGGCATGATCGGTCAGCGTTTGCTCGTGCAAGGCCATGCCCAACCCCCAGACCACGCCGCCGAGTATCTGGCTGTGCGCGGTTTTCGGGTTGACCACGCGCCCGGCCGCGATCGCGCTGACAACGCGGGTGACCTGGACCGTGCCAAGGTCCTCATCGACCTGCACCTCGACGAACACGGCCGAATGGGTGGCGGTGGCGAACGGTTGGCGCCTGGCACTGGGTTCGGCGTCGATCTGCGCCTCGAAAGCCCCCTCGCTGGAACCGGCGACGATATCCGCCAGGGCAAAACGGTGGCTTCCCGCGTGCAGATGGCCTTCGGCGAAAACGATCTGTTCGCTTGCCGTGGCCGCCACCTCGGGGTAACGCTGGCGGGCCTGTTCGAGTACCTGGGCGCGCAGCACCAGGCACGCCTGGCGCACCGCCGAACCCACGGACGAGACAGTGAACGAGCCGCCCTGAAGCGGTGCCGTCGGCAGTGAGGAATCGCCCAGCTCGAAGGTGACGTCCTGCACCTTGGCGCCGATGGCATCGGCGGCGATCTGGGTCATCACGGTGTAGGTGCCGGTACCGATGTCGGTCGTTGCGCTGCTGACCGTCACCTGCCCCTGGGCATCGATGCGCGCCTTGGCGCTGGCCTTCATCTGCAGCGCCTCCCAGACCCCACCCGCCATGCCCCAGCCGACCCGTTGACGCCCCTTGCGCATGCTGCGCGGCAGCGGGTTGCGGCTGTGCCAGCCGAAACGCTCGGCGCCTTGCGCGTAGCACGCCAGCAGTGCCTTGCTGGAGTACGGTTTGCCTGTATTGCCGTTGCTGGGCGCAAAGTTGCGCCGGCGCAGCTCCAGCGGGTCGATGCCGGCTGTGCAGGCCAGCTCGTCCATGGCGCATTCCAGGGCGATCATGCCCGATGCGGCGCCCGGCGCCCGCATGTCCAGCGGGGTATAGACATCGAGCGGGGCGAGGCGATAGCTCAGTGCCACGTTGTCGCATTGGTAGAGCATGCCGCTCCATTCCACCAGATGCTCGGTGAAGTCTTCGAAGCGCGAAGTCTGGCCCACGGCATCGTGGGCGATCGCCAGCAATCGCCCGTCGGCCTGCGCGCCCAGGCGTACCCGCTGCTGGGTGCGCGGGCGGTAGCCGAAGGTGAACATCTGCTGGCGCGTCAGGGTGACGCGCACCGAGCGCTGCAGGTGCAGCGCTGCCATCACGGCCAACGGCAGCTGATACTGCGGGCGCAAGCCCGAGCCGAAGGCACCGCCGACGAATGCCGCGAGCACCCTGATCCGCTCTTTGGGCAGGCCGAACACCTTGTGCAGGTAGTCCTGGCAGTTTTGCGTGCCTTGGGTCTTGTCGTGAATCTCCAGGGCGCCGTCGGGTTGGTAGAGCACCGTGGAGGCATGCGGCTCCATCGGGTTGTGATGTTCGTTGGCGGTCAGGTAGGTGGCGTCTACCTGCACCGCTGCGCTGGCGTAATGGCCGGCAAAATCGCCGCGCAGGGGCGGCGTCTTGGCAGGTGCCGGGTGCGTCTGCGCCAGCGCGCCGAGCAGGTCGGTGGCGTGCGGCTCCTGGGCGTACTCGATGGTTATCAGCGAACCGGCGTACCTGGCGAGCTCCAGGCTGTCGGCGACCACCAATGCCAGCGGCTGCCCGCTGTACAGCACCCGGTCGTTGAACAGCGGCCGGAAGGCCGCGCCCTTGGCCGCGTCGGCATCCTTGTAGTCGTCGTCATAGCTGGAGATGTGCGGGCGCTGCTGGTGGTACAGCACAGCCACCACGCCCGGCACCTTCAGGGCCTGGGCCGTGTCGATCCTGAGCACACGGCCCCGGGCGATGGTGCTGCACACCACGCTGCCATGCAGCAGCCCGGCTTGCGGGTATTCGCCGGCATAGCGCGCCTGCCCGGTCACCTTGGCCACGCCGTCGACACGGTCCAGCGCTTTGCCCACCACACGCGTGTTGTCGTTCATGACTTCGCCCCTCTGGCTGCAGCCTCGCCCAGCGCCCGCACGATCGCGCGCTGCGCCAGAGCTACCTTGAAACCGTTCTGGCTCAGTGGCTGCGCCCCTTGCAGCAGGGCATCGGCCACGCGGGCAAACAGCGCGGCAGAGGCCGCCTGGCCCGGCAGCATCTGCTCCACGGCAGGGTCGCGCCAGGGTTTGTGCGCCACGCCACCGAGCGCCAGGCGGGCGGCGCGGATCACGCCGCCGTGGATGTGCAAGGCGGCGGCGACCGACACCAGGGCGAAGGCATAGGACGCACGGTCGCGAATCTTCAAGTAGCGGTAATGGCTCGCGAACTGCGGCGGCGGCAACTCGATGGCGGTCACCAGTTCATCCGCGGCCAGTTGCGTGTCGCGCTCCGGGGTGCTGCCGGGCAAGCGGTGCAAGTCTGCGAAGGCGATCTGCCGCTGGCCGGCACGGCCTTCTACATGCACCACCGCTTCGAGTGCCGCCAGCGCCACGCACATGTCCGAGGGGTGTGTGGCGACGCAGGCCTCGCTGGCGCCGAGGATGGCGTGGATGCGGTTGAGGCCGCTGCGCGCGGGGCAGCCGCTGCCAGGTTCGCGCTTGTTGCAGGGCGTGCCGGTGTCGTAGAAGTAGTAGCAGCGGGTGCGTTGCAACAGGTTGCCACCCACGCTGGCCATGTTGCGCAGCTGCGGCGAGGCGCCGGCGAGGATGGCCTCGGACAGCAAGGGATAATGCTGTTCGACCTGCGCATGCCAGGCCAGGTCGGCATTGCTGACCAGCGCGCCGATCAGCAGGCCGCCGCTGGCGGTGGGCTGCACGCCGTCCAGGCCGAGCCCGGTGATGTCGATCAGGCGTTCGGGGCGCACCACGTTCTCCTTCATCAGGTCGACCAGGTTGGTGCCACCGGCGATGAACCTTGAGTGGGGCGTTGCCAGGTGCAGTGCTTCGCCGACCGACGCTGGCTTGTGGTAACTGAAAGGGGTCATGGGCGTGAGCCTCCTTTGCCTTGGGCCTCGGCACGCATCAGCGGCAAGGCCTCTTCAACGGCCGCGACGATGTTGCTGTAGGCGCCGCAGCGGCACAGGTTGCCGCTCATCTGCTCGCGTATGGCAGCGCGTGTGGTGGCCCGGCCCTCCTGCACCAGGCCGATGGCGGAACAGATCTGCCCCGGGGTGCAATAGCCGCACTGGAAGGCATCGTGGGTGATGAATGCCCGTTGCATCGGGTGCAGCGCGTCGCCGCAGGCCAGCCCTTCGACGGTGACCACCTCGGCGCCGTCGCACATGACGGCCAGGGTCAGGCAGGCATTGATGCGCCGGCCATCGCGCAGCACTGTGCAGGCCCCGCATTGGCCGTGGTCACAGCCTTTCTTGGTGCCAACCTGGTCGAGCTGTTCGCGCAGCAGGTCGAGCAGCGTCGTCCACGGCTGAACCTGCAGCGCCAGGGGCTGGCCGTTGAGTGTCAGGCGGATGGAGTGCGCTGGGCCGCCTGGGGGAGAGAGTGCGGGCATGGCAAGTCCTCACGGTTTGGGGGGGCGCACAGTGGGCTGTGTCTATGTGCTGCGACTGGTCGGGCTGGGCAAACGTTCAGCGCTACTGCCCGAACGCACGTCAGCGGCACCGGTGGGCCGATGATCGCCTCGGGCAATCATCGGCCATGCCGTAACGCGACCTAGTGCAAGCTACGGCGCCGCACCAGCCAGTAGGCTGCCGGTATCACGAACAACGACAGCAACGGCGCGGTCAACATGCCGCCGACCATCGGCACGGCGATGCGGCTCATCACCTCGCTGCCAGTGCCGCTGCTCCACAGAATCGGCAGCAAGCCCGCCACGATCACCGCCACGGTCATCGCCTTGGGCCGGATGCGCTGCACTGCACCTTCGCCAATCGCCTGCAGCAGCGCCGCCTGGCCGCGCTCGCCATTGGCCTGGCGCTCGGCCCAGGCGTTGTTCAGGTAGATCAGCATGATCACCCCGAACTCCGCCGCGACCCCGGCCAGGGCGATGAAGCCGACCCCGGTGGCCACCGACAGGTTGAAGCCCATCAGGTACAGCAGCCACACCCCGCCGGTCAGGGCGAAGGGCAGGGTGGCCATGATCAGCAGCGCTTCGCCGAGGCGGCCGAAGGTGAGGTAGAGCAGCACGAAGATGATCGCCAGGGTCGCCGGCACTACCCAGGCCAGGCGGGCGTTGGCCCGCTCCAGGTATTCGAACTGGCCGGAGTAGCTCAGGCTGGTGCCTGCTTCGAGCTTCACCTCGCGCGCCACCGCCTGGCGCAGGTCGGCGACCACCGACGCCAGGTCACGCCCGCGCACATCGATGTACACCCAGCCCGAGGGGCGGGCGTTCTCGCTCTTGAGCATCGGCGGGCCCTCGGCGATGCGCACCTGGGCCACGCTGCCCAGGGTGACCTGGCCACCCAGCGCTGTGTAGATCGGCAGCTGGCGCAGGGCCTCGACCGAGTCGCGCCATTCGCGCGGGTAGCGCAGGCTGATGGGGTAGCGCGCCAGGCCTTCGACGGTTTCGCCGAGGGTTTCGCCGCCGATGGCGCCGGCCACGATGGCTTGCACGTCGGCGATGTTCAGGCCGTAGCGGGCGGCGGCCTGGCGGTCGATGTCGAGGTCGATGTAGCGCCCGCCGGTCAGGCGTTCGGCCAGCGCCGAGGTCACCCCCGGCACGCCCTTGGCGGCGCGTTCGATGGCCAGGGTGGTGCGGTCGATCTGCGCCAGGTCGTTGCCGGCCACCTTGACCCCGATAGGGCTCTTGATGCCGGTGGCGAGCATGTCGATGCGGTTGCGGATCGGCGGGATCCAGATGTTGGTCAGGCCCGGCACGCGCACCCGGCGGTCGAGTTCCTCGACCAGCTTTTCGCTGGTCATCCCTGGCCGCCACTGCTCCTTGGGCTTGAGCCGCACGGTGGTTTCGAACATCTCCAGCGGCGCCGGATCGGTGGCCGACTCGGCGCGCCCAGCCTTGCCGAACACGCTGGCGACCTCTGGCACGCTGCGGATCAGCCGGTCGGTGCGCTGCAGCAGCTGCGAGGCCTTTTGCGCCGACAGGCCGGGCAGGGCGGAGGGCATGTACAGCAGGTCGCCTTCGTCCAACGGCGGCAGAAATTCCCCGCCCAGCTGGCTCAACGGCCAGGCGCTGCTGAGCAGGATCACCAGCGCGCCCAGCAGGGTCAGCCAGGGCCTGCGCAGCACCGCGTCCAGGGCCGGGCGGTACAGGCGGATCAGCCCGCGGTTGAGCGGGTTGCGCGCCTCGGCGGGCAACGGCCCGCGGATCCAGTAGCCCATCAGCACCGGCACCAGGGTCACGGCCAGGCCGGCCGCGGCCGCCATGGCGTAGGTCTTGGTGAAGGCCAGCGGCGCGAACAGCCGGCCCTCCTGGGCCTGCAGGGTGAACACCGGGATGAACGACAGGGTGATGATCATCAGGCTGAAGAACAGCGCCGGCCCTACCTCCACCGCCGCATCGGTCATCACCTTCCAGTGCGCCTCGCCGCGCAGCGCCTGCCCGGGGTGGCGGGCGTGCCAGGCTTCGACCCGTTTGTGGGCGTTCTCGATCATCACCACGGCGGCATCGACCATGGCACCGATGGCGATGGCGATGCCGCCCAGCGACATGATGTTGGCGTTGATGCCCTGGTGGCGCATGACGATCAGCGCAATCAGCACCCCCACCGGCAGCGAGACGATCGCCACCAGCGACGAACGCAGGTGCCAGAGGAACGCCGCGCACACCAGCGCGACCACGATGAACTCCTCGATCAGCTTGTGGCCAAGGTTGCTCACGGCGCGGTCGATCAGCTGGCTGCGGTCATAGGTGGTGACCAGCTCGACGCCGGCCGGCAGGCTGCTTTTCAGCATGTCGAGCCGGGCCTTGACCTGGGCGATGGTCTCGCGCGCATTCTTGCCACTGCGCAGGATCACCACGCCGCCCACCGCCTCGCCCTGGCCGTCGAGCTCGGCGATGCCGCGCCGCGCCTGCGGCCCGAGCTGCACGCTGGCGACATCGCCCAGGGTCACCGGGGCGCCGTTGGCCGCCAGGCGCAGGGGGATGGCGCGAAAATCGTCGAGGGTCTTCAGGTAGCCCGAGGCGCGCACCATGAACTCCGCTTCGCCCAGCTCCAGCACGCCGCCGCCGGTTTCCTGGTTGGCCTTGCCGATGGCGTCCGCCACCTGGCCCTGGGTGATGCCCAGGCTGGCCATGCGCAGCGGGTCGAGCTGCACCTGGTACTGCTTGACCATGCCGCCGATGCTCGCCACTTCGGCGACATCCGGCAGGGTCTTGAGCTCGAAGCGCAGGAACCAGTCCTGCAGGCTGCGCAGCTGCGCCAGGTCGTGCCCGCCTGTGCGGTCGACCAGCGCGTACTGGTAGATCCAGCCCACCCCGGTGGCGTCCGGCCCGAGTACAGGCTTGGCCGAGGGCGGCAGGCGCGACTGCACCTGGCTCAGGTACTCCAGCACCCGCGAGCGCGCCCAGTACAGGTCGGTGCCGTCTTCGAACAGCACATAGACGAAGCTGTCGCCGTAGGCCGAGAAGCCGCGCACGGTCTTGGCGCCGGGCACCGACAGCATGGTGGTGGTCAGGGGGTAGGTGACCTGGTTCTCGACGATCTGCGGGGCTTGCCCGGGGTAGGAGGTGCGGATGATCACCTGGGCGTCGGAGAGGTCGGGCAGGGCGTCGATTGGCAGGCTGCGCAGCGAGAGCATGCCCCAGGCCACCAGCAGCAAGGTGGCCAGCAGCACCAGGATACGGTTGGCCACCGACCAGCGGATGAGCTTGGCGATCATGGCTGGCCCTCCAGCCCGGTGCTCGCTTCGATGCCCTTGAGGCTGGCTTCGGAGTCGATCAGAAACTGCCCCGAGGCCACCACCTTCTGGCCGGCTTGCAGGCCTTGCACAATGGCGACCTGGCCGTCGCTCTCCTGGCCCAGCAGCACCTGTACCGGGCGGAAGCGGCCCTGGTCTTCGGCGAGCATCACCAGGTCGCGCTTGCCGGTGCGGATCACCGCTTCGGCCGGCAGCAGCAGGCTGTCATCGGCCTGCTGGCCTGGGCGCAGCAGCACCTGCGCGGTCATGCCCGGGCGCAGGCGGCCAGTGGGGTTGGGCAAGGCGATGCGCAGGCGCAAGGTGCGGCTTTGCCGGTCGGCATCGGCGAGCAGGGCGGTCAGCGTGCCCTTGAGGGTTTCGCCGGGGTAGGCCGGCAGGTGCGCCTCGACGGCTTGCCCCTCCTTGAGGCCGCTGGCCTGCGCCTCGGGCACCGCCGCTTCGAGCCACACCGTGGCCAGGCCATTGATGCGCGCCAGGGTCGCGCCTGCGCTCAGGGCCATGCCGGGGCGCAGGTCCAGCGCCTGGATCACGCCGGCGCTCGGCGCCACCAGCGTTACCGCGTTGTGCACCTTGCCGCTGCGCGCGACCCGGTCGACCAGCTCGCTCGGCATGCCCGCCAGCAGCAGGCGCTGGCGGGCGGCGGCCAAGAGCGCGGCATCGCCCAGCTGGCGCAGCGCGAGAAACTCTTCCTGCAGGCCGGCCCATTCCGGGGCCAGCACGTCCGCCAGCGGCGCCCCCTTGGCCACCACGTCGCCCGTGGCCCGGCCATAGGTGCGCTCGACAAAGCCTGCGGTACGCGCTTGCAGCACGCTGAAATCCCGTTCATCGAAGGCCAGCACGCCACTCACTTGCAACGCGCGTTGCAGCTTGCCACGGGTGACGGTGGCCAGGCGCACCCCGAGGTTTTGTTGGATGCCTTGGCTGATCTGCACCGCAGGTTGCTCGCTGTCGTTACATGCCTCGGCATATTTGGCCACCAGCTGCATGTCCATGAATGGCGACTTGCCCGGTGCCGGGAAGTGCTGCTGCGGGTACATCGGGTCGTACCAGTACAGGGGCTGTTGCTCCGCTGCAGCGGGTGCCGGCTCTGGCTGGGCCGAGTGCCCCAGCCAGTAGCCCGCGCCGGCGCCAATGGCCAGGGCGAGGGTGGCGATCAGGCCGATGGATGGGGTGTTCATGTGCGTACCTCTCCATACACGAAGTGCAAGCGGGCTGCGGTCGCCGCCAGTTGCCCTTGCAGGTCGATGGCTTGTAACTGCGTCTCGACGCGCTGACGCCTTGCCGAGATCACCTGGTCGAGCGGCGACTTGCCCGCCCGGTAGTCGGCCAAGCTCAGGCGCACCCGTTGTTCGGCCAGGGGCAGCAAGGTTTCGCGGCTGCGCGCTACTGCCCGCTGCAGGCGCTGGTAGTCCGCCAGGTCCGCTTCGAGCTGCGCGGTGTGCTCACGCAGAGCGGCTTGCTGCTCGTCTTCCAGTTGCCGTACCTGGGCCTGGCGGGCGGCGATCATCGGGTCTTGCCGCGAGCCGCTGAACAGCGGCAGCTGGAAGCTGACCTGAACGCTGACCATGTTGCTGAACGCGGGGCCGCGGCGTTGGTAGTCGACCTGCCAGCCCCAGTCCGACTTCTTCTCGGCAATGGCCTGCTGCACCTGGGCTTGCGCCTCACGGGTCATGGCCCCGTAGGCCGCCAGCTGCGGGTGAGCGTGGAGGGTGTGCAGGTAATCGGCGGCGCGCACCGGCCATTGGGGAAACGCCGGCGCCTGGGCGTCGGCGTTCTGCCCGATCCAGCGCTTGAGCGCGGCGCGGGCCTGGGTGGCCTGGGCCAACAGCTGGTCCTGCTGTTCCTCCAGTTGCGCGGCCTCCTGGCCGGGGACCAGTGCATCGGCAGACGAGCCACCACCTGCGGCCAGGCGCGCGCGTACAGCGGCTGCCAGCAGGCGGTTCTCGCTGAACAGCGCGTCGAACTGCTGCAGTTTGCGTTGCAGGGTGTACGCCGTGATCCACGCTTGCGCGGTGGCCGCACGCACTTTCAGGCGCTCGAACAGCACTTCGGCATCCGCCCGTTCGACGGTGGCCTGCGCGGTTTCGACGCGGGCCTTGCGTTTGTCGCGGTTGGGCACTTCCTGCGCCAGGCCGACCACCTGCATGGTCATGAAGTCGCGGTTGGTGCTCCAGCGATCGCTGCCATCCACCGGCAGGTTCTGCAGGCCAAGGTTCAGCCGCGGGTCGGGCAGTTCGCCGGCGGGCAGCACGGCGTGGCGCGCTGCGGCCACCTGCTCCTGGCGGGCCTGCAGCGAAGGGGCGTTGCGCTCGGCCAGTTGCAGCGCAGCGTCCAGGGACAATGGAGCCGCCTGCGCCGAGAGCGTCGGCAGCAGGAGTATCAGGGCGGCCACCAGCGTGCGCCCTGAAGGGAGATGAAGGGGAGTCATGAACATGAGTCCTTGAAAAAACCAGCGCACAGGCGCATGCCACCGCTCAGCCGCCAAGGCAGAACGATGCTGTGAGGTTCAGGCAAGGAATCAGAAGCGCGGTGGGCGCCAGCGATCGGGAGGGGCGCGGGACACCAGGCTCACGGCGTAGGTATCGCCGGGGCGCGGGGTGGAGAACGACAAGGCAGGGTCGAGCAGGCTGACTTCAAGTGCGCTGGCGGTGCTGCATTCCTGGCCGACCTTGCAGGCTTTGGAGGCGTGGTCGGCGGGCTTGCCGGGGGCCTGGTCCTGGCAGCAGTCGTGCTCCATGCCGGCCATCATGGCCATGCCCATGGCCTGCATGGGGCAGGGCGCCACGGCCGAGTCGACGCCCGCCATCCCGTTGAGGGGAAGCGAGAGCATGAGCATCAGCAGGGTGAGCAGTCGCAGGGCGCGGGTCATGCGGGCGAGTCTAGGCGATTTCGGTTAGCGCGGCATTAACCAAATCACCCCCGTGTGCGCTTTACAGGTCCAGCGTGCCGTCCTCGCGCGGGGCGGCGTTGGTGAGCAGCCTGCTGGCGCTGGCCGGGTGGTTGGCCAGGCGGTCGCTGAGGTCCCAGATTTCCAGCATCTTGGCGTATTCGAAGGCGTGCAGCGGGTCGGCCTGCAGCCAGCGCTCGAAGGCCGCATGGTCGTCGGCGCAGCAAGCCTCATCGTGCAGGCGCAGGCACCAGCTGGCGGCTTCGCTGATGACGGTGTCGCTTGCCTGCGCAGGAGGGGGCGGTTTCATGTTCGGCTTCCTCTGTGACCGGGCCGCCACAGTAAGCAAGCAATTGCCAAAAAAACGTTAAAAAAACATCAGCAAATGGCATGGGTGGGGGCAGGCACCGGCTTGGCCGGTGTTCGCGGGGCAAGCCCGCTCCCACAGGGGTTTTATCCGGCACAATACGCCGGTTCATCATTCAGCTTGCAGGGATTGCCCATGCTTTACGTCGTCATGCTCGGAGGGCGTCATCCGGGCGCCAAGATCGAAGTCCACGATGTGGTCTTCGCCCACGCCGATTCGCTCGAAGCGGCCTACCCGCAATTGCGCAGCGCCTGGTTCGGGGCGGCCAAAGGGCTGCACGTCGATTCCTGGCTTGCGGTGGATGGGGTGGATGGTTATCGCGTCGAGCTGCGCCAGGAGCGGCCACCGGCGGGCGCGCCGCGCTTGTACTTCATCAACCTTGGCGGCTACGAGCAGCAGGTGTTCGGCGAAGCCCACCGCTACCTGCTGGTGGTGGCTGGCAACAAGGCCGAGGCCAAGGCGCTGGGCAAGAAGCGCATGCAGGCCGATTGGCTGAAACCGCATACCGATGCCCTGATCGATGTCGATGATTGCCTGGCCATCGACCAGGTGGCGGGGGCGTTCGTGCACCTGGTGCAAGGGCAGCATGCCGAGACGGTGGTGAGGAGTGATTACATCCTGCTTTGAGGGGGGACTGTGCGGGCCTCATCGCCGGCAAGCCGGCTCCCACAGTTGGGCAGCGGTGTCCTTTGTGGGAGCCGGCTTGCCGGCGATGAAGCCGGTCATGGCCCAGCAGCGCGTCCCTGCGCAGGGTCAAGCGATCAGAAGCTGTACTTGGCGGTGAGCATCAGGTTGCGCGGCGTGCCCCAGGTGTCGCCGGCGTAGTTCACGGAGCTGGCGATGGCGGAGTAGTACTTGCGGTCGAACACGTTGTTGGCGTTGAGCTGCAGGTCCAGGTGCGGGTTGACCTGGTAGCCGGTCATCAGGTTGGTGATGGCGTAGGAGCCCTGCACCAGGCGGTACTGGCTGCCATCGGCGACGGTGAAGTCGTTGTAGAGGCGGCTCTGCCAGGTGATGTTGCCGCCGATGCGGGCCTTTTCCAGCGGGCCTTGCAGGCGGTAGTGGGTCGACAGCTTGAACAGGTGCTCTGGCGTGTCGGTGTCGAAGCGCTGGTTTTCCTTGGCCGGGTTGGCAGCGTCCTTGAGCGTGTGCACGCGGGCGTAGGTGTAGCCGGCGCCGACCTGCCAGTTCGGGGTCAGGGCACCTTGCAGTTCCATGTCGACGCCTTGGCTGCGCACCTCGCCGGAGGCTACGTAGCAGTTGGTCGGGTCGCTGCAGCCGTTCAGGTCGGTCTGCGCGACGGCGCGGTTTTGCTGGTCGATGCGGAATAGGGCGATGCTGGCATTCAGCGCGCCGTCGAAGTACTCGCCCTTGACGCCGATTTCGTAGTTCTTGCCCTCGATCGGCTTGACCGGGCTGCCCGAGGCGTCCTTGTAGCTCTGCGGGTTGAAGATGTCGCTGTAGCTGACGTAGACCGAGTGATGCGGGTCGAGGTCGTAGATCAGCCCGGCGTAGCGGGTGACGTTGCGGGTGACCTTGTAGTCGGCGCTGGCGCTTTCCTTGTTGTCGTAGTCGTACCAGTCCAGGCGGCCGCCGAGGATCAGCTTGAGCGGGTCGGCCAGGCTCAGGCGGGTGGTCAGGTACACGCCTTCCTGGGTGGTGACTTCGCGGGTGTTGCCGGTGTGCCTGAAGTCGGGCTTGGCGCCGTTGAGCGGCCAGTTGGTGTCGTAGGGGCTGTAGTTGCGCGTGTCCATGTCGTAGATGCGCTTGCTGGCCCCGACCACCAGCTCGTGGGTGCGGCCAAAGGCCTGGAACGGGCCGCTGAGGAAGCCGTCCACCCCGGCCTGGTTTTCCTGGTGCTTGGACTGGTACACGGTGCGCGACAGCGGCGCTTGCAGGCCAGCCCAGCGCGACTGGTAGGAACCGGTGAACGCGGCATCCTGCTGCGAGTAGTTGGCGTTGACCTGCAGCGCCCAGTCGTTGGCCAGGCGCTGGCGCACCTCGGCGAACACGGTGTTGATCTCCTGGTCCTTGTTCTCCCAGTCGGTACCGGGGTTGTAGGAGCGCGAGAAGCCCATGTGGTGGCCGTCCAGCGCGGTGGGCATGGCGCCCCAGAAGTAGTTGGTGTTGTCCTTCTGGTGGGAAAAACCCAGGGTCAGGGTGGTGTCTTCGCTGAGGTCGGCCTCGGTGACGGCATAGAACAGGCCATGGTCTTCTTCGACGTCGTCGATGAAGCTGTTGGCGTCGCGGTACGACGCCACCACGCGGCCGCGCACCGTGCCGCTGTCGTTCAGCGGGCTGGAGGCATCGAGTTCGCCGCGGTAGTTGTCCCAGCTGCCGGCGGCGCCGGTGAGGGTGACCTTCTGCTCGGCCAGCGGGCGCTTGCGCACCAGGTTGATCGCCGCCGACGGGTTGCCGGCCCCGGTGACCAGGCCGGTAGCGCCGCGCACGATCTCGACCCGGTCGAACATCGCCAGGTTCGGCTGGGCGCCCACCGTCCAGCCCTGGTAGCCGCTGGGGATGCCGTCATACATCAGGTTGTCGATGTCGAACCCGCGGGCCGAGTAGGTTTGCCGGCCGGGGCCGTTGGAGTAGTCGAGGAACAGGCCGGGGGTGGCGTTGACCACATCGTTGATGCTGGTCATGGCCTGGTCGTCCATGCGCTGGCGGGTGATGACGGTGACGGCCTGTGGCGTTTCTCGCAGGCTCAGTGGCAGTTTGGTGGCGGTGGCCATGGCGCCGGTGGTGTACGACGCCGAGCCTTCGGTGGTGCTGCCCAGCTGGCTGGAGCTGATCTCGGTTGCGCCCAGTTCCAGCGTGGCAGGCGGTGGGTCCTGAGCCACGGCGGGGCTGGCGATGGCCATGCACACGGCGATGGCGAGCAGATGGCGAGCGGGGAGGGCGCGCGTGGGCGCAAAGGCGGACTGCATGGGCGACTACTTCCTGATTGCTAATGCGTGTGAGAATGATTAGCAATAAGTGTGTCAGGATTTGTCGCACCTGATAAGTCTGGTATGCCAGAAAAATCACAAATTTTTCACATTTGCGGGTTCTGCCTATTCGCCGGGCGAGATCTTTTTTCCGCGCTGGCTGGCGATTTCCAGTGCTTGGCCATCGCGCTGCTTGCCTTGCCGGGCCAGGCCTTCGAGCTGGGGAATCAGCATGCCCTCCGGCAGATGCCGCCAGAAGCGCCCGGGCATGTGCAGCCGCAGGGCATCGGGGTTGAGCCGTGCCGGGTTGAAGGTGTGGCGGTAATAGGTACGCCACAGCTCCGCACCTGGATCATCGGCATTACGCGCCCATTGCCGCCAATCGTCAGGGCACTGGCGCTGATAATCGAAGGCTTGGCCATCGAAGCGAATGCCGTCCAGGGGCGTTGCGATCAGCCAGCGCTGGCGCCCCAGGCGGTCGGCGAAGTGGGGGCTGGCGCTGGGCAGGATGTCGTGGGCGGGTTCGTGATAGGCCACCAGGTCAAGCTGCAGCTGTTCGGCCAGCTGCGCAGGCAAGGGCACGAAGCGCACGAAGGCATGCAGGTGGTGGGCTTCGCGGCTCACCTGCTTGATGCGCCGGTGCAGCTCGCTGCCCAGGCGGTCGCCGGCGAGCATGGCGGTGCGGTCGCCGTGGGCCACCCGCCAGAGCACTTCGTAGAGCAGGTTCCAGCGTTGCTCGCCGCGATAGCGGGCGGCTTGCTCCAGCAGCGGCAACAGGGCTGCCGGCACCGTTGCGCGGAAGGGGCCGGGCCCCTCGGGGGGCGCCGCCGGTATGGCCAGCAGGTCTGCCATCGGGCCTTGCGACCAGGTCACCGCGGCCGGGTCGATGCCGTGCCCAAGCAGCTTGCGCGCCTGCTCGCGCCAAGTGTCGAAGCGTTCGTCGCAGTCGAGCGCGATCATCCCCACAGCCCCATCTGCACCGGCGCCTGCGGCTCGCGCAGGCGGGCGCGCAACAGCCCGCTGCGCAAGTCGGCGTCGGCTGGGCGGTAGTCGCTGGTGACGATGAACGGCCTGGCCTTGTCCAGCACGCAGCGCAGCTGGATCAGATCGTCGTAGCGCACGCGCCGTTCACGGCGCAGTTCCACCAGGCGCTGCACGCTGCGCAGGCCGATGCCTGGGATGCGCGCCAGCAATGCCGGCTCGGCGCGGTTCACGTCCAGCGGAAACACCTCGCGGTTGGCCAGGGCCCAGGCCAGCTTGGGGTCGATGTCCAGCGCCAGGTTGCTGCCCTGGCCGAGCAGCTCGCCGGCCTTGTAGCCGTAGCCGCGCAGGAGGAAGTCGGCCTGGTACAGGCGGTGTTCGCGCAGCAGCGGCGGGGCGGCCAGGGGCACGCTGCCGGGGCTGTCGGGGATCGGGCTGAAGGCTGAATAGTACACGCGCTTGAGGCCGTAGCCCTGGTACAGCGATTCGGCGTTGCGCAGCAGGGTGCTGTCGTCGGTGGCGTCGGCGCCGACGATCACCTGGGTGCTTTGCCCGGCCGGGGTGAAGCGCGGCGCTTTCGGTTCGTTGGCCACGGCCTGCTGGCCCTGGTGGATCACGCCCATGGCCTGGCGGATGGTGTGCGCGTGCTTTTCCGGGGCCAGGCGCTTGAGGCTGGCGTCGGTGGGCAACTCGATGTTGACGCTGAGGCGGTCGGCCAGGCGCCCGGCCTCTTCGATCAGCAGTGGGTCGGCATCGGGGATGGTCTTGAGGTGGATGTAGCCGCGAAAGTTGTGCTCCTCGCGCAGCAGGCGGGCGACGCGGATCAGCTGCTCCATGGTGTAGTCGGCCGAGCGGATGATACCCGAGCTGAGGAACAGGCCGCTGATGCAGTTGCGCCGGTAGAAGTCCAGGGTCAGGCGTACTACTTCCTCGGGGGTGAAGCGCGCCCGCGGCACGTTGCTGGAGCGGCGGTTGACGCAGTACTGGCAGTCGTACAGGCAGAAGTTGGTGAGCAGCACCTTGAGCAGCGACACGCAGCGCCCGTCCGGGGTGTAGCTGTGGCAGATGCCCATGCCATCGGTGGCGCCCAGGCTGTCGCTGCCGCGCGAGCTGCGCTTGGGGGCGCCGCTGCTGGCGCAGGAGGCGTCGTACTTGGCGGCGTCGGCAAGGATGCCGAGCTTGGCGATGAGTTGCATGGGCCGGTCTCGTTATACTGATTATTCATACAGTATTTGCCGAGGCGGCCGATTGCAAGAGGGACGCGGATGGGCGGCGCCCCGGGCGCTACAGGGGCTTGCGCATGAACACCCGGGCAAAGCCGTGCTCGTGTGCCCGGTGGGTCTCTTGATAGCCGAGTTTCTGGTAGATCGCGATGTTCTCGGTCATGCGTTCATGGGTGTAGAGGCGGATGGCCTGGCAGCCGGCCTGCCTGGCATAGTCCTCGCAAAACTGCATCAGCGCCTTGCCCAGGCCTTGGCCTTTGCACGCGGGCAGCACCGCGACATTGGCCAGCAGCATGTCGCTGCCTTCGCGCTGCATCACCAGCACGCCCGCCACCTGGCCGGCCTCGAGCGCGACGTACACCTCGTGGTCTTCGACCACTTGCTGGTAGTCGTCGAGCATCGGTCCTGGCGGCTTGCCGATCCTGGCGATGTAGGGCGAATAGGCGCCATCGACCAACGCGCGGATGGCTTCGACGTCGTCGCGCGTGGCGCGGCGCAGGGCAGGGGCTGGGTTCAATTGGGCGACCTCCGTGAAAGGCCCCGAGCATAAACCCTGGGCGCGGGGCGAGGATAGGTATGAGCGTGCCACGCTTCACTCCGCGCATTTCATATCCAAGCGCTTGCAGCCCCGTGATAAAACGGCCCTCGAACGCCCAATAACAATGCTGCGCAAGCCGGCCCTGGGCCGCTTGCACGCCAAGGAACACCGATGTCTTCGAACCGCCTGTTTGGCACCTTCTGCCTGGGCAGCTACTTGCTGTCACTGTCCTACGGCACCACCTTTCTGCTGGCCATGACCTTGCGCGCCCATGGCGCCAGCGAGGCCGATGCCGGCTCGGTGATTTCCACGGCCATGCTCAGCACCTTTCTGGCCGTGGTGTTTTCCGGGCACCTGAGCGACCACCTTGGCGCCGCCAGGTCGGTGGCGGTTGGCGCGGTGTTTCTCGCGGCGGCGTGCCTTGGGTTTGCCACCTGGCCGGGCAATGGCGGGGCGATGATGCTGTTCGGCTTGCTGCTGGGGTTTGGCTGGGGGGTGTTCTATACCCTCGGGCCGATCATCGTGGCCATGCTGATCGAGCCGCAGCGGCGGGTGAAGTACTTTGCCCTGCTTTCGGGCTGCATGATGACCGGCATCGGCACCGGGCCTTTGCTCGGGCGGGTGGCCCAGGCGCTGGGCTACCCGGTCGAGGCGGCCTTCGTGGTCGCGGCCGCGGCCAGTGTGCTGGGGGGCGTGATGTTCTGGCTGATGTCGCCGCGCCTGCAACCGCATCAGGGTGCGGTGGCCGTGAGCCGGATCAGCCCGGCGGCGGCGCGCTCGGTGCTGTCGTCCAAGGCGGCCTTCGCGATCCTGATGGTCGGCTTGGGCGGCGCGATCTTTGGCGGCTTGTCGAGCTTCCAGACTTCCTATGCCGCGCTCTTGCAGCTGGACTACTCGCTGTTCTTCATCGGTTTCATGTCGGCGGTCATCACCTGCCGGCTGCTGGTCGCCGGCTTTATCGTCAAGCGCGACCCCTACCTGATGGCGTGCCTGCTCACGGCGCTGATCGTGCTGTCGGTGCTGATGTTCATGTTCTGGGTGGCGAGCCCTGGCGGGTACCTGCTGGCGGCGATCGTGCTGGGGGTCGGCTATGGCCTGACCTACTCGGTGATCAACGGGCTGGCGGCCAACGAGGCGCCGGCGGGGCAGACTGCACAGGCGCTGGTGCTGTTCAGCCTGGCCTACTTCATCGGTGTGTTCGGCTTTCCACTGCTGGCGGGCAAGGTCATCGTCGAGGCAGGGATGGCTGCGCTGCTGCAATGGGTGCTGGCGATAGCCTTGCTGAACTGGTCGATTACCGTGGCGCGCCTGGCTTGGCGGCGCAGGCGCGCGGTGGCGGTGGCTTGAGGCATTTGCTTAGGCGGGGGGCCTTGTGGGAGCTGGCTTGCCAGCGATCACCGGCAGAGCCGGTGCCATGCACTGCGGCGTCTGCATTCGCAAAGTCAGCGGCGTGATCGCAGGCGCTGCGTTATGATCCGCGCCCCGCACCGGAGCAGCCCATGGCCAAAGACATCGACAACCCCTGCGTTTCCCTCTGCCAGCTCAACAGCGAGCTGTGCGTGAGCTGTGGCCGCACGCGCGAGGAAATCCGCAAATGGCGTGGCATGAAACGCCCGGAGAAGATGGCCACCGTGCAGCGCGCGGCCACGCGCATGAAGGCCATCGCCAAGAAGAACGCCAAGCAGCGCTGAACGGCGCAGTCAGCGCGCCACCATCCCACGCAACAGCAACTCGATCATCTGCCGCACCTGCAGGGCATGCCCGGCAAAGTCCGGCTCATCCTGGCTGGCCAGGCGCAGGAACTGCAGGTGGCCGTAGTCGTTGATCAGAAACGCCACGTAGTCTACATCCAGGTCTGCACGCAACAGCCCGCGCTGCTTGAAGTCGCTCAGCACCCGGGCAATCTCCTGCACCAGCACGGCATTGACCTTGCGATACGCCGCCGGCAGGCCTTCGCCTGACTGGCCGATGATCTGCGGCAGCAGCTCGCGCCACAGCGCCGCCGGCAACATGCCAAAGGCATGTTCCACCACTTGCCGCTCCAACTGGCACAAAGCCTCGGCGGGGTCGTCCAGGCGGCCGATGCGCTGGCGGGTGGCGACCATCGCGCGGGCGTCGGACTCGCGCAGCGTCTCCAGCACGATGGCCTGCTTGCTGGTGAAGTAGGCGAACACGGTGGGCGCCGACACCCCGGCAGCCTTGGCGATCTGCTCGATGGTGGTGGCCTGGTAGCCCTGGCGGGCGAACAGCGCCACCGCCGCTTCCCCGATGGCCTGGCGCCGCGCCGCTTTCTGTTGTTCCCGCAATCCACTCATGGTCTGCCTGTGCCTTGTGCGTGTTCTGCGCAGAGCATACCCGCTTTCTTGTGTCGCAATAAAATTTTATTGACTAAAACATTTTATCGAATAAAGATTTGCCTCGACCGGCGCAGACCGGCCCCTTGCTGCATTTTTCGAACTGCCCTGTACACAAAAAAAATTCTTACAGGAGCGTCACCATGCGTCACTTCCTCGGCACCTTGGTGCTCGGCAGCCTGCTGGCACCGTGCGCCCTGGCCGACTACCGCTTCACCCTCGGCCAGGCCCAGGGCCAGGCAAGCGTTGCCGCAGGGGCGGCGAGCATTGCCACCCATGGCATCAATTTCGGTGCCGGCCACAGCGACCAACGCAGCGGCCAGCCACGGGGCCAGGAGGCAACCTGGCAAGAGCTCTACCTCAAGCCCGGCGTCGCCCTGCAGTACGCCCTGAATGAGCAGCGCCTGCTGGAGACCGGCCTGTCCCTGGTGGCCACGCACACCTTTGGCGACGGCGATGCCGCTGGCTACACCCGCAGCGATGACGGCCAGGTGGCGGTCGAGCAGGCGTTCGTTGGCGTTCGCCAGGGCGACTGGGGGCTGCGCCTGGGCAACCAGGATTATCAGGTCGGCAGCGGTTTCATCGTGATGGACGGCAACCTCGACCTGTTCGGCGAGGGCGATTACTGGCTCGGCCCGCGCAGCGCCTTTCACGACGGCGCGCTGCTGAGCTACCAGCACGACAGTTTCAGCGCCCAGGCTTTCAGCCTGGCGGCCAGCGACCGCTTGCAGGGCGACTACCGCCTGCAAGGCGCCAACCTCGACTGGCGCGTGGCCGACAGCGCGACCCTCGGCGCGCTGGCCATGGCCGTGCAATCCACCGGCCACGGCCGCAGCTTCGACGCCCCTCGCGAGGGCATGCGGGTCTACAACCTGCGAGCGCTGGACGTTCACCTGCCAGGCCTGGCCGACCTCACCCTGGACGCCGAATACGCCCTGCAACGTGGCCATGGCGACGCCGTGCAGTACCACGCCAGTGCGGGCTACGCCCAGGCCAACTACCGCTTCAGCGCGCTGCCGCTGGCCCCGCAGCTGGGCTGGCGGCATGCCCGCTTCTCGGGCGACAGCGACCCCGGCGACAACCAACAGCAAGGCTGGGACCCGCTGGCCAAGGGCTTCAGCGGCTGGAGCACGTGGCTGGTGGGCGACATCGTCGGCAACTACCTGCTGTTCAACTCCAACGAGCGCGTCGACCAGTACAGCGCCCGCCTGAGCCTGACGCCGACCCTGGCGCTGGGCGCGATCCACTACCGCTTCTCCCTCGACCAACCCAACTACCAGGGCATCGCCGTCGACCAGCGGCGCTTCGCCGACGAAAACACCCTGTACCTGGACTGGGCGCCCACCGAGCGCCTGTACGCCTCGGTGTCCTGCAACTGGGTCAAGCCCATGGCCGCGGCGCGCCAGGTGTTCGGCAACGACACCTTCCGCGCCCTGGAAATGTACCTGACCTACCGCTACTGACCGCTAACGAGAACGACCATGACCTTGCCTGCCGATTACCTGATCCACAACGCCCGCATCTACACCGTCGATGCCCACAAACCCTGGGCCCAGGCCCTGGCGGTGCGTGGCGAGCGCATCGTCCACGTGGGCGACAACGCCTCGGTGCAGGCCTTCGCCGGCCCGCACACCCAGCGCATCGACGCCGGCGGCAAGCTGGTGCTGCCGGGGTTCGTCGAGTCCCACTGGCATTTCAGCACCACCGCCTTCGCCTTCCAGGCCTTCATCAACCATGAAGACCCCGAGCAGATGCTGGCGCTGCTCAAGCGCTACGTCGACGAGCACCCCGACGAAAAAGCCATCACCGGCATGGGCTGGATCCAGGCCCTGGTGCCGCCGCACCTGCTGCGCCGGGAAACCCTCGACGCCATCTGCCCGGACAAGCCGGTGTGCCTGATGGCCACCGACTACCACACCATGTGGGTCAACTCCAAAGCCCTGGAAATTGCCGGCATCGACCGCGACACGCCGCCGGTGGAAGAGGGCGCCAGCTGGTTCGAGAAAGACCCGGTCACAGGCGAGCCCACCGGCGTGGTGGTCGATGGCGCCGCCTACTTCCTGCTGATGAAGCGCATCAGCGACGCCGGCTACCTGCCCACCGGCATCGACCTGTACCTGCGCTCGATTGCCGTGTGGCAGGAGAAGCTGGTGGCAGCGGGCATCACCACGGTATTCGACGCAGGCTTCCTCGACCCCAGCGGCGACCAGGACCTGCTCTACGAAACCCTGCAGCAGCTCGAACGCGAAGATCGCCTGAAGCTGCGGGTGGTCGGCAGCTACATCTCGCTGGGCGAAGAGGACGACCCGGTGGCCATCCTGCGCAGCATGCGCGAACGCTACCAGTCGCCGCTGGTGCGCGCCCAGGCGCTGAAGATGATGCTCGACGGCACCGAGATGAACCACACCGCCTACCTGCTCGAACCCTACTGCGACAAGCCCGACAGCTGCGGCGCCACGGTGATGCCAGCAGAGGTGTTCGAGCGCAACGTGCGCGAGGCCGACCGCCATGGCATCGACGTGATGATCCATGCCGTGGGCGATGCTGCCGTGCGCCTGGCGCTGGACGTGATCGAGCGCACCAATGAAGCCAACCCGCCGCGCGACCGCCGCCACGTGATCACCCACGCCTTCCTCACCCACCCCGACGACATCCCGCGTTTCCGCCAGGTCGGTGCGCTGGCCAACACCCAGCTGCAGTGGGGCGTGGTCGATGCCTACTCCGAAGCCATCCGCCGCTCCTATGGCGATGCGCGCTGGCGCTCGATGTACAAGTTCCGCAGCTTCGTCGACCAGGGCGTGACGGTGTCCATCGGCATGGACGGCCTGGCCTGCCAGTGCCGTTGCCAGCACCGCCCGGTGGAGCACATCGAGTCCGGCCACACCCGCCAGCTGGCCGGCGAGCCCGACGCGCCGGTGATGCCGGACATTAATGAAAAGCTCAGCATCCCGCAGCTGATCGCCGCCTACACCCTGCACGGTGCCTACCAGCTGCGCCTGGAGCACGAGATTGGCTCGCTGACCGAAGGCAAGCGCGCCGATGTGATCATCCTCGAGCGTGACCTGTTCGAGTTGAACAAGCACGACATCGGCAAGACCGAAGTGGCGCTGACCATGATGAACGGCCGCATCGTCCACAACGCCCTCTGACCCCGCCGCGGCCCCCTGCGGGCCGCGTTGCCTGGAACACGCCCCCATGAAAGCACGCACAGGTCTTGTGACCCGCACTCTGTTCATCTATATCGCCATCGCCTCGACCATGATCGTCGGCGTCGGCCCGGTGTTTCTCGGCATGCTCGCGCGCAAGTTCGACCTGCCGCTGGAGCAGCAGGGCTGGGTGCTGTCGATGGAAATGGCCGGCGTCATCGTCGGCACGCTGTTCAGCCCGGCGGCCGAACGCCGCGTCGGCACCCGCCTGTTGACCCTGGGCGGTGCCTTGCTGGGCCTGGCCGCCAACCTGAGCTGCGTGCAGGCGGAGGGCTTCGCCGGCCTGCTGGCCTGCCGGCTGGTGGCGGGTGTCGGTGGCGGCTTGTTGTACAGCAGCGCGCTGACCGCCCTGGGCCGGTTGCCGCAGCAGGCACGCTCCTATGGCGCGATGCTGTTTCTGCAGACCTTGCTGTTTGCGGCGTTCGCCTCGGTGTTGCCGGTGATTGCCGAGCGCTATGGCCTGAGCATGGCGATTACCGCGCTGGCGGCGTGGTTTGCGGTGATCGTGCTGATCTGCCATTGGCTGCCGGATGTGCGTGCGGTGTGCCCGGTCGTCACGGAGCAGGTCATCCAGCACGCGCCGGGCAGCGGCAAGGTGGGGCTGTATGCGCTGGTCGGCATGCTGTGCCTGCAGATGGGCATCTACTCGGTGTGGGGCTTTCTGGAAAACCTGGCGGTCGAGGGCGGCGTTGCCCCGGTGGATGTCGGCTGGGCCTTGGGTTTGGGCTTGCTCGGCGGCCTGCCGGGTTCGGCGCTGCCCAGCCTGTTCGGCCAGCGCCTGTCGAGCAACCTGATGATCGCCCTGGGTTCGCTGGCCGTGCTCTGTTCGCTGGCCATGCTGGCCCGTGGCGTGCACCAGGCCGGGGAGCTGGCGGTGGCGGTGTTCGTGATGAACGTTGGCTGGACGCTGGCGCTCACCTACTACATGGCCACCGTCGCCACCCATGACCCAAGCAAACGCCTGGCCCCGGCCATCGGCTTCGTCCAGGTGTCCGCTGCTGCCGTGGCGCCGGCGCTGGTCGCGGGGCTGTTGCCGTATTCGGGGGAGCAGGTGATCTACCTGCTGGCGGCGTTCGCCATCGTCGGCGGCGGGTTGATGCAGTGCCTGCTGTTGCGCGCGCAGCGGGGGCTGGTTCAGGTGTGAGGGGCTTCTGGTATCGTTGCCGGCACGCCTGATTACCCCTAGGAGTCCCTTCATGAAAGCAGCCATCGTCCACGCCTTCGACCAACCCCCGCGCTATGGCGATATCGACGCGCCGCAAGCGGCAGCGGGCGAGGTGCTGGTGCGGGTGCGCGCCGCCGCACTCAGCCAGCTGGTGCGTGCCCAGGCCAGCGGCAAGCACTACAGCAGTGGCAAGACCTTGCCGTTGGTGCCGGGTGCCGATGGTGTCGGCCTGCTGGAGGACGGCACCCGCGTGTACTTCGCCTTCCCCCGCGCGCCGATCGGCGCCATGGCCGAGACCGTGGCCGTGGATGCGCGCTGCTGCGTAGCCATACCGGATGGCATCGATGACATCACGGCGGCGGCGATCGCCAACCCGGGCATGTCGTCGTGGTCGGCGCTGCAGGAACGGGCGGGGTTCAAGCCCGGCGAGCGCGTGTTGATCAACGGCGCCGCCGGTGCCTCCGGGCGCCTGGCGATTCAGGTGGCCAAGCACCTGGGCGCATCGCGCGTGGTGGCGACGGCGCGCAACCGCGCGGTGCAAGCTGAGCTGCGCGAACTGGGCGCGGATGCCTTCATCTGCCTGGACCAGCCCGCCGAGCAGCTGACCGCTGCCTTGCGCGATGAAATCCGCGGGCCGGGCGTCGATATCGTGCTGGATTACCTGTGGGGGCAACCGGCCGCGTGCATCCTCGATGCCCTGGGCGGCCATGCCAGCCGCGAGGCCGCGCCACGTGTGCGCTTCGTCAACATCGGCGCGATTGCCGGGGCGACCTTGCCGATGAACCCCAGCGTGTTGCGCGGCACGGGCCTGGAGATGCTCGGCAGTGGCCTGGGCAGTGTGTCCAACGAAGGGTTGGTGAAGGTGGTCGGGCAGCTGCTGAAGGCGATCAAACCGGCGGGGATGAAGGTCGAGGCCCTGGCCGTGCCATTGAGCGAGGTCGAAGCGGCCTGGCAGCGCAGCAGCGCAGAACGCATCGTGTTCGTCATGTAGTTATTGCGGGCGTATCAGGCCAGGGAAGGCCGCTCACGCGGCCCAGGTTTCATGGAGATGACGCCATAGCACGCACTCGCCCTGCAGGCTGAAAAGCGCCGTCGAGATCCGCGTCTTTGCCTCCTGGCCCGGCAACCGGTGGGTTTCCCGGTAGCGAACCAGGGCACCGTCCGGCCACTGCGCCAAGGCCTGCATTTCGCTGAGCTCGATGCTCAATCCAGGCTGGCTGCCTGCACGCTGGGCGAACAGGGCTGCTACCTGCTGCAGCCCAACCTCCATACCTGAAGGCGAGACCATGGAGAAGTCCGGGTGGAACCGCTCGACCATCGCTTGGACCTGGGCCTCACCTCGGCAGAACAGCGCCTCGATCAGTTCGTGCAGGTCAATGACTTCTTGAAAGTAGGGATTCATGAGGTGGCGTCCTGGGTGGGGGGCCGATTATGCCTGAACAACCTCAATCGACCCACGACAGCGTAAAAAGCAGCGCGGCTGCACTAGACCTGGTAGTTGATGAGCGCCTTGCAGCTGATGGGGAAGTTGACCGAGTTGGCAATGAAACACTCGTGGTGCGCATCGTCATGCAGGCGCAGCGCAAGGTCGATATCCGATTCGCGGCTGATGACCACTTGTGGGCGCAGTTCCACGTCCTTGAAATGCCCCTTGCGCTGGCCATCGCCTTCGACCATCCGGCCCACCGGGTGGTCGACATAGTCCAGCACGCTCACCTGGTTGACGGCGCACAGGTGCAGATACCAAAGCTTGTGGCACGCGCTAATCGAGGCCAGCAACATGTCTTCAGGGTTCCAGCGTTCGGCGTTGCCGCGAAAGGCCGGGTCGGCGGAGCCAAGCACCGGCGCCTTGCCCGGGCTCTGTACGGTGAAGTCTCTCTGGTAGGCCGTGTAGCTGGCAGTGCCTTCACCTGTGTTGCCGGTCCAATTGATGGTGACAGCGTAATGGTGTTCTTTCATCGCCACTCCTGTGCTGGAAGTTTGCCCGCAGGACAGTCTGCGCTCCCGCGTCGGCGCCAACATCTTGCACGCCTGGCAGGGTTTCCCACCAGCGCCTGTTATTTGCAGCCGCGCAAGCATCAACAGTGCGCAGGCACTGATTCCGCGGCGGCGGCAGGGCTTGGCTTTTCCGCTGGTCAGGCGGTCATGGCGGATGGCCTGTACGGGGCTATCGTTGCTTGTCTGTGCCACGACGAGCGACCGAGGGCGGTGCCATGAACACCAGTGATCTGCTTGAACAGTTATTGCGCGCCGGCCAAGGCTCGCAGGCGCAACAGCAACGCAGCGGCATGCCCGCGCAGGATGGCCTGGGCGGGCTGGGCGGCTTGCTTGGCGGTTTGCTCGGCGGCGGCAGTAGCAGCGGTGGCGGCGGTGGCCTGGGCGGCCTGCTCGGCGGGCTGCTGGGCGGTGGCAGCGCTGGCGGCAGCCCCCAGGGGCGTTCGGGAGGTACCAGTTATGCGGCCCTGGCATCGTTGGGCATGATGGCCTTCCAGGCCTATCAGAGCTGGCAGCGCAGCCAGGCCGCAGCGCCGCAACAGGCGTTGCAGACAGTCGATCAATTGTCCGGCCCCGAGGCTGAAGACCACAGCCATGCAATCTTGCGCGCGCTGATTGCCGCGGCCAAGGCGGACGGGCGCATCGACGAGCAGGAAGAGCAGGTGATCTACGCCGAGATCAAGCGCCACACCAACGATCCGCACCTGCAGCAGTGGCTCGATGACGAAGTCGGCAAGCCACTGGATGCGGCCGAAGTGGCCCAGGCGGCCAAGGACCCGGCCATGGCCGCGGAAATGTACCTGGCCAGCGTGATGCTGGTGAATGACCAGGGCGACGCCGAGCGCGCCTACCTCGACGAGCTGGCCAGCGCGCTGCAGATTGAACCGGCGTTGCAGGTGCACCTGGAGCAGCAGGCCAAGGGCGGAGCGTGACCAGGCGTCACTTCAACGGCTAAGGGTCTTTACGTGGGGAGGCCGAGCTTCAGGCCATAGCGCGTCAACGCAAGTGGCTCGCCGTCTTCTTCGACCACGCGCTGGCTCGCTTGCTGCGCGATGAAGCCCTGCCTGAGGTAAAAGCGCTTGGCGCGCACGTTGCCATCAAGCACCCAAGCGCTCACCTGCTCGAAGCCGCCAGCGCTCAGCGCCTGTCGTACCTGCGCCCATAAAGCTTCACCAATGCCTTGCCCCCAGGCCGCTGGGTCGAGGTATATCGCCATGAGCTCACCCATGTCTGCAGTGGCGCCCTCATCGCGGCTCGGGCCGAAGGAGCACCAGCCCACGGTTTGGCCATCGAGTTCCGCTACCCGTATTGACGGTGTGTTCTGTGCGATGGCCTGGGTCAGGAACGCCACGCGGCGTTCGACAGTGGTGCTCAGGGCGTTCAGGTAATTGGCTGACAGCAGGCCCTGGTAGGCGCTCTGCCAGCTGCGGATGTGCAGGGTGGCGATGGCGGTCGCGTCGTCGGGGACGGGTTTGCGAATCAGCAGCCCTGGCAATGGGGTTGAGTGGGTCATGGGGTTACGGCCTTTTTGCGCCTGTGATGACCGAGGCTGCTGCAAATAAGGCGCCAGGTGCTCAGGGGCGGGTTTGGCAGAGCGAACATCCCTCAACTGTCGCGCTGGAGACACAACGGCAACAGCTTTGTCGGCTGCTTTACACTGAGTTTGCTGTTGAACCTGGGCGAGCAAATGTCTTGCGAGCGCGTGCGTGTAGCGTCATTGGCACTGACTGGCCACAACGATTTGCGCAGCTTCTGATCGACAGCTGTGTGCGAACCTTCTATTTGGCTGCCTGTATCGTTACAATTCGCGGGTTGCACCCAAACACCCCCCCAAGCGTCGTCCGGCAATAACGACGACGCCAACCCTGGCGATGCTCCCTGCCCAGGGCTTTCACCCTCGGTTGAGCCAAGGCTCAGTCGAAACCCTTGATTGGCGCTGCGGGCTTGAACCGCGGTGCATCTCGCCGACACGCGTGGTACCCCTGCGCTGTCGGCCTCTCGCCCGGCCAACGGAGCCGTGTCCAGAACCGGCATTGCTGCCCCGCACGATCAGTGTGGTCGCCGTTATCAGGCCCTTTCCTGGCTGGGCGTTTCATCAGCGGAACTGAGCTACCCCAAGGTGGTTCGAGCCCCGCTTTCAAATGCGCTTTCCACGGCGTCAGCCCGCTTGGCCCACGCACTTGTGCGGGCGGCGGGCGAGCCCGCTTTGGGGACCGCTGCCCAAACGCGCCCATGCGCGCGTGCATGAAACAACCGAATGGATGGAATTCGCTCCGACTGTAAGGCAAGCCTGATCAGGCGGCGTCGAATGAAGTACGCAACAGGAGAAAGCTCATGCCCTTCGTACCTCCCAAGGATCAACACTGCAACGGTGATGATCCGACCACCCCAGCGACTGCTGGCCCCTGCGTGAAGACGCTGCCAGCGCTCGAACGCAGCAAATTCGGCGGCACGCCTCGCCGCCCTGGGCGGCCAGGCGACGCTGACGACCCTCCGGTATCGCGCAGTGACCTCAGCAAAGGTCACGACCAATTGGTCGTACATCGGGAGGCGCGCATCAACTGGCGCGTGCTGCTGATTTCGTCAATGGTGATCCTGGCGTTTTCCATTGCCACGATCCTCATGCCCGATGCAGCACGCTCGACGATGAAGCACACCACCGACTGGATTGCGACGAATCTGGGTTGGTACTACGTGCTGACGATGACCCTGGTCATCGGCTTCGTGCTGTGGGTCGCGTTTTCCAAAGAAGGGGACGTGCGCATCGGCCCTGACCACTCGCGGCCGCAGTACAAGCTGGTGACCTGGGTCGCCATGCTGTTCGCCGCAGGGGTCGGCATTGACATGCTGTTCTATTCGGTCACAGGCCCGGTCGTGCAGTACTTGCACCCGCCCAGCGGCGAAGGCGGTACTGCCCAGGCCATGCAGGATGCGGTGGTCTGGACCATGTTTCACTATGGCATCGCCGGCTGGGCGATGTATGCCCTGCTGGGTATGGCCATGGGTTACTTCGCCTATCGGTGGGACATGCCGCTGTCGATTCGCGCCGCGCTCTACCCGCTGTTTGGCAAGCGCGTGCGCGGCCCCTTGGGCGATGGCATCAGCATCATTGCGCTGGTTGGCACCGTGTTTGGCGTCGCCACGTCGATGGGTATCGGTGTGGTACTGCTGAGCGTTGGTTTTTCGCTGTTGTTCGGCCTGGAACAGGGCCTGTCATTACAGATCGCATTGGTGCTGGGGGCTGTAGCGTTGACCATTGCCGCCACCACCTCCGGGGTTGACCGAGGCATCCGCTGGATCGCCGAGCTGAACCTTTGGAGCGCCGTGGCGATGATGCTGTACATCCTGATAACAGGGCAGACGGCGTTCTTGTTGAATGCACTGGTGTCGAACATCGGCCAGTTTCTCGTCAGCTTCCCCGCGCGTACATTCCAGACGTTTGCCTACGAGCCCGACGGGGCCGGCTGGATGGCGGGGTGGACGTTGTTTTTCTGGGCCTTCTGGCTGGCCTGGGGGCCCTTCGTCGGTGTGTTCCTGGCGCGAATCTCGCGCGGCCGCACCTTGCGGGAATTCGTCCTTGCGGCAGTCACAGCGCCAGTGCTTTGCGACTTCATCATTGTCTCGCTGTTCGGCAACAGCGCACTGTTCCAGGTGCTTGAGGGCAACACCGAGTTCGCCACGCTGGCGATGGACAGCCCCGAGCAGGGTTGGTACGCACTGCTGCAGATGTTCCCAGGCTCGATGTTTCTGATTGGCCTGGCAACGCTGTCCGGCTTGCTGTTCTACCTCACCAGCGCCAACTCCGGGGCGATGGTGATGTCGAACTTTTCTGCAACGATCCCTGACCCTGCCCAAGACGGCCCGAGCTGGCTGCGTATCTTCTGGGCCTTGCTCACGGCCATGCTCACGGTGGCGATGCTGGTCGCAGGCGGGGTCACGACCATGGAGTATGCAACGCTGATCTTCGCGCTACCGGTGACGATCATCACTTACCTGGTGATGGCATCCTTCTACAAGGTATTGCGCATGGAACGTGCCGAACGTGAAGGGCGCGTGCTGCGCCGGCCCTCGATGGCGGCTGGCGGCGGGCAGGTCCCGGAGCGCTCGTGGAAGCAACGGCTTGAGCACCTGCGGGCGTACCCAACGCTGCGCCAGGTCACTCAGTTCCTTGACCGAACAGTGGGCCCTGCGCTGGACGAGGTCGTCGCTGAATTTCGCCAGCAGGGCTATGACGTCATCCGCGAAAGCCTGGTCAATACCCGCGGCGTCGAGGAACCGATGCTGCGGGTATCGATGGACAGCTTCCGGGACTTCCATTACCACGTCGCCATTGTCGAGGCGCCTGTGCCCATGTTCAGTGGCCGCATGACGCGCGAGATCGATGTCTATTACCGTTTGGAGGTGTTCACCCAGACGGGGTCTGGTGGTTATGACTTGATGGGCCTGACCAAGCAGCAGGTCATGGACGATGTGCTCAATCGCTATGAGGCCCACTTGGCGTTCCTTGTGTTCTCCAGCGAGAACGCCACCCCCTCCGTGCTGACACCCAGGCATTGCCTTGATCGCTGATGGCGCACGGTAGCGGCAGGCGAAGAAGAGGGCCAGCGCCTTCGCGTGGCCCTTTTGGGCCTGTATCAGAACAGGTCCTGCAGGGTTTGCTGCGTGGCGTTCAGCGATGGGTCACCCCCCTGCGTGGTGCTCATCGCCGGCGCGCTCTCGGCCTTGAACACTTCCATGGCCGTCTGCGGCCCCTGCGCCGATGCCGCCGTCCCGTCCGCCGTGTTGATCAGCCGGGTTACCACCCCGTCGGGCATGGGCTGCGAGTTGGGGGCTGTTCCGGCAAGTGCCGCCTGCATGTAGTCCATCCAGATGGGCAGGGCGATGGTCACGCCCCATTCGCGCCGCCCCAGGCTTTGCGGCTGATCGAAACCTGCCCAGACGCTCGTCACGTAGTCGCCGTTGTAGCCAGTGAACCAGGAGTCCTTGGCTTCGTTGGTGGTGCCCGTCTTGCCCGCGATGTCGGGGCGATGCAGGGCGGAAGCGGCGCGGCCGGTACCTCGCTTGATGACATCCTGGAGCATGCTGGTGAGCAGGTAGGTCGTGCGGCTGTCCACGACCTGTTCTGCGGCTACTTCAGGTGCCGGGTTGTCGGCGCTGGGCGCGGAACGCGGGGTGGCCTTGAAGACGATGCGGCCTGCGCGGTCTTCGACCCGGTCGATGAAGAAAGGCGTGACCTTGTAGCCGCCGTTGGCGAGCACGCTCCAGCCACCGACCACCGCCATGGGGGTCACGGACGCCGTGCCCAGGGCCAGGGAAAGGTTGCGCGGCATGTCGTTGGCGTCGAAACCGAAACGCGTGATGTAGTCGATGGTCGAATCGACGCCCATGGCTTGCAGCAGGCGTATCGAGATCATGTTTCTGGAGCGATACAGCGCTTCGCGCAGGCGAATGGGGCCGAGGAAGGTGCGGTTTTCGTTCTGCGGGCGCCATGCCGGCCCCGCGTAGTCGCCGCCCAGCACGATGGGCGCGTCGTTGACGATGCTCGCCGGCGTATAGCCGTTGTCGAGCGCCGCACAGTAGATGAAGGGCTTGAAGCTTGAGCCCGGTTGCCGTTTGGCCTGTACCACGCGGTTGAAACCGCTCTGGTTGAAATCGAAGCCGCCGACCAGGGCCTTGATCGCGCCATTGCCCGGCGCTACCGACACCAGCGCGCCTTGCGCGTCGGGCACCTGGCTGAAGCGGCGCTGGGAGCCTGCCCGCTCAACGCGGATCACATCGCCCGGCCTGACGATGTCTGCAGGCCGTGCTGGTTGGCGCCCCTGTGCGCTGTGGTTGATGAAGGGGCGGGCCCACGCCATCGTCTGCCAGGCGACGTCGTGTTGCTGGCCGGCCTGGTCGAGCACGGCGATGCGGTCGGCGAGCACCTTGGTCACCGCCACAGCTTCCAGGCCGCCCAGTAGCGGATACCCTTTCAACCTTTCCTGCCATGCTGGGCTCAGGCTGCCGGTGAGGTGGCCTTCGGGGCCGCGATAGCCGTGGCGCTTGTCGTAGGTTTTCAAACCGCTCTGCAGTGCAGCGTTGGCCGCCGCCTGCAGCGTGCCGGAGACCGTCGTCACCACGCGAAAGCCTTGCGTGTAGGCGTCATCCCCGTAGCGGCTGACCATCTGCGCCCGGACCATTTCGGCGATGTAGGGCGCACTGACCTCGGGCGCAGGCGCGTGATAGCGCGCGGTCACGGGGGCTGCCAGCGCGGCGTGGTAGCGGGCCTGGTCGATGCTACCCAGCGCGTACATTCGCCCCAGAATCCAGTCGCGGCGTTGTTTGGCCCTTGCTGGGTTGTTGACAGGGTTGAAGCGTGAGGGCGCCTTGGGCAAGCCCGCGATCATCGCGGTCTGCGCCAGGGTCAGTTGGGACACCGGCTTGCCGTAATAGATCTGCGCGGCGGCTGCGATGCCATAGGCCCGTTTGCCCAGGTAGATCTTGTTGACGTAGAGGTTGAAGATTTCGTCCTTGGTCAATGTGCGTTCAATGCGCAAGGCCAGCAGTATCTCGGTGAGTTTGCGTGAGAACGTCTTCTCTTTGCTCAAGAAGAAGTTCTTGGCCACCTGCATGGTGATGGTGCTGCCACCCGAGCGCACGTGCCCGCTGCTGATCAACTCCATGGCCGCACGCAGCAGGCCTGTGGGGTCGACGCCACGGTGATGGTAGAAATTGGCATCCTCCGCAGCCATGAAGGCGGCCAGGAAGTCGCCGGGGATTTGCGAGGAGGGCAGGGGGATACGGCGTATCTCGCCAAATTCGGCGATCAGCTTGCCTTCTGCGCTGTATACCTGCAGCGGCTCTTGCAGTTGCACGGCCTTGAGGGTTTCTACATCGGGCAATTGTGGGTCGAGGTACAGATAGGTGCCGCTTGCACCCAGCACCAGCACGCTGGCAAGTGCCAGGGCACACCAGCCCAGGGCCTTAGAAAGCCGCATTCGTTGCTCCTTGAGTGGGTATATCGATGGCGGTGGGGAGCGTCAGAGCATTCCAACGCGTGCGTCGGTCGAGGCGTGTTGCAGGGCATGCGCGACGTCGAATTGCGGTTTGAGCTGCCCGTGTGCATCCAGTAGCCAGGCGTCCATGACCTTCCTGACCACCGGCCCTGCGACCCGGGCCCCGGCTTCGCCGTTCTCGATCATCACGGCGACCACGATGGCCGGGCGTTGCGCGGGGGCAAAGGCGACGAAAAGGGCGTTGTCGCGGTGGCGTTCGCGGGTCTTGTTGCGGTTGTAGCGCTCGCCCTGCCTGATCGCGATGACCTGCGCCGTGCCACTCTTGCCGGCCATGCGGTAGGGCGCGCCCTGGGCTGCCCGGCGCCCGGCACCGCGCGGGTTGTGCATGACCATCTCCATGCCCTTTGCCACCTCGCGCCAGGTGTCGGGGTTTTTCAGGGTGATGTTGGGCAGCGGGTGGGGGTCGGCCGGTTTTTGCCCGCCAATCGACAGCGCCAGGTGCGGCCGATGCCAGATGCCTCTGCTGGCAATCAGGCTGGTGGCCTGGGCCATCTGCAGCGGCGTCATCTGCACGTAGCCCTGGCCGATGCCGGCGATCAGCGTTTCGCCGGGGTACCACTGCTGGCGGCGGGTGGCGCGTTTCCAGGCCGGGGAGGGCATCAGCCCGGGCGCTTCCTCGAACAGGTCGATCGACACCCGCTGCCCCAGGCCGAACGCGGTGAGGTAGCTGTGCAACCGCTCGATACCCAGCCTGTGGGCCAGGTCGTAGAAGTAGGTGTCATTGGAGCGCATGATCGCGTCGTACATATCCACCCAGCCGTCGCCGGCCCGATTCCAGTTGCGGTACTTGTGCCGGTAGTTGGGCAGCTCGTAGTAGCCACGGTCGAATACCCGCTGGGAGGGGGTGATGACGCCACTGTCCAGCCCTGCAACCAGCACCATCGGTTTGATGGTCGAGGCCGGGGGGTAGAGGCCGCGTAGCACGCGGTTGAACAGCGGCATGTCGGCTGAATCGCGCAAGGCTGCGTAGGCCGGGGCCGTGATGCCCTTGACGAAAGGGTTGGGGTCGAAGCTGGGCCGGCTGACCATGGCCAGCACTTCGCCAGTTGCCGGGTCCAGGGCGACCACAGCGCCACGCCGGTCGCCCAGGGCCTGCTCGGCAGCACCTTGCAGTGACGCGTCGATGGTCAGCACGATGTCCTGGCCTGGGGTCGGGTTGTGCCGGCCCAGCACGCGGATCACCTTGCCTTGCGCATTGGTTTCCACTTCTTCGAAACCCATCTGGCCATGCAGGGCGTTTTCATAGAAGCGCTCGATGCCGGTTTTGCCGATCTGTTCCGTGCTCAGGTATTTTGCGTGGTCGAGTTGCTTGTACTCTTTTTCATTGATGCGCCCGACATAACCCACCGAATGGGCAAAGTGTTCGGCCAACGGGTACACCCGTGAAAACTGTGCGTGAACATCTACGCCCGGCAGTTGAAATTGATTCACTGCCACCCGTGCGATCTGCTGTTCGGTGAGGTCCGTCATCAACACCACGGGCTCGAAGGCTCTGCCCCTGCGGTGCAAGGCCCGGTCCAGCTTGTCGCGTTGACCGGCGCTCAAACCCAGCACCTGGCACAACTGGCTGACCACGGCCTTGGTATCGCCCGCGCGTTCGCGGGTGATGGTCAGGTTGAAGGTGGGGATGTTGTCGGCCAGCACGACGTTGTTGCGGTCATAGATGATGCCCCGTGCTGCTGCGAGCGGCCGCACATGCACGCGGTTCTTTTCTGCGACCGCAACGTGTAGATCATGCTGAGTGACTTGCAGGAAGTACAACCGGCACACCAGTGCGGTTGTCAGGGCCAGGACCAGTATGGCGCTGGCGATAATTCTTGTTTTTACAATCCTGTGGCTGGCTTCCCTGTCCTGTAGTTCGGTGGGATGTGTCATCTGGAAATACTTACCGCTTTTTGCAGGCCTTACGCTTTGGATTTTTTATTCTAAGGTGCGTGAAGTATTCATCAATGCGCACTTCGGGCTATCTGATATCAACCCGGTTGATGTCGCACAAGGGCTATTGCGGGCTCAGGTCAGGCAAAAGGTTTTATCCACCAGCTCGATGATCATCGCCTTGACCCTTTGCAGCGTGCTGTCGTGCTTGCTGCCCACTCGCGTGCCGATTTCCAGGTCGTAGGAGGGCATGGGCACGGGGCAGGGGAATGTTTGCAGCGTGCTGACCCTTTCCATGGCGCGTGCCGCGTGGGTTGGCACCGTGGTGATCAGTTTCGAGCCCATCAGCAGAAACGGCACGGCGGCAAAGTGCGAGGTCGAGGCGTGGATACGGCGTTTGTAGCCTACGGCATTCAAGCCTTCGTCGACGATGCCGACGAAACCCGCCGACGAGACCAGCAGGTGGGGCCGCTGGGCGTAGTCTTCGGCGGTGGTGGGCAGGGTGTTGTCGGCATCGGCAATGCCCAGGTAATTGCCCCGGCCAAGGCGCTGCCGGGCGATCAGCGGCGACGACATCCCGCCCGCCGACAAGGCGATGTCTATCTGGTGACGCATCAGCATGTCCTGGACCAGGCCGCTGTGGGTCTGCCGAAAAATCACCCGCAAGCCATGCAAATGCTCGTCGATCTGCGCTACCAGGCTTTGGCCCAGGGCGATTTCACTGTCATCGGACAAACCGAGGGTGATCGTCCTGCCCTTGATGTCCTGGTCACCGCCTGAAAGTGCAAGGGCTTGCCGGCAGCAATTGAGGGCCTCGCCAATCAGCGGTGCCAGCTCGTTGGCGCGCCGGGTCGGGCGCAGGCCACGGCCGGTGCGCTCGAACAACGGGTCGGCGTAGATTTCACGCAGGCGGCCAAGTGCGGCACTGACCGCAGGCTGGGTGACGCCCAGGCGTATGGCCGCGCGGCTGGCGCCGCCTTCTTCGATCAGGGCGACGAAAACCCTGAGCAGGTTCAGGTCGACACTTTCGATATCAAAGCTGTTCATATCAGATATCTTGATAGTTGATTGATTAATAGTATAGGGGTGCGGACAATGCCCGGCAAATAGTTAGCTAATGCATGAATCGGTTATTGGTTGGGCAGGTAAATTGATATTGATGAACGCAAGCAAAGTTGTTGCGAGTTTACTGCTGGCTATTGCTGTCGGCACATTGAATGCCGCCTCCATCGCGCCACAAGGTGAGTTGCACGGCAGTGTAATGACGCCGCTTGGCAAGCAATTGATAACTGAACTTCAAGTCGCACTGCAGGGGCACAACTATTATCAAGGCGATATCGATGGTTTGGCAGCGAAACACAAGAGGCCATCTATCTGCTGCAGTTGGACCACGCGTTGCCCTTGACCGGGAGCGTCAATGTGCAACTTCTGGAATGGCTCGGTATTGAACCCCCCGCCTGGCTGTTGCCCTGATTCATCGCTGTGAGTGTCTCGATGCGTTCCCCTTCTAGAACGCTGCCCGGTTATCCGTGGCGGTTCAGGCTCGTGGTCGGCCTTGTACTTATTCTTGCGTTGACGCTGTGCTGGCGCATTGTCGAGCTGCAAATTGTCGATAACGCCTTCCTGCGCCAACAGGGTGATGCGCGCAGCCTGCGCTATCTGACCCACCCCGCGCCCCGAGGGGTGATCACCGACCGCGCCGGGCACCCGCTGGCTGTCAGCACCCCCGTGGTGACCCTGTGGGCTGACATGCGCGAACTGTCTGCCGAGCAGGCCAAATGGCCGGCGCTCGCCCAGGCGTTGCAGATGCCGCTTGCGACGCTCGAAAAGCGCTTTGCGCAAAACCGCCACAAGGCGTTTTTCTACCTGCGCAGGCGCCTGCCCCCTGAACGGGCCAGGCAGGTGTTGCAGGTGGTCCACCAACAGCACATCAAGGGCATCTACAGCCTGGAGGAGTCGCAGCGCTTCTATCCTGCAGGTGCCATCGCCGCGCAGGTCGTCGGTTTTACCGATATCGACAACAACGGCCGCGAGGGCGTGGAGCTGGCCTATGATCAGGCCCTACGTGGGGTCAGCGGCAGGCAGCATGTGGTCAAGGACCGCAGGGGGCAGGTGATCCAGGACCTGGGCGTGAGCCGGCCTGCAAAACAGGCGCAGGACCTGGCGCTGTCCCTGGACATACGCTTGCAGTACCTGGCGAGCCGCGAGTTGGCCAAGGCCGTGGCCGACAATGGTGCCGACGCCGGAAGTGTCGTGATCCTCGATGTCGAGACCGGGGAGCTGCTGGCCCTGGCCAACTACCCCAGCTACAACCCCAACAACCGTGCACAGGCCAGCCCATCAGCCATGAGAAACCGGGCGCTGGTGGACGTGTTCGAGCCTGCCTCGACGATGAAACCCTTCTCGGTGGCCGCTGCACTGGAAAGCGGGCGCTGGAAGCCGTCCGACACCGTGCTGGTGAAAACCGGCAGCCTGAAGGTGGGCAGGTTCACCATCCGTGATGCCTCGCGCACCGCCGGCGAGCGGTTGGACATGGCCGGGATCCTGGTGCGGTCCAGCAACGTTGCGATCAGCCAGGTGGCATTCGACATTGGCGGCGAGACGATTCATGGCCTGCTGCAGCGCGTGGGCCTGGGGCAAACGACCGGTACGGCGTTCCCCGGGGAGCGTTCGGGCGTGCTGCCCAGCCGACGCCAGTGGCGCGACGCCGAAACGGCGGCGATGTCCTACGGCTATGGCGTTTCCGTCACCGCCGTGCAGTTGGCCAAGGCCTACGCGACCCTGGTCAATGGCGGCAGAAGTGTGCCGGTCTCGCTGCTGCGTGTCAGCGAACCTGCGCAGGCACATCAGGCGATACCGGCACCGGTGGCCAATGCGCTGAAGCACATGCTGGTACAGGTTGTCGAAGCGCCCAGGGGCATTTATCGGGCCAAGGTGCCGGGCTACCACGTGGGCGGCAAGAGCGGTACCGCCAGGCGGCCCAGCGCTACCAGCAAGGGCTACCAGCACAAGGCGTACAGGGCGATGTTCGCCGGGTTCGGCCCTGCCGCCGCGCCCAAGTTCGTGGTGGTCGTGATGATCGACAACCCGTCCACGCACGGCTATTTCGGCGGGCTGGTATCGGCGCCGGTTTTCAGCAAGGTCATGGCGCAGGCGCTTCGGCTGTACAACATCGCACCGGATAATCTGCCCTGACCCTGTGGCCAGTACCGGCCTCATCGCCGGCAAGCCGGCTCCCACAGGAATATCACCGGCCTTCAGGCCTGCGTGGGAGCCGGCTTGCCGGCGATGGGCGCTTCACACCGCCGCGCTGCGCTCGCGGATATCGATGTTCAAGATGCGGTCGTTCTCGCTGTAGTCGACCGGGCAGTCGATCACGTGCACGCCTGGGGTCTTGATACAGTGCTCGAGCAGCGCCAGCAAGCCTTCGGCGCTTTCCACGCGGTGGCCATTGGCACCATAGGCTTCGGCGTATTTGACGAAGTCCGGGTTGCCGTAGTCCAGGCCGAAATCGGTGAAGCCCATGTTGGCCTGTTTCCAGCGGATCATGCCGTAGCCGTCGTCACGCAGGATCACCACGGTGATGTGCATGCCCAGGCGTACTGCGGTTTCCAGCTCCTGGCTGTTCATCATGAAGCCGCCGTCGCCGCACACCGAGATCACCGGGCGGTCCGGGTACACCAGGTGCGCGGCCATGGCCGATGGCAGGCCGGCGCCCATGGTCGCCAAGGCGTTGTCCAGCAGTACGGTGTTGGGCTTGTGGGCCTTGTAGTTGCGGGCGAACCAGATCTTGTAGATGCCGTTGTCCAGGGCAACGATGCCTTCGGACGGCAATACGCGACGGATGTCGGCAACCAGGCGTTGCGGATAGACGGGGAAGCGTGCGTCGTCAGCGCCTTCAGAGATCTGCGTTTCGTTTGCTTCACGGATGGCCATCAGACGGGTGAAGTCCCAGTGCGAGGTGTCAGTCAGGGCTTCATGGATCTGCCACACAGCGTTGGCGATGTCGCCAATCACTTCGATCTGAGGGAAGTACACGGCATCGACTTCAGCGGCACGGAAGTTGATGTGAATGACTTCAGTGCCACCGCGAACAATGAAGAACGGCGGCTTCTCGATCACGTCATGGCCGATGTTGACGATCAGGTCGGCGGCTTCGATTGCACGGTGTACAAAATCACCGGACGACAACGCGGCATTACCGAGGAAGCAGGGATGGCGCTCGTCAACCACACCTTTGCCCATTTGGGTAGTGATGAACGGGATGCGAGTCTCGTCGATGAGTTGCTTGAGGACTTTGGCGGTCATCTTGCGGTTCGCACCGGCGCCGATCACCAGCAGAGGGTTGCGGGCTTTGTGAAGCTTCTCAACGGCCGCTTCGATCGCCTTGTGCTCGGCTAACGGTCGACGGTGGAGGCTCTGAGGGATCGGTAACGCATCGGTCTGCTCGGCGGCGATGTCTTCCGGCAGCTCCAGGTGCACCGCGCCCGGCTTCTCTTCCTCGGCCAGGCGGAACGCTTCACGCATGCGCGACGGGATGTTGTCGGCGGAGGCGAACTGGTGGGTGTACTTGGTGATGGGGTCCATCATGTCGCACACATCGATGATCTGGAAGCGGCCCTGCTTGGACTTCTTGATCGGCTTCTGGCCGGTGATCATCATCATCGGCATGCCGCCTAGATATGCATAGGCGTTGGCGGTGACCAGGTTGGTCGCGCCGGGGCCTAAGGTTGACAGGCTGACGCCAGTCTTGCCGGTCAGGCGCCCATAGGTAGCTGCCATGAAACCTGCAGACTGCTCGTGACGAGTCAGTACCAACTTGATCCTGGATTTACGCAGGGATTCCAGCAGATCGAGATTTTCCTCCCCGGGGATGCCGAACACATACTCAACACCTTCACTTTCCAAACATTGCACAACGAGATCAGCTGCCTTGGCCATCTATTGGTCCTGCCACTGTCGAGAGTGAGCCACGCGGGCAGAGGACGAGGCCTTTACCCGGTGCCGAATGAGTTTCATGGAAAAGAGCAAACGCTTGGATTATTCGGCCATTCGGGGAAGTACCAGGGTGGCGTCAATGGCAACCAAGGCATTCAGTGCGAGCGCCGACACGCCGACCGTGGCGCGTGCGGGGTAAGGCGCTGCAAAGTAACGGCTCATGATTTCGTTCACGGCCGCAAAGTGCGAGAGTTCCGTGAGGTAGATAGTGAGTTTCCCTACGTCAACAAAACTACCGCCTGCGGCCTGTGCGACGGCCTGCAGGTTCTCGAGCACCTGAACGGTTTGGGCTTCGATCCCTTGCGCCAATTCCATCTTTTCAGGGTGAAGCGCGATTTGCCCGGTCAGGAAAACCAGGTCACCCATGCGCACGGCTTGCGAATACGGGCCGATAGCTTTCGGCGCCTGATCACTGTGGATAGCGATTCTGCTCATCAGATTTGATCCTGTCTTAGGGGGCGAGCCAACCTGCCTGCCAATGCTCGTCTTGCAAAATGAAGCGGGCCCGTTGGTGGATATCCTGGGAAAGGTCGAGCCACTCGATTTTTCTCAAATGGACAACCACCAGTGCGAAATTTTCAAAACCCTCCACGTGCGTTTCATAGGCTGCGCAAGGTGAAGAAATCGCCTCGCCTGGCAGGCGACCATGGCCAAAGAGCGCCTGAGTACTGGCTCGTGCCTGCTGCCAGTGCTGGGCAAGGCGCGAAACATCCGACACAGGTTCAGCCAGGCCTTCCATTCGAAGCTGCAGCTTGCCGGTCGGGTCTATGCAGGTCACAGCGACTCTGGGTTCGGCACGTATCTCTGCGAGCTTCGCCGAGCGCTTGTCCGCATAAAAGATGATCGACCTCGTCGACTCATCGGCATGGCGCAAGACCACCGTGCGTACCTTGGGTTGCCCTTCGATATCGACGGTGGCCAGTTGCATCAAGCGAAATGGATTTGGCGTACTGCCAACCGGTATGGATAAATCCGACCAGACCTTGGCCAATATCAGATCAAGCATGGCAATCGCCTAGAGGAGAAAGGGCCGCGTACCGAGTGCGGCCCGGAGATACTCAGACGCTGCGGGTAACGCCGCCGTCGACCTTGATGTTCTGGCCGGTAATGTAGGCGGCCCCGTCGCTCGCCAGGAAGGCGATGGTGGCGGCAATTTCTTCGCTGGTGCCATAGCGCTTGAGCGGCACACCTTCGCGACGTTGTTCGGTAGCAGGAAGACTGTCGATCCAGCCCGGCAACACGTTATTGATGCGAATGTTGTCGGCGGCATACTTGTCAGTAAAGATCTTGCTGAACGACGCCAGGCCGGCACGGAAAACCGCCGAAGTTGGGAACAGTTCGCTTGGCTCGAACGCCCATGCCGTAGAAATGTTGATGATCGCACCGCCGTTCTGGCGCTGCATGTACGGCGTCACCAGTCGTGCAGGGCGAATGACGTTGAGCAGGTAAGTCTCCATGCCCTGGTGCCAATCTTCGTCGCTGATCTCGAGGATCGGTGCCCGCGGGCCATGGCCGGCGCTGTTGACCAACACATCGATACGGCCCCATTTCTGAATGACGGCGTCGACCAGGCGCTGCAGGTCTTCGATTGACTGGTTACTGCCGGTTACGCCAATACCGCCGAGCTCCTGCGCCAGGGCCTCGCCTTTGCCAGAGGAAGAAAGAATACCGACATTGAAGCCATCGGCAGCCAGTCTGCGCGCAGCTGCCGCCCCCATACCGCTACCACCGGCCGTGACGATTGCTACTTTTTCTACTGTCATAGATCCTCCTGAGTGAAGTGTGGATAGGTTGTTTGTGGAATGAGAGTAGCGGCGCTCGGTCTTTCTAAGAGAGACAGCAAGCCTTTTAAATGACAGTAGAAAATCTATTGGCGAACAGTATTCAGGTGAAGCGTATCGACGGTTGACCACGGCCAGCCGGCGACCGGGATCGCACGCAGCGTGACGCTTTGAATCTGCTAACTTGAACGCCAAGTACGCACCGCAAAAGCTTAGGACCGGCCATACCCATGGCTTCCCTGCCAAAGGAGTCACCCCATGTCGAAGCTCTATCCCAGTATTGATCCTGAGGGGCTGGTCGAGTATTCGGTGGTCTACACCGATCGCTCGCTCAATCACATGTCGCAGACCTTTCAAGGCGTGATGAGGAACATTTCCACGACCCTGAAACAGGTCTACAACGCCCAGGCCGTTGCGGTAGTGCCGGGCAGCGGGACCTTCGGCATGGAATCGGTAGCGCGACAGTTCGCCACCGGCAAGCAATGCCTGGTGATCCGCAACGGCTGGTTCAGTTATCGCTGGAGCCAGATCCTCGAGGTAGGCAACATCCCGGCGGCTACCACGGTACTGAAGGCGCGACCGGTCGACACGGGCCGCCAGGCAGCCTACGCACCCCCGCCCCTGGACGAAGTGCTGGCAGCCATCGAGGCGCACAAGCCCCAGGTCGTCTTTGCCCCACACGTTGAAACCGCATCAGGGATCATCTTGCCCGACGAATACCTGCGCGCCGTCGGCGACGCCGTGCATGCGGTGGGTGGGCTATTCGTGCTGGACTGCATTGCCTCAGGCACGCTATGGGTCGATATGCACAAGTGCGCAGTCGACCTGCTGATCAGCGCACCGCAGAAAGGCTGGAGCGCCTCGCCTTGCTGCGCCCTGGTGATGCTCAGTGCCCTGGCCCTGGAGCGCATTGAGCAGACGCAAAGCAGTAGCTTTGCCTGCGACCTGAAAAAGTGGCTGCAGATCATGCAGGCCTACGAACAGGGCGGCCATGCTTACCATGCGACCATGCCCAGTGACGCGCTCGCGCGGTTCAGCGACGTGATCAACGAGATGCACGCCTACGGTTTCGACAAGCTGCGCGACGAGCAACAGGCGCTGGGTAACCGCGTGCGCGCCCTGCTGACCGGCAAAGGCTTCACAAGCGTGGCCGCCGCCGGGTTCCAGGCCCCGGGCGTAGTGGTGAGCTATACCGATGATGGTGATATCAAGAACGGTAAGAAGTTTGCCGAGCACGGCCTGCAGATAGCCGCCGGGGTGCCGTTGCAATGTGATGAACCGGCCGACTTCCAGACTTTTCGCATTGGTTTGTTCGGCCTCGAAAAAGTGCGCAATATCGAGCGCACGGTCAGCATCCTTGAACAGGCACTGGACGAAGTGATGGTGAACTAAAGCCCGCCTAACGGGTTGCAGTTGTCCGCTTTGGGTCCGACCCAAAGCAGACACCTGCAACCGGGGCCGCTTCGCAGCCCATCGCCGGCAAGCCGGCTCCCACAGTACAGCGCAGGCCTGAAGGAGGGTGTGATACTCCTGTGGGAGCCGGCTTGCCGGCGATGAGGCCGGTACTGACCACAGAGCTTTGGATCGTTGCGCGCAATCCAAGCTGAGTGCTCTCACGCTCTGATAAGACCCACTGGTCTGGCCCGCTTGCAGGGCAATCTTGCATAACTCAAAATCGCCGCTTAGCTCACCTCTCGGAAGCCGCGATGCCTGACATATTGCTGAAGCCGGAATTGCCCGGCGTAGCGCTTAAGCGATGGCGTTTGCTGCACCGCGTCAAACAATCCCATGCAGCAACCTTGTTCAACGTCACTCAATCAACTATCTCTCGCTGGGAGAGTGGTGTACTGGCACTGGACCCGTTCTCCCGCAGCACTTTGGAGAAGCTACTTACCGCTCGTCTTGATACCGCCGCAGATCAGGCACTGGCGCGGCTGGTGAAAGAAAGCGTACGGCCCGTTCATCTCATGTGCGACCTGACGCATAGATTGCTGGCGTGCTCGCCCTCACGCGCAGCCCAGTTCACCAGCCCCGTCAGCACACTGCTGGGGCAGTCACTGTGGCGTTTCGCTTCGCCGCAGATCGTTGCCAAGGAATTGATGCTGGACGAACTGGGGTGGCGGGAAGCACTCGCGCCCCCAGCGCTGGAATTTGCAAGCGGTACCAATGATTCCTGCCTCGTGCCCATCAGCCACAGTCTCTGTCGCTGGACACGTATCCCTCTCTCGGATGGCACTGCTGCACGTCTGGTGGAAACGCTGTGATCGATTGCGGCGCATAGCGCCCGCATTTTTTATGCGTGGACGCTGCGTACTTTCAGCTCTAGGCTGCTCTGATCCAGTCAAGGCAGCCCACAGTTCGCCAACAGTGCCAGGAGCAATCATGGATATCGAGAAGCTTAAAGGGCGTCTCGCCTTTCTAACTGAAGCGGAAAAACTCAAGGATGTACTCAGAACGGCCCATACCTCTTCCGGTCGTACCGAGAGCACGGCTGAACATAGCTGGCGCCTCTGCCTGATGGCCATCGTTTTCGAGGATCAACTGGCCGGTCTCGATAAGCTGAAACTCATCAAGATGTGCGTCATCCATGACTTGGGCGAAGCCATCAATGGCGATATCCCTGCTGTTAGCAAGGACGCGTTTCCCGACAAGAGCCAACAGGAGCGAAACGACCTTCTCCTCTTGACCCGTACACTGGATGACACGGTTAAAGCTGAAATCCTTGCGCTGTGGGATGACTATGAAAATGCACGTTCGCCCGAGGCCCAGGCCGTCAAGGCGCTCGATAAGCTGGAAACCATCCTTCAGCACAATCAAGGCAAGAACCCGCCAGATTTCGATTACGCGTTCAACCTGAGTTACGGCAAGAAATACACGGATGCCTATCCACTGTTCGAGGTGCTTCGCGGCCTTCTCGACGAAAACACCAGGAAAAATATCCAAAGCCCTCAAGATCGCCATGGCGAATGACCTTGCACAGCGGGTTGCGTACTAGCCAAGTATCTTGTCTACCCGGCTCGATTGCCTTGCAGACGAACACCCGTGCGAGTCGCCGGTGAAGTGCCTGGCGTTTGCCGAGCGAGCGGCGCCAAGCTGGAGGCAGCGCCGAGGATCATGTCGGTGAGTTGTTCAATGATTTGCCGTTGTGACAGGGTCGAATCGATGTCCTGCGATTGGCAAAGGCTTTCGAGCATGCCGATGACCCTGTTGGCGAAGAACCTGGTCGCCGAGCTATCCAAGCCTCGATGGAGCAGGGTAGAGGCAATGATGGCGGTCAGCTGCTGGGTGTATTCATCGCGCATCGCTGCGTGCAGCCGATACTGTTCTGCCGTCAGGTTGCGCGCTTCACGCAGCATGAGTTGCAACCTTTTGCACTCGCGCTGTTGAAGCTCGATGAAGGCACTCACGAATGCATGCAGGCGGGCGCGCGAGCCCTGGGCGGCCTTGAGCTTTGCTCGGGTGAGGCTCAGCAGGTCGCTCATGCATTCTTCGATGAGGTCGAAGAGCAGTGCCTGTTTGCTTTCGATGTGGTTGTACAGGGAACCCGCGCCGATACCCAAGCGGGCGGCCAGGTCGCGCAAGCTCGTATTCTGATAGCCCTGTTCAGCGAACAAGTCCACTGCCGCCAGGTACAGGCGCTGCTGTGTCCCGGTCGGTGGGGCAGGTTGTGTGTTGGTGTTCATGGGGTCTCTGGGCTGTTGGTGCCAGGGGCGGGCAGGTGGCTTGCCGCCCAGTGAGGGCGGCAAGCGGCTCAGGGGCTAGTACTGCTTCTGGGTAGCGTCTTGCGCGGGAAATGCCTGAGGGTGCCGGGCACCGCGCCTGGCAAGCGAGTAATAGACGAGCGCCGGCAAGATCAAACCCACCAGCCAGGAAATGTCCGTCTCACCCAGGTATTGCACCAGCGGGCCGGTATAGAAGCTGGTGGCAATGAAGGGCATCTGCACCATCACCCCGAACCCGTAGGTGCCGATACCTACCCAGTTCCAGCGGCCATAGCGGCCATCGGGGTCGTCCAAGGCCGCGATGTCGTAGCGTTCCTTGGTGATGAAGTAGTAGTCCACCAGGTTGATGGCACTCCAAGGCGTGAAAAATGCCAGCAGGAACAGCAGGAAGGACTTGAACGCGCTGAGGAAGGAATGCTGCCCGATCAGCGCAAGGGTGGTGGAGATGCCGACAATACAGAGCACGAAGACCAGGCGCTGGCCGGAGGACACCGTGAAGCGTTTGTGAAACGCACTGACAATGGTGGCGATGCACATGAAGCTGCCATAGGCGTTCAAGGTGGCGATGGTCACTTTGCCAAAGCCGATGCTGAAGAACAGCAGGCTCGCAATCAGCCCGCTGGCGCCTAGGCTTACGATGTAATTCACCTCATGCCCTGAGAAGGCACTGCCTGCCAGGGCGGCAGCGAACACGCCGAGCACCATGGAGGTCTGTGAACCGAGCACTGAGCCCAGGCCTACGGCAAGGAACGTGCGCAACGGGGAGGTGGCACTGGGCAGGTAACGCGAGTAGTCGGCGACGTAGGGGCCGAAGGCGATCTGCCACGAGGCCGAAAGCGAAACGGCCAGAAGGAACGTGTTCCAACCGAAGTGTCGGTTATCGAGCAAGGTGGCGATATCGTTCACCGAGAACATGCGAACGAAAAGGTAGGCGAATGCCACCAAGCCGAGCGCACTGGCAACCCGCCCCAGCAAGTGAATCACCCTGTAGCCACACACCGTCAGGGCCACGATCACGGCGGCGAAAACGAGGATGCCGCCGGTATCGCTGATATTGGCCATGCGGCCGATGGCCTGGCCGGCCAGCACCGTGCCGGTGGCATTGAACCCGATGTACATGATGCAGACCAGTACCAGCGGTATCACCGCACCGAACACACCGAACTGCACGCGGCTGGAAACCATTTGCGGCAGGCCCAGACGCGGGCCTTGAGCGCCATGCAGCGCCATCACGATGCCGCCGAACACCTGGCCGATCAACAGGCCGATCAATGACCAGAACACATCGCCACCCAGCACCACTGCCAAGGCACCGGTGACGATGGCCGTTATCTGCAGATTGGCACCGAACCATAAGGTGAACTGGCTGAAGAGGCGACCGTGGCGTTCGCTTTCGGGGATGTAATCGATGGATCGCGTTTCTATGAGGGGCTTGCCAGACATGAGCGTGTCTCCTGTGGCGCCACTGCCCATGGCGCCTCTATTGTTGTTATGTGACCGATGCCCTTTGAGCCTGAACGGCTGGTGCCGCCCAGGCTGACCACCTCACGCGCGGGCGGCGTCTAGTACGGCGCGGGAGATGATGATTTTCTGCACCTCCGAAGTCCCTTCAAAAATGCGCAGGATGCGTGCATCGCGCACCAGGCGCTCCAGCGGCAGGTCGCGAATGTAGCCATAACCGCCATGCAGCTGGAGTGCGGCATCGGTGATGAAACCGGCCGCCTCGGCGGCGAACAGCTTGGCGGTGGCCGACTCCAGGCTGAAGCGCCCGCCCGAATCACGGCTGGCCGCAGCGTGCAGGGTCAGCAGGCGCGCTGCCTGCAATTGGCTGTGCATGTCTGCAAGACGCCACTGTGTACCCTGGTAGGCAGCCAATGGCTTGGGGCCGATCTGGCGCTGCTGGGCCCAGCTGAGGCTGTGCTCCATGGCGGCGCGGGCGATGCCCAAGGCCATCGCCGCCACTTCTACCCGGCCGCGATCCAAGACCTCCATCGCGGTCTTGAAGCCATGGCCTTGCTCGCCCAGCAAGGCGCTGGCGGGCAGCCAGCAGTCCAGCGACAGCTCATAGATCGTGCTGCCGCGCAGGCCCATGGTCTTTTCCGGGCTGGAAAAGGTGATGCCCTGCGTCCCTTTGGGAATGACAAAAGCGCTGATGCCGTGATGACCCGCGTCGCCGTCGGTCTTGGCGTACAGCACGATGAAATCGGCTTCGCGGGCATTGGTGATGTAATGCTTGCTGCCACGGATCCGCCAGCCATCATTTTCCTGGCTCGCTCGGGTGCGCATATCGGCCGGGTTGGAGCCGGCCGCAGGTTCGGTCAGCGCGAACGCGCCCAGCAACTCGCCAGTGGCGGCGCGGGGCAGCCATTGCTGGCGCTGCGCCTCGGTGCCACCGATGAGCAGCGAGTCGGTGGCCAGAAAATGCGCGGTCATTGCCGACGCGGTGGAGGCGCAGGCGGCGGCCACTGCCTCCACCACGCGGCTCATTGCAAGGCTTGTGATGCCAAACCCACCATAGGCCTCAGGCAGATTGATGCCCATGAACCCCAGATCACCCAGGGCCTTGAGGCTGTCGGCGCAAAACGCCTCGGACTCATCAAGGCCCTGGGCCTTGGGTTTCAGTACGTCTTGAGCAACGCGCTCGGCAGATTCGATGATTGCCAGTTCCGCGGCGTCCAGTTCGTAGTTCATTGTTATTCTCCAGTGTGGGGCAGGCCGAACAGGGCATTGGCTTCGCCCAGGCGGGGGGCAGGCGAAGCGGCGTGGGGTTTGCTTGCGTTGAAAAACACCGGCTGCGGTACCAAGGGCGACTGTGCACCGCCCTCTATCAGCAATTGGCGCACCTGGGCTTGCTCGCTGCTGGTGGCCTGGGCCAGATCCCATACAGGCGAGGCGGGCACCCCGGCGTCCAGCAGCACGTCACAGATCTGTTCAACGCGTTGGGTGCTCGTCCAGGACTCGATCCGTGCTTTCAAGGCCACTTCGTTGGCGGTGCGCGAGCCGTCGTCGACGAAGCGCGGGTCATCGGCCAAAGCCTGGCATTGCATGGTCTGGCACAAGCGGCGGAACAGCTTGTCGCTGGCGACTGCGATCACCACCAGCCCATCAGCGGCGCGGTAGGTGTCGAATGGCGTCGAGACCGGGTGACGGTTGCCCACCAGCCCCGGGGCGCGACCCTGAGCAAACAGATTGGAGAGGCCGGTCATTTGCAGGCTGACCAAGACGTCGAACATCGCCACATCCAGGTACTGTGCGCCAGCCGCGTGGAACTCACGGGCGAACAGCGCCGAGCTGATTGCCCAGGCGGCGTAGACGCCAGCGCAGAGATCGCCAAGTGCTTCACCACTGCGGGTTGGGCCGGTCTGGGGGAAACCTGTCACGCTCATCAGGCCGGACATGGCCTGGGCGACGATGTCGTAGGCCGGGCGGGTGGACAGTGGCCCGCTCTGGCCGAACCCGGAAATACTGGCGTAGATCAGCCGAGGGTTGAGTGCCTTGAGGCTGTCGAAATCGATGCCCAACCGCTGGGTCACGCCGGGGCGGAAATTTTCCACCACGACATCGGCATCGGCCACCAGTGCGTGAAAGCGCTGAAGCTGGGCCGGGTCCTTGAAATCAAGTTCGACGCTGCGCTTGCCGCGGTTGATCAGGCCGAAATAGACGCTCTCGCCATTTTCGCCAAAAGGGCCCAGGTGGCGGCTGTCATCGCCATGCCCCGGCACTTCGAACTTGATCACTTCGGCGCCTAGGTCAGCCAGCATCGCAGTGCAGTGCGGGCCGGCCAGTACACGGCTCAGGTCCAGCACACGCACCCCTTGCAGCGGCTTGGGAGCGCAGTTGTTTGGATTCATGGCTTGGCTCCTCACGGCTGGGTGCTGGTGATCATCGGCAGGTTCAGGCCCTGCTCCTTGGCGCAGTCGATGGCGATCTGGTAGCCCGCATCGGCATGGCGCATCACCCCGGTAGCCGGGTCGTTGGTCAGCACGCGGGCAATGCGCTCGGCCGCCTCATCAGTACCGTCGCAAACAATCACCATGCCAGAGTGCTGCGAGAAGCCCATGCCGACACCGCCGCCGTGGTGCAGGGAGACCCAGGTGGCGCCGCTGGCAGTGTTGAGCAGGGCATTGAGCAGCGGCCAGTCGGACACGGCATCGGAGCCATCCTGCATGGCTTCGGTTTCACGGTTGGGGCTGGATACCGAACCGGAGTCCAGGTGGTCGCGGCCGATCACGATCGGCGCCGACAGCTCGCCGCTGCGCACCATTTCGTTGAACGCCAGGCCCAGCTTGGCGCGCAGGCCCAGGCCAACCCAGCAGATGCGCGCCGGCAGGCCCTGGAAGCTGATGCGCTCGCGGGCCATGTCCAGCCAGCGGTGCAGGTGGGCGTCGTCGGGGATCAGTTCCTTGACCTTGGCGTCGGTCTTGTAGATG
>NZ_BQIP01000015.1 GCF_021602585.1 Pseudomonas faucium
CAGGCCCGCGCCAGGCACTGGTGATCGGCGCCGGGCTCGCCGGCAGCGCCACGGCCGCCAGCCTGGCCCGCCGTGGCTGGCAGGTCACCGTGCTGGAGCGCCACGCCGCCCCTGCCCAGGAAGCCTCGGGCAACCCGCAAGGGGTGCTGTACCTGAAGCTGTCGGCCCATGGCACGGCGCTGTCGCAGATGATCCTGTCCGGCTTCGGCTACACCCGCCGCCAGCTCGAACGCTTGCCCAAAGGCCAGGACTGGGACGCCTGCGGTGTGCTGCAACTGGCCTTCGACAGCAAGGAAGCCGAGCGCCAGGCCAAGCTCGCCGAGGCTTTCGACAGCGGCCTGCTGCGCACGCTGGAGCGGGCTGAAGCCGAGGCGATTGCCGGTGTGGTGCTGCCTGCAGGCGGGCTGTTCTATCCGCAGGGCGGCTGGGTGCACCCGCCGGCCTTGTGCCAGGCACAACTGCAGCACCCGAACATTCAAGTGCGGCTGCATCAAGACGTGGTCGAGCTTCGCAAGGTCGACGGCCTCTGGCAAGCCTGGGAGGGCGAACAGCTGCTGGCCAGCGCGCCACTGGTGGTGCTCGCCGGTGCCGCCGACGTGCGGCGCTTCGAGCCGTGCGCGGCATTGCCGCTCAAGCGCATCCGCGGGCAGATCACCCGCTTGCCGGCCACTGCGGCAAGCCGCGCACTGCGCACCGTGGTCTGCGCCGAGGGCTACGTGGCGCCGCCACGGGGCGACGAACACACCCTGGGCGCCAGCTTCGACTTCCACAGCGACGACCTGACGCCGACCGTGGCCGAGCACCAGGGCAACCTGGCGATGCTCGACGAAATTTCCCTCGACCTGGCCGAGCGCCTGGGCACGGCGTCACTGGCACCCGAACAGCTCCAGGGGCGCGCGGCGTTTCGCTGCACCAGCCCGGACTACCTGCCGATCGTCGGCCCGCTCGCCGACGCTGGGGCCTTCGCCGAGGCCTATGCCGCGCTGGCCAAGGATGCACGGCAGGTGCCCGAGGTGCCGTGCCCGTGGCTGGAGGGTTTGTATGTGAACAGCGGGCATGGCTCGCGCGGGCTGATCACGGCGCCGTTGGCCGGCGAGCTGATCGCGGCGTGGGCCAGTGCCGAGCCGTTGCCGCTGCCCCGCGCGGTGGCCGAGGCGTGCCACCCGAACCGCTTTGCGCTGCGCAAGTTGATTCGCGGTAAGTGAACGGGGCTGCTTGGCAGCCCAATCGCCGGCAAGCCGGCTCCACAGCGGTTCCATATGCCTGTGGAGCCCCCTGTGGGAGCCGGCTTGCCGGCGATTGGGCGGCAGCGCGGCCCCTTCCATATAACAGATCGATCTAAAACTCTCGCAATTCACCCAGGTCAGTTCCTTACACGTGCCCTAATCCGGGGCACTGATTCCCCAACGGAAAAACCGGTAAGGACCTATGTGCGGATTAGCAGGAGAGTTGCGTTTCACCCCCATCGACCAAGCCCCTCGCCCGGCGGACCTCGCCGCGGTAGAGCGCATCACCCATCACCTGGCGCCTCGCGGCCCGGATGCCTGGGGCTTCCATAGCCAGGGCCCGATCGCCCTCGGCCATCGACGGCTGAAGATCATGGATTTGTCCGACGGCTCGGCGCAGCCGATGGTCGACAACCCCCTGGGCCTGGCCCTGGCCTTCAACGGCGCCATCTACAACTTCCCGGAGCTGCGCCAGGAGCTGCAGGAGCTGGGCTACAGCTTCTGCTCCGACGGTGACACCGAGGTGCTGCTCAAGGGCTACCACGCCTGGGGCGCGGCCTTGCTGCCCAAGCTCAACGGCATGTTCGCCCTGGCCATCTGGGAGCGCGACAACCAGCGCCTGTTCCTGGCCCGCGACCGCCTGGGCGTCAAACCCCTGTACCTGTCGCGCAACGGCGAGCGGTTGCGCTTTGCCTCGACCCTGCCGGCGTTGCTCAAGGGTGGTGACATCGACCCGATGATCGACCCGGTGGCGCTCAACCACTACCTCAACTTCCACGCCGTGGTGCCCGCGCCGCGCACCCTGCTGGCCAATGTGCAAAAGCTCGAGCCCGGCACCTGGATGCGCATCGACCGCCATGGTGAAGTCGAGCGCCAGACCTGGTGGCAGCTGCACTACGGCCCCCACCCGGACGAGCGCGACCTCGATCTGGAAGGCTGGACCACCCGCGTGCTCGACGCCACCCGCGACGCCGTGGCGATCCGCCAGCGCGCCGCCGTGGACGTTGGCGTGCTGCTCTCCGGCGGTGTCGACTCGAGCCTGTTGGTCGGCCTGCTGCGCGAAGTCGGCGTGGATGACCTGTCGACGTTCTCGATCGGCTTCGAGGATGCCGGCGGCGAACGCGGCGACGAGTTCCAGTACTCCGACCTGATCGCCCGCCACTACGGCACCCGCCACCACAAGCTGCGCATCGCCGAAAGTGAAATCATCGACCAGCTGCCGGCCGCCTTCCGCGCCATGAGCGAACCGATGGTCAGCCACGACTGCATCGCCTTCTACCTGCTCTCGCGGGAAGTGGCCAAGCACTGCAAGGGCGTGCAAAGCGGCCAGGGCGCCGACGAGCTGTTCGCCGGCTACCACTGGTACCCGCAGGTGGACGGCGCCGAAGACGCCTTTGGCGCCTACCGCGCGGCCTTCTTCGACCGCAGCCACGACGAATACCGCGACACCGTGCAAGCGCCGTGGCTGCTGGAAACCGACGCCGCCGGCGATTTCGTCCGCGAGCATTTCGCTCGCCCCGGCGCGCCGGATGCCGTGGACAAGGCGCTGCGCCTGGACAGCACGGTGATGCTGGTCGACGACCCGGTCAAACGGGTCGACAACATGACCATGGCCTGGGGCCTTGAGGCGCGCACGCCGTTCCTCGACTACCGCCTGGTGGAGCTGTCGGCGCGCATTCCGGCCCGCTTCAAGCTGCCCGATGGCGGCAAGCAGGTGCTCAAGCAGGCCGCACGGCGGGTGATCCCCCACGAGGTGATCGACCGCAAGAAAGGCTACTTCCCGGTCCCCGGCCTCAAGCACTTGCAAGGCGCCACGCTGGACTGGGTGCGCGAGCTGCTGACCGACCCAAGCCAAGATCGCGGGCTGTTCAACCCGGCCATGCTCGACCGCCTGCTGAGCAACCCGCACGGCCAGCTCACCCCACTGCGCGGCTCCAAGCTGTGGCAGCTGGCGGCGCTGAACCTGTGGCTCAGCGAACAAGGAATCTGACCGATGAAAGCCCATGAAATCGCTTACGGCCAGCGCCTGCTGCGTGGCCAGGCGCCGTCCTACGAGCGCCTGCAGGCGCGCCTGGCCGGCGACGGCAGCGAGCCCCACGACCAGCCGCGTGCCCTGCACTGCGGCTGGGGCCGCCTGCTGATCGGGCACACCTACCCGGACCCGGCGAGCCTGGCCGAGGCGCTGCAGCAAGAGCAACCCGGCGAGCGCGACATCGCCCTGTACGTGGCGGCCCCCCAGCAACTGCTGGCCCAGGCGCCGCACCAGCTGTTTCTCGACCCCTCCGATACCCTGCGCCTGTGGTTCACCGACTACCGCCAGGCGCAGCGGGTGTTCCGCGGCTTTCGCATCCGCCGCGCGCAGGCCGAGGCCGACTGGCAGGCCATCAACGGCCTGTACCAGGCCCGGGGCATGCTGCCGGTGCAGCCCGAGCTGCTCACCCCACGCCACCTAGGCGGGCCGGTGTACTGGCTGGCCGAGGATGAAGACAGCGGTGCGGTGATCGGCAGCGTGATGGGCCTGAACCACAGCAAGGCGTTCGACGACCCGGAACACGGCAGCAGCCTGTGGTGCCTGGCCGTGGACCCGCAGTGCACCCGCCCGGGCGTCGGCGAAGTGCTGGTGCGCCATCTGATCGAACACTTCATGAGCCGTGGCCTGGCCTACCTCGACCTGTCGGTGCTGCACGACAACCGCCAGGCCAAGCGGCTGTACAAGAAGCTCGGCTTTCGCGACCTGCCGACCTTCGCCGTCAAGCGCAAGAACGGCATCAACCAGCAACTGTTTCTCGGCCCGGGCCCGGAGGCCACGCTCAACCCCTATGCCCGCATCATCGTCGACGAAGCCTACCGACGCGGCATCGAGGTGCAGGTCGACGACGCCGCCGGCGGCTTGTTCACCCTGAGCCTGGGCGGGCGCCGGGTGCGTTGCCGCGAATCGCTCAGCGACCTGACCAGCGCGGTCAGCATGACCCTCTGCCAGGACAAGCGCCTGACCCAGCAAGCCCTGCATGCGGCCGGCCTGCAGGTGCCGATGCAGCAACTGGCCGGCAATGCCGACGACAACCTGGCCTTTCTCGACGAGCATGGCGCGGTGGTGGTCAAGCCGGTGGATGGCGAACAGGGCCAGGGCGTGGCGGTGAACCTAACCAATTATGACGAAGTCAGCCAGGCCATCGACCAGGCCCGGCGCTTCGACAGCCGGGTGCTGCTGGAGAGCTTCCACCCAGGCCATGACCTGCGCATCGTGGTAATCGGCTACGAGGTGGTGGCCGCCGCCATCCGCCACCCGGCCCAGGTGGTGGGCGACGGCAAGCACAGCGTCAAGGCGCTGATCGACGCCCAGAGCCGCCGCCGCCAGGCCGCCACCGGCGGCGAAAGCCGCATCCCGCTGGACGACGAGACCGAGCGCACGCTGCGTGATGCCGGCTTCGACTACGCCAGCGTGCTCCCCGCCGGCCAGCGCCTGGCCGTGCGCCGCACCGCCAACCTGCATACCGGCGGCACCTTGGAAGACGTGACCGAACGCCTGCACCCGGTGCTGGCCGACGCCGCCGTGCGGGCGGCCCGGGCGCTGGAGATTCCGGTGGTGGGGCTGGACCTGATGGTGCGCGATGCCGAAAGCCCGGACTACGTGATCATCGAAGCCAACGAGCGGGCCGGGCTGGCCAACCACGAACCGCAACCTACCGCCGAACGCTTCGTCGACCTGCTGTTCCCCCATAGCCGGCCGTTGGCGTGATCTTCACTGGCCCTATCGCCGCCACAAAGGCCCCGCCCAACCCTGTGGGAGCCGGCTTGCCGGCGATAGGGCCAACGCTGAACCAAGGAGTACCCATGCCTGAACACCTCCCCGAACCCGACCTCGACTACCTCAAGCGCGTGCTCCTGGAGATGCTCGCGATCCCCAGCCCCACCGGCTTCACCGACACCATCGTGCGCTACGTGGCCGAACGCCTGGACGAGCTGGGCATCCCCTTCGAGCTGACCCGGCGCGGCACCATCCGCGCCACCCTCAAGGGCCGGCAGAGCTCGCCCGACCGCGCCGTCTCGGCCCACCTCGACACCATCGGCGCCAGCGTGCGCCAGGTGCAGGACAACGGCCGGCTGGCCCTGGCGGCGGTGGGCTGCTGGTCGAGCCGCTTCGCCGAAGGCAGCCGGGTCAGCGTGTTCACCGACACCGGCGTGTACCGCGGCAGCGTGCTGCCGCTGATGGCCAGCGGGCACGCCTTCAACACCGCCATCGACCAGATGCCGATCAGCTGGGAGCACGTGGAAGTGCGCCTGGATGCCTACTGCACCACCCGCGCCGACTGCGAGGCGCTGGGCATCGCAGTCGGCGATTTCGTCGCCTTCGACCCGCTGCCGGAGTTCACCGAAAGCGGCCACATCAGCGCCCGCCACCTGGACGACAAGGCCGGCGTGGCGGCCTTGCTGGCAGCGCTCAAGGCGGTGGTGGAAAGTGGCCGCCAGCCGCTGATCGACTGCCACCCGCTGTTCACCATCACCGAGGAAACCGGCTCTGGCGCTGCCGCCGCCCTGCCCTGGGACGTCAGCGAATTCGTCGGCATCGACATCGCCCCGGTGGCGCCCGGCCAGGCCTCCAGCGAACACGCCGTGAGCGTGGCGATGCAGGACTCCTCCGGCCCCTATGACTACCACCTGTCGCGCCACCTGCTGAAGCTCGCGGGCGACCAGGACCTGCCGGTACGCCGCGACGTGTTCCGCTACTACTTCAGCGACGCCCATTCGGCCGTGACCGCCGGCCACGACATCCGCACCGCGCTGGTGGCGTTCGGCTGCGACGCCACCCACGGCTACGAGCGCACCCACATCGACAGCCTGGCCGCGCTCAGCCGCCTGCTGTCGGGCTACCTGCTGAGCCCGCCGGTGTTCGCCAGCGATTCGAACCCGGCCAATGCCTCGCTCGAGCGCTTCAGCCACCAGCTCGAACACGATGCGCAGATGGAGAGCGACACCCGGGTGCCGGCCGTCGACAGCCTGGTGGGGAACAAGGGATGAGCAAGGGGTACCGGGTTTGGCGTAGCATTGGCCGATTCTTCCACGAAGCCGAACGCTGCCATGCTGATCCCTTATGACCAACTGCAAGCCGAAACCCTGACCCGCCTGATCGAGGATTTCGTCACCCGCGACGGCACCGACAATGGCGACGACACGCCGCTGGAAACCCGCGTGCTGCGGGTGCGCCAGGCGTTGGCCAAGGGCCAGGCGTTCATCCTCTTCGACCTGGAGAGCCAGCAGTGCCAGCTGCTGGCCAAGCATGATGTGCCGCGCGAGTTGCTCGACTGATCAGTGCCGGCCCTTTCGCTCCACAGGCACCCCACTGCCCTCAAATGCAGCGGTGAACCTGTGGGAGCCGGCTTGCCGGCGATGGCGCCATCACTGACACACCTAGCCCGGCTTGCGCCCCTCCCCCGCCTTGATCCGCTTGTACACCTCGGCCCGATGCACCGACACGTTGCGCGGCGCACTGACGCCGAAGCGCACCATGCCATCGCGGGTTTCCACCACCTTGATCTGGATGTCGTCACCGATGGTGATGACCTCCCCCACTTCGCGCCCTATGACCAACATGCTGCACCCTCCGGCAACAGGAAAAACCGGAGATTGCATGGGTAAATTCCGCAACTCAACGCCTCCAGGGAAATCCAGAAGCGCCCTACGCGCGCGGGTAAAATTCCCTACAGACGCTTCCTGCAATCAGCGTGTTTGCGCCTTGGCGCGCATCTTCACGGCCATGTCCGCCATCTCGTCGTACAGCTTCTCCGGCGCCTGCCGCTTGAGCTGCCACGCCTGGCGCCCGGCCTCGTGGGGCAGGATCAGGAACTCGCCCGCCGCCACCTGCTTGTGAATGTAATCGGCGATATCCGCCGCGCTGATGGGCGAGCCTTCGAGCAGTTTGCCAACCTGGGCCTTCATCGCCGGGTTCGGGCCGCGGAACGAGTCGAGCAGGTTGGTCTGGAAGAACGACGGGCACACCACATGCACCGCCACTTCCACCTGGCGCAGCTCCACCAGCAGGCTTTCCGACAGCGCCAGCACGCCGGCCTTGGCCACGTTGTAGTTGCTCATGCCCGGCCCCTGCATCAACGCGGCCATGGACGCCACGTTGACGATGCGCCCTTTGCTGCGCTCGAGCAGCGCCAGGAAGGCCTTGCAGCCCTTGACCACGCCCATCAGGTTGACCGCGATCTGCCAGTCCCAGTCCTCCAGCGACAGCTCGGCGAAGAACCCGCCCGAGGCAACGCCGGCGTTGTTGACGATCACATCGATGCCGCCGAACTTCTCCTCGCAGGCCTGGGCCAGGGCCGTGAGCTGGCTGTAGTCGCGCACATCGCAGCGCTGCACGAAGCCCTCGCCGCCTGCTTGGCGCACAAGCTCCAGGGTGTCGCGCAGGCCAGGCTCGTTGACGTCGGCCAGCGCCAGGCGCCAGCCCTCGCGCGCCCAGCGCAGGGCGATCTCGCGGCCAAGGCCGGACCCGGCGCCGGTGATCATGATGCGGTTGTGCATGGTGGCAAGCCTTGTGCTGATGGGTTGTCAGGCCAGTCTAATCAAGGCGTTGGCGCGTGGCAGGGTCCATCAGGGTAGTGAATGGGCGAGCATGACCTGGCGGTCAGTGCCTTGCCGATGGAATCTTTCGCAAGCGGCACCGGTCCGAATTACAAGAGGCCAGTTGTACGAGGCCCTGCCCCCCCACCACGCAAGGACTTCGCCCATGACCACGATCCTCATCATCATCCTGATCCTGCTGCTGATCGGCGGCTTGCCGGTCTTCCCCCACTCGCGCAGCTGGGGCTACGGCCCATCCGGCATCGTCGGCGTGGTGCTGGTGGTGCTGTTGGTCCTGTTGTTGCTCGGCCGCATATGACCGAGGGCAGGCCTGGGCTGGCTCACCGCTGGCCAGCCCAGGTCAGCCCATCGGCTTGGCCGGCTTCTGCCGCAAGTTGGCCTGATAACGCCGCACGCGAACCTCAAGGCAGATGACCGCATTGATCAGCTCGCGCAGCTTGCAGGCCACTTCGGCGTTCACCTGCGACACCTCTTGGCACACGGCTTCGAGCCCCTCGCAGGCATCCATCACCTCCTGCGCACGAATCATCCTGACCGCCCCCTTGATCCTGTGCGCCATGGCCGCCAGGCCTCCAAGGTCACGCCGGGCCAGGTACTGACGCAAACGGCGCAGGTCATCGCGGTTGACCCGCAACAGTTCCTGCAGCAGCGTGCCCAGCACGCGCCGGTCCCCTCCTGTCAGCCGCCTCAACTCATCAAGGTCGAAACCCAGGCCCTCGGCCCGTGCCGCCACGTTGCGCTGCGGCGGGCGCCTCAGCTTGGCCAAAGGCGGTGGCTTGAAGCAGCACACGTCCATGCCTGCCCCCAGACAGCATTGTTCACTCAAATCACGCCGTTGCGGCGCGCGAAGTCGGCCAGGTCGATCAGCGAGGCCACCTTGAGCTTCTCGATCAGGCGGGCCTTGTAGGTGCTGATGGTCTTGTTGCTCAGCAGCATGGCCTCGCCGATCGCCTTGTTGCTCATGCCCTTGGCCAGTTGCTGCAGGATCACCAGTTCGCGGTCGCTCAAGCGGGCGATGCTTTGCGCCTCGTCGTCCTCGAGCTCGCGGCGGTTGACCGTGCTCAGCGCCACCGCCGGGAAGAAGGTGTAGCCCGATAGCACCGCCACCACGGCCTTGCTCAGGGCAACCAGGTCGTCGGTCTTGGAGACGAAGCCCGAGGCGCCGGCCTTCATGCAGCGCAGCGAATAGTTCTCGGCCGGCTGCGAGGTCAGCACCAACAGCTTGCAAGGCCGCTCCAGCCCCTTGATCCGGCTGATCACCTCCAGGCCGTCCAGGCCTGGGATGAGCAGGTCGAGAATGACGATGTCGGGGCTGCATTCGCGGGCCAGGCGCACGGCATCGACGCCATTGTCAGCCTGGCCGACCACCTCATGCTGGTCCTGGCGCAGTTGCATGCACACGCTGGCGCGTATGAAGGGGTGATCATCGACGACCAGGACCTTGGACATGGGCACCCCTCAGCCGCCGATCGCCAGTTCACGCCGGCGATCGCCCTCGATCAGCTCGAACTGGTAGGCCCAGCCGGCCTGGCGCGGGAACACCCGGTCGCGGCCCGGCAGCAGGTGGTGCTTGGTGGTGGTGTCGCAGCGCTGGCCATCGTTGCTGCAATGGCGAACGTGGTCGAGGATCACCGTGCTGTTGCCGCTGTTGCGCACGGAGAACTGCGCCGGCTGCTCGTCGATCGGGGTGTCGAAACGCATCTGGTTGGGCCGCACGAACAACAGCGTGCCATAGCCGGCCAGCAGGTTGACGCCGGCCTTGAGCCCTTCGCGGTACTCCTCGGCCTGCGCCTCGGAGAGGTTGAAGCCGTCCTGGGTTTCCGGGAGCACGGGCACGAAGCGCAGGCGGAAGTAGCGCTCGGCCTGCCGGTCGCCGCGGTACAGCAGGCGTACCGCCTGCATACCCTTGGCGGGCACGATCAGCCGTGCCGGGCTCGCCACCACGCCACGCTCGGCCAGGGGCAGGCTCTCCTGGTCGATTTCCCGCGGGTTGCCCTCGCGGTCGTAGACCAGCTCGGCAACGCTGACCTTGACGAAGGCAGTGGTATCGCCACCATTGCGCACGCGCTTGAGCAGGGTGCTCTTGCCTGCGCCGAGGTAGTCATACAGCGCACCCACATTGATTTCGGGCGCGGCCAGGGTAATCGAGGGCAACCACAGCAGAACAGCGATCATGCAACGGGCATTCATTTCAAGCCTCCAGCGAGAACGAGTGATGTCATATTGATATTATCGAGTGAATTCGCCCGAGCGTCCCTTGCGCACCAGTAGGAAAAGTCGCCCACGCGAGTAGGACGGATCCCAAACTGCCCCTCACATCTCGGCATCGAACACCACCGTCACATCACCGCGATACGTACTGCCCGGGTGCTCGAGCATCTCTTGCACATGCTCGCGCTCCACCTCGAAGTTCAGCTGCCCGGCACGGTTGAACACGGTCGCCACCGCCTCGAACGACAGCGCCGAGCCACGCCCGGTGGGCAGGTCGAGCTTGCGTACGTCATTGCCGGCGTGGCGCACGCCATTGGGCATGCTCACCCCCACCTTGACCGGCACCTCGTGGTTGGCCGCATTGCGGATCCCGCAGCGCTCGCCCACCGGGTACTGGCACATCTTGTAGGCGGTGAACGGCCCGCTCGACCAGATCTGGAACAACAGGTCGCGCGACAGGCGCTGCGGCGGCTGCCCGCGCGACAGCCAGCCCGACCAGCCGCCAGGCGGCTCGAGCACCGCACGTTCCGAACCAGGGGGGAAGTCGATGACGAAGGCATGCTGCACGTCCAGCTCGAAGTTCAGGGTCATGCTGTTGGTGTTAAGGCTTTCGACGTTGTTGCCGAAGTCGAAGTCCATGCCCGCGCCGACCGTGTAGGTTTCGCTGCCCTGATACAGGCCAGGCTTCATGGCCAGGGGCGAAGGCATGCTCAGGCGGTAGGCCACTGCCAGATCGCTCACGTAGGTGCGCACGGTTTCGCCGTAAGCGGCATCCGTGGCGTGCGAGGTACAAGGCTGGGGCTGTTGCGGGGTGCGCACATCCCACAGGTACATGGTCCAGCCTATATCGGTCCAGTAGGTGACCTTGTAGCTGCAGCCACCTTGGGGGTAGCGCGTGAATACCGGGTTCTTCTCGCTCGCCTCGTACACCCTCTGGCTGACGGACAAGATCTCGAAGGTCATCGGATACGAGTCGCCTGTCTGTGGGTTGGTCACCTGGATCGTGCGCCGGCCCGGCAACTTGACGTAGTACTGGTCGCGCAGGTCCGGTGCACGGGCGATCGACGTTTTCATATAGGAGACCGGCAGGCCGACCGTCTGCACACCCATGCAGTGGGTGGGCCACTGGCCACAAAAGCCCGCCTGGCGCGTGGTGTTCTCGAAGCGGCCACTGGCTTCGCCGCGGTACTTGGCGGTGAAGGTGACCTGCGCCGCGTCGGCTGGCAGCAGCGCCGACAGGCCGAGCAAGGCCAGGAGCCAGCGCGCCAGGCGCGGGCGTGGTACAGGTACAGCGGGCATCGGCAGGTTCCTTGTGTGTGCGATGGCGTGCGGGGCTCGGCCCGGCACTGGCTGGGCGCCAACGGTAAGCAGCCTCATCAGCTCTCCCCTCCCTCGCCGTTGGCCGCCGTGCTGGCCCAACCTTTGGGCACGCAGCGCAAGTCGCCGGCCAGCAGTACGTCGTCTTCGCGCTGCAGGCCCGCCGGGTCGAGTTTCAGCAGGCAGGCAGCGGCGCCAGCGCTGCGGATCTCCAGGGTCGGGGTGGACTCGCTCATTTCCACGGTGAAGTGCCCGTCCACCTCGCTGACCCCGCGGCTGGCGTGGTTCATCACCAGCGCACCGCGCATGGGTTGCCCCTGGGCATCGAGCAGGCGCCCCAGCACGGTGACCGTGCGCATCACGTGCAGTTGGCGATACTCCACGCCGCCGCGGTTGAGGTGGTAGTCGACGCTCGAGGGCTGGATCACCGCCGCCGTGCTCTCGCCTTCTTCGAAGTCGAACTGCACATGGCCCGATTTGAACGCGGTGACCGGGATGATGTTGCGCCCTGGATGCAGCCGTGCGCTGCTTCCCAAGTGGTCATCGGCACGCAGGCGCAGGTCGGGCAAGTCGGTGTCGACGTCGACGATCAGGCCGGCTTCGTGGGGCAGGTACTGGCCGCTCATGGCCACCTTGCCAGCGCCGACCGCCACCATGCTTTCCAGGTTCAGCCCGCCACTGACCTCGCCGTTGTAGGACGACTGCTGGACATAGGCATCACCATGCAGCAACGGGTTCTCGAAGTTGGCATGGCCCGCCAGGCCTGCGCCGTAGCGGTCCAGCGTGGTGGTGGCGGTGAGCGTTCGCAGCGCGCCGAGCTCGACGTCCTGCTGGTACGACACCGAGGCGTTCTGGTCGCGGCCACCATCGCGCGAGGTACGGCTGCCGACGCTCGCCGAAATGCGCTTGCCCGGCTCGCCCAGGCTCATGCTCAGGCTCAGGTTGACGCCGCGGCTGCGCTGCTCGTCGGTGGCACGGGTACCCGGCCGGTCGAACAGCGACAAGCGCCAGGTGGCATCGGAGCCGCCGAGCTTGCCGAAGTACGACCAGCCCACGTCATAGCTCATGCCGCTGGACTCACCGCTGCTGCGCGCCACCCGCACGGTCGCGGTGTGGCGTGAGTCCAGGCGCTGGTTCAGCGACAGCGAGGTCTGGCTGTTCTGCTGGCGGATCGGGCCGCCATCGAGGTCGCGCGCCGCTTCGATCCACGAGCGGTTGTGGCTGAGCACCAGCGACCCCAGGTCGTGGCTGAAGATGCCCTGCAGGTCGTATCCGGTGCCGTAGCCTTGGGTCTCGAAGACGTTGGCGTACAGCGTGGTGCGGTCGCGCGGGGTCCAGTCCAGCGAGGTGCCGTATTGCAGGCGATCGTCGATGCGCTGGGCCGAAAGCCCCAGCACGGCGCGCGGGTGCAGCAGGTAGTTGGCCATGAGGCCGGCGCTGAGGCTGTCCTGGTAATCGTCCTGCCAATTGTTCAGCAGGCTGTCCTGGCGCCCGAGGTACGCGTTGTAGCGCCAGCGTGAATCGGTGGCGCTCCAGTTGGACGGCTTGTAGATGAATTCCTGGGTGCGTGAACTGACCTGGCCATCTTCGACCAGGCGCACCTCGACCTCGTAGATGCCGCCGGGCAGCACCCGCGTGTCCAGGGTCTGCAGGCCGGGTTGTACCGGCTGGCTGTTGATCAGCACGCCATTGCGGTAGATCTCCACCACGCCCGGGCGGTCCGGGGTGACGTAGATGGGGGTGGCGCTGGGGCTGGCGATGTCGATGGCAAGGCTGTCGCTGCTGCCGAACATCACGCCCAAGGTGGTATCCGGGCTGCTGCCGAATGAACGCGGTTGGCGCGCCAGGCCTTGAGCGGCCGGGGTGAAGTAGCCCAGGCGGTAGAAGTGGTCCTCGTGCAGCCGTTCGCTGTACAGCTGGTCGAGGCGGTAGCGGGTGCCCTGCTCGCTGTCGCTGCCGCGGTCGAGCTGGCCATCGGCGACGCCGGTCCAGTTGCCGAGGCTGGTCTGGCCTTGCAAGGCATAGCGGCCGCTGGTCTCGCGGCCATCGCCAACCAGGTTGAGCTGGTTGCGCAGCAGCAGGCCATGGCTGCCCTGTTCAGGCAGGCGGTGATAGCGGGCGGCAACGTCCTTGGCTTCGGCCTGGTCGGTGAGCACCGACAACTGCGAGTTGACCAGGCTGTAGTGCAAGGCACGCAAGCCATCGACGCAGTCGCTTTGGCAATCGCCCAACGGCCGGCCGTCAGCCAGCCGCTCCTGCCAGCGACGGCGCAGGCTTTCAGGCTCGGTGCTGTCCAGGGTTTCGGTGAATTCGAGCAGTTGCACGCGCTGGTCGCGCGACAGCACCACCATCGCGTCGCCCAGGTAGCGGCCATCGAGGTCGACCCGGACCGCCAGCGGCACCTCGAAAAAGTGCCCTTCGAATTCGCGCGGCAGGCCCTCGGCCTGAACCAGGCCGGGGACCACCGAGCGGGGTGCATCTGCCCACGCAGGCAAGGCAGCGGACAACGCGCCTACGCCAAACAAACCGCGCAGCGCAGCGATGAATGAGTTCTTGGTCATTTTCTTATTGGCAGGCAGGCCCCACCTTCACCGCCGAGGCAACCCCCGGGGTGAAGGACGGGTAACACAACGAATGAAAGGTTGAGCCGTCGCAGGCCTTACGGCGCGGCGGTTTCGAACATCATGCTGACAAGGCCTTGGTAGCTGCCCGGTACATAGCCGGTGGAAGGTGCCGCTTGAGCGGCGATCTCGAAGCCAACCAGCGCGCCCGGTGCAGCCTGGGCTTGCGAGATCACTTCGGTGGGGGTGGTGGACAGGGTGGTGTCGGCCACTTTCACATCCAGGCCGATGCTGTTGACGCCACTGGTGATGGCTGCAGGCGACAGCAGGTAGGCCGAGATCGGGCCGATGGTGCTCTTGACCTGCAGCTGCTTGCTGACCGGTTGCAGCTCGCTGCGGAACGAGTTCCAGGCGAGTTCCTGCGGGTCGTTCATCCAGTTGCCGCCCACCGGCTCAACGTAGAAGCTGTCGGTCGGTACCTGGGCAGTGACTTGAACCTGCTTTTCGATGGGGTCAGCGGCATGGGCGGCGGCGGCGGTGAACAATGCCAGGGGAAGGGCCATGAAAAGACGTTTCACGAATAGATCTCCTTGAAAGGGGGTGTTGGTGCAACTGCGTTATTGCAGTTGGCAAGGCGAATTATTCGTGGTTGCCCAGGTGCGTTGAGTAAGACCGTTCCCAGCGAATGTAAGAAATTTCCCAAGCGATGCAAAATGCCACCACCCAGAAACGACAACGCCCCGGCAAGCCGGGGCGTGGTTCAGGTGCAGCCAGGTATCAGTGCGAAACCGCGCCACTGGCCCCAAGGCCGGTTTGCGAGCGGACGAACTGCGGGTAGAACAGCGCACGCTCGTCGTCGGCCGCCTTGGACTTGTCGGTGACCGAGAAGAACCAGATGCTGACGAAGGCGATGGCCATCGAGAACAGCGCCGGGTACTCGTAGGGGTAGATGGGCTTCTCGTGGCCGAGGATCTGCACCCAGATGGTCGGGCCGAGAATCATCAGCGTCACTGCACTGATCAGGCCCAGCCAGCCGCCGATCATGGCGCCGCGGGTGGTCAGTTTCTTCCAGTACATCGAAAGCAGCAGCACCGGGAAGTTGCAGCTGGCGGCGATGGAGAACGCCAGGCCTACCATGAAGGCGATGTTCTGCTTCTCGAACAGGATGCCCAGGCCGATCGCCAGCACGCCCAGGGCGACGGTGGTGATCTTCGACACGCGGATCTCGTCCTTGTCGTTGGCCTTGCCCTTGCGCCATACGCTGGCGTACAGGTCATGGGACACCGCCGAGGCACCGGCCAGGGTCAGGCCGGCCACCACCGCCAGGATGGTGGCGAAGGCTACCGCCGAGATGAAGCCGAGGAAGATGCTGCCACCCACGGCATCGGCCAGGTGCACCGCCGCCATGTTGTTGCCGCCCAGCAGGGCGCCGGCGGCGTCCTTGAAGTCCGGGTTGGTGCTGACCAGCAGGATCGCGCCGAAGCCGATGATGAAGGTCAGGATGTAGAAGTAGCCGATGAAGCCGGTGGCGTAGAGCACGCTCTTGCGCGCTTCCTTGGCGTCACTGACGGTGAAGAAGCGCATCAGGATGTGCGGCAGGCCAGCGGTACCGAACATCAGCGCCAGGCCCAGGGAGAAGGCCGAGATCGGGTCCTTGACCAGGCCGCCCGGGCTCATGATCGCCTCGCCCTTGGCGTGCACCTTGATTGCCTCGGAGAACAGCGTGTTGAAGTCGAAGCCCACGTGCTTCATCACCATCAGCGCCATGAAGCTGGCACCGGAGAGCAGCAGCACCGCCTTGATGATCTGCACCCAGGTGGTGGCCAGCATGCCGCCGAACAGCACGTACAGGCACATCAGGATGCCCACCAGGATCACCGCCACGTGGTAGTCCAGGCCGAACAGCAGCTCGATCAGCTTGCCGGCGCCGACCATCTGCGCGATCAGGTAGAAGGCCACCACCACCAGCGAGCCGGAGGCCGACAGGGTGCGGATTTCCTTTTGCCCGAGGCGGTACGAGGCCACGTCGGCAAAGGTGTACTTGCCCAGGTTGCGCAGGCGTTCGGCGATCAGGAAGAGGATGATCGGCCAGCCGACCAGAAAGCCGATCGAGTAGATCAGGCCGTCGTAGCCGGAGGTGAACACCAGCGCGGAAATACCCAGGAACGAGGCCGCCGACATGTAGTCGCCGGCAATCGCCAGGCCGTTCTGAAAACCAGTGATCTTGCCGCCGGCGGCGTAGTAGTCGGCGGCCGACTTGTTGCGCTTGGAGGCCCAGTAGGTGATGCCCAGGGTGAAGGCGACGAAGGCCACGAACATGGCGATCGCGGAAATGTTCAGCGGCTGTTTCTGCACCTCGCCGCTGATGGCATCGGCGGCCCATACGGCGGGTGCGAAAGCGCCGCAGGCCAGGACGGCCAGGGCTTTGGCGTGGCGAATCATTGTTGCGCCTCCTTCAGGATGGCCTTGTTCAGCTCATCGAATTCACCGTTGGCGCGGCGCACGTAGATGGCGGTCAGGACGAATGCCGAAACGATCAGGCCGACGCCCAGGGGAATGCCCCAGGTAATCGACGACTCGGGGCTGAGCTTGGCGCCCAGCAGATGAGGACCGTAGGCGATCAGGAGGATGAAGGCGCAGTAGAGGCCGAGCATGATCGCCGAGAGGACCCAGGCGAACCGTTCGCGTTTGCTGACCAGCTCCTTGAAACGGGGGCTGTTTTGTATCGAGAGGTAAATGCTGTCGTTCATTGTTTTTGTCCTAGCAGCACAGGTAGGGGATGGAACCCACACCGTCACTTTATGCTGCCGTTGAACGCCAACCAGACGACCTTAGTCTTAGATGCAACACTGTTTTACAGGATCAGTAACAAAGTAGCGGCCAGTTTGGCCTTATCGCCGGCAAGCCGGCGCCCCCAATGCGGGAGCCGGCTTGCCGGCGACAAGGCCACACTGGCCCTCGAATCAATTACTTACCCGTCCACTCCTTGACCCGGTCCGGGTGCTTGGCCACCCAGTCCTTGGCCGCCTGCTCAGGCTTGGCGCCATCCTGGATCGCCAGCATCACTTCGCCGATCTCATCCTTGGACTGCCACTGGAACTTCTTCAGGAACGCGGCAACTTCCGGCGCCTTCGTGTCCAACTCTTTGCTGCCGATGTTGTTGACGGTTTCCGCCGCGCCATAAACCCCTTTAGGGTCATCCAGGAACTTCAACTTCCACTTGGCGAACATCCAGTGCGGCACCCAGCCGGTCACGGCAATCGACTGCTGCTTGGGGTAAGCGCGTCCAAGTTCGGCGGTCATGCCGGCGCCGGAGCTGGCCTGCAGTTTGTAGCCGGTGAGGTCGTAGTCCTTGATCGCCTGTTCGGTCTTGATCATCACACCCGAGCCTGCGTCGATGCCGACGATCTTCTGCTTGAAGCTGTCGTCGGTCTTGAGGTCGGCGATGCTGGTGGCCTTGACGTACTCGGGGACGATCAGGCCGATCTTGGCGTCCTTGAAGTTGGGGCCGTAGTCGACCACCTTGTCCTTGTTCTTGGCCCAGTACTCGCCGTGGGTGACCGGCAACCACGCCGACAGCATGGCATCGAGCTTGCCGGTGGCCACGCCCTGCCACATGATCCCTGCGGCCACCGCCTGCAGCTTCACGTCATAGCCGAGCTTCTGCTTGATCACTTCGGCAGCCACGTTGGTGGTCGCCACGCTGTCGGCCCAACCATCCACGTAACCGATGCTTACCTCTTTGGCCATTGCCTGCGCAGTGCTCATGGCCAATACCAGGGCAGTACCCACCCCCAGGAAACGTCGCACTTTCTTCGTAGTCATCAAACCATCCCCTCGTCAGGTCTTGGAGATTGCATCATGTGCCTGCAACTTCGCTCGACCTGCTCCAGCTGCGACCTGTACCCCACCCCATTGCGACAGCACTGTGCCATTAGCGGCACCGCACCAGGGGGTTCTGCGCGATCCTTGCATGCCAAAGGTTTGGCGCCGGGCTACTATCTACCGTTTTGCGCCTGACGATGGACCGCCCGATGCCAAACCCTGCCCGTCTGCTGTTGCCGCTCTACCTGCTCGCCTGCCTGCTCGCCCTGCTCGGGCTCGGGGCGCTCTGGTACGGGTTGGGCAAGCCCGTGCAGCTGCCCGACGCCGCCAGCCCCACGCACAAGCTGCAGTGCGCCTCGTACACCCCGTTCGACAAGGACCAGTCGCCCTACGACCAACCCTTCCGCCTGCGCCCGGCACGCATGGACGCCGACCTTGCGCTTTTGGCCGAGCGATTCCAGTGCATCCGCACCTATTCGATGACCGGCCTTGAGGCAATCCCGGCGCTGGCGCGCAAGCACGGCCTGAAGGTGATGCTCGGCGCCTGGGTGAATGCCAACCCGGTCGATACCGACAAGGAAGTGCAGCTGCTGATCGACGCGGCCAATGCCAACCCGGACGTGGTCAGCGCGGTGATCGTCGGCAACGAGGCGCTGCTGCGCAAGGAAGTCACCGGCGAGCGCCTGGCCGCGCTGATCGGCCAGGTCAAGCGCCAGGTCAAGGTGCCGGTGACCTATGCCGATGTCTGGGAGTTCTGGCTGCAGCACCCGCAGGTGGCGCCGGCGGTGGACTTCCTGACCATCCACCTGCTGCCCTACTGGGAAGACGACCCGCGCGGCATCGATGACGCCCTGGCGCATGTGGCCGAAGTGCACCAGGTGTTCGCCAACCGCTTCGCGCCCAAGGACATCTTCATCGGTGAAACCGGATGGCCCAGCGAAGGCCGCCAGCGCGAAACCGCCACCCCCAGCCGGGCCAACGAAGCGCGTTTCGTGCGCGGCTTCGTCGCCATGGCCGAGGCCAACGGCTGGCACTACAACCTGATCGAAGCCTTCGACCAGCCCTGGAAGCGCGCCAATGAAGGGGCCGTGGGCGGCTACTGGGGGCTGTTCGATGCCGACCGGCAAGACAAGGGCGTGCTCGAAGGGCCGGTGAGCAACCTGCACTACTGGCCGCAGTGGTTGCTGGCCAGCGCGGCGCTGATGGCGGCCATGCTGGTGTTCGCCGGGCGCCCCGCCACGGCTGCGGGTGCCCTGCTGCTACCGCTGCTGGCGGCGTTTGGCGCAGCTTGCCTGGGGTTGTGGGGCGAGCTGATGCGCACCCATGCCCGCTTCGCCGGGGAATGGCTGTGGGCGGTGTCGCTGGCCGGGCTCAACCTGCTGGTGCTGGCCCACGCGGTGCTGGCCCTGGCGCGCCGTGCCGGCTGGCGCGAGCGGCTGTTCGCCGGCTTGCAAGCGCGTGCCGGGTGGCTGTTGCTGGCGGCAGGTTTTGCCGCGGCGGTGAGCATGCTGGCGATGGTGTTCGACCCGCGCTATCGCAGCTTCCCCAGCGCGGCGCTGGCCTTGCCGGCCGTGGTGTACCTGCTGCGGCCGGTGCCGGCGGCGCGCGCCGAGGTGGCATTGCTGGCGCTTATCGTGGGGGCTGGGGTGATGCCGCAGCTTTATCGGGAGGGCTTGGAGAATCAGCAGGCCTGGGGCTGGGCGCTGGTCAGTGTGCTGATGACTGCCGCCTTGTGGCGCAGCCTGCGATTGCGCAAGGCCTAGGCACCGCAGGCGAGGACTGCGTACTCGATCGCCGGCAAGCCGGCTCCTACCCCTCTCAATGTGGGAGCCGGCTTGCCGGCGAATGGGCTGCAAAGCAGCCCCTCTCAGCCACGCCGCGGTTGCCGAACCAGGCGCAACCCCGCCAGCACCACCGCAAATACCGCAATGCTCGCGGTATACAAGACCAATGCCGGCACGCCGAACACCAGCCCCAGCACCGCCAACCACCAGCCGGCCCGGCCCGCCACCAGCTGCGCCAGCAAGGCCAGGCCCAACCCGGCCCAGGCCAGCACCTGGAAATGAATCCCCAGCCCCAGCAGCGCGCGCACCTGGCACTGCCAGTACTCCCCAGGCGCGCTACACAGCCCGACCCACTGGCCATCTTCCATCAAGCCATAGCGCACGCCATAACTGGCAGCGAGCCAAAGCGCCAGAAACAGCAGCAGCACAGCGGCCGGCAGCGAACGAGACATCCAGTTCTCCCAATGCGGTGAGCAAAAACAAACATGATCGCCCAAGCCCTGCACTAAGGCAAAATCATGGCCTTGCAGCTATGTTGCAGATAACCCGCACACCAAAGGCCAGCGCACTTGGCAACTTTGATGGCACACCGGTGGTCCTAGCCTGCGTATTGCACGACCTTGTTCCTTCTGGGGGATTACATGCTTCGATCTTGGCGCCTTGCCGCCCTTCTTGGCGGCCTGCTCATGGCTGCAGCCGCATCGGCGCGTGATATCGACGCCGCAAGCTACGGTTTCCCCTTGACCAACCCGTTCGAGGCGACCATCGCCACCACGCCGCCCGACCAGCGGCCGACGCTGCCCAGCGACGATGAAATCGACCAGTCCGACTACAGCCTCAACCTGCGCCCGGAGCGCGAATTCACCCTGCCCGACAACTTCTGGTCGGTGAAGAAGCTCAAGTACCGCCTGGCCCGCCAGGACCACGAGGCGCCGCTGATCTTCCTCATCGCCGGCACCGGCGCGCCCTACTCCAGCAGCATCAACGAATACCTCAAGAAGCTGTTCTACCAGGCCGGTTTCCACGTGGTGCAGCTGTCGTCACCGACCAGCTGGGACTTCATGAGCGCCGCCTCGCGCTTCGCCACCCCCGGCATCAGCCAGGACGACGCCGAAGACATGTACCGGGTGATGCAGGCCGTGCGCGCCCAGCATCCGCGGCTGCCGATCAGCGAGTTCTACCTCACCGGCTACAGCCTCGGGGCGCTGGACGCGGCGTTCGTCAGCCGCCTGGACGAAACCCGGCGCAGCTTCAACTTCAAGCGCGTGCTGCTGCTCAACCCGCCAGTCAACCTGTACACCTCGATCAACAACCTCGACAAGCTGGTGCAAACCCAGGTCAAGGGCATCGACCGCAGCACCACCTTCTACGAGCTGATGCTCAACAAGCTCACCCGCTACTTCCAGGACAAGGGCTACATCGACCTCAACGACGCACTGCTGTACGACTTCCAGCAGTCGCGCCAGCACCTGTCCAACGAGCAGATGGCGATGCTCATCGGTACCTCGTTCCGCTTCTCGGCGGCCGATATCGCCTTCACCTCCGACCTGATCAACCGCCGTGGCCTGATCATTCCGCCGAAGTTTCCGATCACCGAAGGCAGCAGCCTGACGCCGTTCTTCAAGCGTGCCCTGCAGTGCGACTTCGACTGCTACCTGACCGAGCAGGTGATCCCGATGTGGCGCGCGCGCACCGACGGCAACAGCATCCTGCAGCTGGTCAACCAGGTGAGCCTGTACGCGCTGGAGGACTACCTGCGCGACAGTCCGAAGATCGCCGTGATGCACAACGCCGACGACGTCATCCTCGGCCCTGGCGATATCGGTTTCCTGCGCAAGGTGTTCGGCGATCGCCTAACCCTCTACCCCCATGGCGGCCATTGCGGCAACCTCAACTATCGCGTCAACAGCGACGCCATGCTGGAGTTCTTCCGTGGTTAACAAATGCCTCCTCGCCGCTGCCCTGCTGGTTGCCGGCAACGCCCTGGCCGCCGAAACCGCACCCCGCGCCAGCGTGATCGAAGCCGACCCGCAAGTGACCGCGCAGCCCCTGGCACCGGAGCCCGACGGCTTCATCGACCCACTGCGCGAACTGAAATTCAACCCAGGGCTGGACCAGCGCGAATTCGAGCGCTCGACCCTGGAAGCGCTGAACGTGTACGACCCGCTGGAGTCGATGAACCGGCGCATCTACCACTTCAACTACCGCCTCGACCAATGGGTGCTGCTGCCGCTGGTAAGCGGCTACCAGTACGTGACGCCAAGCTTCGTGCGCACCGGGGTGAGCAACTTCTTCAACAACCTGGGCGATGTGCCCAACCTGTTCAACAGCGTGCTGCAGCTCAAGGCCAAGCGCTCGGCGGAAATCACCGCGCGGTTGATGTTCAACACCATCATCGGCGTGGGCGGTTTGTGGGACCCGGCGACCAAGATGGGCCTGCCGCGCCAGAGCGAAGACTTCGGCCAGACCCTGGGCTTCTACGGTGTGCCGGAAGGGCCGTACATCATGCTGCCGGTGCTGGGGCCTTCGAACCTGCGCGACACCACCGGGGTGGTGGTGGACTATGCCGGGGAACAGGCGATCAACTACCTGGGCGTGGCCGAAGCCAGTACCGACCACCCGGAGATCTTCCTGCTGCGGGCGGTGGACAAGCGCTATACCACCAAATTCCGCTATGGCCAGCTCAACTCGCCGTTCGAGTACGAGAAGGTGCGGTATGTGTATACCCAGGCGCGCAAGTTGCAGATAGCCGAGTGATGTGCCGGCTTCGCCTGTAGGAGCGGCCTTGTGTCGCGAAAGGGTCGCGAAGCGGCCCCAGTTTCAATGCTGCTGCAAGGATTGCTAGGGTCTTCTGCTGCAAGGATTGCTGGGGCCGCTTCGCGGCCCTTTCGCGACACAAGGCCGCTCCTACAGCAGGCATCACAGCGCGGCTCAAATCCCCAGAAACTGCTCCAGCTCCCGGCGCTTGGCCAACGCATCGCGCCGCCCCAGCTCGATCAGCTCGCTGCAGTAGCTGGCCTCGAACAGCAGGTAGCTCAACACCCCCGCCCCACTGGTGCGCGTCGCCCCCGGCCCACGCAGGAACAGGCGCAACGCCGCCGGCAACTCACGCCGGTGGCGCGCCGCGATCTCGTCCAGCGGCTGGCTGGGCGCCACCACCAGCACCTCGATCGGCGCCAGGCCCAGGCGCCGGGCATCCAGGTGCGCGGGCAGCAGGTGGCTGAGGTGGTTGAGCCGCTGCAGCAGCTCGATGTCGTCTTCCAGGCTGTCGATGAAGGTGCTGTTGAGCATATGCCCGCCAATCTGCGCCAGGCTCGGTTGCTGGCCGCTGAACACGCGCTGGGATGGCGAGGGCGGCGCCGGCCGCTGCGGGTTGCCGCTGACCCCGACCACCAGCACGCGGCTGGCCCCCAGGTGCAGCGCCGGGCTGATCGGCGCCGACTGGCGCACCGCGCCGTCCCCGTAGTACTCATCGCCCAGGCGCACCGGCGCGAACAGCAGCGGAATCGCCGCGCTGGCCAGCAGGTGGTCGATGCTCAGCGGCGTGGGCACGCCGATACGTCGGTGGCGCAGCCAGGGGTCGATGGTGCCGCGGCCCTGGTAGAAGGTCACCGCCTGCCCGGATTCGTAGCCGAACGCGGTCACCGCCACCGCGCGCAGGTGCTCGGCGGCCAGGGCATGGCCGATGCCATCCAGGTCCAGGCGTGATTCCAGCAGCTGGCGCAGCGGGCTGCTGTCGAGCAAGGCGACCGGTGCGTGGCCGCCCAGGCCCAGCAGGCTGTGGCCGACGAAGCGGCCGGCCTGGCGGATCACCCCTGGCCAGTCGCTGCGCAGCACCAGGTGGCTGCGAAAGGCCTGCCAGAACTGGGTGAGCGCCTGCACCGACTCGCTGAAACGCGTGGCCCCACTCGCCAGGGCCACGGCGTTGATGGCGCCGGCCGAGGTGCCGACGATGACCGGGAACGGGTTGGCCGCGCCAGGAGGCAGCAGGTCGGCGATGCCGGCCAGTACGCCGACCTGATAGGCGGCTCGGGCGCCGCCGCCGGAGAGGATCAGGCCGGTGGTTGGGGTCATCGATTCCTTCCTGGATTCAAGTGGTCAGCACCGGCCCTATCGCCGGCAAGCCGGCTCCCACAGTTACCCGACACTTTTCAAAACCTGTGGGAGCCGGCTTGCCGGCGATCGGGCCGGGCCTGCAAACGCGCCCTCAGCGCTTTTTCTTGTCATACAGCCGCGGCGCACCCTCGGGCCGCGACTTGAAGCGCCGGTGCGCCCACAGATACTGCTCGGGGCACGCGCGCAGCACACCTTCGATCCACTGGTTGATGCGCAGGCAATCGGCCTCTTCGCTTTCACCGGGGAAGTCCTCGAGCGGCGGGTGGATCACCAGACGATAGCCGCTGCCATCCTCCAGGCGCTTCTGGGTGAAGGGAATGACCTGTGCCTTGCCCAGGCGGGCGAACTTGGTGGTGGCGGTCACCGTGGCTGCCGGGATGCCGAACAGCGGCACGAACAGGCTCTGCTTGGCGCCGTAGTCCTGGTCCGGTGCGTACCAGATGGCGCGGCCGGCGCGCAGCAGCTTGAGCATGCCGCGCACGTCCTCGCGCTCCACCGCCAGCGAATCGAGGTTGTGCCGCTCGCGGCCGCTGCGCTGGATGAAGTCGAACAGCGGGTTGCCGTGCTCGCGGTACATGCCGTCGATGGTGTGGGCCTGGCCCAGCAGCGCGGCGCCGATCTCCAGGGTGGTGAAGTGCACCGCCATGAGGATCGCGCCCTGCCCGGCCTGTTGCGCCGCCTGCAGGTGCTCGATGCCCTCGATGTGCGCCAGGCGTGCCAGCCTGGCCTTGGGCCACCACCAGCTCATGGCCATTTCGAAGAAGGCGATGCCGGTGGAGGCGAAGTTCGCCTTCAACAACCGGCGCCGTTCGTCGACGGACAGTTCCGGGAAGCACAGCTCCAGGTTGCGCGCAGCGATGCGCCGACGCTCGCCGGCCACGCGGTACATCAGCGCGCCCAGGGCACTGCCGAGCCACAGCAGGGCCCGGTACGGCAGCTGCACCACCAGCCACAGCAGGCCCAGGCCAAGCCACAGGCCCCAGAACCGTGGGTGCAGGAAATAGGGACGAAAACGCGGGCGTTCCATTGAAGCTTCCGGTAGGACAAAGGCCGAGCATTCTACATCGGATCTGCGCCGGTTGCGGCCAACCGGTCTTATCGTTATAAGTCAGGGCACTTTTTTCGCAACTTGCCGTCTATGCAGACCATGAGCCCAAACCACACACCCGACACCGCCTCCGTGTTCCAGCTCAAGGGCAGCATGCTCGCCATCACTGTGCTGGAACTGGGGCGCAACGACCTGCAAGCCCTCGACCGCCAACTGGCGGCGAAAGTGGCCCAGGCGCCGAACTTCTTCAGCAACACGCCGCTGGTGCTGGCCCTGGACAAGTTGCCGGCCGACGAAGGCGCCATCGACCTGCCCGGGCTGATGCGCATCTGCCGCCACCACGGCCTGCGCACCCTGGCCATCCGCGCCAACCGCATCGAGGACATCGCCGCGGCGATCGCCATCGACCTGCCCGTGCTGCCGCCCTCCGGCGCCCGCGAGCGGCCGCTGGAGCCGGAACCTGAAGTGAAGAAACCCGAACCTGCACCGGCCCCGGCGCCGGTAGTGGAGCCGGAAATCCGCCCGACCCGGATCATTACCGCGCCGGTGCGCGGTGGCCAGCAGATCTACGCCCAGGGTGGCGACCTGGTGGTCACAGCCTCGGTCAGCCCCGGTGCGGAACTTCTCGCCGATGGCAACATCCATGTGTACGGCCCCATGCGCGGCCGCGCCCTGGCCGGCATCAAGGGCAATACCAAGGCCCGTATCTTCTGCCAGCAAATGACGGCCGAAATGGTCTCCATCGCTGGGCAGTACAAGGTCTGCGAGGACCTGCGCCGCGACCCGCTGTGGGGTGCCGGCGTGCAAGTCAGCCTGTCCGGTGATGTGTTGAACATCACCCGTCTTTAACGGATACTTGCCGTCATTTTTAGAGCAACTTTTTTATCTGTTGCCGTTTTTTGCATTTTGCTGGGACACGTGTCCCGACTTATTTAGGGGTGAAACACCTTGGCCAAGATTCTCGTCGTTACTTCCGGCAAGGGGGGTGTGGGCAAGACCACCACCAGCGCCGCCATCGGCACCGGCCTCGCACTGCGCGGCCACAAGACCGTCATCGTCGACTTCGACGTCGGCCTGCGTAACCTCGACCTGATCATGGGCTGCGAACGCCGCGTGGTGTACGACTTCGTCAACGTGGTCAACGGCGAAGCCAACCTGCAACAGGCCCTGATCAAGGACAAGCGCCTCGAGAACCTGTTCGTGCTGGCCGCCAGCCAGACCCGCGACAAGGACGCGCTGACCAAGGAAGGCGTCGAGAAAGTGCTGATGGAGCTCAAGGAGCAGTTCGACTTCGTCGTCTGCGACTCCCCGGCCGGTATCGAAAAAGGTGCTCACCTGGCGATGTACTTCGCCGATGAAGCCATCGTCGTGACCAACCCGGAAGTGTCCTCGGTACGTGACTCCGACCGCATGATCGGCCTGCTGTCGAGCAAGTCGCGTCGCGCAGAGCAAGGCGATGATCCGATCAAGGAGCATCTGCTGATCACCCGTTACCACCCGGAGCGGGTCGAGAAAGGCGAAATGCTGGGCGTTGAAGACGTCAAGGAAATCCTCTCGGTCGAGCTGCTGGGTGTCATCCCCGAATCTCAAGCGGTTCTCAAGGCTTCCAACCAAGGTATTCCGGTCATCCTCGACGACCAGAGCGATGCTGGCCAGGCGTACAGCGACACTGTCGACCGCCTCCTGGGCAAAGAGAAACCCCTGCGTTTCATCGAAGTGCCGAAGCAAGGATTCTTCGCGCGCCTGTTTGGAGGCAAGTAAACCATGAACCTTTTTGACTTCTTTCGTGGCAGACAGAAACAGACCAGCGCGTCGGTAGCGAAAGAGCGTCTACAGATCATCGTGGCGCATGAGCGCGGCCAGCGCAGCGAGCCGGACTACCTGCCGGCGCTGCAAAAAGAACTGCTCGAAGTGATCCGCAAGTATGTGAACATCGGCAGCGATGATGTGCACATCGAACTGGAAAACCAGGGTAGCTGCTCGATTCTGGAACTGAACATCACCTTGCCGGATCGCTGATCTGGCTGAAGCTGGGGCTGCTTTGCAGCCCTTTCGCGACACAAGGCCGCTCCTACAGGGGACTGCGAATACCTGTAGGAGCGGCCTTGTGTCGCGAAAGGGCCGCACAGCGGCCCCAGTCCGTATTTACAGAGAACCCGCAATGCCGCTGTCGAACGTGCAGATCCTCCATGAAGACGCCGCCATCCTGGTGGTCAACAAGCCGACTCTGCTGCTGTCGGTGCCAGGCCGTGCCGACGACAACAAGGACTGCCTGATCACCCGCCTGCAGGAAAACGGCTACCCGGACGCCCTGATCGTGCACCGCCTGGACTGGGAAACTTCCGGCATCATCCTGCTGGCGCGTGACGCCGACAGCCACCGCGAGCTGTCGCGCCAGTTCCATGACCGCGAAACCGAGAAGGCCTATACCGCCCTGTGCTGGGGCCAGCCGGCGCTGGACAGCGGCAGCATCGATTTGCCGCTGCGCTACGACCCGCCAACCAAGCCGCGCCACGTGGTGGACCATGAACAGGGCAAGCATGCCCTGACCTTCTGGCGCATCGTCGAGCGTTGCGGCGATTACTGCCGGGTCGAGCTGACGCCGATTACCGGGCGTTCGCACCAGTTGCGCGTGCACATGCTGTCGATCGGCCATCCCCTGCTGGGCGACCGCCTGTATGCCAACCCCGAAGCGCTGGCGGCCCACGAGCGGCTGTGCCTGCATGCATCGATGCTGAGCTTTACCCACCCGGTTTCCGGGGAGCGGCTCAAGTTCGAGTGCCCGGCACCGTTCTGAGCCCGCGAAGGGCCCGACACAATTTGTATTCCATCTGCGCTAAACTCGCGCCACTGCTGTCTGGAGTGAGTTATGCGCGAAGCACTGAATACCGGCCTGATCGATTTCCTCAAGGCCTCCCCCACGCCCTTCCATGCCACCGCCAGCCTGGCCCAGCGCCTCGAGGCCGCCGGCTACCAGCGCCTGGACGAGCGTGACAGCTGGGCCACGGTGCCTGGCGGGCGCTACTACGTCACCCGCAACGATTCCTCGATCATCGCCATCAAGCTGGGCAAGCAAGCGCCCCTGCTGAGCGGCATCCGCATGGTCGGCGCACACACCGACAGCCCGTGCCTGCGGGTCAAGCCGCAGCCTGAGCTGCAGCGCCAGGGCTTCCTGCAACTGGGTGTGGAAGTGTACGGCGGTGCCCTGCTGGCACCGTGGTTCGACCGCGACCTGTCGCTGGCCGGGCGCGTCACCTTCCGCCGTGACGGCAAGGTCGAGAGCCAGCTGATCGACTTCAAGCTGCCGATCGCGATCATCCCCAACCTGGCCATCCACCTGAACCGCACCGCCAACGAAGGCTGGCAGATCAACCCGCAGAACGAACTGCCGCCGATCCTCGCCCAGGTGGCCGGCGACGAGCGCATCGACTTCCGCGCCCTGCTCACCGAGCAGCTGGCCCGCGAGCACGGGCTCAACGCCGACGTGGTGCTGGACTACGAGCTGAGCTTCTACGACACCCAGGACGCCGCCCTGATCGGCCTGAACGGCGACTTCATCGCCGGCGCCCGCCTGGACAACCTGCTGTCGTGCTATGCCGGCCTGCAGGCGCTGCTGGCGGCCGACAGCGACGAAACCTGCGTGCTGGTGTGCAACGACCACGAAGAAGTCGGCAGCTGCTCGGCCTGTGGCGCCGACGGCCCGATGCTGGAGCAGACCCTGCAGCGCCTGCTGCCGGAGGGCGACGCTTACGTGCGCACGATCCAGCGCTCGCTGATGGTGTCGGCCGACAACGCCCACGGCGTGCACCCCAACTACGCCGACAAGCATGACGGCAACCACGGGCCCAAGCTCAACGCAGGCCCAGTGATCAAGGTCAACAACAACCAGCGCTACGCCACCAACAGCGAAACGGCCGGTTTCTTCCGCCACCTGTGCATGGCCGAGGAGGTGCCGGTGCAGAGCTTCGTGGTGCGCAGCGACATGGGTTGCGGCTCGACCATCGGCCCGATCACCGCCAGCCACCTGGGCGTGCGCACCGTCGACATCGGCCTGCCGACCTTTGCCATGCACTCGATTCGCGAGCTGTGCGGCAGCCATGACCTGGCGCACCTGGTGAAGGTGCTGACCGCGTTCTACCGCAGCCGCGAATTGCCTTGATCCGGTAGCGCCCAAATCGCCGGCAAGCCGGCTCCCACAGGTACAGCATGCATCGCGCCTGTGGGAGCCGGCTTGCCGGCGATTGGGCCAATGAGCTGCCACGGATCAATCCCGCTTCGCTTCCACCCGCTATGCTTAAGGCATGCCCCCACGCAAAAGGATTGCTGTCCATGTCCCCGTTCCTGTCCCTGTTCGTACCGGTGTTCCTGTTCCTGCTGCTGCTGACCATCGGCTTCAGCATGCGCGAGCGCAACATCGGCGTGCTGATGATGTGGATCGGCACCCTGGGTATCTTCGGCCTCACCTGCTGGAAGATCCTTGAGAAACTCCCCACATAAACCTCTACACTCGGTCAATCGTTTGACCTGAGGTAGATTTCCCGGTGCCTGCACTCCTGCGTTGCCTTGCCCTGCTGCTGTTCATCGCCCTTTCCCCGGCCCAGGCGGCGGGGCTGCCGAGCCTGCTCGGCTCCAGTACCCCTGCCCAGCCCGAGGCCACCGAGCCCCTGGGCAAGTCGCTGGACGAAGTGATCAAGAACCTGGAAAACGACCAGCAACGGGCCAAGCTGCTGGCCGACCTGAAAAAGCTGCGCGATGCCACCAAGCAATCGCAACCGGCCGCCGAGCAAGGCGTGCTGGGCCTGATCGGCGGGGCGTTGCATGACCTGGAGAAGCAGTTCAGCGGCGACGCCAGCCCGTTCAACCGCTGGTCGCAGGAAATCGACCAGGCCCAGGCCGAACTCAGCGAACTGATCGTGCCCGTGCACCAGTGGCCGGCGATCCTCTTCGGCTTTGCCGCCATCATCGCCGTCTGGAGCCTGCTGGCCTACGCCTTCAACTGGATCGGCCACCGCGTGCGGGTGCGCTTCGGCCTGACCGAAGAACTGCCCCAGCACCCGCGCACCTGGGACCTGGTGCGCTTCGCCCTGCGCAAGCTCGGGCCGTGGCTGGTGGCGCTGGTGTTCACCGTGTACCTGAGCTTTGCCCTGCCCTCCTCGCTGGGCAAGTCGATGGCCATGGTGCTGGCCTATGCGCTGGTGGTGGGCACCTGCTTCTCGGCCATCTGCGTGATCGCCTTCTCCCTGCTCGATGGCCCGCACCGCCACCGCGCCTTGTACATCCTGCGCCATCAGGCGTTCCGCCCGCTGTGGCTGATCGGCAGTTTCGCCGCCTTTGGCGAGGCGATGAGCGACCCGCGCATGACCGTGGCCCTGGGCACGCACCTGGCGCATGCCCTGGCCACCCTGGCCAACGTCATCGCCGCGGTGTGCACGGGGCTGTTCATCCTGCGTTTTCGCCGCCCGATCGCCCACCTGATCCGCAACCAGCCCCTGGACCGGCGCCTGACCCGGCGCACCTTGAGCGACACCATCGAACTGCTCGGCAGCTTCTGGTTCGTGCCGCCGCTGATCCTGGTGGCGATTTCGCTGATCGCCACCTTCATTTCCGCCGGCGACACCAGCACCGCCCTGCGCCAGTCGCTGATGTGCACGGTGCTGGTGGTGGTGTGCATGGTGCTCAACGGCCTGGTGCGCCGCCACGCCGCCAACCCCAAGCGCGCCAACAAGCGCCAGGCGGTGTACACCGAACGCCTGCGCAACTTCGCCTATGCCCTGCTGCACCTGGGCATCTGGCTGCTGTTCATCGAACTGGGGCTGCGGGTGTGGGGCCTGTCGATGGTCGGCTTCGCCGAAGGCGACGGGCATGAGGTGAGCATGCGCCTGGCGGGGCTGGCTGGCACGCTGATCGCCGCGTGGCTGGTGTGGATCCTCGCCGACACGGCGGTGCACCACGCCCTGGTGCGCTCGCGCCGCGGCCTGGCCAACGCCCGCGCGCAAACCATGATGCCGCTGATCCGCAACGTGATGTTCGTGGCCATCTTCATCATCGCGGTGATCGTCGCCCTGGCCAACATGGGCATGAACGTCACGCCGCTGCTGGCCGGTGCCGGTGTGATCGGCCTGGCCATCGGCTTTGGCGCACAGTCGCTGGTAGCCGACCTGATCACCGGCCTGTTCATCATCATCGAGGACTCGCTGGCCATCGACGACTACGTCGATGTCGGCGGCCACCTGGGCACGGTCGAGGGCCTGACCATCCGCACCGTGCGCCTGCGCGACATCGACGGCATCGTGCACACCATCCCGTTCAGCGAAATCAAGAGCATCAAGAACTACTCGCGCGAGTTCGGCTATGCGATCTTCCGCGTGGCGATCCCGCACAGCATGAACATCGACCAGGCCATCACGCTGATCCGCGAGGTGGGGCAGAAGCTGCGCACCGACCCGCTGATGCGCCGCAACATCTGGTCGCCGCTGGAGCTGCAGGGGGTGGAAAGCTTCGAGTCGGGCTCGGCGATCCTGCGGGCGCGGTTCAAGACGGCGCCGATCAAGCAGTGGGAGGTGTCGCGGGCGTTCAACCTGGCGTTGAAGCGCCAGCTCGATGAGGCGGGGCTGGACCTGGCGACGCCGCGGCTGTCGGTGCAGGTGGTGACCGCCGGGGGTGGCGGGATGACAGAAGCCGGTTCGTCCAGTTAGGTCCCAATCGCCGGCAAGCCGGCTGCCACAAGCTGTGGGAGCCGGCTTGCCGGCGATTGGGCTGCAAAGCAGCCCTACCCCGCCTGGGCACGAATGCAGATCGCATCATGGCGCCAATACTCCAGGTCGCAGTCGATCAGGTGGCCATGCTGGTCACTGTTGACCCGGGTGATGTGCAGCCCCGGGCTGCCCGCCGACACCTTCAAGGCCGCTGCCGCGTCCACCGGCAAGGCGGTGGGCAGGATCTCAAAGCGCACCTGCCCATATTCGATGCCATACACCCGCCCATAAATCTCGGTCAGTGACTGCGCCAGGTCCTGGTCGAGAATCCCCGGGAAGTAGCGCGGGTTGAGGTAGTGCTCGGCATACAGCACCGCCCGCCCATCGATCCGCCGCAACCGGCAGATTCGCACCACGCTGGACAACGCCGGCAGGCACAGGCGCGCGCAGATGGCCGCCGGGGCCGGCTGCAGGCGTGCCGACAGCAGTTCGGTGGTGGGCTGGCGGCCCTGGTCGCGCACCATCGCATGGAAATGGCTGCGCTCGATCAGGTCGTAGGTCAACCGCTGCGGGGCGACGAACCAGCCGCGCCGTTCCTCGCGATAGATCAGGCCCTGGGCCTCCAACTGCACCAATGCCTCGCGCAGGGTGATACGGGTGGTGTCGAACACCTCGCTGAGCTTGCGCTCGGCCGGCAATTTGCCGCCCGGCGCCAGCAGGCCATGCTCGATCTGCTCCTGCAGGGCATGGCAGATGGCTGTTACCGCACGCGGTGGCATCGACTGCATCAAAGGTTACCTATCTGGACTAGTCCAGCCCCAAAACAGGGCATCTGGAGAATAGTGCAAGCCTAGGCACGGCTGATGAACATCCTGTGACAAGGCCTTGGCCAAGGCCCTGCCAGAAGCGCGCCAAGCCCGCAAATTCAAGGGTGTGAACTGGTCTACGCTGTACCTTCAGGCAACCGTGGCCGGCCGCGGCAAGGGCCTCTTACATCAAACTGTCACGCAAGCGGCCTACCTTGGCGCAAGGTTTGCTGACCTAGACCAACGGTTTCCAGCAACGGTTACATGCACGACCACGATCGCTTAAGGCACCCACCCAAGGAGCTTCGGATGAAAAAGTTCTTCATGGCGTCACTGCTCGGTTCTGCTATTGCCCTGTGTACCTCGGCCATGGCCGCAGGCCCTGACCTCACCGCCCTGGAAGCCGCCGCCAAGAAAGAAGGCCAAGTCAACAGCGTGGGCATGCCCGATGCCTGGGCCAACTGGAAAGGCACCTGGGAAGATCTGGCCAGCAAATACGGCCTCAAGCACACCGACACCGACATGAGCTCGGCCCAGGAAATCGCCAAGTTCGACGCCGAGAAAGACAACGCCAGCGCCGATATCGGTGACGTCGGCGCAGCCTTCGGGCCGATCGCCGTGACCAAGGGCGTGAGCCAGCCGTACAAGCCGAGCACCTGGGACCAGGTGCCGGAGTGGGCCAAGGACAAGGACGGCCACTGGGCGCTGGCCTATACCGGCACCATCGCCTTCATCATCAACAAGGACCTGGTCAAGGAAGATCAACGGCCCAAGTCCTGGCACGACCTGGAAAAAGGCAAGTACAAGGTCGCCATCGGCGACGTCAGCACTGCCGCCCAGGCGGCCAACGGCGTGCTCGCCGCCGCGATTGCCTACAAAGGTGACGAAACCAATATCGCACCGGGCCTGCAGCTGTTCACCAAGCTGGCCCAGCAGAAGCGCCTGTCGCTGGCCAACCCGACCATCCAGACCCTGGAAAAGGGCGAAGTGGAGGTCGGCGTGGTGTGGGACTTCAACGGCCTGAGCTACCGTGAACAGATCGACCCCAAGCGCTTCGAAGTGCTGATCCCATCCGATGGCACGGTGATGTCCGGCTATACCACCATCATCAACAAGTACGCCAAGCACCCCAATGCGGCCAAGCTTGCCCGCGAATACATCTTCAGCGATGCCGGGCAGATCAACCTGGCCAAGGGCCACGCCCGGCCGATTCGCGCCGAGCACCTGAAGCTGCCGGAGGATGTGCGGGCCAAGCTGCTGCCTAACGAGCAGTACAGCGCTGCGCAGCCGATCAAGAATGCCGAGGCGTGGGAAAAGACCTCCAAGGAACTGCCGCAGAAGTGGCAGGAGCAAGTGATCATCGAGATGGAGTGAGGGCCTGGTTTTTCTAGTGCCTGAAGCGGCCTCATCGCCGGCAAGCCGGCTCCCACAGGTACAACACCTGTGGGAGCCGGCTTGCCGGCGATGAGGGCAACGCAGTTATTGACTGGAGCCAACATGCAACACAACGTCATCCTGGTCCTGCTCGACGGCCTCAACCACCAGGTAGCCCACCACGCCATGGGCCACCTGCATGCCTATGTCGAAGCCGACCGCGCCGCGCTGTACCGCGTGGAATGCGAGCTGCCTTCGCTGTCGCGCCCCCTGTACGAATGCATCCTCACCGGCGTGCCGCCGATCGACAGCGGCATCGTGCACAACAACGTCAACCGCCTGTCCACCCAGCGCAGCGTGTTCCACTACGCCCGCGAAGCGGGCCTGGGCACTGCGGCGGCGGCCTATCACTGGATGAGCGAGCTGTACAACCGCTCGCCCTTCGACCCGCTGCGCGACCGCCACACCCACGCGCCGAAGCTGCCGATCCAGCATGGCCTGTTCTACTGGGCCGACCACTACCCCGATTCGCACCTGCTGGCCGACGCCGAATACCTGCGCCGGCGCCATGCGCCGAACTTCCTGCTGGTGCACCCGATGAACATCGACGACGCCGGCCACCGCCACGGCCTGGACAGCAGCCAGTACCGCAACGCCGCGCGCAGCGCCGACATCCTCCTGGCCGACTACCTGCCGCGCTGGCTCGAAGAGGGCTACCAGGTGCTGGTGACCGCCGACCATGGCATGAACAACGACCGCTCGCACAACGGCCTGCTGGCCGAGGAACGCGAAGTGCCGCTGTTCGTGTTCGGCGATGCGTTCAGCCTGGACCCGGCCGCCAAGCCGCTGCAGACCGAGTTGTGCGGCACCATCTGCGAACTGCTCGGCGCCGCCCACGACAAGACCGTGTGCCGGGAGCTGCTCAAGTGACTGCCGCCAAACGCAGCCGCGCCAGTGGCCGCTACCTGGCCCTGCTGTGCCTGCTGCCCTTCGCCGTGTTTTTCATCATCTTCCAGATCGCCCCGCTGGCCTGGGTGGCGATCAACAGCGTGCAGTCAGAGGCGGGCTGGGGCCTGGACAACTTCAGCAAGATCTTCGCGTCCAAGTTCTACCTGCAGGCGCTGCAACGCAGCCTGGAGATCAGCTTCTGGTCGAGCCTGTTCGGCATCGTCATCGCCACCCTCGGCGCCTATTCGCTGCGCCAGGTGGACTCGCGCCTGCGCGACTTCGTCAGCGCCTTCGCCAACATGACCAGCAATTTCGCCGGCGTGCCGCTGGCCTTCGCCTTCATCATCCTGCTTGGCTTCAACGGCGCGCTGACCCTGCTGCTCAAGCAGATGGGGCTGCTCGAAGACTTCAGCATCTACTCCAAGAGCGGCCTGATCCTGGTGTACACCTACTTCCAGATCCCGCTCGGCGTGCTGCTGCTCTACCCGGCCTTCGACGCGCTGCGCGAAGACTGGCGCGAGTCGGCCGCGCTGCTCGGCGCCAACCACTGGCAGTACTGGCGGCATATCGGCCTGCCGGTACTGACCCCAGCGCTGCTCGGCACCTTCGTCATCCTCCTGGCCAATGCCCTGGGCGCCTACGCCACGGTGTATGCACTGACCACCGGCAACTTCAACGTGCTGCCCATCCGCATCGCAGGCCTGGTGGCCGGCGACATCAGCCTCGACCCGAACCTGGCCAGCGCCCTGGCCATGGTGCTGGTGGGCTTGATGACACTGGTCACGGTGGTGCACCAGTGGCTGCTCAAGAGGAGCTACCATGCGCGCTGAAAAAAACGCCGCCGGGCTGTACCACCGGCTGATGGTGTACCTGCTGTTTCTGATTTTGCTGCTGCCACTTGCCGGCACCCTGCTCTACTCGCTGGCCACCAGCTGGTCGGCGAGCCTCTTGCCCAGCGGCCTGACCTTCAAGTGGTACCTGGCGCTGTGGAGCGAGCCGCGCTTTCTCGCCGCCTTCGGCCAGTCGCTGCTGGTGTGCGTCGGCGCCCTGCTGCTGTCGGTGGTGCTGATCCTGCCGCTGCTGTTCGTGGTGCACTACCACTTCCCGCGCCTCGACGCGCTGATGAACATCCTCATCCTGCTGCCCTTCGCGGTGCCGCCGGTGGTGTCGTCGGTGGGCCTGCTGCAGCTCTATGGCAGCGGGCCGATGGCCATGGTCGGCACGCCGTGGATCCTCATCGGCTGCTACTTCACCATCGCCCTGCCGTTCATGTACCGGGCGATCACCAACAACCTGCAGGCGATCAACCTGCGCGACCTGATGGACGCCGCCCAGTTGCTGGGCGCCAGCACCTGGCAGGCAGCGTTTCTGGTGGTGCTGCCGAACCTGCGCAAGGGGCTGATGGTCGCCCTGCTGCTGTCGTTCTCGTTCCTGTTCGGCGAATTCGTGTTCGCCAACCTGCTGGTCGGCACCCGCTACGAGACCCTGCAGGTGTACCTGAACAACATGCGCAACAGCAGCGGCCACTTCAACAGCGCCCTGGTGATCTCGTACTTCGCCTTCGTGCTGGTGCTGACCTGGGTCGCCAACCGCTTGAACAAGGACAAGACCTGACATGAGCTTCGTCAGCGTACAGAAACTGCACAAAAGCTATGGCGGCACCCCGGTGTTCGAGCACATCGACTGCCAGATCGAACGCGGGGAATTCGTCACCCTGCTCGGCCCGTCCGGCTGCGGCAAGTCGACCCTGCTGCGCTGCATCGCCGGGCTGACCCCGGTGGACGGCGGGCAGATCCTGCTCGATGGCCAGGACATCGTGCCGCTGAGCCCGCAGAAGCGCGGCATCGGCATGGTGTTCCAGAGCTATGCGCTGTTCCCCAACATGACCGTGGAGCAGAACGTCGCGTTCGGCCTGCGCATGCAGAAGGTCAAGGCCGACGAGAGCCACAGCCGCGTGCGCGAGGCCCTGGCGCTGGTGGAGCTGGGCAGTTTCGCCGGGCGCTACCCGCACCAGCTGTCGGGCGGCCAGTGCCAGCGCGTGGCCCTGGCCCGCTCGCTGGTCACCCGGCCCCGCCTGCTGCTGCTCGACGAGCCGCTGTCGGCGCTGGATGCGCGCATCCGCAAGCACCTGCGCGAGCAGATTCGCGCCATCCAGCGCGAACTGGGGCTGACCACCATCTTCGTCACCCACGACCAGGAAGAAGCGCTGACCCTGTCCGACCGCATCTTCCTGATGAACCAGGGCCGCATCGTCCAGAGCGGCGATGCCGAAACCCTCTACACCGCCCCCGTCGACCTGTTCGCCGCGGGCTTCATCGGCAACTACAACCTGCTCGACCCGGACAGCGCCAGCCGCCTGTTGCAGCGCCCGGTGGCCAGCCGCCTGGCGATACGGCCAGAGTCGATCACCCTTGGCCTGGATGGCGAGCGCGACGGCGAAGTGCGCAGCCACAGCCTGCTTGGCAACGTGATCCGCTACCGGGTGCGGGTGCGCGAGGTGGAGCTGGTGGTCGATGTGCTCAATCGCTCGCCTGCGGACCTGCACCCGGACGGGCAGCGGGTATCCTTGTCGATCGACCCCACCGCGCTACGGGAAGTGGCCTAAGGAGAATCACACATGGCACTGGCAATTTTCGATCTGGACGAAACCCTGATCCACGGTGACTGCGCGTCGCTGTGGAGCGAGCAGATGGCGCGGCTGGGCTGGGTCGACGGCAAGGACTTCCTGCGCCGCGACCATGAGCTGATGGAGGCCTACGGCAAGGGTCACCTGCGCATGGAGGACTACATGGCCTTCAGCCTGGAGCCGATTGCCGGGCGTACGCTGGAGGAAGTCGAGCACCTGGTGGAACCCTGGGTCGAGGATGTGATCGAGCCGATCATCTATGGCGACGCCTGCCGCTGCATTGCCGAGCACCGCAAGCGTGGCGACCGGATCCTGATCATTTCCGCTTCGGGCACGCACCTGGTGGGGCCGATTGCGGCGCGCCTGGGGGTGGACGAGTACCTGGCGATCGAGCTGGAGGCGGTGAACGGGGTGTACACCGGCAAGACCCATGGGGTGCTGACCTACCGCGAAGGCAAGATCACCCGCTTGCTGGAGTGGCTGGATCAGGAGCAGGAGAATCTGGAGGGGGCAAGCTTCTATTCGGATTCGCGCAATGACTTGCCGTTGTTGCTGAAGGTGGACTACCCGCATGTGGTCAATCCTGACCCTGTACTGAGGGAGCATGCAGAGGTCAATGGTTGGCCTATCTTGAGCTGGGCTTGAGGGCCATGGGGGCGCTTTGCGCCCCTTTCGCGACACAAGGCCGCTCCTACAGGAGAATTCATATCCCCTGTAGGAGCGGCCTTGTGTCGCGAAAGGGCTGCAAAGCAGCCCCCAGCAATCTCACCCCAAGCTAGGGTCGATGACCATCACCAGCTTGCCCGACACCTGGTTGCTCTCAAGCTCGGCATACGCCGCCTGGGCAAACTCCACCGGGTAGGTGTCCACCAGCTGCGGCGACAGGCGCCCTTCGCTGAACAGCGGCCACACCTGCTGCTGCAGCTCGCGCAGCAGCTCGGCCTTGAACCCGTCGTCGCGGTTGCGCAGCGTCGAGCCGGTGATTTCCAGGCGCTTGCCCAGCACCTGTGCCAGGTCCAGCTCGAACTTGCGCCCGCCCATCAAGCCAATGATGACCCAACGCCCATCACGGGCCAGCAGCTTGAGGTTGAGCGGGCCATAGCTGGCGCCCACCGGGTCGAGGATCACGTCGAACGGGCCGAACCCTTCGAGCGCCTCGAGGTTCTCGTTGCGCACCACACCGCCGGCCGCCCCCAGGTCCTGGCAGTAGGCCAGGCGGTCCTGCGAGCCGACGCTGACATACACCGGGTTGCCAAAGGCCTTGCACAGCTGGATCGCCGCCGAGCCGACGCCGCTGGCGCCCGCGTGCACCAGCACCTTCTCGCCCGCCTTCAGCGCGCCCAGCTGGAAGATGTTCAACCACGCCGTGGCATACACCTCGGGCAGCGCCGCCGCTTCCTGCAGGCTCAGGCCCTCGGGCACCGGCAGCACATGGCGTGCGTCCACCACCACCTCCTCGGCCATGGCGCCACTGGCCAGCAGTGCGCACACGCGGTCGCCCACGCGCCAGTCGGCACCGGCGCCGACTTCCGCGATCACCCCGGCGCACTCCAGGCCCATGTACGGGCTGGCGCCTGGAGGTGGCGGATAGAGGCCCTTCATCTGCAGCAGATCAGCGCGGTTCAACCCCGCTGCAGCCACCCGAATGCGTACCTGGCCGGCGTCACAGGCCGGGCGTTCGGCCTCGACCCAGGCCACATGTCCGTCTTCGCCTTGCAATGCTTTCACAGTGCCTCCATAGTTGAATCATGACTGAGCCTGGGGAACGCTTGCCCCAGGCTTTTTGCAGTATTTGTCCGGCTCCATGGAACCGGCAACGGAAAAGACGGCCTACTATGCGTGATCAATTGCCTCCACGTCGAATCAGCATGAAGCATTTCCTCCCAAGCACCGCCCTGGCCATGATGATCGGCCTGGGCAGCCTCACGCTCGGCGGCAATGCGGCGGCCGCCAACAAGTGGGACAGCCTGCAGCCCGACCGTGACGAAATCGTCGCCAGCCTCAACGTGGTGGAGCTGCTCAAGCGCCACCATTACAGCAAGCCACCGCTCGATGACGCCCGCTCGGTGATCATCTACGACAGCTACATCAAGCTGCTCGACCCAGCGCGCAGCTACTTCACCGCGGCCGACATCGCCGAGTTCGACAAGTGGAAGACGCAGTTCGACGACTTCCTCAAGAGCGGCAACCTCGACCCCGGCTTCACCATCTACAAGCGCTACCTCGACCGGGTCAAGCAGCGCCTGGACTTCGCCCTGGCCGAGCTGGACAAGGGCGTCGACAAGATGGACTTCACCACCCACGAGACCTTGCTGATCGACCGCAAGGACGCGCCGTGGATGAAGGACCAGGCCGAGCTCGACGACCTGTGGCGCAAGCGCGTCAAGGACGAAGTGCTGCGCCAGAAGCTCGCCGGCAAAGAGCCCAAGCAGATCCAGGAAACCCTGACCAAGCGCTACAAGAACCAACTGGCGCGCCTGGACCAGACCCGTGCCGAGGACATCTTCCAGGCCTACATCAACACCTTCGCCCAGTCCTACGACCCGCACACCAACTACCTGTCGCCGGATAACGCCGAGAACTTCGACATCAACATGAGCCTGTCGCTCGAAGGCATCGGCGCGGTGCTGCAGAGCGACAACGACCAGGTCAAGATCGTGCGCCTGGTGCCGGCCGGCCCTGCCGCCAAGACCAAGCAGGTGGCCACCGCCGACAAGATCATCGGCGTCGCCCAGGGCAACAAGGAAATGGTCGACGTGGTTGGCTGGCGCCTGGACGAAGTGGTCAAGCTGATCCGCGGCCCGAAAGGCTCGGTGGTGCGCCTGGAGATCATTCCGGCGAGCAATGCGCCGAGCGACCAGACCACCAAGATCGTTTCCATCACCCGTGAAGCGGTCAAGCTCGAAGAGCAGGCGGCGAAGAAGTCGGTGCTCAAGCTCAAGCAGGATGGCCGCGACTACAAGCTGGGCATCATCGAGATCCCGGCCTTCTACCTGGACTTCAAGGCCTACCGTGCCGGCGACCCCGAGTACAAGAGCACCACGCGCGACGTGAAGAAACTGCTCACCGAGCTGCAGAAGGAAAAAGTCGACGGCGTGGTCATCGACCTGCGCAACAACGGCGGCGGTTCCCTGCAGGAAGCCACCGAGCTGACCAGCCTGTTCATCGAGAAAGGCCCGACCGTGCTGGTACGCAACAGCGATGGCCGCGTCGACGTGCTCGAAGACGAAAACCCTGGCGCCTTCTACAAAGGCCCGCTGGCGCTGCTGGTCAACCGCCTCTCGGCCTCGGCCTCGGAGATCTTCGCCGGTGCCATGCAGGACTACCACCGTGCGCTGATCATCGGCGGCCAGACCTTCGGTAAAGGCACCGTGCAGACCATCCAGCCGCTCAACCATGGCGAGCTGAAACTGACCCTGGCCAAGTTCTACCGGGTTTCCGGGCAGAGCACCCAGCACCAGGGCGTGCTGCCGGACATCGATTACCCGTCGATCATCGACACCAAGGAAATCGGCGAAAGCGCCCTGCCCGAAGCCATGCCATGGGACACCATCCGCCCGGTGGTCAAGCCTGCGGCCGACCCGTTCAAGCCGTTCCTGGCCCAGCTCAAGGCGCAGCATGAAGCGCGCAGCGACAAGGATGCAGAGTTCACCTATATCCGCGACCGCCTGGCGCTGACCCAGAAGCTGATGAACGAGAAGACCGTCAGCCTCAACGAGCAGGATCGCCGCGCACGCCACGACGAGATCGAGGCCAAGCAGCTTGCGCTGGAAAACACCCGCCGCAAGGCCAAGGGTGAAGAGCCGCTCAAGGAGCTGAAGAAAGAAGACGAAGACGCCCTGCCGGCCGAAGATGAGAACACCAAACCGGAGGACGACGCCTACCTGTCGGAGACCGGGCGTATCCTCATCGACTACCTGAGTGCCAGCACCAAGGTGGCCAAAAAGTAAGGGTTGAGTCATGAAAAAGGGGCCAGGCATGTAAATGCCTGGCCCCTTTTTTTATGCCCGGCGAGCTGGCGCTCAGGCAATTTCCGGATAGCAGTATTCGAACACCCTGACCACCTCGGAGGCATGCCAGGACGCCGCCTCCATGCCATCCACCGGCCCGGAGAAGCGCCCCAGGCGCTCGACGCATTCGAAGAAGCCGGTGCGCGGCAGGCGGCTGGCGCCCTGGCTGATCACCAGCGAGCTGCGCAGCGGCTGCTCGGCGCGGGCATCGAGCACGGCCAGGTACTCCAGCGCCGCGGTCAGCGTCTGCATAGCGGGGCTTGGCAGTTGCAGGCGCTCGATCAGCGCCCGGTAGGTCAGCAAATGGCGTTGTCGTCGGGCCAGGTCAAGCTCATCCAGCAGGCTTTGCCAGTGCTGGCGGCTGATCCTGACCTGGCTCATGACGGCTCGCTCCAGCCGGCGACGCCCAAGTGCCAGGCCAGGGCCCGGCGAATCGCCGCATCCGGCTGGCGTTCGCCGGATTCGATCATGGCCAGGTAGGCCGGGCTGACACCCACATTGCGCGCCAGCTGCTCGGCGGCAATGCCTTTGCCCTGGCGGATCTGCCCGACCTCACTGAATGCAGGCAGGCTGACACTCGCCGCCGGTTGCTCTTGTACGGCTGACACCGCTTCGGCAGGTGCCTGGCCGGCTGCCTTGAGCAGCGCCTGGTACTGCTCCCAGGGAACGACGGCGTACTCGGGCTGACCGTCCCGGCTAATGACCTGAATACCCATTACAACCCCCTTACGTAGGACTACCGCATGTAATCCGTAGGCATAACCCTTATGCCAATTATATTACCAAGTGCGGCAGTCTGTGGGGATCGGTGCGCTTTCAGTGGCTTTTGCGCTCCAGGCGCAGGGCTTCGGGGCTGTCCGGCAGGCGCTCGACCACGCGCAGACGCTCTGGCGCCTGGCTGTCGCGCCAGGCCTTGAAGCGTGCCAGCTCATCGGCCACGGTCTTGAGCACCCAACCGAGCACGGCGATGTCATCGAGGAACCCTACCCCCAGCAACCAGTCGGGAATGGCATCGATGGGGCTGACGAAGTACAAAAGGCCAGCGACGATGGTCACCAGCGCCTTGGGGCTGATTGCCCGGTACTCACCGCGCCACCACGCCAGGCACAGCGCCTGCAGCAATTTGACGTCATCACGCAGCTGGCCCAGGCGCGGCCCTTTGCGGGCCACGGCGAACAGCAAGGCCGGCAACCGGCCACGGCTGAGCAGGCGCTCGGCCAAGGGCAGGAAGCGGGCGAAATTCCAGGGTGCGCTCATGGAGCCTCCAGCAGGGGTTAGGTTATCCACATTTATTGTGGATAACCTTGTGAACAGGGCGAAGTTTCTGACGCCAGGTGCCCATAAGGCAAGGGCCCCGGTCAGATCGGGCGTTTTTTACACAGCGGTTAAAGCCGCGCAAACGATTTGCGCCGCCAGCCCGCCGCAGCTTCACACCGTCCTTGATCGGACAGCCGCACCGCCCCGGGGTTCGTTACAGGCCGCTGGCACAAACAAAAACGCCCCGTCGAAACGGGGCGTCTTGCCGACCTGCCGTGCTTACTTGGCAGGTGCTTCAGCGGCGGCGTCGCCTTCCGGCGCGTCACCTTGCAGCTGGCTCGGGTCCTTGATGGCGATCAGTTCCAGATCGAACACCAGCACCGAGTTGGCCGGGATCAGCGGGCTCGGGCTTTGTGCGCCGTAGGCCAGCTCAGCCGGGATGAACAGCTTGTACTTCTCGCCAACGTGCATCAGCTGCAGGCCTTCGACCCAGCCCGGAATCACGCCGCTGACCGGCAGGTCGATCGGGCTGCCGCGCTCGACGGAGCTGTCGAACACCTTGCCATCGATCAGCTTGCCTTCGTAGTGGACAGTGACCACGTCGGTCGGCTTGGGCTGCGGGCCGTCGGCCTTCTTGACCACTTCGTACTGCAGGCCCGAGGCGGTGGTGACCACGCCTGGCTTCTTGGCGTTTTCTTCGAGGAATTTCTTGCCGGCGCTGGCCGCTTCTTCGCTGGCCTTGGCCAGACGCTCTTCGGCGCGCTTCTGCAGCGAGGTGAAGGCTTCTACCAGCTCTTCATCCTTGATGCGCTGCTCTTTCTTGCCAACGGCGTCTTCGATACCGAGGGCCACGGCTTTGGAATCAAGGTCTTCCATGCCTTCCTGGGCCAGGCTCTTGCCCATGTTCAGGCCGATACCGTAGGAGGCTTTCTGTGCCGGAGTCTTCAGCTCGGGGGTGCTGGCTTGTTGGTCACAGCCGGCCAGTACCAAGCCTACCAGGGCAACCGCAGCCGCCAAACGATGCTGTTTCATGCTATTTCCTTGTTCATGCGCCATGTGGGCAATCAGGGTAAAGCCGCGAGCTTATCAGGCGGCCATTACCAATGGCTACCGGCATAAGAGCGGGTTCTGGTAAGGAAGTTCAGTACTTAAAAGCTTATTCATCCATAGGCCGCAGCCATTGGCCAGTATTGACCCTTCATCGCGGTTTTGCCTGAAATTTGTGGCTATTCATGTCAGGCAGTTCTGAGCCCCGCTGGATCAGGGATACAGCCCATCACGGTACTGCGCTGCCACCTCACGCAACACTTCGCACACCCATTGCCCCGGCACGCTCTGCGGCAACGCTGCATTGCGGCAGATGCCCACCGAACCGCCGGGCTCGCGCACGCCCAGGTCCAGCTCGGCCAGCTCGCCCCGGCGCAAGTCGAGCAACACCGCATCGCGCGGCGCCACCCACACCCCATCGCTACCCAGCAGGTAGCGACGGCTCAAGGCCAGCGACAAGGTCTCCAGGCGCTGCGCCGGCATCTGGATGCCGCACTGCACGAACAGGCTGTCGGCGTGCTGGCGGATGGTGGTGCCCGAAGGTGGCAGCACCAAGGGGTAGCGGCTGACCTGTGCGCGCTCCACCGGCAGCTTGGCCAGCAACGGATGGCCGGGGCGCACCACCAGGGCCATCGATTCGCTGTACAGGTGCTCGAACGACAAGCCCTGGATCTGCGGGCTGTCGGTCATGCGCCCGACCACCAGCTCCAACTCCCCCAGGTGCAGCTGGCCAAGCAGCTGTGCGCTGACCCCGGTGACCACGCTGATCACCAGCGCCTCGTGGCGCTGATGCAGGCGGCACAGCACCTCGGGCATCAACAGGCCTTCGACCGTCGACAGCACGCCGATGCGCACCTGGGATGGCGCCCGCGCCTCGCCCCTCAGGCTGCTCACGCCATCGCGCAGGGCCTGCACGCTAGGCCCGGCGTAGCGCATGAAACGGCTGCCGGCGGGGGTCAGCACCACGCCCTGGCGGCCACGTTCGAACAGGCGCGCCTCGAGCAGGTCCTCGAGCTCCTTGAGGGTCTTGGAAATCGCGGGCTGGCTGATCGCCAGAATATCGGCGGCCCTGGCCAGGCTGCCCTGCCGGGCAATCTCCAGGAAGCACAACAGGTGGCGGTACTTGATGCGGGTATCGAGGTTCATGCCGGCAAGCTTAACGCATGCACCCGCTGTGGATCAGCTGCGGTGGCAGGCCGCCGGCCTATGGCGCTATGCTGGAGCCATTTCCAGCTAGAGCTACTGCCCCCACTCCATGTCCCAGGTGATCCTCAAGACCCCCGCCCAACTCGACCTGATGCGCAACGCCGGCCACCTGCTGGCCCAGGTTTTCGCCGACCTCGACAGTTTCATCCGCCCCGGCGTCACCACCATGCAGATCAACGACCGCGCCGAGGCGTTCATCGTCCAGACCCTCAAGGCACGCCCGGCCAGCAAGGGCCAGTACGGCTTCCCCTACTCGCTCAATACGTCGGTGGACCATGTGGTGTGCCACGGCATGCCCAAAGTGGATGAAGTGCTGCAGGAAGGCTCGATCATCAACGTCGACATCACCCTCGAACAGGGCGGCTACATCGCCGATTCGTCGAAAATGTACAGCATTGGGCAGATCGGCGATGAAGCCCGGCGCCTGGTCGACACCACCTATGAAGCATTATGCAAAGGCATCGCCCAGGTGCGCCCCGGCGCGACGCTGGGCGACATCGGCCATGCGATCCAGGCTCATGCCGAGGCGGCGGGCTACAGCGTGGTACGCGAGTATTGCGGGCATGGCATCGGCCAGCAGATGCACGAAGGCCCCGAAGTGCTGCATTTCGGCCAGCGTGGCATGGGCATGAAGTTGAAACCGGGGATGGTGTTCACCATCGAGCCGATGATCAACCAGGGTGGCCGCGGGACACGGACGCTGAAGGATGGCTGGACCGTGGTTACCCGCGACCACAGCCTGTCGGCGCAGTGGGAGCACACGGTGGCGGTGACCGAGGATGGGGTCGAGGTGCTGACGTTGCGCAAGGAAGAGCGCCGAGGCTGAGACTGCCGGCAATGAGGCCAGCGCAGAAACAAAAAAAGCGACCCTAGGGTCGCTTTCTTTGTGGCTTCCGGGTGTTCAGTGGGCCCTGGAAGCGGAATATGGCGCAGCGGACGGGACTCGAACCCGCGACCCCCGGCGTGACAGGCCGGTATTCTAACCGACTGAACTACCGCTGCGCTATTCAACGAGTGGTGGGTGATGACGGGATCGAACCGCCGACCCTCTGCTTGTAAGGCAGATGCTCTCCCGGCTGAGCTAATCACCCTTCGTCTCGGTGAGGCGCGCATTCTACGTAAGGTTTGGCATTCCCGCAAGCCGTCAGCGCATCTTTTTTTACGCTCGACAACATACGAAATGCATAAACAAAAAAAGCGACCCTAAGGTCGCTTTCTCTGTTACTTCCGGGTGTTCAGTGGGCCCTGGAAGTGGAATATGGCGCAGCGGACGGGACTCGAACCCGCGACCCCCGGCGTGACAGGCCGGTATTCTAACCGACTGAACTACCGCTGCGCTATACATCGAGTGGTGGGTGATGACGGGATCGAACCGCCGACCCTCTGCTTGTAAGGCAGATGCTCTCCCGGCTGAGCTAATCACCCTTCGTCTCGGTGTGGCGCGCATTCTACGGAGGGGTTGCTACCCTGGCAAGCACTTTTTTCAACTTTTTCAAAAAAAATCTCTGCCCTTTCAATAACCTAGCTTCGTCGCCCCTTTCATTACCTCCATAAGCGCTGCTAACCCTATGACAGGGCTGGCCTGGAACGGCTGCTCGGAGAATAATGCCCGGCTTATGCCTTAAGGAGAGATTGCCCCCCATGTGGTTCAAGAACCTGCTGTCCTACCGCCTGACCCAGGATGTCCCCTTCGAGGCTGAAACGCTGGAAGCTGCCCTGGCCAGCAAGCCGGCTCGCCCCTGCGCCAGCCAGGAGCTGACCACCTATGGTTTCGTCGCCCCCTTCGGCAAGGGCGAAGACGCCCCGCTGGTGCACGTCAGCGGCGAGTTCCTGCTGATTGCCGCACGCAAGGAAGAACGCATCCTGCCCAGCAGCGTGGTCAACGATGCGGTGAAGGAAAAGGTCGAAGAGATCGAGACCGAGCAGATGCGCAAGGTCTACAAGAAAGAGCGCGACCAGATCAAGGACGAGATCATCCAGGCCTTCCTGCCGCGTGCGTTCATCCGCCGCTCGATGATCTTCGCCGCGATCGCCCCGCGCCTGGGGATGATCCTGGTCAACTCGGCCAGCGCCAAGCGCGCCGAAGACCTGCTGTCGACCCTGCGTGAAGTGATGGGCTCGCTGCCAGTGCGCCCGGCCACGGTGAAAATCGCCCCGAGCGCGACCATGACCGACTGGGTCAAGTCGCAGCAGGCCGCCGAAGGCTTCTATGTACTGGACGAATGCGAACTGCGCGACACCGCCGAAGACGGCGGCATCGTGCGCTGCAAGCGCCAGGACCTGACGGGTGAGGAAATCCAGCTGCACCTGAGCACCGGTAAGGTGGTCACCCAGCTGGCGCTGGCCTGGCAGGACAAGCTGTCGTTCGTGCTCGACGACAAGATGGTGATCAAGCGCCTGAAGTTCGAAGAGCTGCTGCAGGAGCAGGCCGAACAGGATGGCGGCGATGAGGCTGCGCAGCAGTTCGATGCCAGCTTCCTGCTGATGATGATGACCTTCAGCGAGTTCCTGCCGGTGCTGTTCGAGGCACTGGGTGGCGAAGAGATCCCGCAAGGGGTCTGAGCCAACTGATCTGCCCAATCGCCGGCAAGCCGGCTCCCACAGGCTGTGCTGTACCTGTGGGAGCCGGCTTGCCGGCGATTGGGCACCTGAAAATCACCAAGAACAATAGAAAAGGACTTGCCCATGCGCGCCCTCGCCGCCCTCAGCCGCTTCGTCGGCAACACCTTTGCCCTTTGGGTGCTGGTGTTCGCTTGCCTGGCCTTCGTGCAACCGCAATGGTTCATCGCCCTCAAGGTGGCGATCGTGCCGCTGTTGGGGCTGGTGATGTTCGGCATGGGCCTGACCCTCAAGCTCGACGACTTCGCCGCCCTCGCCCGCCAGCCCTGGCGCGTGGCGCTCGGGGTGGTCGCGCATTTCGTGATCATGCCGGGCATGGCCTGGCTGCTGTGCCAGCTGTTCCAGCTGCCAGCGGAAATTGCCGTGGGCGTGATTCTGGTCGGCTGCTGCCCGAGCGGCACGGCGTCGAACGTGATGGTCTGGCTGTCCAAGGGCGACCTGGCACTGGCCGTGGCGATCGCCGCGGTGACCACCCTGCTGGCACCGCTGCTGACGCCGGCGCTGATCTGGTTCCTGGCCTCGGCCTGGCTGCCGGTATCGTTCATGGACATGTTCTGGTCGATCCTGCAGTTGGTGATGCTGCCGATCGTGCTCGGCGTAGTGGCGCAACGCGTGCTGGGCGCGCGGGTGCAGTTGGCAGTGCAGGTGCTGCCGCTGGTGTCGGTGGTGAGCATCGTCATGATCGTGTGCGCGGTGGTGGCGGCCAGCCAGGCGAAAATCGCCGAATCGGGGCTGCTGATCATGGCGGTGGTGATCTTGCACAACAGCTTTGGCTACCTGCTGGGTTACCTCACCGGCAAGTGCTGCAAGCTGCCACTGGCCCAGCGCAAGTCGCTGGCGCTGGAGGTGGGCATGCAGAATTCGGGGTTGGGGGCGGCCTTGGCGGCGGCGCATTTCTCGCCGCTGGCGGCGGTGCCCAGTGCGCTGTTCAGCGTCTGGCACAATATTTCCGGGGCGTTGCTGTCGACCTGGTTTCGGCGGATGGAAGCGCCTGAGGGTGTATTGGAAGGTGGGGAACCCGCTCGGGATTGATGCTGGCTGTTCAGGCCCTATCGCCGGCAAGCCGGCTCCCACAGGGATTGGGGGAGCCGGCTTGCCGGCGACAGGGCCAGCTCAGGCTTGCCCGGCAATCGCCAAATGTGCACTATAGTGCCCACTGTGAGGACGGCCTCACGACGCACCGCGTGACCACTCCGGGGACGGCCCCATCATTGAAACGATGGAGACTCACACATGTCCTGGATCATCCTGTTCTTCGCCGGCCTGTTCGAGGTTGGCTGGGCGGTCGGCCTCAAGTACACCGACGGCTTCACCCGCCCCCTGCCGACCATCCTCACCGTGGGCGCCATGGTCATCAGCCTGGGCCTGCTGGGCCTGGCCATGAAAGAGCTGCCGCTGGGCACCGCCTACGCCATCTGGACCGGTGTCGGTGCAGTGGGCACGGTGATCGCCGGCATCATCCTGTTCGGTGAATCCATGGCCCTGATTCGGCTGGCCAGCGTGGCGCTGATCGTCACCGGCCTGATCGGCCTGAAAGTCAGCGCCAGCTGACGGCTCCCGCCTAACGCAGGTCGCCGCGCAGGCGGCTGACCTGCTCGCGCAACAACTCCGGTTGCGCCGCCTCCACCGGGATGGCGGCGCCCGCGACGATAGTCACCCGCGACCACAGCCGTTTGAAAAAGCCCTTGCCAGGGTCGCGACTGAAGAAGCTGCCCCACAAGCCCTGCAACGCCAGCGGAATCACTGGCACCGGGGTTTCTTCGAGAATGCGGCTGACGCCCCCCTTGAACACATCGATCTCGCCATCACCGGTCAGCTTGCCTTCGGGGAAGATGCACACCACCTCCCCCGCCGCCAGGTACTCGGCGATGCGGGCGAAGGCGCGCTCGTAGGTGGCCGGGTCTTCACTGCGCCCGGCAATCGGGATGGCGCCGGCCGTGCGGAACACGAAGTTGAGCACTGGCAGGTTGTAGATCTTGTAGTACATGACGAACCGGATCGGCCGGCGGATCGCCCCACCAAGCAGCAGCGCATCGACGAACGACACATGGTTGCACACCAGCAGCGCCGCGCCCTCGTCGGGGATGCGCTCAAGGTCGCGATGCTGCACGCGGTACATCGAGTGGCTGAGCAGCCAGATCAGGAAGCGCATGGTGAACTCGGGCACGATCCTGAAGATGTAGGCGTTGACCAGCACGTTGAGCAGCGACACCACCAGGAACAGCTGCGGGATGCTCAGATCGGCCAGCCCCAGCAGGACCATGGTCAGGATCGCCGAAACCACCATGAACAAGGCATTGAGAATGTTGTTGGCGGCAATCACCCGGGCACGCTGGTCTTCGGCGGTGCGTGCCTGGATCAGGGCGTACAGCGGCACGATATAGAAGCCGCCGAACACGCCCAGGCCCACGATCGACAGCAGGATCCACCAGGCCTGGCTCATGCCCAGCAGCGCCAGCCAGTCGTGCGGGGCTGCAGCCGCCGGCACATCGCCGGAATGCCACCACCAGAGCAGCCCGAACAGGGTCAGGCCGAACGAGCCGAACGGCACCAGGCCGATCTCCACCTTGCGCCCGCTCAAGCGCTCGCACAACAGCGAGCCCAGCGCGATGCCCACCGAGAACAGGGTCAGCACCAGGGTCACGACTGTGCTGTCACCGTGCAGCCAGTCCTTGGCGTAGGCCGGTATCTGGGTCAGGTAGATGGCGCCGAGGAACCAGAACCACGAGTTGCCGACGATCGAACGCGACACCGCCGGGGTCTGCCCCAGGCCCATGTGCAGGATCACCCACGACTGCTTGAAGATGTTCCAGTCCAGCCGCATCTGCGGCGATGCCGCCGCCGCGCGGGGGATCCAGCGGCTGGCGAGGTAACCGAGCACCGCCGTGCCGACCACGCCGCCTGCCACCACCGTGGCGTAGCTGCTGCTGGCCATCATCACCCCGGCACCGATGGTACCGGCGAGGATGGCCAGGAAGGTGCCCATTTCCACCAGGCCGTTGCCGCCGACCAGCTCCTCTTCGCGCAAGGCCTGGGGCAGGATCGAGTACTTCACCGGGCCGAACAGCGCCGAGTGGGTGCCCATGCCGAACAGCGCCACCAGCATCAACGCCAGGTGGTCGCTGACGAAGCCCAGCGCGCCCACGGCCATGATGGCGATTTCGGCCAGCTTGATCGCGCGGATCAGTGCGTCCTTGGCGTACTTCTCGCCAAACTGCCCACCCAACGCCGAGAACAGGAAGAACGGCAGGATGAACAGCAGCGCACAGAGGTTGACCCAGATCGAGCGGTCGCCGTCACCGAGGCTGAGCTTGAACAGGATCGCCAGGATCAGCGATTGCTTGAACAGGTTGTCATTGAACGCGCCCAGCAGTTGGGTGATGAAGAACGGCAAGAAGCGCCGCTTGCCGAGCAAGGTGAATTGCGAGGGGTGACTCATCGTCCTTGTTCCTGAGTGACTTTTGTAGTTGGAGGCACGCAGGCCGCCGCAAGCCACAAATCTGCACGGGAAAGGCCAACCCTGGCAAGCCGCAAAGCCCTGCCGTGTCAGTCGGACCAATCGCCGGCAAGCCGGCTCCCACAAGTACAACAGCGCCCCTGTGGGAGCCGGCTTGCCGGCGATTGGTCCAGCAAGGGCACCACATCAACCAAAGCCGAACAACCCCCGCGCCGTGTCCACCAGCAACGCCCGGCGCAGTTCAGCCGAACAGCCCAGCGCCTCGAACTGCTCGACCACCGCAGCAAAGCTCACCGCCGCCTCATGCTGGGTATGCGGCCAGTCACTGCCCCACATCAGCCGCTCGGCGCCGTAATGCGCCTCCAGCGCACCCAGTGCCTGGCGGGCGAAAGCCAGGTTCTGCAGCACCGTGCCCTCCAGCCGATAGATGCCGGACACCTTCACCCAGACCTTGCCCTTGCCGCCGAGGGTGAGCAACTCGGCAAACCCTGGCTGCCCCAGGCCAAGGCGAGCATCGGGCCGGCCGAAATGGTCGATCACAAGGTCCAGGCCATAGGGCTCCAACGCCCGCACCAGGGTTGGAATGTCCGCCACCTGGCGGTGCAGCTCCAGGTGCCAGCCCTGCTCGCCAATGCGCTCCAGCAACGGCCGCCACTGGGCAGCGGTGAGGTCAGGCAGGGCCTGGCCCATGAGGTTCAAGCGCACACCCTTGACCCCCAGGCGGGCCATGTCGTCCAGGGCCTCACGACCGACGTCCTGCTCGAGCATCACCACCCCGCGCAGCTGCCCCGGCGCGGTCTGCAGGGCGCTGAGCAGGTAGCGGTTGTCGGTGCCCAGGAAACTCGGCTGCACCAGCACGCCATGGCTGAACCCGTGGCCCTGCAGCTGGGCCAGGTAGTCGCCCAGCGGGGCGTCGTAGTTCGGCGCGTAGCGGCGCCCGCTGGCCAGGTTCAAGCCGCGGCTGAACACGTGGGCATGGCTGTCGATGGCGGTGATCGGTGAAGCGGTGGCGTCGGGCATGATGTTCAATCGAAACAAGGTCCAGGTTACTTGGCTGCAGCGCAGGCCACGGTCGGCGCCGGCGTGGCTTCGAGGGTGCGGCCGCGGGTTTCCGGCAGGCACAGTGCGGCGAGCATGGCAACGCCGTAGGCGATGCCGGCGTCGATGCCGATCGCGCTACCCAGCGACATGGATTCGCTCATGTGCCCGACCAGGAACGGGAACACCGCCGACAGTACGCGGCCGAAGTTGTAGCAGAAGCCGACCCCTGCCCCGCGCACGTCGGCCGGGTACAGCTCGTTGAAGAACGAACCGAGGCTGGCCGGGATGCCGGCGGCAAAAAAGCCCAGCGGGAAGCCGAGGAACAGCATCTGCGTGTTGGTCAGCGGGAAGAACACATAAGCCTGCACGGTCAGCACGCAGCACAGGGCGAACAGCAGGATGTTCTTGCGCCGGCCGATGCGGTCGATCAGCAGGCCGCTGATCACACAGCCGCACCAGAAGGCGAAGATGATCACCGCAAGGTAGCCACCGGAGTTCAGCACCGAGAGGTTGCGCTCGGTCTTGAGGAAGGTCGGCAGCCAGGTCATCACCGCGTGGTAGCCGCCGTGGGCACCCAGGCCCAGCAGGCCGCCGAGCAGGGTCACGCGCAACAGTTCGGGGCGGAAAATGCCGGCCATGGACTTGAAGAAGCTGCCGGGGATGGCCTTTTCCTGCTGCCGGCGCTGGAAGCTGTCGGGCTCCGGCACGTTGCGCCGCACCCAGATGATCAAAAGCGACGGCAGCAGGCCGACGAAGAACATCACCCGCCAGGCGTAGTCCGCCGGCACCAGCGAATAGATCAGCGTGAACAGCCCGACCGCCAGGCCCCAACCCACGGCCCAGGCGCTCTGCACCGTGCCCATGACCTTGCCGCGGTATTTCGGGTTGATGGTCTCGGCCATCAGCACCGCGCCTGCGGCCCATTCACCACCGATGCCGAAGCCTTGCATGGCCTTGACGAACAGCAGCGGGTAGAAGCCGGTGACGAACGCCGAGAGGAAGGTGAAGAAGGAGAACCAGAGGATCATCCACTGCAGGGTACGCACACGCCCGTATCGATCCGACAGGGCGCCGCCGAGCCAGCCGCCGATGGCCGACGTGACCAGGGTCAGGCCGCTGATCAGGCCGGCATCGGCCTTGGTCAGCGAGAACGCGGCAATCAGCGCCGGGATGGCCAGGCCGAACATCTGCACTTCCAGCGCATCGAGCGACCAGCCGCCGAAACAGGCCCAGAACGTCTTGCGTTCCCGTGAAGTGATCTGGCGATACCAGCTGAACATGATTGTTATCCTTCTAATTGTGGGTGTTACGGCCGGGCGCGCTGAAGCTCTGGGCACGCTGGCGACCGGGCAGGCGAAGCCACCGCGCCGTGGCAGGACGGCGCAGACGGGTAAACAGGGCGAAGCCGGCGGCTCAGCGGATGTCGATGCGGTAGCGGAAGTGCTGCGCATGGCCGCGCGAGCGGCGCCATTCCAGTGGTTTGCCGGCGTAGTCACGGGCCAGACGCTCGATCACCACCACCGGGCTGTCGGCCGGCAGTTGCAACAGGCGGCCATGCACCGCGTCGACCGCTTCGGCGGTCAGGGTCTCTTCGGCGTAGGCGACCACCTGGCCGCACAGCTCCTCGTAGATCGGATACAGCAGCGGGCCCTTGCTCTGCAGCTCTACCTCCAGCAGCGGCTGGAAGGTCTGGCGCGGCAGCCAGATCTCCTCGGCCAGCACCGGTTGTGCGCCGAGCAGACGGGTACGGACGATGCGGATGACTTCGGCCTCGGCGGCCAGCCCCAGGGCCTGGGCTACCGCAGAGGGCGCCGGTACGGGGTCGATGGAGAGGATGCGGCTTTGCGGCATCACCCGTTCGCCATTGGCGGACTCGAAGCGGAAGAAACGGAACAGCGAAGACTGGAACTGTGGGCGGCGTATGAAGGTGCCACGGCCCTGCTGGCGCTCCAGCACGCCTTCGGCGACCAGCACGTCGACCGCCTTGCGCACGGTGCCGACCGACATGTCGAATTCGCTGGCCAGCGCGGCCTCGGTCGGGATCGCCTCGCCTGGGCGCCAGCGGTTGTTGGCAATCTGCTCGACCAGGTGGTCGCGCAGTTGTTGGTAGCGGGGCAGTCGAGCATCACCGGACAATGGGTGCATGGGTCTCGCTCTCGTCTTGTTATCTAAACATATATATGAATTTTCCGAGAGTATTCCCCGTGGGTGGCGGGGTGTCAATCCTCCGCTGGTCGCCGATTTCGTGGCGCGCCCATCGCCGGCAAGCCGGCTCCCACAGCCAGGCCACAGCCTTTGAAGTGCTGGAGCACCTGTGGGAGCCGGCTTGCCGGCGATGGGCTGCGCAGCAGCCGCCCATGTCTTATGCTCAGCATCGGCAACCTCCCACAACAAGGATGTGGCAATGCTCGCCGCCCTCAAGCACTACCCCCCAGCGGTACGCCTGCTGCTGGCCACCACCTTCATCCTGACCCTGGCCCGCGCGCTCACCCTGCCCTACCTGGTGGTCTACCTGGCCGACACCTTCCAGCTCTCGGTCGGCCACATCGGCCTGCTGATCGGCGGCGCCCTGATCGTTGCCTCGCTGCTGAGCCTGTATGGCGGGCACCTGGTCGACACCCTGCACAACCACAGCCTGATCAGCGCCAGCACGCTGCTGTTCGCCCTGGCCTTCGCCGCCGCCATCGCCAGCCGCTCGGCGCTGCTGTTCTTCCTCTGCCTGGTGCTGATCAACCTGACCCTGGCCGTGGTCGACATCGCCGCCAAGGCTGGCTTCTGCGCGCTGCTGCCGGTGGAGCGGCGCGCCGAGGTGTTCGCCATCAAGTACACCCTGAGCAACGTCGGCTATGCCGTCGGCCCGCTGCTGGGGGTTGCCATGCTGGAGATGGACGAACACCTGCCTTTTATCGCCTCCGCGCTGATCGGCCTGGGCATGTGCCTGGCCTACTGGCGCCTGGGTGATCGCGGGCTGCAGGCCCCGCCCGCACAGGCCGGAGCCGGCTTCGCCCAGGTGGCGCTGGGCCTGGCAGGCGATCGGCGGCTGGTGTGCTTCACCCTCGGCGGCGTGCTCAGCGCGGTGGTGTTCGGGCAGTTCACCGCCTACCTGTCGCAGTACCTGGTGGTGACCACCAGTGCCAGCGAGGCGGCGCGCCTGGTGGGTTACCTGGTAACCACCAATGCCGTGACGGTGATCGCCCTGCAGTACCTGATCGGCAAGCGCATCAGCCGCCAGCGCCTGATGCCTTGGCTGATGGCCGGCATGGCCTTGTTCATCGCCGGGCTGCTGGGTTTTGCGCTGGCGGGGTCGGTGCTGGCCTGGTGCCTGGCGATGCTGGTGTTCACCCTGGGCGAGATCATCGTGATTCCTGCCGAGTACATGTTCATCGACCTGATTGCCCCGGAGCATCTGCGCGGGGTGTATTACGGGGCGCAGAACTTGTCCAACCTGGGGGCGGCGCTGGGGCCGGTGATGGTCGGGTTTGCCCTGGGGCTGTGGTGGCCGGGGGTGATCTTCTATCTATTGGTGATGTCGGTGCTGCTGGCGGGGGTGTTCTACTGGCTGGGTACGCGACGCAATTGATGTAGCCTGCGCTGGCTGAAGCCGTGCCTACAACCATCGTCGGCGCTGACGAACCGGCGCCCGCGTGCCAGACTGACTGATCGGGACCGCGTTACCTTTTTTTGCTCCGGAGTTTTCATGTCGTTGTCCAGCGGGCTGATCGCCGTGGTCGCCCTGGCCTATATGGCCATCATGTTCGCCATCGCCTTCTACGGCGACCGCCGCAGCACGCCGTTGCCGCCGCGCCTGCGTGCGTGGGTGTACAGCCTGTCGCTGGCGGTGTACTGCACCAGCTGGACCTTCTTCGGCGCGGTCGGCCAGGCCGCCGAACAGCTGTGGGCGTTTTTGCCGATCTACCTGGGGCCCATCCTGCTGCTGATCTTCGCGCCCTGGGTGCTGCAGAAGATGGTGCTGATCAGCAAGCAGCAGAACATCACCTCGATCGCCGACTTCATTGCCGCGCGCTATGGCAAGTCGCAGACCCTGGCGGTGGTGGTGGCGCTGATCTGCCTGGTTGGCGTGCTGCCCTACATCGCTTTGCAGCTCAAAGGCATCGTGCTCGGCGTCAACCTGCTGATCGGCGCCAATGCCGACGCCACCGGCACCCGCGTGCAGGACACCGCGCTGGTGGTGTCGCTGGTGCTGGCGCTGTTCGCCATCGTCTTCGGCACGCGCAGCCTGGACGTCACCGAGCACCACCGCGGCATGGTCCTGGCGATCGCCTTCGAATCGATGATCAAGCTGCTGGCCTTCCTCGCCGTCGGCGTGTTCGTGGTGTTCAACCTGTACGACGGCTTTGACGACCTGTTCACCCAGGCACGCCAGTCGATACACCTGGAGAGCTACTGGCAGGAAACCATCAACTGGCCGTCGATGGTGGTGCAGACCGCCGTGGCGATGATGGCGATCATCTGCCTGCCGCGCCAATTCCACGTGACCGTGGTGGAGAACATCGAGCCGCAGGACATGCGCCTGGCGCGCTGGGTGTTCCCGATGTACCTGGCCCTGGCCGCGCTGTTCGTGGTGCCGATTGCCCTGGCCGGGCAGATGCTGCTGCCGGGCACGGTGATTTCCGACTCGTTCGTGATCAGCCTGCCACTGGCCGAGGCGCACCCGAGCCTGGCGCTGCTGGCCTTCATCGGCGGCGCCTCGGCCGCCACCGGCATGGTCATCGTCGAGGCCGTGGCGCTGTCGACCATGGTCTCCAACGACATGCTGCTGCCCTGGCTGCTACGGCGCAACAACGCCGAGCGGCCGTTCGAGGCATTCCGCCACTGGATGCTGTCGGTACGCCGGGTGACCATCGTGGTCATCCTGCTGCTGGCCTATGTCAGCTATCGCCTGCTCGGCTCCACCGCAAGCCTTGCGACCATCGGCCAGATCGCCTTCGCCGCAGTCACCCAGCTCACCCCGGCCATGCTCGGCGCGCTGTACTGGAAGCAGGCCAACCGCCGCGGCGTGTTCGCAGGCCTCGCGGCGGGCATCTTCCTCTGGTTCTACACCCTGGTGTTGCCCATTACCGCCCACAGCCTGGGCTGGCCGCTGGAGCTGTTCCCGGGCCTTTCGTGGCTGCACGGCAACCCGCTGAACCTGCCGATCACCCCGCTGACCCAAGGCGTGGTGCTGTCGCTGGCCGGCAACTTCACCCTGTTCGCCTGGGTGTCGATGCTCTCGCGCACCCGCGTCTCCGAGCACTGGCAGGCCGGGCGCTTCATCGGCCAGCAGACCAGCGCCCGCCCCAGCAGCAAGCCGCTGCTGGCGGTGCAGATCGACGACCTGCTGACCCTGGCCTCGCGCTTCGTCGGCGAAGAACGTGCGCGGCAGAGCTTCATCCGCTTCGCCTACCGCCAGGGCAAGGGCTTCAACCCCAACCAGAACGCCGACGGCGACTGGATCGAGCACACCGAGCGGCTGCTGGCCGGTGTGCTCGGCACCTCCTCGACCCGCGCCGTGGTCAAGGCCGCCATCGAGGGCCGCGACATGCAGCTCGAAGACGTGGTGCGCATCGCCGATGAAGCCAGCGAGGTGCTGCAGTTCAACCGCGCGCTGCTGCAAGGGGCCATCGAGAACATCAACCAGGGCATCAGCGTGGTCGACCAGAACCTGCACCTGGTGGCCTGGAACCGCCGCTACCTGGAGCTGTTCAACTACCCCGACGGGCTGATCAGCGTCGGCCGGCCGATCGCCGACATCATCCGCTACAACGCCGAACGCGGCCTGTGCGGCCCGGGCGAGGCCCAGGTGCACGTGGCGCGCCGGCTGCACTGGATGCGCCAGGGCCGCGCCCATTCCTCCGAGCGGCTGTTCCCCAATGGCCGGGTGATCGAGCTGATCGGCAACCCGATGCCCGGCGGCGGCTTCGTCATGAGCTTCACCGACATCACCCCGTTCCGCGAGGCGGAGCAGGCCCTGCGCGACTCCAACGAAGGGCTGGAGCAGCGCGTAGCCGAGCGTACCCACGAACTGTCGCAACTGAACCAGGCGCTGTCGGAGGCCAAGAGCCAGGCCGAGGCGGTCAGCAAGTCCAAGACCCGCTTCCTGGCGGCCGTCAGCCACGACCTGATGCAACCGCTCAATGCCGCACGGCTGTTCTCCGCCGCCCTGTCGCAGCAGGCCGAAGGCATGAACGAGGAGGCCCAGCAGCTGGTCCAGCACATGGACAGCTCGCTGCGCTCGGCCGAAGAACTGATCAGCGACCTGCTGGACATCTCGCGCCTGGAAAACGGCAAGATCACCCCGGACGCCAAGCCGTTCGCGCTCAATGAGCTGTTCGACACCCTGGGCGCCGAATTCAAGGTGCTGGCAGCGGAAAAGGGCCTGGAATTCCGCCTGCGCGGCAGCCACCTGCGCATCGACAGCGACATGAAACTGCTGCGCCGGGTGCTGCAGAACTTCCTCACCAACGCCCTGCGCTACGGCAAGAGCCCGATCCTGCTGGGCGTTCGTCGCCAGGGCGAGCACCTGTGGCTGGAGGTGTGGGACCGTGGCCCGGGCATCGCCGACGACAAGCTGCAGGTGATCTTCCAGGAGTTCAAGCGCCTGGACAGCCACCAGACCCGCGCCGAAAAAGGCCTGGGCCTGGGCCTGGCGATTGCCGACGGCCTGTGCCGGGTGCTCGGCCACCGCCTCGAAGTGCGTTCATGGCCGGGCAAGGGCACGGTGTTCCGCGTCAATGTGCCGATCGCCCGCCAGGCCGCGGCTGCGCCTGCGGCGCCCGTGGAGCAGGCCAGCCAGCCGCTGGCCGGCCTGCAGGTGCTGTGCGTGGACAACGAAGACAGCATCCTGATTGGCATGAACAGCCTGCTCAGCCGCTGGGGTTGCCAGGTGTGGACCGCGCGCAACCGCGCCGAATGCGAGGCGCTGCTGGCCAAGGGCATGCGCCCGCACCTGGCGCTGGTGGACTACCACCTGGATGACGGCGAGACCGGCACCGGGCTGATGGGCTGGCTACGCACGCGCCTGGGCGAGCCGGTGCCGGGGGTGGTGATCAGTGCCGATGGCAGCAAGGAAACCCTGGCCACGGTGCATGCCGCAGGCCTGGACTACCTGGCCAAGCCGGTCAAGCCGGCGGCCCTGCGCGCCCTGCTCAATCGCCATCTGAGCCTGGTGCAGTAAGGGCGGCATCGGCCGGGGCATCGTCGGACAAGGCCCGCTCCAGCAAGTCGGCCGGCAGGCTCTTGCTGGCCCGGGCGCCAAGCAGCTTGAGCTGCTCGCTGCGGCTGACCAGGTTGCCGCGCCCTTCGCACAGCTTGTTGCGCGCCGCGGCGTAGGCCTTGTCGACCTGCTGCAGGCGCGCGCCCAGCTCGTCCAGATCCTGGATGAACAGCACGAACTTGTCGTACAGCCAACCGGCGCGCTCGGCGATCTCGCGGGCGTTCTGGCCCTGGCGTTCCTGCTTCCACAGGCTGTCGATCACCCGCAAGGTGGCCAGCAAGGTGGTCGGGCTGACGATCACGATCTGCCGGTCGAAGGCCTCCTGGAACAGGTTCGGCTCGGCCTGCAAGGCGGCTGAAAAAGCCGCCTCGATGGGCACGAACAACAGTACGAAGTCCAGGCTGTGCAGGCCTTCGAGGCGGTTGTAGTCCTTGCTCGACAGGCCTTTGACGTGGCTGCGCAGCGACTGCACGTGCTGCTTCAGGGCGCTTTCATCGTTGCCGCTGACGTACTGCTGATAGGCGGTGAGGCTGACCTTGGCATCGACCACCACCTGCCTGTCGCCGGGCAGCATGATCAGCACGTCGGGCTGGAAGCGCTCGCCGTCGGCGCTCTTGAGGCTGACCTGGGTCTGGTACTCGCGGCCCTTCTCGAGGCCGGCATGCTCCAGCACCCGCTCAAGGATCAGCTCGCCCCAGTTGCCTTGGGTCTTCTGGCCCTTGAGCGCCTGGGTAAGGTTGGTGGCTTCGTCGGACAGGCGCAGGTTCAGTTGCTGCAGGCGTTCGAGCTCCTTGCCCAAGGAGAAACGCTCGCGGGCCTCTTGCTGGTAGCTCTCCTCGACGCGCTTTTCGAAGGCCTGGATGCGTTCCTTGAGCGGGTCGAGCAACTGGCCCAGGTGCTGCTGGCTGGTCTGGGCGAAGCGCTGCTCGCGCTCGTCGAAGATTTTCGTGGCCAGGTCGGCGAATTGCGCACGCAGGGTGTCGCGGGCTTCCTGCAGGTCTTCCAGGCGCTGCTGGTGGCTGTCCTGTTGCTCGCGCAGTTCGGCTTCCAGGCGCGCGCATTGGGCCTCCAGGCGGCGCAATTCGGCTTCGCGGCTGGCGCGCTCCAGGTGCCAGGCGTGGGCGGCGTCACGGGCGTTGTCGCGGTCGACCTGCAGCAGCTCCAGCTCACGGCCCTGGGCGGCGAGCTGGGTCTGCTTGACGGTGTTGGCCTCGCTCAGGTCGCTGACCTCGTCACGGCTGGCCTCCAGCTGCGCCTGCAGGCCCGCCTGGGCCAGCAGGGCGCCATTGAGACGCTCTTGGAGCAGGGCCTGCTCGCCCTGCCGGGCGCCCTGGCGACGCTGCACGTGCATGAGCCACCCCAGGCACGGCAAGGCGCCTGCCACCAAGCCCAGCAGAATGCTGGTCAGATCCACTGCCATGCTTACCCCGACGGTCTGTTGCAAATTGCCTGCAGCTTATCAGCCTGCCTGGTCCGACGCCTGCTCCGGCTCGCTGGCCTGGCACAGGCGAGCGTATTCCAGCTGCGCCCGCCGGTCCCCGGCCCGCGCCGCCTGGCGCAGCAGGTCATGGCCGATGCGCCGGTCACGGGCATTGCCGCACTCGCGGCAGAGCATCTGCCCCAGGCGGCTCTGGGCCTCGACCACGCCTTGGCGCGCCGGCTGCTTGAGCAGGCGCCCGGCCAGGTGCTTGACCTGGCGCTTGTCGGCCAGGCGCGGGCTGTCGAGCAGCCACAAGGCCACTTTCAATGAAAAGCGTTTGGGCGTGGGGGCAGACGTCGAAACGGCGGGGCTGGCGAGGTGTTTACCGCGAAACTTCATGAGCAACAGACAGGGCAACTCGAAAGGCGCGCCACTCTACCCTTTTTTGCACGGCATGGCCTGTCGATTTCTGGAGGATTGAAAAAAAATTTCACTGATCTTTTCTTGACGTTTTCAAACAGGTGACTGGGCAGTCGGCAGGTGCCTGTCGATTGTCGGACAGTTCTCCGTTTTGCTGGCACGCCCGTCCTAGAGCAAGCGCTCGGGACAATCCACAGTTCCTGTGGATAACTCGGTGGACAACCTCCCTAAGGACCCTGCAAACCCCTATGAAATGGGGCTTGCAGTCAAACTGACGATTTTTTCACCAGTAAAAATTAGTGTTTTTTTTCATTGACTTAAGGTGCCAGTCAAGTCATTGGCGAGCGTATCGGGCGCTGTTGCCGGGCTGTTACAAGTCGCGCCTCGAATGTGCACAAGTGCACCAAAAACCTGCATTCGGATGCACGAAATCGGTACATCGGGCCATTTGGAGGCCACTTGCCCCTCTTCCCACGTGGGCAAAGACACGCCATACTGCGCGGCTCGCCTGAAGAAACGTGCAAAGGCTTGCAAAGCCCCACGCGTTCCGGTAAGGTGCGCCTCGTTAGTACCAAGCTGAAAGTCAATTCTGGCCAGAAGCGTCCTTGCAGACCTGCTCCCCCCAAGAGCAACTGCTGAAACCAGGACCGGCCCTTTCGATGATTCACTCGCCAGCCAACGCGCTGTTCAAGCACGAATCACGTGACAGATTGATCAGGATTCCATACCGACCGGCCTAGAACCTTGGCCCCGGAATGCTGCCTGCCCTCTGAAGTACCTACCAGTCAGCCCAAGCGCCCACATTTGATTGCGCTCTCTCTGGCTGCTTTGTTCCAGTCAGGTTCGTTCGTCCCTTAATAAAGGCGTCACTGGAACGTTTCTATCATGCACGGATCATATCCCCCGTGTTTAAAGCAGGAACCTCCAACAATATGCATACCCATCATCAGATTCAGGCTGCCATTGGCACCCTCTCCCAGGCCTTCTCGCCGTTGAAGTGCCTTATCACTGCCCCACGCAAGGGCAACTTCAGCTTCACCCTGGTGGACGAACACGGCGTCGCCTGCCACACCGAACGCCTGTATCCCGAGCAGTACACCCGCTCGGAACCGCTGCAGGCGGTGATCGCCCGGACGCGCCAGTCGCTCACCGCGTGAGCGGTGAATGCCAGGGCATTCAGCCATTGAATGCCGGCCTCGGCGAGCTGCCTGATGGTTCTTGGCCTAATTGCCGCAAGGCATATGGCTTCCGACCTCAGGCAGCAATCGATTTAAAAACAGCTCTTTACATCACGCTTATCACACTACACTTCAACTCGAGCGGTCCGATCCGCTTCCGGCGGGCCTGATCATTCACCAGCTGCCAAGCTCCAGCGCCCGTCGGCCCCTTACTGCTCGAGGGCATCATGGGTATCGCGGCGAATGAATTGTGTCAGTATGTGATCCGACCGACCCTGGTCTACCTGAATCGTCATTGCGCCAGTGCCGAAGCCCTGCTATTGGGGATTGCGGCCAGCCAGTCGGCGCTCGGCTCGGCGCTGCACGACCGCCGGGGGCACGGCCTCTATCGCATTGGCGAAAGCCGGCATCAGGCGGTGTGGGACGACTTCCTCGCGCGTGACCCGGAACTTGCCAGCCTGGTCCGCGGCCTGGCGAGCCAGCACGCCTTCCTGGGCGGCCCGCACCTGGAACTCGCGGTCAATTTGCGCTACGCCACCGCCATTGCCTGGATGCTCATCGAAGCCCAGGCGACCGCGTTGCCTGACGCCGACGACCTGTTGGGCCAGGCGCGCATCTGGCGTCAGATTTTTCACCCTCAGGGTCGCCTGCGCGACTTCACCCAAGCCTGGCAACTGTGCATTGCTCAGAAATTGCCAGAGGTATCTTGAGAACTGTCCTACAGTATTACCGGAAAAAAAGGAATTTTGGTCGGATTGTCCTACAAAACCGCTCTATCTCCTGTGATACAGGCTATAGCGCAGAGCGTGATTTGTTGGTAGCTTTTCGCCCCGGAGATCCCAAGGAGTTTCTAATAATGAAAAAAGTAATGCTCAAAACCTCCCTCGGCGTTGCCGTTGCTCTCGCTTCCAGCCAACTGTTCGCTGCCGGCTTTGCCCTCAACGAACAGAGCATCAGCGGCATGGGGACAGGTTTCGCGGGTCGTTCTTCCGCTGCCGATGATGCCAGCACGGTGTATGGCAACCCTGCCGGCATGTCTCGCCTGAAGCGCCAGGAAGTGACCGTGGGGGGCGCAGCCATTATCGCCAAGACCGATATTTCGGGCCCGGGCAGCAGCCCACTGCCGGGTGAAACCGACGGTGACATGGTGCCAACGGTGGGGGTACCGATGGGCTACTACGTCAAGCCGATCGATGAGCACTGGAGCGTCGGTTTCGGCGTCTACGTGCCCTTCGGCCTGGTCACTGACTACGGCAGCGGCGACGCCGCACGCTACTGGGGCAAGAAGAGCCACGTCGAGGTCATCACCTTCCAGCCAACCGTCAGCTACGCCTTCAACGACAAGGTGTCGATCGGTTTCGGCCCGACCATCAACAAGATCAAGGGCGAGCTGGGGTCGAACACCATCAACCCGCGTTCTCCTGGCTTCAATGATGGCGAAGTGAAGATCAAGGGCGACGACACTGCCGTGGGCTACAACATCGGCATCCTGGTTCAGGCCACCGACCGTACCCGCGTCGGCCTGACCTACCACTCGATGGTCGACTACAAGCTCGAAGGCAACACCAAGGTCAACAACGCCCTGATCGGGCCGTTCAGCGGCAGCAAGTTCGACGCCACGCTGAAGATCAAGACCCCGGAGTCGGTGGACTTCTCGGTTACCCACGAGCTGGATGACCAGTGGACCCTGTACGCAGGCAGCACCTGGACGCGTTGGAGCCGCCTGAAGGACATCACTGTCAACAACGATGTACCCGCTCCGCTGGTGGGCCAGTTCGGCACCATCACCGAAGAGCAGAACTGGCATGACACCTGGGCCCACGCCATTGGCGCGTCCTACAAGGTCAACAAGGAGTGGGTACTGCGTACCGGCTTCTCCGTCGACCAGTCGCCGACCAACAACCACGACCGTTCGCCGCGCATCCCTACGGGTGATCGCAAGGCAATCAGCTTCGGTGCCGGCTACAGCCCAACCGACGACATGACCATCGACGTGGCCTACTCCTACCTGTGGGAAGAGGACACCAAGGTCAACCTGGCCAGCCCGACCAAGGGCCGTTACCAGGCCAAGTACGAGAACAGCGCTCACGGTATCGGTGCTTCCCTCACCTACCGTTTCTGATTCGTACCTGCTGTATGAAAAACCGCCCTCGTGGCGGTTTTTTCATGCCTGCACCTGCCAGGTTTCGCCCAATGCTTCGTGCAGGTAATCCATGAAGGCGCGCGTCTTGGGCGTCAGGGCAAAACGGTCTGCCAGGCACAGGTAGATATCCATCGGCTCGGTCTGGGCGTAGGCCTGCCCCTGCTCGCTGTACTCGAACAGCGGCACCAGTGCGCCGGTGGCCAGATGTGGCCGGACCACGAATTCGGCAAGCCGAGTGATGCCACCATCGTTGAGCGCCATCTGGGTCAGGGCGTCGATGTCGTCGCTGATCAGCACCGTGCCGAACTGCGCATCGAAGCGCAGGCCATCGCGCACGAAGCCCCAGCGCAGGAAGCGGCCGTCCACCGGGTAGCGGAACACCAGGCAGCGGTGCTCACGCAGCGCCTCTGGTGTGGCTGGCAGGCCCGCCTGCGCCAGGTAGCCTGGGGATGCACAGCAGATGAACGGGACGCGGGCGATGTGCCGTGCGAGCAGATGGTCTTCCAGCTGTGGGGTGATGCGCAGGCTGATGTCGACGTCTTCGCGGGCGTGGTTGACGCGTCGGTCAGTCGTTACCAACTCTATCGAAAGCAAGGGGTAGCGGGCGCTGAAGCCTGGGATCAACGGAGCGAGGACATGGCGGCCAAATGCCGAGGTGGAGGCAATGCACAGGCGCCCCTGGGGTTCGCTGTCGGGCGTGGTGATGGCTTGCTCGGCCTGCAGGAGGTCGCGTTCGATATGCCGGACACGTTCGTAATACTGCGCGCCTGCCGGCGTGAGGGCCATGCTGCGGGTGGTGCGGCTGAGCAGCCGCACCTGCAGGTGGCTTTCGAGCCGTGCGAGGTTCTGGCTGACCGCGGCCGGGCTGAGGCCGAGGGTGCGGGCGCCGGCGGCAATGCTGCCGGCTTCGACGACCTTGATGAAGCTGCGGATGGTGTTGAGCAGGTCCATGGCGAGCCTTGGGATTCGTAAGAATCTCTTTATAAAGAACTCACCGTTACCGGTCTACAGGTGTCGACTGCCGGCTTGATAACCTGCGCTTCCAGCCATTTTCCAGGAGTTTGCATGAGCGACCTGTCCCAGCCGCGCAGCCGGCGCAAATTGCGCCCTAGCGCCACGCCCTACGTGTTTGCGTTGTATATGTCATCGATCATGGCGTTGTTGATGTGCTTCGTGATTACCGCTGCCAATGCGGGCGTGGATGCGCAGTATTTGAATAACGTGCTCAAGGCTTACCAACTTGCTATGCCGGTGGCATTCATCTGCGTACTGATGGTCCGGCCGGTGGTGATTCGATTGGTGGCACTTACAGTCCATCCTCACTAACCCCTCCCCTGCTCTCGCCGTTGCTCTTGCCGTTGCTTTCGCTTTCGCTTTTGCCTTTGCCTTTGCTTTTGCTTTTCGTGCGCGCAAGTCCAGGCGACACAGATCGCGACTTCAGGAGGCCGAGCGGAGGACTTGCGGAGGGAGGCGACGGGCATGGATGCCCGTCGAGCGCTGAGGCCCCATGGATGGGGCCTGCAGCGCGTACTCCCGGGAGCAAGGCCGGAGCGAGGGAACCCCGGAGCGTAGCGCAGGGGCCGGATGATGGGAGCAGGCGGTTTTTGGTTACTTTTTGCCAAGACAAAAAGTGACCCGCCGTAAGGGCGGAAAGGTGAGTAAGCGTCGCTATTGATTTCGGATATGCATGAGCACTTCAGCACCACCACCTGAGCTTTTAGGGCCTTTGGCCTTTGGCTTTTGGCTTTTGGCTTTTGGCTTTTGGCTTTTGGAGCGAGTGAATATCCATTTACCAAGGCGGCGCATAATCACCCTTCCGCCCTTACGGCGGGTTACTTTTTGTCTTGGCAAAAAGTAACCAAAAACCGCCCGCTCCCATCATCCGGCCCCTCCGCTTCGCTCCGGGGTTCCCTCTCTGCGGTCATGCTCCCGGGAGTACGCGCTGCAGGCCCCATCCATGGGGCCTCAGCGCTCGACGGGCATCCATGCCCGTCGCCTCCCTCCGCATGACCTCCGTTCGGCCTCCTGAAGTCGCAATCTGTGGCGCCTGAACTTGCGCGCATGAAGAGCAAAAGCAACGGCAAGAGCAAGAGCAATCGACTTGGATGCTCAAGGGTGGGAGGCGATCGCCTTCTCGATAGCTGAGCGGAACGCTGGATCATCCGGCTTGGTCAGGCTTGAGAAGTTGCCGATGACCTTGCCCTTGCGATCGACCACGTACTTGTAGAAATTCCACTTCGGCGCACTACTCTGATGCGCCAGCTCCACGAACAATGGAATCGCATCCTTGCCCCGCACCGCCTGCGCCTTGGTCATGGTGAAGGTCACACCATAATTGGCATAGCAAACCTTGGCCGTCTTCTGCGCGTCGGCATCTTCCTGCTTGAAGTCATTCGAAGGCACACCCAGCATCTCCAGCCCCTGCCCGTGGTACTCCTTGTAGGTCGCCTCAAGCCCCTCGAACTGCGGCGCAAACCCGCAATAGCTCGCCGTATTGATCACCACCAGCGGCTTGCCCGCAAAGCGCTGGCACAGGTCGACCTGCTCCTTGCCCCGCAGCTCGGGCAAGCTGCTCTGCAACAGCGCCGGGCACTCGGCCGCCCAGCTCGAAGTGGCCGCCAGCAACGCCAGCAACGGCATCGTCAACCAATGTGCACGCATCGTCAGGTTCTCCCGCTAGACAATTGCTTGAACTTGCAGGGTAGCGCTTAACAAACACCCATGCCCAGTTGCATCAACGCCAAGCCGCCACGGTGCCAACCCCACCACACCAGCGCCACCACTAACGCCGCGGCCACCAGCAGCAGCCCGCGGGCCAGGTGCCGGTTCATGCGGCTTGCGCCTGCAGGCGCGCCACCGGGCGCTCGCGCACCGGCCAGTTGAGCGCAGCCGCCAGCAGGCTGAGCAGGATCGAGATCTGCCAGACCAGGTCATAGTTGCCAGTCTGGTCATACACCACCCCCCCCAACCAGCCGCCCAGGAAGGCGCCCAACTGGTGGAACAGGAACACGATGCCACCGAGCATGGACAGGTTGCGCACACCGAACAGCGTGGCCACGGTGCCGTTGGTCAACGGCACGGTAGACAGCCACAGCAGCCCCATGGCGATGCCGAACAGATAGGCGCTGACCGCACTCACCGGCACCCACAGGAACAAGCCGATCACCACCGCCCGCAGCAGGTACAACGCCGTCAGCAGGCGTGGCTTGGACATCCGCCCACCGAGCCAGCCAGCGGTATAGGTGCCAACGATATTGAACAGCCCCACCAGCGCCAGCACCGTGGTGCCGGTAGTTGCCGGCAGATGCTGGTCGACCAGGTAGGCCGGCAGGTGCACACCGATGAATACCACCTGGAAGCCACACACGAAAAAGCCCAGGGCCAGCAGCCAGAAGCCGGAATGCGAGCACGCCTCGCGCAGGGCCTGGCCCAGCGTCTGCTCGACGCCATGGCTGGGCAGCGGGCGATCCTTGAGCATGCTGACCAAGGGCACGATCAAGGCGACCAGCAAGCCCAGCACCAGCAAGGCGGCCGACCACCCCAGCCATTCGATCAAGCCCAGGGTGCCGGGGAGCGTGGCGAACTGGCCGAAGGAGCCCGCGGCGCTGGCGATGCCCATGCCCATGCTGCGTTTTTCCGCCGGCACCGCGCGGCCCACCACGCCCAGGATCACCGAGAACGAGGTGCCGGACAGGCCGATGCCAATCAGCAGGCCCGCACTGAGCGACAGTGACCAGGCCGAATCGGCGGTACTCATCAGCAACAGGCCAGCGGCGTAGAGAATGCCGCCGATGATCACCACCCGCGCCGCGCCAAGACGGTCAGCCAGCGCACCGGCAAAGGGCTGGGCCAGGCCCCAGATCAGGTTCTGCAGGGCGATGGCGAAGGCGAACACCTCGCGGCCCCAGCCGAAATCGGCGCTCATCGGCGCCAGGAACAGGCCGAAGCCATGCCGGACACCCAGTGACAGGGCGAGGATCAATGCCGCCCCGACCAGAACCCACCCGCTGGTTCGCCACACCGAAGTCATTGTCGTTATCTCCAGCACATCGCAAGGTTTATGCGGGTATATACCCGCGTTTAATCGTGGTCGATCAGGCCAGCCGCTCCAGCAGCCGCACCAGTTCATCGCGCGGCCCTTCGCCCAGGTGCTCGACCAATGCCTGCTGCGCCAGCTCCCAAGCGGGGTACGCCACCTGCAGGCGCGCAGCGCCCGCCTCGGTCAGCAGCACCACGCGGTTGCGCTGGTCGTCACCGTCGGCCAATGCCACCAGGCCCTCGGCTTCCAGCACCCGCAGGTTGCGGCCCAGGGTGCTGCGCTCCAGGCCCATGGCCTCGGCCAGGGTGGTGATACTGGGGCGGTCGAGCCGCTGCAGGTGGCGCAGCAGGGAAAACTGGGCGACATTGATGCCGAAGCCGGCAAGAGCCTCGTCGTAATGCCGGCTCACCCCACGGGCGGCGCGACGCAAATGGGTGCAGATGCATTCACTGGTCAACATGGATACGTGTATATACCCGCAACTTGGATGTTGCAAGAAATTTCAGGGTGCCAGGCGCTGCCGGATCGGCTCGAACTCGACGGTTGCGCGGCGGGGCAAGGGGTCCGGGGTGCCTTGCTCGATGGCCTGCCAATAGCGCCATGGCACCTTGGCCGAGCCGAGTTCGTAATCCATGCCATCCCAGCTGTCTTCACGAAAGCTGTAGAAGGCCCAATGCAGCCGCTCGCGCTCCAGCACCGTGAGCACGTCCTCCAGGTACTGCCGACACCCCGCCAAACGCCGCATGCAGCCGAATTCGCCGACAACCAGCCGTGAACGCGGCACCTTCATCGCATCCACCCACGCCACAGGCTTGGCAAGGTACTCGGCGACGCGCTGGCCATCCCAGTGCTGGCGCTGCCCGGCGAAGGGCACCGGGCCAGGATAGGCAAGCGGCGGCTGGCGCGTCATGTTCGGCGCGCTGGTGGCAGCATAGGGCTCGTACATGTGCACGCTGTAGAGCACGCGTTGGTCCGCAAGCGCCTCGGGCCAGTAGCTGAACGCATCGGCGCCGGCGTACCAGCCAGCGTCGACCATGACCGGGGTGTGAGGGTCCACTTCGCGAATGGCTGCCAGCAGCTGGCGGTACAGCGCCGGCAAGTCGCGCGCACTGCCCCGGGCTTGCTCGTACCACGCCCGCATCTGCTGCGCCGACGCATGTTCGGCCAGGCCGCCGTGCTTCTCTGGGGCCGGTTCGTTGATCAGGTTGTAGGCGACGATGGCCGGATGATCCTTCAGCTCGCCGGCCAGGTCGCGCCAGAACGCGGCGGCCTGTGACCAGTAGCGTTTGTCCTGCCACAAACGGTCGTCGAACTGGCCCTGGTTGTTCTGCGACCAGCGCATGCCCGGCAGTGACAGCGGCGCAATGACCACCTTGAGCCCTGCCTGATGGGCACGGTCGAGGGCCTCGCGCAGGCGTTGCAGGTCCGCCTTGGCAAGGCCATGGTAATGGTCGGCATCGCCCAGCAGAACATCGCGCTGCGCCGGCTGCCATTTATCGTAGGACAACCGCACCCAAGTGGCGCCGTACCCACGCAGGGCTTCGAAATAGGCCTGATCAGGCGGCAGGCGGTTGAAGCTGTTGCCACCGTGGCGGGGGGTGTTCCAGAAGTCGATGAGGTCTGCGGCGCTGGCCAGCGGCGAAATCAACATCAACAAGGCGACAAGCATCAAGCGGTGCATGGCATGGCCTCCTTGGCCGATTGGGAAGGAGGCCGAGGATACCCGCGCAAGGCCGCGGCAAGGGGGACTGATGCGTTGCTGAAAATGACCAGCCGCTGCGGGCTCAAGGCATCAGCGCCAGCCCCAGCAACACCGTGAGTTCAAGCAGCTCCAGCAACGCCCCGGCCGTATCCCCGGTGCTCCCGCCCAGGCGCTGGCACATCAGCCGCCGCAGCCAGCAGAACACCCCAAACGCGCCAAGCAGCACCCAGGCCACGCTCCATCCGCCCAGCACCAGGCACGCCAGCAGGCTGGCCAGCAGCACCCAAATCGCGGCACGCCGCGGCAAGTGTTCGGCCAACGCTTGGCCCAGGCCGCCCTTGCGCACGTAGGGGGTGGCGAGGAACAAGCCGAGCATCGCCGCCCGCCCCACCACCGGCGCCAGTACCAGCAGCGCGCCCACGCCACGCTCGACCAGCACCCACAGCGCGCAGAACTTCAGCAGCAGCACCAGCACCAGGGTCACCACCGCAATCGGTCCGCTGCGTGGGTCCTTCATGATCTGCAGCGTGCGCTCGCGATCGCCGAAGCCGCCCAGCCAGGCATCGGCGCTGTCCGCCAGGCCGTCCAGGTGCAAGGCGCCGCTGAGCAGCACCCACAGCGTCAGCAGCAGGGCCGCGTGCAGTGGTGCCGGCGTGCCCTGCAGCAGGTGGCTGGCAAGCCACAGCAGCAGGCCGAACAGCAGGCCGACCAAGGGATAGAACAGTATTGAGCGGCCGACCTGCCGGGGCTCGGGCATGCCCGGCAAACGTACCGGCAAACTGCTGAGAAACTGCAAGGCGATCCACAAAGGCAGCATCTCAAACCTCCTCTCGCAGGCGCTCGCCGGTCAGCTCCAGTTGCACCAGGGCGCCATGGCCGACCTCGACCTGCAACAGCTGCTCCCGTGGCAAACCTCGGGCACGCGCCAGCAGCAGGCGCATGACGCCGCCATGGGTGACCAGCAGCACGCGCTTGCCCGCATGCAGCGAGCGCAGCCGCTCGATACCCGCCAGCACACGTTGTTCGAAGGCGCTCACCGGCTCGCCACCAGGCGGCGTATAGGCATAGGGGTCGGCCCAGAAGCGCCCAAGCTCGTCTGCCTGGGTCTGCATGATCTGCAGCGCGCTGCGCCCCTCCCACTCGCCGAAATGCAGCTCTTGCAGGTCGGCTTCGCGCTGCACCGGCAGCCCAAGGCGCACGCCCAGTTCATCGGCGAACCGCGCACAGCGCTGCAAGGGCGAGCTGACCAGCACCTGCCAAGGCCCACCTTCGCCCACGGCCTCGCGCATCTGCGCCCAGCCGTTGTCGGTCAGGGCGTCGTCGAGGCTGCCGCGCAGGCCGCCGCCCTGCTCGGTTTCACCGTGGCGCAGCAAATCGAGGATCATGCCGGGCGGTCCGCCACCGCCGCTTCGGCGAAGGTCGCCATCTGCCCGTGCAGGGCACAGGCCAGGCGCAGCAATGGCACCGCCAGCGCCGCACCGCTGCCCTCGCCCAGGCGCAGGCCCAGGGCCAGCAGCGGCTCGGCGTCCAGCGCCGCGAGCAAGGCCTTGTGGCCCGGCTCAGCGCCTTGGTGGGCGAACAGCAGCCAGGCCCGGCATTGCGGGTTGAGGCGCACGGCAACCAGTGCCGCGACGCTGCAGATGAAGCCGTCCACCAGCACTGCGATGCCCTGCTGCGCACACGCCAGGTAGGCGCCGGCCAGTGCGGCGATCTCGAAGCCGCCGACGCAGGCCAGGGCCTGCTCGGGCTGGTCGGCGCGCAGGCCGTGCAGCACCAGGGCACGCTCGATCACTTCGGCCTTGTGCCGCACCCCAGCGGTGTCCAGGCCGGTGCCGGGGCCGCTGAGGTCGCGCGCCGGGCAACCCAGCAAGGTGCTGGCCAGCGCCGCGGCGGCCGTGGTGTTGCCAATGCCCATCTCGCCGCCGATGAACAGCTGTGCGCCGTTTTGCCCGGCGCGCAATGCGCTGTCACGGCCCGCTTGCAGCGCGGCCTGCAGCTGCGTATCGGTCATCGCCGGCTGGCGTGCGAAGTTGGCGGTGCCGGCGCCCAGGCGCAGGTGGCGCACCCCGGCCAGCTCCAGCTGCGGGTCGATGGTGCCGAGGTCGACCACTTCGAGGCTGGCCTGCAGCTGGCGCGCCAGCACGCTGATCGCCGCACCACCGCCGACGAAATTGCGCAGCATCTGCCCGGTCACCGCCTGCGGGTAGGCCGAGATGCCCTCCTCGACCACGCCGTGGTCACCGGCAAAAATAGTGATGGCGACCTGATCCAGGTTCGGCCGCTCACAGCCCTGCAGCCCGGCCAGCGTCACCGCCAGGCCCTCTAGCTGGCCAAGCGAACCTGCGGGTTTGGTCAGCTGCTGCTGACGGGCACGGGCCTGGTCCATGGCGGCGTTGTCGAGGGGTTGGCAGGCGTCACGCCACCAGGGTTGGTTCATAGTGCAGGTCCTTTGAGCATCAGAGGCAGGCCAGCGACGGTCAGTACCACGCGCTGGCAACGTTCGGCCACGGCCTGGTGCAGCTCGCCGGCCAGGTCGACGTAACGCCGGGTGAGTTCGCCCATGGGCACCACGCCCAGGCCGGTTTCGTTGCTGACCAGTATCACCGTGCCGGGCAACTGCGCCAGGCAGGCCAGCAGCGCGTCACGCTCCTGGGCCAGGCGCTGCGGGTCTTCGAGCATCAGCAGGTTGGTCAGCCACAGGGTCAGGCAATCCACCAGCAGGCAGCGGCCTTCGGCGGCTTCGGTGCGCAGCACGCTGGCCAGCGCCAAGGGTTCTTCGACCAGCCCCCAGTGGGCGGGCCGGCGCTGGCGGTGCAGGCGCACCCGTTCGTTCATTTCACCGTCCAGGGGTTGGCTGGTGGCGATGTAGGTCACTGGCAGGCCGCTGTCGCTGGCCAGCTGTTCGGCCAGGCGGCTCTTGCCCGAGCGGGCGCCGCCGAGGATCAGGTTGAGCATGTCAGGCGGCTCCGCACAGTTGGCGCAGGTATTCGGTATCCAGGTGCTGCTCGACCAGGTCGGCCAGGCGTTCGATGTCGCGTTCGCGCAAGGCTTGATAATCGATGGGCTGCACATCGGCCAGGCCCGCCCAGCGCAACAGTGCGGCGCACGACTGGCTGCCTTCGAACAGGCCATGCAGGTAAGTGGCAAGGATCTGGCCATCGGCGCTGATCGCACCATCTGCGCGGCCATCGGCAAGCTGCACGGCGGGCTGCTCAAGCGCCGCGCCCGTGGTGACGCCGGCATGGATTTCGTAGCCGGCCACTGGCGAATCTTCCAGGCTCAAGGTGCCGGCGACATTGCGCAGTTGCTTGTCGGCTTCGAGCACCGTGGCGTAGTCGAGCAGCCCAAGCCCCGGGCTTGAGCCGGCCGGCCCTTCCAGGCCGAGCGGGTCGTGCACTTGCTGGCCGAGCATCTGCAGGCCGCCGCAGATGCCGATGAGCTTGCCGCCATAGCGCAGGTGCCGAGCGATGGCCGCGTCCCAACCGCGCGCGCGCAGTTGCGCCAGGTCGCCGCGCACGCTCTTGGAGCCCGGCAGGATGATCAGGTCGGCCGGCGGGATCGGCTGGCCAGGGCCGATGAACTGCAAATCCACCTGGGGGTGCAGGCGCAGGGGGTCGAAATCGGTGTGGTTGCTGATGCGCGGCAGCACCGGGACGATGACCTTGAGCACCCGCTCGTGCTTGCTGCCCTGGCGCACGTCGATGCCGTCTTCGGCTTCCAGGTGCAGGTCGGTGACGTAGGGCAGCACGCCCAGCACCGGTTTTCCGGTACGCGCCTCCAGCCAGTCCAGGCCGGGCTGCAGCAAGGCGATGTCGCCGCGAAAACGATTGATGACGAAGCCCTTGACCCGCGCCTGCTCGCTCGGCGACAGCAGCTCCAGGGTCCCGACCAGGTGGGCGAACACGCCGCCACGGTTGATGTCGGCGACCAGGATCACCGGGCAGTCGACCGCTTCGGCAAAGCCCATGTTGGCGATATCGCCCGCGCGCAGGTTGATCTCCGCCGGCGAGCCGGCCCCTTCGACCATCACCACCGGGTAGGCCGCGCTCAGGCGCTGGTGCGAGGCCAGCACGGCTTGCATGGCGATGGCCTTGTAGTCGTGGTAGGCCACCGCATTCATGCTGGTGACCGCACGGCCGTGGATGATCACCTGGGCGCCGGTGTCGCTGTTGGGCTTGAGCAGCACCGGGTTCATGTCGGTGTGCGGCGCCAGCCGGCAAGCCTGGGCCTGCACCGCCTGGGCGCGGCCGATCTCGCCGCCGTCGGCGGTCACCGCGCTGTTGAGCGCCATGTTCTGCGGCTTGAACGGCACCACGTTGATGCCCTGGCGCAGCAGCCAGCGGCACAGGGCGGTGACCAGCGTACTCTTGCCGGCATCGGAGGTGGTGCCTTGCACCATGAGGGTGGTCATGCCGTTTCCTTCTGATAGGCGGCCAGGGCCTGGGCCAGGCGCTGTTCGTCCGCGGCGCAGGCGGGCAGGCCCAGGCGCACGGCAGCGGGCTGCTCGAACAGGCGCACGAGGATGCCGCGGCGGGCGAGAAAATCATGCAGGTGCGCGGCCCGCTCGCTGCGCACGTACTGGAACAGGTCGCAGCCGCCGCTGGGTGCCAGGCCATGGGCCTGCAGCAAGTTGGCCAAGCGCTGGCTGGCCTGGGCGCAGCGGGCGATCTGCAGCTGATGGGTGGCTTGGTCGGCGAAGCAGGCCTGGGCCACGACCCGCGCCGGGCCACTGACGGTCCACGGCCCAAGCCGGTCGGCCAGGCGCTGCAACAGCGGCTGTTCAGCCATCACGGAGCCCAGGCGTACCCCGGCCAGGCCGAAGAACTTGCCGAACGAACGCAGCACGATCAGGCCAGGGCGCTCGGCGCAATCCACCACGCTGTACTGCGGTGTGTTGTCCATGAACGCTTCGTCGACCAGCAGCCAGCCGCCGCGCGCGGCCAGGCGGGCGTGCCAGTGCAGCAGGCGTTCGCGGGGCACGCGCAGGCCGGTGGGGTTGTTGGGGTTGACCAGCACCAACACGTCGAGGCTGTCGAGGACCGCCTCGACCTCGGCTTCCTGCAGCTCGACCAGGCTATGCCCGGCGCGCTGCCAGGCCTGCGGATGCTCGGCATAGCACGGCGACAACACCCCGACCCGGCCGCTCGGGCGCAGGTGCGGCAATGCCTGGATCGCCGCCTGGGAACCGGCCACCGCCAACACCTGATGGACCCGATAATAGCGGCAGGCCGCAGCTTCCAGGCCGTCGTCCGTTTCCGGCAGGCGCGCCCAGGCCTCCACGGGGATGGCCGGAATCGGGTAAGGCCAGGGCGCGATGCCGCTGGACAGGTCCAGCCAGTCTTCACGGGCAATTGCGTAGTGCCGTATCGCCCGCAGCAGGCGGCCGCCATGTTCAAGCATCGAGGTACGCTCCCAGGCAAATCAGCAGCAGCCACAGCCACACGCCGCGCTGCACCAGGCTCCAGCCGCGCTCGATGGCGTCGGCATCGGCCATCGGCCCCTCGCCCAGGCGCGGGCGCTCGTGCAGCTCGCCGTGGTACACCGCCGGGCCGCCGAGCTCGACGGCCAGCGCACCCGCACCTGCGGCCATCACCGGCCCGGCATTGGGGCTGTCCCACAACGGCGCCTGCTTGCGCCAGCAGGCCAGCGCCAGGCGGGTCTTGCCGAGCACTGCGTAGGTCAGCGCCACCAGCCTGGCGGGAATATAGTTGAGCACGTCGTCGATGCGTGCCGCGCACCAGCCAAAGCGCTCGAAGCGCTCGTTGCGGTAGCCCCACATGGCATCCAGCGTATTGCTCAGGCGGTACAGCACCACCCCGGGCGCGCCGGCGACGATGAACCAGAACAGCGCGGCAAATACCGCATCGCTGCCGTTCTCCAGCACCGATTCGGTGGCCGCCCTGGCCACGGCGGGCTCATCCAGCTCGCGGGTTTCGCGGCTGACCAGGTAGCCCACCCGCCGCCGTGCCTCTTCCAGGTCGCCCTGGCGCAAGGCATTGGCCACCGGCAGCACGTGCTCGCCAAGGCTGCGCAGGCCCAGCGCGCAATACAGCGCCAGCACGTCCACCAGCCAGCCGATGTAAGGCAGCCAGGACAGGATCAAGGCCACCAGGGTCAAGGGCACCACGGCCAAAAACCAGGCGCTCACGCCATGGCTGCGCCAGCCACGGCCACCGGCGTTCAGGCGCCGCTCCAGGCTCGCGGCAAAGTTACCAAAGGCCACCAGCGGGTGGCGCCGCTGCGGCTCGCCCAGCAAGGCATCCAGGGCCACGCCGGCCACGGTCAGCAAGGCCACGCTCATGGGCGCTCTCCCCATTGGTTTTCGAACAGCATGTCACCCAAGGGCCGTTCTTCGGCCCAGTGTTCCAGCGCCAGCATCGGCGCCGGGTAGAACGCCGCCACCGGCCCCAGGCACAGCACCGCCACCGGCTTGGCGCCCGCGGGCATGCCGAGCAGCTCGGCCAGCGCCAGCGGGTCGAACAGCGATACCCAGCCCATGCCCAACCCTTCGGCCCGGGCTGCCAGCCACAGGTTCTGGATGGCGCAGGCCAGCGAGGCCAGGTCCATTTCCGGCAAGGTGCGGCGGCCGAAAATATGCGGTTCGCGGTTGTCCATCAAGGCCGCCACCAGCACTTCGGCGCAGTCGTTGATGCCTTCGACCTTGAGCTTCATGAAATCGTCCGAGCGCTCGCCCAGGGCCTCGGCAGTGCGTGTGCGCTCCTGCTCGACCAGCGCCTGGATGCGCTGGCGCAGGTCACGCTGGCTGATGCGGATGAAGCGCCAGGGCTGCATCAGGCCGACACTGGGCGCCTGGTGCGCGGCGGCCAGCAGGCGGCCGAGCAGTTCGGGGGCGACCGTGCCGCCGGCGAAGTGGCGCATGTCGCGGCGCTCGCCGATCGCCCGGTAGATCGCGGCGCGCTCGGCAGCGCTGAAAGCATGTTCGCTCATGGTTGCAGCAGCGCCGCCGTCGCATCGGGGTTGGAGGGGAAGTAGAAGTGCACGTAGGAGGCGGTCAAGCGCCCCAGGCGGTAGACCGCCTCGTTGCCGCGCCCGCCATTGGGGCTCAGGCCGCGGGCGATTGGCGCAAGTTCGGTGCTGGTCAGCGAATGATGGTAGGTGTGCCCGCGCAGGGTGCCTTCCGGCAGTTCCACCGCCTGCAGGGCCAGGGCGGCCAGGCGCTTCTGCATGGTCGCTTCGCCCGCCAGCAGGCCGAGCAGTTCGGCGCGCTCGCCAGCCACATCGGTCAAGGCATCGAGCAGGTAGAGCATGCCGCCGCATTCGGCCAGCAGCGGCTTGCCGGCCTCATGGTGGGCGCGGATCGCCTGGCACATCGGCGTGTTGGCGGCCAGCGCGTGGTGGTGCAGCTCGGGGTAGCCACCGGGCAGGTACAGGCTGTCCACCACCGGCAGTTCGCGGTCGTGCAGTGGCGAGAAGAACTCGAGCTGGGCGCCGAGCTGGCGCAACAGGTCGAGGTTGGCGCCATAGATGAAGGCAAAGGCTTCGTCCCGCGCCACGCCGATGCGCACCCCGGCAAGCGATGCGCGCCAGGCCTGCGGCTCGGCTTCGGCGAAGCTCACCGGCGGCGGCAAGGCCGCATCGCAACTGGCGCCCAGGGCCTCGGCGGCAGCGTCCAGGCGGGCATCCAGGTCATTCAGTTCGCTGGCCTGCACCAAGCCCAGGTGGCGGCTGGGCAGCTCGATGCCGCGTTCGCGCGAGAGGCCGCCATACCAGCGCAGGCCCTCGGTCAGGCTGCCTTCGAGCAGTTGCGCATGGCGCAGTGTGCCAACCCGGTTGGCCAGCACGCCGGCGAACGGCAGGTCGGCCTGGTAACGCGCCAGGCCCAAGGCCAGGGCGCCGAAGGTCTGGGCCATGGCGGTGCCATCGATCACCGCCAGCACCGGCACGCCGAAGTGGCGAGCCAGGTCGGCGCTGGACGGCGTGCCGTCGAACAGGCCCATCACCCCTTCGATGAGGATCAGGTCGGCCGCGCCGGCTGCTTCCCACAACAGGCGGCGGCTTTCCTGGGCGCCGATCATCCACAGGTCGAGCTGGTACACCGGCGCACCACTGGCGCGCTCGAGGATCATCGGGTCGAGAAAGTCCGGCCCGCACTTGAAGACCCGTACCTTGCGCCCGAGGTTGCGGTGCAGGCGTGCCAGGGCGGCGGTGACGGTGGTCTTGCCCTGGCCGGAGGCGGGTGCCGCAATCAATACGGCCGGGCAATGGCGGGGTTGGCTCACAGTTCCACGCCCTTCTGTGCGCGGATACCGGCCTGGAAAGCGTGCTTGAGCATGCCCATCTCGGTGACGGTATCGGCCAGCTCGATCATCTCGGGCTTGGCCGCGCGGCCGGTGACGATCACATGCTGCATCGGCGGCCGGGCCTGGATGTCGCCGAGTACCTGGTCGAGGTCGAGGTAGCCGTGCTTGAGGGCGATGTTCAGCTCATCGAGCACCACGAACTGCACCGAGGGGTCCTGCAGCAGCTGGCGCGAGACGGCCCAGGCGGCTTCGGCGGCGGCAATGTCGCGCTGGCGGTCCTGGGTTTCCCAGGTGAAGCCCTCGCCCATCACGTGGTAGCGCACCTGTTCGGGGAAACGGCGGAAGAACAGCTCTTCGCCGGTGCTGTTGCGGCCTTTGATGAACTGCACCACGCCACACTGCATGCCATGGCCCAGGGCGCGGGCGAGCATGCCGAAGGCCGAGCTGCTCTTGCCCTTGCCATTGCCGGTCAGCACCAGCAGCAGGCCGCATTCGTTAGGGGAATTGGCGATGCGCTCGTCGATGATCGCCTTCTTGCGCTGCATGCGCGCCAGGTGGCGTTCGTCGCGGTCGGTGGTTTCGCTCATGGGGTTCTCCGCAGGCTGGCGCCACGCAAGCGGCGGCGACAGGTCGATAGGCGGGCAGACGGAGAACGCGCAGGGCCGCGGCGGCTGGCCACGGTGCACCGCGCATCACCCTCCGTGATGCCGTTGGCAGTATCAGGCCGGTCTCCGGGCTCGTGAGCGGGCCTTGGCCCCAGCCTGCGCGCCTTCCCGGATGCTGGCATCCAGTGGCCCTGCGCGGCCTTTGTACTCACCTACCGTTGCGGGGGCAGCGCCGGAATCGCACCTTTGCGGCGCCCACCGGCTTCCCAGTTTCACCCTGCCCAGACGGGGCTGGCGGGGCACCTGAAACACGCGCGAAGGTTAGAGGGTTGAATGGGGAGCGTCAATCGAACCGGGGCGATTTCACCCAGCCCAGCGCCGGCTGGCCGACGATGGGCTGTGCGCTTCAGCGGCGCGGTGCCTTGGACGCCTGCACCGTTACTGCGGGAAGAAACGTTGCGCCAGCGCCGGCGTGCGAATACGTGCACGGTAGGCGGCCAAGTCGAACGCCAGACCGGTGCGCAGGTCGTACACGGCGCCTTCGGCAGGCTTGCTCACCTGGCCGAGCGTCACCAGGATGAAGCGGTAGTCGACGCCGTGCACCTGCTCGATCTTGTCGATGCGAAAGTAATGCCCAGGCAGGAACAGCGTCTCGGCTTCGTCCCAGTACAGCGAGAAGGCACTGACCGGCGTGCCGTCATGGTAGTGGCCGGCCGGCAGCCCGAAAATCACCGAACTGTCGTCGAAGGTGCGCGCCGTCGCGCTGCCCTGGCCCGTGACTTGCGACGCGAAGTCGGTGGCTTTGTACGGGTTTTCGGTAAACGAAGTCAGGTCGCTATTGACCAGCACATCGCCGACCTTCAAATGACCGCTGCGGTATAACCGGCCGCCCGTGCCGCGCGACACATGCCCGCCGCGGTACAGATTGACGGCGTTGCTCTTGGGCAGGCGGTCGAGCGAGTCGGCCAGGTTGCCCAGGTAGCTGTCTTCGTCACCGTAGTGATAGACACCATGGCGCAACACCTCGTTAACCCTCGATTCATCGCTGGTGTAGTACTCGATCAGCGAGTTGTAGTACTCGCGCTGATAGCGATAGGAGTATTCGGGCAAGCCGTGGACCATGACGCAATCCAGGCCGTTGCCATCCAGGTCCGGGCGCTTGTCGGCCGCAAGCGTCGGAATCATCCAGGTTTCGAGCAGTTTTTTCTGCCGCCGCAAGGCGCCGGCGGACAGCCTGCTGCTCTGGGTGCCGTCAGCCGTGGCGTAGACATCCCAGAACGGCGAGCCGATGTCAGCCACGTCAGCGATCGGCGATGAGCCGCCGCCCCGCAGGCCCGGTGCAACCAGTAGCTCCCATTGCCCATTGGCATTCAGGCGCACCGGCAACAGTGGCCCGAAGGCATAGGGGTTGTTGTTGGGCACGATCAGCCAGCAGGACAGTTCGTGGCTGTAGCGCACATGAAAGGACAACCCGTTCAGGGTGATCCAGCAAATGCCGTCATCGCTGACACCGACGCCTCTGAGCCGGCCCGCCTGCCCCACCTCGCCGGTCAGCAGCACGTTGCTCTCCTGCCCCTCGAGCGGCAGTTGCGCCGGCTGCGCTACCTGCCAGTGCTCCAGCGAAACGCCGGACTCGTGTGGCGCAGCGGGCCGCGCCAGGGAGGCGAAGCTCGATTGAAAGCCGAAGTCGACCATGTTGAAGGCCGCGAGCACGCTGTCGAGGATGGCCGTGCGCAGCGCTTCCCTGCGGCTTTGATCGTCGCCGGCACGTGCGGCGGCCTGCACATCCAGGCCGACCTTGGCCACGCTGGCACCGAGCAAGGCCAGCGACATCGGCCAGCCCAGCGGCGCGAAACCACCGAACACCTTGAGAAAGGCGGCGAGGTAGCCACGCCAGATCGCGTTGCGCAAATCCGCATTGTTGGTCATCAAGCTGGCGGTTTCGCGCAGCTCGCGGGCAACCAGGCCAATCAGGTAGGTGAACATGTCTTGCGTGATCGGGCGCTTCAGGTAATTGAGCAGCACCAAAGCGGCCTGCTCCGAGGCGCTGCTGGCAATGCCCTGCAGATGCGTTGCCACCGCGTGGGTGCGCGCAGGGTCACGTGCATCGCCATAGGCTGCCGCCTTGAAGGCGTCGAGCTTTTGGCTGTCCTGCAGGTGTTCACGCAACCAGCAGGCCATGGCCAGGGCCGAGCCGAACGCCCTGAGCGCTTCCCCGGCCCAGGGCAGATACAGCACCACCCGCCCATCGGCGGCTTCCAGGCTGTACATGCAGCCGCCATCCGCGGGGTCGAGCACATAGCGACTGAGCGTCAAGGTACTGGTGGTGCTGTCGCGCTCAAGCGTGGCCAAGGTGGGTAGTTGATCGGCCGGCAAGCCATCGGCGATCAACGCTCGCAGGCGCTCGCCGTCATCGCGGGTAATGCGCGCGGCAGCCAGAGCCTCGGCGATATGGCCAAGCAGGCAGATCTTGGCCAGGACGCGAAAATGCTGGCGCTGGGTGGTCAGAAAGTGCTCGACCTTGGCGCGATAGGCCACGGCGAAATCCAGTGCCCACAGGTCACTTTGCACATCGCTGCCCAGCATGCCCACTTCGTTGTGGGTATCGAACTGCAGGGCCTGCGGCCCCTGCCGGTAGAAGCCGCCATAGACCGCCAACTGGTCCGGCGCCTGCTGAAAGGCCGCGTCGAAACGATGCACCACCAGCTCGGTGAGATGCATGGACTTGCTGGGCGGCCCTCTGTGTTGCCAGCCCGTGAAGCTGGTCGAACTGCTGGCACTGGTGCCTTCGAACTGGTGCCACCAGACGAACCGCGGGTCTATCCGCTTGCCGGTATGGGTAAGCAGGATGCGCCTCGCCTGCTCGGTTGCCAGCACGCTGGGGTCTGGGTATTCACGGACGATTTCCTCGATCAGGTCGGTGAGAGGCCGCAGGGCCTGCGAGGCATCGAGCTGGCGTTCGATTGTTTCATTGACGGTGTTCATCACCCACTCCAAAGCCATCTGCATAGGGATGGCCATGCTGGACAGGGCAACGAACGGCTGGCAGTAGATGTGTAGGGCGCCCATGCAACGCGGTGTCGATTGAACCTGGCAGCGCTGGCGCCCCTCACAATCAATACAGACCTGCTCGCGAGGGTGGCACACATGAACGGATCCGCAATCACGAAGGTGTTGTTGCTGGTCGCCAGCCTCGCAGGCTGCGCTGAAACCGCGCAGCTGCAGGTCGCCGACGGCAGTGGCCCGACACCTCGCCTGCCAGCACCGAACAACACCCTAATACCGACCGTGAACATCGCGCCGGCGGTGGGCTGGCCCCAAGGCGCCAAGCCCAAGGCCGCGCCTGGCACGCAAGTGACGGCGTTCGCCAGCGGCCTGGACCACCCCCGCTGGCTGTACGTGCTGCCCAATGGCGATGTGCTGGTGGCCGAAACCAATGCCCCGGCTAGGCCCGATGAGGGCAAAGGCATACGGGGCTGGGTAATGGGCAAGGTGATGCAGCGCGCAGGGGCCGGCGTGCCCAGCGCCAACCGCATCACCCTGCTGCGCGACGCCGATCATGACGGCGTGGCCGAAACCCGCAGCACTTTCATCGAAGGGCTCCACTCACCGTTTGGCATGGCGTTGGTGGGCAACGACTTCTATGTCGCCGACACCGACAAACTGCTGCGTTTTCGCTACGTGCCAGGGGCCACGCAGATCCGCGAGGCCGGCACCCAGGTCACCGACTTGCCCGGCGGCCCGCTCAACCACCACTGGACCAAGAACGTGATCGCCAGCGCCGATGGCAGGAAGCTGTACGTGACGGTGGGCTCGAACAGCAATGTCGGCGAGAACGGGCTGGACCAGGAGCAAGGCCGCGCGGCGATCTGGGAAGTGGATGCGGCCAGCGGCGCCCATCGGGTTTTCGCTTCAGGCTTGCGCAACCCCAATGGCCTGGCCTGGGAACCACGCAGCGGCGCGTTGTGGACTGCGATCAACGAGCGTGACGAGATTGGCAGCGACCTGGTGCCGGACTACATCACCTCGGTCAAGGATGGCGGTTTCTATGGCTGGCCCTACAGCTACTACGGGCAGCATGTTGATCAACGCGTGCAGCCGCAAAACCCGCAGAAGGTCGCCCAAGCCCTGGTGCCGGACTACGCCGTCGGCCCGCATACCGCCTCATTGGGCCTGGCGTTCGCCGAACCGGGTGCACTGCCGGCGCCCTTCGACCACGGGGCATTCGTCGGCCAGCACGGTTCATGGAACCGCAAGCCGCACAGTGGCTACAAGGTTATTTTCGTGCCGTTCGACAGCAGCGGCAAACCCAGCGGGCAACCGCTGGACCTGCTCACCGGCTTTCTCGACAGTGATGCCAAGGCCATGGGCCGGCCCGTTGGGGTTGCCAATGACAGGCGCGGTGGCGTGCTGGTGGCAGACGATGTCGGCAACGTGGTGTGGCGGGTCAACAAGGCGCCGTAGCGCCTGGCGTGATCAGGGGTTCTGGGCCAGATGGCCCTGGGGGATGACCCGCTTTGCCTGCAGGTAGGCCTTGGCCCAATAGCTGTTGGACAGGTAGTCCAGGCGGACCGTACCGCCGGTCGAAGGTGCATGCACGAAGCGGCCCTCCCCGACGTAGATACCGGCGTGGCTGACCTGCGAACCACCACCGGTGGCGAAGAACACCAGGTCACCCGATTGCAGAGACTTCGCGTCCACGGTCGGCGCGCGCATGACGATCATCTCGCGCGTGGAGCGTGGCAGGCTGATACCCGCCGCATCACGGTAGACGTAGCCGATCAGGCCGCTGCAATCGAACCCGGAATCCGGCGTGTTGCCGCCCCATCGGTAAGGCGTGCCCACCAGGCCGATCGCGCGGATCAGCACGTCGTCGGCAATGGGCGAGCCATCCGGTTGGCTGTAGGTGACCTTGGGCTGCACCACAGGAGCGGGCGCAGGCGCACGGCTGGAGCAGGCAGCCAGCAATGCCACCAGGGAAAAGAATGCGAAACGCGCCATTATCGCCATGGCCAGAACATCCTGTCTGAGACCGCACGGCCGCAGCCGAAAAGAGTTGAGAATTTAGATTAGACGCTTTCTGTAAATGCGCACGGCGGCGAGCTTTTTAAGCTCGCCGCCGTGGGAGAATATAGCATTTTGATATCAGTTGCGCGCGATATCGCTGGTCGGCGCCATGGCCAAGGCACGCTTGGCTTCGATGAAGGTCTTGCTCCAGTAGCGGTCACCGAGGTTGTCGATGCGCACGCCACCGCTGCGGCGGCTGCTGGAATGGATGAACTGGTTGTCACCCAGGTAGATGCCGGCATGGCTGACGCGGCCACGGCCGTTGGTGCTGAAGAACAGCAGGTCGCCTGGCTTGAGCTTGTTGCGGGCTACCTTGGGCGCGTCGACGTTGATCATTTCGCGGGTCGAGCGCGGCAGGTTCATGCCAGCTTCCTCGCGGAACAGGTAGCCGATGAAACCGCTGCAGTCGAAGCCCGCCTCGGTGGTACCGCCAAAGCGGTAGCGGGTGCCGATCAACGACATGCCGCGCTCGAGGATACTGTCGGCCAGAACCGGCAGTTGGTAAGGCTTGCTGCTGGAGAAGGCCTCCAGGTCATCTTCGGTTGCCTGCTCTTCTTCACCGAATACCGACGAAGCAGAAGCCTTGGCTTTGATGGCCGCCTGGCTGGCGACCGGGGTGTGATCCTGGGGCTGGGAAACCGGGCCTTGGGCCGCGCAGCCGATCAGCAGGGTCACGAGTGCGAGTGGCACGAGGGGTGCGAAGCGCTTGAGCATGGGCACGACCGTGTCTGTAATCCTTTAGAAGGGGGAAACTATGCCTTCTATCGGGACCATTTGCAAATTTTATCGAAAAAGATGTGACTTTTTCGTTTTGCCGCTCAAAGCCCTGTAATCACGGGGTTTACCAGCCGAGCGTTTCCTTCAGGAACGGGATCGTGAGCTTGCGTTGTGCCTGCAAGGACGCCTGATCGAGGCGCTCGAGCAGGTCGAACAGTGCGCTCATGCTGCGGGTACCGCGGGTGAGGATGAAATGGCCGACTTCGTCGGTCAGGTGCAGGCCACGGCGCGAGGCACGCAGCTGCAGGGCGCGCAGCTTGTCTTCATCGGACAGGCCACGCATCTGGAACACCAGCGCCAGGGTCAGGCGCGACTTGAGGTCGGGCAGCTTGATCGGCAGCTCGCGCGGCGAAGCCGAGGCCGCCAGCAGCAGGCGCCGGCCGCTGTCGCGCAGGCGGTTGAACAGATGGAACATGGCCTCTTCCCAGTCCGCCTTGCCGGCGATCACGTGCAGGTCATCGATGCACACCAGCTCGTACTGGGCCAGGTAGTCGAGCAGTTCCACGCCACGCTCGAGCAACTGCGCCAGCGGCAGGTACACGGCAGGCTCGCCGCGCTGCTGGAAGCGGTGGGTGGCAGCCTGCAACAGGTGACTGCGGCCGACACCCTGCTTGCCCCACAGGTAGATGAGGCTCTCGGTCCAGCCGGCGTCGGCTTCGCAAAGCCGCTCGACATAGCCCAATGCCGCGGCATTGGCGCCCGGGTAGTAGTTGATGAAGGTGGCGTCGTCGCGCAGACGCACACCCAAGGGCAACTGGATCGGTGGTTTCATGCTGGCGGGCGGTCGGGAGGACCACAGGGGGCCTTAAATGAACGGTGTGCAAAGTCTATACCCGCAACGCGGGTGGGCACAATCGCGCACGCACATAGCACAAGCAAAATCAACGAGTTGCAGTGGACGGGGCGGCGCTGCAGCCCTTTCGCCGGCAAGCCGGCTCCCACAGTGAGAGCACCGTCGCGCCGGCGAAAGAGCCGCAACGCGGCCCCGCTGTCACAACTCAGGGTCGATATCCCCGGCATACATGTCCGACTCCTTGTACAGGTCATGCACATGGCGCAGCAGCACCATGATCACCGCCGCCACCGGCAGCGCCAGCAACACGCCGGTAAAGCCGAACAGCTCGCCACCGGCAAGGATGGCGAAGATCACCGCCACCGGATGCAGGCCGATCCGGTCGCCGACCAGCAGCGGCGTCAGCACCATGCCTTCCAGCGCCTGCCCGACCATGAACACGGCAACGATGCCCAGCATCGGGTAGAGATCGCCGCCAAACTGGAACAGCCCGGCCACCAGCGCCGCGCCGATGCCGATGATGAAGCCCATGTACGGCACGATGGCCGCGAGGCCCGCCAGCATGCCGATCAGCAGGCCCAGCTCCAGCCCCACCAGCATCAGGCCGGCGGAGTAGATGACGCCCAATGCCAGCATCACCATCAACTGGCCACGCACGAACGCCCCCAGCACTTCATGGCACTCACCGGCCAGGCCCACCACCTGCGCCTCTCGCTGGCGCGGCAGCAGGCTGCGCAGCTTGGCCATCATCACGTCCCAGTCGCGCAGCAGGTAGAAGCCCACCACCGGGATCAGCACCAGGTTGGCCAGCCAGGCCATCAGCGCCAGGCTCGAGGCGGTGGCCTGGGACAGCACGATGCCGACGATGTCGGTGGTCTGGCCCATGTGCTCGCCAATCGCGGCCTTGATCTTGTCGAACTTCCAGAAGCCATCGGCCAGGCCCAGGCGGTGCTGTACCCAGGGCAGCGCCACATGCTGCAGCCAGTCGAGCATCTGCGGCGCCAGTTCATACAGGCGCAGCAACTGCTTGGCCAGCATGGGTACCAGTACCAGCAGCAAGGCCAGCAGGATGAGGGTGAACAGGCCGAACACCACGACCACGCCCCAGGTGCGTGAAAGCCCCAGGCGCTCGAGGCGATCGACCAGCGGATCGGCCAGGTAGGCGAGCAGGATGCCGATCAGAAACGGTGAAAGAATGTTGTGCAGGCTATAAAGAAGCACGGCAATCAGCAGGGCTGCGCCCAGCCAGATCCAGCGACGGGTATCGAGCATGTGCATCACTCCTTACCAGCGAAAGCGCAAGCCGTCGAACGGCTTGGCTGCAGGCTGGGCGGCGGCGGGCTGGCCCGGCGCCGGCGGGGTGCCCGTGGCGGGCGGTGCAGCCAGGGCGGGGGCCTGTTCGGCCGGCACTTCCTGCAACTTGGCCAGGCCAAGCTGGGCGCGCAGTTGCTCGCGGTCGGCGGTCACGGCGTAGGTCAGGGTATTGCCGTCGGCGAGCTGCAGGCGCGGCCCGTAGGGTTCGAGCACACGGCCCAGTTCGGCATAACGCTGCAGGTTCATGCCCTGCACCTGCAGCTGCAACTGGCTGCTGGCGCCCGGCCGGGTCACGTAGCGTGGCGCCAGGCGGTTGCTCACGGCGAGCATGACCGCGTCGGCCAGCGCGGCCTGGTCGGCCCCTTCGGCATTGCCTTGTTCGTGCTGCTTGCCCAGCCACAGCTGCCACTTGCCTTGCCACTTGCCGTCGGCCTCCTGGGCGTGCACCGCCAGCAGCGCATCGGCGCCGTAACGCTCGGCGGCCTGGCGCAGCGGCGCGGGGTCGCTGCCTTCCAGTTGCTTGGCATTGGCCACCAGCTGCTCCTGCAGGTCGGCCAGCGGCAGGCGCAGTGGCAGGCCACGGTGCTGGGCGGCGCGGCGCAGGGGTTGGGCGCTGGCCTGGCCATCGCCAACCAGGTTGCTGCCTTCGGCGTTGTCGTTGAGCCACCAGCCGAGGATCGATGGCCGGTTGCTGCCCCACAGGGCTAGCCCGGCCTTGCGCAAGGCGCGCTCGGTGCTGCCGGGGTCGAACTCGACCATCACCGATTCGGGCGGGCCCGCGTCGGTGCCGACCTGGTTGATGATTTGTTGCGGGTCCTTGCGCAGCTCGGCCAGCGCCGGGCTCTGCGCCGCCTTGGGGTCGCCGGTCAGGCGCAGCACCAGGGTATCCAGGGCCTTGGCGGTGGCGGCGGTACGGGCTTCGGCGCCCTGCCCTTCGACGGCCTCGCGCACCTGGTAGAGGCCGGAGACGTTTTCCGCCTGGGCGGCGAGGCTGGCAAGGGCGAGACAACCCGCTGCCAGGTAATTGAGAAGTCGCATGCAGGATTCCTGTCCAGATAACACGGAACAACGTGAGCGTAGCGCAGGGTGGGACCGTTGCTGAGGGCAAAGTGCTCCCACTACCTTATAGAGGGTTGGCCGTGGCAACCAGTGAGCGTGGGTGAAATGGCTGTCACCCAGCCTGTGGCGCCGCCATCGCCGCCAGGCTGGCTCCCACAGGTTTGCATTGCCGCTCGATCGGCCATGATTTTCAGCATTTCCTGCCCTGCCCGTCGGCCTGAGGATGGCCGCTGCCCGGCAACCCTGATAAAATCGCGCGCCTTCACAGACCTCTGACGTTTCAGGCAGCCGCCGCCTCCCAGCCGGCCTTGGCCGTCACGGTCGTTTTTACGAATCCCTCCCTCTTAAAGGCCTGGATCAATGAGCAAGCAACCCTCCCTGAGCTACAAGGACGCCGGTGTAGACATCGACGCCGGCGAAGCACTGGTCGAACGCATCAAGGGCGTGGCAAAACGCACCGCACGCCCTGAAGTCATGGGTGGCCTGGGTGGCTTCGGCGCCCTCTGCGAGATCCCGGCCGGCTACAAGCAGCCTGTGCTGGTCTCCGGCACCGACGGCGTCGGCACCAAGCTGCGCCTGGCGCTGAACCTGAACAAGCACGACAGCATCGGCCAGGACCTGGTCGCCATGTGCGTCAACGACCTGGTGGTCTGTGGCGCCGAGCCGCTGTTCTTCCTCGACTACTACGCCACCGGCAAGCTCAACGTCGACGTGGCCGCCACCGTGGTCACCGGCATCGGCGCCGGCTGTGAACTGGCTGGCTGCTCCCTGGTTGGCGGCGAAACTGCCGAGATGCCGGGCATGTACGAAGGCGAAGACTACGACCTGGCCGGCTTCTGCGTCGGCGTGGTGGAAAAGGCCGAAATCATCGACGGCTCCAAGGTCGCTACCGGTGACGCGCTGATCGCCCTGCCGTCCTCCGGCCCGCACTCCAACGGCTACTCGCTGATCCGCAAGATCCTCGAAGTGTCGGCCACCGACATCGAGAACACCCAGCTCGACGGCAAGCCGCTGACCGACCTGCTGATGGCGCCGACCCGCATCTACGTCAAGCCGCTGCTGCAACTGATCAAGAACACCGGTGCCGTCAAGGCCATGGCCCACATCACCGGTGGCGGCCTGCTGGACAACATCCCGCGCGTCCTGCCGGCCAACGCCCAGGCCGTGATCGACGTGGCCAGCTGGCAGCGCCCGGTGGTGTTCGACTTCCTGCAGGAAAAAGGCAACGTCGATGAGCACGAAATGCACCGTGTGCTGAACTGCGGCGTGGGCATGGTCATCTGCGTGGCCCAGGACCAGGTCGAAGCGGCCCTGAACGAACTGCGCGCCGCCGGCGAGCAGCCATGGGTCATCGGCCGCATCGAACAGGCCGCCGAAGGCGCAGCCCAGGTCGAGCTGCAGAACCTCAAGGCACACTGATGCCGAGTTCGCCCTGCAATGTCGTGGTACTGCTGTCGGGTTCCGGCAGCAACCTGCAAGCCCTGATCGACAGCAGCCGCGGTGAAGCCAGCCCAGTACGCATCGTCGCGGTGATTTCCAACCGCGCCGATGCCTATGGCCTGCAACGGGCCGCGGCGGCGGGCATCGCCACTGCGGTGCTGGATCACACCGGCTTTGACGGGCGCGAGGCCTTCGATGCGGCGCTGATGGCGCGCATCGACGGTTTCAACCCCGACCTGGTGGTGCTGGCCGGTTTCATGCGTATCCTCAGCGGCGGCTTCGTGCGCCACTACCAGGGCCGCCTGCTCAACATCCACCCGTCGCTGCTGCCCAAGTACAAGGGCCTGCATACCCACCGCCGGGCCCTGGAAGCAGGCGACGCCGAGCACGGCTGCAGCGTACACTTCGTCACCGAGGAACTCGATGGCGGGCCTCTGGTCGTACAGGCTGTGGTACCGGTAGTGCCAGGCGATAGCGCTGAAAGCCTCGCGCAGCGGGTACACCACCAGGAACACCAGATCTACCCGCTGGCGATGCACTGGTTTGCCGAGGGGCGCTTGCGCCTGGGCGAACAGGGTGCGTTACTGGATGGCCAGCCGTTGCCGGCCAGTGGTCATTTGATCCGACCCTAGGAGAATTTATGCGTCGCGCCCTGCTCTTGGCTCTTGCCGTGCTTGCCCTGCCGCTCCAGGCAGCTGACCTGAAGCCTTTCTCGGCCAGCTACACCGCCGACTGGAAACAACTGCCCATGAGTGGCACTGCCGAACGCAGCCTGGTGAAAAACGCCAACGGTACATGGGACCTTAACTTCAAGGCGTCCATGATGATCGCCAGCCTGACCGAGCAAAGCACCCTGCGCCTGGACAACGACACCCTGCAGCCGCAGAAGTACCACTTCGAACGCGGTGGCCTGGGCAAGGCCAAGAAGGTCGACCTGACCTTCGACTGGAACGCCAAGAAAGTGACCGGCAGCGACCGCGGCGACGCGATCAGCCTGCCGCTCAACCGTGGCGTGCTGGACAAGTCGTCCTACCAGCTGGCCCTGCAGCACGATGTGGCCGCCGGCAAGAAAAGCATGACCTACCAGGTGGTCGACGGTGACGAAATCGACACCTACGACTTCCGCGTGCTGGGCACCGAGAAAGTCACCACCAAGACCGGCCAGGTCGATGCGGTGAAGGTCGAGCGCGTGCGCGACCCTAGCCAGAGCAAACGCATCACCGAGCTGTGGTTTGCCAAGGACTGGGATTACCTGCTGGTGCAACTGCGCCAGGTCGAGACCGACGGCAAGGAGTACGTGATCGTGCTGCAGGATGGCACGGTCGATGGCCGCACGGTGAAGGGTAACTGAAGCGCTGCAGCCTGCTTGCCTGAAACCCCGCCTGGTGCGGGGTTTCTTTTTGTCGGCGCGCCAACATGAAACTTGTTTCATCGCCGTTTTATTTACTTAGCCTGCTAACAAACTCTATAAAAGGGGTGTGCGACACAGTGTCGCAACCAACCCAAGAAGTGGAGTTTACCGATGACTGTCCAAGTAACCGAACGCGACGAATCGAGAATGTCCCACGAAGGCCTGGCCGCTGGCGTGCGGATCTGGGATGTGCACCAGCAAGGCCAGCTGGTAGGCATGTTCCACAATGAACACGAAGCTCACCAGTACCGCGTAGAGCTCGAAGACCTGGAAAACCAGCGCACCACGCAATGACCCCGTCTTCCATGAAAAAGCCCCGCCTAGGCGGGGCTTTTTGCATTTACCACATCAGATCGTCAGGGATCTTGTAGGCCGCGTAGGGGTCATCCTCGTCCGCTTCCTCGACATGGGTGTTGAGCAGCAGGATGCGGTTAGGGTCGCGCTCCTGGATCTTCACCGCCGCCTCACGCGGGATCACTTCGTAGCCACCGCCATGGGCAACGATTGCCAGTGCGCCATTGCTCAGCTTGCTGCGCATCAGGGCGTTGACGGCGATGCGCTTGACCTTCTTGTCATCGACGAAGTTGTAGTAATCCTCGGTGTTCAGCTTGGGCAGGCGGGTCGCCTCGATCAGCTGCTTGACCTGTGCGGCGCGGGCCTTTTGCTCGGCCTTTTCCTGCTGCTGGCGGTTCAGCTCCTGGTCGCGCTTGGCCTTCTCGGCCATGGCTTCCTTGGCCAGGCGCTGCTGGCTGTCGTCGACTTCGACCTGGCCTTTGTGCTCCAGGCGTTTTTGTTTCTTTTCGGCCTTGTTGGCCTGGGAGACCTGTTTCTGGTTGACCAGACCGGCCTTGAGCAATTGATCGCGAAGGGAAAGACTCATGGATGTTCACTCACTTATGCAGCTACTCAGCCGCAGCTGGGCAGGTTCTTTTCCTGACGTTTGGCTTCCCCCCAAAGGGCGTCCAGTTCGTCAAGGTTACATGCTTCAATCGCCCGACCACTGTCGCGCAATGCCTGTTCGATGAAGCGGAAACGCCGCTCGAACTTGCGGTTGGCGCGGCGCAGGGCGTTTTCCGGGTCTTGCTTGAGGTGGCGTGCCAGGTTGACCGCGGCGAACAGCAGGTCGCCGACTTCATCTTCCAGCGCGTCGGCATCGCCGTCGGCCATGGCCTGCAGCACTTCGTCGAGTTCCTCGCGGACCTTGTCGAGCACCGGCAGGGCCTCGGGCCAGTCGAAACCGACGGTGGCCGCGCGCTTTTGCAGTTTGGCTGCCCGCGACAGGGCCGGCAAGGTTGCAGGCACGTCATCGAGCAGCGAAAGCTGCTGCGGGTCGCTGTTTTCGGCACGCTCTTCGGCCTTGATCTCTTCCCAGCGCGACTTGACCTGGGCCTCGCTCAGGCTGGGGGTGTCCAGCGGCGCATACAGCTCGCCCGTGGGGAATACGTGGGGGTGGCGGCGGATGAGCTTGCGGGTGATGCCGTCGACCACGCCGTCGAACTCGAAACGCCCCTCCTCCCGGGCCAGCTGGCTGTAGTAGACCACCTGGAACAGCAGATCGCCGAGTTCGCCCTGCAGGTGCTCGAAGTCGCCGCGCTCGATGGTGTCGGCGACTTCGTAGGCTTCCTCGATGGTGTGCGGGACGATGCTCGCGTAGTTCTGCTTGAGGTCCCATGGGCAGCCATATTGCGGGTCGCGCAGGCGGGCCATGAGGTGCAGCAGGTCTTCGAGGGTGTAGGTCATTTAGGCAGGTCCTTCGGTGGTGCCTGTATCGCGGACGAATCCGCTCCTACCGGGTAGGAGCGGATTCATCCGCGAAGAAGGCACCGCAGTCTCAAGGGGTTCGATTACGCCGCGTCTCGATGATGTTCGGCAACTGCGAGATCCTGCCCAGCAGGCGCCCCAGCGCATCCAGGCCGGGAATCTCGATGGTCAGCGACATCAGCGCGGTGTTGTCTTCCTTGTTCGAGCGGGTGTTCACCGCCAGCACGTTGATCTTCTCGTTGAGCAGCACCTGCGACACGTCGCGCAGCAGGCCCGGGCGGTCGTAGGCACGGATGACGATATCGACCGGGTAGGTCTGCACCGGGATCGGGCCCCAGCTCACCTGGATCATCCGCTCCGGCTCGCGCCCGGCCAGCTGCAGCACCGAGGCGCAGTCCTGGCGGTGAATGCTCACGCCGCGGCCCTGGGTGATGTAGCCGACGATGGCGTCGCCCGGCAGTGGCTGGCAGCAGCCGGCCATCTGCGTCAGCAGGTTGCCCACGCCCTGGATCTGGATATCGCCCCGCTTGCCGGTGCGCGGGCCGGTAGGCTTGCGCGGCACCAGTTCGATCTGCTCGATGCGCTCGGGCTCGAGCAGCTGCTGGGCGGCGTTGACCAGGTGCGCCAGGCGCAGGTCGCCAGCACCGAGCGAGGCGAACATGTCTTCGGCGGTCTTGACGTTGGTCTTCTCGGCAAGGCGCTCGAAGTCCACCTGGGGCAGGCCCAGGCGGCTCAGTTCGCGCTCAAGCAAGGTCTTGCCGGCGGCGACGTTCTGGTCGCGTGCCTGCAGCTTGAACCAGTGGACGATCTTCGCCCGCGCCCGCGAGGTGGTGACGTAGCCGAGGTTGGAGTTCAGCCAGTCGCGGCTCGGGTTGCCGTGCTTGCTGGTGATGATCTCCACCTGCTCGCCGGTCTGCAGGCTGTAGTTGAGCGGCACGATGCGCCCGTTGATCTTGGCGCCACGGCAGTTGTGGCCGATCTCGGTGTGCACGCGGTAGGCGAAGTCCAGCGGCGTGGCGCCTTTGGGCAGGTCGATGGCATGGCCGTCGGGGGTGAACACATAGACCCGGTCCGGCTCGATATCGACGCGCAGCTGCTCGGCCAGGCCACCGATGTCGCCCAGCTCTTCGTGCCATTCGAGGACCTGGCGCAGCCAGGAGATCTTCTCTTCGTAGTGGTTGGAGCTGGGCTTGACGTCGGTGCCCTTGTAGCGCCAGTGGGCGCAGACACCGAGCTCGGCCTCTTCGTGCATGCCGTGGGTACGGATCTGCACTTCCAGCACCTTGCCCTCGGGGCCGATCACCGCGGTGTGCAGCGAGCGGTAGCCGTTCTCCTTGGGGTTGGCGATGTAGTCGTCGAATTCCTTGGGGATGTGCCGCCAGAGGGTGTGGACGATGCCCAGCGCGGTGTAGCAGTCGCGCACCTCCGGCACCAGCACGCGCACCGCGCGCACATCGTAGATCTGGCTGAATTCCAGGCCTTTGCGCTGCATCTTGCGCCAGATCGAATAGATGTGTTTGGCCCGGCCGCTGATGTCGGCGTTGACGCCGGTGGCCAGCAGCTCGTTTTGCAGCTGGTTCATCACGTCGCTGATGAAGCGCTCGCGATCCAGCCGGCGCTCGTGCAGGAGCTTGGCGATCTGCTTGTACTGATCGGGTTCGAGGTAGCGGAAGGACAGGTCTTCCAGCTCCCACTTGATATGGCCGATGCCCAGGCGGTGCGCCAGTGGTGCGTAGATGTCGAACACCTCGCGGGCCACGCGCAGGCGCTTTTCGTCATCGGCGGACTTCACCGCACGGATCGCGCAGGTACGCTCGGCCAGCTTGATCAAGGCCACGCGCACGTCGTCGACCATGGCCACAAGCATCTTGCGCAGGTTCTCGACCTGCGCCTGGGAGCCGAGCACCAGCGACTGGCGCGGGCTGAGGCTGGCGCTGATGGCGGCCATGCGCAGCACGCCGTCGATCAGCTTGGACACCACCGGACCAAAACGCTGGCCGACTTCGGCCAGGGTCACCTTGCCTTCGCGCACCGAACGATAGATGACCGCCGCCACCAGGGAGTCCTGGTCGAGCTTGAGGTCGGCGAGGATTTCGGCGATTTCCAGGCCTGCCTGGAAGCTGGAAGTACCGTCGGCCCATGAATGCTTGGCCGGGTTGCCCTTCTTCTCGATTTCCTGGGCGAACTCGCAGGCCTCCTTGAGTGCCACGCGATCCAATGCCGAATCGACGCTCACCACATGATCCAGCCATGCTTCGAGATTGATACTGCCGTCGGTGTTGACCGGCTGGTGCACTCTCACCTGTACCATCTTTGTTTTACCTTTCCATACAGCGCACTACACGGGTGCGCTGGCTATCACCGTGTGGCTTCCAGTCCGTGGAAACCGCACCAAGGGGCGCCCAATTGGCTAGCCCGCTTCGAATAACGCCATGGCCTCGACATGTGCCGTCTGAGGAAACATGTCGAGAATCCCGGCCCTTTTTAACCGGTACCCCTGGCCGACCAGCACCTGGGCGTCTCGCGCCAGCGTGGCCGGGTTGCACGATACGTAGACCAGACGTTTGGCCTTGAGGCGGGCGATGCCTTGCACCACCTCGAACGCACCGTCGCGCGGTGGATCCAAGAGTACCGCAGAAAAGCCCTCGGCGGCCCATCCGGCGCCCGCCAAAGGCTGCGATAAATCGGCCTGAAAAAACGCTGCGTTATGCACATCGTTGTTTCGGGCATTGGCCGCGGCCCGATCGACCATGGCCTGCACACCTTCCACTGCCACCACTTCGCGCGCCTGGCGGGCCAGCGGCAGGGCGAAGTTGCCCAGGCCGCAGAACAGGTCCAGCACGCGCTCGTCGGCTTGCGGTGCGAGCCAGGCCAGGGCCTGCTCGATCATTGCCGTGTTGACCTGGGCGTTGACCTGGACGAAATCGCCCGGGCGCCAGGCCAGCTCCAGTTGCCAGGGCGCCAGGGCAAAGCCGAGTTTCGCCTCGGCCTCCACCGGCGCAGGCTCGCCCTCGCCTTGCAGCCAGAGCTGCGCCTTGGCTTCATGGCAGAACGCCTCGAGGCGCGCCAGGTCTTCTGCCGGCAACGGCATCACGTGGCGCACCAGCACCGCCTCGGCGGTGCCGCTGAACAGCTCCACATGGCCGATCGCCTGCGGCTTGCCGAGCGAGCGCAGCACGGTCGGCAAGTGGCGAAGAATAGATTGCAAAGGCTGTACCAGCACCGCGCAGTCATCGATGGAAACAATGTCCTGGCTGGCCTCGGCACGAAAGCCCACTTCCAACTGGCGTGCCTTCACATCCCAGCGCACCGCGACCCGCGCCCGGCGCCGGTAGCCGAACTCAGGCCCGCTCAACGGCGCGGCCCACTCCTCGGGCTGCACGCCGGCAACCCGCTGCAGTTGCTCGGCCAGGGTGCGCTGCTTGAGCGCCAGCTGGGCCTCGTGGGGCAGGTGCTGCAAGTTGCAGCCACCGCAGCGGTCATAGTGACGGCACGGCGCCTCGCGGCGCTCGGGGCTGGCCTGCAGCACCCGCTCCAGGCGCGCCTCGACCACCTTGCCGCGGGCATTGAGCACCCGCGCCTCGACCGCCTCGCCGGCCAGTGCGCCACTGACGAACCAGGTGCGCCCTTCGAGGAAGGCGATGCCGCGGCCGTCACCGGCCAGGCGCTCGATTTCCAGGCGCTGTTTCTTGCCCACGGGGACCTGGGGGGTGCGGTTACCGCCGGCCGGCTGGAAGCGCAGGCCGCTGTTGCTTTTCTTTCTGGACATTTAGCTCGGGTCGAACAGGCCGGTGGACAGGTAACGGTCGCCGCGGTCACAGATGATCGCGACCATCACCGCGTTTTCCACTTCGCGGGACAGGCGCAGCATGGCTGCCACCGCACCACCGGAAGACACGCCGCAGAAAATGCCCTCTTCGCGGGCAAGACGGCGGGTGGTGTCTTCGGCTTCCTGCTGGGACATGTCGACCACGCGGTCGACACGGGTGGCGTCGAAGATTTTCGGCAGGTACTCCTCGGGCCAGCGGCGAATGCCCGGGATCGCCGAGCCTTCCATCGGCTGCAGGCCGATGATCTGCACCGCCGGGTTCTGCTCCTTGAGGTACTGCGAACAGCCCATGATGGTACCGGTGGTGCCCATGGAGCTGACGAAATGGGTGATGCTGCCCTGGGTCTGCTGCCAGATCTCGGGGCCGGTGCTGTTGTAGTGGGCGATCGGGTTGTCGCCATTGGCGAACTGGTCGAGGACCAGGCCACGGCCTTCGGCCTGTAGCTTCTCGGCCAGGTCGCGGGCGCCTTCCATGCCCTCCTCCTTGGTCACCAGGATCAGCTCGGCGCCATAAGCGGTCATGGCGGCCTTGCGCTCGGCGGTGGAGTTGTCGGGCATGATCAGGATCATCTTGTAGCCCTTGATCGCCGCCGCCATGGCCAGGGCGATGCCGGTGTTGCCGGAGGTGGCTTCGATCAGGGTGTCGCCGGGCTTGATCTGGCCACGCAGTTCGGCGCGGGTGATCATCGACAGGGCCGGGCGGTCCTTCACCGAGCCGGCGGGATTGTTACCTTCGAGCTTGAGCAGGAGGGTATTGCTGGTTTCTCCAGCGATGCGCTGCAGGCGAACCAGGGGCGTATTGCCGACGCAATCGGCGATGGTTAGGTACTGCAAGGTCATGGTGTATTTCACAATCCGGACGGCAGGGGCGACTATCATACCGGCAAACCCCTCGCCGCCATATCACGCAATCTGTAGTCGCTATAGCTACAAGCTATATGCAGCAGGAGATGGGGCCGCGACGGGTTGCACATGCACCGGCAAGCGCATGCACAGGCGCAGCCCGCGCTTGCCATTCTCGGCCCACAAGGTGCCGCCCTGGCGCTGGATTGCACTGCGGGCGATGCTCAACCCCAGGCCGAAACCGCCGTCCCCGGGGCGCGAGCCGTCGAGGCGGGAAAACGGCGCGAAGATGCGCTCAAGATCAGCCTCGGCCACGCCACCGCCCTCGTCCTCCAGCCACAACCGCCAGTAGCCGCCCTCTCGCTGGCCGCCCAGGCGCACCAGGGCGTTTTCCGGCGAATGGCGGATGGCATTGCGCAGCATGTTCTCCAGGGCCTGGGCCAGGTGGTTGAGGTTGCCGTGCACCCAACAGTGGGCCGGCAGCTCGCAGCGCAGGCGTTCGGGCGACCAGCCGCTTTCATAGCAGGCATCTTCGACCAGCAGCTCCCACAAGGCCTGCAGCTGGATCGGCTCAAGGTTCATCGGCGCCCGCTCGGCATCCTGCCAGGCCAGTTGCAAGGTGTCTTCGACCAGTTGCTGCATGCAGTCCACTTCGCGGCCCAGCCGTTCGCGCAGGCGGGCCAGGTCGGTTTCACCGTCACAGGCCACGCGCAGGCGGCTCAAGGGCGTGCGCATTTCGTGGGACAGGTCGCGCAGCAGTTGCTGCTGCATGGCCACCGTGCCCTGCAGGCGCTCGGCCATCTGGTCGAAGGCGCGGGCCAGCTCGCCCAGCTCGTCATGCCGGGCGATGGTGCGCGAGTCCAGGCGTGCCGAAAGCTGGTCGGCGCGCCAGGCGTTGGCCTGTTCGCGCAGCTGGTTGAGCGGCACGATCAGCATGCGGTACAGGCCGATGCACAGCAGCAAGGTGAACAGGCCAGGGATGATGCCGTTGGTGACGATGCGCCAGGCCAGCAGGTACTGGCCAGGGGTGAAGCGGGTCGGCAGCTCGATCACCAGCATGCCCTGCTCCGGCGCCCCGGGAAACGGAATGCGCAGCCAGGGCTGGTCGACGCTGCGCCGGCTCATGGGCCAGTCGACGCCGCGCAGGCGGGTCAGGCGCTGCATGATCTGCGGGCTCAGGGTGGCACTGTTCAAGGGCCGCAGGTTGCTGTCGAGCACCCCCACCCAGCCCTGCTCGCGCCCGTGCATGCCTTCCAGCCAGCGGTCCAGCCCGGCTTGCCCGCCGCGGCGCCAGGCCTGCTCGGCCTCGCTGGCATAGCCACGCAGCACTTGGCGGGCGGGCTCATCGAGAAAGGCGTTCTGGGTATCCATGTGGCGGCCCCAGGTGTAGCTGAGGCCGATCATCAACAAGCAGAAGCCGACCAGCAGGATGGCCAGTTTCCAGAACAGCGAATGGCGGTCGAGCATCGCTCACTCCGCCTCGCCGACGCTGAGCACGTAGCCTTTGCCCCAGACGGTACGGATCTGCCGCTCGTGGTAGCCGATGGCCTTGAGCTTGCGGCGGATCTGGCTGACGTGCATGTCCAGGCTGCGGTCATGCCGCGAATAGCCGCGCTGCAGCACCTGCTGATAAAGGAAGGGTTTGCTCATCACTTCGTCGAAGTTGCGGTTGAGGATGTCGAACAGGCGGTATTCGCTTGGCGTCAGCCCGGCGTGCTGGCCGCCCAGGCTGACATCGCAGAGGTTCTCGTCGAAGCGCAGTTCGCCACTGGCCAGGTCCTGCGCAGGCTGGTGGCGGCGCTCGAGGGCGACGCGGCGCAGGATGGCTTCGATGCGCACCTGCAATTCGGCCATGCTGAAGGGCTTGGGCAGGTAGTCGTCGGCGCCGCGCTGGAAGCCGCAGATGCGGTCGGCCTCAGCCCCCAGCGCCGACATCAGGATCACCGGCGTGGCACTGCGCCTGCGCAGTTGGGCCAGGGCGTCCAGGCCGTTGAGGCCGGGCAGGAGGATGTCCATCAGCACCACGTCGAACATCTGCCGGCCGGCTGTTTCCAGGCCTTCGAGGCCGTTGCGGCACCAGGTCACCTGGAAGCCGCCACGCTGCAATTCTTCGTGCAGATAGGCGCCCAGCACCGGGTCGTCCTCGATGGCCAGGATACTGGAAGTGTGATTCGCTACGGGATTCATTGGCAACTGCCATGCATTCTCAATTACGAGGGATTATTGGGCATGCTTCCGATCTAGGCAACCGCCCCGCGACCGGCGCCGCGGCGCCTTGGCAAAATCACCGGCAAAAGGGTGCATTCATGCCGCAGGCGGAGTAACTTTCCGCTTTGGTTCGTGGCGCAGGCCACGGCGTACAGGCACATGACAGGAGGCTGGTGTGCTCGATCGTTTGGGAATCCGCAGCCGGGTTCTGCTGCTGGCATTGCTGCCCGCCATCCTGATGGCCCTGGTGCTGGGCTGCTATTTCACCTGGTTGCAGCAAAATGAATTGCGCACCCAGTTGCTCCAGCGCGGCAAGATGATTGCCGAGCAGCTGGCCCCGCTGGCTGCCCCGGCCCTGGCCAGGCAGGCGCCTGCACAGCTCGAGCGGATTGCCGCGCAAACCCTGGAGCAGGCCGATGTGCGCGCCGTAGCGTTCCTGGCCCCGGACCGCAGCCGCCTGGCCCATGCCGGCCCGAGCATGATCAACCAGCCGCCCAGCGGCGGCACCGGCACCCAGTTGCTGCAGCGCAGCGGCAACGATGCCACCCGCTACCTGATGCCGGTGTTCGGCCATCACCGCGACCTGGCCACCGATGCCGTGCCAGCGGAAGCCGAGCGCCTGCTGGGCTGGGTCGAAATCGAGCTGTCCCACGACGGCACCCTGCTGCGCGGCTACCGCAACCTGTTCACCAGCGTGCTGCTGATCCTCGTCTGCCTGGGCCTCAGCGCCCTGCTGGCGATACGCATGAGCCGCACCATCAACGACCCGATCGCGCGCATCAAGCACGCGGTCAACCAGCTCAAGGACGGCCACCTCGAAGAACGCCTCCCGGCCATGGGCAGCCACGAGCTGGACGAACTGGCGCGGGGCATCAACCGCATGGCCGAAACCCTGCACAGCGCCCACGAAGAGCTGCAGCACAGCATCGACCAGGCCACCGAGGACGTGCGCCAGAACCTGGAAACCATCGAGATCCAGAACATCGAGCTGGACATGGCGCGCAAGGAGGCCCTGGAGGCCAGCCGCATCAAGTCCGAGTTCCTGGCCAACATGAGCCACGAGATCCGCACGCCGCTCAACGGCATCCTCGGTTTCACCCACCTGCTGCAGAAAAGCGAGCTCACGCCGCGCCAGCTCGACTACCTGAACACCATCGAAAAGTCCGCCGACAACCTCTTGGGGATCATCAACGAGATCCTCGACTTCTCCAAGATCGAGGCCGGCAAGCTGGTGCTCGACAGTATCCCGTTCAACCTGCGCGACCTGGTCCAGGACACCCTCACCATCCTCGCCCCCGCCGCCCATGCCAAGCAGCTCGAGCTGCTTAGCCTGATCTACCGCGACACGCCGACCTCGCTGATCGGCGACCCGCTGCGGCTCAAGCAGATTCTCACCAACCTGGTGAGCAACGCCATCAAGTTCACCCGCGAAGGCACCATCGTCGTGCGTGCCATGCTCGAGGACGAACAGGAAGACAGCGCTCAACTGCGCATCAGCGTGCAGGACACCGGCATCGGCCTGTCGCCGCAGGATGTGCGCACGTTGTTCCAGGCCTTCAGCCAGGCCGACAACTCGCTGGCCCGGCAACCCGGCGGCACCGGCCTGGGGTTGGTGATTTCCAAGCGCCTGATCGAGCAGATGGGCGGCGAGATCGGGGTCGACAGCACGCCGGGCGAAGGCTCGCAGTTCTGGATCAGCCTGAGCCTGCCCAAGGCCCACGACGATATCGAGGAGCACCCGCTGCAACCCCTGCTGGGCCGCCGCGCCGCGGTGGTCGATGGCCACGAGCTGGCGCGCCAGGCCCTGGAGCACCAGCTGGAGGATTGCGGCCTGAGCGTGAGCCTGTTCGCCTCCTACGAACAGCTGCTGCAAGGCGTGCAGGCGGGCTTCCAGGGCGGCATGCCGTTCGAGTTCGCGGTGTTTGGCGCAAGCCTTGGCAACCTCTCGCCGGAGCAGCTGGGTGACTATCACCAGCAGCTGGAGCGCTATCACTGCCAGTGCGTGGTGCTGTGCCCGACCACCGAGCAGGCGCTGTACCACCCCTACCTGCCTAATGGCCACGGCCAGCTGCTGTCCAAGCCGACCTGCACGCGCAAGCTGCGCCGCCTGTTGCTGGAGCTGGTGCAGCCGCGCCGCCCGCTGGGCGAAGCAGGCCCCGGGCACAAGGGCGAGCGCCAGGCGAAGATCCTCTGCGTCGACGACAACGCCGCCAACCTGCTGCTGGTGCAGACCTTGCTCGAGGACCTGGGCGCCGACGTGCTGGCGGTCGACAACGGCCATGCCGCGCTGCAGGCGGTGCAGAGCGAAAGCTTCGACCTGGTGCTGATGGACGTGCAGATGCCGGGCATGGATGGCCGCGCCTGCACCGAGCAGATCCGCCTGTGGGAAAACACCCAGAGCGGCAACCCGCTGCCGATCGTCGCCCTCACCGCCCACGCCATGGCCAACGAGAAACGCGCCTTGCTGCACAGCGGCATGGACGACTACCTGACCAAACCGATCAGCGAGCGCCAGCTGGCCCAGGTGGTGATGAAGTGGACCGGCCTGAGCCTGGGCGCCGCGCCCCTGGAGCGTGCCGACGAGCAGCAGGCCGAAGGCCACGAACTGCAGGTGCTCGACCCTGACGAAGGGCTGCGCCTGGCCGCCGGCAAGCCGGACCTTGCGGCCGACATGCTGGCCATGCTGCTGGCCTCGCTGGACAGCGACCGCGAGGCGATCCGTGCGGCGCGCGAAGCCGAGGACCGCACGGCGCTGATCGAGCAGGTGCACCGGCTCAACGGCGCCTCTCGCTATTGCGGCGTGCCGCAGCTGCGCGCAGCCTGCCAGCGCAGCGAAACCTTGCTCAAGCAGGACCATCCGCAGGCGCAGCAGGCCCTGGATGACCTGGACGGGGCGATCTGCCGGCTGGCGGCCCAGGCGCGGCTCAGCGCCTGAGTTCAAGGGCCCTGTCGCCGGCAAGCCGGCTCCCACAGGTACCTCACGGTTCTTCATGTGGGAGCCGGCTTGCCGGCGATAGGGCCGGCACAGGTCAACATCCATCCCTGGCAGCCGGCTACACTCCCCACTCTCGAAATAGGAAGCCCCACCATGCGCGCCCTGTTGTTCAGCAGCCAGCACTACGACCAGGAAAGTTTCACCCAGGCCGGCCGCGACCTGGCCGTGGAGCTGCACTTCCAGCCCGCCCGGCTGACCCTCGACACGGCCGCCCTGGCCCAGGGCTTCGAGGTGGTGTGCCCGTTCATCAACGACGAGCTCGACGCCCAGGTGCTGCAGCGCCTGGCGGCCGGCGGCACGCGCCTGATCGCCCTGCGTTCGGCCGGCTACAACCACGTCGACCTGGCCGCCGCGCAGCGCCTGGGCCTGGCGGTGGTGCGGGTGCCGGCCTATTCGCCGCATGCCGTGGCCGAACATGCCGTGGCGCTGATCCTGGCCCTGAACCGCCGCCTGCACCGCGCCTACAACCGCACCCGCGAAGGCGATTTCACCCTGCATGGCCTGACCGGCTTCGACCTGCACGGCAAGACCGTGGGCGTGGTCGGCACCGGGCAGATTGGCGCTGCCTTCGCCCGCATCATGGCCGGTTTCGGCTGCCAGCTGCTGGCCTACGACCCCTACCCCAACCCGCAGCTGCTGGCGCTGGGTGCGCGCTACCTGGAGCTGCCCGAACTGCTGCGCGAGGCACGCATCATCAGCCTGCACTGCCCGCTGACCGAGCACACCAAGCACCTGATCAACGCCCGCAGCCTGGCCGAACTGCAACCCGGCGCCATGCTGATCAACACCGGCCGCGGCGCGCTGGTGGACACCCCGGCGCTGATCGATGCACTGAAAAGCGGGCAGCTGGGTTACCTGGGCCTGGACGTCTATGAAGAGGAAGCGCAGCTGTTCTTCGAGGACCGCTCCGACCTGCCGTTGCAGGACGATGTGCTGGCGCGCCTGCTGACCTTCCCCAACGTGATCATCACCGCGCACCAGGCGTTCCTCACCCGCGAAGCGCTGGACGCCATCGCCGCCACCACCCTGGACAACATCATCCGCTGGGCGGCGGGCAAACCGCAGAATCAGGTCTCGGGTTAATGCTAGGATACGCGGCATTTCTGGAGGACCCATGGTCGAGCACGATTTCCGCTACACCCTTTTCAACCCGCAACACACCCTGATCGAGTGCCGCGCGCTGCTGCCGGGCCGTTACCAGGTGACCGGCAACGGCGGATCGATGCACAAGGGCGACACCCTGCTGGTGACCCTCAAGGGCAGCAAGGACCTGGCCATGCGCCTGACCGTGGAAAGCGTGCGCCACCTGATCAACCCGCGTGGCCAGTGGGTAGCCGTGGCCAGCGGCCCGGTATTCAACGAGCTGGAAATCCTCACCTGGCAGGTCGAATGCGACAGCTGCGACGCCGTGCTGGACTTCGAGTTCGCCGTGGACGCCAAGCTGGGCAAGAAAGCCCGCCAGCCGGCCGCCACCGCACGTATCACCGAGCTGGGCTGGGCCAGCCGTGGCGACAAGCATCTGTGCCCGCAATGCCAGGAGAGCGCCGCGTGAAGAATGTGTTGTCCGGGGTGCTGATCGCCAGCGCCCTGCTGGGTTGCGCCGCCGAACCTTCCAAGCTGCAGCAGGAACGCAGCTATGTGCTGGAGTGGATCGGCGAACGCCCGCTGATCGACTACAGCCACCTGACCCTGACCTTGGCCAGCGACGGCCGCGCCTACGGCAATGCGGGCTGCAACCATTGGTTTGCGCCGTATACGCTCGATGGCGAGCACCTGAGCTTCGGCAAGGTCGGCAAGACCCGCAAGCTGTGCGCGCCGGCGCTGATGGAGCAGGAGAAGCACTTCTTGCAGGCGCTGGAGACCGTGCAGCGCTGGGATGTGTCGCCCATCGAGCAGATGCGCTTCTGGCCGGCTGAAGGCAAGCCTTTGCGCTTCTGGCCTGAGGAAGGCTGAGGAAATTTGGGGCCGCTTTGCGGCCCTTTCGCGACACAAGGCCGCTCCTACAGCGGGCATGCAATCTCGGGTAGGAGCGGCCTTGTGTCGCGAATGGGCTGCAAGGCAGCCCCCAAAGCATCAAGCGCCTTTCAGGGCCTTGATCTTGGCGTTCAGCCCTTCCAGGGTCTGCTCGCCCAGCAGCTGCTCGCGCACCTTGCCCTTGTCATCGATGATGTAGGTCACCGGCAGCGCCTCGCTGCGCGGCAGGTCGTAGCGTTCAGCAGGGTCCTGCGCCAGCACGGTGAAGCCGATGCCCAGCGTCTCGGTCGCCTGCTTCAGGTCCTGCCCCTGCAAGCCGTCGAAGTTCACCCCGACCACCTTGATGCCCTCGGCCGCCCATTGCTTGGCCGCGGTGTTCAATTCCGGTATTTCGGTACGGCACGGGCCACACCATTCGGCCCAGTAGTTGAGCACCAGCCAGTGCCCGTCGAGCTGCTCGGCTTTCACCGTATTACCGTGTTGGTCCACGCCGTAGTCGGCACCGCAACCACCGAGCAACAGGCTCGCGGTGATGGCCAGTACTGCTGCCAAACGCCTTGCCATGGGTCAATCCTTCTCAAGTTTTCAAGCAAATGGTTCAGTCGCTGCGGTTAGAATAGCCGCCACACCCAGCTGGATGCGACCCGACATGACTGACCTGACGCTCTATCATAACCCGCGCTGCTCGAAATCCCGCGGCGCGCTGGAACTGCTCGAACAGCGGGGCCTGGCACCGACCATCGTGCGTTACCTGGAAACCCCGCCCGACGCCGCCACCCTCAAGGCGCTGCTCGGCAAGCTGGGCATCGCCCCGCGCCAGCTGCTGCGCACCGGCGAAGACGAATACAAGGCACTGGACCTGGCCAACCCGGCGCTCAGCGATGCGCAACTCATCGACGCCATGGCCGCGCACCCGAAACTGATCGAACGGCCGATCCTTGTCGCCGGTGACAAGGCGGTGATCGGCCGCCCGCCAGAGAAGGTGCTGGAGATCCTGCCGTGAGCGCGCCCTACATCCTGGTGCTGTACTACAGCCGTCATGGCTCGACCAGCGAGATGGCCCGGCACATTGCCCGTGGCATCGAGCTCGCGGGCATGGAAGCGCGCCTGCGCACGGTGCCGGCGATTTCCACCGAATGCGAAGCCGTGGCCCCGGACATCCCGGCCAGCGGCGCGCTGTACGCCACCCTCGACGACCTGCGCCACTGCGCGGGCCTGGTGCTGGGCAGCCCGACCCGCTTCGGCAACATGGCCGCGCCGTTGAAGTACTTCCTCGACGGCACCAGCAGCCTGTGGCTGGGCGGCGAACTGGTGGGCAAGCCCGCCGCAGTGTTCACCTCCACCGCCAGCCTGCACGGCGGCCAGGAAACCACCCTGCTGTCGATGATGCTGCCGCTGATGCACCACGGCATGCTGGTGATGGGCCTGCCCTACAGCGAGTCGGCGCTGCTCGAGACCCGCGGTGGCGGCACGCCTTATGGCGCCAGCCATCACGCCGGTGCCGATGGCAAGCGTGAACTGGATCAACACGAAATTGCCCTGTGCCGCGCCCTTGGCCAACGCCTGGCGACCACGGCCAAGGCTCTGGAGGCCTGAGGTGGCGAGAAAGCCCAAGGTGTTGCCGGCGCTGGCCTGGCTGGAGCCACGCGTGCGCCTGACGCGGGCGCTGAGCCTGGCCTGCTTCTTCGGCCTGATCGCGTTGCTGGTGGTGAACAACCTGTGGTTCGCCAACCTGCACGGGGCGCGGGTCGAGGTGATTCTGGCGATCGAGCTGGTGCCTTTGCTGTTGCTGCTGCCGGGCATGCTGATGGGCAGCGCCCGGGCGCATGCCTGGACCTGCTTCGTGGTGAACATCTATTTCATCAAGGGCGTGCTGGCGGCGTTCGACCCGGCCCGGGCGGTGTTTGGCTGGGTAGAGGTGCTGGTCAGCCTGGGGTTGTTCGTCAGTGGGCTGCTGTTCGTGCGCTGGAAGTTTCAGCAGGAGCGGCGGATGGCGGGCGAAGGGAGCTGAAGTCTGGGGCTGCTTTGCAGCCCTTTCGCGACACAAGGCCGCTCCTACAGAGGAATGCGTATCCCTGTAGGAGCGGCCTTGTGTCGCGAAAGGGCCGCAAAGCGGCCCCCGACGGCCTCAATGATTGACGGTATGCGCCAGCATCACCGACAACTGGCACAGCGGCCGCCCGCTCTGTTCGTGCCACTGGTTGAACGCCTGCTGCACCAGTGCCAGGTCGCGCTGGCTGGTCGGCGGCTTGTCGATGACCTTCTGCGCAATCAACGCAGCCGCCATGTCGTCGGTGGGGATGAAGGTGTCCTTGCCGACCATGCGCAGGAAGCGCGGCGCCGACAACCCACCCATCTGGTTGCCCTGCTTGGCCAGGTACTTCCACAGCCCGACGATATCGTTCACCGGCCAGTCGGCGATGAACGCGCCGAAACTGCCCTTCTCCTTCGCCACGTCGAGAATCATCTGCGCATTGCGCGGCACGCTCTTGAGCTTGCCCAGGTGGCGGATGATGCGCTCGTCGTGCATCAACCGCTCCAGGTGCTCGGCGCCCATCAGCACCACCTTTTCCGGGTCAAAACCGAAGAACACCTGCTCGAACGCCGGCCACTTGGCATCCACCAGGCTGTGCTTGAGGCCTGCGCGGAACACGCGCAGGGCCAGGGTCGACAGGTAGCGGTCGTCGGCGATGTCGCGCAACTGCGCCGGCGTGCGCGGCTGCGGCAGGAAGGCTTCCAGCGCCTGGGCCGAGCCGAAGCGGTTCAGGCAGTACTCATGCAGCCACTGGTAATCGCGCATGGGCTCAGAGGTTCACCACGTCGAGAAAGCGCGGGGTGGCGTTCTCGTCGATCTTCAGGCTGGTGAAGTCGAACAGGTTGCGGTCGGCCAACTGCGACGGGGCCACGTTCTGCATGGCGCGGAAGATGCTCTCGGTACGGCCCGGGTGCTTGCGCTCCCACTCCACCAGCATGTCCTTGACCACCTGGCGCTGCAGGTTTTCCTGCGAACCGCACAGGTTGCACGGGATGATCGGGAATTCCTTCATGTCCGAGTAGGCCTGGATGTCCTTCTCGCTGCAGTAGGCCAGCGGGCGGATTACCACGTTGCGCCCGTCATCGGCCCGCAGCTTCGGCGGCATGCCCTTGAGCGCGCCGTTGAAGAACATGTTGAGGAAGAAGGTTTCGACGATGTCGTCGCGGTGGTGCCCCAGGGCCATCTTGGTCGCGCCGATTTCGTCGGCGAAGGTGTACAGGGTGCCACGGCGCAGGCGCGAGCACAGCGAGCAGGTGGTCTTGCCCTCCGGCACCAGCTCCTTGACCACCGAGTAGGTGTCCTTCTCGACGATGTGGTACTCGACGCCCAGTTCCTTGAGGTAGGCCGGCAGCACATGCTCGGGGAAGCCCGGCTGCTTCTGGTCCATGTTCACCGCGACGATCTCGAACTTGATCGGTGCCACCTTCTGCAGGTGCAACAGAACGTCGAGCATGGTGTAGCTGTCCTTGCCGCCGGACAGGCAGACCATGACCTTGTCGCCATCCTCGATCATGTTGTAGTCGGTGATGGCTTCGCCAGCGAGGCGACGCAGGCGTTTTTGCAGTTTGTTCTGGTTGACCGAGAGGGTGCCCATAGCGCTTGAATCCGCGAGGTGTGACAAAAGGCGGCTATTTTACGCACAAACCAGGCGCGGCTGTAGGGCTAACCGATAAAGACTTCAATGTAATCAGCAGTGCCACTGACAGCGCAATTTGCTCTAAAAAGCCGGTTTTATGCTGGGAACGGCTTCCTATACTGCGACATAAGGCCACATTACCGCTCGCTTCGGTGCCCTGGCCTCGGGCCGCTTGCGCTCCATCTGGGGGGCGACTGGCAACACAGAGAGGAGTGACAGGCATGATTCATCACGTTGTGGGGCTTTTTACTCATCCTGACCAGGAATGGCGGGAAATTCGCGGGGAAGAAGAAAGCATCAGCCACATGTACCTGACACACACGCTGATCCTGGCGGCGATCCCCGCCATTTCGGCATTCATCGGCACCACCCAGGTGGGCTGGGTGATCGGTGGCCGGCCGGCGGTCATGCTGACCCTGGAAAGCGCCTTGTGGATGAGCGTCATGTCCTACCTGGCGATGCTCGCCGGGGTGGCGGTAATGGGCGCATTCATCCACTGGATGGCCCGCACCTACGACGCCAACCCATCCCTGGCCCAGTGCATCGCCTTCGCCACCTACACCGCCACCCCACTGTTCCTCGGCGGCCTGGTGGCGCTCTACCCGCACTTGTGGCTGGGCATGCTGGTGGGCACTGCCGCCATCTGCTACACCGTTTACCTGCTGTATGTCGGCCTGCCGACCTTCATGAACATCCCATCGGATGAAGGCTTCCTGTTCTCCAGCTCGGTGCTGGCGGTGGGCCTTGTGGTACTGGTGGCGATCATGGCGGCGACCGTGATCATCTGGGGCTTGGGCGTGGGGCCTGTGTATACCAACTAGATCCAACCAACACTGGGGCATCAAGCCAGGGGCCGCCGCAAGGCGGCCTTTGACTGCCTGCTGACCAGTGGCCTCGGCAGCGCCGCCGAGGTTGCGGCATAATGCCTGGTCAGGAGAATTGCCCCGCCATGCCCGAGCTGCTCAAACAACGCGTCGAAACCTGTTACCAGCAAGCCGAAGCCTTTTTCAAACGCCCCTTCCCGCGCCCGCAGGTGAGCTTCAAGCTGCGCGGCCAGAAAGCCGGCGTCGCCCACCTGCACGAGAACCTGCTGCGCTTCAACCTGCAGCTGTACCGCGAAAACCACGACGATTTTTTGCGCCAGACCGTTGCCCACGAGGTGGCGCACCTGGTGGCCCACCAAGTGTTTGGCGAGCGCATCCAGGCCCATGGCGAGGAGTGGCAGCTGATCATGCGCGGGGTGTACGAACTGCCGCCCAATCGCTGCCACAACTACGAAGTGCAGCGCCGCGTGACGACCCGCTACATCTACCGCTGCCCGTGCCCGGAAAGTGACTTTGCGTTCACGCCGCAGCGGCACAAGCTGGTGCACCAGGGGCGGCGCTACCTGTGCCGGCGGTGCCGGGCGATATTGGTGTACAGCGGTGAGACGCGGGTTGAATGAACCGGCCCTATCGCCGGCAAGCCGGCTCCCACTAGGTTCAACGCTGCCCTAGGCCGCAGCAGGCACAAAAAAAGGCGACCCTAGGGTCGCCTTTCTCATCACTGCATCACACTCAGCGAGCCGGGCCTTCGGCAACGCCCAGGTCGTCGGTCGGGCGGGTGTCGATCAGCGGCGCACCACCGGAAGCCAGCTCCGAGGCGAGCTTGTCGTTGTCCATTTCCTTGACCCACTTGGCCACTACCACGGTGGCAACGGCGTTGCCGATCAGGTTGGTCAGGGCGCGGGCTTCGGACATGAAGCGGTCGATACCCAGGATCAGCGCCAGGCCGGCAACCGGCAGGTGGCCGACGGCGGAGAGGGTGGCGGCGAGCACGATGAAGCCCGAACCGGTCACGCCCGCAGCACCTTTGGAAGCTACCAGCAGCACCAGCAGCAGGGTGATCTGGTGGGTGATGTCCATGGTGGTGTCGGTGGCCTGGGCGATGAACACCGCAGCCATGGTCAGGTAGATCGAGGTGCCGTCCAGGTTGAACGAGTAGCCGGTCGGGATCACCAGGCCCACCACCGATTTCTTCGCGCCCAGGCGCTCCATCTTGGCCAGCATGCGTGGCAGGGCCGACTCCGAGGACGAAGTACCCAGCACGATCAGCAGCTCTTCACGGATGTAGCGGATCAGCTTGATCACGCTGAAGCCGTGGGCGCGGCAGATGCCGCCCAGCACCACCAGGACGAACAGCAGGCAGGTGATGTAGAAGCAGGCCATCAGGTAGCCCAGCTGCACCAGCGAACCCACGCCGTATTGGCCGATGGTGAAGGCCATGGCACCGAAGGCACCGATCGGCGCGAGCTTCATGATCATGTTGATGATGTTGAACATGACATGGGCGAAGCGGTCGATCAGGTCCAGCACCGGCTTGCCGTAGCTGCCCAGGCGGTGCAGGGCGAAACCGAACAGCACCGAGAACATCAGCACCTGCAGGATATCGCCGTTGGCGAAGGCGCCGACGATGGTGTTGGGGATGATGTTGAGCAGGAAGCCGACGGTGGTCTGCTGCGCGCCGGCGGCGGCGTAGGCAGCCACGCTGCTGGCGTTCAGGGTGCTGACGTCGACGTGCATGCCGGCACCCGGCTTGACCACGTTGACCACCACCAGGCCGATGATCAGGGCCACGGTGGAGACGATTTCGAAGTACAACAGCGCGTAGCCGCCGGTCTTGCCGACCGACTTCATGCTCTGCATGCCAGCGATGCCGCTGACCACGGTACAGAAGATGATCGGGGCGATGACCATCTTGATCAGTTTGACGAAGCCATCACCCAAGGGTTTGAGGGCAACGCCGGTTTCCGGGTAGAAGTGGCCGAGCAGGATACCGATGGTGATCGCGACGATCACCTGGACATACAGGGATTTGTACAGCGGCTGACGTGTCGTCATGGCTCATTTTTCCTCGAGTGTGCCGGTTCACCCTTCCCAGGGTGGTTGGGCACCTGAATCGCTAACCCTCCTGCACCTGGAGGGATTTGTCGTTGTGTTCGAGCTGCCTGGGCAGGCCTCTGCCAACGGAGATAGCAAGGGCGATGCCAAAATGCCCATGAAGGGTGCAGAGGCCGTATTTGCTAGAGGAAAATGCCCAATGAGGGGGCGAATGCGCGGGAGTTGATGGCGGATTTCCGCCCGGTGGCGGAATTTGAACAGGGGTGATGGCGGGAATCCGCCCGTCACCCTCAGTTGAGCGCGAAGGTGATGCAGAACGCCGCGCCACCCAGCGGCGAGTCGCCGAGGCTGAGCTGGGCGTCATAGCTGTCGACGATGTCCTTGACCACCGCCAGGCCGATGCCCTGCCCCGGGTGCTGGCGGTCCAGCCGCTCGCCACGCTCGAGAATGCGTTCTCGCTGGTCGGCCGGCACCCCAGGGCCATCGTCCTCGACACACAGGGTGAGCTGCCCCGGCGCTTGCTGCAGGCTTACCCGCACCTGGCCCAGGCTCAGCCGGTAGGCGTTCTCCAAAAGGTTGCCCAGCAGCTCCAGCAAGGCGCCCTGCTCCATCGGCACCTGGGCCTGTACCGGGATATCCAGGGTGGCTTCGACGCGCTTGTCGCGGTAGACCTTGGCCAGGGTGCTGCACAGGCTTTCCAGCACCGGGCGCAGTTGCACGCGATGGCGCACCAGGCCGCTCTTGCGCAGGCTGGCACGCTGCAGCTGGTAGTCGATCTGCTGGCTCATGCGCTCGATCTGGCTCTGCAGCACCCGCGCCTGCTCGCGCTCGCCCGGGCGCTGCTGCAGGCTTTCGCCCACCCCCTGCAGCACCGCCAGCGGGGTTTTCAGGCTGTGCGCCAGGTCGTCCAGCGAATCGCGGTAGCGCTGGCGCTGTTCGCGCTCGCTGCGCAGCAGGCGGTTCAGCGAGCCGGTCAGGCGCAGCAGTTCACGGGGGTGCTCACCGCTCAGGCCATCGCGCGCCCCCGACTCCACGTCGTCCAGCTCGCGGCTCAGCCGGCGCAGCGAGCGCAGGCCCCAGGTCAGGCCGGCCCAGAGCAGCACCAGCAAGGCCAGCAGGGCCGCGCCAAAGCCGAGGTAGAGCTTTTCGCGCAGGCCCGAGAGGGTTTGCTTGTACTCGCGCACCGGCTGCAGGGCAACGATGCTGTAGGCCGCGCTCTGGCCGCCGAGCAACTTGATCTCGACGTCATAGACGAAGAACTCTTCGCCGTCGTCCTGGTGAATACGGGCAAATTCGTTGCCGCGCCCGTCGTAGCGCGGCTGGTAGTTGATGTGCTGGTCGGCGGTGGCCCGCGAGCGCCAGACCAGCCGGCCTTCGCGGTCGAAGATGTAGCCGATCAGCCCGGTATACGGCAGGTTGAAGCGCTCGTCTGGCAGCAGGTCCGGCATCTGCAACTGGCCATGCTCGATACGGGCCGCCGAGATCAGCGTGGTGACATCGGAGGCCAGGCGCTGCTCGATCGACTCCTGCAGGGCCAGGCTGAAGGCCTTCTGCAAGGCGGGCAGCAGCGCCAGCATGAACAGCAGCGCCAGCACTGCCGCGGCGAGCATCAGGCGCACCCGCAGCGAGCGAATCATCGGCAGCGCTCGGTGAACAGGTAGCCCAGGCCGCGCACGGTGTCGATCGGCTTGAAGCCGTTTTCGCCTTCAAGCTTGCGCCGCAGCCGCCCGACCAGCACTTCTATCACATTGGGGTCGCGCTCCTCGTCACCGGGGTAGAGCTGCTCCATCAGCCGCTCCTTGGCCACCACCTGCTGGTGATGGCGCATCAGGTATTCGAGGATACGGTATTCGTAGGCGGTCAATGCCAGGGGCTGCTCGTCCAGGGTCGCCTGCTTGCGGTTGAGGTCGAGCACCAGCGGGCCGGCGGCGATGGTCGACTGGGTGAAGCCGCTGGAGCGGCGCAGCAGGGCGTTGAGCCGGGCTTCGAGCTCTTCGAACTGGAAGGGTTTGACCAGGTAGTCGTCAGCGCCGGCGGCCAGGCCTTCGACCTTGTCCTGCCAGTTGCCCCGGGCGGTGAGGATGAGAATGGGGAAGGCCTTGGCCTGGCTGCGCAGGCGGGCGATCAGCTCGAGGCCGCTCATGCCCGGCAGGCCCAGGTCGATGATGGCCAGGTCGAAGTGGAACTGTTCGGCCTGGTACAGCGCTTCTTCGGCATCGGCCACGGCTTCGACCACATGGCCGCTTTCGCCCAGGCGGGTATGGAGGTGGTGCCTTAACAGGGCTTCGTCCTCGACCACCAGCAATTTCATTCGGTTCTCCTTTTTTGTGTTGCCAATACCAACCTCATCGCCGGCAAGCCGGCTCCCACAAGGGAATTCCACAGTCTTCAAAGCAGTGGAATACCTGTGGGAGCCGGCTTGCCGGCGATGAGGCCAGCGAAGGATAACGCTACTCGCTCATCAGAACTTGTAGTTCGCCGACAGGTAAGTCTGTGCACTGCTGGTCAGGCGCAGGGTACCGGCCTTCGGCCCGCCGCTGGGTGCCACTTCGGTCGACGCATTGCTCTGCAGGTAACGGTAGCCCAGCTCCACCGAAGCCTTGTCGGTCAGCTCCTGAATCACCCCAGCCTGCAGGCCCACCGCGTAGCCGTAGTCGGTGTCACGCCGGGCACCTGGCGAATCCTGGGTCAGCTTGGTCATGCCCAGGCTGCCGCCGCCGAACAGCTTGGTGGTATCGCCCACGGGCAGGAACAGATCATAGCTGCCCAGCAGGTTCTCCTGGCGCAGCTTGAGGCCGCTGTGGTCGCCCGAGACGTTGTCGTAGGTCACGTAGTAGCGGCCCTGGTCGTTGATCCGCCCCAGGCGCGCGCCCCAGGTGCCGTCCTTGCCGATGATGCCGTCGGCGTTGAGGTTGTCGGTGTTGCTCTGCAGCAGGCCGGACTTGCGTACCTTGTCGCTGGTCTGGCCGTAGGTCAGGCTGGCGAAGTTCTCGTCGGCGGCCTGGGCGGAGGTCATGCCAGCGGCGCAGACGGCCATGGCGGCGAGCAGGGTGTTGAAGGTTTTCATCGCTTCTAGCTCCAGTTGAATGCGCTGTTTCGGTCTGGAAGCTAGAGTAAGCAGGGTGCCCTGAACCGCGGCTGAACCCTGGCTGAACCCCGGCTGAACGAACCGTTTGCAAAACAAGGAGTAGTGAACATGCGTGCCCTGCTGGCCTTGACCCTGATGTGCAGTGCCGCGCTTGCCCAAGCGGCAGTAGTGACCCGTGAAATCCCCTACCAGGACGCCGACGGCAAGCGCTTGATCGGCTATTACGCCTATGACGATGCCATCGATGGGAAACGCCCGGGCATCGTCGTGGTCCACGAGTGGTGGGGGCTGAACGACTATGCCAAGCGCCGCGCGCGTGATCTCGCCGCCCTTGGCTACAGCGCGCTGGCCATCGACATGTATGGCGATGGCAAGCACACCGAACATCCGCAGGATGCCCAGGCGTTCATGGCCCAAGCCATGAAAGACCCGGATACAGCGGCCAAGCGTTTTGAGGCAGGCTTCGACTTGCTGCAAGAACAACCCTACACCGACAAAAGCAGCCTGGGCGCCGTCGGCTACTGCTTCGGCGGCAAGGTGGTGCTGGATGCGGCACGGCGCGGGGAGAGAAAGCTCGATGCCGTGGTGAGCTTCCATGGCGCTCTGGCAACGCAGACACCGGCTCAACCCGGCAAGGTCAGGGCCTACATACTGGTCGAACATGGCGCCGCAGACAGCATGGTCACGCCAGAACAGGTCAGTGCGTTCAAGGCGGAGATGGATGCCGCCAAGGCCAACTACCAGTTCGTCAGCATTGCGGGGGCCAAGCACGGCTTCACCAACCCCGATGCCGATCGCTTGAGCCACGGCGAACACGGCGGCCCGGACATCGGCTACAACAAGGCAGCGGATGAAAGCTCGTGGGCGGATATGCAGGCGTTCTTCGCTAAAGTGTTCGAGCCGAAGAAGTCAAACACCGACAAAGCGGCGCCCGCTGGCACCCAGTAGCCCTTGAAGCGGAATCAGTGGTTATGGGAGGGCTGCACAGCAGCCCCCTCTCCCACACCGCCGCAGCGGCTGGCACAATACCCGCCATGAACAGATTGCCCTCCTGTTGCGCCCCGCTCCGGCACCACTGGCCCCTGCCCCGCCCGCTCCCCGGCGCGGTGCTGGTCAGCTGCGCCTTCGACCCGGCCCTTCTGGCCTGCGATGACTTCGAGCGCGCCGGCATCACGCCCAGCGCCAGCCTGCAACGCTCGGTAGCCAAGCGCCAGGCCGAGTACCTGGCCGGCCGCGTTTGCGCGCGCGCCGCACTGCAGCGCCTGGATGGCCGCGATTATGTGCCCGCCAGCCACGAAGACCGCTCGCCGATCTGGCCGCCAGGCATCCATGGCTCGATCACCCACGGCAAGGGCTGGGCCGCTGCCGTGGTCGCTGCCGATGGCGCTTGCCAAGGCATCGGCCTGGATCAGGAAACGCTGCTCGACGACGACCGCGCAGAGCGCTTGATGGGCGAAATCCTCACCCCGGCGGAGCTCGAACGCCTGGACCGCAGCCAACTGGGCCTGGCAGTCACCTTGACCTTCTCGCTCAAGGAGAGCCTGTTCAAGACCCTGTATCCGCTGACCCGGCAACGCTTCTATTTCGAGCACGCCGAAGTGCTGGAGTGGTCCGCCGACGGCCTGGCGCGCCTGCGCCTGCTCACCGACCTTTCAGCCCAATGGCAGCACGGCGTCGAGCTCGAAGGCCAGTTCTGCCTCGAGGGCGGCCAGTTGCTGAGCCTGGTCAGCGTCTGACCCTCAGCCAGGCGCCTGCTCGCGTGGCCAGCTCAGGCTGAAGCAGGCGCCACCCAGCGCCTCACTGCGCCCCACGGTAGCCCGGCCGGCGTGCCAGTAGATGATCCGCCGTACGATCGACAGGCCCAGGCCATGCCCGCCCGAGGCACGGGTGCGGCTGTCGTCGAGGCGGGTGAAGGGGGTGAAGATGCGGTCCCAGAAGCCTTCGGGGATACCCGGCCCATCGTCTTCGACATCGATGCGACAGCGCTGCTGGCCCAGCTGGTAGCTCAGGCGCACCTCGCTACCGGCATGGCGCAGGGCATTGCCGACCAGGTTCTGCAAGGCCCGATGCAGGTAGCGCGGCTCGGCCTCGACCCAGGCGCCTTCGCTGTCATGCACCTGGCACTGGCCACGCACCAGCCGCACCTGGGCGTTCAGTGGCGCCAGCTCCTCGATCACCCGGTCGAGCAGGGCATCCAGGTCGACCCGCTGGAACTTCAGCGCTGGCGCGCCCTGCTCCAGGCGCGCGTAGGTCAGCATCTCGTCGACCAGCTTGTCGAGGTCCTGGATGTCGCCATCCATGCCGGCCAGGTGCTTGGCCCGCGCCTGCTCGGTGGGCGCGCTCTCGATCATTTCCAGGCCGAAGCGCAGGCGGGCGACCGGCGTGCGCAGCTCATGAGACACCGCGCGCACCAGCTCGCGCTGCATGTTCAACGAGCGCTGCAGGTGTTCGGCCATGCCATTGAAGGCCGCCGCCAGGCGCCCCACCGAGTCGGCATCGCCCGCAGGCACCCGGGTTTCCAGGCTGCCCTGGGCGATGCGCGTGGCGGCCATTTCCAGGCCCGACACCCGCCGCTCCAGCTGGCGCACCAACAAATAGACCACCAGGCCGATCAGGCACAGGCCGAGGAAGGTAATTAGCACCAGCAACTGCGGCGGATAAGGGTTGAGCTGGTACAGCGGGCCAATTTCCAGCACCCAGGGCGAGCCGGGCAGGCCGGCGAACACGCGGACCGAATCGCCATCCTTGCCCAGCGCCATGACCGTATCGCCCTCCTCCACCCGCCGCCGTTGGTCATCGTCCAGGCCAACCCGCTCCAGGCGTTGCAGGGCAACGCCGAAACCGAAGCCCTTGCTGTGCTTGAGGTCCTCCAGGCGCTGCTGCTGCTCGGTCACCGGGAAACGCACCAGCTCGTCGGCCAGCAGGTACAGGGTGGCGCGCGCCAACTGCTCGCTGACCTGCTTGATCTCGGCCACCAGCAGCAGGTCTTCGCGGCCAACCTTGCGCAGCACCCAGGCGGCATGTGGGCCAGTCTTTTCCACCACCACCAGGCCGCGGTACAGGCGTGCGCGCTGGCTGCCATCGAGCGTGCGCGCCGCCATCGGCTGCAGGTCCAGTGGCACGCCCAGCAGGCGTTCCCATATCAGCAGCGAGCGCTTGCGTTCGGTTTCGTTCTGCTGCGCCAGGTTGTCGGCCATCAGGCTGAACGTACCCTGGGCCAGGCGCTCGCGGTGCTGGGCGGCGCGCACTTCGTTGAGCAGGTGCAGGCTGAGCACGCCCAGCAAGGCCACCAGCACCAGCACGGCAAGCATGCCGCCGTAGATGCGCAGGAAGATCGAGTTGTTCATGGCGCGTCGCCGACGAACAGGTAGCCCTTGCTGCGCAGGGTCTTGATCAGCCGCGGCTGGATCGGGTCGTCGCCGATCTTGGGGCGGATCTTGGAAATCCGCACATCGATGGAGCGGTCCTGCCCGTCATACCCCACACCGCGCAGCGCCGTGAAGATCTGCTCGCGGGTCAGCACCCGCCCGGCATTGCTGGCCAGCAGCCAGAGCAGGTCGAACTCGGCGCCGGTCAGCTCGATCAGGTGCTCGCCAAGGCGGGCTTCGCGCAGCCGCTGGTCGATGCGCAGCTCGCCGAAGGCCAGCGCCTGGCTCCTGCCCTGGGGCGGCTCGCTGCGCCGCAGCAGCGCCTGGATGCGCGCCAGCAGCAGGCGCGGGCGCACGGGCTTGCAGACGTAGTCGTCGGCGCCCAGGTCCAGGCCCTGCACCTGGTCGAGCTCGTCGCTGCGCGCAGTGAGCATGAGGATCGGCCCGGGGTACTGGCTGCGCACCCGGCGGCAGATGCTCAGGCCGTCCTCGCCGGGCAGCATCAGGTCGAGGATCACCAAATCCGGCTGGCTGTCGACGATGCGCCGCGCGGCGCGGGCGCCGTCGCCTTCCACCGCGACTTCGAAGCCGTTGGCCTGCAGGTATTCGGCGGTGAGCTCGGCGAGGCGCTGGTCGTCCTCGACGATCAGGATGCGCGGGGCGGGATGGTCCATGGCTTTGCCTTCGTTTGTTGTTCTTTTTCAGCCTGTGGGGCGGCACAATTGACACATTTGCAACGGATACTACGTTCCGCACCGGGCACTGCCAACCTCAGCCGGAACGGCCCTCGACTGAACCGTTTCTTGTGCCAGGGCCAGCCCCTGAAAATTTCTGCCTGGGGGCAGCGTGGCGCAGAAAAATAGTGCAAACCTCTTGGCACAAGGCCTACAGCGAATACCCACTCTTCACCCACAAAGTACGCACACGTTATCCACAGGCGCTCGCCTTGCAAAGACCCCAAGACCGCATTATCTTGTATCCCCAATGCAGCAAACCACTAGATATTGGGTTTGAGCGAAAATCTCAAACACAACTCAGCACGGAAATTCAAGCGCTTTTTCCTACTGAACTAACGGTGGTTTCACCAGCCAAACCGCTCCAGCGGAAGATTGGAGAACAACAGCTTTCGGGCCTGCTCGCCAGCAGCGCCCTTAGCCTTTGACTTCGGCCAGGGAGCGGCAAGCTTATTGCCCCAATTTCCTGAGTCTGTCCCGAAGTCGGTACGCCCGAGCGGTCGGATGCGCGCGCATGCCGCATCCCCACCCGGGTCATCGAGCAAGTGGACGGAACGGTGGGCGCCCAAAAGGCGCCTGAACAATATAGAAACTGTGGAGACACCCACCCATGCAAACCGACACAACTCGCGAGAACCCGCAGGTAAAAGCCCCGCAGGCCGCCGATTCCAACCAGGATCTGGCCGCCACTGCTCCGGGCCAACTGCGCGTGATCAAGCGCAACGGCACTGTCGTCCCCTACACCGACGACAAGATCACCGTGGCCATCACCAAGGCGTTCCTCGCAGTTGAAGGCGGCACCGCCGCTGCCTCGTCGCGCATCCACGACACCGTCGCGCGCCTGACCGAGCAGGTCACCGCCACGTTCAAGCGTCGCATGCCATCGGGTGGCACCATCCACATCGAAGAAATCCAGGACCAGGTCGAACTGGCCCTGATGCGTGCCGGCGAGCAGAAAGTTGCCCGCGACTACGTGATCTACCGCGACCAGCGTGCCAAGGAGCGTGCCACCCGCGCCAACACCGACGCTGTGGTCGAGCCGCACCCAAGCATCCGCATCACCCTGGCCGACGGCAGCCTGGCGCCGCTGGACATGGCGCGCCTGAACACCATCATCAGCGAAGCCTGCGAAGGCCTGGCCGAAGTCGATGGCGACCTGATCCAGCGCGAAACCCTGAAGAACCTGTACGACGGCGTGGCCATCAAGGACGTCAACACCGCCCTGGTGATGACCGCCCGTACCCTGGTCGAGCGTGAGCCGAACTACTCGTTCGTCACCGCCCGCCTGCTGATGGACACCCTGCGCGCCGAAGGCCTGGGCTTCCTCAACGTCGCCGACAGCGCCACCCACCACGAGATGGCCGAGCTGTACGCCAAGGCCCTGCCGGCCTATGTCGCCAAAGGTATCGAGTTCGAACTGCTCAACCCTGCCCTGGCCGACTTCGACCTGGACAAACTGGGCAAGGCGATCGACCACGAGCGCGACCAGCAATTCACCTACCTGGGCCTGCAGACCCTGTACGACCGCTACTTCATCCACAAGGATGGCGTGCGCTTCGAGCTGCCGCAGGTGTTCTTCATGCGTGTAGCCATGGGCCTGGCGCTGGAAGAGAAGGACAAGGAAGCCCGCGCGATCGAGTTCTACAACCTGTTGTCGTCGTTCGACTACATGGCCTCGACCCCGACCCTGTTCAACGCCGGCACCCTGCGCCCGCAGCTGTCGAGCTGCTACCTGACCACCGTGCCGGACGACCTGTCGGGCATCTACCACGCGATCCACGACAACGCCATGCTGTCGAAATTCGCCGGTGGCCTGGGCAACGACTGGACCCCTGTGCGTGCACTGGGCTCCTACATCAAGGGCACCAACGGCAAGTCCCAGGGCGTCGTGCCGTTCCTCAAGGTGGTCAACGACACCGCCGTTGCCGTGAACCAGGGTGGCAAGCGCAAAGGCGCCGTATGTGCCTACCTGGAAACCTGGCACCTGGACATCGAAGAGTTCATCGAGCTGCGCAAGAACACCGGTGACGACCGCCGTCGTACCCACGACATGAACACCGCCAACTGGATCCCTGACCTGTTCATGAAGCGCGTCTTCGATGACGGCAAGTGGACCCTGTTCTCGCCATCGGAAGTGCCAGACCTGCACGACCTGACCGGCAAGGCCTTCGAAGAGCGCTACGAGTACTACGAAGCCCTGACCGAGTACAACAAGATCAAGGTGTTCAAGACCATCCAGGCCAAAGACCTGTGGCGCAAGATGCTGTCGATGCTGTTCGAGACCGGCCACCCATGGCTGACCTTCAAGGACCCGTGCAACCTGCGCTCGCCGCAGCAGCACGTGGGCGTGGTGCACAGCTCGAACCTGTGCACCGAGATCACCTTGAACACCAACAAGGACGAGATCGCCGTCTGCAACCTGGGCTCGATCAACCTGCCGAACCACATTGTCGACGGCAAGCTGGACACCGCCAAGCTGCAACGCACCGTGAACACCGCCGTGCGCATGCTCGACAACGTGATCGACATCAACTACTACTCGGTGCCGCAAGCGCGTAACTCGAACTTCAAGCACCGCCCGGTGGGCCTGGGCATCATGGGCTTCCAGGACGCGCTGTACCTGCAGCACATTCCCTACGGCTCCGATGCTGCCGTGGAGTTCGCCGACAAGTCGATGGAAGCGGTCAGCTACTACGCGATCCAGGCTTCCTGCGACCTGGCCGACGAGCGCGGCGCCTACGAGACCTTCCAGGGTTCGCTGTGGTCCAAAGGCATCCTGCCGCTGGATTCGCAACAGATCCTGATCGAGGCCCGTGGCCAGAAGTACATCGACGTCAACCTGGAAGAAACCCTGGACTGGGCGCCGGTACGTGCCCGCGTACAGAAAGGTATTCGTAACTCGAACATCATGGCCATCGCGCCGACCGCGACCATCGCCAACATCACCGGCGTGTCGCAGTCGATCGAGCCGACCTACCAGAACCTGTACGTGAAATCGAACCTGTCGGGCGAATTCACCGTGATCAACCCGTACCTGGTTCGCGACCTGAAGGCTCGCGGCCTGTGGGACTCGGTCATGATCAACGACCTGAAGTACTACGACGGTTCGGTGCAGCAGATCGAGCGCATTCCGCAAGAGCTCAAAGACCTGTACGCCACCGCGTTCGAAGTCGAGACCAAGTGGATCGTCGATGCCGCCTCGCGTCGCCAGAAGTGGATCGACCAGGCCCAGTCGCTGAACCTGTACATCGCCGGCGCTTCGGGCAAGAAGCTGGACGTGACCTACCGCATGGCCTGGTACCGTGGTCTGAAGACCACCTACTACCTCCGTGCCCTGGCCGCGACCAGCACCGAGAAGTCGACCATCAACACCGGCAAGCTCAACGCCGTGTCCAGCGGTGGCGACAGCGCCCCGGCCCAGGCTGCCGGCCCGGCGCCGGTACCGAAGGCTTGCGCGATCGACGAGCCAGACTGCGAAGCCTGCCAGTAAGGCCTGATGCCGCAACAAGGGGTGCCCTCGGGTGCCCCTTGTCGCGGCATTTTTGTATCCGCGTCATGGAGAAGCCCTTCCCTTTGCCCACCGTTCGCGCGGCTGGTTACAAAGGCAGGACCTCTCAACCGGGAACGCCCCCATGGCACGGAAAAAAGTGATCACTCGCAAGATAGGCCGCAACGCGGAAACGGGCCGCTTCACGTCAGTGGAAGAAGCTCGCAAGCATCCCAAGACCCATGTGGTCGAGACACTGCGCCAGCGCTGCAATTAGCGGCTGCCTGAACGGGCCTGCTCGCTGGTTTACCGGCGAGTTGGCCCGCACAGGCGGCACTGCTGCTCGCTGCTCATTCCTGCCTAAAACACCATATGATGTGCCTTTGAATTTAAACTGGCACAACATATAGCTTAGCGCTACACTCCCCTCCTGTAGAAAACGGCACTCGCCTGCTGAACGGAAAAGCGCCAGACCGGTCGAAAAATTACCCTCGACCGCAGGGCAGCCTCCCCCGATTGAAAGCGAATTCCGGTATACTTCGCCCCCTCTGAAAAGGGCACCCTTCAAGTCCCTGGCCCCTCCCCGAGGCCTGGCCAGGTACGAACCCAGATGTAACGAGAGTCAGCCTCTCGAGCTGTCCATTCGCCGTAACGGCCTTGCGTCAGGCATCACATTCTTAAAATCCAACCGGTTGCCCCAGGGCAACCCTCAAGCAGGAGCCAATGACCATGCTGAGCTGGGACGAATTCGATAAGGAAGACGGCGAAGTCGCCGCCAAAGGCGCCACCCCTGCGCAGGCCAACGCCGCTGCCACCCTCGACAAGCTCGACAGCGCCGGCGGTGCCGCCGCCCTGGAAGCGCGTGCCGCCACCGCTGCCGACTCCGACGCGGTGAAGCGCGCCAAGGCTGCCCTGGACGCCCTGGACATCGCCGAAGGCCTGGCCGAGCTGGAAGGCTCCTCGGCCCGCGTTGCGGTCGATGAAAAGCGCATGATCAACTGCCGCGCCGACCTCAACCAGCTGGTACCGTTCAAGTACGACTGGGCCTGGCAGAAGTACCTCGACGGCTGCGCCAACCACTGGATGCCGCAAGAGGTCAACATGACCGCCGACATCGCCCTGTGGAAGAGCCAGGACGGCCTGACCGAAGACGAGCGCCGCATCGTGATGCGCAACCTCGGCTTCTTCTCCACCGCCGACTCACTGGTTGCCAACAACCTGGCCCTGGCCGTGTACCGCCTGATCACCAACCCGGAGTGCCGCCAGTACATCCTGCGCCAGGCCTTCGAAGAGGCGATCCACACCCACGCCTACCAGTACTGCATCGAGTCGCTGGGCATGGATGAAGGCGAGATCTTCAACATGTACCACGAGATCCCGTCGGTAGCGAAGAAAGCCGCCTGGGGCCTGAAGTACACCCGCGCCATCTCCGACCCGGAATTCAACACCGGCACCGTCGAAACCGACAAGGAGCTGCTGCGCAACCTGATCGCCTACTACTGCGTACTGGAAGGCATCTTCTTCTACTGCGGCTTCACCCAGATCCTGTCCATGGGCCGCCGCAACAAGATGACCGGCGTTGCCGAGCAGTTCCAGTACATCCTGCGTGACGAGTCGATGCACCTGAACTTCGGTATCGACGTGATCAACCAGATCAAGATCGAGAACCCGCACCTGTGGGACGCGGCGATGAAGGAAGAAGCGACCCAGATGATCCTGCAAGGGACTCAGCTGGAGATCGAATACGCCCGCGACACCATGCCTCGCGGCGTGCTGGGCATGAACGCGGCGATGATGGAAGACTACCTCAAGTTCATCGCCAACCGTCGCCTGACCCAGATTGGCCTGAAGGAAGAGTACCCGGGGACTACCAACCCGTTCCCTTGGATGAGCGAGATCATGGACTTGAAGAAGGAGAAGAACTTCTTCGAGACGCGAGTGATCGAGTATCAGACGGGAGGGGCGTTGAGCTGGGACTGATTGTCCGGGCTGACATCGAGAAGGCTGCCGATTGGCAGCCTTTTTTTTTGAAGCTTCTGCAGAGGTGGCTGCTTCGGCTTCCTGTACCGGCGCTTCGCGGATAAATCCGCTCCTACAGGTTCAGCTCCGCACGCAGGGGCAGCTGAGTATTCGTGCGCTGTATTGAAAATCCCCCAGGTGCTGTATCTATTCCCGCAGATACCCAGCCCTCACCCTTCACCTCACCCTCGAATGGTTGAAGGATCCCGCATCATGGCTGCCCTACTCCTGCAAATTTCCCCTCTGGGCCTGGTGATCACGCTGATCCTCCTGCTGCGCCGCCCCCCCGTGCAGGCGGCCCTTGCCGGGGTGGCCGGGGTGTTGCTGCTGTGGGGCCTTGGCGCTGCGCAGCCGCTGTCGGCTGCGGTGTCGGCGGCGATCATCCAGGACACGCTGATCCTGTTCCTCAACACGGGCAGTGTGATCGCCCCGGGCCTGGCCTTTGCCATCCTGGTCGAGCGCGCGGGTGCGCCGCAGGCGATCGGGGCGTGGGTGCGGGAGCTAGGGTGGACGCCGCCGATGCAGGTGATCTTCATCGTGCTCGGGCTGGCGCCGATGCTCGAGGCGATGACCGGGTTCGGGGTGTCGCTGATCGCGACCGTGCCGTTGCTGATGGGGCTGTTTTCGCGCCAGCAGGGCATGAAGATGGCGTTGGCAGGCATGGTGGTGATGCCGTGGGGCACCCTGGGGCTGGCCACGGTGATCGGCGCGCTGCTGGCCCATGTGCCTGCGCAGGAACTGGGCAGCCATTCGGCGCTGGTCAGTGCACCGGTGTTTCTCTGCCTGGCCTGCGTGGCGCTGGCGGTGGCGGGGGTGCGCAGCGTGCAGGCGTGGCTTGGGCTGGGGCTGACTTCACTGCTGTTCAGCACGGTGCTGTATGCGGTCAACCGCTGGATCGGGCCGGAGGCCTCAGGCGTGCTGGCCGGGCTGGCGGTGGCCTGCGTGGGCCTTGGGATTACCTGGGCGCGGCGCGGGGCGCGGGTGCGTTGGCCGCAGGCGGCGTGGCCGTACCTGGCGCTGCTGGTGGTGATCATTGCGTCGCGGGGGCTGTTTCTGCTGACTGGCTGGGAGGGGCTGTGGGCGGTGCAAGGCGTGAGTGTGTCGTGGAAGCCCCTGGCGTCGCCGGGGCTGGCATTGCTGCTGGTGGTGCTGCTGATGGTCGGGCGCCAGGGCGAAAGCTTTCCATGGCGAGCGCTGGTCATGCGTGCGCGGTTTCCCTTGGCCACGGTATTGCTGTTTCTGCTGCTGTCCCAGGTGATGGTCAAGGCGGGCTTTCTGGTCGAGGCGCAGCGGGCATTGCAGGCGCTGTCGGGCGTATCGCTGGCGGCCACGGTATCGCTGCTGGCAGGGCTGGCCGGTTACGTCACCAGCTCCAATGTGGGCGGCACCACGCTGGTCATGCCCTCCATCGCGGCATTGTCCGGCAGCCATGGCCCTTGGCTGGCCGCCATCGCCAACAGCGCCGCGGGGCATGGGGCGCTGGGCTCGCTGTCGATCCTGTCGCTGGTCACCGGGCTGGCCGGGGCCAACCGTGAGGAAGAACACGGGCTGATCCGCTTCGGCTTTGCCCTGGTGCTGCTGAACATCGTCATGGTGGCTGCAACAGGTGTGATTTTGCTCTACCTTTCGGGAGCCTCCGCCTGACTCGACACAAGGCCCCCATGGACCACACCCCCAAGCCCGACAAACGCTGGCAAACCGTCTACGCCTGGCTGCTGCGCCAGATCGACAGCGGCGAATGGCCCAAGGGCACGCAACTGCCCTCGGTACGCGAGCTGGCCCGCTTGTTCGACAGCAGCATCGCCACCGTGCAACGGGGCCTGGCCGAGCTCGAGGCCAATGCCTATGTCCAGGCCACACCGCGTGTGGGCTATTTCGTGGCCAACGGCGCGGCCCAGGTGCAGGGGTTGGACTTGGCAAGCGTGAGTGTCAACGTCGACCACGCGGTGGTCGCCATGCTCGCCCAGGCGGCCAGCAACACCCAACTCTCGCTGAGTTCGGCGGTGCTGCATGACGAGTTCGCGCCCCAGGTACTGCTGAGCAAGTGCCTGGCGGCACTGGCCAGCAAGGCCGATCAGCCGCTGGCCGGGCTGATTGCCCCGCCCGGCCTGGCCTCGTTGCGCCGGCGTATCGCCGGGCTGATGCTGCAACGCGGCGTGGCGTGCAGCCCGGACGACATCCTGGTGACCTCGGGCGACACCGTGGCCCTGGAGCTGGCCCTCGAAGCCGTGGCCAAGCCAGGTGCCACGGTGGCCATCGAGACGCCCACCTACTACGGCATCCTGCAAACCATCGAGCGCTTGAGGATGCGCGCCCTGCCCATCCGCACCCAGGCGGGCAGCGGCATCGACCTCGAGCACCTGGAATGGGCGCTCAAGCAGAAAAAGGTCGATGTGATCTTCCTCAACCCGACTTTGCAGAACCCGCAGGGCTTCATCATGCCCGACGCGGCGCGGGCTCGGCTGGTGCACCTGGCGCAGGCGGCGGGTGTGCCGATCATCGAGGACGACATCTTCTTCGACCTGCTGGACGAGGCGCAGCGCCCCAAGGCGATCAAGCATTACGACACGAGCGGGCAGACCCTCTACTGCTCGTCGTTTTCCAAGACCGTGGCGCCGGGGTACCGGGTGGGCTGGTGCTTGGCCGGCCGTTATCGGGACGCGATCCTGGCGCAGATGTTTTCACGCAACCTGGCGGTGTCGAGCCTGGCGCAACGGGTACTGGATGAGTTCATCGGCCGGGGGTACATGGAGGAGCATTGCGCGAAACTGCGCGGGCGGCTGGCGGCGCAGACCGAAATGATGGATGCCCTGGTGCGCTCGGCGTTTCCAGCAGGCACGCGGTATATGCCGCCCCAGGGAGGCTTCATTCACTGGCTGGTGTTGCCCGAGGGGACGGACATGGCGGCGCTGCAGCAGCTTGCGAGTGAGCGTGGCTGCAACGTGGGCGCCAGTGCGATGTTCTTTGCCGATGGCCAATGTGGCACAGGCTTGCGTGTGTGCCTGGGACGGCTGATCACGCCTGAGGTGATGCGGGGGCTGAAGGTGCTGGCCGAGTGTGCACAGCTGGCACAGCGCAGCCGGTAATCAGGCCAAGTGCGCCTGCCCGCGCAAATGCTCGGCCAGCATGTCGACGAACGCGCGCACCTTGGCCGAGCCGTACTTGCTCTCGCGGTGCAGCACATGGATTGGCCAGGGCGCTTCCTCATACTCGGCGAGGATCACCTTAAGTTGCCCGCTGGCGATTTCGTCGACCACCTGGTACGACAGCAATCTCGCGATGCCCAAACCGCCCACCGCCGCAGCGATGGCGCCGTCGTTGCTGGTCACGGTGAGCCTGGGCTGCATGCGCACCGTCGTCGGCTGGTCGGTCACGCCGAAGCGCCAGCCGGCGCGGGGCGAGAGGTTGGTGGTGGCAATCACGGCATGCTCGGGCAAGTCCGAGGGATGCTGTGGCACGCCGTGGCGGGCCAGGTACTGCGGGGAGGCGCACAACATGCGCCGCACCTTGCCCACGCGCAGGGCCTTGAGGCCGGAATCGGGCAGCGGGCCGATGCGCACGGCCACGTCCATGCCCTCCTCCACCATGTTGACGATACGGTCGAGGAAGTACGCCGACACGTCCACTTCCGGGTACTGCTGCAGGTAGCGCACGATGCAGGGCATGACGAACTTCTTGCCGAACAGGATGGGCGCGGTGACTGCCAGCTCGCCCTTGGGCGTGGCGTTGATGCCGGCGGCGGCTTCGTTGGCCTCGTTGATGCTGGCGAGGATGTGCCGGGTGTCTTCCAGGTAGCGGCCGCCGGCTTCGGTCACGCGCACGCTGCGAGTGGTGCGCAGCAGCAGCTTGACCCCGAGCTGGTCTTCCAGGGCGCTGATGGCGCGGGTGACGGCGGCGGGCGAGATGTCCAGGCGGCGGGCGGCGGCGGCGAAGCTTTCGAGCTCGCCGACGGCGACGAATACCTTCATCAGGTGGATCTGGTCCATGCCGGCTCCTGGGGTTCGGGGGTGGCGGAGATTATCGGTGATCTGTGGGTTTTGTGCCGGCGATTGGGCCGCCACTGACACCCTCAAAGCTCCAGCACCAACGCCTGCGCGCCCTCCTCCACCTGAGCAGGCACGGCGCAGCAAATCAGCACTGTCCCCTTCTCCGGCAACTCGGCAGGCGGGTTCGGATAATGCACCTGGCCACTCACCAGCCTGGTCTTGCAGGTGCCGCATGACCCACCCCGGCAACTGAAATCCGGTGCCAGCCCGCGCGCCTCGGCCAGTTCCAGCAAGCTGCCACTAGAGGGCGCCCAGCGCGCCTCCTTGGCCGAACTGGCGAAGTACACCGGCACCGGCTCGCTGGCGGCGGGGGGCTGGTGCAAGACGGGCTGGTTGTCATCGCCATGGCGCCTGAGTGTCGAAGGGCCGAAGGCTTCGGCATGGATGCGGGCATCCGGTACGTGTATGGCGCGCAAGCCTTCGTACAAGTCCTGGGTGAAACTGGCCGGGCCGCACAGGTAGAAGTCGTAATCGTCCAACGCCAGCCTTGCCTTGACCTGCTCGATGCCGAGGCGGCCGGCGTGCTCGAAGTCGCGACCGGCCACTGCGTCGGCCTCCGGCTGGCTGAGCGCACGATACACGCTCAATAGGCCACCGGCTTGCTGGCGCAGTGCAGCCAACTCTTGCTGGAATGGCAGTTCGGCGAGGTGGCGGGCGCCCTGGAACAGGTGAATCCGCCGCCCCTTTTGCAGGGCCAACTGTTCACGCAGCATGGCCATCAGCGGGGTAATGCCCACGCCTGCGCCTATCAGCACCAGCGGCCGGGCGCTGTCACTGTCCAGGGTGAAGCCGCCCATGGGCAGGCGCACCTGCAGCAAGTCGCCAACGGCGATTCGTTCGTGCAAGTAGCGCGATGCCGGGCCCTGGGCCTTGACGCTGATGCGCAAGTGGCCATCGGAGGGTGCGCTGGACAGGCTGTAGGTGCGGATCAGCGGGCCATCGCCGGCCAGGGGAATGCGCACGGGGATATGCTGCCCCGCCGCGAAGGCCACCGGCCCATCGCCAGCCAGGTAGAACGAACGGATATCGCGACTTTCCTGCTCCACCCGCTGCACCCGCCACGTCAGCCACTGGCGTTGCCGCGCCTGCTGCTGCAGGCGTTGCTCGGCTTCGGCCCAGGTGCCGGTCATCAGGCTGGTCGGCGCGTATTCCTGGAACGCCCAGCGCAGGGAGATAGCCGCGCGGCGCAGCACTACCTGTTCGACAGCTAGCGTCCACAGCCGCTCGGCGCCTTCGAATGCCTTGATCGCCGGGCTGTCGAGGATCACTTCGGTGCGCCCGGTCAGTTGCAGCACGTTGCCGTTGCTGAAGTCGACGAACAACAGCCCCGCTCGCGGGTTCTCCAGCAGGTTGCCCAAGGTGTTGAAATGCAGGTTGCCGGCATAGTCGGGGATGGTCAGGCGATTGCCTTGGACCTTGACGAACCCCGCACGGCCGCCGCGATGGGACACGTCCACGGCGCGGTGGCCGTCCGGGTGATCGATGTAGCTGGCAACGAAGAAAGTGTCGGCGTGCTCGATCATGGCTACAGCCTCGGCATCCAGTGCAATGGAATCCTCACGCCCCTGCGCCGGCTCATCGACGCGATGATAGGCGCGCAGCTGGATGTATTGCGGGCAGTTGCCGAACGACTGCTCCACCGTGACCGCCAATTGGCCGCTGGCAGTGCTGTGAATCAGGCCATTCATGCGGTTGCGCCGGCGGGTGTGCAGCTCGATACCGAGCAGGCCGATGGCCTGCCCGGCTGCCATGCCCGGGGTTGCCGGGTCGTCACTGGCGAGCGGGGTTTCAATCAGCAACTGCCGCGGGTCGGGTGAGCGGAGGAAGCCTTGCGGGCCTTCGAGCAAGGTTGCCCACGGCTTGCCCCTCGCGTCCACGGCCCCGGCGACGATGAACGGCAGTTGCTGGTAGAACGTGCGGTGCTGGTCGGGCATGTGGTCACGAATGACCTTCTGCCCGAACGCCTCCATGCGCTGCGCTACCCCCACCTGCTCCTGCAGGCGCTTTTCCCCGGCGTGCCAGGGCGAGCGGTGTTGCTCAGGACGTTGCGACATGGCGGCATTCCTCGCTTTACCCGCGGCTCACGCGGTGGCTTGCAAGCCCACGACCGTGCGCGGCATGGCGACAAAACCGGGCAGTGCCTCGACCCGGGCCAGCCAGGCACGTACCTGCGGGTAGGGTTCCAGCGACACATTGCCCTCTGGGGCGTGGGCGATGTACGAGTAGTTGGCAACGTCGGCGATAGTCGCTTCATTGCCGACCAGGAAAGGTGCCTTGGTCAGTTCGGCATCCATGACCTTGAGCAGGGCGTGGGCGCGGCCAATCACCTCGTCGGTGTTGAACGACGCACCGAATACCGTGACCAGGCGCGCGGCGGCAGGGCCGAAGGCGACAGGCCCTGCGGCGACCGACAGCCAGCGTTGCACGCGGGCGGCGCCAAGCGGGTCTTGGGGCAGCCAACGGCCTTGCTTGTCATAGGTACTGGCCAGGTAGACCAGGATGGCGTTGGAATCGGCGATCACGGTGCCGTTGTCGTCAATCACCGGCACCTGGCCGAATGGGTTGAGCGCGAGGAACTGCGGCTGTTTGTGCTCGCCCTTGGCCAGGTCGACAAAGACCAGTTCGGCAGGCAGGCCGAGCAGAGAGAGCATCAGTTCGATGCGGTGGGCGTGGCCGGACTTGGGGAAGTTGTAAAGTTTGATCACGGTGGGAGCTCCAGGGTCGGCACCGGTGTGGTGCGGCTGGAGCACATGCTGCGCTGAATCGTCTTACAACAGAATCAGTGCCGTGGGGAAACCATAATTTCGTTTGCCGAAACAATCATGGCAACCCAGCTACGGCACCGGCTGTTCAGCTCAATGGCGCAGTTGGCGCTGGTAGCGGTACAGGCCCTTTGCCGCTGCGATCACCTGCGGTACACAGGCCTGCAGCTCGCTGAAGCTCATGGCATCGAGCACTTCGAAGTTGTCTTCCAGGCCATGCAGGGAGATGGCCTTGAGCAGTGTGTCCTGCTCTGGCGGCAGTTCTGCCCAACCGGCGACCTGGGTGCCGCGCATGTAGCCGAAGCACCACTCTTCCATGATGATCGCCGGGCCTTCTTCGGCTTCGCTTTCTTCGAATACCGGCTCGAAGCCTTCGAGGTCATCGGCCAGTTGCTCCGCCACCTGATGGGCGTAGCGCAGCATCAGTGCCGTGTAGGCCTCTTCGTGGGCGGGTTTCTTGAATTTGGGGACCTTGCCACCTGCTACTGCTGGCAGCCATTGCTCGGGGATGATGTGGGTCGGGGAACTGGCCAGGGCCGTGAAGAAGCCATTGAGTTCGGCCAGGTTGAGCACCGAATAGTCGTTGCCGTAGGTAATCAGCAGGTCTTCGAGGCGGTCGAGTTCTTTTTCGCTGAGCGGAGGGAGCATGTGCGGGCGTCCTGGGGTGGCGTTTTGCGTGCACCCTAGCACAAGGGGGGTCAGCGGTCTTGCGTGCAAAAGCAATCGCCGGCAAGCCGGCTCCCACACCAGGGTGTACCTGTGGGAGCCAGCTTGCCGGCGATCGGCCCTTCAGCGGTTACACCGCCAGCGCGCGCTCACGCAGCTCGCTGTTGAGGATGCGGTCGTTCTCGCTGTAGTCGACCGGGCAGTCGATCACGTGCACGCCTGGGGTCTTGATGCAGTGCTCGAGCAGCGGCAGCAAGCCTTCGGCGCTTTCCACGCGGTGGCCATTGGCACCATAGGCTTCGGCGTATTTGACGAAGTCCGGGTTGCCGTAGTCCAGGCCGAAATCGGTGAAGCCCATGTTGGCCTGTTTCCAGCGGATCATGCCGTAGCCGTCGTCACGCAGGATCACCACGGTGATGTGCATGCCCAGGCGTACTGCGGTTTCCAGCTCCTGGCTGTTCATCATGAAACCGCCGTCGCCGCATACCGAGATCACCGGGCGGTCCGGGTACACCAGGTGCGCGGCCATGGCCGATGGCAGGCCGGCGCCCATGGTCGCCAAGGCGTTGTCCAGCAGTACGGTGTTGGGCTTGTGGGCCTTGTAGTTGCGGGCGAACCAGATCTTGTAGATGCCGTTGTCGAGGGCGACGATGCCTTCCGATGGCAGGGCACGGCGCACGTCGGCGACCAGGCGCTGCGGGTAGACCGGGAAGCGGTTGTCGTCCTTGCCTTCGGCGATCTGTGCTTCGTTGGCCTCGCGGATGGCCATCAGGCGGGTGAAGTCCCAGTGCGAGGTGTCGCCCAGGCCTTCGCCGATCTGCCAGACGGCGTTGGCGATGTCGCCGATCACTTCGACCTGCGGGAAGTACACGGCATCGACTTCGGCGGAGCGGAAGTTGATGTGGATGACTTCGGTACCGCCACGGACCATGAAGAATGGCGGCTTCTCGATCACGTCGTGGCCGATGTTGACGATCAGGTCGGCCGCTTCGACGGCGCGGTGCACGAAGTCACCGGAGGACAGCGCAGCGTTGCCCAGGAAGCGCGGGCTGCGTTCATCGACCACGCCCTTGCCGAGCTGGGTGGTGACGAACGGGATGCCGGTCTGGTCGATCAGCTGCTTGAGGACCTTGGCGGTCATCTTGCGGTTGGCGCCGGCGCCGATCACCAGGATCGGGCTGCGGGCGTTGCGCAGCTTCTGGATGGCAGCGTCGATGGCCACGTGCTCGGCCAGCGGGCGGCGGTGCAGGCTCGGCGGGATCGGCATGGCGTCGGTCTGCTCGGCGGCGATGTCTTCCGGCAGCTCCAGGTGCACCGCGCCCGGCTTCTCTTCCTCGGCCAGGCGGAATGCTTCACGCATGCGCGACGGGATGTTGTCGGCGGAGGCGAACTGGTGGGTGTACTTGGTGATGGGGTCCATCATGCCGCACACATCGATGATCTGGAAGCGGCCCTGCTTGGACTTCTTGATCGGCTTCTGGCCGGTGATCATCATCATCGGCATGCCGCCGAGGTAGGCGTATGCACTGGCGGTCACCAGGTTGGTGGCGCCAGGGCCGAGGGTCGACAGGCTGACGCCGGTCTTGCCGGTCAGGCGACCGTAGGTGGCGGCCATGAAGCCTGCGGACTGCTCGTGGCGGGTCAGTACCAGCTTGATCTTCGATTTGCGCAGGGATTCCAGCAGGTCGAGGTTCTCCTCGCCGGGAATGCCGAATACATACTCGACACCTTCGTTTTCCAGGCATTGCACAACGACATCGGCGGCCTTGGCCATCTTGCTTCTTACCTCAGTTGTATAGGACGGTGGAGGTCCAGAAATGCGCAGCACGGTACGCTGGCATCGCTATGTCCGGGCGCGAGGATGCCCCGAACCTAAGCCTTGACGCAGGCCAGGCAGGGAAAAGTCACGTTTGCGAACGGGATTAATTGTCGCACCGTTTCGGACATTTGCGCAGGTAGGAGGCGAGCAAAACAGCTTTGCCTGGGAATACAAAAGCTGGAAAGACAAAACCCCTACCTGCTCGCGCAGATAGGGGTTTTGCGAAATGAATCTTGACGATGACCTACTCTCACATGGGGAAACCCCACACTACCATCGGCGATGCATCGTTTCACTGCTGAGTTC
>NZ_BQIP01000016.1 GCF_021602585.1 Pseudomonas faucium
GCTCAACCCACCCATGCTCACCAGCTTCTGGGCAAAGAACGGCGCCGCCGAGGCCCCGACGATGCCGCCCAGGTTATACGCCGCCGAAGCACCGGTATAACGCACGTGCGTGGGGAACAACTCCGGCAGCAATGCGCCCATCGGGGCAAAGGTCACCCCCATCAGGAACAGTTCGATGGCCAGGAACAGCGCCACGCCGGTGGTCGAGCCCGAGGTCAGCAGCGGCTCCATGGTAAAGCCCGAAGCCACCGCCAGCAGGCCGCCGACGATCAGCACCGGCTTGCGCCCGTAGCGGTCGCTGAGCCACGCCGACAGCGGTGTGGCCAGGGCCATGAAGACCACGGCAAAGCACAGCAGGCCGAGGAAGGTTTCGCGGCTGTAGCCCAGGGTGGTCACGCCGTAGCTCAGCGAAAACACCGTGGAAATGTAGAACAGCGCATAGCACACCACCATCGCCGCCGCGCCCAGCAGGGTCGGCATCCAGTATTTGGCGAACAAGTCCACCACCGGCATCTTCACCCGCTCGTGGCGCGCCACGGCCTTGGCGAACACCGGGCTTTCCTCGAGTTTCAGGCGCACATACAGGCCCACCAGCACCAGCGCGGCGCTGAGCAGGAACGGAATGCGCCAGCCCCAGTCGCGGAACTGCTCGTCGCTGAGCACCAGGGCCAGGGTCAGGAACAGGCCGTTGGCCGCCAGAAAACCGATCGAAGGGCCTAGCTGCGGGAACATGCCGAACCAGGCGCGCTTGCCTGCTGGCGCGTTCTCGGTGGCCAGCAACGCCGCGCCGCCCCATTCGCCTCCCAGCCCCAGGCCTTGGCCGAAACGCAGCAGGCAGAGCAGGATGGGTGCCCACACGCCGATGCTGTCATAGCCAGGCAGCACACCGATCAGGGTGGTCGACACGCCCATCAGCAGCAGTGAGGCAACCAGGGTCGACTTGCGCCCGATGCGGTCGCCGAAGTGGCCGAACAGGGCCGAGCCCAGTGGCCGGGCGAGGAAGGCGATGCCGAAGGTGAGGAAGGCCGCCAGCATCTGCGCGGTGCCTGAACCTGACGGGAAGAACACCGGGCCGATCACCAGGGCGGCGGCGGTGGCATAGACGTAGAAATCGTAGAACTCGATGGCGGTGCCGATGAAGCTGGCGTTGGCCACCCGCGCGGGCGAGTTGACCGGCGCGGCGGGCGCCTGGGCATAAGTGCTGCTGGTGGTCATTAAGTAGGTCCCTAACAGTCTGGTCGTGCTCCATGGGCTTTGCCCGCGCGTACCCAGGCAGGCACGGTGTCGCGGACGCCGGAGCGTATTGTTGTGGTCGCGCGACTGACGATAGCCCAAGGCGGGTAGGGGCGGGGGCGGGCACTGTTCGGGGTGCTGAAGCAGGACCGCGGGGCGCGTCAGTGGAGCGGACTGGCCGTGTGGCGCCGGGTGCGGGTAGCAGGCGGGACGGCGGGGCTGGGTAAGCGTGGCCCGAGTATAGCTAGCGGGTCACGGTCCACACCAGTACCTTGCTGGCGCAATTGTCCTCTGTTTCGAGGATTTCCAGGCGATAACGGCCGATCTTCAGGCAAACGGCGCTTTCCGGGATGCTTTCCAGCGCTTCGGTGACCAGCCCGTTGAGGGTTTTCGGGCCGCCGTCGCAGGGCAGGTGCCAGCCCAGGGTGCGGTTGATCTCGCGCAGCGAGGCAGTGCCTTCGATGACGAAGGTGCCGTCGGCCTGGGGGTGGACGTGGGGGTTGTCCAGGCTCTGCTCGTCCTCGAACTCGCCGACGATCTCCTCGAGGATGTCCTCCAGGGTGACGATGCCCAGCACCTCGCCGTATTCGTCCACCACCACGCCCAGGCGCCGCTGCTGCTTGTGGAAGTTCAGCAATTGCAGCTGCAGGGGCGTGCTTTCCGGGACGAAGTAGGGCTCGTAGCAGGCACCGCGCAGCGCCTGGAGGGTCAGCTCGCCCCTGGGCAGCAGGTGGCTGATGAGCTTGGTGTTGAGGATCGCTTCGACCTGGTTGATGTCGTTGTGGTAGACCGGCAGGCGCGTGTGCCGGCTGACGATGAGCTGTTCGATGATGCGCTCGATCGGCTCGTCCAGGTTGATGCCGTCGACCTCGTTGCGCGGCACCAGGATGTCGTTGACGGTGATCTTGTCCAGCGCCTGCAGGCCGTCCAGCAGGCCGTGGCGAGGCGCTTCGGGCTCGTCGTCCTGGTCGTAGTCGTCATCTTGCTGGGGGTGCAGCGCAACCGCCGTGGGTTGCACGCGCAAGGGGCGCAACAAGAGCTTGGCGCAACCATCGAGCAGGCAGGCCAGCGGTTGCAGCAGCGCCAGGAGCGGCTTGAGCAGGCTGACGCCGAGGCTGACGAACGCTTGCGGGTTACGCCGAGCCAGGCGCCGTGGCAGGTATTCGGCAAGCACCAGCAGGGCCAGGGCCGCGCCCAGGCCGGCCAGCCAGAAGCCGTGTTCGCCGTGGTGGCGCTGGCCGATCAGGCAGGCCAGGCCCAGCACCAGCAGCTTGCCCAGGCTGGCGCACAGCACCAGGGCCTGGGCCGGCAGCGGCGGCTGGCCATCTTCGCCATTGCGCAGCGAACCGTTGAGTTGCACACGGGCGGCATCCACTGCCGTGCACAGCGCCGACCACAGCAGCGCCAGTGCCAGAGTGCCGAGTAGCGGAGCGTACGGCAGGGTGTCCATGGGCGACCGTCAGATATGCAGGATGAATTCGCGGACCAGCTTGCTGCCGAAATAGGCCAGCATCAGCAGGCAGAAACCGGCCAGGGTCCAGCGGATTGCCTTGTGGCCGCGCCAGCCCAGGCGCGTGCGGCCCCACAGCAGCACGCTGAACACCACCCAGGCCACGCAGGCCAGCAGGGTTTTATGCACCAGGTGCTGGGCGAACAGGTTGTCGAGGAACAGCCAGCCGGAAATCAGCGACAGCGACAACAGGCACCAGCCTGCCCAGAGGAAGCCGAACAGCAGGCTTTCCATGGTCTGCAGCGGCGGGAAGTTGCGGATCAGCCCGGACGGGTGCTTGTTCTTCAGCTGGCGGTCCTGCAGCAGCAACAACAGCGACTGGAACACGGCGATGGTGAACAGCCCATAGGCCAGGATCGACAGCAGGATATGCGCGAGGATGCCGGGTTCTTCGTTGATCAGCGGCACCGTGCCGGGCGGGGCGAACTGCGCCAGCAGCGCGGTCACCGCGCCCAGCGGGAACAGCAGCACCAGCAGGTTTTCCACCGGGATGCGAAGGCACGCCAGCAGGGTCAGGGCGATGACCGCCACGGCGATCAGGCTGGCGGCACTGAAGAAATCGAGGCTCAGGCCCAACGGGGTGATGAGCTGGAAGAACAGCGCGCCGGCCTGGGCGAGCACGGCGAGGGCGCCAAGCAGGCCGAGCAGGCGTTTGTCGGCCTTGTTCGACTGGGCCAGGCGCGAACCTTGATAGACGGTCGCTGCTATATAAAGGCCGGCGGCGATCAGGTTGGGGATGAGGCTGGGTGAGGAGAACATAAGTCCTGGTTGGCGAGCCTTAAAGAGACGGAGTTTGGCATAGATCGTCAGTACCAAGGAAGTCTGCTGGGGCCCTATCGCCGGCAAGCCGGCTCCCACAGGGAGGGGGCGCTGCGCTTGCAGGCGCCGGCTTGGCGGCGACAGGGCCACCGAATATCCCTCCAGGGGTCAGCAAGGTGTGCGTCGCCGCCGCTCTTCGCTATAATCGCCGCCTTGCTGTGCCCAGCGCGTGTGCATTTTCACCTGGGCGCCTGACAAACCTCGGCTTTTACTGGGCCAGAAAGGATCACCATGTTCGAAAACCTGACCGACCGCCTGTCACAGACGCTGCGCCATGTCACCGGCAAGGCCAAGCTGACTGAAGACAATATCAAGGACACGTTGCGCGAAGTGCGCATGGCCCTGCTCGAGGCCGACGTTGCCCTGCCGGTGGTCAAGGATTTCGTCAACAGCGTCAAGGAACGTGCGGTCGGCACCGAAGTGTCGCGCAGCCTGACCCCGGGCCAGGCCTTCGTGAAGATCGTCCAGGCCGAGCTGGAAAGCCTGATGGGCGCGGCCAACGAAGACCTCGCGCTGAACGCGGCGCCACCTGCCGTGGTGCTGATGGCCGGCCTGCAGGGCGCCGGTAAGACCACCACCGCCGGCAAGCTCGCGCGCTTCCTCAAGGAGCGCAAGAAAAAGAGCGTGATGGTGGTGTCGGCCGACGTCTACCGCCCGGCGGCGATCAAGCAGCTGGAAACCCTGGCCAACGACATCGGCGTGACCTTCTTCCCGTCCGACATCAGCCAGAAGCCGGTCGCCATCGCCGAGGCGGCGATCCGCGAGGCCAAGCTCAAGTTCATCGACGTGGTCATCGTCGACACCGCCGGCCGCCTGCACATCGACGCCGACATGATGGACGAGATCAAGGCGCTGCATGCCGCGGTCAAGCCGATCGAGACCCTGTTCGTGGTCGACGCCATGACCGGCCAGGACGCCGCCAACACCGCCAAGGCGTTTGGCGAGGCCCTGCCGCTGACCGGCGTGGTGCTGACCAAGGTCGACGGTGACGCCCGTGGCGGTGCCGCGCTGTCGGTACGCGCCATCACCGGCAAGCCGATCAAGTTCATCGGTATGGGCGAGAAGACCGAGGCCCTCGAGCCCTTCCACCCGGACCGTGTCGCCTCGCGCATCCTCGGCATGGGCGATGTGCTCAGCCTGATCGAGCAGGCCGAGCAGACCATCGACAAGGCCAAGGCCGACAAGCTGGCCAAGAAGCTGAAGAAGGGCAAGGGCTTCGACCTCGAAGACTTCCGCGACCAGCTGCAGCAGATGAAGAACATGGGCGGCCTGGGCGGCCTGATGGACAAGCTGCCGAGCATCGGCGGGGTCAACCTGTCGCAGATGGGCAACGCCCAGGGCGCGGCCGAGAAGCAGTTCAAGCAGATGGAAGCGATCATCAACTCGATGACCCCGGCCGAGCGTCGCGACCCTGACCTGATCAGCGGTTCGCGCAAGCGCCGTATCGCCCTCGGCTCCGGCACCCAGGTGCAGGACATCGGCCGCTTGATCAAGCAGCACAAGCAGATGCAGAAGATGATGAAGAAATTCTCCGCCAAGGGCGGCATGGCCAAGATGATGCGCGGCCTGGGCGGGATGCTGCCGGGTGGCGGCATGCCGAAGCTGTAACCCTATTCCGTGGGGGCCGTTCGTCATCGAACGCTCCCTCAGAACCCCCGCTGCGGCGGGGCAACGGCCGCGAAATCGCGGCGCAACCGGCAAATCTGGACGCGAGGGCATGGCCCTGGCGAAAAAGTCATTTGCAAATGTCCGTGTATTCCCCGAGAATATGCGGCCTTTTGGGCACCCGTGTGCCTATTTGGCATTCAGATTTGCAGTACAAACTGCAACACCGACTATAGGAACGATGTTCACATGGTAACCATTCGTCTGGCCCGTGGCGGCTCGAAAAAGCGCCCATTCTACCACCTGACCGTGACCAACTCGCGTAACGCCCGTGACGGCCGTTTCGTTGAGCGCGTTGGCTTCTTCAACCCGATCGCATCGGGCGCCGAAGTCAAGCTGTCGGTCAACCAAGAGCGCGTCACCTACTGGCTGAGCCAGGGCGCACAGCCGTCTGAGCGCGTTGCTCAGCTGCTGAAGGACGCTGCCAAGGCCGCTGCCTGAACAGTATGAACGCGACGCCAGAAAAGGCTGACGACCTCATCGTTGTCGGCAAGATTTTTTCGGTTCACGGCGTTCGCGGCGAGGTGAAGGTGTATTCCTTTACCGATCCGATTGAAAACCTGTTGGATTATCCGCGCTGGACGCTTCGGCACGAAGGCAAGGTAAAGCAGGTCGAGCTGGTCAGCGGTCGTGGCTCCCAAAAGGGCCTGGTCGTGAAATTGAAAGGCCTCGATGATCGCGATGAAGCCCGTCTTCTGAGCGGCTTCGAAATCTGCATCCCGCGGAGCCTTTTGCCCAACCTGGCCGCAGACGAGTACTACTGGTACCAGCTGCAGGGCCTGAAGGTCATCAACCAGGACGAACACCTGTTCGGCAAGGTCGATCACCTGTTGGAGACCGGTGCGAACGATGTAATGGTGGTCAAACCCTGCGCAGGCAGCCTGGATGATCGCGAGCGTCTGTTGCCCTATACGGCGCAATGCGTGCTCAACGTCGACCTGGAAGCAGGCGTGATGCGGGTTGAATGGGACGCGGACTTCTAGACGATGGGTAACCTTCGCGTAGACGTCATCACGTTGTTCCCCGAGATGTTCTCGGCCATCACGGAGTACGGCATTACCAGCCGCGCGGTGAAACAGGGGTTGCTTCAAGTGACTTGCTGGAACCCGCGGGACTACACCACAGATCGTCACCACACGGTGGATGATCGGCCGTTTGGCGGTGGCCCGGGCATGGTGATGAAAATCAAGCCTCTGGAAGACGCCCTGGTTAGCGCCAGGCAAGCGACCGGAGCATCGGCAAAGGTGATCTACCTTTCGCCGCAAGGCCGCAAGCTGACCCAGCAGGCGGTCAAAGGCCTGGCAGAGCAGGAATCGTTGATCCTGATCGCCGGTCGTTATGAAGGCATCGACGAGCGCTTTATCGAGGCTCATGTCGATGAGGAGTGGTCGATTGGCGACTATGTGCTTTCCGGTGGCGAGCTGCCGGCCATGGTACTGATCGATGCGGTTACGCGGCTGCTGCCCGGAGCTTTAGGGCATGTGGACTCGGCGGAAGAAGATTCCTTCACCGACGGTCTGCTCGATTGCCCGCACTACACCCGACCTGAGGTGTATGCGGATCAGCGCGTTCCCGACGTGTTGCTAAGTGGCAACCATGCACACATCCGGCGTTGGAGAATGAAGCAGTCCCTTGGTAGGACCTTCGAACGACGCGCCGATCTTCTGGAAAGTCGCTCGCTTTCTGGAGAAGAGAAGAAGCTGCTCGAGGAATACCTCCGCGAGCGGGACGATAGTTAAACGTATCGATGGTGGATCACGTATCCATCTTAGGAGCACAGCATGACCAACAAGATCATCCAGCAGCTCGAAGCCGAGCAGATGAGCAAGGAAATCCCGACCTTCGCACCAGGCGACACCGTTGTCGTCCAGGTTAAAGTGAAGGAAGGTGAGCGTTCCCGTCTGCAGGCGTTCGAAGGCGTCGTTATCGCCAAGCGTAACCGCGGTCTGAACAGCGCCTTCACCGTGCGCAAGATCTCCAGCGGCGTTGGCGTAGAGCGTACCTTCCAGACCTACAGCCCGCAGATCGACAGCCTGGCCGTGAAACGTCGTGGTGACGTGCGTAAAGCCAAGCTGTACTACCTGCGCGACCTGTCCGGCAAAGCCGCTCGCATCAAGGAAAAACTGTCCTGAGTACAGTTTGCCTGGTGGCCTAGGCCACCTTGCGAGAAAAAAGCAGCCTTCGGGCTGCTTTTTTGCTTTTTGAACCCCATGCGATGTAACGGACATGACCGCCCGAGACCAGGAAATCCAGCGCCGCACCGAGCTGTCGGTGACGCGCGTGACCAAAGCCGTATTCCCCAATACCACCAACCACCACAACACCCTGTTCGGCGGCACCGCGCTGGCCTGGATGGACGAAGTGTCGTTCATCGCCGCCACGCGCTTCTGCCGCCTGCCGCTGGTGACCGTGTCCACCGACCGCATCGACTTCAAGCACCCGATCCCGGCGGGCTCGATCGTCGAGTTGGTCGGCACGGTGATCAAGGTCGGCAACACCAGCTTGCAGGTGCAGGTCGACGTGTTCGTCGAGAACATGTACCTGGACGGCCGCGAGCGGGCGATCCATGGCGTGTTCAGCTTCGTGGCCATCGACGAGGACAAGCGCCCGGTGCCGGTGCTGCCCGAGGCCTGATTTCACTCAGGCGCGGCAGGCTCGATCAACGCCACCAGGGTCCAGCCCGGTTGCGGCTGCAGCGGTTCGTCGGGGCTGGCGACATGTACCCAGCCGTGTTCATCGCGGGCGAACAGCAAGTGCGCCCGCTCGCCATGTAAGGCCCGATACGCCTCCCAGCCGAAGCCTTCGGTGAGCGTGGTGCTGTAGAGCTCCGCGCCCTGGTGCAGGCGGTTGGCCAGTTGCAGGTAGGTCATCGGGTTGGCGCCCAGCAAATGCCCGCGGTGCTCTTCGGCGGCCCGGTGCTTGTCGCTGCGTTGCTTCTCCAGGCCGCTGGCCAGCACGAACAGCCGCCCATGGCCGAAGTCGTGGCGAAAGCGGGCGCAGGCCAAGGCATTGATCTCGCCGGCAGGCGACAAGCCCAGCAGGTGGCCCAGGCCGACCAGGTCCAGGTGCGCATCGGCGTGCTGCGAAGCCGGGTTGCCAAAATAGGTGGGCAGCCCCTCCATGCGCGCCGCGCGAATGTTCTCCCAGCTCGAATCGGTCAGCAGCACCCGACAGCCCAGTTGCTGCAGAGCCTTGGCGATGGCTCGCGCCGGCTCGTTGGCGCCGACGATGAGAAACCCGCTGGGCGCAGGCTCCGCGACCTTGAGCAGGCGCGCCAGGGGCCTGGCCGTGGCGCTCTGGATCACCACCGTGCCGATGATCACGGCGAAGGTCAGCGGCACCAGCAGCAAGGCGCCCTGGTGGCCGGCCTCGTGCAGGCGGATGGCAAAGATCGCCGACACCGCCGCGGCCACGATGCCGCGCGGCGCGACCCAGGCGAGCAGGGCGCGCTCGCGCCAGTTCAGCGCCGAGCCCAGCGTCGACAGCAGCACATTGAGCGGCCGCGCCAGCAGCTGGATCACCAGCAGCAGCGCCAGCACCGCCGGCCCCAGGCCGATCATGGCGTGCAGGTCGAGGCGCGCGGCCAGCAGGATGAACAGGCCGGAGATCAGCAGCACGCTGAGGTTTTCCTTGAAGTGCAGGATCTGCCGCACATCGACCCCGCGCATGTTGGCCAGCCACATGCCCATCACCGTGACCGCCAGCAGCCCGGACTCGTGGACGATCTGGTTGGCGGCGATGAATATGCCCAGCACCGCCGCCAGCGAGGCCAGGTTGTGCAGGTATTCGGGCAGCCACTGCTCGCGCATGATCTGCCCGAGCAACCAGCCGCCCGCAGCGCCCAAGGCCGTGCCGCAGAAGATCACCCCGGCGAAGGTCACCAGGCTGTGGGCCAGGCCCTCGCCGGCGCCGCTGGCGATGATGAAGCTGTACACCACCACGGCCAGCAAGGCACCGATCGGGTCGATCATGATGCCTTCCCAGCGCAGGATATTGGCGATCGCCGCCTTGGGCCGCACCACCCGCAGCATGGGCACGATCACCGTGGGGCCGGTGACCAGGGTCAAGGTGCCGAACAGGATTGCCAGGGGCCAGTCGAAGTCCAGCAGCCAGTGGGTGGCCAGGGCGATCAACAGCCAGGTCGACAGCGCGCCCACGGTGACCAGCCGATGCACCACGCTGCCGATTTCGCGCCATTGCGACAGGTGCAGGGTGAGGCTGCCCTCGAACAGGATCAGCGCCACCGCCAGCGACACCAGCGGCATCAGCAGCGGGCCGAACAACGCTTGCGGGTCGAGCCAGCCAAGGATCGGGCCGGCGAGAATGCCGGCCAGCAGCAGAAACAGGATGGCGGGTAATTTCAGGCGCCAGGCCAGCCATTGGCAAGCCAGGGCGGCAGCGCCGATACCGCCGACGCTGAGAAGGATCTGCTGTTCGTTCATGCGGGCTCCCTATGCCGGCGTGGTTATGAAAGACTAAGCGCCATTTCGTCGTTTGCCACCGAGTTTTCATGCCCGCCCTCGACCACCCCCTGATCGACCAGTTCCTCGATGCCCTGTGGCTGGAAAAAGGCCTGTCGGACAACACCCGCGTTTCCTATCGCAGCGACCTGGCGCTGTTCAACGGCTGGTTGCAGGAACATGCCGTGAGCCTGCCCGATGCCGGCCGCGAGTTGATCCTCGATCACCTGGCCTGGCGCCTCGACCAGGGCTACAAGCCACGTTCCACGGCGCGCTTTCTCTCCGGGCTGCGTGGCTTCTTTCGTTATCTGCTGCGGGAAAAGCTGGTAGCCGTCGACCCGACCTTGCAGGTCGAGATGCCGCAACTGGGCAAGCCCTTGCCCAAGTCGTTGTCCGAAGCCGATGTCGAAGCCCTGTTGCAGGCCCCGGACCTCGGCGAGGCGATCGGCCAGCGCGACCGCGCCATGCTCGAAGTGCTGTACGCCTGCGGCCTGCGGGTGACCGAGCTGGTCAGCCTGACCCTCGACCAGGTTAACCTGCGCCAGGGCGTGCTGCGGGTGATGGGCAAGGGCAGCAAGGAGCGCCTGGTGCCGATGGGCGAGGAGGCGGTGCTGTGGCTGGAGCGCTACCTGCGCGATGGCCGCGCCGAGCTGCTCAACGGGCGCCCCAGCGATGTGCTGTTCCCCAGCCTGCGCGGCGAGCAGATGACCCGCCAGACCTTCTGGCACCGGATCAAGCACCATGCGCGGGTGGCCGGCATCGACAAGCCCTTGTCGCCGCATACCCTGCGCCACGCCTTCGCCACCCACTTGCTCAACCACGGCGCCGACCTGCGCGTGGTGCAGATGCTGCTGGGCCACAGCGACCTGTCGACCACGCAGATCTACACCCACGTGGCCAAGGCACGCCTGCAGCAGCTGCACGCCCAGCACCATCCACGTGGATGAATGATTTTCATGTTCCGCCCGCCGGTACCCGCAGACCCCTTCATTGGCGGTGTGATGTGGTAGTCTTGGGCGGTTTGCACCAAGGGCCGCACGGTCGCCGCGTTTTTCCCGCAGGTGACGCCCTCCGGCCCCTGTCCGCCTTCAGGAGTTCCCCATGCGCGTGACCCAGATCTTCGCCGCCGCCGCGTTGGCGCTGGCCAGTACTTTCGCCGTTGCCGCGGCGACCGATAGCAATGCCACGGCCGAACAGGCCATCCGCAAATCGCTGCAGAACCTCGAGCTGGAAGTGCCCGTGGAAAGCGTGGCCAGCAGCCCGCTGAACGGCCTCTACGAAGTCAAGCTGCAGGGCGGCCGCGTGCTTTACGCCAGCGCCGACGGCCAGTTCGTCATGCAGGGCTACCTGTTCCAGATCCAGGACGGCAAGCCGGTCAACCTGACCGAAAAGACCGAGCGCCAGGGCGTCGCCAAGCTCATCAACGGCATTCCAGCCGCCGAGATGGTGGTTTATCCTGCCAAGGGCGAAACCAAGTCGCACATCACCGTCTTCACCGACACCACCTGCCCGTACTGCCACAAGCTGCACGCCGAAGTGCCCGAACTCAACCGCCGCGGTATCGAAGTGCGCTACGTCGCCTTCCCGCGCCAGGGCCTGGGTTCGCCGGGCGATGAGCAGCTGCAGGCGGTGTGGTGCTCCAGCGACCGCCGCGCGGCGCTGGACAAGATGGTCGACGGCAAGGAAATCAAGGCTGCCAAGTGCGCCAACCCGGTGGGCAAGCAGTTCCAGCTCGGCCAGTCGATCGGGGTCAATGGCACCCCGGCCATCGTGCTGGAAAGCGGCCAGGTGATCCCGGGCTACCAGCCGGCGCCACAGGTGGCCAAGCTGGCCCTGGCGGGCCAGCAGCAGGCCGCCAAGTAATCATTCAGTACGCCGTCGTCATGGGGTGACGGCATGTTTCACGGTCGGCGCAGGTGCCGGCCGTTCAATGGGGAGTTCACAGTGAAACCGGTCAAAGTAGGCATCTGTGGGTTGGGGACCGTCGGTGGCGGTACCTTCAATGTACTTCAGCGCAACGCCGAGGAGATTGCCCGCCGTGCCGGGCGCGGTATTGAAGTGGCACAGATCGCCATGCGCTCGCCCAACCCGAACTGCCAGATTACCGGTACCCCCATTACCGCTGATGTGTTCGACGTTGCGAGCAACCCTGAGATCGACATCGTCATCGAGCTGATCGGTGGCTACACCGTGGCCCGCGACCTGGTGCTCAAGGCCATCGAAAACGGCAAGCACGTGGTCACCGCCAACAAGGCGCTGATCGCCGTGCACGGCAACGAAATCTTCGCCAAGGCCCGCGAGAAGGGCGTCATCGTTGCCTTCGAAGCCGCAGTGGCCGGTGGCATCCCGGTGATCAAGGCGATCCGCGAAGGCCTGTCGGCCAACCGCATCAACTGGCTGGCCGGCATCATCAACGGCACCGGCAACTTCATCCTCACCGAAATGCGCGAGAAAGGGCGTGCCTTCCCCGACGTGCTGGCCGAAGCCCAGGCGCTGGGTTATGCCGAAGCCGACCCGACCTTCGACGTCGAGGGCATCGATGCCGCGCACAAGCTGACCATCCTGGCCTCCATCGCCTTTGGTATTCCGCTGCAGTTCGAAAAGGCCTACACCGAGGGCATCACCCAGCTGACCACCGCTGACGTGAACTACGCCGAAGCCCTGGGCTACCGCATCAAGCACCTGGGCGTGGCCCGCAGCACCGCCGCTGGCATCGAGCTGCGCGTGCACCCGACGCTGATCCCGGCCGACCGCCTGATCGCCAACGTCAATGGCGTGATGAACGCCGTGATGGTCAACGGTGACGCTGCCGGTTCCACCCTGTACTACGGCGCCGGGGCCGGCATGGAACCGACCGCTTCGTCGGTGGTTGCCGACCTGGTGGATGTGGTCCGTGCCATGACTTCCGACCCGGAAAACCGCGTACCGCACCTGGCCTTCCAGCCCGATTCGCTGTCGGACCACCCGATCCTGCCGATCGAAGCCTGCGAAAGCGCCTACTACCTGCGCATCCAGGCCAAGGACCATCCGGGCGTACTGGCCCAGGTGGCGAGCATCCTCTCCGAGCGTGGCATCAACATCGAGTCGATCATGCAGAAGGAAGCCGAGGAACAGGACGGCCTGGTGCCGATGATCCTGCTCACCCACGGTGTGGTCGAGCAGCGCATCAACGACGCCATCGTCGCCCTGGAAGCCCTGCAGGACGTGGTCGGCAAGGTTGTGCGCATCCGCGTCGAACAGCTCAACTAAATTCCCCCACGGGCCGCGACGGCGGCCCGTGCCCAGTATCGAAGGTTAGTAGCCATGCGTTATATCAGCACCCGCGGCCAGGCACCGGCCCTGAATTTCGAAGACGTCCTGCTGGCCGGCCTTGCCAGCGATGGCGGCCTGTACGTACCCGAGAACCTGCCGCGCTTCACCCAGGAAGAGATCGCCTCCTGGGCCGGCCTGCCGTACCACGAGCTGGCCTTCCGGGTGATGCGCCCGTTCGTCACCGGCAGCATCGCCGATGCCGACTTCAAGAAGATCCTCGAGGAAACCTACGGCGCCTTCGCCCACGCTGCGGTCGCGCCGCTGCGTCAGCTGAACGGCAACGAGTGGGTCATGGAGCTGTTCCACGGCCCGACCCTAGCGTTCAAGGATTTCGCCCTGCAACTGCTCGGCCGCCTGCTCGACCACGTGCTGGCCAAGCGCGGCGAGCGCGTGGTGATCATCGGCGCCACCAGCGGTGACACCGGTTCGGCCGCCATCGAAGGCTGCCGCCGCTGCGACAACGTCGACATCTTCATCCTGCACCCGCACCAGCGTGTGTCGGAAGTTCAGCGCCGGCAGATGACCACCATCTTCGGCGAGAACATCCACAACATCGCCATCGAAGGCAACTTCGACGACTGCCAGGAGATGGTCAAGGCCAGCTTCGCCGACCAGTCCTTCCTCAAGGGCACGCGCCTGGTGGCGGTCAACTCGATCAACTGGGCGCGGATCATGGCCCAGATTGTCTACTACTTCCACGCGGCCCTGCAGCTGGGCGGCCCGGCCCGTTCGGTGGCGTTCTCGGTGCCGACCGGCAACTTCGGCGACATCTTCGCCGGCTACCTGGCGCGCAACATGGGCCTGCCGATCAGCCAGCTGGTGGTGGCCACCAACCGCAACGACATCCTGCACCGCTTCATGAGCGGCAACCAGTACGTCAAGGAAACCCTGCACGCGACCCTGTCGCCGTCGATGGACATCATGGTCTCGTCCAACTTCGAGCGCCTGCTGTTCGACCTGCACGGTCGCAATGGCGCCGCGATTGCCGAGCTGATGGCCAACTTCAAGCAGGGCGGCGGCTTCAGCGTCGACCAGGACCGCTGGACCGAAGCGCGCAAGCTGTTCGATTCGCTGGCCGTGAGCGACGAGCAGACCTGCGAGACCATCGCCGAGGTGTTCGCCAGCACCGGCGAGGTGCTTGACCCGCACACCGCGATCGGCGTCAAGGCCGCCCGCGAATGCCGCCGCAGCCTGGACACGCCGATGGTGGTGCTGGGCACTGCGCACCCGGTCAAGTTCCCGGATGCGGTGGAGAAGGCCGGCGTTGGCAAGGCGCTGGAGCTGCCTGCTCACCTGAGCGACCTGTTCGCCCGCGAAGAGCGCTGCACGGTACTGGCCAACGACCTGAAGGCGGTGCAGGCCTTCGTCAGCCAGCACGGCAACCGCGGCAAGCCGCTGTAAGCGTGTGAAGTTCAGGGCCGCAATGCGGCCCTGAACCCTTCTTTTCCGCTGTTACTTTCAGAATTGTCCTATACAAGTCGCTTGGCGACTTACCTAGAGTGACCGGTCCTTCAAACAGGAGCGGCTCATGCACCAGCCCTACGTGTTGATTCATCAGGCACGCCCTTCCCACCAGATTCTTCTGCACCAGGCCTGCAATGTGCTGGGCCTCTTCGACGTGCGCGTTACCGAGAGCCTGACCGATCTCAAGACCTGCCTGGTGCGCGATCGCGGGGCCGACCTGCTGATCCTCGACCACGGCATGCGCGATGGCCTGGCCGTGCTCGAACAGTTCAGGCGCGAGCGCCCGCCACGGGCGCTGCTGTTCGTCGGCCAGCTGGGGGATGGCCTGCCAGACCTCGCCCACGAGGCCCGGCGCCAAGGCCTGTGGGTGCTCGACGAGCTGCCCTGGCCATTGCCCATGCCGCGCTGGCACAAGGCCCTGCGACGTATTCAAACGGTCACATCGCCGACGCATGCTCACTGAACCAGCCGCAGCCGGGCGAACTTTCCGCTGCGCCTGTTGGTCAGTTGCTGTATGTCCCACTACCTGCGCGAGTGATCCGGATGGAAAGAATCTGCAGACTGCTCAACGACACCCTGGCCCCTTACCAGGCCCACCTTGACGCCGCGGATGCCAGCGGCAACCGCCAATTGACCATTTACGACAGCCTCGGTGGCACGGCGCTGCGGCGCACCGTCAGCCTGCGCCAATTGCAGGAGCAGAGCCTGCTGATCGACCTGGTGGATGGCTTGCACCGAGACCTGCAGATTGTCGAGGGGCGCTTGCAGCCCTGTGTGATTGCAGCCTTGCAACAGCGTCAGCAACCCCAGGGAACCTTTGCCTGATTGGCGTATCAGACGCAGTAGGGCAGCTAGCCTGCACACAGCTCCGGTGCAGGAGGGTTGTCACGGGAAGCCCGCATGGGCTTTCGATTGGCCCCGGGCGTCTTCCCCAGCGCTCCGGGGTTTCTTTTTAATGGGCCTCGAAAAACTGCTTGCTGTGCGCCAGGTAGTCGGCGCGCAGTTCAGGGTCGAGCCAGCGGGCATACAGCGCCGGCAGGGTATCGCGGCGTAACGCTGGCAGCAGCTGGTCGATATGCTCGATGGCCGCACGCCCCAGCGGCGAATCCGAACAGCCCACGTGCAGGAACTGGTAGCGGTTGACCCCCTGGATCGGGTGGAAGTGATACGCGTCCAGGTCGCCACCTTGCTGCTGGATCAGGTAGCGCATCTCCGGCCAATAGCCGAGCACCAGTTGCAGGCGCCCGAGCTGCTGCATCTGCAGCAGGCTGGCGGTGGCGTCGTTGCCGTAATGGCGGCTGAATGCGGTGTCGGGCAACTGGCGCAGGATGTCGTCGATCTGCGTGCTGTAGCTGCGCTCGGCGACGATGCCCAGCTTCAGCTGCGTGCTGTCGAGCAAGCCTTTCAGGTCGACCTGCTGGCCATCGAGATAGGGCGCCAACAGCGCTTCGCCTTCAGTGCGGACCATCACGCCACTGCTCATCACCGCAAGCGTTGGCATGGAGAATTTCACGTACTTGGCGCGCTCCGGCGTCCACAGCAGGGTCGGGTCACAGGTGAAGCTGCTGGCGTCTTGCAGCATCTGGATGCCGCGAGCGCGGTTGACCCGAACGATAGCGTGGTCGTACTCGGGCATCTGTTCGATCAGCAGCGGCAGCATCTGGTCGACCACCCCCTGGCCCTTTTCCGACCCCTCGAAAATGGTGAACGGCGGCAGGTCGCGAACCAGCCACAGCAAACGCTCCTTGGCCTGCAAGGGGGCAGCGGCCAGCGCGAGCAGCATGCAGCAGAGCAGGGCGCACAGGCGCATGGGCAATCTCAGACCGTGCCGGCGGTACGCAGCCGGGTGATGGCTGCGGTGTCGTATCCCAGCTTGGCCAGCAGCGCGTCGGTGTGCTCGCCCAGGGCCGGGCCGACCCACTCGGTGGAGCCTGGCGTTTCCGAAAGCTTGGGCACGATGCCGGGCATCTTGAAGGGCTTGCCGTCCGGGAGGCGGGCCTGCAGGAACATCTCCCGCGCCAGGTATTGCGGGTCGTTGAACATGTCCTCGGCCGAGTAGATGCGGCTTGCGGGTACCTCGGCGTCGTTGAGTGCGCGCATCACCTGCTCCAGCGGCAGGCCGTTGGCCCAGCGGTCGATCACCCCGTACAGCTCGTCACGCCGCGCGTCGCGGCCATCGTTGCTGGCCAGCGCGGGGTCATCGGCCAGGTCGTGGCGGCCGATGGCCTGCATGAAGCGCTTGAAGATCGCATCGCCGTTGGCGCCGATCTGCACATGCTTGCCGTCGGCCGTGGTGTGGATGGAGGAGGGGGTGATGCCCGGCATGATGTTGCCGGTACGCTCGCGAATGAAACCGAACACATCGAATTCCGGCACCATGCTTTCCATCATCGCGAAGATCGCCTCGTACAGGGCCACGTCCACCACCTGGCCCTGGCCGCCGTTGACCTCGCGGTGACGCAGTGCCATCAGCGCGCCGATCACGCCCCACAATGCGGCGATCGAATCGCCGATGGAAATGCCGGTGCGCACCGGTGGGCGGTCGTCGAAACCGGTGATGTAGCGCAGGCCGCCCATCGACTCGCCCACCGCACCGAAGCCCGGCTGGTCCTTCATCGGCCCGGTCTGACCGAAACCCGACAAACGCACCATTACCAGGCGTGGGTTCAACGCATGCAGCACATCCCAGCCCAGGCCGAGCTTTTCCAGCACGCCAGGGCGGAAGTTCTCGATCAGGATATCGGCGTCGGCCAGCAGGCGCTTGAGGATATCGCGCCCGTCCGGGTGCTTGAGGTTGAGCGTCAGCGATTGCTTGTTGCGTGCCTGGACGAACCACCACAGAGACGTGCCCTCGTACAGCTTGCGCCATTTGCGCAGCGGGTCGCCGCCGTCCGGGGACTCGACCTTGACCACCTCGGCGCCGAATTCGGCGCAGATACGCGAGGCGAACGGGCCGGCGATCAGGGTGCCGAGTTCGATGACTTTCAGGCCGGCGAGGGGTTTGCTGGGCGTAGACATGTGGCATCCGTGGCAACTGGGCAGAGCCGTGGTTTTATCATAGGTCCACGACGGCAGATACTGCTGCGGCGCAAGGTGGGGCCGGATCGGGTAGACTAGGTGCCTTTTCTCTCTGCACGAAGCCCCCTCGACCATGGCCCAGCCGTCCACCACCTACAAATTCGAACTGAACCTGACCGATCTCGATCGCGGCGTGTACGAAAACGTCCGGCAGACCATTGCCCGCCACCCTTCGGAAACCGAAGAGCGCATGGCCGTGCGGCTGCTGGCCTACGCCCTGTGGTACAACGAGAACCTGTCGTTCGGCCGTGGTCTGTCGGATGTGGATGAAGCAGCGCTGTGGGAAAAGAGCCTGGACGACCGCATCCTGCACTGGATCGAAGTCGGCCAGCCCGACGCCGATCGCCTGACCTGGTGCTCGCGCCGCACCGAGCGCACCAGCCTTCTGGCCTATGGCAGCCTGCGCGTCTGGCAGAACAAGGTGGTGGACGCCGTCAAAGGCCTGAAGAACCTGAGCATCGCCGCCGTGCCGCAGGAGGTCCTGGAAACCCTGGCCACCGACATGCCGCGCACCATCAAGTGGGACGTGATGATCAGCGAAGGCACGGTGTTTGTCACCGATGACCGCGGCCAGCACGAAGTGCAGCTCGAGTGGCTGCTCGGCGAGCGTGGCTGAGCCGACCCCCCATGCGTATCGAACCTCGCCCATTGCCGACGACCCTGCCATTTCTGGGTAACCTGCCGCCTTTGCTGACCCGCCTGTACGCCGCACGCGGCGTAGAGTGCGAAGCCGAACTGGACAAGAGCCTGGCGCGCCTGTTGCCGTACCAGCAGCTCAAGGGCATCGAGGCTGCCGTGGACCTGCTGGTCGAAGCCCTCGACCAGCGCCAGCGCATCCTCATTGTCGGCGACTTCGATGCCGATGGCGCCACGGCCAGTACCGTTGGCGTGCTGGGCCTGCGCCTGCTGGGCGCGGCCCATGTCGACTACCTGGTGCCCAACCGCTTCGAGTACGGCTATGGCCTGACCCCGGAAATCGTCGAGGTGGCGCTGCAGCGCCAGCCGCAACTGCTGATTACCGTGGACAACGGCATCTCCAGCGTTGAGGGCGTCGCGGCGGCCAAGGCGGCCGGGCTCAAGGTGCTGGTCACCGACCACCACCTGCCGGGCGAGCAACTGCCCGCGGCCGATGCCATCGTCAACCCGAACCAGCCGGGCTGCACCTTCCCCAGCAAATCGCTGGCGGGCGTGGGCGTGATCTTCTACGTGCTCATGGCCCTGCGCGCGCGTTTGCGCAGCCTGGGGCGCTACGAGGCGCAGCCCCAGCCGAACATCGGCGAGCTGCTGGACCTGGTTGCCCTGGGCAGCGTGGCCGACGTGGTGCCGCTGGATGCCAACAACCGCATCCTGGTGCACCAGGGCCTCGAACGCATTCGTGCCGGCCGTGCGCGGCCGGGCCTGAAGGCGATTCTCGAGGTGGCGCGCCGCGATCATCGGCGCATTACCTCCACCGACCTCGGCTTCATCCTCGGCCCACGGCTGAACGCCGCCGGGCGCCTGGACGACATGAGCCTGGGCATCGAATGCCTGCTGTGCGAAGACGCAGCGCTGGCCCAGGACATGGCCCAGCAGCTGGATGACCTGAACCAGGACCGCAAGTCGATCGAGCAGGGCATGCAGCGCGAGGCCCTGGCCCAGCTCAAGGACCTGCCGGTCGAGTCCATGCCCTATGGCCTGTGCCTGTTCGATGCCGACTGGCACCAGGGCGTGATCGGCATTCTTGCCTCGCGTCTGAAGGAGCGTTACCACCGCCCGACCATCGCCTTCGCCGATGCCGGCGATGGCATGCTCAAGGGCTCGGCCCGTTCGGTGCCGGGGTTCCACATTCGTGATGCGCTGGATGCCGTGGCGGCGCGCCATCCGCAGCTGATCAGTAAGTTCGGCGGCCATGCCATGGCTGCCGGTTTGTCCTTGCCCGAAGGCAACTTCCCCGCGTTCGCCGAGGCGTTCGACGAAGAAGTGCGCCGCCAGCTGCGCGAAGAAGACCTGACCGGGCGCCTGCTGTCGGACGGCAGCCTGGCCGTGGAGGAATTCCACCTCGACCTGGCCAAGGCCCTGCGCCACGCCGGCCCCTGGGGCCAGCACTTCCCTGAGCCGCTGTTCCATGGCGTGTTCCAGTTGGTGGAGCAGCGCGTGGTCGGCGAACGGCACCTGAAGGTGGTGCTCAAGAGCGAATGCGGGTCGGTGCGCCTGGATGGCATCGCCTTTGGCATCGACCGCGAGGTATGGCCGAACCCGACCGTGCGTTGGGTGGAGTTGGCGTACAAGCTGGATGTGAACGAGTTTCGGGGCAATGAAAGCGTGCAGTTGATGATTGCCCACATGGAGCCGCGCTGATTTTTGCGGGCTTGTGGAAATAGAGCGCCGCTTGAGCGGCGCTCTGTCTGTTAGACGCTGCAAGCCTACTGACGAACTCTTGGTCGCTCTGCGGTTCACTGCAGCCCAAACACCCATCCGCCGTTGGCCACTGGCGTAGCGAAGCGGGAAATGTGGCTATGTTTCGATCGTGCGCTGTAGCTTCTTATTGCGCAGGCTCTGCCAGTGAATCACTGCAGCCCCTGAAAATGAGAGTAGGCTGAGCGTGCAGACGAACATCATTCCTGTTGCAGCTTTCCGATCACTCGTTTCGTTGACACGTTGTCTGAGTGAGGGGTCGGATAATATTTCATCCTCCGTCGATAATGTCCTTACGATAGGGCCTGAAAGGGTATCTTCGACTTCTACGAATAGAGGTGTTGCTTTACTGATATTGGCGTTGTCGTAGCGGGATCTGTCCACGTATATCCATGCTTTAAGCTTTTGGCCGTTGGGCGCATTGTAGCGAACACCTATCCCGTATATGGATTTGTCGTACTCCCAAATTTCGGGTTTTGAACTCAATAACGCAGGCATGCGAACCCATGGAGCGGTAACTGGCTTAATTTTCTCTCCAAAGCCATAGAGAAAAATGGGTAGTAAACAGAGCAATGCGCAACCGTTCAAAACCAGGCACTTCACACGGTCCTGCGCAGGTAGGCTGCGCATCAGTTTGATCCAAGCTCCCCACGTTAGCATCGGTGCCTCTTTCCTAAAAGTGATGAGTGGTCAGTGATATTTATCTTGGTCTGCTGCAGCGCAACACGCATATTTATCTTGGCCTGCGCCAAAGCCAACGGTAACTGACGGCATCGGCCCCACGGGCGCCTGCCCATTTAAGCTTTCAATCCCTATAGTCAGAGTTGCATCTCCTGGGTGCTCGGGAGCAGATATTGTATCGGTTAGGTTAGTTCCGCCAATGGGAATAGGTGGAATACCTGGGTTGGATTTAAGCTCCTCAAGCATGCGGGTATCTAGCTTGATGTCGTGAGTAGTTGGGTTCCATGTGATTACCGTAATCAATCCGCCAAAATGCGAGGCTATCGAAGCTGGGTCTGTTACTGCTAGGTTTGGCGCTATGAGCGGGGTAGAAGGTTCCTGTGCAATGTCATGAGTTTTCAATAAATTTATTATGGAGTCTGTGGCGGTTGTGTGGATTTTCTCGGCGAGGTCTGAATTGTATGCCCCTATTAAACTTGCCCCCAGTGATACCGCGGTGAAAATGCCGGCGGTCACAGGTCCTCCTAGTAGTATTGCAAAACCTGCGACGACGCCGGCAACGTTACCCACAAGACTGACAACGTCACCATGGTTTAGCTTTTGATCACTTCGGTATTCGGCAACAATTTTTAAGAAAGTAACCGTCGCGGCGAGGGAGTTGGTGGCAATGTTGATGAACGGTACGGCCCCGGCCGTCATCTGGTTTACAGAAAGTACAGAAGCGATTGCGGTATCTGGTTTGAGCGCTTTGTACAACTAGTGCAAATCCCTCTTTGTCGGTATTAAACTGGTCATGTACGGCTGATGCTGCCCCAGCCTGGAATCCAGGTTTACCCACGCGGTCTACCATGGCGACAAATATTTCGACACGATTAGTCATGTGGCTTGCTTCTGATTGTTTTAAATGCAAGTGTCACTCGTAAACGATCACATTCAATTGCTGGCGATTTTGCCCTGTGTGGGATTTCGCCGTTGAACACAACAATGCGTTTAGGCTTGGGAAGCACCGCAGCGATAATGTCGTTCTTCACGTCATTGCAATACATAAGTTCGCCTCCCCAGGTCGTAGCCCAAAAGTCGTTACAGAAAATCACTGCGGTTTGGCCTGGTTCGCTGGGTAGATTGTCTCGATGTATCGGGCTGTCCTGCCCTGTCGTCTGTCCGTTTGCGTAGACGCCAATTAGTTTCGAGTTTGTAATGTGCGTTACTTTCAAACGTTGCCAAATTTTAAGCAGAAATCCCCAGCGTTTATCGTTTGCCATCTCCGCTTCGCAGCATTCGAGCGATTCGCGGCGGCTTCCTGCAACGAAGAAATGCCAGCAGGGACGTGAGAAGGGTGTCGAGTTCACCGGCCAGTCATATCTCCATAAAGCATCAGAAAATGCCTTGGTGAGCAGAAGTTGTTCGTGGTCGGTAATGGCGTTATCGAGCGTGCTTATATCTTGTGTGGAGAAAATTTTGCTCATTGTCATGATCGTCGAGTCGATGGATGTTTTCCTTGATTTACGCGGATTTTTCGCAATTCGATGGCGACAACGACGATAGTTTTTTTGTTTTTTAGCGGCGATAGGACGGAGGTGTTACTTATTGAAAAGAACTTCCTGCGCAGTCGTAGGATTATTGAAATTACTTTGTAGGCTCTTTCTAGATAGCCAAGCCTGCTGGCGTCAAATCGCGGTGAAGGGTGGTATCACCCAGGGCGTCGGAGCAGTCAGCAATCCCAGGGAACCTTCCCCCCCACCAATCTGGTCTAGTCTGATTAATGACCGATACCGGACCAGCGTCGTGCATGAGTGTCCGGGCCGGATCACCATTGGAGTCCTTGGGAGGTGCCCTCATGAGCCTGCTGCTCGAGCCTTACACCCTGCGTCAGCTAACGCTGCCCAACCGTATCGCGGTTTCGCCAATGTGCCAGTATTCCGCCGTCGATGGCCTGGCCAACGACTGGCACCTCGTTCACCTGGGCAGCCGCGCCGTGGGTGGCGCCGGGCTGGTCATCACCGAAGCGGTGGCGGTCACTGCCGATGGGCGGATCACCGCCGAAGACCTTGGCCTGTGGGACGACGCGCAAATTGCGCCACTGCAGCGCATCACCCGTTTCATCACTGCCCAAGGCGCCGTGCCGGGCATTCAACTGGCCCACGCCGGGCGCAAGGCCAGCACCCATCGCCCATGGCTGGGCAAGCAGGGCAGCGTGAAGATCGAAGACGGCGGCTGGCAGCCAGTGGGCCCGTCGAAGATTGCCTTCGACCCACAGCACACCCCACCGCGTGAGTTGACCCAGGATGAAATCCAGGGCGTGATCGCGGCCTTCGTGGCCGCGACCGAACGGGCGCTGGAGGCCGGTTTCAAGGTGGTCGAGATTCATGCCGCCCACGGCTACCTGCTGCACCAGTTCCTCTCGCCCCTGAGCAACCAGCGCCGCGACGAATATGGCAGCAGCTTCGAAAACCGCATCCGCCTGACCCTTCAGGTTACCGAAGCGGTGCGCAAGGCCTGGCCCCAGGAGTTGCCGCTGTTCGTCCGGGTGTCGGCGACCGATTGGGTGGAAGATGGCTGGAACCCGGACGAGACCGTCGAGCTGGCCCGGCGCCTGCGCGTGCTCGGTGTCGACCTGATCGATGTGTCCTCGGGCGGTACCTCGGTCAACGCCGAAATCCCCACCGGCCCCGGCTACCAGACCCGCTTCGCCGAGCGTGTGCGCAAGGAGTCGGAAATTGCCACCGGCACGGTAGGCATGATCACCGAACCGGCCCAGGCCGAGCACATCCTGCGCACCGGGCAGGCCGATGTCATCTTCCTGGCCCGTGAGCTACTGCGCGACCCGTACTGGCCCCTGCATGCCGATGATGACTTGGGCGGCAACAAGGCGACCTGGCCTGCGCAATATCAGCGCGCTACAAGCCGGGCGAACCCGATTCACGAGTCCGATTTGCGCGATTGATCGCAAGGCTCAGTTGTAGGCAGCCTGGCTGAGGATGTCGCTCACCCATTGATTGATGCTCTTGTGCGCCAGCTCGGCCTTGGTTGCCACGCTGGCGTGCAGAGCAGGTTCCAGGCGCAGGCTCAATTTCCCGGAGTAAGCCTTTTGCGGCTCTTTGCCTAGCCGCTCGCAGGTTTCGATGTAGTCGTCCACCGCCTCCTGAAACGCTTGCCGTAGTTCGCTTATCGACTCTGCATGAAAGCCGATGACGTCACGTATCCCGGCCACGTGGCCGATCAGCAGCTGGTCTTCATCGCTGTATTCGATTCGTGCGGCATAGCCGCGGTAAGTCATTACATTCATGGTGTCACTCCTGCCTGCTCAAGGAACTGGCGGGCGCCGTGCAATTGATAAGGCTTGGCATGCTTGTCTGGATGTGGCCGGTGAAACGTGGCGATCACGCCATTGAGTTCAAAGCGCACGCGCGACCCCCTCCCTTCAATGACCTTGGCTCCGATCGAAATCAGCAACGATTCCACGCGCACCCATTCCAGGGCCTTGGGCACCGGTTTTTTGAAGATGGCCAGAAGGGTCGATCTTTGATGACTGTTCCTGGTATCAGAATATGATACCAAGTCATTAGTTGGCTGTAGGGCGCTCGGCTGAGCTTTGAATGAAAGGTCGCAAAATAATGAAGCCAAATTGCCCACAGGTACCCAGCAGCATCAAGGCTTGCAGAGTACCTGTGGGAGCCGGCTTGCCGGCGATAGCGTCAGTGATGCCTCCCCAGGTTCAATGCTTGATCATCACATGCCGCACACAGGTGTAATCCTCCAGCCCATACATCGACATGTCCTTGCCATACCCCGAGTGCTTCTGCCCGCCATGGGGCATCTCGCTGACCAGCATGAAGTGGGTGTTGACCCAGGTGCAGCCATATTGCAACCGCGCCGCCAGGCGATGGGCGCGGCCGGTGTCGCGGGTCCACACCGACGAGGCCAGGCCGTATTCGGAGTCGTTGGCCCACTCCAGCGCCTGGGCTTCATCGGTGAAGCGGGTCACCGACACCACCGGGCCGAACACTTCGTTGCGCACGATCTCATCGTCCTGCAAGGCATCGGCCAGCACCGTGGGTGCGAAGAAAAAACCATCCCCAGGCAGTGCCTTGCCGCCGGTGACCAGGCGAATGTGCGGCTGGGCAATGGCGCGGTTCACCAGGCCCGCCACCTTGTCACGGTGCTGGGCGCTGATCAGCGGCCCCAGCTCGGTGTCCTCGGCGTCCTGCACGCCGGCTTTGAGGCTCGCAACCGCCTGGCCCAGGCGCTCGACAAAACGCTCGTAGATGCCGCTTTGCACATACAGGCGGCAGGCCGCCGTGCAGTCCTGGCCTGCGTTGTAGAAGCCGAAGGTGCGAATGCCCTCGATGGCGGCATCGATGTCGGCATCGTCGAACACCAGCACCGGCGCCTTGCCGCCCAGCTCCATGTGCATGCGCTTCACGCTGTCGGCCGTGGCGCCGATGATGTGCGCGCCGGTGGGGATCGAGCCGGTCAGCGACACCATGCGCACCTTGGGGTGGGTGACCAGCGGGTTGCCGACCGTTTGCCCACGGCCGAAAAGGATATTGAGCACGCCGGCAGGCAGCAGGTCCTTGGCCAGCTCGCCCACCCGCAGGGCGGTCAGCGGGGTCAGCTCGGACGGCTTGATGACCACGGTATTGCCGGCGGCCAGGGCCGGGGCGATCTTCCACGCCAGCATCATCAGCGGGTAGTTCCACGGCGCGATCGAGGCCACCACGCCCAGTGGGTCGCGGCGGATCATCGAGGTGTGCCCCGGCAGGTATTCGCCGGCCGCCGAGCCGCCCGGGCAGCGGGCGGCACCGGCAAAGTAGCGGAACACATCGACGATGGCCGGTATCTCGTCGTTCAGCGCGGCGGCGAAGGGTTTGCCGCAGTTGTGCGACTCCAGCCTGGCCAGCTCGTCGCCATGCGCCTCGATGGCGTCGGCCAGCGCCAGCAGGGCCAGCGAGCGTTCCTTGGGGCTGGTCTGCGACCAGCTGTCGAAGGCCAGGTCGGCGGCGCGCACGGCGGTATCGACCTGGGCTTCGGTGGCCTCGTTGATCTGTACCAGGGCGCTGCCCTCGGCCGGGTTGAGCACGGTCCAGGCCGGGCCTTCGCCAGCGACCAGGCGGCCATTGATCAGCATATCGGTTTGCATGGGGGCTCCTTTGAGGTCATTTGCCGCTGCCTGCGACGCCTTCGCCGCCGCGGGTCAGGTAGTAGGCGCCGAGGATCGGCAGCATGGTCACCAGCATCACCAGCATGGCGACCACGTTGGTCACCGGCACGTCGCGCGGGCGGCTGAGCTGGTTGAGCAACCAGATCGGCAGCGTGCGCTCGTGGCCGGCGGTGAACGTTGTGACGATGATTTCGTCGAAGGACAGGGCAAAGGCCAGCATGCCGCCGGCCAGCAGCGCCGAACCGAGGTTGGGCAGGATGATGTAGCGAAAGGTCTGCCAGCCATCGGCGCCCAGGTCCATCGAGGCCTCGATCAGGCTTTGCGAGGTGCGCCGCAGCCGCGCGATCACGTTGTTGTAGACGATCACCACGCAGAAGGTGGCGTGGCCGACGACGATGGTGAAAACCCCAGGCTCGATGCCCAGGCTCTTGAACGCCGACAGCAAGGCGATGCCGGTGATGATGCCGGGCAGGGCGATCGGCAGGATCAGCATCAGCGAAATGCCCTCCTTGCCGAAGAAGCTGCGCCGGTACAGCGCCGCCGACGCCAGGGTGCCGAGCACCAGGGCGATCAGCGTGGCCAGGCAGGCCACCTGCAGCGACAGCTTGATGGCCTCGAGTACGTCCGCGCGGGCGAAGGCCACGGCGAACCATTTCAGGGTAAAGCCCTGGGGCGGGAAGCTGAAGGCGGCGTCTTCGGTGTTGAAGGCGTACAGCACGATGATCAGGATCGGGAAGTGCAAGAACAGCAAGCCGCCCCACGCCGCCAGGCGCAGGCCGAGGGTGGCTTTTTCAGAGTGCATCGAAGGCTCCCAGGCGCTTGACGATGGACAGGTACAGCGCAATCAGCACGATCGGCACCAGGGTGAACGCGGCGGCCATCGGCATGTTGCCGATCGCCCCTTGCTGGGCGTAGACCATGCTGCCGATGAAGTAGCCGGGCGGGCCGATCAGCTGCGGCACGATGAAGTCGCCCAGGGTCAGCGAGAAGGTGAAGATCGAGCCGGCGGCGATGCCTGGGATCGACAGCGGCAGGATCACCTGCCAGAACGTCTGCGCAGGCCTTGCGCCGAGGTCTGCCGAGGCTTGCAGCAGCGACGGAGGCAGGCGCTCGAGCGAGGCCTGGATCGGCAGGATCATGAACGGCAGCCAGATGTACACGAACACCATGAAGCGCCCCAGGTGCGAGGTCGACAGCGTGCTGCCGCCCACGCCGGGCACGGCCAGCACGGCTTGCAGCAGCGCATCCAGGTGCAGTTGCTGGACGAACCACTGGGCCACGCCGCCCTTGGCCAGCAGCAGGGTCCAGGCATAGGTCTTGACGATATAGCTGGCCCACATCGGCAGCATCACCGCGATGTAGAAAAACGCCTTGGTCTTGCCGCTGGTGTAGCGCGCCATGTAGTAGGCGATGGGGAAGGCCAGCACCGCGCTGGCCAGCGACACCGCAACGGCCATGCTCAAGGTGCGCAGGATGATGTCGAAGTTCGAGGGGTTGAACAGGGCGGCGAAGTTGCCCAGGGTCAGGGTCGGCGTCACCGCCATGGTGAAGTCGTCGAAGGTGTAGAAGCCTTGCCACATCAGGTTGAGCAACGACCCCAGGTAGATCGCGCCGAACCAGGTCAAAGGCGCAATCAGCAGCAGTGACAGGTACAGGTTGGGGCGCCGGTACAAAAGGTTGGCAAAGCGCCGCAGCGGGCTTGCAGAGGGTTGCGCCAGGCTCATGTCAGCGGCCCTCGGCCAGCACGGTTTCCTGCAGCGCCGTCATCGCCTCGCGCGGCCAGCGCACCTGCACCCGCTGGCCGGCCTGCCAGGGTTGCGGCTGGTCTTGCCAGCGGTCGTTGGCGTGGCTCACCGCCAGCAATTGGCCGTTGTCCAGCTGCACTTCGTAGCGCGTGGCGCTGCCCTGGTACTGGATGTCGCGCAGCAGGCCGCTGAGCTGCACGTGCGGCCCGTCGCCGGGCAGGTCGCCCAGGCGGATATGTTCGGGGCGAATGGAGAACGGCGCGCGCGCCCCGCTGAGCTGCTCGGCCAGGTCGCCGCGGACCACGTTGGAGGTGCCGACGAATTCGGCGACGAAGGTGGTGGCCGGCTTCATGTAGAGCTGGCGCGGGGTGTCGACTTGCTCGATGCGCCCGCGGTTGAACACCGCCACGCGGTCGGACATCGACAGCGCCTCGGTCTGGTCGTGGGTGACGAAGATGAAGGTGATGCCCAACTGGCGCTGCAGCTTCTTCAGCTCGCCCTGCATCTGTTCGCGCAGTTTCAGGTCGAGCGCGCCCAGCGGCTCGTCGAGCAACAGCACCCGTGGCCGGTTGACCAGGGCGCGGGCCAGGGCCACACGCTGGCGCTGGCCACCGGAAAGCTGCGCCGGCTTGCGCTCGCCGTAGCCGGCCAGGGCGACCATGGCCAGGGCCTCTTCGGCCCGGGCATGGCGTTCGGCCTTGGCCACGCCCTTGACCTTCAGGCCATAGGCAATGTTGTCGCGCACGTTCATGTGCGGGAACAGTGCGTAGTCCTGGAACACCGTGTTGACGTCCCGCTGGTAGGGCGGCACGCCAGCGGCTTCGCTGCCATGGATGCGGATCGAACCGCTGTCGGGTTGTTCGAAGCCGGCGATCAGGCGCAGGCAGGTGGTCTTGCCCGAGCCTGAAGGGCCGAGCATGGAAAAGAATTCGCCGTCTTCGATGTCGATGCTGACCTGGTCGACAGCCTTGACCTCGCCGAAGGTGCGGCAAACCTGGGTGAACTGGACGGCTAGGGGCATGGGCACTACTCGGCTGTTGTGTTGGGTTGCCTGGCCCCATCGCCGGCACTTGTGGGAGCCGGCTTGCCGGCGATGGGGCCAGTACAGGCGCAATCGACCTCAGCGCCCGCCCATGATCGCGATGTAATCCTGGGTCCAGCGGCTATAGGGTACGAACTTGCCGCCCTGGGCCTGTGGCGTCTTCCAGAAGGCAATCTTGTCGAAGTTGTCGAAACCGTTGGTCTTGCACCCCTCGGCCCCCAGCAGTTCGCTGCCGGTGCACGCCGCCGGCACCGCCGGCAACGAGCCGAACCAGGCCGCCACATCGCCTTGCACCTTCGGTTGCAGCGACCAGTCCATCCACTTGTAGGCGCAGTTGGGGTGCTTGGCCTCGCTGTGCAGCATGGTGGTATCGGCCCAGCCCGTGGCGCCTTCCTTCGGAATGGTCGAGGCCACGGGCTGGTTCTCGGCCTTCAGGCCATTGACCATGTAGCCCCATGAACTGGACGCGACCACGCCCTCGTTCTTTACATCGCTCATCTGCACCGTGGCGTCGTGCCAGTAACGATGGATCAGCGGCTGCTGCTGGCGCAGCAGTTCGAGCACGGCCTTGTACTGGGCCTCGTTGAGCTCGTAGGGGTCCTGGATGCCCAGCTCCGGCTTGGCCGATTTCAGGTACAGCGCCGCGTCGGCGATGTAGATCGGCCCGTCGTAGGCCTGCACCCGGCCCTTGTTCGGCTTGCCGTCGGGCAGCTCCTGCGGCTGGAACACCACGCCCCAGCTGGTCGGCGCCTGCTTGAAGGTGTTGGTGTTGTACAGCAGCACGTTGGGGCCCCACTGGTACGGCGTGCCGTAGACTTGCTTGTCGACCACGTACCAGCCGCCGTTCTGCAGGCGTGGGTCGATGTTCTTCCAGTTGGGGATCAGCGCGGTGTTGATCGGCTGCACCTTCTTGCCGACGATCAGCCGCAGCGAGGCATCGCCGGAGGCGGTGACCAGGTCGTAGCCGCCCTTGTTCATCAGGCTGACCATTTCGTCGGAAGTGGCAGCGGTCTTGACGTTGACCTTGCAACCGGTGTCTTTCTCGAAGCCGCTGACCCAGTCATAGGCCTTGTCGCTCTCGCCGCGCTCGATGTAGCCGGGCCAGGCGACGATATCCAGCTGGCCTTCGGTGGCGCCCAGGGCCTTGGGCAGCTCGGCAGCCTGCAGGCCGGCGCTGGCCAGCAGCGCGCCGGTCACGGCGCCGAGCAATGCGGTCTTGTGCACTGACATGGTGTTCCCTCTTGTTCTTGGAAATCGGGGCAGTCATCACGCAAGCGGTGAAGCATTGGCTATAAGCGTAGTGCGCTTGCGCAGTACGTTGGCGATATCGAGTCTAGTTGGCTTTTTGCCAGCTAAAGCAACATCTGGAAGCAAATCCGGGCGTGGCCGGGCACCTGGCAAGGCTTACTCTGGCCGTTACTTTCTGAAACGTGGAGACACGCGCATGAACACCCGGGGCTTGCTCGATCAATTGCTCAAATCCGGCCAGCAACTGCTGAACAAGCAGTCGTCCGCCGGCAAACCTTCGCCAGGCGCGGGCGGGCTCGGCAGCCTGTTGTCCGGTGCTGGCGGCGGTGCCTTGGCCGCCGGGGCCATGGGCCTGCTGCTGGGGAACAAGAAGGGGCGCAAGGTGGGCGGCAAGGTGCTGACCTACGGCGGCCTGGCGGCGCTTGGTGTGCTTGCCTACAAGGCCTACGGCAACTGGCAGGCGCGCCAGGGCGCGGGGCAGGGCGCGGCGCCCCAGACCCTCGACCGGCTGCCGCCGGCCCAGGCCGAAATCCACAGCCAGGCGGTGCTGCGCGCCCTGGTGGCGGCGGCCAAGTCCGATGGCCATATCGATGAGCGCGAGCGGCAACTGATCGAAGGCGAGTTCACCCGCCTGGACAACGACGGCGAGCTGCAGCAGTGGCTGCACACCGAGCTCAACAAGCCCCTGGACCCGGCCGAAGTCGCCCGCGCGGCGCAAACCCCGGAGATGGCGGCAGAGATGTACCTGGCCAGCGTGATGATGGTCGACCAGGAAAACTTCATGGAGCGCGCCTACCTTGACGAACTGGCCCGCCAGCTGCGCCTGGACCCTGCCTTGCGCCAGGAACTGGAGAACCAGGTGCGCCTCGCCTCGGCGTAATAAGTGGCAAATGGCCTGTCCATTGGGCAAGGATGCCTGAATACCCCGCACTTCAGCCGCAAAACCGTAGGAAGCCTAGGCTATACTTCGACGATTTTTCCCGCTCGTTGTGAATTCCTGAGGGCTGAATGTGAAGAACTGGACCTTGCGCCAACGGATCCTGGCAAGTTTCGCCGTGATCATCGCCATCATGCTGCTGATGATCGTGGCCGCCTACTCGCGGCTGGTGGCGATCGAAAGTGCCGAGGAGGCGGTGGGTACCGACAGCATTCCCGGGGTCTACTACAGCTCGATGATCCGCAGCGCCTGGGTCGACAGCTACGTCACCAGCCAGCAGCTGGTGGGGTTGTCCAACCACCGCGAAATCACCCCGGCCGACATGGAGCTGTTCAAGAGCTTCGAAGAGCGCCTCAAGCAGCACATGGCCAGCTACCAGGCCACCATCCAGGACCGCGGCGACCAGGCCAGGTTCGACGACTTCGTGAAGATGGAAGAAACCTACGTCAAGATCGTTGGCGAGGTGCTCGATGCCTATCGCCAGCACAACTACGGCGAAGCCCAGCGGCTGATCAGCGACGTGCTGACCCCGGCCTGGGTCGATGGGCGCAAGCACCTCAACACGGTCATCGAGCACAACCGCGAATCGGCCGATGCCGCCACCCAGGAAATCGTCAGCGCCGTGAGCACCGCCAAGGGCAGCATGATGGTTTCGCTGTTGCTGGCGATCATTGCCGCCGGTATCTGCGGCCTGTTGCTGATGCGCGCCATCACCGCGCCGGTGCAGCGCGTGGTGCATGCCCTCGACAAGCTGCGCTCGGGCGATTTGAGCATGCGCCTGAGCCTGGACCGCAAGGATGAATTCGGCGCCATCGAAAGTGGCTTCAACGAAATGGCCGAGGCGCTGGCCAACCTGGTGTCCCAGGCCCAGCGCTCGTCGGTGCAGGTGACCACCTCGGTCACCGAGATTGCCGCCACCTCCAAGCAGCAGCAGGCCACCGCCACCGAGACCGCAGCCACCACCACCGAGATCGGCGCCACCTCCCGGGAAATCGCCGCCACCTCGCGCGACCTGGTGCGCACCATGACCGAAGTGACCAGCGCCGCCGACCAGGCCTCGAGCCTGGCAGGCTCCGGCCAGCAAGGCCTGGCGCGCATGGAAGAGACCATGCACCAGGTCATGGGGGCTGCCGACCTGGTCAACGCCAAACTGTCGATCCTCAACGAAAAGGCCAGCAACATCACCCAGATGGTGGTGACCATCGTCAAGGTCGCCGACCAGACCAACCTGCTGTCGCTCAACGCCGCCATCGAAGCGGAAAAGGCCGGCGAGTACGGCCGCGGTTTTGCCGTGGTCGCCACCGAGGTGCGGCGCCTGGCCGATCAGACGGCCGTGGCCACCTACGACATCGAGCAGATGGTGCGGGAAATCCAGTCGGCGGTATCGGCCGGGGTCATGGGCATGGACAAGTTCTCCGAAGAAGTGCGCCGCGGCATGTTCGAGGTGCAGCAGGTGGGTGAGCAACTGAGCCAGATCATCCACCAGGTGCAGGCGCTGGCGCCGCGGGTGCTGATGGTCAACGAGGGCATGCAGGCCCAGGCCACCGGGGCCGAGCAGATCAACCAGGCGCTGGCCCAGCTCAGCGACGCCAGTACCCAGACCGTGGAGTCGCTGCGCCAGGCCAGCTTTGCCATCGATGAGCTGAGCCAGGTGGCCGCCGGCCTGCGTGGCGGCGTGTCGCGTTTCAAAGTCTGACCCAGATGACCGACCTGCATCCGCATTCGGCAGCGGCGGCCCGCGCCAAGGGCACGCTGTACCTGCAGTTTCGACTCGACCAGCAGCGCTTCGCCCTGGATGTGCGCGAAGTGATCGAGGTGCTGCCGCGCCGGCCGCTCAAGCCGATCGCCCAGGCTCCGGCCTGGGTCGCCGGCATCCTCGCCCACCGCGGCGTGCTGGTGCCGGTGATCGACCTGTGCGCCCTGAGCTTTGCCCGGCCCGCCGCCGAGCGCACCAGCACGCGCCTGGTGCTGGTGCATTACCGCAAGGTGCATCAGCTGGGGCTGATCCTGGAGCAGGCCACCGACACCCTGCGCTGCCCGCCAGACGAGTTCCAGCCCTATGGCCTGGACAACGGCGAGGCGCCTTACCTGGGCCCGGTGCGCCAGGATGCCCAGGGCATCCTGCAGCGCATCGAGGTGGATGACCTGCTCAGCGACGCGGTGCGCGCGTTGCTGTTTGCCGAGCAGCCAGGCCAGCAGCAGGTGGGCTCATGAGCCATCAGCGGTTTTTCCGTTTCTTGCAGGAGCGCATCGGCCTGGATGTCGAGTCGGTGGGCATCCCCATGGTCGAACGGGCCCTGCGCCAGCGCTGTGTCGCCCTGAATGCCGCCGACCTCGACGATTACTGGCTGCGCCTGCAGCAGTCGGCAGACGAACAACAGGCGCTGATCGAGGCGGTGATCGTTCCGGAAACCTGGTTTTTCCGCTACCCCGAATCGTTCACCGCGCTGGTCGGCCTGGCCCACAAGCGCTTGGCCGAACTGGCCGGCGAGCGGCCGTTGCGCCTGCTCAGCCTGCCCTGTTCCACCGGCGAGGAGCCTTACTCGCTGGCCATGGCCCTGCTGGATTCGGGCATGCAGCCGACGGCCTTCCAGGTCGATGCCATCGATATCAGCCCCAATTCGGTGGCCAAGGCGAAAAAGGCCGTGTACGGGCGCAACTCCTTCCGTGGCCAGGCGCTGGCATTTCGCGAGCGGCATTTCCACGAAGCCGGCGACAACCATGAACTGGACGCGCGGGTGCGGCAGCAGGTGAGGTTCGAAGTGGGCAATGTGCTCGACCCGATCCTGGCCGGGCGCAATGGCCAGTACGATTTCGTGTTCTGCCGCAACCTGCTGATCTACTTCGACGTGCCGACCCAGCAGCGGGTCTTCGAGGTGCTCAAGCGCCTGGTGCACGACCAGGGTGTGCTGTTCATCGGGCCTGCCGAGGGCAGCCTGCTGGCGCGCCTGGGCATGCGCCCGCTGGGGATTGCCCAGTCGTTTGCCTACGTGCGCCAACCTGCCGAAACGCCGGTTGCCGCGCCCAAACCCCTGCACAGCGCCCCCGCCAGCGTCGCGCCGAGCGTGCCCAGCCGGCCAGCGCCTGCGCCACAGCCGCGCAGGCTGATAGCGGCCGCAGCGCCCAAGGCTGAGCCACGCGAGAGCGAAAGCGAGTTGCTGGCCAGCATCGCCCAGCAGGCCAATGCCGGCGACAGCGCCCAGGCGCGAGCGAGCTGCCAGCGCTACCTGCGCGAGTTTGCGCCCAAGGCCCAGGTGTACTACTGGCTGGGGCTGCTCAGCGACACCGAAGGCGACGCCGCGCAAGCGCTGAGCCATTACCGCAAGGCCCTGTACCTGGAGCCGCAGCATGCCGAGGCGCTGCTGCACCTGGCCACTTTGCTGGCTGCCCAAGGGGACAGCGCCGGTGCCCGTCGCCTGCAGGAACGCGCCGCGCGCGCCGGTCGGGAGTCTGAACGATGAACGTCGAACACGCCGTGGCGTTGCTCGCCGAAGACGACCAGCACATCGATGACTGCTGGAACCGCATCGGCGTGCATGGCAACAAGCAGTGCCCGCTTTTGGAACGGCACATCCACTGCCGCAATTGCGATGTCTACGCTGCAGCCGCCACGCGCCTGCTGGACCGCTACGCGCTGGTCCAGGACGAGCAGGTGCACCATGCGCAGGCCAGCGACGCCCATGCCGGGCGCTCGCTGCTGCTGTTCCGCCTGGGCGAGGAGTGGCTGGCGCTGGCCACCGCGTGCCTGGCCGAAATCGCCCCGGTGCAGCCGGTGCATTCGTTGCCGCATCAGCGCTCGCGGGTGTTGCAGGGCGTGGCCAACGTGCGCGGCGCACTGGTGCCGTGCCTGTCCCTGGGCGACCTGCTGGGGGTCGAGCAGTTGGCCGAACAACAACCGCGCAGTGGCCGGGCCATGCCCCGGCTGCTGATCCTCGCTGCGGCAGGCGGCCCGGTGGTGATGGCGGTGGATGAAATTGATGGCATCCACCGCCTGGACCTCGCGCCGGCCGCTGCCGCCGAGGAAGCGGCGCCGTTCACCGCCGCCGTGCTGCAGTGGCGCGGGCGTAGCGTGCGCGTGCTGGATGAACAACAACTACTGTCTGCCGTGCAGCGGAGCCTGTCATGACCCCTGAGCAAATGCGCGACGCATCGTTGCTCGAGCTGTTCAGCCTGGAAGCCGAAGCCCAGACCCAGGTGCTCAGCACCGGGTTGATGGCGCTGGAGCGCAACCCGACCCAGGCCGATCACCTGGAAGCCTGCATGCGCGCGGCCCACTCGCTCAAGGGCGCGGCGCGGATCGTCGGCCTCGATGCCGGGGTCAGCGTGGCCCATGTGATGGAAGACTGCCTGGTGGCCGCCCAGGAAGGCCGGCTGTTGCTGCGTGCCGAGCATATCGATGCGCTGCTGCGCGGTACCGACCTGCTGCTGCATATCGCCACCCCCGATGACCCGCAGGGTGAAGCCGCGGTGCCGGCGTTTCTGGTGCAGATGGCAGGCCTGATCGATCCGTCGGCCGCGCCTGCGCCAGTGGCCCAGGCGCCGCGGGTCGATGTGCCGGTGCCGCCACCTGCGCCAGCGCCGGCCGAGCCACCCGTGCTCGAAGCCGAGGCGGACAGCGATGCGCCCGCCCTGCGCAAGGCTGGCAAGCGCAGTGGGGAAGGCGGCGAGCGGGTTCTGCGGGTCACGGCCGACCGCCTCAACAGCTTGCTCGACCTGTCGAGCAAGTCGCTGGTCGAGACCCAGCGCCTGAAGCCCTACCTGGCCACCTTGCAGCGCCTCAAGCGCATGCACGGCCAGGGCATGCGCGCCCTCGACGGCCTCAAGGCGCAACTGGAGGACAGCGGCCAGAGCCCGGAAGTGCTCGACGCCCTGGCCCAGACCCAGCGCTTGCTGCAAGAGACCCAGCAGATCCTGCAGCAGCAGGCCGCCGACCTCGACGAATTCGGCTGGCAAGCCAGCCAGCGCGCACAGTTGCTCTACGACACCGCACTGGCCTGCCGGATGCGTCCGTTCGCCGATGTGCTCACCGGCCAGAGCCGCATGGTCCGTGACCTGGGGCGCTCGCTGGGGAAACAGGTGCGCCTGCAGATCGACGGCGAAAAGACCCAGGTCGACCGCGACGTGCTGGAAAAGCTCGACGCGCCGCTGACCCACCTGCTGCGCAATGCCGTCGACCATGGCATCGAACAGCGCGAGCAGCGCTTGCTGGCCGGCAAGCCGGAGGAGGGCGCGATACGCCTGCGCGCCTCCCACCAGGCCGGCCTGCTGATTCTCGAACTGAGCGATGACGGCGCCGGCATCGACCTTGAGCGGTTGCGCCGCAGCATCGTCGAGCGTGGCCTGTCGCCGGCGGCCACGGTGGCGCAGATGAGCGAGGCGGAGCTGCTGACCTTCCTGTTCCTGCCTGGCTTCAGCATGCGCGACAAGGTGACCGAAGTGTCTGGCCGCGGCGTCGGCCTGGACGCGGTGCAGCACATGGTCCGCGAACTGCGCGGCTCGATCGAGCTGACCCAGGTGGCCGGCCAGGGCTGTCGCTTCCACCTGGAAGTGCCGCTGACCCTGTCGGTGGTGCGCAGCCTGGTGGTGGAGGTGGGCGGCGAGGCCTACGCCTTCCCGCTGGCGCACATCGAACGCACCCTGGAGGTCAGCGCCGAGCAGATCGTGCAGATCGAAGGGCGCCAGCACTTCTGGCACGAGGGCCAGCATATCGGCCTGGTGGCGGCCAGCCAGCTGCTCAACCGGCCCAACGGCCACGGCGAGCAAAGCAGCTTGCGCGTGGTGGTGATCCGCGAACGGGAACAGCTCTACGGCGTGGCCGTGGAGCGCCTGGTCGGCGAGCGGGTGCTGGTGGTGATGCCGCTCGACCCGCGCCTGGGCAAGGTCCAGGACATCTCCGCCGGCGCGCTGTTGGACGACGGCTCGGTGGTGTTGATCGTCGACGTCGAAGACCTGCTGCGCTCGGTGGAAAAGCTGCTGAGCACCGGCCGCCTGGAACGTATCGAACGTGGCGCCCAGGCCGGGCGCGGCGCTGCGCGCAAGCGCATCCTGGTGGTCGACGATTCGCTGACCGTGCGCGAACTGCAGCGCAAGCTGTTGAGCAACCGCGGCTACGAAGTGGCCGTGGCGGTGGATGGCATGGACGGTTGGAACGCCCTGCGGGGCGAGGACTTCGACCTGCTGATCACCGACATCGACATGCCGCGCATGGACGGCATCGAGCTGGTCACCCTGGTGCGCCGCGACCAGCGGCTGCAGTCGTTGCCGGTGATGGTGGTGTCGTACAAGGACCGCGAGGAAGATCGCCGGCGTGGCCTGGATGCCGGCGCCGACTATTATTTGGCCAAGGCCAGCTTCCACGACGATGCGTTGCTGGATGCGGTGGTCGAACTGATCGGAGGTGCTCAAGGATGAAGATCGCCATCGTCAACGACATGCCCATGGCCGTGGAGGCGTTGCGCCGGGCCTTGGCCTTCGAGCCTGCGCACGAAGTGATCTGGGTCGCCGGCAATGGCGCCGAGGCCGTGGGCAAGTGCGCCGAGGCCACCCCCGACCTGATCCTCATGGACCTGATCATGCCGGTGATGGACGGCGTCGAGGCGACCCGGCGGATCATGGCCGAGACGCCGTGCGCCATCGTCATCGTCACCGTCGACCGCAAGCAGAACGTGCACCGGGTGTTCGAAGCCATGGGCCATGGCGCCCTGGATGTGGTCGACACCCCGGCGCTTGGCGCGGGCGATGCGCGCGAGGCGGCGGCGCCGCTGCTGCGCAAGATACTCAACATCAGCTGGCTGATCGGCCAGCAGCGCCCCAGCGCGACCAAGCCGGTGGCCGCGCCCATACGCGATGCCGCCCAGCGCCGGGGCCTGGTGGCGATAGGCTCCTCGGCCGGTGGGCCGGCGGCCCTCGAGGTGCTGCTCAAGGGCCTGCCCAAGGCGTTTCCGGCGTCCATCGTGCTGGTGCAGCATGTCGATCAGGTGTTCGCCGCCGGCATGGCCGAATGGCTCAGCAGCGCCTGCGGGCTGCCGGTGCGCCTGGCCCGCGAGGGCGAGCCGCCGCAGCCGGGGCAGGTGCTGCTGGCCGGCACCAACCACCATATCCGCCTGCTGCACAATGGCCAGTTGGCCTACACTGCTGAACCGGTCAACGAAATCTACCGGCCCTCGATCGATGTGTTCTTCGAGAGCGTGGCGCGCTACTGGCGCGGCGATGCGGTGGGCGTGCTGCTCACCGGCATGGGCCGCGATGGCGCCCAGGGCCTCAAACTGATGCGCCAGCAGGGCTTCCTGACCATTGCCCAGGACCAGTCCAGCAGCGCAGTCTACGGCATGCCCAAGGCCGCCGCGGCAATCGATGCGGCGGTGGAAATCCGTCCGCTGGAGCGAATTGCCGGGCGCTTGATGGAAATCTTTGCAAAATGACGATATGTATTGAATCACGCCGCCCCGGCTGCAGTGATCAGGTGAAAATGGATGACTGATTTACCGATCGACGGTTTCGCGACTACCAACGAAAACTCGGCGATGGTGCTGCTGGTCGACGATCAGGCGATGATCGGCGAAGCCGTGCGTCGTGGCCTGGCCCATGAAGAGAACATCGACTTCCACTTCTGCGCCGACCCGCACCAGGCGGTGGCCCAGGCCATGCGCATCAAGCCCACGGTGATTCTCCAGGACCTGATCATGCCCGGCCTGGACGGCCTGACCCTGGTGCGCGAATACCGCAACAACCCGGCCACCCAGGACATTCCGATCATCGTCCTGTCGACCAAGGAAGACCCGCTGGTCAAGAGCGCAGCGTTCGCCGCCGGCGCCAACGACTACCTGGTCAAGCTGCCCGACACCATCGAGCTGGTGGCGCGCATTCGCTACCACTCGCGCTCGTACCTGACGCTGTTGCAGCGGGACGAGGCCTACCGCGCCCTGCGCGTTAGCCAGCAGCAGCTGCTCGACACCAACCTGATGCTGCAGCGGCTGATGAACTCCGATGGCCTCACCGGGTTGTCCAACCGCCGCCACTTCGACGAGTACCTGGAGCTGGAATGGCGCCGGGCCATGCGTGAACAGCAGCAGTTGTCGCTGCTGATGATCGATGTGGATTTCTTCAAGGTGTTCAACGACAGCTTCGGCCATCTGGCCGGCGACGAGGCGCTGCGCCAGGTCGCCGAGGCCATCCGTGGCTCGTGCTCGCGGCCCACCGACCTGCCGGCACGCTACGGTGGCGAGGAATTTGCCCTGGTGCTGCCCAACACCTCGCCGGGCGGGGCGCGGCTGGTGGCGGAAAAGCTGCGCCAGACCGTGCATGGCCTGAACATCCCGCACATCGCCCCCGAGGCCGACTCGCGGCTGACCGTGAGCATTGGCCTGGCCACCCAGACGCCAGCGATCGGCAGCCATTGCCGGCAGCTGATCTCGGCGGCGGACAAGGGCCTGTACCTGGCCAAGGACAGCGGCCGCAACCAGGTCGGGATCGCCTGAAGCGCCTCATCGCCGGCTGGCCGGCGATGAGGCTGCTCGACTGCCCGGCGGGTCTGCCGCCAAGCCCAAGACTCGGTTATACTCCCCGGCTTTTCACCGAATTCGCGCGAGTAGCCTGCCCATGGAAATCCAACCGATCCTGAACACCATCAAGGACCTTACCGAGCGTTCCCAGTCCATTCGGGGGTATCTTTGACTACGATCACAAGCATGACCGCCTGATCGAAGTCAACCGCGAGCTGGAAGACGCGGCCGTCTGGAACAAGCCCGAGTACGCCCAGGCCCTGGGCCGCGAGCGTGCCATGCTGGCGCAGGTCGTCGAGACCCTGGACAAGATGGCCAATGGCCTGGCCGACTGCAAGGACCTGCTCGACATGGCCGTCGAGGAAGGTGACGAAAGCGCTGTCAGCGATGTCGAGACCGAACTGCAGGCCCTGGAAGAATCCCTGGCCCAGCTCGAGTTCCGTCGCATGTTCAGCGGCGAGATGGACATGAACAACGCCTACCTGGACATCCAGGCCGGCTCCGGCGGTACCGAAGCGCAAGACTGGGCCAACATCCTGCTGCGCATGTACCTGCGCTGGGCCGACAAGCGCGGTTTCGACGCCACCATCATCGAGCTCTCCGAAGGCGAAGTCGCCGGCATCAAGGGCGCTACCGTGCACATCAAGGGCGAGTACGCCTTCGGCTGGCTGCGCACCGAGATCGGCGTGCACCGCCTGGTACGCAAGAGCCCGTTCGACTCCGGTGCCCGTCGCCACACCTCGTTCTCGGCGGTGTTCGTGTCGCCCGAGATCGACGACAAGGTCGAGATCGAGATCAACCCGTCCGACCTGCGCATCGACACCTACCGCTCCTCCGGTGCCGGTGGCCAGCACGTGAACACCACCGACTCGGCGGTTCGTATCACCCACGTGCCGACCAACACCGTGGTGGCCTGCCAGAACGAACGCTCCCAGCACGCCAACAAGGACACCGCCATGAAAATGCTGCGGGCCAAGTTGTACGAACTGGAAATGCAAAAGCGCAACGCCGCCTCGCAGGCGCTGGAAGACAGCAAGTCGGACATCGGCTGGGGCCACCAGATCCGTTCCTACGTGCTGGATGACTCGCGCATCAAGGACCTTCGCACCGGCGTCGAGCGCAGTGACTGCCAGAAGGTGCTGGACGGCGACCTCGACCAGTACCTGGAAGCGAGCCTCAAGCAGGGGCTGTAAGCCGCACACCACCGCCGCGATACCTGGCCGCCGGCCGGTATCGCGCGCCCTGCCCGAAAAGGGCAACGAATACCTGATGGAAAGAATGACGACATGAGCGACCTCAAGACCGAATCGCAAGACCTGCAACAGGAAGAAAACGCCCTGATCGCCCTGCGCAAGGAAAAGCTTGCCGCCGAGCGTGCCAAGGGCAATGCCTTCCCCAACGACTTCCGTCGCGACAGCTACTGCAACGACCTGCAGAAGCAGTACGCGGACAAGACCAAGGAAGAGCTGGAAGCAGCCGCGATCCCGGTCAAGGTTGCCGGTCGCATCATGCTCAACCGTGGCTCGTTCATGGTGATCCAGGACATGACCGGCCGCATCCAGGTCTACGTCAACCGCAAGACCCTGCCCGAAGAGACCCTGGCCGCGGTCAAGACCTGGGACTTGGGCGACATCATCAGCGCCGAAGGCACCCTGGCCCGTTCCGGCAAGGGCGACCTGTACGTCGAGATGACCAACGTGCGCCTGCTGACCAAGTCGCTGCGCCCGCTGCCCGACAAGCACCACGGCCTGACCGACACCGAGCAGCGCTACCGCCAGCGCTACGTCGACCTGATGGTCAACGAAGAAACCCGCCACACCTTCCGTGTGCGTTCGCAGGTGATCTCGCACATCCGCAAGTTCCTCATCGAGCGCGACTTCCTCGAAGTCGAGACGCCGATGCTGCAGACCATCCCTGGCGGCGCCGCGGCCAAGCCGTTCGAAACCCACCACAATGCCCTGGACATGGCCATGTTCCTGCGCATCGCGCCGGAGCTGTACCTCAAGCGCCTGGTGGTCGGTGGCTTTGAAAAAGTGTTCGAGATCAACCGCAACTTCCGTAACGAAGGCGTATCGACTCGTCACAACCCTGAATTCACCATGCTCGAGTTCTACCAGGCCTACGCCGACTACCGCGACAACATGGACCTCACCGAGGAACTGTTCCGCGAGCTGGCGCTGCTGGTACTGGGCAGCACCGACGTGCCGTATGGCGACAAGGTGTTCCACTTCGGCGAGCCGTTCGCGCGCCTGTCGGTGTTCGACTCGATCCTCAAGTACAACCCCGAGCTCACCGCCGCCGACCTGCAGGACGTCGACCGTGCCCGTGACATCGCCAAGAAGGCCGGCGCCAAGGTGCTGGGCCACGAGGGCCTGGGCAAGCTGCAAGTGATGATTTTCGAAGAGCTGGTCGAGCACAAGCTGGAGCAGCCGCACTTCATCACCGAGTACCCGTTCGAAGTCTCGCCACTGGCCCGTCGCAACGACGACAACCCGGCCGTGACCGACCGTTTCGAGCTGTTCATCGGTGGCCGCGAGATCGCCAACGCCTACTCCGAGCTCAACGATGCCGAAGACCAGGCCGAACGCTTCCTGGCCCAGGTGGCCGAGAAGGACGCCGGTGACGACGAAGCCATGCACTACGACGCCGACTTCGTGCGCGCGCTGGAGTACGGCATGCCGCCGACCGCAGGCGAAGGCATCGGTATCGACCGCCTGGTCATGCTGCTGACCAACTCGCCATCGATTCGCGATGTGATCCTGTTCCCGCACATGCGCCCACAGGCCTGAGCGAACTGAACAAGCCGCCTTTCGAGGCGGCTTTTTCATGCCTGAAGACTGTCTGTAGCAGCCCTATCGCCGGCAAGCCGGCTCCCACAGGAAGCGTTGTGGAGTTCCTGTGGGAGCCGGCTTGCCGGCGATAGGGGCCGCCGCTGACTCGAACAATGAGGTACCCAGAGTGACCCCCGCAATGGCCCAGCAAGGCGCCGCCGGCATCGCCAGCGCCGTCGCCGAAAGCGTGCAATACCAAGGCCGCAAGACCGCCCGTCAAGGCAGCGAACAGCGCCGCCAGCTGATCCTCGACGCCGCCATGCGCATCGTCGTGCGCGATGGCGTGCGCGGCGTGCGCCACCGCGCCGTGGCCGCGGAAGCGGGCGTGCCGCTGTCCGCCACCACCTACTACTTCAAAGATATCGAAGACCTGCTCACCGACACCTTCGCCCAGTACGTCGAACGCAGCGCCGCCTACATGGCCAAGCTCTGGGCCAACACCGAAGTGGTGCTGCGCCAGCTGCTCGCCCAGGGCGACGGCAGTGCGCAGTCGCGCGCGCGGCTGGCCGACGAAGTGGCACGCATGACCGCCGACTATGTGTCGCGCCAGTTGCTCAACCGCCGTGACTTCCTCATGGCCGAGCAGGCCTTCCGCCAGGAAGCGCTGCTGTGCCCGCGCCTGGCCGAGCTGGTGCGCGCCCACCAGCAGATCCTGCTGCATGGCACGCGGCAGCTGCTGCAGGTGGTGGGCTCGCGCCAACCCGAACAGGACGCCCAGATGTTGACGGCGATTATCGAGCAGATGGAATATCAGGGCCTGCTCAAGGATGCCGATGCGCAAGCCGATGGGCAGATGCTCGCTATGCTTACCCGTTACCTGCACCTGGTGCTGGCATCGGCCTGAGCCGAGAACGACCTTTCAAGGAGAACCTGATGAAAGCCTGGCGTGTGGTGCTGTTGACGTTGTCATTCCTGCTGCTGGGCGGTTGTCTGGTGACCTTCCACGAACCGCTGCCGAGCAACCAGGCGGCGCCCAAGGCGCTGCTGGGCAAGTGGCACAGCAAGGATGCCTGGGGCGAGCCGCTGCAGTTGGTGATCAGCCGCAGTGGCGCTGGCGCCTACAAGGCCGTGGCCACGGCCAAGGGCAAGAAGCCTGAGGAATATGTCTTCAGCGTGTCGCGCCATGGCAACCGCTGGTACCTCTCGGCCGGGGTGCCCAAGCGCCTGGGCGGCAACTTCCTGATCGGCGGGTTCGACATCGTCGAGGGCAAGCAACTGGTGCTCTACAACCTCGACGTCGAGCAGATCGAGCAGGCGGTGGAGAAGAAGGAACTGACCGGGCGCAGCACCCAGGTGCCGGAAGACAACGGCGCCGGGGTGCTGATCGACAGCCCGTCGGCGCGGGTGCTGGCCTACCTGGACGACCCGGCCAACTCCGACCTGTTCGTCGAGGTGGCACGCTTCCAGCGCAGCGGCAAATAGCCAGGATCTGATTTTCAAGGAGTCCCCGGTGGACGAATACCAGCAGACCATCCGCGCCCTGTCCGATCGCATCGTCACGGCGCAGACCCCGATCCGCGTGCTCGATGCGGTGAAGTGGGACGACAATATTCGCCAGGGTTTCCTCAAGGCCAGGGGCAAGGAGCCACCGGCGGTGGACCGTGCCTATTACCAGTCGCGCCCGCTGTCGTTCGACTCCAGCGCGGTGAAGGCCGAATTCCAGAGCATCGAGCGCGACATCACCCGCCAGCTGGGCCAGTTCAACCCGGTCGGGCAGATCATGCGGCGCATGTGCAAGGAGTACCGCATGGTGGTGCGCATGCTCGAAGCGCGCGGCACCGAGGATTTCGGCCTGATCTCCCAGGAGCTGTATGGCGCCGCCTCCGATGCCTTCCACGCCGGTGACCCGACCCTGGCCGACCTGGGCCTGATGCTCTCGGACTACCTCAACAACATCGATGGCCGCGGCGACCTCAAGGACGAGCCGAAGAACCTCACCGCCAAGGAGGTCGTGGACATCCTCCAGCAGCGCCTGAACAAGGTGTTCGGCGAGGCCGAGGAAACCATCCGCGTGTTCGAGTCCGACGGCATCGTCGCCGACGCCGCAGCCGGTGCCGACTACATCAAGATTCGCGCCGACGCCATGTTCAACAGCCGCGACGTGCGTGCGCTGGAAGTGCATGAAGGGCTGGTGCACGTGGGCACCACGCTCAATGGCCTGAACCAGCCGATCTGCACCTTCCTGGCCAAGGGCCCGCCCTCCTCGACGGTGACCCAGGAGGGCCTGGCGATCCTCATGGAGGTGATCGCCTTCGCCTCCTACCCCAGCCGCCTGCGCAAGCTCACCAACCGCACCCGGGCCATCCACATGGTCGAGGAGGGCGCGGACTTCCTGCAGGTGTTCGAGTTCTTCCGCGCCCAGGGTTTCGAAATGGCGCAAAGCTACAGCAACGCCAGCCGGGTGTTCCGCGGTTCGGTGCCCAATGGCCTGCCATTCACCAAGGACTTGTCCTACCTCAAGGGCTTCATCATGGTTTACAACTACATTCAGTTGGCCGTGAAGAAGGGCAAGCTCGAGCAGATTCCGCTGCTGTTCTGCGGCAAGACCACCCTGGAAGACATGCGCACCCTGCGCCAACTGGTCGAAGAGGGCCTGGTCGAGCCACCCAAGTACCTGCCCGAACAGTTCCGCGACCTCAACGCCCTGTCGGCGTGGATGTGCTTCTCCAACTTCCTCAACCACCTGAGCCTGGATCGCATTGAAGCCGATTACGCGAACATTCTCTGAGCGCTGCCGCCTGCTGGCCCTGGGCATGCTCCTGCTGGGGCTGGGCGGTTGCAGCAGCCTGCTGTTCTATCCCGAACCGGGCGAGGCGTTCACCCCCGCGCGGGCCCAGCTGCAGTACCGCGATGTCACGCTCACCACCACCGATGGCGTGCGCCTGCATGGCTGGTGGCTGCCGGCCAAGGCCGGCGTCGAGGTCAAGGGCACGGTGCTGCACCTGCATGGCAACGGCGGCAACCTGCCCGGCCACCTGGGCGCCAGCTACTGGTTGCCGGAGCAGGGCTACCAGGTGCTGATGATCGATTACCGCGGCTATGGCCTGTCCCAGGGCAAGCCCAGCTTGCCGGAGGTGTATGAGGACATCGCGGCCGCCATGGCCTGGCTCGACCAGGCGCCGCAGGTCAAGGGCAAGCCTTTGGTGCTGCTGGGCCAGAGCCTCGGAGGGGCGATGGCGATCCATTACCTGGCGCAGCATCCCGAGCAGCGTCAACGCTTCAGCGCACTGGTGTTCGATGGTGTGCCGGCCAGCTACCGCGCGGTCGGCCGTTATGCCCTGAGCACTTCATGGCTGACCTGGCCGCTGCAGGTGCCGTTGTCCTACCTGGTGCCGGACGGCGACAGCGCGATCCGCTCGATCGAGCAGCTTGCCAGCCCGCCCAAGCTGTTCTTCCACAGCATCGACGACACCCTGGTGCCGATGGACAACGGCATCCGCCTGTACCAGCACGCACCGCCACCGCGGGTATTGCAGCTGACCCGTGGCGGCCATGTGCAGACCTTCGCCGACCCGGTGTGGCGCCAGGTGATGCTCCGCTTCCTGGATGACCCCAGCCATTTCAACGGCCTGCGGCGCCTTGCCGAAGTGCCCAACTACCCTGACCAGAAGAAGAACCCGCAATGAGTGAAGAACGCAACGCCATCCCCCTGATCCTGACCGGTGTCGGCAGCATCATCGTGACGGTGGGGGCCCTCTGGTATTACGGCTACCTGCATTTCGCCAAGCCCGAGGATGCGCTGCTGTTGCAGGATTTCACCATGCTCAAGACCGTGCCGGGCGAAGACTACAAGGTCTCGCTGGAGCCTGCGGCGCAGGTGGCGCAGTGCATGGATGGCGTGCTGGTGCTGTTCGATACGCAGCAGAAGGGCTTGACCGGGGTGCTGGTGGACAACCGCAAGCGTGCGGTGCGCTGCATGGGGGAGGAGACCCCGCAGCAGGTGCAGTGATGCCATTGGCTTCCACCTGTGGGAGCCGGCTTGCCGGCGATAGGGCCGGTACAGTCAAGAAAAAGCCCCGCATCGCGCGGGGCTTTTCATTTCAGCCAAGCCAGCTTGCGCTTAGCGCTGGCTCACCGAACGCGGTGCCACCGGCTGGTTGTCGTTGGAGATGGTCACCTCCACCCGACGGTTCTGCGCACGCCCGGAGTTGCTGGCGTTGTCCGCTACCGGGTACTCCTTGCCATAACCCTGGGCGACGATGCGCGCAGGGTCGACGCCGGCACGTACCAGCGCCATGCGCACGGCGCCGGCGCGGCGCTCGGAGAGGGTCTGGTTGTAGTTGGCCGAACCCACGCTGTCGGTGTAGCCCTCGACGATCACCTTGCGCTCAGGGTTCTCCTGAAGGAACTGAGCCAGCTTGGTGACGTTGGGCAAGGCGCTGCTCTTGAGCTGGGCCTTGTTGAAGTCGAACAGCACATCGCCGAAGGTCACCAGGGTGCCGCGGTCGGTCTGCTTGGCGTTGAGGCTGTCCTGCAACTTGGCGATCTGCGCGTCGCGGGCATCGAGCTTGGCCTTGGCGCGTTCGGCCGAAGCGTTTTTCAGCTCGTTCTCGGCGGTGCGCAGGGCAATGGTCTGCTTGGCCACCTCGACGCGCTGGTTGGTCAGGTAGGCCAGCTGGTCGACCTTCTCGTTGTTTTCACGCTCCATGAAGGCCTTGTCGGCCTTGTTCAGCCAGTCCTGGGCGTCCTTGGTTTCAAGGGCCGCGACCTTGCTCGCCTGCGGGTCGCTCTGCAGCGCCGAGAAGTTGGTGCGGGCCGATTCCAGGTTCGGGTTCGGGTCGTGGGAGCAGGCAGCGAGACCGACGCTCAGGGCCAGCAGGGCGGGAATCATGACGTAATTGCGCATAGTGTTCATCCTTTGATCGATTGCGAAGGCTCAGGTTAGGGGTGCCGCGCTCACTGAGCGCTGCGCATGCCTTCCTGACGCACGTCCTGGACGCCCTGGCGGGCTTCCTGTACGGCCTTCTCGGCCTTGGCCGCCTGGGCCTTGCGTTCGGCGAGGCGAGCGTCCCACTCGGCCTGCTCGGCCAGGCGCTTGGCGTCGTCGTACTTCTTGTCGTGCATGGCGATTTCGGCTTTTTTGAACTTGTCCTGCGCGGCTTTCATTTCCACGGCGGCAAACTCGGTGCCGCCAGCGCTGACCGCGGAGTTCACGGCGGACTGGGTCACGGCGTACTGCTCGGTCGGCGGGTTGCCGGCACAGCCGGCCAGGACCAGGCTACTGCCCAGGGCCAGCGCGGCCAGCTTGAGTCCGCGCACATGGGGGGATGAGGGTTTCGCGGTGCGGGTCTTCATGGTGGTCAGCTCCATTGGATCACTCCTGATAACGACAATGTCCGTAGCAGTCCATCGCTCAATCCCTGACCTTTGTCAGCACGTTCGCTGCACGGTGCACGACAACAGGTGTGCAGGGTTTTAGCGTGATGGCTATTGGCTGTGACCGGGGGCTTTTTTGAATGGTTCACAAAATTTTCAAGTTATTTCTGACTGATTAGTCAGTTGCTGCGGCGGGGAACTTTCAAGGGAAAGCGAAGGTATTCCGGGCTGCGAATGCGCCCGGAATGCTGTGGGAAGGGTCAGTTGCCGGAGTCTTCACCGGTGTTGCTGAGCTCGCGCAAGTGGCGCCGGGAGAGGGCCAGAAAGCGCGGTGTGGAACCAATGTCCTCGTACAGCGGGTCGCCTTCTTCGTCGGTGGAAATGACGGTTTGGCCCTGCACATACGGGAAGCTGGCTTCCAGCTCTTCCAGGGCGGCGGCTACCAGTTCACCAAGCAGTTCCTCGGCGGTGCGCTTGGGGTACATGTCGATGAGCGCTGCCAGGCGTGCCTCGGACTCCAGGTCCAGGTGCAAGCTATGGCCGGTGGGGCTCAGGGTACCTGCGGCATTCTGCTCCCAGTGCTGGGCGAGTTCGCGGATTTTCATGATGACCTCTGTCGACGCCTGGATAGGCTGCATTGCATCGGACTGCTCAGCTCTCACTTTAGTTTGCTTTGGCCGATCTCGGCTTGCCATGGCGCCTCGCCTGTGGGCACTCTTGGGGACGTGCTGTTTCCTGGGCAGGGCGCGGGCCAGCCGCGCCGAAGAGAGGGCCAATGACCGATATCGATGTGCGCTTGCGTGAAGATGTCCATCTGTTGGGGGAGTTGCTCGGCGAAACCATTCGCCAGCAGCATGGTGAAGCGTTCCTGCAGAAGATCGAGGACATTCGCCACAGTGCCAAGGCCGACCGCCGCGGTCCCGGCGAGCAATTGAGCTCGACCCTCGGCGACCTAGCCGAGGACGACCTGCTGCCGGTGGCGCGGGCGTTCAACCAGTTCCTCAACCTGGCCAACATGGCCGAGCAGTACCAGCTGATTCGTCGCCGTGATGGCGAACAGCAAGAGCCCTTCGAGGCGCGGGTGCTGCCCGAGCTGCTGGCGCGCCTGAAGCAGGCCGGGCACAAGGATGATGCGCTGGCCCGGCAACTGGCCAAGCTGGATATCCAGCTGGTGCTGACCGCACACCCCACCGAAGTGGCCCGGCGCACGCTGATCCAGAAGTACGACGCCATCGCCGGCCAGCTGGCGGCGCAGGACCACCGCGACCTCACCCCCAGCGAGCGCCAGCAGGTGCGCGAGCGCCTGCGCCGGCTGATCGCCGAGGCCTGGCACACCGAGGAAATCCGCCGCACCCGGCCCACCCCGGTAGATGAAGCCAAGTGGGGCTTTGCGGTCATCGAGCATTCCCTGTGGCACGCGATTCCCAGCCACCTGCGCAAGGTCGACAAGGCGCTGTTCGACGCCACCGGCCTGCGCCTGCCGCTGGAGGCTGCGCCGATTCGCTTCGCCTCGTGGATGGGCGGCGACCGCGATGGCAACCCCAACGTCACCGCCGCGGTGACCCGCGAAGTGCTATTGCTGGCCCGCTGGATGGCGGCCGACCTGTTCCTGCGCGATATCGATGCACTGGCCGCCGAGCTGTCCATGCAGCAGGCCAGCAGCGCCCTGCGCGAGCAGGTTGGTGACAGCGCCGAGCCTTACCGAGCGGTGCTCAAGCACTTGCGCGACCGCCTGCGGGCAACCCGCGCCTGGGCCCATTCCTCTCTGGCCAGCTCGCAGCCGGCCAGCGCCGATGTGCTGGAGGACAACCGCGACCTGATCGCCCCGCTGGAGCTGTGCTACCACTCCCTGCATGAATGCGGCATGGGCGTGATCGCCGACGGCCCACTGCTCGACACCCTGCGCCGCGCGGTCACCTTCGGCCTGTTCCTCGGCCGCCTCGACGTGCGCCAGGATGCCGCCCGGCACCGTGACGCGCTGTCGGAAATCACTGACTACCTGGGCCTGGGCAACTATGGCCAATGGGATGAAGAACAGCGCATCGCCTTCCTCCAGGCCGAGCTGAAGAACCGCCGGCCATTGTTGCCTGCGCACTTCCAGCCCCAGGCAGACACCGCCGAAGTACTCGCCACCTGCCGTGAAATCGCCGCCGCGCCTGGCGCATCGCTGGGTTCCTATGTCATCTCCATGGCCGGCGCCGCCTCCGATGTGCTGGCCGTGCAACTGCTGCTCAAGGAAGCCGGGCTGACCCGGCCCATGCGCGTGGTGCCGCTGTTCGAGACCTTGGCCGACCTGGACAACGCCGGGCCGGTGATGCAGCGCCTGCTCGGGCTGCAGGGCTACCGGGCCGGCCTGCGCGGGCCGCAGGAAGTGATGATTGGCTATTCCGACTCGGCCAAGGATGCCGGCACCACCGCCGCCGCCTGGGCCCAGTACCGCGCCCAGGAAAGCCTGGTGCGCATCTGCCGCGAGCATCAGGTCGAGCTGCTGCTGTTCCATGGCCGCGGCGGTACCGTCGGCCGTGGCGGCGGCCCCGCCCACGCGGCAATCCTGTCGCAGCCACCGGGCTCGGTGGCGGGGCGTTTCCGTACGACCGAACAGGGCGAGATGATCCGCTTCAAGTTCGGCTTGCCGGGCATCGCCGAGCAAAACCTCAACCTGTACCTGGCCGCGGTGCTCGAAGCCACCTTGCTGCCACCGCCGCCGCCGCAGCCTGCCTGGCGCGAGCTGATGGACCAACTGGCCGCCGACGGCGTCAAGGCCTACCGCGGCGTGGTGCGCGACAACCCGGATTTCGTCGAGTACTTCCGCCAGTCCACGCCCGAGCAGGAGCTGGGGCGCCTGCCGCTGGGCAGCCGCCCGGCCAAGCGCCGCGCCGGCGGTATCGAGAGCCTGCGGGCGATCCCGTGGATCTTCGGCTGGACCCAGACCCGCCTGATGCTGCCCGCCTGGCTGGGCTGGGAGACGGCGCTGAGCAACGCCCTGGCGCGTGGCCAGGGCGAGCTGCTGGCGCAGATGCGTGAACAATGGCCGTTCTTCCGCACCCGCATCGACATGCTGGAAATGGTCCTGGCCAAGGCCGATGCACAGATTGCCGAGGCCTACGACCAACGTCTGGTGCAACCGGGCTTGCTTCCTTTAGGTGTGCACCTGCGCGACCTATTGTCGCAGTCCTGCCAGGTGGTGCTGGGCCTGACCGGGCAGCCGGTGCTACTGGCGCACAGCCCCGAAACGCGGGAATTCATCAGCCTGCGCAACACCTACCTGGACCCGCTGCACCGCCTGCAGGCCGAGTTGCTGGCGCGTTCGCGCAGCCGTGAAGCCGCTCTGGACAGCCCGTTGGAGCAGGCCTTGCTGGTGACCGTGGCCGGTATCGCGGCGGGCCTGCGCAACACCGGCTGAGGCGCTGCCGGGCTGCCCGAGCCCGGGGGCGCAGCCTGGGCTGAGGCAGGGCAGCAAGGGCGGTTGCGCCGGGCGCAACCACCCTTTGCCGGGGCCACCGATGGCGCATTCCTGCAACTTTGGGACGCTTGTCTGGCTGCCGAGCGCTGTGTATCTTGAGCAGCCTTCTGACCGATTTATGGTCATACCCGATTTTCCGGACTTGGCCCTGGTCGCCGAATCCATTGAATTTCATAAAAAAATTTGAGGAGCACGAGATGCGCGTAATTCTGCTGGGAGCTCCCGGGGCCGGTAAAGGTACTCAGGCAAAGTTCATCACCGAGAAGTTCGGTATTCCACAGATCTCCACCGGTGACATGCTGCGTGCCGCCGTCAAGGCCGGCACCCCACTGGGCCTGGAGCTGAAGAAAGTCATGGATGCTGGCCAGCTGGTCTCCGACGAGCTGATCATCAGCCTGGTCAAGGAGCGCATCGCCCAGCCTGACTGCGCCAATGGCTGCCTGTTCGACGGCTTCCCACGCACCATCCCGCAGGCCGAAGCCATGGTCGCGGCCGGTGTCGACATCGACGCCGTGGTCGAAATCGCCGTCGACGATGAAGAAATCGTCGGCCGCATGGCTGGCCGCCGCGTGCACCTGGCCTCGGGCCGCACTTACCACATCCAGTACAACCCGCCGAAAGTGGAAGGCAAGGACGACGTCACCGGCGAAGACCTGATCCAGCGCGACGACGACAAGGAAGAAACCGTTCGCCATCGCCTGTCGGTCTACCACAGCCAGACCAAGCCGCTGGTGGACTTCTACCACAAGCTGTCGGCTGCCAATGCCGGCAAGCCGAAGTACAGCCACATCGAAGGCGTGGGTTCGGTCGAAGCGATCACCGCCAAGGTTCTGGCAGCCCTGAGCTGATCCAGCACCGTGCGTCACAACGGCCCGCTTGCGGGCCGTTGTCGTTTATACTGCCGCTCTTTTTCACTCGCACCTGGATACCCGTTCGATGACCACCCTGCTGGCCCTGGATACCGCCACCGAAGCCTGTTCCGTCGCGCTGCTGCATGACGGCAAGGTAACCAGCCACTACGAGGTGATCCCGCGCATGCATGCGCAAAAGCTGCTGCCGATGATCAAGCAGCTGCTGGGCGATGCCGGCGTGGCGCTGAATGCCCTCGACGCCATCGCTTTCGGCCGTGGCCCGGGTGCCTTCACCGGCGTGCGCATCGCCATCGGTGTGGTCCAGGGCCTGGCCTTCGCCCTCGAGCGTCCGGTGCTGCCGGTGTCCAACCTGGCGGCGCTGGCCCAGGGCGCGCTGCGCGAGCATGGCGTGCAGCAGGTGGCAGCCGCCATCGATGCGCGCATGGACGAGGTCTACTGGGGTTGCTACCAGGCGGTGGACGGCGAAATGCGCCTGCAAGGCCAGGAAGCCGTGCTGCCCCCCGAGCGCGTGGCCTTGCCTGAAGGGAGCAGCGGCGACTGGTATGGCGCCGGTACCGGTTGGGGCTATGCCGAGCGCCTGGCCGTGCAGGCCAGCGCCAGCAACCCGGCGGCGCTGCCCAACGCGCTGGACATCCTCAGCCTGGCGCGTTTTGCCTGGGCACGCGGCGAGGCAATCGTCGCCGAGCAGGCGCAACCTGTGTACTTGCGCGATAATGTAGCTACGCCCAAAGCCCGTTAGGTGCTGTTCGTCGGTTATAGCGGTTGTCGATAAAACCTTTGGCGCGAACTGTGGTCCAGTTATCACTCGAGCATTAGCGACGGAACTCTGATGCTGCTAAATTGCCATCATTGGTCCTGAGTGCTCACTTCATGCGTATCGACGGTTTCTCATCGCAGTCCTACCCGGTCAAGCGCGCCCCGCGCAAAGCGGCAGTGCGCGATGAAGCCATCGACGATGCCGAGCTGGTCGAAGAGGGCGAAGTGGTTCAAGAGGCGGCACCACGCCGCCGCCCCGGTGGCCTGCCGGCCCGCCCGCAAGACATGGTCTTCCCCCGCGCCCGCGATCGGCGCACTGCCACGGCGCTGGCCAGCTACCTGAGCACGGCCGGCTTTACCGACTGGGACATGGAAGTCATGGGGCTCGACCTGTACATTTGAGGGATGAGTCCATCCCACCTGCCTTACTTTCTCGGTTGCCCGTCATGGAGTGAAAACGCCTGGCGCGAGTACCTGTATCCCGCTGACGCCCGCACCTCGCAATACCTTGGCCTGTACAGCCAGGTGTTCAATGCGGTCGAGGGCAACACCACCTTCTACGCCCGCCCTGCACCTGGCACCGTTGCGCGCTGGGCGCAGGCGATGCCCGCGCACTTTCGCTTCACTGCCAAGTTTCCCCGTGATGTCAGCCATGAAGGCGACCTGCGCGAGCGCCTGGAAGCGGCGTGCGAGTTCACCCGGCTGTTGGCGCCGCTGGGCCCGCGTGTTTCACCCTACTGGTTGCAGTTGCCCGCCCAGTTCGGCCCGCCGCGCCTGGCCGAACTGAGCCAGTTTCTCGATGAAGTCGGCGTGCCAGTGGCGGTCGAAGTGCGCCACCCGGCGTTCTTCGCCAAGGGGGAGGAAGAGCGGTTGCTCAACCGCCTGCTGCGCGAGCGCGGCGTGGAGCGCATCTGCCTGGACCCACGCGCCCTGTTCAGCTGCACCTCGCGCGAGGCCGCCGTGCTCGACGCGCAAGCCAAGAAACCCAAGGTGCCGCCGCGCCCTGCGGCGTTCAGCCAGCACCCGCAGGTGCGCTTCATCGGCCATCCCGAGCTCGAAGCCAACGAGCCTTTTCTCACGCCCTGGGTGGAAAAGATCGCGGGCTGGATAGAAGAAGGCCGCAGCCCCTACATCTTCCTGCACACTTCCGACAACCGCCTGGCGGCCGCGCTGGCCCAGCGCTTCCACCAGCGGCTGATGGCGCGCCTGCCTGGCCTGGCAGCATTGCCGGAATTGCCGCGCGCTCCCGAGGTCGAACAACTGGGACTACTCTGACTTTTCCCCGACCACCCGGAGGTTGTGACCATGGATGTACAAACCCTGCGTGCCGAAGCCTTCAAGGCGCTGCACGAGCGTGATGGCGCCTTCGTCATCCCCAACCCTTGGGATGCCGGCTCCGCCAAGCTCCTGGCAAGCCTGGGCTTCGAAGCGCTGGCCACGACCAGTGCCGGCCTTGCCTTCGGCCTCGGGCGGCCGGATGCCGAGGGGGCCTTGAGCCTCGATGAGACGCTCGACAATGCCGGGCATATCGTCGACGCCACGGCCCTGCCGGTGGCCGCCGACCTGGAAAACGGCTTTGGCGACCTCCCTGAAGAATGCGCCCAGACCATCCTGCGGGCCGCCGAAGCTGGCCTGGTGGGTGGCTCGATCGAAGACGCCAGCGGCCGCAGCGATGCGCCGATCTATGACTTCGGCCTGGCCGTGGAGCGCGTGCGCGCCGCCGTGCAGGCCGCGCGCGGCTTGCCTTTCCCGTTTACCGTGTGTGCCCGCGCAGAAAACCTGCTGCACGGGCGCATGGACCTGGACGACACCATCCTGCGCCTGCAGGCCTACGCCGAGGCGGGCGCCGATGTGCTGTATGCCCCAGGGCTGCGCAGCGTCGATGAAATTCGCGCGGTGGTGCAGGCCGTGGCGCCGAAGCCTGTGAACGTGCTGATGGGCCTGGCCGGGGTGCCGCTGAGCGTCAACCAGCTGCAGGACCTGGGCGTGCGCCGCATCAGCGTAGGTTCGTCGCTGGCCCGCGCGGCGCTCGGGGCGCTGCAGCGTGCGGCGCTGGAGATTCGTGATCAGGGCACGTTCAGCTATGGCGAGCAGGCGCTGCCCTTCGCCGAGCTCAACGACCTGTTCCGCCGCTGAGGTGGCGTGCGCGCACTGGCCTGGTTATGCGGCCTGCTGCTGATCGCGGCGGGCCTGGCCTGGCAGTACGGCGGGCGCCTGCCGGACCCCTGGAACCCGTGGGCAGTGCTGGACGTGCGCCAGCCGCCGAACCTGCTCACGCCCTTCAAGCTCTCACGCCTGCGCGACGACCCGGCCTTGTGCCGCCAGGCCCTGCAAACCAGCGAGCTGCGCTACAAGGCGCAGGCCGATAGCCCGGCCACCGCCAGCTGCCCACTGCGCAATGTGTGGCGTATCGAGCAAGGGCAGGCGCGGCTGAGCAGCAGCTTTCTTGCCAGCTGCCCGCTGGCGGTGGCGTATGCATTGTTCGAAGTGCATGGCCTGCAACCGGCGGCGCAGCGGGTGTTCGGCCAGCCCGTGGCGCAGGTCGAGCACCTGGGCAGTTTTGCCTGTCGCAACGTCTATCACCGCAAGCAGGGGCGCTTGAGCCAGCACGCCACGGCCAATGCCCTGGACATCAGCGGCTTTCGCCTGCAGAGCGGCGAGCGCATCCTGCTGGCGCGGGACTGGCAGGCGGGTGGGCAGAAGGCGCAGTTCCTGCGCGAAGTGCAACAGGCGGCGTGCGAAAGCTTCAGCGCGGTACTGGGCCCGGACTACAACGCTGCCCACCACAACCACTTTCACCTGGACATGGGGCGCTGGCAGGTCTGCCGCTGATTTCAGGCGTGGACGCGAACGTTGTTCAGCACTACCGGGCGTGCCCAGTGGGTGTCGAATTCCAGGTCGTTCTGCTGCTGGGCCAAGGTGGCCGGCGCATAGGGCTCGGGCGCCGGGTCCAGCAGGTTCATCTCGAATTCGGCGATCGGCAGGTGCAGCGGGCGCGGCGACGGTGCCGGGCCAGGTTGCCCGAGAGGGTGGCCCTGGCTCATCACCACAGGGCGCAGCCAGCTGTTGCTGAGGTCGAGCTGGCGCTGTTGCTGGATCATCTCGGCAGCGCTGAACGGCTCGGGGGCCGGCTCCAGCAGGTTGGCTTCGAGTTCGGCCTTGGGCAGGAACAGCGGCTCGGGCGGGGCAATGATGGTGTCCTGCACGGGGCAGGCGCGCTGGGCATCGATCAGCGCCAGGGCCTTGGCCCCGCCGATCGGCTCGCCGCTGTGCTGGTCGTACTGCACCAGTGCCTGGCTGAAGGTGTCGGGTTGTTCCGCTTGCTGCTCGGCCATGGCGCGGGCGAAGAAATCCTGCCACAGGTGGCTGACGCCCCCGAGTGCCTGGGTATTCTGCCGACCGTAGTTGCCGACAGGCGACAAGTAGGTCAAGCCGATGGGAAGAGTATCTGTCATGGCAGTCGCGCGCGTTGTGCTCTGGCAGAATAGCGGGATATTGCCTGTATCGGCCGAGGTGGCCGATTCATTAAGGGCTTGGTTGGTTTTTTTGGGTGTGAACGATGGAAGAGCAAGGCACGGGTATCAGGGTCGAGGCGATGTCGGCCGACTATGCGCAACAGGCTGCGGCGTGGGCCGAGCGCCTGGGCTTGCCGCTGCAGGACGAGGCTGCCGGCTTCGCCGTGCAGGTGGGCGCCGAAGGCTTGCAGATCCAGCAACTCGGCCCGCAGGCGCCGGGGCCGGTGCGGGTGGACTTCGTCGAAGGCCAGGCCGCGCATCGGCGCCAGTTCGGCGGTGGCAACGGGCAGATGATCGCCAAGGCCGTGGGCATTTCCCAGGGCGTGCGACCGCAAGTGCTCGATGCCACGGCAGGGCTGGGCAAGGATGCCTTCGTGCTGGCCAGCCTGGGTTGCCAGATGACGTTGATCGAACGCCAGCCGCTGATTGCCGCCTTGCTCGAAGATGGCCTGGCGCGCGCCCGCTCGGATGATGACGTTGGCCCGATCGTGGGCCGCATGCGCCTGCTGACCGGCAATGCCATCGAGCGCATGCGCAGCTGGGAAGGGGAGGCGCCGCAGGTGATCTATCTCGACCCGATGTTCCCGCACCGCGACAAGAGCGCGCTGGTGAAGAAGGAAATGCGCGTGTTCCGGCCCTTGGTCGGTGATGACCTGGATGCGCCGGCGCTGCTTGAGGCGGCGCTGGCGCTGGCCAGCCACCGCGTAGTGGTTAAGCGCCCGCGCAAGGCGCCGATCATTGATGGACCCAAGCCCAGCCATAGCCTGGAAGGCAAGTCGAGCCGGTATGACATTTACCCGAAGAAGGCGTTGAAATGATGACAGGCCTGACCGCTCAGCTATCGCGCAGAGCTAGGAGTCTGGCAAGTAGCCCATCCAAGCCCTCTTCGATCTGCCTCGATTCTGCTGCGCTTGCGACTGTTGGGCCGTAAGTGTTCACCGAGTCTACGGATGCTCGCCGGCGCGCAGACGGTGAGGCGGGCGTATTGGCGATCGCAGGGTCGCTCTTGCCCAGAAAGTCCCGATGTTGCTCCCGAGCATCCGGGAAGCCGTAGCGACCGTCGGAGCCCTGTGTCAGTCGTAGATACTGTAGGGATTGTTTTGTGTGTGTACGGTCATTTTGAATGACACGTTTGCCAATCGCCGAATGTGGATCTAGAGCGCTAGACACCTGACGCAGGTTTTGTTGATGGCGCTTTTCGAGCGATTTGCCCAACGCCTTGTATTCATTGGCTGAAAATGACTGCGCCTCGTTGTTCAAACGGGGAGCCAGCACAGCATATGAGTACTGGCGGGTTATCCGTTTTATGAAGCTTTTGCCGCTGGGGTCCGATCGGTTGATGGGGTCATTGGCGCAATAAGCATAGGCATTGAGCCCCCCCTGGCCAAAAGGCGACAAGCCGTCTGCGCTGTAAAACCGCATCAATCCTGGGTTGAACAGGCGGTGGCCATTACCCAGCATGTAGCCAATTGCCGAGGGTAACCAGCTCTGCCCGGTGAATCGGGACAGTACCAGGCTTGTGGGTGGGCAACTGTCATGGCCGTAGGGGCTGTAGGCAATGCTGGCCTGGCTTTCCAACTCACTGATGACAGTCGAATCCTGCGCATCGGTGGCCAGCAGTCGCGTTTGCGCAGTCGCCATTGTCGTTTCGCCCAGGTTCAGGTTGTTGGCGCTGACGATGGTGTGCTGGGCTGCGCCGGTGCGCAACGTCGCCAGTTTGTTGCCCCTGTAGAAATACTGCTGTGCTGTTACTGCCATGGTAGCCGCCCTCATCTCAATGAATGGGATATGAGCTTGCTGGCAGAGCGCAAGGCCGGCTACTGGCAAAATTACCAGGCCAGTGCCTCAGGGCCGGAACGCCCGCACGAACACCCCCACCACTTCCCGCACATGTGCCTCGGCCTCATCCCCTTGCAACGGCTTTGCGCACCCCAGCAGCAAACGATAATCCGGCGCGCCCTTGATCAGGCAGAAGAAGTGCTCCGCTGCGCGCAGCGGATTGTCGATGCACAGCAACTTGCGCTCGTCCACCCCGCGCAGCAACGCTTCCATCCCTGCCAGCACGCGCTTGGGCCCGGCTTCGTAGAAGAACTCGCCAAAGCTTGGGTCCTGGCTGCCCTGGGCCATGATCAAGCGGCTCAGCTTGACCGCCTCGTCGCTGCTGATCAGGGCCTGGAAGCCCCTGGCGATGTTCAGTAGCACATCCTCTACGGCCGCACCCTCGGGGTACTCGAAGATCAGGTCGGGCAGCTGGTTCTGGCAAGTGGCCATGACCGCCGAACCGAACAGGGTCTGCTTGTCGGTGAAGTGGCTGTAGACGGTGAGCTTCGAAACACCTGCCGCCGCCGCGACCGCATCCATGCTGGTGTTGGCATAGCCAAGGCTGAGGAACAGGGTCTTGGCGGCTTCGAGGATCGCCTCGCGTTTGGCGAGGTCCTTGGGCCGGCCTGGGCCGATGGGTGCGTCGTTGGGCATTGGAGTCCGCATCTGGTTGAAGGGGCGCACATCTTACCGGCTAAGCGTGCTGGCGGCTGTAGGTGGGCGACCAATCGTTAATGTTGATTTTCTTTCCGACGCTGGCTTCCCGGCCTCGGTTCCCTGACTTAATATACTCGCTAGTATAAATATTCGATGCGCCCGTCGCGAAAGGATTCATCATGTTGCGTCATGCCTTGTCCCTTGCGTTGCCCGCTGCCGCCGCCCTGCTGCTCGCGGCCTGTGGCCAGGAGGCTGCCGCGCCCGCCGCGCCGCGCCCGGCCCTGGTGGTCCAGCCACAGCCTGCCGAAGCCGCCGCCGACAGCTACCCCGGGGAAGTGCGCGCGCGCTTCGAGCCGGAGCTGGCCTTTCGCATTGGCGGCAAGGTGAGCAAACGGCTGGTGGAGGAAGGGCAGCGGGTCAAGGCCGAGCAGCCGCTGGCCGAGCTCGACCCCCAGGACGTGCGCCTGCAGCTGGAAGCCAACCGCGCCCAGATGGCCGCCGCCGAAGCCAACCTGGCGCTGGTGCGCGCCGAGCGTGACCGCTACCAGAAGCTGCTGGAGCGGCAGATGGTCAGCCACTCCCAGTACGACAATGCCGAAAACCTCTACCGCGCCGGCCTGGCCCGCCTGAAGCAGGCCAAGGCCGAGTTCGACGTGGCCGGCAACCAGGCCGAGTACGCCGTGTTGCGTGCCCCGCAGGCCGGGGTCATCGCCAAGCGCCAGGTCGAGGTCGGCCAGGTGGTGGCGGCCGGGCAAACGGTGTTCACCCTGGCCGCCGACGGCGAGCGCGAGGTCGCCATCGGCCTGCCGGAGCAGCAGTTCGCCCGCTTCGCCGTGGGCCAGCCGGTCAGCGTGGAATTGTGGTCGCACCCCAACCAGCGTTTCGACGGGCGTATCCGCGAGTTGTCGCCTGCTGCCGACCCGCGTTCGCGCACCTTCGCCGCGCGCATCGCCTTCACCTCGGCCAAGGCGCCGGCCGAGCTTGGCCAGAGCGCGCGGGTGTTCATCGCCCATGACGGGGTGATCCCGCTGGCGGTGCCGTTGTCGGCAGTGACGGCAGAAAGCGGCCAGGCCTATGTCTGGCGGGTCAACCAGGACAGCCGCCTGGAGCGCGCCATGGTGCGCCTCGGGCCTTACGGCACAGACAGCGTGCCGGTGCTCGAAGGCCTCAAACCCGGCGACTGGGTGGTCGCCGCCGGCGGCCACGTGCTGCGCGAAGGGCAGGAGGTGCGACCTGTGGATCGCACCAACCGTGTGGTGAACCTGACGGCCAAGGAGTAAGTCCCGATGGGTTTCAACCTTTCCGCCTGGGCGCTGCGCAATCGCCAGATCGTACTGTTCCTGATGATCCTGCTGGCTGCCATTGGCGCCATGTCCTACACCAAGCTGGGCCAGAGCGAAGACCCGCCGTTCACCTTCAAGGCCATGGTCATCCGCACCCTGTGGCCCGGTGCCACGGCCGAGGAAGTGTCGCGCCAGGTCACCGAGCGCATCGAGAAGAAGCTGATGGAAACCGGCGAGTACGAGAAGATCGTCTCGTTCTCCCGGCCGGGCGAGTCCCAGGTCACCTTCATGGCCCGCGATTCGTTGCACTCCAAGGACATTCCCGAGTTGTGGTACCAGATCCGCAAGAAAGTCGCGGACATTCGCCACACCCTGCCGCCAGAGATCCAGGGGCCGTTCTTCAACGACGAGTTCGGCACCACCTTCGGCAATATCTACGCCCTGACCGGCGCCGGCTTCGACTATGCGGTGCTCAAGGACTATGCCGACCGCATCCAGATCCAGCTGCAGCGGGTCAAGGATGTGGGCAAGGTCGAGCTGCTCGGGCTGCAGGACGAGAAGATCTGGATCGAGCTCTCCAACCTCAAGCTGGCGACCCTCGGCGTGCCGCTGGAGGCCGTGCAGCAAGCGCTGCGCGAGCAGAACGCGGTAAGCACCGCGGGCTTCTTCGAGACCCCGAGCGAGCGCCTGCAGTTGCGGGTCAGCGGGCGCTTCGACAGTGTCGAGCAGATTCGCCAGTTCCCCATTCGCGTGGGTGACCGCACGTTCCGCATCGGTGATGTGGCCGACGTGCACCGCGGCTTCAACGACCCACCCGCGCCGCGCATGCGCTTCATGGGCGAGGACGCCATCGGCCTGGCGGTGTCGATGAAAGATGGCGGCGACATCCTGGTGCTGGGCAAGGCTCTGGAGGGCGAGTTCGAACGCCTGGCGCGCAACCTGCCGGCCGGCATGGAGCTGCGCAAGGTCTCCGACCAGCCCGCCGCGGTCAAGGCCGGGGTGGGCGAGTTCGTCCAGGTGCTGGTCGAGGCGCTGGTAATCGTGCTGCTGGTGAGCTTCTTCTCGCTGGGCCTGCGCACCGGCCTGGTGGTGGCCTTGGCCATCCCCCTGGTGCTGGCCATGACCTTTGCCGCCATGCATTACTTCGGCATCGGCCTGCACAAGATCTCGCTCGGGGCGCTGGTGCTGGCCCTGGGCTTGCTGGTGGACGACGCGATCATCGCCGTGGAAATGATGGCGATCAAGATGGAGCAGGGCTTCGACCGCTTCAAGGCGGCCAGTTACGCCTGGACCAGCACGGCATTCCCAATGCTGACCGGCACGCTGATCACGGCCGCCGGCTTCCTGCCCATCGCCACCGCCGCATCCAGTACCGGTGAATACACCCGCTCGATCTTCCAGGTGGTGACCATCGCGCTGCTGACCTCGTGGGTTGCGGCCGTGGTGTTCGTGCCGTACCTGGGCGAACGGCTGCTGCCAGACCTGGCCAAGCTGCATGCGGCGCGCCACGGCAGCGGCGCGCCAGACCCTTATGGCACGCCGTTCTACCAGCGCGTGCGGCGCGTGGTGGAGTGGTGCGTGCGGCGGCGCAAGACGGTCATCCTGCTGACCATCGCCGCCTTCATCGGCAGCATCCTGCTGTTCCGCTTCGTGCCCCAGCAGTTCTTCCCGGCCTCCGGGCGCCCTGAGCTGATGGTCGACCTGAAGCTGGCCGAAGGCGCGTCGCTGGCCAACACCACCGAGCGGGTCAAGCAACTGGAGGCGCTGCTCAGGCAGCAGGATGGCATCGACAACTATGTGGCCTACGTGGGCACCGGCTCGCCGCGCTTCTACCTGCCGCTGGACCAGCAACTGCCGGCCGCAAGCTTTGCCCAGTTCGTGGTGCTGGCCAAGTCGATGGACGACCGCGAACGCCTGCGCAGCTGGCTGATCGACACCGTCGACCAGCAGTTCCCCGACCTGCGTGCCCGCGTCACGCGCCTGGAAAACGGCCCGCCGGTGGGTTACCCGGTGCAGTTCCGGGTCACCGGCGAGCATATCGAGAAGGCCCGCGCGCTGGCCCGCGAGGTGGCCGACAAGGTGCGCGAGAACCCGCATGTGGTGAACGTGCACCTGGACTGGGAAGAACCGAGCAAGGCGGTGTTCCTGGAAATCGACCAGGACCGCGCGCGTGCCCTGGGCGTGAGTACCTCCAGGCTGGCGAGCTTCCTGCAGAGCTCGCTGACCGGCACCACCGTCAGCCAGTACCGCGAGGACAACGAGCTGATCGAGATCCTTTTGCGCGGCACCCCGCGCGAGCGCAACGAGCTGGGCAACCTCGGCAGCCTGGCGTTGCCCACCGACAACGGCCAGAGCGTGGCGCTGTCGCAGGTGGCGACCCTGGAATACGGCTTCGAGGAAGGCATCATCTGGCACCGCAACCGCCTGCCGACGGTGACCGTGCGCGCCGATATCTACGACAAGGAACAGCCTGCGAGCGTGGTCAAGCAGATTGCCCCGACCTTGCAGGCGATCAAGGACAAGCTGCCCGATGGCTACCTGCTGGAGGTGGGCGGCACGGTCGAGGACTCCGAGCGCGGGCAGCGCTCGGTGAATGCCGGCATGCCGCTGTTCATCGTGGTGGTGCTCAGCTTGCTGATGATCCAGCTGCGCAGCTTCTCGCGCACGGTGATGGTGTTCCTCACCGCGCCCCTGGGGCTGATTGGCGTGACCTTGTTCCTGCTGGTGTTCCGCCAGCCGTTCGGGTTCGTCGCCATGCTCGGGACCATCGCCTTGGCGGGGATGATCATGCGCAACTCGGTGATCCTGGTGGACCAGATCGAGCAGGATATTGCGTCAGGGATGGACCGCTGGCAGGCGATCATCGAGGCCACGGTGCGGCGCTTCCGGCCGATCGTGCTGACCGCGCTGGCGGCGGTGCTGGCGATGATTCCGTTGTCCAGGAGTGTGTTCTATGGGCCGATGGCGGTGGCGATCATGGGCGGGTTGATCGTGGCCACGGCGTTGACCTTGCTGTTCTTGCCGGCGCTGTATGCGGCTTGGTTCAGGGTCAGGAAGGGTTGAAGATCGCAGGGGAGGGCTTTGCCCTCCTTTCGCGACACAAGGCCGCTCCTACAGGAGATCGCATACCCCTGTAGGAGCGGCCTTGTGTCGCGAAAGGGGCGCAGAGCGCCCCCAGCAGTTCTTCAAAGCGCGCCAAACACCTTCTTGGCAAGGCTGGTAGCCGCCTGAGCCGGGTTCTGGCGAATGCTCTGCTCCTGTTTGCCAATCATCTCGAACAGCCCGTCCAGGGCCTTTTCGGTCACGTAGTTCTCGATGTTGGCGTCATTCTTGATCAGCCCAAGGCCCTTGGCCTGGCCGGCAAAGCTGTTGTACTGCTGGGCCAGGCCGACCTTGTCGGTGGCCTGCTTGACGATGGGCAGGAACTTGGCGCGAATCTGCTCGCGGCTGCTCTTGTTCAGGTACTGGGTGGCCGACTCGTCGCCGCCGCTGAGAATGCCCTTGGCGTCGCTGACGCTCATGTTCTTCACCGCATCCACCAGGATTGCCTGGGCTTGCGGCACGGCGGCTTCGGCGGCCTTGTTCATGCTGGTTTCCAGGGCGTCGACCTGGTCACCCTTGCCGAACATCTTCATGGCCTTGGCAGCCTTGCCGAGGTTGCCCGGCAGCTCGATGCGCACCTGCGGGTTGTCGTTGAAACCACCGGGGGTGCTCAGTTGCTTGACGGCCAGCTGGGCGCCTTGGGTGAGGGCGTCCTTCAGGCCGCCGGTGGCGTCTTTCTGGCTCAGGTCGCCAAGCGACAGGGCCAGGGCGCTGGCCGACAGCAGCAGGCCGGCGCACAGCGCGGAGAAGCGCAGGGAAGTGCGAATCATGAAGCGTTCCTTCTAAACGATAACAAAAGCGCGTCAGCGCACCGGATCGACCTTGATCCGCACAGGCTGCGAGTCGCTGCCGTCGAGCTTGACGCCGTGGTGTTCGGTATTGATGAACAGCAACTTGCCGTCCAGTTCGATGCGGGCGCTGACCGCATAGCGGTGGCCGGGCTTGATCTGGGCCGGGTCATAGCTGAGGTGGAAGGGCAGCGGCACGTTGCCTTTGACCGGGCCGGCCTGGCTGGCCAGGGTCACGGCGGGGGCGTCCATCAGCGACACGTCCTGCAGGCTCACGCTCAAGGTCGCGGCTGGCGGCAGGGCGATGCGCTGCAGGTAGAAGACTTCACCGTCCAGGCTGGCCTGGGTCGATGGGGTATGGCTGGAACAGGCTGCGAGCAAGGATGCGCAACACAGCATAAAGAGCTTTTTCATGGAATCTCCGTGGTCCTTTGGGGTTGGCTTTTGGCCAACCCCAGGGACTTTAGCGGATTTTTCCCACGGATGAAGCCATCAGAGGATGGAAGTTTCCAACGCATCCTCGCGGTGCAGGGCCACTTGCCGGATCGACAGGCGCAGTTCGGCCGACAGCACGCGCTTGGCCACGCCCTCGGCCAGTTCGCCGAGCTTTTCGTGGTAGCCGAGCTTGCCGTCCGTGCCTGGGCGCAGCACGCCTTGCTCGATCAAGGTCTGGATGAAGTGGCGGAACAGCGCCTTGTCGAAGAACTCCGGGGCGTTCAGGCCATGCAGGATCGACAGGCGCTGGGCCATCATCACGCAGAGGTCTTCCAGCGCTTCGGCACTGAGGCTGTGCTGGCCGCTGTTGAGCAGCAGCGAAGTGGCCATGTAGAAGCGCTGCAAGGTCTGGGTGATGGTGCGGGCGAGCAGGGTCAGCAGGACGAACTGGCGCGAACTCGGTGCCGGGCGAACGAACATGTCGCCCTCCTGGCGCAGCAGGCCCTGTTCGACCAGCGCGGCCAGCCACTGGTCGATCACCTCGTCCAGTTGCTCGGGCTGCCAGCGCAGGAACAGCTCGGCCTGCAGGTACGGGTACAGCGCGTGCACGTACTGGCCGAGCAGTTCGCGGCTCATCCGCGAGCTGCTGTGGAAGAAGCTCGCCAGCAGAGCTGGCAGGGCGAAGATGTGCAGCACGTTGTTGCGGTAATAGGTCATCAGCACCGCGTTGGCTTCATCCAGGTAGAGGATGCGGCCCAGGGCGTCGTTCTGCTCGGCCAGCAGGTCCATGCCCCTGACATGCTCGATCAGGGCCTTGCCGTCACCTTCGGGCAAGGTGGTGTGCGCGGAGTAAGGCACCTTGCGCAGCAGCGCCAGGTACAGGTCGAGCACCCGGGTCAGGGCCTGTTCGTCCAGGGCCAGGCGGCTGGTGGACAGCAGCGCCAGGGCCACCAGGTTGACCGGGTTGACCGCCGCGGCCTCGTTCAGGTGGCGGGCCACCGCGTCGCCCAGGCGGCTGGTGGTTTCGTTGAGCCAGGCCGGGCGGAACTGCGGGCCGTGGTCCTGTTCGCGCCAGCCGGGTTGCTGCTGGTCGAGGAAACCGGCCAGGCGGATCGGTTCGCCGAAGTTGACGTAGACCTGGCCGAAGCGCTGCTTCAATGCGCCGATCACCTTGAAGATGTCGAAGATCGATTCCTTCTTTTTGCTCGCCCCGCGCAGCTCACCCAGGTAGGTGCGGCCTTCGAGTACCCGCTCGTAGCCGATGTACACGGGCACGAAGACGATCGGCGTGCGCGAGGAGCGCAGGAAGCTGCGCAGGGTGATCGCCAGCATCCCGGTGCGCGGCTGCAGCATGCGCCCGGTGCGCGAACGCCCGCCCTCGACGAAGTACTCCACCGGGAAGCCTTTGGTGAAGAGGGTGTGCAGGTACTCGTTGAACACCGCCGTGTACAGCGGGTTGCCCTTGAACGTGCGGCGCATGAAGAAGGCGCCGCCGCGGCGCAGCAGGCCGCCGATCAGCGGCATGTTGAGGTTGATGCCGGCGGCGATGTGCGGGGGCGTCAGGCCATTGCGGAACAACAGGTAGGACAGCAGCAGGTAGTCGATGTGGCTGCGATGGCAGGGCACGTAGATCACTTCGTGGCCCGGGGCGATGCCCTGCACCTGCTCGATGTGGTTGACCTTGATGCCGTCGTAGATCTTGTTCCAGAACCAGCTCAGCACCACTTCGAGGAAACGGATGGCGGTGTAGGTGTAGTCCGAGGCGATTTCGTTGCCGTAGCGCAGCGCCAGGGCTTCGGCCTTGGCCTGGGGCATGTTGTCGCGCTGGGCCTGCTCGGCGATGGCCTGGCGTACCTGGGGCGCGTGCACCAGGCCCTTGACCAGGTTGCGCCGGTGCGAGATGTCCGGGCCGATGACTGCGGTCTTGAGGTTGCGAAAATGCACGCGCATTAGGCGCTGGGCCATGCGCACGGTGCGTTCGTGACCCTTGTTGTGCTGCACCAGCTCGCGCACATGGATGGGGGCGGAGAACTGCACCCGGGTCTTGCGCCCGAGGATGAGGATGGTCAGCAGGCGGCGCAGGCGCCCGGTGACCGCCCAGCTGTCGGCGAACAGCAGCTTCCAGGGGCTGGACTCGCTGGCTGGTGTCTGCCCCCAGAACACGCTGACCGGGATGATTTGCGCATCTTCCTCGGCGTGCTGGCTCACTGCGGCGACCACGCGCTCCAGGGTGGGCGGCGCGCCGCGTTTGTCCTGGCGGCCCAGCCAGTCCGGCTCGGGGGTCAGGTAGAAGAAGCCCGCGGGCTCCTGCAGCGAGCCGACGGCCACCGGCAGCACCGGGCGCGGTAGCCCCGCCTTGGTGCATTCGTGATCGAGCACTGCCAGGTCGCTGAGCGACGGCGAGGGCAGGGCGTAGAACACCGGCCGGCTGCGATCGAGGTTGAGGCTCATCGACGACTGGTTGATGGTCTCGGAGCGCACCCACAGGTACAACAGGCGACGCAAGGCGCCGAAGATCAGGCGGCGCAGGGGGGAACGGGTCATGGGGTGTGTGCCCTGGGAGTGTATTCAGGTGGTGATTTTGCAGCGGTTGCAGCTAATTAGTCTGCCGTATCTGCGCAAGTTCAGCAAAAACCTGCAAGCGCCGCCGCAGTCATGAAATTTATTTGTTCTGTGTCATATACTCGGCCTGCCACTTGCAGGATATTTCAGCAAGCGGTGTCGGCACAGGGTGGAGACCCGGTGCCTGCAAGGCGATCTTCACAATAAAAATCCGGAGTAGTTCAGATGTCGTCTCGTGAGACTGGGAATGTTAAGTGGTTCAACGATGCCAAGGGCTATGGCTTCATTCAGCGCGAAGGTGGTGCGGATGTATTCGTCCACTATCGGGCGATCCGCGGTGAGGGGCATCGTACCCTGGTCGAAGGGCAGCGGGTGGAATACGCCTGCGTGCAGGGCCAGAAAGGCCTGCAAGCCGAAGACGTAGTCGGGCTCTGAGCCTCTAGCTACAAGCCTCGAGCTGCAAGTTAACCGTGTAACTTGCAGCTTGATGCGAAGCCTCTTGACGCTCGACGCCTAGCGCGTGTGACTCAGGAGGTGCGCCAGGTGATTTCCTCTTCACCGTCGGCGCTGATGCGGACCCAGCGGTCGGCATCTTCTTCCCCATCTTCCTCGACCCAGCCCCCCGGTGCGCAGCGCACTTCCACGCCCAGTGCGGCGAATGCGGCGCGGGCGCAGGCGATGTCATCGGCCCATGGGGTCTGGTCGCTTTCCAGGTACAGGCTGTTCCATTTCCCTACAGCCTTGGGTAACCAGGTGACCGGAATGTTACCGGCTCGGCATTTGAAGGTCTGGCCCTTCTGTTGCCATTCGCTGCACGGGCCGACCGCCTCGGCCAGCCACGCGGCAATTTGCTTATGGTCGACGTCGGCGTCCTTCAGGTAGATCTCGATATCAGGTTGGCGCATAAGGGCTCCGGGTGTGCTCAGTCTTGGCGCACGAAATAGTCATAACGCATGGAAACCGTGACCTCGAAAGGCTCGGGCTGGTCGATCACCAAGGCCCGCTTTTCGGCGCTGGCGCGCCAGCCGTGCGGGGTCATCGCCAGCAGGTCGGCGCGGGCCTTGGGCGCCGCCAGGCTCAGGCGGAACTCGAGGGTTTCGCTGTGGGCGTGGGCCATGCCTGGTGGCACCAGGGCCAGGTGCTTGTCGTCGGCGTAGGGGCGCACTTCATCGTAGAGCACTTCGCGCAGTTCCATCAGGTGGCCGCTGGTCGGGCCGACCCGCATCAGGCCGCCGCCCGGGCTGAGCAGGCGCTTGGCCTCGTCCCAGTCCAGCGGGCTGAACACGCTGGCGATGAACTGGCAGCTGGCATCGGCCAGCGGCACGCGGGCCATGCTGGCGACCATCCAGGTTACCGCCGGGTCGCGCCGGCAGGCGCGCTTGACGGCTTCGCGGGAGATGTCCAGGGCATAGCCGTCGGCCTCTGGCAGGGCCTGGGCGAGCTGCGCGGTGTAGTAGCCTTCGCCGCAGCCGATGTCGAGCCAGGCGCCGGGCTGGCGCTCGGCGGCCAGCTGCGCCAGGCGGCGGGCCACCGGGGCGTAGTGGCCAGCGTCGAGGAAGTCGCGGCGCGCCTGGACCATGGCCTGGTTGTCGCCAGGGTCGCGGCTGTTCTTGTGCTGCACCGGCAGCAGGTTCAGGTAACCCTGGCGGGCGCGGTCGAAGCGGTGGCCGGCCGGGCACACCACGCCGTTGTCGAGGCGGCTGAGGGCGGCCTGGCAGATCGGGCAGGCGAGCATCAGGCGAGCAACCGGACCAGGGTCTGGTAGTAGATTTCGGTCAGCAAGTCGAGGTCGCTGGCCAGGATCCGCTCGTCGACCTGGTGGATGGTGGCGTTGACCGGGCCGAGCTCGACCACCTGGGTACCCATGGTGGCGATGAAACGGCCATCGGAGGTGCCGCCGCTGGTGGACGGCTGGGTGTCGCGGCCGGTGACGCCCTTGATGCTGGCCGAAACCGCGTCGAGCAGCTCGCCGGGTTCGGTGAGGAACGGCAGGCCCGACAGGGCCCAGTCGATCGACCAGTCCAGCTGGTGCTTGTCGAGGATCGCCGAGACCCGCGCCTGCAGGCCTTCGACGGTCGACTCGGTGGAGAAGCGGAAGTTGAACAGCGCGGTCAGGTCACCCGGGACCACGTTGGTGGCGCCGGTGCCGGAGTTGAGGTTGGAGATCTGGAAGCTGGTGGGGGGGAAGAACGCATTGCCTTCGTCCCAGTGCTCGGCAGCCAGTTCCGCCAGGGCGGGCGCGGCCAGGTGGATCGGGTTGCGCGCCAGGTGCGGGTAGGCCACATGGCCCTGCTTGCCGCGCACGGTCAGCTTGGCGCCGAGCGAGCCACGGCGGCCGTTCTTGACCACGTCGCCGAGCAGGTGGGTGCTCGACGGCTCGCCGACGATACACCAGTCCAGGCGCTCGTTGCGCGCGACCAGGCGCTCGACCACGGCCTTGGTGCCGTGATGGGCCGGGCCTTCTTCGTCGCTGGTGATCAGGAAGGCGACCTTGCCGCGGTGGTTTGGGTAGTCCTGCACGAAGCGCTCGCTGGCCACCACCATGCTTGCCAGGCTGCCCTTCATGTCGGCGGCGCCACGGCCGCAGAGCATGCCCTCGGCATCGATCAGTGCCTCGAACGGCTCGTGCTGCCACTGCTGCACGGGGCCGGTGGGCACTACGTCGGTGTGGCCGGCGAAGCACAGCACCGGGCCGTCCTGGTTGCCGTGGATGGCCCAGAAGTTGTCGACATCTTCGATGCGCATCGGCTCGAGCGCGAAGCCCACTGCGCCCAGGCGATGCATCATCTGCGCCTGGCAGTCGGCATCGACGGGGGTGACCGAGGGGCGACGGATCAGGTCGCAGGCCAGTTGAAGGGTGGGCGAGAGCTCGGCTGGGGCCGTCATGGGGGACTCCGGGGCAAGGCAAGGCGGAAAAACGAGGGGCGTTATCTTATATCAAACGTGGGGCGTCGGCACGGGCCAATGGGGCCGCTGCGCGCCCCAATCGCCGGCAAGCCGGCTCCCACAAACTGCGCAGCACCTGTGGGAGCCGGCTTGCCGGCGATTGGGCTGCAAGGCAGCCCCTGACAATCTCAAGCCTGCTGCGTTTCTGCCAGCTTGTCCGCAGGCTTTGGCAACGACGACAACAACGCCATCACCAACGCCGCCAGATACGGCAGCGACTGCACCAGCAACATCGCCACCCAGAAGCGCATGTCCGAACTCGGCAGCCCCTGCACCAGGTAAATGCCGGCCGCAGCCCCCCACAGCAGCAACATGATGAACAGCTCTTCGCGCGCTTCGGAAATCGCCACCAGCACACCATGGCTGTCGGCATTCTTCGGCGTGCGGAAGAACGGCATGCTGCTGGTGAAGAACCCGTACAGCACCGCCTTGGCGATGGTGTGCGACAGCGCAAGGCCGGCCAGCGCCGCGGCGAAGGCATCCTTGAGGTTCACCCCCACCGCGCGGCGGTACAGGAAGATGATCTTGCCCACCTTGAAGAAGAACAGCGCCAGCGGCGGGATGGCGAAGATCATCAGCGGCGGGTCGACCCGGTGCGGCACGATGATCATCGCCGCCGACCACAGCAGGGCGCCGACGGTGAAGAAGATGTTCATGCCATCGGCGATCCACGGCAGCCAGCCGGCCAGGAAGTGGTAGCGCTGGCCACGGGTCAGCTCGCTGCCCTTGCCGCGCAGCAAGGCCGAGGCGTGGTGCTTGATGATCTGGATCGCGCCGTAGGCCCAGCGGAAGCGCTGCTTCTTGAAGTCGATGAAGGTGTCGGGCATCAGGCCCTTGCCATAGCTGTTGTGGGCGTAGGCGGCCGACAGGCCTTTCTCGAATACCCGCAAGCCCAGCTCGGCGTCCTCGCAGATGCACCATTCGGCCCAGCCCAGCTCTTCGAGCACGGTGCGCCGGGTCATGGTCATGGTGCCGTGCTGGATGATCGCGTCACGGTCGTTGCGGGTGACCATGCCGATGTGGAAGAAGCCTTTGTATTCGCTGTAGCACAGCTTCTTGAAGGCACTTTCGTGCTGGTCGCGGTAATCCTGCGGCGATTGCACCACGGCAATCTTCGGTTCGGCGAAGTGCGGCACCATGTGCTTGAGCCAGTTGCGGTCGACGCAGTAGTCCGAGTCGATCACCGCGATCACCTCGGCATCCTTGGCGGTGTGCGGGATCAGGTAGTTCAGGGCGCCGCCCTTGAAGCCGGCCAGCGGCGCCACATGGAAGAACTTGAAGCGCTCGCCGAGCTTCTCGCAGTGGGCCTTGAGCGGCTCCCACACGGCCGGGTCCTTGGTGTTGTTGTCGATCACCAGCACTTCGTAGTCCGGGTAGTCCAGGGCGGCAAGGGCATCCAGGGTCTGTTTGACCATCTCCGGCGGCTCGTTGTAGCACGGCACGTGCACCGAGACTTTCGGCCGGTAGGCGCTGTCGCCCTGCACCGGCAGAAATTCCCGGCGGCGCTTGTGGATCCACACCGCCTCGGCCAGCTCGTGGGCCTCGGTCAGCAGCACGATGAACACGCCCAGCGCGCCCAATGCCAGCAGCACGCCGACGGTGAGGCTGAACCAGGTGCTGTACTGCTGGCTATAGTCGTAGCCGATCCACACCAGCACCGACCCACAGAGGAAGGTGATGAAGGTGAGGAAGGTGCGCCCGCGCTGACGCAGGGCCGAGCCGTCGATCAGCAGCACGGTCAGGGCGATCATCGCCAGCACCACCGAGGCTACCGCCAGGGCGCGCCATTGCGGGATCGCCACCACCGGCCCTTCGAAGTTGAATTTCTGCTGGCGCTCGGCGTTGAACACGCCCCAATACGCACCTACCGAGCCTTCGTCACTGGCCTTCCACGGCTGGTCATAGGCTTCGATGACGAAGTAGTTGTAGCCGCGGCGGTTGAGGGTGTTGACCAGGGTGCGCAGGTAGATGGCCTGGTCGGCCTGGGTGGCATCGGCGCCGCCGCGCATGCGGCCGTTGCTCGGCCAGCCGACTTCCGACAGCAGCAGGGGCTTGCGCGGGAACTGGTGCTTGAGCTCGCGGGCCCGGTCGAGCACGAACTGCACCGAGTCCTTCATCGGCACGAACTCCCAGTAGGGCAGGATGTGCGCCGCGATCAGGTCGACGTGCTTGGCAAGCTCAGGGTGTTCTTTCCAGATGTGCCATTGTTCACTGGTGGTGACCGGCACCTTGACCGCGGCACGCACCCGGTCCAGGTACTGGATCAGCGCCTCGGGGGTGACCTCTTCGCGGAACAGCGCTTCGTTGCCCACCACCACGCGCACGACGCTGCGCGAAGTATTGGCCAGCTCGATGCCCTTGGCGATTTCGCGCTCGTTGCGCTCAAGGTCGGTGCTGATCCAGATGCCCAGGGTCACGCGCAAGCCGAATTCCTCGGCCAGGCGCGGGATTTCCGCCTGGGTGCCTTCGACCGTATAGATACGAATGCTGTCGGTCAGCTTGTTCATCTGCTCCAGGTCCTGGCGCATCTCGTCGTCGCTGGGGTACTGGCCCTTTTGTGGGCTTTCGCCGAGGCGGAACGGAGAATACGAGAAACCGGAGATCTGCTCCGGCCAGGCCGGTGCCGAAACCGGGCGGTTGACCAGGGCCCAGAACCCGGTGAACAGTGCGGCGATGGCCAGCACCACGACCAGGTTGAGGCCGAATTTGCGTGAAGACATTGTGATCCAAATCTGTCCAGGTGATAGGACATTAAAGCAGCATTGGCAGGCTCTTTCCTAACGATGGAGCTGAAGGCGGCCACTGGCCTATAATGCGCGCCGATTTTTGCGGCATTGAGCTTCGGGGTAGCAACATGAGCACAGAAGATCCACGCTTCGCCGGCGTCGCCCGGCTTTACGGCGACGAAGGCCTGCAGCGCCTGCGCCAGGCCCACGTGGCGGTCGTCGGTATCGGCGGGGTCGGCTCGTGGGCGGCCGAAGCGCTGGCGCGCAGTGGCGTGGGCGAAATCACCCTGTTCGACCTCGATGACGTCTGTGTCAGCAACACCAACCGCCAGGCCCATGCCCTGGAGGGCCAGGTCGGGCGGCCCAAGGTCGAGGTGATGGCCGAACGCCTGCGGGCGATCAACCCGGCGTGCACGGTGCATGCGGTGGCCGATTTCGTCACCCGCGAGACCATGGCCGAATACATCAGCGAAAACCTCGATGCGGTCATCGACTGCATCGACAGCGTGATGGCCAAGGCCGCGCTGATCGCCTGGTGCCGGCGGCGCAAGATCGCCATCGTCACCACCGGCGGTGCGGGCGGGCAGATCGACCCGACGCAGATCCAGATCGGCGACCTCAACAAGACCTTCAACGACCCGCTGGCCTCGCGGGTGCGCTCGACCTTGCGCCGCGACTACAACTTCTCGCGCAATGTCAGCCGCAACTACGGCGTGCCTTGTGTGTTTTCCAGCGAGCAGCTGCGTTATCCCAAGGGCGATGGCAGCGTTTGCCTGCAGAAGAGCTTCGTCGGTGAAGGTGTGCGCCTGGACTGCGCGGGCGGCTTTGGCGCGGTGATGATGGTGACCGCGACCTTTGGCATGGTGGCGGCGAGCAAGGCGGTGGAGAAGTTGGTGGCAGGTGCGCGGCGGCCTTCGGAGCGGGTCAAGGCGCAATAACTGTTTTGCCCCCGCCCACAAAAAACTGTGGGGGTACTTGTGGGAGCGGGCTCGCCCCGCGAATGCATCAGCGCGGATTTCGGGCCAGTTCGGCCATCCGCTGCAGCACCGCATGCAGCCCATTGCTGCGCGACGGCGACAGCTGACGCTCAAGGCCCAGCTGGGTGAACCAGCCCTGCAGGTCCAGCCCCGCCAGTTCAGCGCTGGGCAACCCCTGCACGCGCACCAGCAACAACGCCAGCAACCCGCGCAACAGCCGCGCATCGCTGCTGGCCTTGAACCGCCATTGCCCCTCGCGCTGCTCGGCCACCAGCCACACCACGCTTTCACAGCCATGCACCCGGTTGCCTTCGGATTTCTCGGCCTCCTCAAGCGGCGCCAGGGTGTCGCCCATCTGCATCAGCAACCGCGCACGCTGCTCCCAGCCGCGCGCCTGCTCGAAACGCTGCAAGGCCTCGTGGGCTTCTACCGGCAAGCTCATCGCAACAGCTCCAGGCCTTGGTCGAGCGCATCGAAGAAGCGCTGCAGGTCATCGCTGTCGTTGTACAGCGCCAACGACACGCGAATCGCGCCCTCCAGCCCCAGGCCCTTGAGCAACGGCATGGCGCAGTGATGCCCGGCGCGCACGGCAATGCCCTGTTCAGTCAAAAGATGAGCGATATCAGCGTTGTGCACGCCTTCGACGACAAAACTGGCCAAGGCCGCCTGCGGCGTGCCGAGCACGCGCACGCCTTCGCGATCGGCAAGGCCGCGCAGCAGCCCTTGATGCAGGTGCGCCTCATGGGCCTCGACCGCCTGGGCGTCGAGGCTGGCCAGGTAATCCAGGGTTGCGCCCAGGCCGACAACGCCGGCGATCGGCGGGGTGCCTGCCTCGAAGCCCAGTGGCGCCGGGCGGAAGCTGGCGCTCTGGTAGTCGGCCAGCTGCACCATCTCGCCGCCGAACTGCCAGTGGCGCAGCAGCGCCAGCGCATCGCTGCGCCCGTACAGCACACCAACGCCATCAGGCCCGTACAGCTTGTGGCTGGAAAACACGTAGAAGTCGCAACCCAGCTGTTGCACGTCATGGCGGCCGTGGACCACGCCCTGGGCGCCATCGACCACGGTCAGTGCACCTTGGGCGCGGGCATGGGCCAGCAGCGCCGGCAAGGGCTGCCAGGTGCCGAGCACGTTGGACAGCTGGCCAAGGGCAAGCAGCCGCGTGCGCGGGCCGATCAGTTGCAGCGCCTGCTCCAGGTCGATGCGGCCGTGGGCGTCCAGCGGCAGTACCACAAGGTGCAGGTTGCGGCGCCGAGCCAGTTGTTGCCAGGGCAGCAGGTTGGCGTGGTGTTCCAGGGCGCTGATGACGATCTCGTCGCCCGCCTCGAAGCGGTGTTCCAGGCCGTAGGCCAGCAGGTTAAGGGCCGAGGTGGCGCCGTGGGTGAAGACGATCTGCTGCGACTGCTCGGCATTGAGCCAGGCGGCAACTTTGTCCCGGCTGGCTTCGAAGGCCTGGGTGGCGAGGGCGCCGGGCAGGTGCTGGGCACGGTGCACGTTGGCCGCGCCATGCCCGTAGTAATGGCTCAGGGCATCGAGCAGGGCCTGGGGCTTCTGGGTGGTGGCGGCGCTGTCCAGGTAGGTCTGGTGCTGCCGTTGCAGGGCGGCGATGGCGGGGAAATCGGCACGCCAGGGGGAGGGCTGGAACATGATCACGGGGCCTGGAATGAAAATCGGGTCTGGCGTGAGTGCGCCAGACCCGATCTTAACACTTCGAACCCGTGGGGAGTTCTCAGTTGTGGGCGTGCAGCGCCTCGTTCAGCTCGATCGCCGACTTGTGCGTCTTGCACTCCACCGCGCCGTTGAGCGAGTTGCGGCGGAACAGCAGGTCGGTCTGGCCGGCCAGGTCGCGGGCCTTGACCACTTTGACCAGCTGGTTGTTCTCGTCGAGCAGGTTCACCTTGGTGCCGGCAGTGATGTACAGGCCAGCTTCGACGGTGTTGCGATCGCCCAGCGGGATGCCGATGCCGGCGTTGGCGCCGATCAGGCAGCCTTCGCCGACCTTGATGACGATGTTGCCGCCGCCGGACAGGGTGCCCATGGTCGAGCAGCCGCCGCCCAGGTCCGAACCCTTGCCGACGAACACGCCCGCCGAGACGCGGCCTTCGATCATGCCCGGGCCTTCGGTGCCGGCGTTAAAGTTGACGAAGCCTTCGTGCATGATGGTGGTGCCTTCGCCGATGTAGGCGCCCAGGCGCACACGGGCGGTGTCGGCGATACGCACGCCGGCCGGGACCACGTAGTCGGTCATCTTCGGGAACTTGTCGACCGAGAACACTTCCAGCAGCTCGCCCTTCAGGCGTGCTTCGAGTTGCAGTTCGGCCAGCTCGCCCAGGTCGACGGCGCCCTGGTTGGTCCAGGCCACGTTCGGCAGCAGTGGGAAGATGCCGGCCAGGCTCAGGCCGTGCGGCTTGACCAGGCGGTGCGACAGCAGGTGCAGCTTGAGGTAGGCCTCTGGGGTGGAGGCCAGGGCCGCGTCTTCGGCCAGCAGGGTGGCGACCAGCGGCTTGTGGCTCTCGGCCAGGCGGGTCAGCAGGGCGGCCTGGGCGGCGTCGACGCCTTTGACGGCTTCGGCCAGCTGGGCGGCCTGGGCGTTGCTGAAGGCAATGGCCTGGTTGCCACCTTCATAGCCGAGAATCGGTGCCACGGCGGCAACCAGTTCGGCGCTCGGGTTGAGCAGTGGTTGTGCGTAGAAGACTTCCAGCCAGGTGCCCTGGCGGTTCTGGGAGCCGACGCCGAAGGCCAGGCTGAACAGGGAATTGGACATGTGATTACCTCGTGCGAAATAGGGTATGAAGCGGTGACCGGGTCAGGCCAGGGCGGCGGCGTACAGGTCGGGCTTGAAGCCCACCAGGGTGCGCGCGCCAAGGTCGAGCACCGGGCGCTTGATCATCGACGGCTGGGCCAGCATCAGTTCGACGGCCTTGGCCTGGTCGAGATCGGCCTTGCTGGCGTCGTCGAGCTTGCGGAAGGTGGTGCCGGCACGGTTGAGGATGACTTCCCAGCCGTGTTCGTCGCACCAGCGGTTCAGGCTGTCGCGGTCGATGCCTTGGGTCTTGTAATCGTGGAATTCGTAGGCGATGGCCTGGTCTTCGAGCCAGGTGCGTGCCTTTTTCATGGTGTCACAGGCTTTGATGCCGTAGAGCGTGTAGGTCATTGTGTACATTGGGGTCAAAGGTTTCCCCAATTTCTCCCTTTCTGATAGTCAGTCGCGGGATTATGCGGGAACGATCCTCGCGGCGCCACGGGTGTGCAACCCAAGACACGTATCATCGTGTTACATATTCATTTGCCACCTGCGACTATCGTGCAGCGGCCCAAGATTGCCCGGCCCCGCTAACATATTGTTTCAATGGCGATGTTTCGCCCTGTTGTAGTTTTTGGTTCACAAAGGAAGCTTTCACGGATGCAGTCCGCCTATACCGTCCTCATCCTGCTGACGCTGGTAAGCGTGTCGAAACTGGTCGGGCGGGTGATTCCGCTGCCGCTGCCCCTGGTGCAGATTGGCGCCGGTGCCTTGCTGGCGTGGCCAACCCTCGGCCTGCATGTTGCCCTGGACCCCGAGCTGTTCCTCTTCCTGTTCCTGCCGCCGCTGCTATTCGCCGACGGCTGGCGCATGCCCAAGCGCGAGCTGTGGCGCATCCGTGGCCCGGTGGTGGCGTTGGCCGTGGGGCTGGTGCTGTTCACCGTGGTTGGGGCCGGCTACTTCATCCACTGGTTGCTGCCGACCATCCCGTTGCCGGTGGCCTTCGCCCTGGCCGCAGTACTGTCGCCGACCGACGCCGTGGCGGTTTCGGCCATTGCCCAGGACCGCTTGCCGACCCCGCTGATGCACATGCTGCAGGGCGAGGCGCTGATGAACGACGCCTCGGGCCTGGTGACCTTCAAGTTCGCCCTGGCCGCAGCGATCACCGGGGCCTTTTCGCTGGCCGATGCCAGCTTCAGTTTCGTCCTGGTGGCCCTGGGTGGCCTGGCGGTCGGTGTGGCCCTGAGCTGGTTGATCGGCCGCTTGCGGGCCTGGATGATCGCCCGTGGCTGGGATGACCCGGCCACCCACGTGGTGTTCATGTTGCTGCTGCCCTTTGCCGCCTATGTGCTGGCCGAGCGCCTGGGCGTTTCCGGCATCCTTTCGGCGGTGGCGGCCGGCATGATGCAGAGCTGGCTCGACCTGCTGCCCCGGCAGACCAGCACCCGCCTGCTCAACCGCAGTGTGTGGTCGCTGTTGGAGTTCGCGTTCAACGGCTTGATCTTCCTGCTGCTGGGCCTGCAACTGCCGGACATCATCAAGGCCGTGGTCAGCCACGAAACCACTGTATGGCCGACCCTGGCCTGGCGTTGCCTGGATGTGCTGGCGATCTTCGCGGCGCTGGTGCTGCTGCGCTTCATCTGGGTGCAGAGCATCTGGCGCGCGATTGGCGTGGTGCGCCGGTGGCGGGGCAAGCCGGCCCTGGTGCTGATGCCGACGGCGCGCTCATGCTGGTTGCTGACCTTGGGCGGCGTGCGCGGGGCAGTGACCCTGGCCGGCGTGATGTCGGTGCCGCTGCTGATCAGTGCAGGCGTGGCGTTTCCCGAACGGGACTTGCTGATCTTCATCGCCGCCGGGGTCATCCTGCTGTCGCTGATCAGTGCCTGCATTGCCCTGCCGTTCCTGCTGCGCGGGGTGACCCGAACGCCCGACGAGCGGTTGCACCAGGAAGTGCTGGACGCCTGGCGGCGCACGGTCGAGGCGGCGATCCATGCCCTGGAGGCGGAAGAGGTGATTGACGCCAGCGCACCGCAGGATGCGGCGCAGGCGACCATGGCCACCGAGCTCAAGGCCAGGTTGATGGCCGAGTATCGCGATGAGCTGAACAGCTACAACGACACGGCCGAGGCGCGGGCGCTGGCCGAGCAGATGGACTTGCTGGAGCGGCGTTTGCGTTTGCGTGCGCTGCGCGCGCAGCGGCTGGAGCTGTACAACCTGCATCGCCAGCACCTGGTGGGTGATGAGGTGGTGCGGCAGGTGTTGGGGGAGCTGGATATGAGCGAGGCGAACCTGGGGGCGGTCAAGTAGCACCCTGGGGCTGCCTTGCAGCCCAATCGCCGGCAAGCCGGCTCCCACAAGTTTGAGCCCGGCGCAGCCCCTGTAGGAGCCGGCTTGCCGGCGATTGGGCCGCAGAGCGGCCCCCACTCAATCAGCGATTTTGCAGAAACGCGCGAATCCGCTCTGCCGCCTCGATGCACTCGGCCAGTGGCGCAACCAGTGCCATGCGCACGCGCCCGGCCCCTGGGTTCACACCATCCACCTCACGCGACAGGTACGAGCCCGGCACCACGGTCACATGCTGCGCCTCGAACAGGTCGCGAGTGAAGTCGGCGTCGCAGCCCGGCACCTTGGCCCACAGGTAGAAGCTGCCATCGGGCCGCTGCACGTCCATGACCGGCTGCAGGATATCCAGCACAGCATCGTACTTGGCCCGGTACTGGTCGCGGTTGGCGCGCACATGGGCTTCGTCCTGCCAGGCGGCGACGCTGGCCAGCTGGGTCTGCACCGGCATCGCGCAGCCATGGTAGGTGCGGTACAGCAGGAACGGCTTGATGATCTCGGCGTCACCGGCGACGAAGCCCGAACGCAGGCCTGGCAGGTTGGAGCGCTTGGACAGGCTGTGGAACACCACGCAACGCTTGAAGTCGCTGCGGCCAAGCTGCGCGCAGGCGCTGAGCAGGCCCGGCGGTGGCGCGTCTTCGTCGAAGTACAGCTCGCTGTAGCACTCGTCGGCGGCAATCACGAAGTCATGCTCGTCGGCCAGGGCAATCAGTTTTTTCAGGGTGTCCATCGGCACCAGTGCGCCGGTGGGGTTGCCTGGCGAGCACAGGAAGAGGACCTGGCAACGCTGCCAGACTTCGGCCGGCACGGCATCGAAGTCGGGGTTGAAGCCGTTGCTTTCCAGGCATGGCAGGTAATGCGGGGTGGCGCCGGCGAGCAGCGCTGCGCCTTCGTAGATCTGGTAGAACGGGTTGGGGCTGACCACCAGGCCATCATCGGCGCGGTTGACCACGGCCTGGGTGAAGGCGAACAGCGCTTCACGGGTACCGTTGACCGGCAGGATATGGCGGTCGGCATCCAGCCAGCCGGCCGGCACGCCGAAACGCCGCTCGCACCACTGGCCGATGGCCTGGCGCAAGGCCGGCAGGCCCAGGGTGCTGGGGTAGACCGCCAGCTTGTCGAGGTTGTCGGCCATGGCCTTGGCGACGAAGGCCGGCGATTCGTGCTTGGGCTCACCGATCGAAAGCGCAATGGCGCGCTTGTCCGCCGCGGGTTTCACGCTGCCCAGCAGGGCGCGAAGTTTCTCGAACGGGTAGGGCTGAAGCTGGGTCAAGGCGTGGTTCATCGGCGCAAGGTCTCGTCAATCGTCTTATCGTTGAATCGTTAAATGTTCATGCGGGTCGGGCTGGGCTCGCTGGCCTGGCCGGCCTGCAGCTGCTGCACGATGGCTTCCTGCAGGCGGCTGCACAGCTGCGGGTCGGACAGCGGCTGGTTGTCGGCGTCGGTGATGAAGAACACGTCCTCGACGCGCTCGCCGAGGGTGGCGATCTTGGCGTTCTGCAGCGACAGGTCGAACTCCAGGAAGATGCGCCCGAGCCGCGCCAGCAGGCCGGGGCGGTCCGGCGCGGTGATTTCGAGGATGGTCACCGGCCGCTGGGCATCGTTGAGGATGGTCACCTGCGGCGGGAAGTTGAAGTGCTTGAGCTGGCGCGGCACCCGGCGCTGGATGATGGTCGGGTAGTCCTCGGGGTTGCGCAGCGCTTCGGTGAGCCCGTCGCGGATCTGCTTGACCCGCTGCGGGTTGTCGCCGATCGAGCCGCCGTCGTTGTCCAGCACGATGTAGGTATCGAGGGTGAACTGGCTGCTCGAGGTGATGATCCGCGCGTCATGGATGTTCAGGTTGAGCTGCGACATGGCCGCCACGGTCACGGCGAAGAAGTCGTGCTGGTCGGGGGCGTAGATGAAGATCTGCGTGCCGCCCTCGAACTCGCGGGAGGTGGTTTCCTTGATCAGCACCAGCGGGCCGCCATCGGCAGGCTGCTGGAGGATCGCGTCACTGTGCCAGGCCACGTCGGCGGCGGTGTGCTTGAGGAAGTAGTCGTCGCCCAGTTGCGACCAGAGCTGCTCGACGTCGTCCGGGTCGGTGCCTTCGCGGATCAGGATGTCCAGCGCCGCGCTCTGGGTCTGGCGAATCTGCTCTTCACGGTCGAGCGGGTTTTCCAGGCCGCGGCGCAGGGCACGCTTGGTCTCGGTGTAGAGCTGGCGCAGCAGGCTGGCCCGCCAGGAGTTCCACAGGCTGGGGTTGGTGGCGTTGATGTCGGCCACGGTCAGCACATACAGGTAGTCCAGGCGCGTCTCGTCGCCCACGTGCAGGGCGAAATCGTTGATCACCTGCGGGTCGGACAGGTCCTTGCGCTGGGCGGTGGTCGACATCACCAGGTGGTTCTGCACCAGCCAGACGATCAGCCGGCTGTCCCAGGCTGGCAACTGGTGGCGTTCGCAGAACTTCTGCGCATCCACTGCGCCGAGCTCGGAGTGGTCGCCCTGGCGGCCCTTGCCGATGTCGTGGTACAGCCCGGCCAGGTAGATCAGCTCGGGCTTGGGCAAGCGGCCCATGAGCTTGCTGGCCAGCGGGAATTTCTCGGACACCGGCGTGTACTGCAGCTTGCGCAGGTGCTTGATGAGGTTGAGGGTGTGCGCATCGACCGTATAGATGTGGAACAGGTCATGCTGCATCTGCCCGACGATCAGGCCGAACTCCGGCAGGTAGCGCCCGAGGATGCCGTAGCGGTTCATCCGCCGCAGGTTGCGGTGGATGCCGATTTCGCACTTGAACAGCTCGATGAACAGGCTGGTGTTGCGAATGTCGTTGCGGAAGGTGTCGTCGATCAGGTGCCGGTGCTCGCGCAGCAGGCGCACGGTGTCGGCGCGCACGCCCTTGATCTCCGGGTGCTGGGCCATCAGCACGAAGATCTCCAGCATGGCGAACGGGGTGCGCTTGAACACGTTGGGCCTGACCGCTTCGATGTAGCCGTCGTGCAGGCGGAAGCGGGCATTGAGCGGCTGGGTGGTGCCGCTGTCGTCATCGGCGAGGATGACTTCCTCGAAGTGCTGGATGATCAGGTCGCACAGCTGGCTGATGCTCATCACCACCCGGTAGTACTGCTGCATGAACTGCTCGATGGCGCGCTTGGGGTTCTCGTCGCTGTAGCCGAGCAGCGCGGCGATGCTGCGCTGGTGGTCGAACAAAAGGCGGTCTTCGGCGCGCCCGGCCAGCATGTGCAGGGCGTAGCGCACCTTCCACAAGAAGTCCTGGGAGGAGGCCAGCAGCTCGTTTTCGCTTTCCAGCAGAAACCCTTCGCCGGCCAGTGCATGCAGGTTCAGCGTGCCGTACTGGCGGCGGGCCACCCAAAGCACCGTCTGGATGTCGCGCAGGCCGCCGGGCGAGCCCTTGACGTTGGGTTCGAGGTTGTATTCGGTGTCGTTGTACTTGTGATGGCGGGCCTTGAGCTCGGCACGCTTGGCCAGGAAGAATTCCTTGCTCGGCCACATGTGCGCGGTGCTGGTGACGTCCAGCATGCGCTGGCGCAACGCCTCGGGGCCGGCGATGGTGCGGCTTTCCATCAGGTTGGTGATGACCGTCAGGTCGGCGCGCGCCTGTTCGGCGCATTCATCGACGGTGCGCACGCTCTGGCCGACTTCCAGGCCGATGTCCCACAGCAGGGTGAGAAAGCGCTCGATGGCATCGCGGTACTGTTCATGCTCGGCGGCGCCCAGCAGGATCAGCAGGTCGATGTCCGAGTGCGGGTGCAGTTCGCCGCGCCCGTAGCCGCCCACGGCGATCAGGGCGATACCGCTAGGGTCGCCCCAGTCGAACTGCTTCCAGGCCTGTTGCAGGATGTTGTCGACGAGCCACGCGCGGTCCTCGATCAGGCGGCGGATTTCGCGGCCTTCGCGAAAACGCTTGTCGAGCACCTCGCCGGCCTGGCGGATGGCTTTCTTGAAGGCGGCGATGGGGCTCGCCTTGAGGGCCAGTTCCGCCTGGAACTGGCCGCGGTCGAACAGCTCGGGATCCACCTGGGGCATCGCGTCGCGTTCCTGTCGTAGGGGTAGCCCTTGGCGTAATCAGGCCGAGGTGCGCGGGATGGTGTCGTCCTTGCGCAGGGTGAAGATCTCGTAGCCGGTCGCGGTCACCACCAGGGTGTGTTCCCACTGGGCGGAGAGCTTGCGGTCCTTGGTGATGGCGGTCCAGCCGTCGCCCAGCACCTTGGTGTCGGCCTTGCCCTGGTTGATCATCGGCTCGATGGTGAAGGTCATGCCTTCCTTGAGCTCCATGCCGGTGCCGGCCTTGCCGTAGTGGAGGATCTGCGGCTCTTCATGGAACACCTTGCCGATGCCATGGCCGCAGAACTCGCGCACCACCGAGAAGCCGTTCTTTTCGGCATGCTTCTGGATCACTTCGCCGATGTCGCCCAGGCGGCAGCCCGGCTTGACCAGTTCGATGGCCTTGTACATGCACTCCTGGGTGACCTTGGACAGGCGCTCGGCCCATACCGGCACGCTGCCAACGTGGAACATGCGGCTGGTGTCGCCGTGGTAGCCGTCCTTGATCACGGTGATGTCGATGTTGAGCGTGTCGCCATCCTTGAGCGGCTTGTCATTGGGGATGCCGTGGCAGACCACATGGTTGATCGAGGTGCAGATCGACTTGGGGTAGCCCTTGTAGTTGAGCGGGGCCGGGATCGCCTGCTGGACGTTGACGATGTAGTCGTGGCAGATGCGGTCGAGTTCTTCGGTGGTGACACCGGGCTTGACGTGTTCTTCGATCATCTCCAGCACTTCGGCGGCCAGGCGGCCGGCGATGCGCATCTTCTCGATGTCTTCTGCGGTCTTGATGGTGACGGTCATTACAGGCTCTCTACGGCGCCGTGCACGGCGCGAACAAACGGGAAAGGCCGGATTCTAGCAGAGCAGGGCGGCATTCTGTCGGGATAAAGGCGGCCATGCTGCTGTCTATAGAGGGCATTCTGGCCTGTTTGCCGGGGTGCTGCAAAAACCGCTGACGGACGTGCCTTTATCCGGGTTCCGTTCGCCCGCGGTCTGTGGTATAAAATGCGCCGCTTTCGGGGACGACCCCGTCAGCCTTAAACCCACACACGTGTCGACACGATGACCTGGGTGCCCGGCAACTTCGAACTGCGGTTCGGCTGCATGGGTTGGTCATTGGGATACGTGGAGGCCCAACCCGACTTATCAAGGAACTATCATGTCCCAAGTCAATATGCGCGATATGCTGAAGGCCGGTGTGCACTTCGGCCACCAGACCCGTTACTGGAACCCGAAAATGGGCAAGTTCATTTTCGGCGCGCGTAACAAGATCCACATCATCAACCTGGAAAAAACCCTGCCGATGTTCAACGACGCTCTGTCGTTCGTTGAGCGCCTGGCCCAGGGCAAGAACAAGATCCTGTTCGTCGGCACCAAGCGTTCCGCCGGCAAGATCGTCGCCGAGCAAGCTGCTCGTTGCGGTTCGCCATACGTTGACCACCGTTGGTTGGGCGGCATGCTGACCAACTACAAGACCATCCGTGCTTCGATCAAGCGTCTGCGCGACCTGGAAACCCAGGCCGACGATGGCACCTTCGCCAAGTTGACCAAGAAAGAAGCCCTGATGCGTTCCCGCGATCTGGAAAAACTGGACCGCAGCCTGGGTGGTATCAAGGACATGGGCGGCCTGCCTGATGCCCTGTTCGTGATCGACGTTGACCACGAGCGCATTGCCATCACCGAAGCCAACAAGCTGGGCATCCCGGTCATCGGCGTTGTCGATACCAACAGCAGCCCAGAAGGCGTTGACTTCGTTATCCCAGGTAACGATGACGCCATTCGCGCTATCGAGCTGTACATGACTTCGATGGCTGACGCCGTCATCCGCGGCCGCAACAATGTTGCCGGCGGCACCGAAGTCTACGCTGAAGAAGCGGCTGCACCAGCTGCTGAGTAATAGGCGCTAGCGTCTACTTGGCACGCGAAAAGGGGGCTTTGCCCCCTTTTTGCCACCTTGAAATCCTGCTGTCAGCATGCGCCCCGCATCATGGGCCGGCTGAATCAGAAACAGCGGATTTGCAGAATTGAACGCCCGTGACGAGCGGGTGGAATGGTTGAAAAACTTTCCAAGAGGATTTTGAAATGGCAGCAATTACTGCAGCGCTGGTGAAAGAACTGCGCGAGCGTACCGGCGAAGGCATGATGGATTGCAAGAAGGCCCTGGAAAAGGCCGGCGGCGACATCGAGAAAGCCATTGACGACATGCGTGCCTCGGGCGCCATCAAGGCCGCCAAAAAGGCTGGCAACGTCGCTGCTGAAGGCGCTATCGCGGTCAAGGCCGACGGTAAATCCGCCGTCCTGCTGGAAGTGAACTCGCAGACCGACTTCCTGGCCCTGCAAGACGACTTCAAGAACTTCGTCGCCGAAAGCCTCGAAGAAGCCTTCGCCCAGAAGCTGACCGACGCAGCTCCGCTGATCGCTTCGCGTGAAGCGGCTCGTGAAGCCCTGGTTGCCAAGTGCGGCGAAAACGTCAACATCCGTCGCCTGGCGCGCGTTGAAGGCGACGTTGTCGGCGCCTACCTGCACGGCAACAAGATCGGTGCTGTCGTGGTTCTGAAAGGCGGCGACGTCGACCTGGCCAAGAACATCGCCATGCACGTTGCAGCTTCGAACCCAGAGTTCCTGGACGCGTCGGAAATCTCCGCCGAGGCCATCGAGCGCGAGAAGAACGTCTTCCTGCAGCTGAACGCCGACAAGATCGCCGGCAAGCCGGAAAACATCGTTGAGAACATGATCAACGGTCGTATCACCAAGTTCAAAGCCGAAGCGTCGCTGAAAGAGCAAGCTTTCGTGATGAACCCGGAAGTCAAAGTTGGCGAACTGGCCAAGAAAGCCGGTGCTGAAATCGTTTCCTTCACCTACTTCAAGGTTGGCGAAGGCATCGAGAAGCCAGTCGACGACTTCGCTGCTGAAGTTGCCGCTCAGGTAGCTGCTGCCAAGCAGTAAGACAGCCCCGTCTGTCGCCCCAAAGAGGCTGCCCGCTCACGCGCGCAGCCTCTTTGTCAAAGCGGGAGCGGTTTACCAGACCGTCGCTCGCTGACGCAGTTGCTGCGTCACGTTAGAGTTACATGCAGGCTCAAGCAGCCCGCCAGAATTTTTTACAAACGCCGCAGGAGAGATTCGCAATGGCTCAGCAGGGCAGTGGTCATCAGGCTCGCTATAAACGCATTCTACTCAAACTTAGCGGCGAGGCCCTGATGGGCTCGGAAGAGTTCGGGATCGACCCCAAGGTCCTGGATCGCATGGCGCTGGAAGTCGGCCAGCTGGTCGGCATCGGCGTCCAGGTAGGCCTGGTCATTGGTGGTGGCAACCTGTTCCGTGGTGCGGCGCTCAGTGCAGCCGGCATGGACCGCGTCACCGGCGACCACATGGGCATGCTGGCAACCGTAATGAATGGCCTGGCCATGCGCGACGCGCTGGAGCGGGCAAACATTACCGCCATCGTCATGTCGGCCATTTCCATGGTGGGCGTGACCGATCACTACGATCGCCGCAAAGCCATGCGTCACCTGAACGCCAAGGAAGTCGTTATCTTCGCTGCCGGTACCGGCAACCCGTTCTTCACCACTGACTCCGCCGCTTGCCTGCGCGCCATCGAAATCGATGCCGACGTGGTATTGAAGGCAACCAAGGTCGATGGTGTATACACTGCAGATCCATTCAAGGACCCGCATGCCGAGAAGTTCGATCATCTTACCTACGATGAAGTGCTGGATCGCAAGCTGGGCGTGATGGACCTGACGGCAATCTGTCTGTGCCGCGACCACAAGATGCCGCTGCGCGTCTTCAACATGAACAAACCCGGCGCCCTGCTGAACATCGTGCATGGCGGCGCGGAAGGAACCCTGATCGAGGAAGTTCAAAAATGATCAACGACATCAAGAAAGACGCCCAGGACCGCATGGGCAAGTCCATCGAGGCCCTGGGCCGCAACCTGGCGTCCATCCGTACCGGTCGCGCCCACCCAAGCATCCTGGACAGCGTCAAGGTCACCGCCTGGGGTAGCGAGATGCCGCTGAACCAGGTGGCCGCTATTTCCGTCGAAGATGCCCGGACCCTGAAGATTGTCGCCCACGACAAGAACCTCAGCGCCGCCATCGAGAAGGCCATCCTGACCTCCGACCTCGGCCTGAACCCGTCCAGCGCCGGTACCACCATCCGCGTACCGATGCCGGCCCTGACCGAGGAAACCCGCAAGGGCTACACCAAGCAGGCCAGTGGCGTTTGCGAAGATGCCAAGGTTGCCGTGCGCAACGTGCGCCGTGATGCCCTGGCAGAGCTGAAGAAGCTGACCAAGGACAAGGCCATCAGCGAAGACGAAGAGCGTCGCGCTGCCGACGAGATCCAGAAGCTGACCGACAAGTTCGTCGCCGAAGTCGACGCTGCGTACAAAGCCAAGGAAAAGGACCTGTTGGCCGTCTAAGGCCGAGGTTTTTTAATGGAAAAGACCAAGCTGGCGGCACCCTCTTCGGTGCCGCGTCACGTCGCGATCATCATGGATGGCAACAATCGCTGGGCGAAGAAGCGCCTGTTGCCCGGCGTTGCCGGGCACAAGGCCGGCGTCGATGCCGTGCGTGCGGTCATCGAAGTCTGCGCCAAGTCCGGCGTCGAGGTGCTGACCCTGTTCGCGTTTTCCAGCGAGAACTGGCAGCGCCCGGCCGAAGAGGTCGGGGCGTTGATGGAGCTGTTCTTCTCGGCGCTGCGCCGTGAGGCCAAGCGCCTCAACGAGAACAACATCAGCCTGCGCATCATCGGTGACCGTTCGCGTTTTCACCCGGAGCTGCAGGCCGCCATGCGCGAAGCCGAAGCGCTGACCGCGGGCAATAATCGCTTCATCCTGCAGATCGCCGCCAATTATGGTGGCCAGTGGGACATTGCCCAGGCTGCCCAGCGTCTGGCGCGTGAGGTCCAGGCCGGCCATCTGCGCCCGGACGACATCACCCCGGGCCTGCTGCAGACCTGCCTGGCCACGGGCGAGCTGCCGTTGCCAGACCTGTGCATCCGTACCGGTGGCGAGCACCGCATCAGCAACTTCCTGCTGTGGCAGCTGGCCTACGCCGAACTGTACTTCTCCGACCTGTATTGGCCGGACTTCAAACACGAGGCCATGCGCACTGCCCTGGCCGATTTCGCTTCGCGCCAGCGCCGCTTTGGTAAGACCAGCGAGCAGGTCGAGGCTGGAGCTCGTGCTTAATGCTTAAACAACGCATCATTACCGCGCTGATCCTGCTGCCGATCGCGCTGGGTGGATTTTTCCTGCTCGAAGGTGGGGATTTCGCCCTGTTCATCGGCTTCGTGGTGACCCTCGGTGCCTGGGAGTGGGCGCGTCTGGCCGGCTTGATGGCCCAGCCGCTGCGCATCGCCTACGCTGCCGTGGTCGCCGGGGCGCTGATGCTGCTCTATCTGATGCCCGACCTGGCGCCCTGGGTGCTCGGTGCGTCGGTGATCTGGTGGGGGCTGGCAACTTGGCTGGTACTCACCTACCCGCGCAGTAGCGAACTCTGGGCCAGCGCCGCCTGCCGGCTGCTGATCGGGCTGCTGATCCTGCTGCCGGCCTGGCAAGGGCTGATCCTGCTCAAGCACTGGCAGCTGGGCAACTGGTTGATCCTGTCGGTCATGGTGCTGGTATGGGCCGCCGATATCGGTGCCTATTTCTCCGGCCGGGCCTTCGGCAAGCGCAAGCTGGCGCCGCTGGTCAGCCCGGGCAAGAGCTGGGAAGGCGTGTATGGCGGCCTTGCGGTCAGCCTGGTGATTACCCTGGTGGTCGGCATCAGCCGTGACTGGGGTGTCGGGCAGATCCTGCTGGGGCTGCTGGGCGCTGCGCTGGTGGTCATGGCGTCGGTGGTCGGTGACCTGACCGAGAGCATGTTCAAGCGCCGCTCCGGGATCAAGGACAGCAGCAACCTGCTGCCGGGCCACGGCGGCGTGCTCGACCGCATCGACAGCCTGACGGCGGCCATCCCGCTGTTCGCGGTGCTGTTGTGGGCGGCCGAATGGGGTGTGATGTGAGTGCACTGCAGCGCATTACCGTACTCGGGGCGACCGGTTCGATCGGCCTGAGCACCCTGGATGTCATTGCGCGTCACCCCGAGCGCTACCAGGTGTTCGCCCTGAGCGGTTATTCGCGCGTCGATGAGCTGTTGGCCCTGTGCTTGCGCCATCGTCCTGCCTTTGCCGTGGTGCCCAGCGCCGAGGCGGCTTTGCGCCTGCGTGAAGGCCTTGCGGCGGCCGCTTGCGCCACCCAAGTGTTGGAAGGGGAGGCGGGCCTCTGTGAAGTCGCCGCGGCGCCCGAGGTGGATGCCGTGATGGCCGCCATCGTCGGCGCCGCGGGCTTGCGCCCGACCCTGGCGGCCGTGCAGGCCGGCAAGAAGGTGCTGCTGGCCAACAAGGAAGCGCTGGTGATGTCCGGCGCGCTGTTCATGGACGCCGTGCGCCAGAGCGGCGCGGTGCTGCTGCCGATCGACAGCGAGCACAACGCGATCTTCCAGTGCCTGCCGGGCGATTACGGCCGTGGCCTGAGCCAGGTGGGGGTGCGCCGCATCCTGCTGACCGCCTCGGGCGGGCCGTTCCGTGAAACGCCGCAGGCGGCACTGGCCGATGTCACGCCCGAGCAGGCCTGTGCGCACCCGAACTGGTCCATGGGCCGCAAGATCTCGGTGGATTCGGCGAGCATGATGAACAAGGGCCTGGAGCTGATCGAGGCCTGCTGGCTGTTCGATGCGGCGCCGGCCAAGGTCGAAGTGGTGGTGCACCCGCAGAGCGTGATCCATTCGCTGGTCGATTACGTCGACGGTTCGGTGCTGGCCCAGTTGGGCAACCCGGACATGCGCACCCCCATCGCCAACGCCCTGGCCTGGCCCGAGCGGATCGATTCGGGGGTCGCCCCGCTCGATCTGTTCGCCATCGCCCGCCTGGACTTCCAGGCGCCCGACGAGCAGCGCTTCCCGTGCCTGCGCCTGGCACGCCAGGCCGCCGAGGCGGGCAACAGTGCCCCGGCGGTGCTCAACGCTGCCAACGAGGTGGCGGTCGAGGCATTTCTCGAGCGGCGTATCCGCTTCCCGGAGATCGCGGGTATGATCGAACAGGTGCTCGACCAGGAGCCTGTGGTGCCGCTGCCCTCGCTGGATGCGGTGTTTGCCGCCGACCAGCGCGCCCGCGAACTGGCCCGCGAGTGGCTTCGCCGCCACGGCCGCTGACACCCTGCCCAGGGTTTGGCTGAACGTCATTCGGAGATAGACATGACTGCGCTCTACATGATTATCGGCACCCTGGTGGCCCTGGGTGTACTGGTCACGTTCCACGAATTCGGCCACTTCTGGGTCGCTCGCCGCTGTGGCGTGAAGGTACTGCGTTTTTCCGTGGGTTTTGGTACGCCACTGCTGCGCTGGCATGACCGCCAGGGCACCGAGTTCGTGGTGGCGGCGATCCCTTTGGGCGGCTACGTGAAAATGCTCGACGAGCGCGAAGGCGAAGTGCCGCCGGCGCTGGTGGAGCAGTCGTTCAATCGCAAATCGGTGCGCCAGCGAATCGCCATCGTGGCGGCCGGCCCCATTGCCAACTTCCTCCTGGCCATCGTGTTCTTCTGGATCCTGGCGATGCTGGGTACCCAGCAGATTCGCCCGGTGATCGGGGCTGTCGAGCCGGACAGCTTGGCGGCTTCCGTCGGGCTGATGGCGGGCCAGGAAATTGTCTCGGTCGATGGCAAACCGACCAGCGGTTGGTCTGCGGTCAACCTGCAACTGGTCCGGCGCCTGGGCGAGAGCGGCACGCTGCAGGTTGGCGTGCGTGACGAAGGCGCCAGCGCCGAGCGCCAGCTGCAGATAAAGCTCGACAGCTGGCTCAAGGGTGCCGACGAGCCCGACCCGATCCAGTCTCTTGGGCTGCGCCCTTGGCGCCCGGCGCTTGAGCCGGTGCTGGCCGAGATCGATGCCAAGGGCCCAGCCGCGGCGGCTGGCCTGAAAACCGGCGACCGCCTGCTGGCCCTCGATGGTGTGGCGCTCAAGGACTGGCAGCAGCTGGTCGACAGCGTGCGCGCTCGCCCCGAGGCCAAGGTCATGCTGCGCGTCGAGCGTGACGGCGCGGCCCTGGAAGTGCCGGTAACCCTGGCCCGCAAGGGTGAGGGCAAGGCCTCGGGCGGCTACCTGGGTGCGGGCGTGAAAGGCGGCGAATGGCCAGCCAGCATGCTCCGCGAAGTCAGCTACGGCCCGCTGGAGGCCGTGGGCGAGGGACTGTCGCGCACCTGGAACATGAGTGTGCTGACCCTCGAATCGCTGAAGAAAATGCTGTTCGGGGAGCTCTCGGTAAAAAACTTGAGCGGACCGATAACCATTGCTAAAGTGGCGGGCGCTTCAGCCCAGTCCGGCGTGGGGGATTTCCTGAATTTCCTGGCCTACCTGAGCATAAGCCTGGGGGTTCTTAACCTGCTGCCCATTCCCGTACTGGATGGGGGGCATTTGCTGTTTTACCTGGTCGAGTGGGCGCGCGGTCGTCCGCTGTCCGATCGGGTGCAAGGTTGGGGGGTCCAGATCGGTATCAGTTTGGTCGTAGGGGTGATGTTGCTCGCCCTGATCAACGATCTGGGTCGACTATAAAAGCTTCGCATTGCGAACCTGCCGCCACTTCGCGGCAGGTTGTTTATTGCCAGTTGGAATAAAAGGACTTCATGAAACGTCTGCTGCTAACTGCGGTCCTCTCCGCACTGATGATCGCTGAAGTTCACGCCGAGTCCTTCACCATCTCCGATATTCGTGTCAACGGCCTGCAGCGGGTATCCGCCGGCAGCGTCTTCGGTGCCTTGCCGCTCAACGTCGGCGACCAGGCCGATGACCGCCGCCTGGTGGAATCGACCCGCTCGCTGTTCAAGACCGGCTTCTTCCAGGACATCCAGCTGAACCGCGACGGCAATGTCCTGATCATCAACGTGGTCGAGCGCCCGTCGGTGTCGAGCATCGAGATCGAAGGCAACAAGGCGATCAGCACCGAAGACCTGATGAAGGGCCTGAAGCAATCGGGCCTGGCCGAAGGCGAAATCTTCCAGCGTGCCACCCTTGAAGGCGTGCGTAACGAGCTGCAGCGCCAGTACGTGGCCCAGGGCCGCTACTCGGCCGAAGTCGACGCCGAAGTGGTGCCGCAGCCGCGCAACCGCGTCGCGCTGAAGATCAAGATCAACGAAGGCACGGTCGCGGCCATCCAGCACATCAACATCGTCGGCAACACCGTGTTCGACGATGAAGAGCTGTCGCAGCTGTTCGAACTGAAGACCACCAACTGGCTGTCGTTCTTCAAGAACGACGACAAGTATGCCCGCGAGAAACTCTCCGGTGACCTGGAGCGCCTGCGTTCCTACTACCTGGACCGCGGCTACATCAACATGGACATCGCCTCTACCCAGGTGTCGATCACCCCGGACAAGAAGCATGTCTACATCACCGTCAACGTCAACGAAGGCGAGAAATACACCGTCCGCGACGTGAAGCTCTCCGGTGACCTCAAGGTGCCGGAAGACCAGGTCAAGTCGCTGCTGCTGGTGCAGCCGGGCCAGGTATTCTCGCGCAAGGTGATGACCACCACGTCCGAGCTGATCACCCGTCGCCTGGGTAACGAGGGCTACACCTTCGCCAACGTCAACGGCGTGCCACAGCCGAACGACCAGGACCACACCGTCGACATCATGTTCGTGGTCGACCCGGGCAAGCGTGCCTACGTCAACCGCATCAACTACCGTGGCAACACCAAGACCGAAGACGAAGTGCTGCGTCGCGAGATGCGTCAGATGGAAGGCGGCTGGGCTTCGACCTACCTGATCGACCAGTCCAAGACTCGCCTCGAGCGCCTGGGCTTCTTCAAGGAAGTCAACGTCGAGACCCCGCCGGTGCCAGGCACCGACGACCAGGTCGACGTCAACTACAGCGTCGAAGAGCAGGCTTCCGGCTCGATCACCGCCAGCGTCGGTTTCGCCCAGAGCGCCGGCCTGATCCTCGGTGGTTCGATCAGCCAGAGCAACTTCCTGGGTACCGGTAACAAGGTGTCCATCGGCCTGACCCGTTCCGAGTACCAGACCCGCTACAACTTCGGTTACGTCGATCCCTACTTCACTGCCGACGGCGTGAGCCTGGGTTACAACGCCTTCTACCGCAGCACCGACTACGACGACCTCGATGTCGACGTGGCAAGCTACGCGGTCGACAGCTACGGCGCGGGCGTCAGCCTGGGCTACCCGATCAGCGAAACTTCGCGCCTGACCTACGGCCTGAGCGTGCAGCAGGACAAGATCAAGACCGGCAAGTACACCGTTGACGAGATCTTCGACTTCCTCAAGGAAGAAGGCGACAACTTCCTGAACTTCAAGGCTTCGATCGGCTGGTCCGAATCGACCCTGAACAAAGGCGTGCTGGCGACCCGTGGCCACTCCCAGAGCCTGACCCTGGAATCGACCATCCCGGGCAGCGACCTGTCGTTCTACAAGCTCGACTACCGTGGCCAGCTGTTCAAGCCGATCACCAACAACTACACCCTGCGCCTGCACACGGAACTGGGCTATGGTGATGGTTTCGGTGGTACTTCCGGCCTGCCGTTCTACGAGAACTACTACGCGGGTGGCTTCAACTCCGTCCGTGGCTTCAAGGACAGCAGCCTGGGCCCACGCAGTACGCCAAGTACCGGCAAGAACCCAGGCACCATTGCTGACCCGGACCAGGATCCGCTGCCGTTCGGTGGCAATGTGCTGGTGCAAGGTGGCGTCGAGCTGCTGTTCCCGCTGCCGTTCGTCAAGGACCAGCGTTCGCTGCGCACCTCCGTGTTCTGGGATGTGGGTAACGTGTTCGACACCAACTGCGGCAGCAAGCCGGATTGCGAAAAGGTCGGCTTCTCGGGCATGGCCAGCTCCGTTGGCCTGGGCGTTACCTGGATCACGGCCCTGGGCCCGTTGAGCTTCAGCCTGGCGATGCCGGTGAAGAAGCCGGACGATGCCGATACCCAGGTGTTCCAATTCTCTCTGGGCCAGACCTTCTAAGGTCGGCCCTTGCTTAACGACAACGGTTTATCCAGGAGTGCATCGTGCGTAAGTTGACTCAACTGGCCGTACTGGCCGCGGCGCTGGTCGCCACCCCGGCTTTCGCCGAAATGAAGGTTGCCGTGCTGAACTATCAGATGGCCCTGCTCGAATCCGATGCCGCCAAGAAGTACGCGGTCGATGCCGAGAAGAAGTTCGGCCCGCAGCTGACCAAGCTCAAGAGCCTGGAAAGCAGCGCCAAAGGCATCCAGGACCGTTTGATCAAAGGCGGCGACAAAATGGCGCAGCCTGAGCGTGAGCGCCTGGAGCTCGAATTCAAGCAGAAAGCCCGTGACTTCCAGTTCCAGTCCAAGGAGCTGAACGAAGCCAAGGCTGTTGCCGACCGCGACATGCTCAAGCAGCTCAAGCCCAAGCTCGATGGCGCTGTCGAGGAAGTGATCAAGAAGGGCGGTTACGACCTGGTTCTCGAGCGCGGTGCGGTCATCGATGTCAAACCTCAGTACGACATCACCCGCCAAGTCATCGAGCGCATGAACCAAGCCCGTTGATATGACCGTGACCATGACGCTCGGCCAGCTGGCCGAGGCCCTCGGGGCCACACTCCAAGGCCCTGAGGCGCTGCAGATCACCGGGCTGGCCACCTTGCAGGAGGCTGGCCCCGGCCAACTGAGCTTCCTGGCCAACCCGCAGTACCGCAAATTCCTGGACAACAGCCAGGCTGCCGCGGTGCTGCTCAAGGCTGCGGACGCCGAAGGTTTTGCCGGCAATGCCCTGATCGTGCCCGACCCGTACCTGGCGTACGCGCGCATTTCCCACCTGTTCGATCCCAAGCCCAAGGCTGAGGCGGGTATTCATCCCAGCGCCGTGGTTGCCGAGGATGCCCAGGTGGATGCCAGCGCCAGCATCGGGCCGTTCGCGGTCATCGAGAGCGGTGCGTGCATTGGCGCCAACGTCAGCATCGGTGCGCATTGCGTGATCGGTGCCCGCTGCGTGGTCGGCGAGGGCGGCTGGCTGGCGCCACGGGTCACGCTGTACCACGACGTGACCATCGGCAAGCGTGTGGTCATCCAGTCGGGCGCTGTAATCGGTGGCGAGGGCTTCGGCTTTGCCAACGAGAAGGGCGTTTGGCGCAAGATCGCCCAGATTGGCGGCGTCACCATCGGTGATGACGTTGAAATCGGCGTGAACACCGCCGTTGACCGCGGCGCGCTGTCCGACACGCGGATCGCCGATGGGGTCAAGCTCGACAACCAGATCCAGATCGCCCACAACGTTCAGATCGGTGAGCACACGGCGATGGCTGCCTGCGTCGGGATCTCCGGCAGCACGCGCATCGGCAAGCACTGTACCATCGCCGGCGGCGTCGGTATGGTCGGCCACATCGAGGTGTGCGACAACGTATTCGTGTCCGGGATGACCATGGTGACCCGTTCGATCACCGAACCGGGTGCCTACTCTTCCGGTACTGCCATGCAGCCCCTGGCTGACTGGCGCAAGAGCGCCGCGCGTATCCGCCAGCTGGACGACATGTCCAAGCGTCTCCAGCAGCTGGAAAAACGTGTCGATACCGTGACCTCAGGTGGCCAGCCGACATCAGAAGGCTGATACCATTTTCCTGAGCAAGAGTGAACAGTCGCTAGCTGGCTCCTCTTTGGATTGCAAAAGGAGCGTGCGGTCAGCACCTGCGCTCCCTATTCTTATTACAGGCTTCCCCCCGAAATGATGGACATCAACGAGATTCGCGAATACCTGCCTCACCGTTACCCGTTCCTGCTGGTGGATCGCGTGACGGACCTGGATTTCGAGGCCCAGAGCATTCGTGCCTACAAGAATGTCAGCATCAACGAGCCGTTCTTCAATGGCCACTTCCCAGCGCACCCGATCATGCCGGGCGTGCTGATCATCGAAGCGATGGCCCAGGCGGCCGGCATCCTTGGTTTCAAGATGCTTGATACCAAGCCCGCCGATGGCACCCTGTACTACTTCGTCGGCTCCGACAAGCTGCGCTTCCGCCAGCCGGTGCTGCCGGGCGACCAGCTGGTGCTGGAAGCCAAGTTCCTCAGCCGCAAGAGCATGATCTGGAAGTTCGAGTGCCGCGCCCTGGTCGACGGCAAGCCGGTCTGCTCGGCAGAAATCACCTGTGCGGAACGCTCCCTATGAGTTCGATTGACCCACGGGCGATCATCGACCCCTCGGCCAAGCTGGCCGCGGGTGTCGAGGTTGGCCCGTGGTCGATTGTCGGGCCTGATGTGGAAATCGGCGAAGGCACGGTCATCGGCCCGCACGTGGTGCTCAAGGGCCCGACGCGCATTGGCAAGCACAACCGCATCTACCAGTTTTCCTCGATTGGCGAAGACACCCCGGACCTCAAGTACAAGGGGGAGCCGACTCGCCTGGTGATCGGCGATCACAATGTGATTCGCGAAGGTGTGACCATTCACCGTGGCACGGTCCAGGACCGTTACGAAACCACCCTGGGTGACCACAACCTGATCATGGCCTACGCCCACATCGGCCATGACAGCGTGATCGGCAATCATTGCATCCTGGTCAACAACACCGCGCTTGCCGGCCATGTGCATGTCGGTGACTGGGCGATCCTGTCCGGCTTCACCCTGGTGCACCAGTACTGCCATATCGGCGCGCATGCGTTTTCCGGCATGGGTACGGCGATCGGCAAGGACGTGCCGGCCTTCGTCACCGTCTTCGGCAGCCCCGCCGAAGCCCGCAGCATGAACTTCGAAGGCATGCGCCGCCGCGGTTTCAGCGACGAAGTGATTCACGCCCTGCGCCGCTCCTACAAGATCGTCTACCGCCAGGGCCTGACCGTCGAAGAGGCGATCAAGGAGCTGGACGAACTGAGCGTCAAGCACCCCGAGGTCGATCTGTTCCGCCAGTCGATCGTGAACTCCGCCCGCGGCATCACCCGCTGACATGGCGCAGCTTTGCGTAGCCCTGGTTGCGGGTGAGGCCAGCGGCGATATTCTGGGTTCTGGCTTGATGCGCGCCCTCAAGGCGCGCCATCCCGATGTACGGTTTATCGGCGTCGGCGGCCCGTTGATGGAAGCCGAAGGCCTGCAGTCTTACTTCCCCATGGAACGCCTCGCGGTCATGGGCCTGGTCGAGGTGCTGGGGCGCCTGCGCGAGCTGCTCAAGCGGCGCAAGCAGTTGATTCAGACGCTGATCGCCGAAAAGCCCGATGTGTTCATCGGCATCGACGCCCCCGATTTCACCCTCAACATCGAATTGAAACTGCGCCAGGTCGGGATCAAGACCGTGCACTACGTCAGCCCGTCGGTCTGGGCCTGGCGGCAGAAGCGCGTGCTGAAGATCCGTGAAGGTTGCGACCTGATGCTGACCTTGCTGCCGTTCGAGGCGCGCTTCTACGAGGAGCAGGGCGTACCCGTGCGCTTCGTCGGCCATCCGCTGGCCGATACCATCCCGCTGGATGCCGACCGTCAGGCGGCGCGCCAGGCCCTGGGCCTGGCTGAAGGCCCGTTGGTGGCATTGATGCCCGGAAGCCGCGGGGGCGAGGTGGGGCGCCTGGGGGCTTTGTTCCTCGATGCCGCCCAGCGCCTGTGCGAGCAGGTGCCGGGTGTGCGCTTCGTGCTGCCTTGCGCCAATGCCGCGCGGCGCGAGCAGATCGAGCAGATGCTGGCAGGCCGCCAATTGCCGTTGACCCTGCTCGATGGCCAGTCGCACCAGGCGCTGGCAGCCTGCGATGCGGTGCTGATTGCCTCGGGTACCGCGACCCTGGAAGCGCTGCTGTACAAGCGGCCGATGGTCGTCGCCTATCGCCTGGCGCCGCTGACCTACTGGATTCTCAAGCGCCTGGTAAAAAGCCCCTACGTGTCGTTGCCGAACTTGCTCGCCCAGCGCGAACTGGTACCCGAGCTGCTGCAGGATGCCGCCACCAGCGAAGCCCTGGCCACGGCCCTGGCGCCGTTGGTGGCCGATGGCAGCCAGCAGACCGAGCGCTTCGACGAGATTCACCGCACCTTGCGCCGCGACGCCTCCAACCAGGCGGCGGATGCGGTGCTGGCTTTGCTCAAGGCTCGCTGATATGCAGATAGGACTGGATTTCAACCTGGTCGAAGACCTGGTCGCCGGCGTCGATGAAGTGGGCCGCGGCCCGCTGTGCGGCGCGGTGGTCACTGCCGCGGTGATTCTCGACCCGGCTCGGCCGATCCTTGGCCTCAATGATTCGAAAAAACTGACCGAAGCCAAACGTGAAGCGCTGTTCGACGAGATTTGCGCAAAAGCCCTGAGCTTTTGCATCGCACGCGCCGAGGTGGAGGAAATCGACCGCCTGAACATCCTGCAGGCCACCATGCTGGCCATGCAGCGTGCGGTGGAAGGCTTGAGCGTCACGCCCAAGCTTGCGCTGATCGACGGTAACCGCTGCCCCAAGCTGGCAGTGCCTGCGGCGCCGGTGATCAAGGGCGATAGCCAGGTGCCGGCGATCGCTGCCGCATCGATCCTGGCCAAGGTGACCCGTGACCGGGAGATGAGCGCGTTCGAGCTGATCTATCCGGGTTATGGCATGGGCGGGCACAAGGGCTACCCGACGCCTGTGCACCTGGAGGCCCTGGCGCGCTTGGGGCCTACGCCTATTCACCGGCGTTCCTTTGCACCGGTACGGGCGGCCTGGGAAGCCCGTGAAGGCGTCACTGATTCTCTGATCTAGCCGATCGGGGCCGCCTTGCGGCCCATTCGCCGGCAAGCCGGCTCCCACGAAATCTGCGCTGTCACCGATTCCCGTGGGAGCCGGCTTGCCGGCGAATGGGCTGCAAAGCAGCCCCAAATCCCCCGCGCATTTACGTTACAATCCCGCCCTTGTGTTCAGCACTGCTACAGGATCTTCCATGTCGGTTCCCTTCGTTCACCTGCGCGTCCACTCCGAATTCTCGCTGGTCGACGGCCTGGTGCGGATCAAGCCGCTGGCCAAGGCGCTGGCGGGGATGAACATGCCGGCGGTGGCGATCACCGACCAGAGCAACATGTGCTCGCTGGTGAAGTTCTACAAGACCGCGATGGGCGCCGGGATCAAGCCGATCTGCGGTGCCGACCTGTGGCTGGCCGGCGCCGACCCCGAGGCGCCACTGTCGCGCATCTGCTTCCTGGCCATGGACCCCAAGGGTTACCGCAACCTCACCGAGTTGATCTCGCGCGGCTGGACCGACGGCCAGCGCAACGGCCTGGTGATTCTCCAGCGTGAATGGATCGCGCCGGCCAGCGAGGGGCTGATTGCCCTGTCGGCGGGCAAGGAAGGCGATATCGGCCAGGCCCTGATGGCCGGCCGCGACGATGAAGCTGCATCGCTGCTGCGCGACTGGATGGGCATGTTCCCCGAGCGCTTCTACGTCGAGCTGCAGCGCACCAACCGTGCCGGCGACGAAGAATACGTGCACGCCGCCGTGGCCCTGGCCGACAAGCTGGGCGCGCCGCTGGTGGCCACCAACGACGTGCGCTTCATCAAGCAATCGGACTTCGACGCCCACGAAAGCCGCGTATGCATCGGTGAGGGCTGGACCCTCGACGATCCGCGCCGCCCGCGCATGTACAGTGACCAGCAGTACCTCAAAAGTGCGCAGGAAATGGCCGAGCTGTTCAGCGACCTGCCCGACGCGATCGCCAACACCGTCGAAATCGCCAAGCGCTGCAATATCCAGGTACAGCTGGGCAAGTACTTCCTCCCCGATTTTCCCACGCCCAATGGCATGGGCATCGACGATTACCTGCGCCATGTTTCCCACGAAGGCCTGGAAGAGCGCCTGGCCGTGCTCTGGCCGAAGGAAACCACGCCCAATTACGAAGAGAAGCGCCAGCTCTACCTCGACCGCCTGAAGTTCGAACTGGACATCATCATCCAGATGGGCTTCCCCGGTTACTTCCTGATCGTGATGGACTTCATCAAGTGGGCCAAGAACAACGGCGTGCCGGTCGGCCCCGGCCGGGGTTCGGGTGCAGGTTCGCTGGTGGCCTACGTGCTGAAGATCACCGACCTCGACCCGCTGGCCTACGACCTGCTGTTCGAGCGCTTCCTCAACCCTGAACGTATTTCCATGCCCGACTTCGACGTCGACTTCTGCATGGATGGCCGTGACCGGGTGATCGACTACGTGGCCGAGGCCTACGGGCGCAACGCGGTGAGCCAGATCATCACCTTCGGCACCATGGCCGCCAAGGCGGTAGTGCGCGACGTGGCGCGGGTGCAGGGCAAGTCCTACGGCCTGGCCGACCGCCTGTCGAAGATGATCCCGTTCGAAGTGGGCATGACCCTGGAGAAAGCCTACGAGCAGGAAGAGATCCTGCGCGACTTCCTCAAGGGCGACGAGGATGCCCGGGAAATCTGGGACATGGCGCTCAAGCTCGAGGGCGTCACCCGCGGTACCGGCAAGCACGCCGGGGGCGTGGTGATCGCGCCGACCAAGCTCACCGATTTTTCGCCGATCGCCTGTGACGAAGAGGGCGGCGGCCTGGTGACCCAGTTCGACAAGGACGACGTCGAGGCCGCCGGCCTGGTCAAGTTCGACTTCCTCGGCCTGCGTACCCTGACCATCATCAAATGGGCGATGGAGACGATCAACCGCGAGCAGGCCAAGAACAACCTGCCCGAGGTCAACATCGACTTCATCCCGCTGGATGATCGCAAGACCTACGAGCTGCTGCAGAAGGCCGAGACCACGGCCGTGTTCCAGCTTGAATCGCGCGGCATGAAAGAGCTGATCAAAAAGCTCAAGCCCGACTGCCTGGAAGACCTCATCGCCCTGGTGGCGCTGTTCCGCCCTGGCCCGCTGCAGTCGGGCATGGTGGACGACTTCATCAACCGCAAGCACGGCCGCGCCGAGCTGGCCTACCCGCACTCCGACTACCAGTACGAAGGCCTCAAGCCGGTGCTGGCACCCACCTACGGCATCATCCTGTACCAGGAACAGGTGATGCAGATTGCCCAGGTGATGGCGGGCTATACCCTCGGCGGCGCCGACATGCTGCGCCGGGCCATGGGCAAGAAAAAGCCCGAGGAGATGGCCAAGCAGCGCGGTGGCTTCATCGAAGGTTGCGTGGCCAACAATATCGAAGCGGACCTGGCCGGTAACATCTTCGACCTGGTGGAGAAGTTCGCCGGCTACGGCTTCAACAAATCCCACTCCGCCGCCTACGGCCTGGTGTCGTACCAGACCGCATGGCTGAAGACCCACTACCCGGCGCCGTTCATGGCCGCGGTACTCTCGGCGGACATGCACAACACCGACAAGGTGGTGGTGCTGATCGAGGAAGTGCGCAGCATGAAGCTGCGCCTCGATGCGCCGGATGTGAATGCCTCCGAGTTCAAGTTCACAGTCAACGACGACGGCCGCATCATCTATGGCCTGGGCGCGATCAAGGGGGTCGGCGAAGGCCCGGTGGAGGCGATCGTCGAGGCGCGCGCCCAGGGCGGGCCGTTCAAGGACCTGTTCGACTTCTGCGAGCGCGTCGACCTCAAGCGGGTCAACAAGCGCACCCTCGATGCGCTGATCCGCAGTGGTGCGCTGGACCGCCTCGGCCCGCACTTCCATGACGAGATCAAGGCGTACCACGCCAGCATCGACATCAACCGGGCAACCTTGCTGTCGGCCCTGGAAGAAGCCATCAAGGCGGCCGAGCAAACCGCGCGCACTGCCGACAGCGGCCACGTCGACCTGTTCGGCGGCTTGTTCGTCGAGGAAGACTCCGACGTCTACGCCAACCACCGCAAGGTGCGCGAGCTGACCCTCAAGGAGCGCCTGAAGGGCGAGAAGGACACCCTGGGCGTGTACCTCACCGGCCACCCGATCGATGAATACGAAGGCGAGATCCGCCGCTTCGCCCGCCAGCGCATCATCGACCTGAAGCCCTCGCGCGAGACGCAGACCATCGCCGGCATGATCATTGCCCTGCGGGTGATGAAGAACAAGAAGGGCGACAAGATGGGCTTCGTCACCCTCGACGACCGCTCCGGGCGCATCGAGGCGTCGCTGTTTGCCGATGCCTTCATGGGTGCCCAGGCATTGTTGCAAAATGATGCGATGGTCGTCGTCGAAGGCGAAGTCAGCAACGACGATTTCTCCGGTGGCCTGCGCCTGCGCGTGAAGCAGGTGATGACCATGGAAGACGCCCGCACCAAGCTCGCCGAGAGCCTGCGGCTGAAGGTGGCCCACGATGCCCTCAAGGGCGATCGCCTGAATTGGCTGGGCGAGTTGATCACCCGCCATCGCGGCGGTTGCCCGATCACCCTCGAGTACACCGGCAGCGACGCCAAGGCCATGTTGCAGTTCGGCGACCAGTGGTCAATCGACCCCGCCGACGGCCTGATTCAGGCGCTGCGTGACCAGTTCGGGCGTGAGAACGTCTTCCTGCAATATCGTTGAACCGACCAAATTTAATCTCGACCTGAATGCGCCTGATCCCTTAAGGTAGGGCGCCAAACGGATCAACCGGCCGGCCGCCTGGCCGTAGACCCAAGACGGATGACTATGAACCCGAATTTTCTCGATTTCGAACAGCCGATTGCCGACCTGCAAGCCAAGATCGAAGGCCTGCGCCTGGTAGGCAACGACAACTCGCTGAACATCAGCGATGAAATTGCCCGTCTGCAAGACAAGAGCAACACCCTGACCGAAAGCATCTTCGGCAACCTGACCAGCTGGCAGATCGCACGCCTGGCCCGTCACCCGCGTCGTCCATACACCCTGGACTACCTGGAGCACATCTTCACCGAATTCGAAGAACTGCACGGCGACCGCCACTTCTCCGACGACGCCGCCATCGTGGGCGGTACTGCGCGCCTGGACGGCAAGGCGGTCATGGTCATCGGCCACCAGAAGGGCCGCGAAGTGCGCGAGAAGGTGCGCCGCAACTTCGGCATGCCGCGCCCTGAAGGCTACCGCAAGGCCTGCCGCCTGATGGAAATGGCCGAGCGCTTCAAGATGCCGATCCTGACCTTCATCGACACCCCGGGCGCCTACCCTGGCATCGACGCCGAAGAGCGCAACCAGAGCGAAGCGATCGCCTGGAACCTGCGCGTCATGGCACGCTTGAAGACCCCGATCATCGCCACCGTGATCGGTGAAGGTGGTTCCGGCGGTGCGCTGGCCATCGGTGTGTGCGACCAGCTGAACATGCTGCAGTACTCCACCTATTCGGTGATCTCGCCGGAAGGTTGCGCCTCGATCCTGTGGAAGACCGCCGACAAGGCCGCCGATGCCGCCGAGGCCATGGGCATCACCGCCGAGCGCCTGAAGAGCCTGAACATCGTCGACAAGGTCATCCAGGAGCCGCTGGGCGGCGCCCATCGTGACCCGGCGAAGATGTCCGAAAGCATCCGTGCCGACCTGGTCCAGCAGCTGGACATGCTCGGCAAGTTCGACAATGACGCGCTGCTGGCCCGTCGTTACGAGCGCCTGATGAGCTACGGCCTCTGATAGACACCGGGGCCGCTTCGCGCCCCCATCGCCGGCAAGCCGGCTCCCACATTAATCGGTGTGGGAGCCGGCTTGCCGGCGATGGGGCGCGAAGCGGCTACGGCTATCTCAAGCCAAGTGAGGCCTTCATGATCAACCTCACCCCCTGGCTGAACGCCCCCGCCTGGCACATCGCCTTCTCCGGCGGCCTCGACTCCACCGTCCTCCTGCACCTGCTGGCCGAACACGCCCGCAACCACGGCACGCCCCCGCTGCACGCCATCCACATCCACCACGGCCTGCAATCTGCCGCCGACACCTGGCCAGCCCATTGCCAGGCAGTCTGCGACCGCCTGGGCATCGAACTCACCGTCGTCCACGTCCAGGTCGCCCCAGGCGCCAGCCTCGAGCAGGCCGCTCGCGATGCTCGCTATGCGGCATTTGCGCGCATCCTGGGTCCCGACGAGGTGCTGTTCACCGGCCAGCACCGCGAAGACCAGGCAGAAACCTTGCTCTTTCGCCTGCTGCGCGGCGCCGGCCTGCGTGGCCTGGCAGCCATGCCCGCGCAGCGCAGGCTAGGGCAGGGCAAGCTGGCCAGGCCGCTACTGGCGTGCTCACGCCAGCAGCTGCATGACCATGCGCGCAGCCATGGGCTGAACTGGATCGAAGACCCCACCAATGGCGATACCGCCTTCGCGCGCAACTTCCTGCGCAACGACGTGTTTCCACTGCTCCAGCAACGCTGGCCGCAGGCCAGCCAGAACCTGGCCCGCTGCGCCGAGCACCTGGGCGAAGCGCAGGGGCTGCTCGAAGAGCTGGCAGAGAGCGACCTGGCAGTGGCTGGGGAGGGCGCGCCGGATTGCTGGGCAGGGCTGGCTTCGCTCGACCTTGCGGCGCTGGTCACGTTGTCGCCTGCGCGCCAGCGCAATGCCTTGCAGCATTGGCTGGCCCCACGGACCCGGTTGCCCGACGCCCGCCATTGGGCCGGCTGGGCCGACCTGCGTGACGCTGCAATCGATGCCCAGCCCGTGTGGAAACTGACCGACGGTCACCTGGTGCGCAGCCAGGCCCGCATCTGGTGGTTGAGCGGCGATTGGTTGCAGCCCGCCATCGGTCCGCAACGCTGGGATGAGCCTGAATGGCCGTTGCCTTTACCCGGCAACGGCAGCGTGCGCCTGCAGGGGCAGGCGCCGGGTGGCGTGCATATCGCCTACCGTGAGGGCGGCGAGACGATGGACGTTCCAGGCCGTGGCCGGCGCGACCTGAAGCGCCTGCTCAACGAACTGCAGGTGCCGCATTTCGTGCGCCCGCGCCTGCCGTTGCTGTACCGCGGCGAGCAGTTGCTGGCGGTGGCCAACCTGCCCATGCTCGGGCAGGCCGATTGCCAGCTTCACTGGCAGCTGCCGACGAACGCGCAAGGTTTGAGCTGAAGGGTACATTCCGGTAGACTACCCTCCCTTCTTGATACAACTTCTGTGGGTTCCGCGAAAACACAGCAGTTGCCGATTACCAAGCAGTTTTTTGCTGGGCTGATTCTTAAAATGACGAGCGAGCTCCATGCCGGGGATTCCCCGGTCTGTACAGACGCGGCAGTTTTTCGAGATGCACTGTGATTGACGCAGGTGATCGGGGGCTTCGGCCTTCCTTCGCTTTCTCCGGCGGCGCTGGCCGCCTTAACGCAGACTTCTAGGGTTTTTCATGACGCGCTACATATTCGTCACGGGCGGTGTTGTTTCTTCATTGGGGAAAGGCATTGCCTCGGCTTCCCTGGCGGCCATCCTGGAAGCGCGGGGGCTCAAGGTCACCATGCTCAAGCTGGATCCGTACATCAACGTCGATCCGGGCACCATGAGCCCGTTCCAGCACGGTGAGGTGTTCGTCACCCACGACGGCGCCGAGACCGACCTTGACCTGGGCCACTACGAGCGGTTCATCCGCACCACCATGACCCAGAACAACAACTTCACCACCGGCCGTATCTACGAGCACGTGCTGCGCAAGGAGCGCCGTGGTGACTACCTGGGCGCGACCATCCAGGTCATCCCGCACATCACCGACGAGATCAAGCGTCGCATCATCAAGGGTGCCGGCGATGCCGACGTGGCCCTGGTGGAAATCGGCGGTACCGTGGGTGACATCGAGTCGCAGCCGTTCCTCGAGGCGATCCGCCAGCTGCGTGTCGAAGTGGGCTCCAAGCGCGCCATGCTGATGCACCTGACGCTGGTTCCGTACATTGCCACTGCCGGCGAGACCAAGACCAAGCCGACCCAGCACTCGGTCAAGGAGCTGCGCTCCATCGGCCTGCAGCCTGACGTGCTGATCTGCCGTTCCGACCACCCGGTCGATGCCTCCTCGCGCCGCAAGATCGCGTTGTTCACCAACGTCGAAGAGCGCGCGGTCATCTCCCTGGAAGACGTCGACACCATCTACAAGATCCCGGGTGTACTGCACGCCCAGGGCCTGGACGACTTCGTCGTCGAGCGCTTCGGCCTGCAATGCAACGGCGCCGACCTGTCCGAGTGGGACAAGGTGGTCGATGCCAAGCTCAACCCTGAGCACGAAGTGACCATCGCCATGGTCGGCAAGTACATGGAGCTGCTGGACGCGTACAAGTCGCTGATCGAAGCGATGAGCCACGCCGGCATCACCAACCGCACCAAGGTCAACCTGCGCTACATCGATTCGGAAGACATCGAGAACCAGGGCACCAGCCTGCTCGAAGGCGCCGACGCGATCCTGGTACCGGGCGGTTTCGGCCTGCGCGGCGTGGAAGGCAAGATCACCGCGGTGCAATACGCCCGTGAGAACAAGGTGCCATACCTGGGTATCTGCTTGGGCATGCAAGTTGCCGTGATCGAGTTCGCCCGTAACGTGATGGGCTGGAAAGACGCCAACTCCACCGAGTTCGACCGCAACAGCGGCCACCCGGTCGTGGGCCTGATCACCGAGTGGGCCGATGCCACCGGTGCCGTCGAGACCCGTACCGAAGCCTCCGACCTGGGCGGCACCATGCGCCTGGGCGCACAGGACTGCCAGCTGGCGGCCGGTTCCAAGGTGCACGACTGCTACGGCAAGAACGTGATCACCGAGCGTCACCGTCACCGCTACGAAGTGAACAACAACCTGCTGCCACAACTGGTCGACGCTGGCCTGGTGGTTTCCGGTCGTTCCGAAGACGGCGCGCTGGTCGAAGTGGTCGAGTCCAAGGACCACCCATGGTTCGTCGCCTGCCAGTTCCACCCGGAGTTCACCTCGACTCCACGTGACGGCCACCCGCTGTTCAGTGGCTTCGTCAAGGCCGCCCTGGCCCAGAAGAACAAGGCCTGAACCCAGGCCTGATGAGTTTTCCGACGGTATAAACCGCGCAAAGCTCATTTCTCGGGTAAAGTACCGCCCGTTCTGCCCCTGACCTGCCGGTCAGGGGCTGCTTCTGCCAGGCCTGCTTGCTGCATCCACGCCTGGCACAAGGCAAGAATTTCCTAAAGCTGCGTTGTTTTCGTCAATTCTGGAGTGCTTACAACAATGGCAAAAATCGTCGACATCAAAGGTCGTGAAGTTCTCGATTCGCGTGGCAACCCCACCGTGGAAGCCGATGTACTGCTCGACAACGGCATCATCGGCAGCGCTTGCGCGCCGTCCGGTGCTTCCACCGGCTCGCGCGAAGCGCTGGAGCTGCGTGATGGCGACAAGAGCCGTTACCTGGGCAAGGGCGTGCTGAAGGCAGTTGCCAACATCAACGGCCCGATCCGCGACCTGCTGCTGGGCAAGGACCCTTCCGACCAGAAGGCTCTGGACCGCGCCATGATCGAACTGGACGGTACCGAGAACAAGGCCAAGCTGGGCGCCAACGCCATCCTGGCTGTTTCCCTGGCTGCCGCCAAGGCCGCTGCCCAGGACCAGGACCTGCCGCTGTACGCGCACATCGCCAACCTCAACGGCACCCCGGGTGTGTACTCGATGCCGGTTCCGATGATGAACATCATCAATGGTGGCGAGCACGCCGATAACAACGTCGACATCCAGGAGTTCATGGTCCAGCCGGTTGGCGCCAAGACCTTCTCCGACGGCCTGCGCATGGGCACCGAAATCTTCCACCACCTCAAAGCCGTGCTCAAGGCCCGTGGCCTGAACACTGCCGTGGGTGACGAAGGTGGCTTCGCCCCGAACCTGGCTTCCAACGAAGACGCTCTGGGCGCCATCGCCGAAGCGGTCGAGAAAGCCGGCTACAAGCTGGGCACCGACGTGACCCTGGCGCTGGACTGCGCGGCTTCCGAGTTCTATGAAGACGGCAAGTACAACCTGTCCGGTGAAGGCAAGTCGTTCGACGCCGAAGGCTTCGCCGACTACCTCAAGGGCCTGACCGAGCGCTTCCCGATCATCTCGATCGAAGACGGCCTGGACGAGTCCGACTGGGCTGGCTGGAAGATCCTGACCGACAAGATCGGTGAAAAGGTGCAGCTGGTCGGTGACGACCTGTTCGTGACCAACACCAAGATCCTCAAGGAAGGCATCGAGAAGGGCATCGGTAACTCGATCCTGATCAAGTTCAACCAGATCGGCTCGCTGACCGAAACCCTGGAAGCCATCCAGATGGCCAAGGCTGCTGGCTACACCGCGGTGATTTCGCACCGCTCCGGTGAAACCGAAGACTCGACCATCGCCGACCTGGCCGTGGGTACCGCTGCCGGCCAGATCAAGACTGGCTCGCTGTGCCGCTCCGACCGCGTCTCCAAGTACAACCAGCTGCTGCGCATCGAAGAGCAACTGGGCGCCAAAGCGGTTTACCGTGGTCGTGCCGAGTTTCGCGGCTAAGCAAGAGATGGTAAAAAGACAGCAGCCGAGGCTGTCGGAACTTTCGTGCTGAAATTTCCGACGCTTCATGCGGGTTTCTGTCAACGAAGCCTGGCCTCGGCCAGGCTTCGTGCTATTTGAGACCTGCCCCGGTGTGGCGGTCTTTTTAACCTGGATACCTTGATGCGCAGTCCCTATTGGTTGTTCCTTGTCCTGCTCCTGCTGCTCGGTGGCCTGCAGTACCGCCTTTGGGTGGGTAACGGCAGCCTGGCGCAAGTGGCAGAGCTCAAGCAGCAGATCGACGAGCAGCACGCCGAGAACGAGCGGCTGCTGGAACGTAACCGCGTGCTCGACGCCGAGGTGCTGGAGCTGAAAAAAGGTATGGAGACCGTGGAAGAACGGGCTCGTCATGAATTGGGAATGGTCAAAGAGGGCGAAACCCTCTTCCAGCTGCCGCAAAAATGAATGAAACGCTACCGGCCTTCTGGGCCGTGATTCCTGCCGCGGGCATTGGTGCCCGCATGGCTGCCGACCGCCCGAAGCAATACCTGCAACTGGCGGGGCAGACGCTTCTCGAGCACAGCCTCGACTGTTTTCTTGGCCATCCCACGCTCAAGGGGGTGGTGGTCAGCGTGGCCACGGATGACCCGTACTGGCCGGGCTTGCGCTGTGCCAGCGACCCCCGCATCCAGCGCGCCCCGGGCGGGCGCGAGCGCGCCGATTCGGTGCTCAATGCCTTGTTGCTGCTGCATGCCCAGGGCGCAGCGGACAGCGACTGGGTGCTGGTGCACGATGCGGCGCGGCCGAACCTGGCGTGCACCGACCTGGACCGCTTGTTGTCAGAACTGGCGGATGACCCTGTAGGCGGCCTGCTGGCCGTGCCTGCGCGCGATACCCTCAAGCGGGCGGATGCCCATGGCCGGGTCAGTGCCACCGTCGACCGCAGCACCATCTGGCAGGCCTACACGCCGCAGATGTTCCGCCTGGGTGCCTTGCACCGGGCCTTGGCCGAGTGCCTGGTGTCCGAGGTGGTGGTGACCGACGAGGCGTCCGCCATCGAATGGTCCGGCCAGGCGCCGCGCTTGATCGAAGGGCGCAGCGACAACATCAAGGTGACCCGCCCTGAAGACCTGGAGTGGTTGCGCCAGCGGTGGGCTGGGCGCCATTAGAAGCCCCATCGCCGGCAAGCCGGCTCCCACAATAGAGTGCTGCCTTCGAGCCTGTGCCGACCTTGTGGGAGCCGGCTTGCCGGCGATGGGGCCGCCAAGCGGCCCCGGCAGAGATCAGCCCCCCCGATACTCCGGCAACCCCGCCAACCCTTCCTTCAAGTAGTCCACTAACCGCCTCACTTTCGGCGACAGATGCCGCTGCTGCGGATACAGCGCCCACACCGCCGTATTCGGCGGCTGATGCGCCTCCAGCAGCGACACCAAGGCGCCACTGTGCAGATGCTCCAGCACGTAATAGTCCGGCAACTGGCACAGCCCCATCCCCAGCAACGCCGCATCCAGCACCGCCTGCCCGCTGTTGCAGCGCCAGTTGCCCTGCACCCGCTGACTGATCTCGCGCCCATCCTGCTGCAGTGCCCACAAATCCGAACTGCCCACCAGGCAGTTGTGCCGCGCCAACTCCGACAAGCTGTGCGGCCTGCCATAGCGTTCCAGATAGCCCGGCGAGGCGCACAGGTACATGCGCCGCGGCGCCAGGCGGGTAGCCACCAGCCGTGAGTCGGCGAGCCGGCCCAGGCGAATGGCCAGGTCCATGCCTTCGTGCAGCAGATCAAGGGTGCGGTTGCTCAGCTCCACTTCCACCCGCAACTGCGGGTACAGGGCCATGAAACGAGTCACCAGCGGCACGATGAAGCGCTCGCCATAGGCCACCGCGCAGGTCATGCGCAGCAACCCCTTGGGCTCGCTGGCCAGGTCGCCCATGGCCCGCATGGCCTCCTCGCGGCCGTCCTGCAGACGTTGGCAGTGCTGCAAAAAGGTCTGCCCGGCTTCGCTCAGGGTCACCCGCCGGGTGCTGCGGTACAGCAACCGCGTCTGCAGGCGTTCTTCCAGGCGGGCGATCTGCCGGCTGATGTGCGACGACGAAACGCCCAGGCGCTCGGCCGCCGCGGTGAACTGACCCGACTCGGCCACGGCGACGAATTCGTCGATGCCTTCCCAACGGCTGCTCATTGATTATCCCTGCATGGCAATAATGTTTTGCCTTTGCCTGGATTATTCATCAAAACAGCATGAATTACACTGCAGGACTGAACCGAACCCCTGCCTGGAGATCCCCATGATCAAGTCCCGCGCCGCCGTTGCCTTCGAGGCCAAGAAACCCCTGGAAATCGTCGAAGTGGACGTGGCCATGCCCAAGGCTGGCGAAGTGCTGCTGCGCGTGGTCGCCAGCGGCGTCTGCCATACCGACGCCTACACCCTGTCGGGCGCCGACCCAGAGGGCATCTTCCCGTCGATCCTCGGCCATGAAGGTGGCGCGATCGTCGAGGCGGTGGGCGAGGGCGTCACCTCTGTAGCGGTCGGCGACCACGTCATCCCGCTGTACACCCCTGAGTGCGGCCAGTGCAAATTCTGCCGTTCCGGCAAGACCAACCTGTGCCAGGCCATCCGCGCCACCCAGGGCAAGGGCCTGATGCCGGACGGCACCACGCGCTTCTCCTACAAGGGCCAGCAACTGTTCCACTACATGGGCACCTCGACCTTCTCCGAGTACACCGTGCTGCCGGAAATCTCCGTGGCCAAGATCCAGAAGGAAGCCCCGCTTGAGAAGGTCTGCCTGCTCGGTTGCGGCGTCACCACCGGTATCGGCGCGGTGCTCAATACCGCTAAGGTCAAGCCGGGTGACACCGTGGCCATCTTCGGCCTGGGTGGCATCGGCCTGTCGGCGGTGATCGGTGCGGTCAAGGCCAAGGCCTCGCGCATCATCGCCATCGACATCAACCCGGCCAAATTCGAGATCGCTCGCCAGCTGGGCGCCACCGACTGCATCAACCCGAAAGACTACGACCGCCCGATCCAGGAAGTGATCGTCGACCTCACCGACGGCGGCGTGGACTTCTCCTTCGAGTGCATCGGCAACGTGCAACTGATGCGCGCGGCCCTGGAGTGCTGCCACAAGGGCTGGGGTGAGTCGGTGATCATCGGCGTCGCCGGTGCCGGCCAGGAAATCGCCACCCGTCCGTTCCAGCTGGTCACCGGCCGCGTCTGGCGTGGTTCGGCCTTCGGCGGCGTGCGTGGGCGCAGCGAGCTGCCAAGCTACGTGGAAATGTCCGAGAAGGGCGAGATCCCGCTGGATACCTTCATCACCCACACCATGGGCCTGGAAGACATCAACAAAGCCTTCGACCTGATGCACGAAGGCAAGAGCATCCGCAGCGTGATTCACTTCTGAGGTGCGACATGAGCCTGGATAACATTTCCTGCCAGAAGAGCTTCGGCGGCTGGCACAAGCGTTACCGGCATCACTCCAAGGTGCTGGGTTGCGACATGGTGTTCGCCGTCTACCTGCCGCCCCAGGCGGAGCTGGGCGAAAAGCTGCCGGTGCTGTACTGGCTCAGTGGCCTGACCTGCACCGACGAGAACTTCATGCAGAAGGCCGGCGCCCAGCGCCTGGCCGCCGAGCTTGGGCTGATCATCGTGGCGCCCGACACCAGCCCGCGCGGCGAGCAGGTGCCGGGCGACCCGGACGGTGCCTGGGACTTCGGCCTGGGGGCAGGCTTCTACCTCAACGCCACCCAGCAACCCTGGGCGCAGCACTACCGGATGCACGACTACGTGGTGCAGGAGCTACCGGCGCTGATCGAGGCGCACTTCCCGGCCTCCGAACAGCGCAGCATCAGCGGCCATTCAATGGGTGGCCATGGCGCGCTGGTGTGCGCCTTGCGCAACCCCGGGCGCTATCGCTCGGTGTCGGCGTTCTCGCCGATCAGCAACCCCATGGACTGCCCCTGGGGCGAGAAGGCCTTCAGCCGCTACCTGGGTGAAGACCGAGCGCGCTGGCGCGAGTGGGATGCCAGTGTGCTGCTGGCCGAAACCCCGGCGGGCGCGTGCCCGCCGATGCTGGTGGACCAGGGCGACCGGGATGATTTCCTGGAGAAGCAGCTCAAGCCTGAGGCGCTGGAGCAGGCGGCTCGCAAAGGGGGGCATGAGCTGACCCTGCGCCTGCAGCCTGGCTATGACCACAGCTACTACTTCATCGCCAGCTTCATCGACGAGCACCTGCGCCATCATGCAATGGCACTGGGCCGCCTGTAGGCCCCGGTTGGCGTGGGAGCCGGCTTGCCGGCGATGGGCTGCCAAGCAACCCCTTCAGCGCATAAAGCAGGTAGAATCACGCCCTGACTCAATCAGGGCGTTTTTCTATGCGTATTGGCCACGGCTACGATGTGCACCGTTTCTGCGACGGTGATTTCATTACCCTGGGTGGGGTGCGTATCCCCCACAAATACGGCCTCCTGGCCCATTCCGACGGCGACGTGCTGCTGCACGCCCTGAGCGATGCCTTGCTTGGCGCTGCGGCGCTGGGTGACATCGGCAAGCATTTCCCCGACACCGACCCACAGTTCAAGGGCGCCGACAGCCGCGCGCTGCTGCGTCACGTGGTCGCCATCGTCAAGGCCAAGGGCTGGAAAGTCGGCAATGTCGACGCCACCATCGTCGCCCAGGCACCCAAGATGGCCCCGCATATCGAAACCATGCGCCAGCGGATCGCCGAAGACCTGCACGTGGAGCTCGACCAGGTCAACGTCAAGGCCACCACCACCGAGAAGCTCGGCTTTACCGGCCGCGAGGAGGGCATTGCCGTGCATTCGGTCGCCCTGCTGCTGCCAGCATGACCGAACTGCAACTGCTGGGCCCGCGCGCATCGGGCCAATCCCTCGGCACCGCGGTGCTCAAGGCGGTGGCGGAAGACTTCCAGGTCGACGAGGTGCTGGACATCCCCTTGTCCGGCCAGGGCGAGCACCTGTGGCTGTGGGTCGAGAAGCGTGACCTGAACACCGAAGAAGCGGCCCGGCGCCTGGCACGTGCCGCAGGCGTGCCGGTGCGTTCGATCAGCTACGCCGGCCTCAAGGACCGCCAGGCCCTGACCCGCCAGTGGTTCAGCCTGCACCTGCCGGGCAAGGCCGACCCCGACCTGTCACGTGCCGAAGACGACACCCTGCGTGTGCTCAAGCAAGTGCGCCACCAGCGCAAGCTGCAGCGCGGCGCCCATTCGGCCAATGGCTTCACCCTGCGCCTGACCGCGCTGGCGGCTGATCGCCAGGCCCTCGATACACGCCTGGAGCTGCTCAAGCAGCACGGCGTGCCGAACTATTTTGGCAGCCAGCGCTTCGGCCATGGCGGCGGCAACGTCCACGATGCCCAGGACTGGGCGGCGCGCAAGGCCCTGCCAGAGCAGCGCAACGTGCGCTCGCGCCTGCTGTCGGCAGCGCGCAGCTACGTGTTCAACCAGGTGCTGGCGGCGCGTGTTGCCGATGGCAGCTGGCAGCGTGCGCAGGTCGGTGACCTGTTGGCATTCACCGACAGCCGCAGTTTCTTTCCGGCAGGCGAAGCGGAATGTTCCGACCCGCGCCTGGCCATTCTTGACTTGCACCCGACCGGCCCGATGTGGGGCGAAGGGCCTTCGCCTGCCGCTGGCGCGACGGCTGCGCTGGAGTCGGCTGTCGCCGAGCAGCACCCGGCGCTGTGCCAATGGCTGGCGAATGCGGGCATGAGTCACGAACGGCGAATCCTGCGGCTCCCTATTGGCGGCCTTACGTGGCATTATCCCGAGCCTGATATCCTGCAACTGGAATTCGTCCTTCCGGCCGGATGCTTCGCCACCGTGGTGGTGCGCGAGCTTGTCGATCTGGTGCCGGCAGGGCAGACGGACAGCCCATGCGTATTCTGATTTCGAATGACGACGGTGTTACGGCACCAGGCCTCGCCGCACTTCATGGTGCGCTGGCGGATTATGCCGAGTGCGTGGTAATCGCCCCGGATCAAGACAAGAGCGGCGCCGGCAGTTCGCTGACGCTGGACCGGCCGCTGCACCCGCAAACCTTGGCCAACGGCTTCATCAGCCTCAATGGCACGCCCACCGACTGCGTGCACCTGGGGCTCAACGGCTTGCTGCCGGAACCGCCGGACATGGTGGTTTCGGGCATCAACCTGGGCGCCAACCTGGGCGATGACGTGATTTATTCCGGCACGGTCGCCGCCGCGCTGGAAGGCCGCTTCCTGGGGGGCACGTCGCTGGCGTTCTCGCTGTTGTCGCGCCTGCCCGACAACCTGCCGACCGCGGCCTTCATCGCCCGCCGGTTGGTGGAGGCGCAGTCGCGCCTGGAGCTGCCGCCGCGCACCGTGCTCAACGTCAACATCCCCAACCTGCCGCTGGAGCACATCCGTGGCATCCAGGTCACTCGCCTCGGTCATCGGGCGCGGGCGGCGGCGCCGACCAAGGTGGTCAACCCGCGCGGCAAGGAAGGCTACTGGATTGCCGTGGCCGGCGATGCCGAGGATGGCGGGCCTGGCACCGACTTCCATGCGGTGATGCAAGGCTACGTGTCGATCACCCCCCTGCAGCTGGACCGCACCTTCAACGATGCCTTCGAGCAGTTGCACGGTTGGCTGGAGGGCCTGCTCTGATGCGCGAACAGGACGATCTGCAGCGTCGTGGTATCGGCATGACCTCCCAGCGTACCCGGGAGCGCCTGATCCAGCGCCTGAGCGAGGAAGGCGTGGCCAACCCCAAGGTGCTCGATGTGATTCGACGCACCCCGCGCCATCTGTTCGTCGATGAGGCCCTGGCCCATCGCGCCTACGAAGACACCGCGTTGCCGATCGGGCACAACCAGACCATCTCCCAGCCGTTCATGGTCGCGCACATGAGCGAGCTGCTGCTGGAGGCCGGCCCGCTGGACAAGGTGCTGGAGATTGGTACGGGGTCCGGTTACCAGACCGCGATCCTGGCCCAGCTGGTGGAGCGGGTGTTCTCGGTCGAGCGGATCAAGGTGCTGCAGGACCGGGCCAAGGAGCGCCTGGTCGAGCTCAACCTGCGCAACGTGGTGTTCCGCTGGGGCGACGGTTGCGATGGCTGGCAGGCGCTGGCGCCCTACAACGGCATCATCGTCACCGCAGTGGCGCCGGAGGTGCCGCAGGCGTTGCTCGATCAACTGGCCCCGGGTGGGCGCATGGTGATCCCGGTGGGGCCGGCTGGCGAAGTGCAGCAACTGATGCTGATCGTCCGTGAGGAGCACGGTTTTTCCCGGCGCGTGCTGGGTGCGGTGCGCTTCGTGCCGCTGCTCAACGGCCCACTGGCCTGACCTGGGCGGAATATTTCCAGCGGCGACGAATTCTTGCCGTTTCGCCCTGTCTATCTGGCGGGGTACGCCAATGCCGCAGCGGTTCGGCCTGGCCTATGCAGCTCGCCTCACAGAGACGGCGGGCTCGGTTATAATTGCAACAATATTGCATTTCTTGTCGTTTTATCGATTTCGGCACCATGAGGGGAGCGCGGGTGGGGCACACAGTCATTCGGCAGCGCAAGGATCGGTCGGGTTACAAGCTTCTGGTGATTGCTCTGGCCATGGGCACCCTGCTGACAGGTTGCTCGAGCACCGGCTCGAGTGGCGCGCGCGTGGTCGACCGCAGCAACCCTACTGTGGCGCCCAAGCGGCCAACCGTGACCTCTGGCCAGTACACCGTGAAGCCGGGCGACACCTTGTTCTCCATCGCCTTCCGCTATGGCTGGGACTACAAGGAGCTGGCCGCACGCAACGGCATCCCCGCGCCGTACACCATCCGCCCCGGTCAGGCGATTCGCTTCAACAGCGCCTCCACAGGCACCACCACGGTGGTCTCCAGCCCGTCGTCGTCGAGCAAGACCACGGTCATTCGTCGGCCTGTCGGCGCGCCTATCACCCCTCCCGCCAGTGGCGTAAAGCCGGCGCCAACAACCCCCGCCACGCCTACTCCGGTGGTTACCACGGTGCCCGCTGCAGAGCGCGCCGTAGGCGGCTGGACGTGGCCCGCCAATGGCGTGCTGATTGGAAAATTCGCTTCAAACGGTAGTTTGAATAAAGGCATTGATATCGCCGGTGATTTGGGACAGCCTGTTTTTGCTGCGTCTGATGGTGCGGTGGTCTACGCCGGGAGTGGCTTGAGGGGCTACGGCGAGCTGATCATCATCAAGCATAGCGACACCTACGTCAGTGCCTACGGTCACAACCGCAGGCTGTTGGTTCGGGAGGGGCAGCAGGTCAAGGCAGGGCAGTCGATTGCTGAAATGGGGTCTACGGGCACTGATCGGGTGAAGCTGCATTTCGAGATTCGCCGCCAGGGCAAACCCGTCGATCCGCTCCAGTTCCTGCCACGTCGTTGACCGTTGTACCCGGCCTGTTCCTGTGATGTAGAGGGGACAGGCTCCAGCGCTGCCAGGGATACAGGCGTCGCTCGAGTCTGAGTTCGAACTCAGCAAAGGGACTATAACAATGGCTCTCAATAAAGAAGCGCCGGAGTTTGACATCGACGATGACGTCCTCCTGATGGAGACGGGCATCGTTTTGGAAACGGATGTGGTGTCAGACGAACCTGCTGTACCGTCGGTTCGGACCAGGGCCAAGTCAGGCTCTACGCTCAAGCAACACAAGTACATCGATTACAGCCGGGCGCTCGACGCCACCCAGCTGTATCTCAACGAGATTGGTTTCTCGCCTCTGCTTTCGCCGGAAGAGGAAGTGCACTTTGCGCGCCTGTCGCAAAAGGGCGACCCCGCCGGCCGCAAGCGCATGATCGAAAGCAACCTGCGCCTGGTTGTGAAAATTGCCCGTCGTTACGTGAACCGCGGCTTGTCGTTGCTCGACCTGATCGAGGAGGGCAACCTGGGGCTGATCCGCGCGGTCGAGAAGTTCGACCCGGAGCGTGGTTTCCGGTTCTCGACCTATGCGACCTGGTGGATTCGCCAGACCATCGAGCGGGCGATCATGAACCAGACCCGCACCATCCGCCTGCCGATCCACGTGGTCAAGGAGCTCAACGTCTACCTGCGTGCCGCGCGGGAGCTGACCCAGAAGCTCGATCACGAACCCTCCCCGGAAGAAATCGCCACGCTGCTGGAAAAACCCGTTGCCGAGGTCAAGCGCATGCTCGGCCTCAACGAGCGGGTGTCTTCGGTGGACGTTTCCCTCGGGCCGGATTCAGACAAAACCCTGCTCGATACCCTGACCGACGATCGCCCAACCGACCCCTGCGAGCTGCTGCAGGACGACGACCTGTCGCAGAGCATCGACCAGTGGCTGGGTGAGCTGACCGACAAGCAGCGCGAGGTGGTGGTACGCCGCTTCGGCCTGCGTGGGCATGAGAGCAGCACCCTTGAAGACGTTGGCCTGGAAATCGGCCTGACCCGTGAGCGGGTGCGGCAGATTCAGGTTGAAGGGCTCAAGCGCTTGCGCGAGATCCTGGAGAAGAACGGGCTGTCCAGCGAGTCGCTGTTCCAGTAGCGGTATCCCCGAATGCAAAGCGCCCCGATGACCTCGGGGCGTTTTTGTTTGTGCGATTTGCTGAGCAGTGCCGGCACTCTCAGGTTTGGATGAATGTGTATCGCGCTACCGCAGATGCATTGCGTGTAAGCCTTTGCTTACTCGTGGTGTAAGCCATCCGTGTAAGGAGTAGTAAATTATTGTCGTTTCCAAATCCCGCAAATTCGCAACTCGTTGAAAATGATGAATTTTCTAGACTTGTGGAAATGTGTCCCCGGTAATTTCTTGTGAGGTATCGCAGTTGCCTGCGTCACGGAAGTCGCTAGTATTCGAACTGTGCACACGGACACGCACAGGCTTTCAGGATGAAGGCCAAGGACATCGCAAGAAGCGATTTCATCAGGAAGATGTTTGGGACAAGCAGGGACTACGGAAAAAATGTGGGCGGGTCAAACCGCCCCTTTTTTTTGCCCGCGCAAAATGAAAAAAGGCCCGTTGCGGGCCTTTTTCGTGCCTGGGCGCTATCAGCGCTCCAAGTCGGCAATCTTGCCTGGCTTGCCATCCCACTCTTCAGCGTCGGGCAGGGCATCCTTACGCTCGGTGATGTTCGGCCAGATTTCCGCCAGCTCGGCATTGAGCTCAATGAAGTTTTCCATGCCCGAAGGCACTTCGTCTTCCGAGAAGATCGCTTGGGCCGGGCATTCAGGCTCGCACAGTGCACAGTCGATGCACTCGTCCGGGTGAATCACCAGGAAGTTCGGGCCTTCGTAGAAGCAGTCCACCGGACAGACTTCCACGCAGTCGGTGTATTTGCATTTGATGCAGTTGTCGGTGACGACGAAGGTCATTTCTAGTTTTCTCCTCAGGCGACGGCGGCGGCCCTTCCTCTCAGGGCCGCGCGGTTTACGGGTACATGGCTGCAGGCCAGGCTAATAACCTGCAGCACCAGCAAACCGCGGCGGATTCTACCAGCTTGTAGTGGGCGCCGTTATAACAGGTTCTTTAGTTGATATAGCATTTCGATAGCTTGGCGCGGGGTCATGTCATCCAGGTCCAGCTTGCCCAGCTTCTCGATGGCCGGGTGCGGCAGGCTGGCGAACAGGTCGCTCTGGTGCGGGACATGGGGTTCGCCCTGGGCTTTGCTCGAGACCACCGGCTGCGCCGGCAGGCTGCTGGTTTCCAGGCGGCCCAGGTGCTCGCGGGCACGCTGGATCACTGGCGTCGGCACACCTGCCAGCTGCGCCACGGCCAGGCCGTAGCTCTGGCTGGCCGGGCCGGGCAGCACATGGTGCAGGAACACGATGCGCTCGTTGTGCTCGGTGGCGTTCAGGTGCACGTTGGCTACCAGCGGCTCGTTCTCCGGCAGCACGGTCAGCTCGAAATAGTGGGTGGCGAACAGCGTGTAGGCACGCAGCTGCGCCAGGCGCTCGGCAGCGGCCCAGGCCAGCGACAGGCCGTCGAAGGTGCTGGTGCCGCGGCCCACTTCATCCATCAGCACCAGGCTGCGGTCGGTGGCGTTGTGCAGGATGTTGGCGGTTTCGCTCATCTCGACCATGAAGGTCGAACGCCCGCCGGCCAGGTCGTCGCTGGAGCCGATGCGGGTGAAGATGCGGTCGACCAGCGACAGCTCGCAGCTGGCCGCCGGGACGAAGCTGCCGATATGCGCCATCAGCACGATCAGTGCGGTCTGGCGCATGTAGGTGGATTTACCGCCCATGTTCGGGCCGGTGATGATCAGCATGCGCGTGCTGTTGTCCAGGCTCAGGTCGTTGGCCACGAACGGCGTGGTCAGCACCTGCTCGACCACCGGATGGCGGCCCTGGTCGATGCGCAGGCAAGGCTCGTCGACAAAGCGCGGGCAGTTCAGGTCGAGGGTCAGCGCACGCTCGGCCAGGTTGCTCAGCACATCCAGCTCGGCCAATGCCGCGGCGCTGTCCTGCAGCGGTGCGAGGTGGCTGATCAGGGTTTCCAGCAGCGCGTCATAGAGCATCTTCTCGCGGGCCAGGGCGCGGCTCTTGGCCGACAGTGCCTTGTCCTCGAATGCCTTGAGCTCCGGCGTGATGAAGCGCTCGGCGCCCTTGAGGGTCTGGCGGCGAATGTAGTCGCCCGGGGCCTGTTCGGCCTGCTTGGTCGGCAGCTCGATGAAGTAGCCATGCACACGGTTGTAGCCGACCTTCAGGTTGGCAAGGCCGGTGCGGGCTTTTTCGCGGGCTTCCAGGTCGATCAGGAACTGGCCGGCGTTCTCGCTGATCGCCAGCAGCTCGTCCAGCTCGCTGTCATAGCCGGCCTTGAGCACGCCGCCATCACGGATGACGGCTGGCGGGTTGTCGATGATCGCCCGCTCCAGCAGGCTGGCCAGCTCCGGGTAGGTGCCGGTGATGGCCGCCAGGCGCGCCAGGTGCGGCGCCTCCAACTCGGCCATGGCGTTCTGCAGTTCAGGCAGGGCACCGAGGGCATCGCGCAGGCGTGCCAGGTCGCGTGGGCGGGCGTTGCGCAGGCCGATACGGGCGAGGATTCGCTCGATATCGCCGATTTCCTTGAGCTGCGGTTGCAGTTTCTCGAAGCGGTAGCCATCGAGCAGGCAGCGGATCGAATCCTGGCGCGCCTGCAGCACCTTGGGGTCGCGCAGCGGGCGGTTCAGCCAGCGCGTCAACAGGCGGCTGGCCATGGCCGTCTGGCAACGGTCGATCACCGATTGCAAGGTGTTGTCGCGCCCCCCGGCCAGGTTGATGTCCAGCTCCAGGTTGCGGCGGCTGGCGCCGTCGAGGATCACCGTGTCATCGAGGCGCTCGTGGCGCAGGCTGCGCAGGTGGGGCAGGGCGGTGCGCTGGGTTTCCTTGGCGTAGGTCAGCAGGCAGCCGGCGGCGCCGATGGCCAGGGTCAGCTTGTCGCAGCCAAAGCCTTTGAGGTCCTTGGTCGCAAATTGCTGGCACAGGGCCTTGCGCGCCGAGTCGCGGTCGAAGTCCCAGGGCGCGCGGCGGCGTGCACCCGGGCGCTTTTCGGCCGGCAAATCGCGCGGCCAGTCGTCGGGGATCAGCAGCTCGACCGGGTTCAGGCGCTCGAGCTCGGCCAGCAGGTTCTCCCAGCCCTTGATTTCCTGAACGCTGAAGTTGCCGCTGGTGATGTCCAGCACCGCCAGGCCGAACAGGCGCTCGTCCCCTAGCAGCGCGGCAATCAGGTTGTCGCGGCGCTCGTCAAGCAACGCCTCGTCACTGACTGTGCCGGGGGTGATGATGCGCACTACCTGGCGCTCGACCGGGCCCTTGCTGGTGGCCGGGTCGCCGATCTGCTCGCAGATCACCACCGACTCGCCAAGCTTGACCAGCTTGGCCAGGTAGCCCTCCAGCGAATGGAACGGAATTCCGCACATGGGGATGGACTGGCCGGCCGACTGACCGCGTGCGGTCAGGGTGATATCCAGCAGTTTCGCGGCTTTTTTTGCATCTTCGTAGAAGATTTCGTAGAAGTCGCCCATGCGGTAGAACATCAGCTGGTCTGGGTGCTGGTTCTTCAGCTTCCAGTACTGCTGCATCATCGGGGTGTGTGCGGAGAAGTCAGAAATTGCTTTATTCATCAATGGCTTATGATAGTCGGTCGACCATGCTGGGGCGAAATTGGGGCATTGTAGCACTGAAAATTCAACGGGGATGCCATCATCGTGTGCCATCAAAGTGCTCGTCAAAGCGAACGTTGCCCGGCTATGATGCCGGAATTTTCTGCTCGCGGCTCGATCTTTGGCTCGCCACAAGGCTGTAGCGGCAGTGCGTTGAAGTGAAGGAACATAACATGGCTACCGAAGCCCAAAAAAAGACTATTAGCCGCACATTGCAGTTGAAGCCAATTAAGTTCTCGACTTTGAAGGACGACAATGATCGGACCCTGTCATGGCTGATGGAAGAATTGGCTAATCTCTACCCTACCGTGGGTGACAGGACTGATGCGACGGGAGTGACAACAACAGAGGGGTTTATTCCCGATCTGTGCACCTTTTTTAATAACTATAAAAAGCTTTCTGACAACTCTTGCATTTTTGAGATTTGGTCCTATGAGCCTGGATTAATACCTCAAATGCTTACGCCAGATCCGACTTTGACAAATGCTGTTGTTGACTCGATTGTAGTCCCTTCAGAAAAAGAGGGTGGTGAGGCAAAAAGAGAATTCATTAACATAGCGCATGTTCTGGTGTTTGGGCATGCTGCAATTGTTGAGAGTACTCGCAGTACAGGTGGCGTTAATAATATTCAGCGGTACCTGAATCGGATGGCTCGTAAGTCAACAGTGGGGCGCAGGGGGAATTTTTTCTTCACAGATGCGGTCACGAAAGATCTGTCAAAGGAAATCGAGCGCGCTGGTGGAGCAGTAGGTTTTACTATCGGTGTGAGTTCAGTGGATCCAAATAGCGATAGTGCATTGTTAGGAGCTCTTTCTAGCGTTCGAGGTTATATTCCATCCAGTGGGGTGTTGACAGTTGGATGGTCCTCGAAGGACAAGCTTCCGAAAGAAAAGGTAATGAAAGCCTACGAGGAAGCGCAAGAGCAGGATGAAATCGAAAGTGCTATAATCCATCTCGGAGATGGTTCTTCCATCAGGGGTATGTCTAAATTCAAAATTAAGAAGCTTGTCCACGTTAATGATATCGGTGGCAAAAATCCAGATAGAAGTGAACTGAAAAGGAAAATGGTGTTCTATCTGGATGAGTTAAGGAAGCCCGGATCAGACGGGAAAAGGATTTTGGACGACTCTGGAGCGCTGGCGGATAATGAAATTTTTATTCCTAATACCCGAAGAAGTCAGAAACGCGAAGCTAATAAGGGATGAGCTTGGTGAGATTGCCGCATCTGGGTCAAATAATTTTGCTTACCTTTTATGGCATCTAGTAATCTTGGGGATTGGCGGGGCGTTGGGCTATTTCGGTGCTCCGTTTGTTGATGATAACCTACTGAATGCAGTTATTGCATTCAGTGGCGTTATTATGGGCTTTGTTATCACTGCGATGCTATTTTCTGGGCGTAGTCAGTTTTTGACTAAGATGACCCATGAGCAAACTCTGCTCTATGCGCATAAGACCAGATACATGCTGATGTCGCAAATAAATACATTGTTTGCCTTTTTGATGTGTTTGTTGTTTTGTGTTCTCACAATGATATCCCTGAAAGTGAAAAGTGGGTTTTTGAATTCCACAGCTCTTGTGGTTTTGTCTTCAGGTTTCTTTGGGTTGGGTTGTTACAGAGTGTTGTTGCTTCCTTTTCAGATTTATGATGTTCATTCTTTTGCACTCAACAATCTCATCGCTGATTCTGAAGAGAAGGTGGTCGGCGAGGTTGATAAAAAAACTGAAGAGCTTTTGAAAGCTTTGCAGGATTGATTGTTTTGCAGCTCTTCCCAGATCCGTGCTAGCTCGTTCGGTGATTCGTCATCCATCCATTTGGCATAGACCTCTACCAGCATTGTGAAGTCCTTGTGCCCCATCTGCTTCGCGATGAACGCAAGGTTTCCTCGGGCAGTTAGGCACCAGCAAGCGTAGGTGTGCCGCGTCTGGTACGGGCGCCTTGGTCGGATACCGGCACGGCGCTGAATCCCTGCCCATTTAGTATTCCAGGCAGTTGAGACGAACCACTCGTTGATGACCTTTTTCCGTGCCTGGGTGCTTGGCGACAGGAGCGGGGTGACCGACTCGTCTCGCCATTCGTGCCGGTTGTGGTAAACGCGGATGTCCCGCTTTGGGTGCTTGGTCACGATGGCTATCAGGGTTCTGCAGGCCTCGATCGCGGGCTCCATTAACAGCACTGTGCGGGGCTTACCTGTCTTGGGAAGTTTGAATGTGCCGTCGGCGGTGATCGCCCTGGTTACTTCGATCTTCCCCGTCTGTAAGTCGATGTCTTCCACGGCCAGCGCGCAGAGTTCGCCTGGGCGCAGTCCGGTGTAGACGGCAAGCGTGGTTGCCGCCACATCTTGAGGATGCAAACAGCCTTTCGTGACGATCAGGTCGAACTCCTCGTGCGTTAGTGGATCCGGCTCTTTCTCGCTCATGGCAAAGCGTGTGCACGCAGCAGAGAGCCCGGCCACGCAGTACTTGTTGCTCTCGCACCAGGTGAGGAAGCCGGCGAAGGTGGCCAAGTAATGGTTGGCGGTCGATGGGGCGCGAGTCTCGATCAGTCGCGCCCGGAGTAGGTGGATATCCTCGGGCAGAAGGATGCCTGCCAATCGATCCTTTCCCACCAGCTCGACGCATATGTCGATGGCGTATGCGTATTTCTCCTCGGTCATAGGGGTGATGTCGACGGCCTTCAGCGGTTTGTAGCGTTCTGCCAGTGCCTCCAGGCGCTCGTCCTTTGCGCTGCTGTAGTTCCCGGCATGCTTCGAGTTCGGGAAGTGTCGCCCGTACTCGAAGGTATTGGTCTTGATCTCATGAAGAATTGCCGCCCTGAGTAGGGCGGCATGTTTGATGTTGGCTTTGGTCACCGGCAGGCCAAGGGACTCACGGCAGCGGATGCGGCGCCACATGAAGACGATCCGCAAGTTGCCGCCGTGTATCTCGATGCCAGTGTGCTTAGCTAGCTCGGCCTCTAGGCCACTTGTGATGCGCTCTCGGCCCACTTGTCATACTCTGCGATATTGATGGTGATGCGGCCGTCTGGGGCTTTTCGCCAGATCCGGCCCTGTGCCCAGGTCCCGTTCTTCACCTTGTGGCGAATGGCGTCTTCGGAGTAGCCGGTCAGCTCAGCGGCCCGGTTGATTAGTACCCAGCGTGGCGTGCTCATCGCAGTGTCTCGATAATGGCACCGTGATGAAAGGTGCGTGATTTCCCTGTCTTCGGGTTGGTCGCTTCTATGTAGCCAGGGCGTGACCACCACGCGGCGATGTGACCTTTAACAACTACCTCGGTGGTATTGTGTCCAACTCGGACTCGTAGGCGGCTGCCGACTGGATCGGCTGCCCTGACTGCCGCGAGCAGGCCGACTTGGGCCATCGTCAGTTCGTTTTCAGCTGACGCGATCTTACTGGTGGTAGTCGGAGTGGCCGACTCAACGTGATTGATGTTGAGGTCGGGCTTGCAGCCCGCCGCTTTGTTGAGGTGGCGTCCGACCGCAGCGCCCATGCAGGGCATGCCGGAGAGTAGGATGTCGGTCTCGGGCTTGCAGCCCTCGGCATTCATCGGGCGGTGGCGCTGAAACTCGCGATCCTCGCCATCCACCGTGGCTGCTTTGTAGCCAGCCAAGAACAACAGATAGTCGTTATGCGTACGCATGTCGGCGAAGCCGGTGCTGTCCTTCACCAGCTCGCGCTCGTCCAGTCCGACGGGGTTGAGGCTGACGAACAGGTCTCTTGGGTCGGCGTTCAAGATTTGCGCCCTCGCATGATGATGAAGCCTGCTGCCTGGCGAGTCTTGGAGCACAGGTCGTGGTTGCCCTTGACGCGAGCCTTACCGCAGATGTCGCAGATAAACGACATGGCGGGGCGAAGCATCGGCTGCATGCCCTTGCGCGTGCGGGTGGTCGGGGAGTAGGTCGATGTGTTGATCACAGCGAATACCTCTCATGGGGGCGTCGGGCGTTTGGGCTGAGGGCCAGGTGCCCAAGGTTTGTGCCGCTGTCCACTGTCGGTAACGTTCCGGTCGCGGGGCTTTGGCCGGCTCTGCTGCGATGCAGTTCGACCAGGGCAGCGATCAGCGCCATGGCGAGCGCAAGGCTGAACAGCTGCCAGGTACGTGTTGAGTTAGCCACGTTGGCGGTCCTCGTTGAGCTGGCTGAGTGTCTGCCTGCTTGCAAGCTCGAAAAGCTGGTCGGCGGAAATCGGCGTGACGGACTGTTCAAAGTTGCGCACGGCGTCAAGCCGAGTGCGGTAGAGCCCGGCCAGGCCGAGCCACGCGACGGCGTGATGCTCCGCGTCAGACACAGTGCAGTCGTTGGCTTTGGGTCTGTCGCCTTGGACGCAGCGCTTGCACTTATTGCAGACGTGGAGCCCGCCGTCGTAGGGGTCGACGCAATCCCAGAGATGTTGGAATGTGCTCATGCGGCCTCCCACTGGTAAAGCTCAATAAGGTCTTTCGCATTAGCAGCGATCAGGTCCTCGGCCTCGTCAGCCACGTCAGGGGCGCGATAGGCGCGGGCGCCGCCGCTGCTCGCCCCGCCAGCGCCTGCGAAAAGGTCGACATAGAGTTCATGTTGGAAGGGGAGGGCCTGCTGTTGAGCTCCCGAAACAATGATCTGCTGGGAGGCCGTCATGCTGCGGCTCCCACAGTTGCTGCGCTGGCCGGGGTGCTGCGCAGATGGGCGTGTATTCGCTTGGCCAGCTCATCGATAGCTTCTGCCTGAGACCCAGCTCGGCCTGCTTGGTGATGAGATTTCAAAACATTCAATGTGCGCTGGGTCAGGCGCAACATCTCAGCAACGCCCAGCATCTCTTCATAGTCCGAACGAGTAACCGGCAATCCTGTGTAGGACATAATCCGTGCCTCGAGCTCAGCTGAGCGATTCTTCAAAGCCTCCAGCTGCCGAGCATGTTTAAGGTCCTCATCCGCTCGCTGTTTAACGTCAGAGTCGAGTGTTTCGCGCAGTTCATTGAGCTGGTGCCGTGCTGCATCGAGCTGAGAGGCGTACATCTCTTGGCGGCAGGTGAAACCATCAAGCTTGCCGTTGTTGTAGGCGCGAGTTCGCGCCATGCCGAACAGGAAAGGTGCGATTGCGAGTGTGGCGACCCAGAGAACTCCCATCGCAAGAACGTATTGGTGCGGTTGCATGTGCTGTGCTCCTTAGTGCCCAGCACCGGCCGATGGTGTGGTGTCTGGCCTGGTGCTGGATGCGTTGCCCCTGGTGGCCGGGGCCACCTCTGCTATGCCGTCTGTTTCGCTTTCGTGTCGAGGTAGTCGGCGAGGTCATGCAGGTAAATCACGTACTGCGCTCGGGCTGAGTGGTGCAGCTTTGTAGGCTTCAGCCCGATTTTTCCGGCGTTGATCAACTCCCTGAACCGACGGTCTGTCTTGATGTGCGGGAAGTAATGCTCCCGCACTGCAGTCAAAGTCGGGCAGGGTGTGGTCCACTGCTTGCGCAGCTGCCCAAGGGTATCGGTCATGGGTGCTCCCCACTCCCCACGGGGAGCTGGCCGAACTTGGTACGCACTGCTTCAGCAAGCGTGCTTTTGCAGCTGCCGTAAGCCGTCGCGAGGACCTCGCCTTGGTCGTTAGTCACAACGGTGCCGAAGGGATGGTGCTCGTCAGTTGTGGGAGTGATGTAGGCATGCAAGCCTTCCGGCAGTACCTGGCTCACGTAGTCCAGCGCGTCCATCAGGGCAATAGCGCGCTGGATCTGTTGGCCGGACTCAGTCCGGCCATTGGCCACATCCTGCAGAAAGTCGCGCAGGGACATGTATTTGGTCGAATCGCCACGGCGCAGGGTGATCGAGCCAGTAAATGGACCAAAGCGGACCTTCAGATGATGATCACGGTCGTCGTTTTCCACCTGGATGTGGGCGTCGACGACGGTTTCAGGGCGACGCAGAGGGCAATTGACGCTGCCGCCGTGCTCCAGCGTGCCCTCCAGGAGCATCACTCGACGCAGATTGATGGTGAACTCGTTCATGCCTCACCCCCATTGGGGATAGCACGGACATGACCGGCAGGGGAGACCACCAGGCGGAGCCCGGTAGAGCGTTGAAAGGCTTCAACGGTCGAGGGGCGGGTGCAGATGGTTGGGTGCAAGTAGACCTTGCACCCACTGTTGAGCTGTGCAGTTGGCATTTCTGGACCTCAGTGGTGAGAGGGTGGCGGTCCAGACAATACTCAAACGAATTTAGACGGTCAATACCTCTTCGTATTGATTGTATGAGCAATGGTTAGAAGATTTCCAGCTTGGAGACCACGACTCCACAGATCGATGCGTCTTCAGGTAGTTCGATAATGGGATCAGGCCAAGATGGGTTTAGCGGCTTCAAAAACCTCCGCGACCCCTCTAGAACCAATTGTTTGAACGTCGCTTCCTTGCTATCAGCGAGCTTGGCGATGACCAACGATCCGTTTTCGTAATCCTTGTTCGGATCGACAAAAATGATGTCGCCATCAAGGAACGATCGTCTCTCGTGCGGGTTGTGCATCGAAAGGCCTCGCACCCTCAGCGCAAAGGTCGCGCTGCTATGCGATACCGCGCAAGGTAACCAGTTTTCTACGTCCTGCAGTTCGAGCACATCTTGCATTTCACACCAAGCTCCCGCCTGCACCCAAGAAATCAGCGGGACGAAACCGCGAATGCGTGGACCTGGTTCGATGTTGGAGTTCGGGCCGGTGGCGAAGTCAGGTGATTCACCGCCTTTCCAAAGCCACTCGCTGGTCACACCCAGGGCTTTCGCCAGCTTCTCTACGTTTGCCTGGCGTGGGCTTGCCGAAGTGCCGGTAAGGATGCGGTGGATGGTCGGCTGCGGTACCCCTGAGCGTCTTCCTAACTCCCCTTCGGACCACTCCAGTTCATGCATTCGCTGTGCTACGCGCTTTCCTATCACGGCCATTGCTCTGATTCGTTTACGTATCGGAATTGTATTGCTCTGATTAATTCGTTTGGGTATTATCATTCCAATTCGATAACGCATCGGTGGGTGCAATGACCATTCAAGAGATGCTTCAAAAGCTGATCGATCTGGGGTTTTCGCAACGTGCGATTGCAGATCGAGTTGGCGTTACGCAGCCAACTATCTATCGAGCCACAAAAGGCGCAGCCGTCCGCTATGAGGTGGGCAAGGCTATTGAGCTGTTCTATGACGAGCAAAAGAAGGTTGCTGACAAGCAACATAAGTAAGGACTGCTGAGCCGGGGCCTCTCACCACAAGATCCCCCAGCTCAGCGAGCTCGGCGCAATGCGCCGTTGACCCGCCATCCGGTTGCCTCTCACCACAAGAATCGCCGGATGACTAGAACCGCGTGAAATGCCCGCACAGCACGCAAAGCACAACACACCGGTCGTATTCACAGGATAGGATGTACAAAGCCCTGTGACTACACCGTAAACCGAGGATTTACGGTTATGAGTCGCGTTGATCTATTGCCGGACGCTGGTCCGGTCCTCGCATTGCGGCAGGCGCTCTATCGCGCTGGTCGCGACTATCACGGTGGCATCACCAAGCTGGCCTTCGATATGGTCATGGACGTGGATGCCCTGCAGAAAAAGCTTCACCCCACCGAAGAGCGTCGCTGGCCCAGCCCGGACGAGATTGAAGAGATCGTCCGTTGGACTGCTGATTCTCGGCTGCTTGATGCGCTTGTCCGTCCGGCAGGTGCAGTGTGGTACCGACCGGAGCCAGTCCCAGCGACCAATGAAGCGCTGCAGGCGGTAGCGAAGCTACTTGAGGAGTCGAGCGAGTTTGTCGGTACCTTGCACGAGGGCGCCGCTGACAACGTGTGGACGACTGCCGAAGTGCTCGACCTTGAGCAGCGCGGCATGGATGTGATCCGCCAGGTGCTGGCCATCATGGCGGGTGCCCGTCAGGCCATGGAGGACGAAGCTCATGGCTGATGTGATCGATGTGGCCAATGACCAGGCCGACTACCACCTGCAGGTGGCGCTTCAGCGCCGCGTTCGCCCAGCGAATAAGCCGAGCGCGGAGTTCTGCGAAGATTGCGATGAACCTATCCCGGAGGAGCGGCAGCAGCTGGTGGCGGGGTGCGAGACTTGCATCAGCTGCCAGGAACTGCGGGAGCGCCGCAGATGAGCGAGCGCCCAACCTCTACCACAGCTGATTGGGCGCGGCGGTACATTGAAGCCTTCGATCTCGCCTTGGTTCCGATTGAGCCAGGTGAGAAGGGGCCGAAGGGTGCCGGCTGGAACAAGCCTGGTGGCTACTTCACGGACGCATCGAAGGCCGAGGCGTTCTGGACCGCGAGCCCGAACCACAACCTCGGTGTTGTGCTCGGGCCAAGTCGTGTCTGTTCGCTGGACGTTGATGACGTCGAGCTGACCCGGCAGGTCCTGGAGCAAACTTTGGGGCTCAATGTCGACGCACTCGCTGACGCGTATCCGACCTCTGTAGGCAACCCTGAACGGTTTCGCGTGATGTTTCGCGTTCCTGAGGGGGTGGAGCTGAGTCGCCACGCCCTGGTTTGGCCAAACAAGAACGACCCTGATGGCACCATCTACAAAGGGCTCATGGTGCAAGTGAAGGCTGCCATGGACGATGGCGATGCCGCCCGAGAGGCAGCTTTTCGCATGGCGGCTGAACCCTTCAAGAAAGTTACGGTTTTCGAGCTGAGGGGCGGTCTGGTGCAGGACGTTTTGCCGCCTTCAATTCACCCAGGTACTGGCAAGCCCTACACGTGGCGTACCCCACCGACTGCTGAAGGCTTGCCCGAGTTGCCGGCCGACTTGTTGGCCATCTGGCGGGGCTGGGATGCATTCAAGCCCAAGGGGGAAGCGGTTTGCCCTTGGAAGCCAAAGGTGCCGACGCCTGCGGTGGCGGCTCGTCCAGCCGTCAAGCCATCACCAGCTGCAGCACGATCTGGTGACCGGCTGCCCGAGGTAATCCCTGAGTTCAATCGCATCCATGACATTGCCACGATTATTGAGGCGCATGGTTACAAGCACATCGACGGAAAGTGGTTGAGCCCGCACAGCAGCTCTGGGGCGCCAGGTGTGACGATCACGGAAGGCAAGCTCTACTCGCACCACACCTCTGATCCGCTGGCCAACGGACACAAGAATGATGCATTCGATGTGTTCTGCATCTTGATGCACGATGGCGACCAGAAGGCTGCGACCAGAGCGGCTGCTCGAATCCTTGGTATAGACGCGAAGTCTCGTCCGCCGGCGCCGCCGCCATTGGGCGAGCTTCCCCGTACCCCATCGGTGGTCGAGCTGGCCGAGCAGGTGGCAGTCGTGGAAAGTGATATCGAGCACCTTCACCACGCCCCCTCGGACGTCGAATCCCCCAGCTCGGCCGCCTCCTCGGCCTCCGGGGGGGAGGGGGCGGATGGTCTGGTGCTGAAGAGTGCCATGCGCCGATTCGCCCTGGTCGAGGGCTCCACTAACGTGTGGGATCTCGACAAAGGCCAGTCGATGAAGCGTGCCGGGTTCGAGGCGCTGGTAGGCAAGCCGCTCGCCAAGCAGTGGATGGAGCGGACAGACAAAAAGCTGATGTCGCTCGACCAAGTGAAAGAGCTGGAGCAGCTTAAAAGATTGGGGGCTAAGAAGGGCGGCGCCCTGAAGCTGGATCCCATTGAGCGGTACGTCTACATCGACGGCACCAAGGATGTCTGGGATCGGGAGAAGAAGCGCCGTATCCCTGAAGGCGCGGTCAAGATGGCCTTGGGTGACGAATACAAATGGTGGCTGAACAGCCAGGATCGCCGTGTTGTCGACGTGGATCACATTGTGTTCGATCCGACCATGACCAAAGATCCGGCCATCTATATCAACACGTTTGAGGGTTTGCCGCTCGAACCTGTGCGTGATGACGCGGCCTGCGAGAACCTGCGCTGGCTGATCTCATTCCTGTGCAACCACGACGCGGAGGCGCTGGAATGGCTCGTCAAGTGGCTCGCCTACCCGCTGCAGCACATGGGCGCGAAGATGGACACGGCGATCCTGTTTCACTCCACCATGGAGGGCTCAGGCAAAAGCCTCATGTTCGCGGACGTAATGGGCGAGCTGTATGGCCAGTATGGCGCGACGGTCGGGCAGACCCAGTTGGAAGGCAGTTTCAACGCCTGGCAGAGCCGCAAGCTGTGGGCAGTGTTTGAAGAGGTTGTCAGCCGCGACCAGCGTTACAACCAGGTCGGCAAGATCAAACACATGATCACCGGCAAGACGGTGCGCATGGAGTCGAAGTTCATCAACGGCTGGGAAGAGGCCAACCATATGAACTCGGCGTTTCTCAGCAACGAGATCATGCCGTGGCCGATCAGCGAAGACGACCGACGGATGCTGGTGATGTGGCCTCTTGAGACGCTGCCGCCGGAGCGCCAGAAGGCGATCAGCCGGGAGCTGGCGAACGGTGGAGTGGCTGCCTTGTACGGCTGGCTGCTTGATGTCGAGTTGGGGGAATTCAACCAGCGCACGCGGCCGCCCAAAACCGAGGCTCGCCAGCGCCTGGTTGAGTTGAGCCGCACTGCTTGGCAGACCTTCTTCTATCTGTGGCGTGCCGGTGAGTTGGGGCACGGCCTGTGGGGATGCGCGCTGACAAGCGATGTTTACGCCATGTTCGCCGAGTGGTGCTCGCACAACCGGGAAGGCGTGATGAGCCAGACGAAGTTCTCGCTGATGCTCAGCGCGAAGGTGGAGAAGACCCGAGCGATTCCCTGGACCGATGGCAACAACCGGCGGTTCGCCGCGTTCTTCTTTCCTGACGATGGTGATCCTTCCCTGCCCCCATCCATGAAGTCGGCCGAGCTGGGCAAGAACGTCGTCGAGTGGCGTGCCAGGGCGAAGCTGGCTGGCTGGAACGTTGATGGCTGGGACCACGTGAAGAGGGTGCTCGCGGCATGACTACCTCTATTTGTGTGTTGGGTGTGTTGGGCTTGTGTCGGGTTGGATTGGTCTACCCAACACAGTCGGATTGCCCGAAATCATTGGTTTGCACGGGTGGTGTGTTGGGTGTGTTGGGTTTGTCCGCGCGCGCGCGCGTGCGCGTAATTTTTTGCACTGCCATCAGTGAAGAAAAAAAACTCTATGCGAAAAAAAATAAACCCAACAAACCCAACACACTCAACACAAGTTCATCTAATCAATTGATTTCATTGGGTTTTACTTGTGTTGGGTTTGTGTCGGGTTTTGGAAATGTGTGTTGGGTGCAGGTTTGGGGGGTATGGCGATGAGCATGGATCAGGAAGTGGGTCTCCTACTGCGGGTCACGCAGCACCAGATCGATATGGCAGAGCTTATTGACCCCGCCGAGCGCCTGCGCCTGGTGGGCGAACTGATGCGCCACTGGGGAGAACAGCGCCGCCTGGTTGGGCTTAAGGCGAGTCTGGGTAGCCAGATGGGGACGATCATGGAATGGAAGGGGGCTGCGCCTCGCGGTGGCGTGTCGGGTCATCGCATTCTGGTTGCCGGTGCTGGTATGGATCACTCAGCAGCGGAAGTAGATGCTGCTGTCATCCAACTGGGGAGGCGAGACAAGCGGGGGGAGACGTTGGCCAAGCTGGCAGAGATGCGCTACTTACTGGGCTTCACTATTCGGGAGCAAATGAGGGTGGTTGGGCTGGCGGAAGATGCTGATCGCACCTATCGCAACTGGGTTAAAGCCCTGCATCTGCAGGTGTTTGCCATTCTCGCGGCCCGCGCTGGGCGGGTCAGGCAGCAAACCGTTCGTCGGGTCACTATGCGCCGAGCGTGCGCCGAAGGTGCGCCGAAGTAGCGCCGAAGCGGATAACCGAAAACAGCCCCTTTTCGGTTTTTCCGGTGACCTGTAAAAAGTCACCACGATGTGAAAAGTGCGCTTAGGCGCTGACCCAACAAGCACTGTGCTGTGCAACCCGCCCCGACCAGTCGGTGCATCGAGAACCCTGCCAACTGGCGGGGTTTTCTTTTTCCGGCGCCGTGCTTTGCCAATGAGGCTTACATGAACAGCGAGCAACAAGCGTTAGTCGAGATGCCGATCTGGATGGTGATTGTGCTGTCCCTGGTCGGCGGAGTGTCGGGTGAAATGTGGCGTGCGGATCGGGCGGGTGCTCGCGGCTGGGCTTTGGTCCGACGCATTGCCCTGCGGTCCGGAGCATGTGTGGTTTGCGGTATGGCAACCATCATGCTGCTTTACTCGGCCGGGGCGTCGATCTGGGCGGCCGCTGCCTTTGGTTGCTTGACTGCAACTGCCGGTGCTGATGTTGCGATTGGCCTGTACGAGCGCTGGGCCGCCAAGCGGCTGGGCGTCGAGCAGGTGCCGCCGGCCAGTGGCGACGCGGGGCAGTGAC
>NZ_BQIP01000017.1 GCF_021602585.1 Pseudomonas faucium
CACCCCGCCACGCCAACACTCGCCGTCCGCCTGGCCACCCCGTCGACAGGCACGCTGCGCACCCCCTGCCACAACCTCATCGCCAACATCCGCGCCTGCTCGGCATTGCTGCCCGGGCACAGCACCATGAACTCCTCACCGCCGAGCCGGCAGAACACGTCGGTACGCCGCAATCGATGGCCAATGCGCTGGCACAGGCTGCGCAGCACATGGTCGCCCACGGCATGGCCATACTGGTCGTTGATGCGCTTGAAGTGGTCGATATCGAGCATGATCACGGCCAGGTCCTGATTGTCACGCTGGGCGCGATCCAGTTCGGCCTTCAGCCGCTCCTGGAAATAGCGGCGGTTGTGGATGCCGGTGAGCGAATCGGTCACCGACAGCGTGCGCAAGTCTTCCTCGACGCCCTTGAGGTCGGAAATGTCGGTGAGGTAGCCATGCCAGAGCGTGCAGCCCGCCTCGCCCACTTCCGGCGTCGCCTCGCCGCGCACCCAGCGCAAGCCGGCACGTGGCAGGCACACGCGATACTCCTCGCGCCACGGCGTCAGGTGCTCGGCCGAATAGCGCACCGAGCGGCGCACGTGCTCGAGGTCGTCGGGGTGAATCCGTTCGAATACCGCCGTGGCATCCTCGCGCAGCAGCTGCAGGTCGACTTCGTAGATCTCGAACATGCCCTGGCTGGCATAGGGGAAGCAGGAATGGCCATCGGCATCCAGCCGATATTGGTAGATGCCCCCCGGCACTTGCGCACTGAGCTTCTCCAAGAGCCGGTCACGCATCGCCAGCGCCTCGTGCACGCGGCGCCGCTCGGTGACATCGATGCAAATGGCCAGGTAACCCACCCACAGCCCCTGCTCATCGAGCACCGCGGTGACCAGCATGTTGGCCAGCAGCTGGCTGCCGTCCTTGCGCACCAGGGTCCACTCGCTGGGCTCGGCGCCGCCCTCCTGCAGGGTATCGGCGAACATCGCCTGGCCACCGGCGATGTGCCGCCCGTAGCGCAGGCTCAGGGCGTGGGCGCGCTGGTTGAGCTCCTCAGGCAGCACCAGGTATTCCAGGCGCAGTTGCCCTACCGCCTCGCCCGCCTGGTAGCCGAGCATGCGCTCGGCACCGGCGTTGAAGGTACTGACCACGCCCTTGAGGCTGGTGGCGATGATGGCCACCTGGGTGGCGGCGTTCAGCACGCTGCGCAACTGGTTGTGGGTGTCGCGCAGTGACTGCTCGCTGACACGCAGCTGCGCGGTGCGCTGCTCCACCAGCTTCAGGGCGCGTTGCCGCTGGCTGAACAGGTTGTAGAGCAAGGCACTGAGCAGCAGGCTCAGCAGGCCGCCGAGAAGCCCCACCGCCAGCGCCGCCGAGGAGCGGTTGCCCTGCATGAACACCTGGCTTGGGCGGATATCGAGCTGGAAGTGGTGGTCGGCCAGGTGCAGCAACTGGTTGCTGAGCAGCGCCAAGGGGGCCGGCGGGTTCTGTGAATCGAACAGCACTTCGTGGCCATCGCGCCCGCTGGGGTCGATGATGCGCACCACCAGGTTGTCCTCGCCGGCCGATGGCAGGCCATCGCTGATCAATTGCCGCAGGTTCAGCAGGGCCATGACGTAACCGGCGGGTGCGCCTTGCGCCTCGCCTGGGGCCTTGTCGGAGAAGACTGGCGCGACCATCAGCAGCCCGCGGCTGTAACCCGCGGCAACGTTGATCATGTCCAGCGGCTCGGACACCGCCATGCTGCCCGGCAACAGCGCACGCTGCAGGGTCTGCTCGCGCACCGGCTGGCCGCGCAAGTCGAGCCCGTAAGGTTGGCCCTGCTGCTGCGTAGCCTGGGTGTAGAGCACCGGGAAGTAGTGATCGCGAGGGGGCGCCGCCTGCCAATTGCCCTGGCTATCCAGGTCGCGTATCTCATAGGGCTGCCCGAGCCTGGCGCTGGCTTGGCGTTCGAAATCGCCCCGCTGCCCCTGCTCGACGCGTGGCGCCCAGGAGTAGGCCTGGGTGCGGCGCAGCAGCGGGCCGGCGAAACCGTCGAATTCGCCGGGGGTGATCTCGTTGGAGAAACTGAAGAAGCGCCGCAGGCTGTCCAGGCGCTGCTCCTGGTCGTCGAAGCGCTCGGCGATGCGGCTATAGCGCTCGCTGGCCAGCAGCTCGAAGCGCTGGCGCAACTGCTGCTTGTAGAACGCCTGGGTGGCCAACGCCAGGCCGGCCGACAGCAAGCCGCCGGCCACCAGCGCCACCAGGGCCACGGCCCAGGCAGCCAGGGCCTCGCGGCACAGGCCCATCACCTTCGCACGCACGCCATACTTCGACATAGATCGATCTCGTCACGTCAGCGTCCTGCGATTGTCCGGCCCTGTGCTGAGTTATAGCTATTGGCCATTAGCTATGCAATCACGCTGGTCGCTTCAGCGCAGTTGCAGGCGCCAGGCCCGGTGGATGCGGTTGTTGCGGGCGAAGTCCGGGTCCAGGGTCTGGGCACTGATTTCTTCCACCACGTAGCGCGCCGCCAGGTGCTCATCTAGCTGGAACTTGCGGAAGTTGTTGGAGAAGTACAGCACGCCACCCGGGGCCAGGCGCGCCATGGCCAGGTCCAGCAACTGCACATGGTCGCGCTGCACGTCGAACACCCCTTCCATGCGCTTGGAGTTGGAGAAGGTCGGCGGGTCGATGAAGATCATGTCGTAGCTGTCGCGGTTGCCTTCCAGCCAGGCCATGACATCCCCCTGCTCCAGGCGGTTGCGCTCGGAGAAGCCGTTCAGCGCCAGGTTGCGGCGCGCCCAGTCCAGGTAGGTTTTCGACAGATCGACGCTGGTGGTGCTGCGCGCGCCACCCTTGGCCGCATGCACGGTGGCCGTGGCGGTGTAGCAGAACAGGTTGAGGAAGCGTTTGCCTTCGGCCTCGCGCTGGATGCGCATGCGCATCGGGCGGTGGTCGAGGAACAGCCCGGTGTCGAGGTAGTCGGTAAGGTTGACCAGCAACTTCACACCGCCTTCCTTGACCTCCAGGAAGCGCCCTTCGGTGGCCTGGCGCTCGTACTGGCGGGTGCCAGCCTGCCGCTCGCGGCGCTTGAGCACCACGCGCTGCGGGTCGATGTTCAGTGCCTGGGGGATTGCCGCCAAGGCGTCGAGCAGGCGTGCCTGGGCCTTTTCCGGGTCGATCGAGCGCGGCGCGGCGTATTCCTGCACGTGCACCCAATCCTGATAGAGGTCGACCGCCAGGGCGTACTCGGGCATGTCGGCATCGTACAAGCGGTAGCAGTCAACTTGCTCGCGACGGGCCCACTTGCCCAGCTGCTTGAGGTTCTTCTGCAGGCGGTTGGCGAACATCTGCGCACCTTCCGACAGGCGTGCCGGCTCGCTGGCCACGGCTGCCGGGCTGCGCGCCTCGCTGTTGTCACCCTGGGCGTCGCGACGCTCACCGGTGACGAACTGGTCAGGCTGCACCTTGAACAGCAGCAGCTTGCACGGCAGCGCGCCGTTCCAGAAGGCATATTGCTTGTGGCTGCGGATGCCCATGCGCTTGCCCAGCTCAGGGGCCCCGGTGAATACCGCCGCTTCCCAGCCCATGCACGCCTGGCGCAGGCGCTCGCCGAGGTTCTGGTAGAGGTACAGCAAGCTGGCTTCATCGCCCAAGCGCTCGCCGTAAGGCGGGTTGCTGATGACCAGGCCCTTCTGGTTCTGGTCCGGGCGCGGCTCGAAGCTGGCCACTTCGCCCTGGTAGATCTTGATCCAGTCGCCAAGGCCTGCGCGCTCGACGTTGTTGCGCCCCGGCTGGATCAGCCGCGGGTCGGCCTCGTAGCCGCGGATCCACAGCGGCGGCTTGGCCAGGCCGGCCTGGGCACGGGCCTGGGCTTCTTCATGCACCTTGCGCCAGGTGGCCGGCACATGGCCGAGCCAGGCGCTGAAGCCCCAGCGCTCGCGCTTGAGGTTGGGGGCGATGTCGGCGGCGATCATCGCCGCTTCGACCAGGAAGGTACCCACACCGCACATCGGGTCGGCCAGCGCGCCGCCTTCGGCGGCAATGCGCGGCCAGCCGGCACGGATCAACACGGCGGCGGCGAGGTTTTCCTTCAGCGGCGCGGCGCCTTGCTGCAGGCGGTAGCCGCGCTGGTGCAGGCTGTGGCCGGAGAGGTCGAGGGACAGGATCGCCTCGCCACGGTCCAGGCGCAGGTGAACCCGCACGTCCGGGTCGACCTTCTCCACCGACGGGCGCAGGCCTTCACGGTTGCGCAGCTTGTCGACGATCGCATCCTTGACCTTGAGTGCGCCGAAGTGGGTGTTGTCGATGCCCGAGCCGTGGCCGCTGAACTCCACCGCCAGGGTGCCGTCGGCGGCCAGGTGGTCGGCCCAGTCCAGGGCATGCACGCCGTCGTACAGGTCGTCGGCGTTTTTCATCGAGAAGCGCTTGAGCACCAGCAGCACGCGGTTGGCCAGGCGCGACCAGATGCACAGGCGGTAGGCGGTTTCCATGTCGGCGGTGCCGCGGATGGCCGAGGTGTGCTCGCGCACTTCGTCCAGGCCAAGGCCCTTGGCCTCTTCGGCAAGCAGGCCTTCAAGGCCTTTGGGGCAGGTGAGGTAGAGTTCGAAACGGTCCGACATGTGTATTCCAGAGCCTTGGGCTATTTGAGTGACGAGGCGACGCATCGCCCCGCCGATGTTTGCCCGAACGCCTTTCCAGCAAGCGTCCGAGTGGCCTTCGCCCCTGCCTCATGGCAGCGGGCCGGCCGGGCCGCCTGATCGATCTGCCGCTCGCCGGGTGGCAGGAACAGCTTAGATCATCGGGCAGTACGAATAATTTCTGGCGAGCGAGGATCAGGCGTGACCCTTCGTCGCATTACCAAATATTTCTGTCATCAGGGCGCCACGCTGGCGAAATGACGTCAACTCTCAGCAAACCCCAGCCATAGCGGGCTAAAGGCCAAACAAGGTTGAGTCGCATTTATTTACTTATCCCCTGACCCTTGGAAAGGTTACGTGCTTATGACAAATCGATCATTCCCTCTGTGACCTGCATTCGTTAGAACTGGTCTCAGGCCGCTTCGCAACGAGGCGGCACCTTCAGCCCGCCACGCCGGCAGCGGGCGCACACCGGCAGAAAGACTCTGCCCGGCCTCGGAGAGGCCGACGGGACATTACAGTCAACAAGTGAGGGCAACACCCTATGAGAAGACTTAAGCGTGATCCGTTGGAAAGAGCATATTCACGTGGCTACCAATACGGGGTCACCGGCAAATCCCGCGAACTTTGCCCCTTCAATCTTCCTTCTGTTCGCCAAGCCTGGATCAACGGCTGGCGCGAAGGTCGCGGTGATAACTGGGACGGAATGACTGGCACCGCTGGCATCCATAGACTCAACGAAAATCACGCCGTTGGCTGATCGAGGACACTGAATTCGAGTTACCATGCACGCCCCATCCGGGCGGCGGGCTAAGGCCCAGGGGCCCCTAGATGGGGCCCTTTTTTATGCCTGCAGGTTAGCCCCGCGGCATCGCGGCAATCGCATCCACCGCTTCACGGATCAGCGCCGGGCCCTTATAGATGAAGCCCGAGTAGATCTGCACCAGGCTCGCGCCGGCAGCGATCTTCTCTGCCGCATGACGGCCTTCGGTGATGCCCCCTGCGGCGATGATCGGCAGCTTGCCGCCCAGCTCGCCGGCCAGCACCTTGACGATGTGGGTGCTCTTTTCCAGCACCGGCGCACCCGACAGGCCGCCCGCTTCGCCACCATGAGCGAGGCCCTCGACGCCTTCGCGACCGAGGGTGGTGTTGGTGGCAATCACCGCGTCCATTCCCGACTCCATCAGCGCCGCCGCCACCAGTGCGGTTTCTTCATCGCTCATGTCCGGGGCGATCTTGATCGCCAGCGGCACGCGCTTGCCGTGGCGGGTAGCCAATTGCTCACGGCGCTCGGCCAGGACATCGAGCAACTGCTTGAGCGAGTCGCCGAACTGCAGGCTGCGCAGGCCCGGGGTGTTCGGCGAGCTGACGTTGACTGTGATGTAGCTGGCCGCGGTGTAGACCTTGTCCAGGCAGATCAGGTAGTCGTCGACCGCACGCTCCACCGGGGTATCGAAGTTCTTGCCGATGTTGATGCCCAGCACGCCGTCGTAACGCGCGGCGCGCACACGCTGCAGCAGGTGATCGACACCCAGGTTGTTGAAGCCCATGCGGTTGATGATCGCAGTGGCTTGCGGCAGGCGGAACAGGCGTGGCTTGGGGTTGCCCGGCTGCGGGCGCGGGGTCACGGTGCCGATCTCGACGAAGCCGAAGCCCAGCTGGGCAAAGCCGTCGATGGCCGCGCCATTCTTGTCCAGGCCCGCGGCCAGGCCTACCGGGTTGGCGAAATTCAACCCCATCACCGTCACCGGCAACGCTGCTGGCTGCTTGCACAACACGCCGTTGAGCCCCAGGCGGCCACCGGCGCCGATCAGGTCCAGGGACAGGTCATGGGAGGTTTCCGGAGAAAGCTTGAACAGCAGCTGGCGGGCCAGGGTATACATGGGCGGGCAAGGCTCGGGGTGAATGAGGGTGCGATTATAGCCAGCACGCGCTCACCATGACAGGGCCTTGGCATACGCACCCGCAAATCGCAGGCAAAGAAAAACCCGGCCTAGGCCGGGTTTTTCATTGAAGCTTCAGGCCAATTACTTGGACTGGGCTTCTACCTGAGCTTCAACGCGACGGTTGATAGCACGGCCTTCTTCGGTGGCGTTGTCGGCAACCGGACGGGTTTCGCCGTAGCCAACCGAGTCAACACGGCTGGATTCTACGCCGTACTGCTGGGTCAGGACCTGCTTGACAGCGTTGGCACGACGCTCGGACAGCTTCTGGTTGTAAGCGTCTGGACCCACGGAGTCAGTGTGACCTTCAACCACGGTGGTGGTTTGTGGGTACTGCTTCATGAAGTCAGCCAGGTTCTTGATGTCGCCGTAGCTGTTAGGCTTGACGACCGACTTGTCGAAGTCGAACTTGACGTCCAGCTCAACGCGAACGACTTCAGCAACAGCTGGGCAGCCATCGGCGTCAACGGTGACGTTGGCCGGGGTGTCCGGGCACTTGTCGACGTTGTCGCACACGCCGTCGTTGTCGCTGTCGGAGCAGACTTCAGCAACTGGAGCCGGAGCAGGAGCAACTTTGCCACCGCTGCCACCGAAGTTCAGACCAACACCAACGGATGGGCCCCACTCGGTGTTGCCGTTGTCGATGTTGTACATGGCTTCAACGCCGGCACGGGCGAAGAACATGTCGGTGATGTACCACTTGGCGCCAGCGCCAACGTTGGCGAAGGTGGAGTGGTCACGGCCGCTACGAGTGGCCTGACCCAGGCTCTCGTGAGCGAAACCAGCGGAAACGTACGGACGCAGTGCATCGCCGACGGTACCGAAGTGGTAGGTAGCGTCCAGCTTAGCCTTGGAACCTTTGATGTCTTTGTTGAAGACTTCGCCACGAGCGTTGTGAGTCTCGTTGTAGCCCAGGTCCAGGGAGACGTCGTCGGTCAGGAAGTAACCGAGGCGAACACCAGGATTGGTGCCGTCGTTCTTGAAGTTACGCTCGCTGTCGTAGTACTGCTTGGTAACGTTACCTTCGATTTCGACTGCGCCTTGGCCTTGAGCCAGAACGCCGAACGAAGTAGCGGCTACGAGCGAGCCAATGGCCAAGCCCAAGGTGTTTTTCAATTTCATCCGTTAAATCCCCATCTGGTGATAGTTAAGCAGTCCCACCAACATCCGGGGGACAACTCGACGGCAAGTCTAGCAGAACTCGCCGATTCGTTAGAGATATTTACAAGCCGCTAAGTTTCATCCAGGCCTGCAAATTTCTCTCTTAGCTTGTCTAGCGCGCGCTTGTAGCGCATTTTCGTAGCGCTCAGGCCCATGTGCATGATATCGGCGATTTCCTGAAATTCCAGTTCTGCGACAAAACGCAGCACCAGAATCTCCCGGTCGATCGGGTTCACATGCACCAGCCACTTGTCCAGCCCGCCCTTTTCTTCCGGCTTCGGAGCCTTTTCTTCAGACGCCTCTTCAACAGGGTCAAGACTCAAGGCATCCATCAACCGGCGTTTGCGACGCTCCTTGCGGTACTGGGTAATGCACTCGTTGTAGGTGATGCTGTAGAGCCAGGTCTTGAACTTGGATTTACCCTCGAAGTTCTTCAGACCGTACAACACCTTCAGCATCACCTCCTGACAGACATCGTCGGCATCCCGGTCGTTCCCCAGATAACGTGCACAGACGTTGAACAGGGTCCGCTGGTAGCGCCGCATGAGTTCCTCATAGGCGCGGGTAACGTGATACAGCTCCTCATGCGAACGCGCCACCAACTCCTCGTCGGTGAGCTCGCGGGGGTCGTAACGCATGGGCGGCGAATGAACTTTATTCAAAACGGATCTGGCCGACAGTCAGGTCAATGTCGCCGCTCAGCCCCACGGGCCGATTTTTGCGGCGGCATACATTAACAGCTTTTGTGCGGTTAGCGGCTATTCACGCGCTGCTCGAGCAGCACGCGATTGGACAGCGACACTAACTCACCCTCATCGGTCAGCAGCGTCGTCTTGACCGTACCGATCTCCTCGATCTGCCCTTCGACCTCTCCAATTCGCACCTGCTGGCCGACCTGGAAGAGTTCGCGCACGTAGATCCCGGCCAGAATCTGCCCGGCAATTTCGCGGCTGCCCAGGCCCATCGCCAGGGCGACGGCCAGACCAACGGTAATCAGGCCAATGACGATCACATGGTTCAGCAGGTCGGTCTTGACCTCGAGCTGGCTGATGGCCACCGAGATGCTGATGATGATCACCAGGCCCTGGGTGATGCGCCCAAGCCCCGCCGAGTACTCAAGGCCAATGCCTTCGGCAGCGCCGCGCACCAGGCCATTGGCGACCTGCGCCAGGAGCACGCCGGCCAGCAGCACCAGCGCCGCACCGAACACCTTGGGCAGGTACAGGGCGAGCATGTCGAGGGTGGCCGAGACGCGCTCCAGGCCCAGCGACTCGGCGGCCGAAACCAGGAAGATCAGCAGCACGAACCAGTAGACGATCTTGCCGATCAGGGTCGAGATCGGCACCTGGATGCCCACCCGGCCGAGCATCTTGGTCAGCCCGGTACCGGCCATCAGGCGGTCCAGGCCGAACTTGGCGAGCAGTTTCGACAGCAGCGTATCAAGCAGCTTGGCCACCACGAAACCGAGCAGCACCACGACCAGCGCGCCGAACAGGTTGGGGATGAAGTTCGCTACCTTGGTCCATAGGGCGGTCATCGCGGTGACCAGGCTCTGGGTCCAGAGATCGAGTTCCATATTCAATCGGCCTTATCAGCTTTGCTGCCAGCGGCAGCGTTACGACGTACAGGCGCAACATGCGCCGAGCCATTGTTCACGGCAATCAGCAGCGCCTGGCTCCAACGGCCAAGCAGGCTGAACAGATCGCCCGCACCAACCTGGCGGTTGGCGGTTTTCAGCACGCGCCCCAGGCACGCGGCATCGTCCCGGTCTTCACCGGATGGCGATGCCTTGAGCAGGTCACGCAGGGATTGTTCAAACGGATCGTGCATGGGCACCTCGCGCAGTATCAGTCAGAGACGAGAGCGCCGGGCGACGGGTCACACATCCGGTTAGGACGCGTGTCTCAAAATGCGCGAGGCTTGCCAGTACGGCCCCCTGCACCACTAGACCCACCGCAACCGCCGGAACAGCCACCACTGCCCGACCGCCAGCGCCAGCACGATGGCGCAGGCAAACAGGAAGCCATAGGGGTTCTCGGCGCCCGGAATACCGCCCACGTTGATGCCCAGAAGCCCGGTGATGAAGCTCATGGGCAGGAAAATGCAGGTGATGATGCCGAAGCGGTACATGGTCCGGTTCATCCGCTCGCTGCGCCGGCGGTCCTCGCTTTCCAGCACCAGCGCGGCCCGCTCGCGGGTCAACTCGAGCTCTTCGAGGTAGCGGATCAGGCTGTTGTTCAACTCGTTCCAGTAGTCGGCATCGGCCTCGGCGAACCAGCTCCACTTGCTGCGCGACAGCTGTGCGTAGATTTCCCGCTGCGGCGCCAGGAAACGCCGCAGGCCGGCAGCGCGACGGCGAATCTGCTGCAGGCTGCCGTTCTCAGGCGTATACCGTTCGTCGGATTCAACCTTTTCCTCTTCCAGGTCGACCAGCTCGGACAGGTCGCTGACCAGCGCCTGGACCTTCTCGGTGAGCAGTTCACCCATCAGCAGCAACAGCTCGGAAGCCGATGTCGGCCCCCTGCCCTCGCTCAGCAGCTGCAGCACCTCGTCACTGGCGCGCAACGGCCGCAGGCGCAGGGAAATGACCCGTTGCGCCTCGGCGAAGATACGTACCGAGACCATGTCCTCGGGCTCGGCGCCCGGGTTCAGGTTGACCCCGCGCAGAAACAGCAGCAGCTGCTCCCCCACCATGGGCAGCAAGCGCGGGCGGGTGTTTTCTTCCAGCAGCAGGTCACAGGCGAACTCGCTCAGGCCGCTTTCCTGCAGCAACCAGGTGCGGGTCTGTGGATGACTGCGGTCCCAGTGCAACCACAGGCTCTCCTGTGGCTGCAATTGCAGGCCGCCCAGCTCGGTCCGGGCGATCGAGCGCGCGCCGCCTTTGCCATCGAGCACCAGGGCATGCACCAGCCCCCACTGCGCGTTGTCTTCCTCGAACATCAAAGCTCCATCAGCGCGCGGGGCGCGTCACTCCGGCATTTTCAGCGGGCTTGGCGAGATGATCACGCCGTTGTTGTCGGCGTACACGTATTCGCCCGGGCGGAAGGTCACGCCGGCGAAGGTCACGGCCACGTTCAGGTCGCCGATGCCGCGCTTGTCGGTTTTCATCGGGTGGCTGGCCAGGGCCTGTACACCCACGTCGGTCTGGATCAGCACGTCGACGTCACGCACGCAACCGTAGATCACCAAGCCTTCCCAACCGTTTTTGGCAGCCTTTTCGGCAAGCATGTCACCCAGCAGGGCCCGGCGCAGCGAACCGCCGCCATCGACCACCAGGACCTTGCCCTTGCCATCGAGCTCGACCTGCTCTTTGACCAGCGAGTTGTCTTCGAAGCACTTGATGGTGACGATCTGGCCGCCAAACGAGTCGCGGCCACCGAAGTTGCTGAACATCGGTTCCAGCACCTGGACCAGGTCGGGGTAGGCATCGCAGAGGTCGGGCGTTACGTAATGCTGCATGGGAAGCTCCTGTCAGTCACAACGAAAGCGGATGTCGGGCAAGGCTACACCGGGGAGGCGGTTGCAGTCATCCGGGACCGGGCAGTCAGTTATGCGCAAGCTGCACCGGCCCTATCGCCGGCAAGCCGGCTCCCACAGGGAAACCACTGTCATTGAGAAATGTGGGAGCCTACACATCACACGATCAGCTGGCCGGTACAGGCTCGCCAACCAGCGTCGACTCATGCACAGCAAGCAAAGGCGCCCGCAACCAACGCTCCACCAGCGGCCAAACCTGCGCCTGCGCCGCCTTGCTCACCAGCATGTCGACATGCCCGAACGCCTCGAAACCTTGCTCGCGCCCCAGGCGCAAAAACTGCTTGCGCTCGCCACCGAGCTGATCGAACAGCTTGCGACAAGCCCAGACCGGGTCCTGGAAGTCCGCGGCTCCCGCCACCGCCAGCACCGGCACATCGACCTCGGCCAGGCCCGCCCACCAGTCGTTCTGCTTGTCGCCAAAACGCCCGAACAGGCCATGCCAGCGCATGCTTTCCAGGGCCAGGCCGATCGGTTCGTCCTCCGGCCCACGCTTGAACCGCGGCCCGGAAATCTGCCCCCAGCGCTTGAGCAGCAGCTTTGCGCCCCAGGTCAACGGCGGCACTTTCAGCGGCCAATAGACGCGGCTGACCTGGGTGCCGAAAAACGCCGCGCTGGCGACCTGCTCGGCGCGCAGGAAGCCGCCACCCAATGCCGCCGCCAAGGTCGTGCCACCCAACGAGTGGCCCACCCAATGCGGCGCCTGGCCGGCCTGCTCCTGGACGAAGGCTGCGATCAGCGGCAGGTCGTCACGGGCATAGTCGGCCACCTGGTTGTGCTTCCAGTTGCGATTGCGCGGCGACAAACCGTGGCCGCGCATCTCCGGGATCCACACATCGAAACCGGCGCGGGCCAGGTAGGCGCCCAGGCCGATGCCCTTGGGCGAATACCAGAAACGCCGGTTGGAAAAACTGCCGTGCAGGAGAATGACCGGCACGCCCTGGGCGCCGCCCTGGTCGGCCAGGCCCAGGCGGGTCAAGGCGATTTCGACGCTGGGGTCAGGGCTGTTGCCGGCCTTGATCCGGTACACGTCTTCACTGAGGTCGCCGCGCCGCTCGGCACTGAGCAGGGCGACGGGAAATAGATTGCTGCTGCTTTGCATAGGTTGCTTGGTGCACAAAAAAGGGCGGGATCCATTGCTGGAGCTCGCCCTGGATAAAACCAGGCGGGGGCACGCCAGACGCACCCCCGCATTTCACCGCATCAGGCCGCGCCCTGGCCTTCGGCCAGGAAGAACCAGGTCTCGAGCACCGAGTCGGGGTTCAGCGACACGCTTTCGATGCCTTGTTCCATCAGCCACTTGGCCAGGTCCGGGTGGTCCGACGGCCCCTGCCCGCAAATGCCGATGTACTTGCCGGCCTTGTTGCACGCCTGGATGGCGTTGGCCAGAAGCTTCTTCACGGCCGGGTTACGCTCGTCGAACAGGTGGGCGATGATCCCCGAGTCGCGGTCCAGGCCCAGGGTCAGCTGGGTCAGGTCGTTGGAGCCGATGGAGAAGCCGTCGAAGTACTCGAGGAACTCTTCGGCGAGGATGGCGTTGGACGGCAGCTCGCACATCATGATCACGCGCAGGCCGTTGTCGCCACGGGCCAGGCCGTTTTCGGCGAGCAGGTCGACGACCTGGCTGGCCTCGCCCAGGGTGCGCACGAACGGCACCATGATCTCGACGTTGGTCAGGCCCATCTCGTTGCGCACGCGCTTGAGCGCACGGCACTCGAGCTCGAAGCAGTCACGGAACGACTCGCTGATGTAGCGCGAAGCACCGCGGAAGCCCAGCATCGGGTTCTCTTCTTCCGGCTCGTACAGCTTGCCGCCGATCAGGTTGGCGTACTCGTTGGACTTGAAGTCCGACAGGCGCACGATGACCTTTTTCGGGTAGAAGGCCGCCGCCAGAGTGCTGATGCCCTCGACCAGCTTCTCGACATAGAAGCCGACCGGGTCGTTGTAGCCGGCGATGCGCTTGTCGACGCTGTCCTTCAGCTCGGCCGGCAGGCCGGCGTAGTTCAACAGCGCCTTGGGGTGCACGCCGATCATGCGGTTGATGATGAATTCCAGGCGCGCCAGGCCGACACCGGCGTTGGGCAGCTGGGCAAAGTCGAAGGCGCGGTCCGGGTTGCCGACGTTCATCATGATCTTGAACGGCAGCTCCGGCATGGCATCGACCGAGTTCTGCTTGACGTCGAAGCCCAGCTCGCCCTCGAAGATGAAGCCGGTGTCGCCTTCGGCGCAGGAAACGGTGACGCCCTGGCCGTCCTTGAGGATCTGGGTGGCATTGCCGCACCCGACCACGGCCGGGATGCCCAGCTCACGGGCGATGATCGCCGCGTGGCAGGTACGCCCGCCGCGGTTGGTGACGATGGCGCTGGCGCGCTTCATCACCGGCTCCCAGTCCGGGTCGGTCATGTCCGACACCAGCACGTCGCCTGGCTGCACCTTGTCCATCTCGGACACGTCGTTGATCACGCGAACCTTGCCGGCGCCGATGCGCTGGCCGATGGCGCGGCCTTCGACCAGCACGGTGCCCTTCTCCTTGAGCAGGTAGCGTTCCATGACATTGGCACTGGCGCGGCTCTTCACCGTTTCAGGGCGGGCCTGGACGATGTACAGCTTGCCGTCGTCACCGTCCTTGGCCCACTCGATGTCCATCGGGCGCTGGTAGTGCTGCTCGATGATCATGGCCTGCTTGGCCAGTTCGTTGACTTCGTCGTCGCTCAGGCAGAAGCGTGCACGCTCGGCACGCTCGACTTCGACGGTCTTGACCGAACGGCCGGCCTTGGCTTCGTCGCCATAGACCATCTTGATCGCCTTGCTGCCCAGGTTGCGGCGCAGGATGGCCGGGCGGCCGGCCTGCAGGGTCTGCTTGTGGACGTAGAATTCGTCAGGGTTGACTGCACCTTGCACCACGGTTTCACCCAGGCCGTAGGCGCCGGTGATGAACACCACGTCGCGAAAGCCCGACTCGGTGTCGAGGGTGAACATCACCCCGGCAGTGCCGGTTTCCGAGCGGACCATGCGCTGCACGCCGGCCGACAGGGCCACCAGCTTGTGGTCGAAGCCCTGGTGCACGCGGTAGGCAATGGCGCGGTCGTTGAACAGCGAGGCGAACACTTCCTTGGCCGCGCGGATCACGTTGTCGACGCCGCGGATGTTGAGGAAGGTTTCCTGCTGGCCGGCGAACGAGGCGTCCGGCAGGTCTTCGGCGGTGGCCGAGGAACGCACGGCCACGGCCATGTTGTCGTTGCCCTGGGACATGGCGGCGAAGGCGGTGCGGATTTCCGCATCCAGGCGCGCCGGGAACTCGGCTTCCATGACCCACTGACGGATCTGCGCGCCGGTTTTGGCCAGGGCGTTGACGTCGTCCACGTCCAGCGCGTCGAGCGCGGCGTGGATGCGCTCGTTCAGGCCACTCTGATCGAGAAAGTCGCGGTACGCCTGAGCCGTAGTGGCAAAGCCGCCCGGCACCGAAACGCCAGCACCTGCGAGGTTGCTGATCATCTCGCCCAGGGATGCGTTCTTGCCCCCCACATGCTCTACATCATGGACGCCGAGCTTTTCGAGGGAAACTACGTACTCTACCAAGGTGATCTCTCCACTAACTGTATTGGAAAAGCTCAAGGGCGCCCGCCTGCCTGCTTGGACTTGGCCGGGCGCTTGTGGCCTGTACCTGGAAAATAAGTGAGAATGCCGACAGCCGCATTCGGCAAACCGAACTTATCATATCCAAGAATCGTCATCAGCTTAAGGCCCAGATCGCAAATGAAACGAACCGCGTTCTTCATCTCCGATGGCACCGGCATTACCGCCGAAACCCTGGGCCAAAGCCTGCTTGCGCAATTCGAGAGCATCCCGTTCAACAAATTCACCCGCCCGTACATCGATACGCCGGACAAGGCGCGCACCATGGTGCAGCAGATCAACACGGCCGCCGAGCGCGACGGCATGCGCCCGATCATCTTCGACACCATCGTCAACCAGGACATCCGCGAAATCCTGGCCACCTCGAACGGCTTCATGATCGACATCTTTTCGACGTTTTTATCCCCGCTCGAGCAGGAATTGACCGCCCATTCGTCGTATTCCGTGGGTAAATCCCACTCGATCGGCGGCAACTCCAACTACATGGAGCGCATCGAGGCGGTGAACTTCGCCCTCGACAACGACGATGGCGCGCGCACCCACTACTACGACAAGGCCGACCTGATCCTGGTGGGCGTATCGCGCTGCGGCAAGACGCCGACGTGCCTGTACATGGCCATGCAGTTCGGCATCCGCGCCGCCAACTACCCGCTGACCGAAGACGACATGGAGCGCCTGCAGCTGCCGGCGGTGCTGAAGAAGCACCACAACAAGCTGTTCGGCCTGACCATCGACCCGGACCGCCTGACCGCCATCCGCCACGAGCGCAAGCCCAACAGCCGCTATTCGAGCTTTGCCCAGTGCGAGTTCGAGGTGCGCGAGGTAGAGAGCCTGTTCCGCCGGGAGAACATCCCCAACATCAACTCCACGCATTTTTCGGTGGAAGAGATTTCGGCGAAGATCCTCGTGGAAAAAGGGGTGGAGCGCAGGTTCAAGTAGGCCTGTGGGAGCCGGCTTGCCGGCGATAGGGCCAGAACAGGCACAAAAAAGCCCCGGCATCACTGCCGGGGCTTTTTCATTTCAGCCTGAAGATCAGGACGGCACCACCGCCGCCTGCCCACTCATCGCCAGGTCGACCAGCTCGCGGTTGGCCACCGCATACATCGCATAGTCGGTGCCCGTGGCGTTGCGCAGGTCGTCGAGCATGGCGCGCCAGCGCTCGACCATCACCCGGTGCTGCTCGGCCCACAACGCCACGCGCGCGTCCATGTCCTGCGGCGCATCGGCCATCTGCAGCACGGAAATGGTGATCGCCCGCTGCTGCAGGTCGATGTCGTCGCGGAACGCCTCGCGGGCCAGGGCCTGCCAGTTGTTCTCCACCGGCAGGTTGCTGATCTCCTGCAGGTACCAGGTCAAGTCCAGCGCGCTGCCCACGGCGAAGAACGCCTTGGCCACCTGGGCCGGCTCATGCCCGGTGACATCCGCCGCCTCGATGATCGGCAACAGCGTGTACAGGTGGCTGGTGCCGGCGACCATGCGCGCCAGGAGCTCCGGCACGCCAGCCTCGACGAAGCTCTGGTAGCGCACCATCCAGCGCTCGCGGGTCGGGCCTTCGAGCAGCTCGTCGAGCTTGAGCCCCAGCTGGGCGATTTTCGGCCCGAAGTGCGCGGTATCGCGCCCGGCATCCTGTTCGTTGCGCCGGCTGCGCAGGAACCAGCGGGTGGCGCGGCGGCCCAGGCGCATCAGCTCGTCCATCAGGGTCAGCTGGATTTCCGCCGGCACCTGGTAGTCCAGCGCCTCGATCTGGCGGAACCAGTGCGGCAGGTGGAAGATATCGCGCACGATCACGTAGGCACCGGCCACGTTGGCCGGGCTCATGCCGGTGGACTCCTTCAGGCGCTGCACGAAGGTGATGCCCATGTTGTTGACCAGGTCGTTGGCGATCTGGGTGCTGACGATCTCGCGCTTGAGGCGGTGGCGGCGCATGGCCTCGGCGAACTTGCTGACCAGCGACGGCGGGAAGGCGGTTTCCATGTCGCGGGTCAGGTAGTCGTCGTCCGGCACCAGCGACTTGAGCAGTTGCTCCTTGAGGTCGATCTTGCTGTAGGAGATCAGCACCGACAGTTCGGCACGGGTCAGGCCCTGGCCGGCCGCCAGGCGCTCGGCCAGCTGCTCCTCGGACGGCAGGAACTCGATGGCCCGGTCAAGCTTGCCGCGGCTTTCGAGGTCGGCCATCAGGCGCTTGTATTCGGCAATCCGCTCGCGGGCGCGGCGGGCGGCCAGCGACAGCGCCTGGGTCTGCTTGTAGTTGTTGCCCAGCACCAGGCCGGCCACTTCATCGGTCATGCTGCCCAGCAGCTGGTTGCGCTGCTTCTCGGTCATGTCGCCACCCTGCACCACTTCGTTGAGCAGGATCTTGATGTTGACCTCGTGGTCGGAACAGTCCACGCCGCCGGCGTTGTCGATGAAGTCGGTGTTGGTGGCACCGCCCTGCAGGCCGAACTCGACGCGGCCCAGCTGAGTCATGCCGAGGTTGCCGCCCTCGCCCACCACCTTGCAGCGCAGCTCGTTGCCGTTGACCCGCAGCGCGTCGTTGGCCTTGTCGCCGACATCGGCGTGGCTTTCGCTGCTGGCTTTCACGTAGGTGCCGATGCCGCCGTTCCACAGCAGGTCCACCGGCGCCTTGAGCAGTGCATGCAGCAGCTCGGTCGGGGTCAGGCGGTCGGCTTCGATGGCGAAGCGTTCTTTCATCTGCGGGCTGATGGCGATGCTCTTGGCACTGCGCGGGAAGATCCCGCCGCCTTCGGACATGATGCTGGTGTCGTAGTCGCTCCAGGCCGAGCGCGGCAGGTCGAACAGGCGCTTGCGCTCGACGAAGCTGGTGGCTGGGTCCGGGTTGGGGTCGATGAAGATGTGCAGGTGGTTGAACGCGGCCACCAGTTGCAGTTTGTCCGACATCAGAAGGCCGTTGCCGAACACGTCACCGGCCATGTCGCCGACGCCGATCACGGTGATCGGGTCTTGCTGCACGTTGATGCCACGCTCGCGGAAGTGGCGTTGCACGCCGACCCACGCGCCGCGCGCGGTGATGCCCATCTTCTTGTGGTCGTAACCGGCCGAGCCGCCCGAGGCGAACGCATCGCCCAGCCAGAAGCCGTAGTCGATGGCGATGCCGTTGGCGATGTCGGAGAAGGTCGCGGTGCCCTTGTCGGCCGCCACCACCAGGTACGGGTCGTCGTCATCGTGACGCACCACGTTGGCCGGCGGCACCACGCCACCGTCCTTGAGGTTGTCGGTGATGTCGAGCAGGCCGGAGATGAAGATGCGGTAGCAGGCCACGCCTTCGGCAGCGATTTCATCGCGGGTGCCGCCCAGCGGCAGGCGCCGTGGCAGGAAGCCGCCCTTGGCGCCGACCGGCACGATCACCGAGTTCTTCACCTGCTGGGCTTTGACCAGGCCCAGCACTTCGGTACGGAAGTCTTCTTCGCGGTCCGACCAGCGCAGGCCGCCGCGGGCGACGTTGCCAAAGCGCAGGTGCACGCCTTCGACCCGCGGCGAATAGACGAAGATTTCGAACTTCGGCACGGGCTTGGGCAGCTCGGGAATCAGCTTGGGGTTGAACTTGAAGCTGAAGTACGACTTGTTCTGGCCGTTGGCGTCAGGCTGGTAGAAGTTGGTGCGCAGGGTGGCCTTGATCAGGTCCAGGTAGCGGCGCAGGATGCGGTCCTCGTTGAGCACCTGGACATCGTCCAGGGCGGTGAGGATCGCCTGCTCCAGGCGCTGCTGCTTGTCGTCCAGGTCTTCGTTGGTGAGCTTGCGCGCCAGGTAGAAGCGGGTCTTGAACAACCGGGTCAGCTCGCGGGCGATGTCGGTGTGGTTGTTCAGGGTGCTGGCGATGTAGCCCAGGTCGAAGCCCAGGCGGATCTGCTTGAGGTAGCGGGCATAGGCGCGCAGCAGCGCCACGTCACGCCACGGCAGGCCGGCGGTGAGCACCAGGCGGTTGAAGGCGTCGTTCTCGGCGTCGCCCTGGACGATATGCACGAACGCATCCTGCAGCACATCGTTGAGCTGCTGGATGTCCAGGTTCAGGCCTTCGCTGTAGGTGAAGGCGAAGTCGTGGATCCAGTACTCGCGGCCACTGGCGTGGCGCAGCCGGTACGGGAACTCGCCGAGCACGCGCAGGCCCAGGTTCTCGAGGATCGGCAGCACGTCCGACAGCGCCAGCGGGGTATCGGCGTGGTACAGCTTGCAGTGCAGCAGGCGCTCGCCCAGGCGCGTCAGCGGCTGGTAGAAGCTCATTGCCAGTGGCTTGGCCTCCGACAGCGCCAGCACGTGCTGCAGGTCAACCACCGCCGAGTGCGCGGCAAAGCGCTCGCGGTAGCCGGCGGGGAAGCCTTTGGGGAAGTCGGCGAGGATGTTGGTGCCCTGGGCTTCGCCGAAGTTTTCCACCACCAGCGCCGAATAGTCGTCATGCCACGAGCGGCACGCCTGGATCACTTCGTTTTCCAGCTGCTGCGGGTCGATGTCGATGCGGTTTTTCGGGTCGACCCGCAAAATCAGCTGCACACGCGCCAGCACCGATTCGGAGAAGAAGGTCCAGAACTCGCAGTCGCTGGCTTTGAGGCGCTCCATCAGCACCTGCTGGATCTTCTGGCGCACCTCGGTGGAATAGATTTCCCGCGGCACGTAGGCCAGGCAGTAGCAGAAGCGCCCGTAAGGGTCCTTGCGCAGGAACACGCGGATCTTGTTGCGCTCCTGGATCTGCACGATCGACATCACGGTGCTGAACAGCTCGTCGATCGGGGTCTGGAACAGGTCGTCGCGCGGCAGCACTTCGAGCACCTGGGCCAGTTCCTTGCCCAGGTGGGCCTTGGGGTCGAAGCCCGAACGGCGCTCGACTTCAGCGACCTTGACGCGGATGTAGGGGATGGCATGCACGCTCTCGCCGTACACCGAGGAGGTGTACAGGCCCATGAAGCGGTGCTCCTTGACCACCTTGCCGTCGGCGTCGAGCTGGCGGATCGACACATAGTCCGGGTAGGCCGGGCGGTGCACGCGGCTAGGCAGCGCGGCCTTGGCGAACGACAGCAGCAGCGGCTCGGCCAGGTAGGCCACGGCGTAGTCTTCGATACGCAGCTCTTCAGGCGTCAGGCCCACGCGCAAGCGGCGCGGCAGGCCGAGGAAGGAATGCTCGTCGTAGAGCATCTGGCCACCGGCGGCGTCGCCCTGCACGGTGAATTCTTCATAGCCGAGGAAGGTGAAATGGTTGTCCAGCAACCACTCCAGGAACGCCTTGACCTCGCCCTTCTCATGCTGCACCGGGGCAAACGGGGTTTGCTCCACCAGCGCCACCACTTCGCGCAGCTTGGCCTTCATCGGCTCGAAATCGGCCACGGCCACGCGCACTTCGGCCAGCACCTGCTCGATCTCGCGGGCCAGAACGTTCAGCTCGGCGGCGTTGGCGCAGCGGTCGATCTCCAGGTACATCAGCGACTCGTGGCGCACGCCTTCGCCATGGGTGCCCTTGGGCAGCAGCTCGAGCAGCTCGCCCTTGGGCCCGCGACGCACGCTGAGCACGGTGGTCTGCAGGGTGTGGATGCTGTAGCCGCGGCGGTTGAGCTCGGTGCGCACCGAGTCGACCAGAAATGGCAAGTCATGGTGCAGCACCTCGACCACGGTGTGGGTCGATTGCCAGCCGTTGCGTTCGTAATCGGGGTTGTACACCCGCACCTGCGGTTGCTCGGGGTCGAAGCGCTCGATGATGCGCCAGGCCGACAGGGTGCAGCCGGCCAGGTCCGACAGCCTGCGCTGGGTGAGTTCGTCCAGGGAAATGATGCCGAAGAACTGCTCGGCGAACAGCGCCACTTGTGGCAGTGACTGTTCGCTGATGTGCTGCGCCAGGGCCGCCTGCAGTTGATGCTGGAAGTCGGCTTTGCTGGCTGCGGTGAAGAACGCCATCTGTGGTACTCCGCTTGGGCTTTGTAATAGTTGAAGCGTCGCGTGCGTCCGACGGTCACGGATCAACGATAGCCAACCCGTGGCAAGCCGGACGTAAAGTTCAGGGCTCGCCGAAGCTTAACGACTGATCGGTCATCGCCGCTTGCAGCGCTGCGACAATTTCGGTCAAGGGGCGGTAACTTTACGTTTATGGATGCCCACAACACTGTCAGAATTCCCTTTCATTTCCTTGACCCGAGCCCGCTATGCAAATCAATACCGCCCTGCTCTTCGCCACCCCCTGCGATGACGAGGAAGACAACATGGCGACCTTGTGCTGCCACAGCGACAAGGGGCAGATGTTCCTGCTGACCCGCTATCCGGACGAGGACACGGTCGACCTGACCCTCGATGACGAGCCTTCGACGCTCGATGGCCTGAAGGTGACCTTGAGCGCCCAGCGCTTGCTGATCGAAGTGGCCGCCGGGGACCGTGATGCGCTCAAGGGCGATGAGGCGCTGGAAATCGTGCTGACCTCGGCGGGCACTGACCTGGAAGAGGTCGAGCTGACCTTGCGCAATATTCTCGATGGCACGGGCACCTTCGTCAGCGAGCTCTGAGCTTTTTCGGCAGTGGCCCTATCGCCGGCAAGCCGGCTCCCACAGATTCTCTGCGTGGGAGCCGGCTTGCCGGCGATAGGGCCCTGACAGACACTCCATAACCCCTTGAAAATATTGACAGCCCATCCACCGACAGGCATTGTCTGACAACCTGACCACTAGGCAACCGCCCCATGCTAGAGCTCCAGCGCCCCGACACCCTGGTCGAACGGGTTGTCAGCGCCATCCGCGCCGAGATCGATGCCGGCCGCCTGGCCGCCGAATCGCGCCTGCCCACCGAACAGCAACTGGCCGAACAGCTCAATGTCAGCCGCTCGGTGGTGCGTGAGGCAGTGGCGCAGCTCAAGGCTGATGGCGTGCTGATCGCCCGTCGCGGGCTCGGCTCCTACATCTCGCAAACCCCCAACGGCACCGTGTTCCGCTTCCCCGGCAGCCAAGGGCGCACGCCTGACCTGGTGCAGATGTTCGAGATGCGCCTGTGGATCGAAACCCAGGCCGCGGCCATCGCCGCGCGCCGGCGTGACGCCGATGACCTGGCGCACATGGCCAAAGCCCTGCAAGCCATGCTCGATAAAAGCAGCGACTTCGCCACCGCCTCGGCCGCCGACGTGGCCTTTCATCGGGCCATCGCCGAAGCCAGCAAGAACGACTATTTCGTGGCCTTTCACGACTTCCTCGGCGGCCAGCTGGCCAGCGCGCGGCGCACCGCCTGGGAAAACTCCGCCAGCCACTCGGTAGGCGGTTCGGCAGATGCCAACCGCGAACACCAGGCGCTGTACCAGGCCATCGCCGACGGCGACCGGCAAGCCGCAGCTGCCTGCGCCGAAGCGCACCTGCGCGCCTCGGCCAAACGCCTGAAAATCGACCTTCCCGCCCTCGACTGACCCCGGAGCACTCACCGTGGCCTGGCGAGGCCTTTTGCACGCACTACTTAGTCTGACAACCTGATAAGCAGATCCACCGACAAGAACACCAAGGTACCCCTGCATGACTTACGACTACTGCATCATCGGCGGCGGCATCGTCGGCCTCGCCACCGCGATGGCCCTGCTGCAACAGCGCCCCGGCGCGTCCTTGCTGATCCTGGAAAAGGAAGCCAGCCTCGGCCGCCACCAGACCGGCCACAACAGCGGCGTGATCCATGCAGGCATCTATTACGCCCCGGGCAGCCTCAAGGCCGAGCTGTGCAAGCGCGGCGCCCAGGCCACCAAGGACTTCTGCCGCGAACACGGCATCGCCTTCGACGTCTGCGGCAAGCTGCTGGTGGCCTCCAACCCGCTGGAAATGCAGCGCATGGAGGCGCTGTACCAGCGCTCGCAGCAGAACGGCCTGAAGGTCGAGCGCCTCGACGCCGGCGAACTCAAGCGCCGCGAGCCGAACATCGCCGGGCTCGGCGCGCTGTTCGTCGACGCCACCGGCATCGTCGACTACAAGCAGGTGTGCTACGCCATGGCCAAGGTGATCGAGCAGGCTGGCGGCGAAGTGCGCTTGTCTACCACGGTGCAGGGCATCCGCGAGCTGGGCGAGCATGTCGAGATCCGCGACCACGGCCAGACCTGGCGCGCCCGCCAGCTGGTCGCCTGCGCCGGCCTGCAGTCCGACCGCCTGGCGCGCCTGGCCGGGGTCAGGATCGACCATCAGATCATCCCCTTCCGCGGCGAGTACTACCGCCTGCCGGCCAGCAAGAACCAGATCGTCAACCACCTGATCTACCCGATCCCCGACCCGGAGCTGCCGTTCCTCGGCGTGCACCTGACGCGCATGATCGACGGCAGCGTCACCGTCGGCCCCAACGCCGTGCTCGGCTTCGGCCGGGAGAACTACCGCAAGTTTTCGGTGAACTGGCGCGATGTGGCCGAGTACGCCGCCTTCCCCGGCTTCTGGAAAACCATCTGGAACAACCTCGGCTCCGGCACCGCCGAGATGAAGAACTCGCTGTTCAAGCGCGGCTACCTGGAGCAGTGCCGCAAGTACTGCCCGTCGCTCGAGGTCGAGGACCTGCTGCCCTACGAGGCCGGCATCCGCGCCCAGGCGGTGATGCGCGACGGCACCCTGGTGCATGACTTCCTGTTCGCCGAGACCCCGCGCATGGTGCACGTCTGCAATGCCCCGTCGCCTGCGGCCACCTCGGCCATCCCGATCGGCCAGATGATCGCCGAGAAGATCCTCAAGGCCCGCTGAACACTGCTGCAACACAACACTACAAAGACAATAAGGAACCTCAGATGTCGGTACACGAGGCGGCGCTGGCCGCAACCGAAACCCCGCAACAGCAACGCAAGCGCCTGCGCAAGGTAGCCGCGGCAACCATCTTCGGCTCGATGCTGGAGTGGTACGACTTCTACCTCTACGCGACCATGGCGGCGATCGTGTTCTCGAAGATCTTCTTCGATGCCAGCAACCCGGCGGTGGCCTCGCTGCTGGCGTTCTCCACCTTCGCCATCGGCTTCATCGCCCGCCCCTTCGGCGGCGTGCTGTTCGGCTACCTGGGCGACCGCTTCGGGCGCAAGCACGTGCTGGTCATCACCTTCTGCATGATGGGCGTGTGCACTGCGCTGATCGGCCTGATCCCCAGCTACGCCACCATCGGCATCTGGGCGCCGATCCTGCTGGTGGTGATCCGCATCATCCAGGGCCTGGGCGCCGGCGCCGAGCTGTCGGGCGCGGCGGTCACCTCCTACGAGCATGCCAGCGAAGGCAAGCGCGGCAGCCAGGGCGCCTGGCCGGCACTGGGGCTGAACCTGGGCCTGCTGCTGTCGTCGCTGACCGTGTACCTGCTGACCATGAACGGCAACGAGTTCCTCCTGGCCGGCGGCTGGCGCATCCCGTTCATCGCCAGCATTGCCCTGGTGGCGGTCGGCCTGTGGGTGCGCAAGAGCATCCCGGAAACGCCCGATTTCAAGAAGGCGCACGACAAGGTCGACGACCAGCCCCAGGTGTCGCCGCTCAAGCTGCTGTTCAAAAACGACCTCAAAGGCCTGGCCGTGGTGTTCTTCGTGGCCATCGGCTACAACGCCCTGAGCTATATCTTCAAGACCTTCTCGCTGGCCTACCTGACCCAGTTCAAAGGGGTCGAGGCGCATGTCACCTCGCTGTCGGTGACCATCGCCAGCCTGGTGGCGATCTTCACCGTGCCGTTCTTCGGCTGGCTGTGCGACCGCTGGAGCAGCAAGACCGTGCTGATGCTCGGCGGCGTGCTGTCGGCACTGTTCGCCTACCCGTTCCTGCAGCTGCTGAGCACCGGCGAGCCGACCCTGATCTACGTGGCCATCGCCATCGGCACCGGCATCCTCGCGCCGATGATGTTCGCACCGCAGGGTTCGTTCCTCAGCCGCCAGTTCCCGACCCAGACCCGCTCTTCGGGCTTTGGCACCGGCCGCGAGATCGGCACCGCCGTGGCCGGTGGCCTGGCGCCGCTGGGCGGGCTGGCGCTGGTGGCAGGCTCGGCGACCCACTCCACCGATGGCGTGGCGTTGATCCTGGCGATCTCCGGCGTGCTGGTGGTGGTGTTCGCGCTGTTCGACCAGGGCCGCAAGCACTCCACCTCGAAGAACTGAGGGGTGTACGGCAGTACCTGCGAAGGTGCAGGCACTGCCGCCGCTTGGGCTTCAACCCAGCGGATTGTCATGCATGACCCGGCCCCCTTCCTCGGGCCGGTTGATGTACAGCATGTCCAGCGAGCTGTTGCGCAACCCCGCCAGGGCATTCCAGTGCGCCGAGGTATGCACGTATTTGCGCTGCAGCAAGGCCTGCTCGGCGGGCGTCAGTCGCAGCTCCTGGCAACGCCCAAGGGCATAGTCGTGCAGTTTTTCGCTGATCGCCTGCAGCTCTTCGGGCAGCCGATGCGCCTCATCCCCACCCAGCCCGGCGAATGGCACGCCGCAGCTCACGGCCAGCTCACGCATGATGCTCAGGTAGATGCGCGACAGATGCCCGCTCACCTCACGCTCCCGATACACGGCGACGTAGACCTGTTTTTCCGGGTCTTCACGCTTGCCTCGGCCTTCGCTGACCGGCTCCTCCCAGACCTGCAGGCAGGGCTGCGGGTCGCCCACCTGCACGATTGCCGAAGCCAGCAAGGCCTGCACCGCCGCATAGGCGCGGGTGTGCTCTGCCGGCGTGGCCGCAGGCACCCGGTTCGATTGCGGTTTGCACAACAGCACCTGCTCGCGCAGGGTAGCGGGGTAACCGCCGCCAATGTTCGAGTGCACGCCGGGCACGACAATGTCGTTGCCGCAGCGCAGCAAGGGGAAGTTGTGCCGCCGCTCGTCGCCGGCCACCAGCTGCACTACTTGCCGCGCAGTGCCCTGGCCAAGGCCCAGCTGCAAGCCATCGTAATCGTCATTGGCAGGGTCGAAGTTGCCACGCAGCGGCGCGACGATCGCCGCCACCGTGTCGAACAGGCCGATGAACTCGATCACCCGGTGGCACTGCAACTCGTCCGGCAGGCCCTCTGCCGCCTCGCTCAGCCGGTTGGCCAGGTGCCTGGCCGCTGCCGCTCCCCGGCTGAACCCGAACAGGTCGAAGGTGATCTTGCCGGGCAACACCTGCGGTTGGCTTGCCAGGCAGTCGCGCACCTGTTGCGCCACCGCGGCCAAGGCCTGCTCGACACGTGCCTGGACCCCGGCATGCCCGCGGCCAGTCGCGCCGCCGAAGGCCGAGTCGGGTGCCCCTTGGCAGGTGCCGATGCCCTGCACATAGTGCTTGAGGAAGCATTCATCATCGACCTGGCCGCCAGGGTACAGCGCATGCAACAGGGCGATGTTGCTCAAGGCGTTGGCGTAACTGCCCCCTTCACCGCCTTGCGCGGCCTGGGCATTGGCTTGGTTGTTGCCGGTTCCGTCGAAGAATATGCCCACCCGCAAATGGGCTGGGCCATGCTGCTGTTCCATGCTCACGCTCCTTGATGATTGGGAGCGTGCAAGCAAGCGACAGCGGGCGGCGGTGGAAAATCAGCCAATGCAGCAAACAGCGAGCGCAGATTTCGACGTGGCACCGCGGATGGATTAAAGTATCCCCCCTTGCCAGGCCAGTTGCCTTTCGCGCTCGCCCTGCCCATTCCAGGAACCGCCATCGATGGAACACCGTGAAGCGCTGATCGCGCTACGCACCTTTCTTTCCACCCAGATTCTCGGCCAGGAAAAGCTGGTCGAACGGCTGCTGATCGTGCTTCTGGCCGACGGCCACATGCTGGTGGAGGGCGCGCCGGGCCTGGCCAAGACCAAGGCGATCAAGGAGCTGGCCGAAGGTATCGAGGCGCAGTTCCATCGCATCCAGTTCACCCCCGACCTGCTGCCGGCGGATATCACCGGCACCGAAATCTATCGCCCGGAAACCGGCAGCTTCGTGTTCCAGCAGGGGCCGATCTTCCACAACCTGGTGCTGGCCGACGAAATCAACCGCGCCCCGGCCAAGGTCCAGTCGGCGCTGCTCGAAGCCATGGCCGAGCGCCAGGTCAGCGTGGGCCGCAGCACCTATGACCTGTCGCCGCTGTTTCTGGTCATGGCCACGCAGAACCCGATCGAGCAGGAAGGCACCTACCCGCTGCCCGAAGCCCAGCTCGACCGCTTCCTGATGCACGTGAAAATCGGCTTCCCCGATGCCGCCGTGGAGCGGCGCATCCTCGCCCAGGCCCGCGGCGAAGCCCTGGGCGGCGAAGTGAAGCCTGAGCGGCGGGTCAGCCAGCTGGCGATCTTCGCCGCGCGCAAGGAAATTCTTGGCCTGTACATGGCCGACGCGGTGGAGGAATACCTGGTGCAGCTGGTCATGGCCACGCGCACCCCGGCCAAGTTCGACAGCGAACTGGCCGACTGGATCGCCTACGGCGCCAGCCCGCGCGGCTCCATCGCTCTGGACCGCTGCGCGCGTGCCCATGCCTGGCTGGCCGGGCGCGACTTCGTCAGCCCCGAAGACATCCAGGCGGTGCTGTTCGATGTGCTGCGCCACCGCATCATCCTGTCGTTCGAAGCCGAGGCAGCTGGCGTTGACCAGGACCGGGTGGTGCAGCGCATTCTCGACGTAGTCGCCGTCGCCTGAACTCAGGTGTTCTTCTCGACCAGGGTTTTCCGAGGGGCTGTTCGAACGCACGGAACGCAATGTGGGCAATGTGCGTGCCCAGGCAATCGCGCACATTTTTAGCGAACGCATTGGTCGTCACCACTGCGGATGCATTAAAGTAGGGGCCTCTGCCCAGCGCGCCCTCGACCTCGTCGCCTGACCCCATGCCCGCCACGCACCTCGCCGCCCCCGGCATCCGCATCGGCCTCGCCGAGCTGATCGACATGCGCCACCGTGTGCGCGAGATTCAGCTGTTTTCCCGCCCCGGCCAGCGCAGCCCGCTGATTGGCCTGCACCATTCCAAGCTGCGCGGGCGTGGCGTGGACTTCGACCAGGTGCGCGTCTACCAGGCCGGCGACGACGTGCGCAACATCGACTGGCGCGTCACTGCCCGCACCCAGGAGCCGCATACCAAGCTGTTCCACGAAGAGCGCGAGCGGCCCATCTTCATCCTCGTCGAGCAAAGCCAGCGGTTGTTCTTCGGCTCGGGGCTGATGTTCAAGTCGGTGCTGGCGGCCGAGGCCGCGGCGCTGTTCGGCTGGGCCGCGCTGGGGCATAACGACCGCATCGGCGGGCTGGTGTTCGGCGACAACGAGCACCACGAAATCAAGCCGCGGCGCAGCAAGCAAAGCCTGCTGCAGCTGCTCAACCGCCTGGCCAAGGTCAACCAGGCGCTGCACACCGAGGCCGCGCCCCAGGCCGACAGCCTCGGCCTTGCCCTGCGCCGCGCCCGTGAAGTGCTGCGCCCGGGCAGCCTGGCCATCGTGATCTGCGACGAGCGCTCGCTCACCGACCAGGCCGAACAGCACCTGGCCATGCTCTCGCGCCATTGCGACCTGCTGCTGCTGCCGGTTTCCGACCCACTCGACCATGCCTTGCCCGCCGCCGGCCTGCTGCGCTTCGCCCAGCGCAGCGCGCAACTGGAGCTCGACACCCTGGACGCCAACCTGCGCCGGGCCTACCGTCAACAGGCCGAAGCGCGCATCGAACGCTGGGACTTGATGGCGCAGAAGCTGCGGGTGCTGCTGATGCCGCTGAGCACCCAGAGCGAGATGATCGAGCAGTTGCGTGAGTACCTCAACGCCCAGCGCCCACGGAGCGGCCAATGAACCCGCTGGACCAGCTGCAACCCTTGCTCGCGCCACCGGCGATCGGCCTGTGGCCACCGGCGCCAGGCTGGTGGCTGCTGCTCGCGCTGCTGCCGCTGCTGGGCTGGGGCCTGTGGCGGCTGCGCCACTGGCGCCCGGGCAAGCGCCCGGTGGTGCGCGCGGAACTGCCACTCGACCCGGTGCGCGTGGAAGCCCTGGCCGAGCTTGCGCGCCTGCCCCGCCCCTACGACGGCGCGCCGGCCGGCGCCTGGCTGCAGCAGATCAACGCACTGCTCAAGCGCCTGTGCCGCAACCACTACCCCGGCGCCAACAGCCACACCCTCAACGGCCGCCAGTGGCTGGCGTTTCTCGACAACCGCTGCCCGGCGGCCGGCCTGACGCGCTGGATGGTGCTGGTCGAAGGCGCCTACAAGCCCGAGTGCAAGCTCGACGACAAAGCCATTGCCGGGCTCAGCCAGGCCGTCGAAACCTGGATCCGCAAACATGTTTGAACTGGCCTGGCCGTGGATCTTCCTGCTGCTGCCGCTGCCTTGGCTGGCGCGCCTGCTGCTGCCCGCCGCCGACAGCGGCGAGCCGGTGCTCAAGGTCGGCTTTCTCGATGAACTGGAAAGCCTGGCCGGGCGCCGGGCGCGCCTGAACCTGCCGACCTGGCGCCAGCAGGCGCCGTTCGTGCTGATCTGGCTGTTGCTGCTGCTGGCCGCCGCCCGCCCGCAATGGCTCGGCGACCCGGTGCCGGTGGCCGCCAGCGGCCGCGACCTGCTGGTGGCGGTGGACGTGTCCGGCTCCATGGACTTCCCCGACATGCAGTGGAAGGACGAAGACATCAGCCGCCTGGACCTGGTCAAGGCGCTGCTCGGCGACTTCCTGCAGGAGCGCGAAGGCGACCGCGTCGGCCTGATCCTGTTCGGCAGCCAGGCCTACCTGCAGGCGCCGCTGACCTTCGACCGGCGCACCGTGCGCACCTTCCTCGACGAAGCGCAGATCGGCATCGCCGGCAAGAACACCGCCATCGGCGATGCCATCGGCCTTGCGGTCAAGCGCCTGCGCCAACGCCCGGCGCAGAGCCGGGTGCTGGTGCTGATCACCGACGGCGCCAACAACGGCGGGCAGATTCACCCGCTGACCGCCGCCCGCCTGGCCGCCCAGGAAGGCGTGCGCATCTACACCATCGGCATCGGCGCCAACCCCGAGGCCAGCGGCACCCCGGGCCTGCTCGGGCTGAACCCGAGCCTGGACCTGGACGAAGCGTCGCTCAAGGAAATCGCCGACATCACCCACGGCGCCTACTTCCGCGCCCACGATGGCGCCGAACTGGACGCCATCGGCGACACCCTCGACCAGCTTGAACCGGTCGCCCAGCAGCCGACCCAGGCGCGTACCGCCAAAGCCCTGTACGCCTGGCCCTTGGCCCTGGCGCTGCTGCTCAGCGTGCTGCTGGTGGCCGCCGTGCAGTGGCCGGACAACCTGCTGCAACGCGCGCTGCGCCGGCCGCGCTTCCTGCAGCCGCACCCGCAATGGCGCGAGCGCCTCAAACGGCTACGCCTGAGGAAGCGCCGATGATCGACCTCTGGCCACAATGGCTGCGCCCCCTCTGGCTGCTTGCCGTGCCGCTGCTCGCCTGGCTGCTGTTCAAGCTGTGGCATCGGCGCAAACGGGCCGGGCGCTGGCAGATGATCCTGCCGGCGGCCTTCCACCCGGTGCTGCTCGGTGGCGGCAGTGGCAGCAACAGCAAGCTGCCCTGGGTAGCCCTGGGCCTGGCCTGGCTGCTGGTGGTGCTGGCCCTGCTCGGGCCGAGCTGGCAGCGCCTGGAAGAAACCCGCCAGCGTCCGGCCGACCCGCTGGTGATCCTGCTCGAGCTAACCCCGCAGATGCTCGCCGAGGACGTTGCCCCCAACCGCCTGGAACAGGCCCGACGCAAGATCCTCGACCTGCTCGAACACCGTAGCGAAAGCCAGACCGCCCTGGTCGTCTATGCCGGCAGCGCCCATACCCTGGTGCCGCTGTCCGACGACCTGGGCACCACGCGCAACCTGCTCGAAGCGATCGACTCCTCGATCATGCCGCAGCCCGGCCAACGCGCCGACCTTGCCGTGCAAAAGGGCCTGGCGCTGCTGGCCCAGAGCGGGCTGGGCCAGGGTCGCCTGCTGCTGATCGGCTCGGAGCTGAGCGCGCCGGAGCGCCAAGGTATCGTCCAGGCCCTCGGCCGCCAGGGGCCAAGCCTGCTGATGCTGGGCATCGGCAGTGCCGAAGGCGCACCGGTGCGCCAGGCCAATGGCGAATTCCTCAAGGACCCGCAAGGCGGCATCCTGGTGCCGCGCCTGGACAGCCCGGGGCTCAAGGCCTTCATCAGCGGCACCGGCGGGCGCTACCGCCATGCCCGCATCGACGACCTCGACCTGCGCGGCCTGGGCCTGTTCGACAACCCGCGCAGCCTGCGCAACGACGGCCACAACGTGCAGCTCGACAGCTGGGCCGACCAGGGTTACTGGCTGCTGATCCCCCTGCTGCTGCTGGCGGCCTGCGCCGGCCGGCGGGGCTGGCTGTTCTGCCTGCCGCTGCTGCTGGCGCTGCCGCAGCCCAGCCAGGCGTTCGAGCTCAACGACCTGTGGCTGCGCCCCGACCAGCAGGGCCAGCGCCTGCTCGAGCGCAATCGCCCAGCCGACGCCGCACGCCACTTCCAGGACCCGCAATGGCTGGGCATGGCCCTGTACCAGGCCGGCGACTACGCCGGCGCCGCCAAGGCATTTGCCCAGGGCAACAGCGCCGAGGCCCACTACAATCGTGGCAATGCCCTGGCCCGTGACGGCGAGCTGGAGGCGGCCCTGGACGCCTACGAACAGGCCCTGGAGCGCCAGCCCGACCTGCAGCCAGCCCTGGCCAACCAGGCGCTGGTGCAGCAGTTGCTGCAGCAGCGCGAGGCGCAAGCCGAGGAACAACCGACCAACAGCGATGCCCAAGGCACGCCCGGCAGCGAAACCGAGGGCAACAGCAGCTCGGCCAGCAGCCCGGCCCAGGGCACACCCGGTCAAGAGCAACAGGCCAGCGCCGAACAACCCGGCGAAGGCAACAGCGACAGCCAGGCAAGCCCCGGCAACCAGGCAGGCGATGACGACAGCGTGACCCAGCCGCCCCAGCGGCCGGTCTCGACCAGCCTCGATGCCGAACAACGCCAGGCCCTGGAACAATGGCTGCGGGAGATCCCGGACAACCCGGCCGAGCTGCTGCGGCGCAAATTCTGGTATGAACAGCAATTGCATCAGGAAAACCCACGATGAGTCGCCTCGGCGTCTTGCTTCTCAGCCTGCTGTGGGCCGCCCTCGCCCAGGCCGAACCGACCCTGCAGGCCAGCGTCGACCGCTCCCGCCTGGAAGCGGGCGAAACCCTGGAACTGACCCTGGAAAGCCAGGACGTCACCCAGTTCGGCAAGCCCGACCTGCGCGCGCTGGAAGGCGACTTCGAGGTGCGCGGCACGCGCCAGCTCAACAGCCTGCACACCCTCGACGGCGAAACCCGCGCCAGCACCCGCTGGATCATCACCCTGCTGCCACGGCGCAGCGGCACCCTGCGCATCCCTGAGCTGCAGCTGGGCCAGTCGCACAGTCAGGCCATCGAGCTGCAGGTGCTGCAAGCCGATGCCAACCGCCAGGACAGCGCCTCGCAGGTGTTCGTCGAAGCCACCCTGGACAGCAATGAGGTGTACGTCCAGGCCCAGGCCGTGCTGACCCTGCGCATCTACCATTCGGTGTCGCTGTACGACGACAGCAGCCTCAGCCCACTGCAGCTGGAGAACGCCAAGGTCGAACCGCTGGGCGAGTCGCGCACCTATGAAAAGGAAATCAATGGCGTGCGCCATGGGGTGATCGAGACCCGCTACGCGCTGTATCCACAGCAAAGCGGCAGCCTGGAAATCCCGCCCCTGACCTTCACCGCCACCGCCGCCGACAACCCCCAGCCGTCCGCCGGCAGTGGCCGGCAGACCGGCCGCCAGGTGCAGGTCAGCTCGCTGCCGCTGCGCCTGGCGGTACGCCCCATCCCCGCCGACTGGCCGGCCGGCGCGCCCTGGCTGCCGGCGCGCAGCCTGACCCTCGAAGAACACTGGAACCCCGACCCGAGCACCCAGCAACCGCAGATCGGCGACTCCCTGACCCGCAGCATCACCCTGCGCGCCGAGGGCCTGTCGAGCACCCAGCTGCCGCAGTTGCCGGCCACCGAGATCGTCGGCCTGCGCCGCTACCCGGACCAGCCGCTGCTGCGCAACGAAATCAGCGAGCGCGGCATGACCGCCAACCGCGAGGAACGCGAGGCGCTGGTGCCGACCCACAGCGGCAAGCTGGCCCTGCCGGCACTGGAAGTCACCTGGTGGAACACCCGCGAAGACCACCTGGAACACAGCAGCCTGCCCGCGCGCACCCTGGACGTGCTGGACAACCCGGCCCTGAGCGCGGAATCCCCCGCCGACGACAGCGCCGGCGTCAGCCACCTGCTCTGGCCCTGGCAGCTGGCCACCCTGCTGTTCGCCCTGACCACCGCGCTCGGCTTCGCGCTGTGGTGGCGCGCCCGCTCGCAACCGGCCGTACTGCGTGCCGCGCAGAATGGCCCAAGCCCTCGCACCCTGCTCGACGACCTCAAGCGCGCCTGCCTGGCCAACGACCCGCAGGCTACCCGCCAGGCGCTGGATGCCTGGGCGCGCCAGCAACCGGAAACCCTGGCCGAGATGGCGGCGCGCTTCGTGCCGCTGTCCGATGCGCTGGATGGGTTGAACGGGGCGCTGTACAGCGAGAGTGGGCAGTTTTGGCAGGGCGAGGATCTGTGGCGGGCGATCGGCACCATTCCACCGGCGGAGCAGGTGTTGCTGCCAGCGGGTGAGAGTGGCAGCTTGCCGCCGCTCTATCCCAAGTAACGCACTGCCTGTTCGGGCCTGATCGCCAGCGATCGGGCCCGGGCAAACTGCACAACCTCCAGGGTTGGGTTACCATACCCGCCTTCGCGAAGCCCACCCTTCAAGCCAAGCCCTGCGCTTGCCTGACTCGACACCAACAGGTCATCCATGCGTCTGTTTCACACCTCCGACTGGCACCTGGGCCAAAGCCTGCACGGCCAGGAACGCGACTTCGAACACGCCTGCTTCCTCGACTGGCTGCTCGGCCAGCTGCGCCTGCGCCAGCCTGATGCGCTGTTGATCGCAGGCGACATCTTCGACACCGTCAACCCGCCGGTCAAAGCCCAGGAGCGGCTCTACGACTTCATCGTCCAGGCCCACGAGCAACTGCCGAAACTGGACATCGTGATGATCGCCGGCAACCACGACTCCGGCTCGCGCATCGAACTGCCCGCAGCGCTCATGCGCCGCCTGCGCACCCACGCGCTGGGCCGGGTGCACTGGCTCGACGAAGGCCAGCTGGATGCCGAACGCCTGCTGATCCCGCTGACCAACGGCCGCGGCAAGGTCGCGGCCTGGTGCCTGGCCCTGCCCTTCCTGCGCCCGGCCGAGGTCACCGGCCCGCAGCTGGGCGACGACTACCTGCAGGGCATCACCCAGGTGCACCAGCAACTGATCGGCGCCGCGCAAAAGAAGCGCAAGAAGGACCAGGCACTGATCGCCATCAGCCATGCGCACATGGCCGGGGGCGCGGTGTCGGAGGACTCCGAGCGCAGCCTGATCATCGGCAACGCCGAAGCCCTGCCGGCCAAGTTGTTCGACAAAGACATCAGCTACGTCGCCCTGGGCCACCTGCACAAGCCGCAGAAGGTCAACCGCGAAGCTCGCATCCGCTACAGCGGCTCGCCGATTCCGTTGTCGTTCGCCGAAATCAACTACCCGCACCAGGTGCTGGAAGTCGAACTGCAAGGCAGCGAGTTGCTCAGCGTCGAAGCGCGCCCGGTGCCCCGCGCCGTGGCCCTGCAGCGCCTCGGCCCGGCGCCGCTGGGCGAGCTGCTCGAAGCGCTTGCCGAGCTGCCGGTGATCGACCTGCTGGAAGACCCCAACCGGCAACCCTGGCTGGAGGTGCGCGTGCAGCTGGACGAACCGCAACCGGACCTGCGCCAGCAGATCGAGACGGCCCTGCAAGGCAAGGCGGTGCGGCTGGTGCGCATCAGCGCCGAGTACGCCGGCCGTGGCGGCCAGGACGATGACGAGCAGGCCTTCGTCGAACTGTCGCAGATGACCCCGCAGGACCTGTTCAGCCGCGCCTGGGAGCAGGCCTACGGCAACCCCGCCGACGAGCAGGTGCTGGCCGACTTCGCCCTGCTGCTGCAGGACGTCCAGCAGCAAGAGGAGCAGCCATGAAGATTCTCGCCATCCGCCTGAAGAACCTGGCATCCCTGGCCGGCCCGGTCGATATCGACTTCACCGCAGAGCCCCTGGCCAGCGCCGGCCTGTTCGCCATCACCGGGCCCACCGGCGCCGGCAAGAGCACCCTGCTCGACGCCCTGTGCCTGGCCCTGTTCGGCACCGTGCCGCGGCTCAACGACATCGGCCGCGAAGCCAAGGTGCCGGACGCCGACGGCGACATCCCCACCTACGACCCGCGCAACCTGCTGCGCCGCGGCACCGGCAGCGGCTTTGCCGAGGTCGATTTCGTCGGCATCGATGGCCATCGCTACCGGGCGCGCTGGGAAGCCAACCGCGCCCGCGACAAGGCCAATGGCAAGCTGCAGAACAGCCGCCAGAGCCTCTATGACCTGGACAGCGAACAGTTGCTGGGCAGCGGCAAGCAGGAATACAAGCAGCTGGTGGAGGCACGCCTGGGCCTCAACTTCGAGCAGTTCACCCGTGCGGTGATGCTGGCCCAGAGCGAATTCGGCGCCTTCCTCAAGGCCGACGACCGGGAGCGCAGCGAGCTGCTGGAAAAGCTCACCAACACCGCCATCTACACCCGCCTGGGCCAGCGTGCCTTCAGCAAGGCGCGGGAAACCGGCGAGGCCCACAACGCCCTCAAGGAGCGCGCCAGCCACCTGCTGCCGATGCCCGCCGAGGCGCGTGATGAGCTCGACCAGCGCCTGGAGCAGGCGCTGGCGCAGTTCAAGGCCGACCAGGCCAGCGAGCGCCAACTGGAACAGCAACGCAACTGGCTGAACGAGCAGTGCCAGTTGCAGGCCCAGCATGCCGAAGCCGGCCAGGCCCTGGCGGCAGCCGAGCAGAACTGGCAACAGCTGGCCGAACAGCGCCTGGACCTGCAACGCCTGGAACGCCTGGCACCCCAGCGCCACCAGTTCCATCGCCAGCAACTGCTGAACGCGCAACTGGCCCCCTTGGCCGCGACCATCAGCGAACAGCAGCGCCAGCAAACCGAGCTGCAGGCACGTACCGGCGAACTGGAGCAGGCGCTGGAGGCCGCGCGCCAGGCACTCGTTCAACACCAGGCCGAACACGGCGAACAGGCCCCGCGCGTGCGCCAGGCCTTCGCCGCCCAGGACAGCCTGGCCCGCCTGGCGCAAGAGCAGCAGGCGCAACACAGCGCCAGCGAGCAGGCCGACCAGCAGGTGGTCGACGGCCAGCAGCAACTGCAGCAACTCGAAGAACACCAGCAGCGCAGCCTGCAGCAGCTCGCCCAGATCGACAGCGCCCTGGCCGACAGCCAGCACCTGGAAGGCCTGGCCAATGCCTGGCAGGCCTACCTGCCGCAACTCAAGCAGGTGATGCTCACCGGCGGGCGCCTGGCCAAAGGCCGCGAAGAGCTGCCCGGCTTGCAGGCCCAGGCCAGCCAGGCCAATGCCAAACTGCAGGCCGAGCGCGACGCCTTCGAGCTGTTGTTCCAGGAAGCCGGGGCCGAGCCCCAGGCCCTGGCCGAGCAGATCGACCTGCTCGGCAACATGCTGCAGGACAACCGCAAGCAACAGCGTGCCGTCGAGGAGCTGTCGCGCCTGCATGGCCGCGAACTGGAATTGCGCCAGCAGCTCGAGGCCCTGCGCCAGCGCCAGCAACAGGCCATGCAGCAGCGCCAGCAGCTGATTGGCGAAGGCACCGCCGCCAAGGCGGACCTGGAAGCCGCCGAGCAGGCGCTGAACCTGACCCGCCAGTTGCTGGCGCGCCAGCGCCTGGCGCGCAACACCAGCGTCGAGGAACTGCGCGCCCAGCTGCTTGACGGCGAGCCGTGCCCGGTGTGCGGCAGTGCCGAACACCCGTTCCACCAGCCTGACGCCCTGCTGCAGAGCCTGGGCCGCCATGACCAGGCCGAAGAAGATGCCGCGCAAAAGCAGGTGGAGGCGCTCAACAACAGGCTGGTGGACCTGCGCACCCAACTGGGCGTGGTCAACGCCCAACTCAAGGACTACCAGCAGCAACAGGCCCAGCTGGGCGAGCAACTGCAGCCGGTTCAGGCCCAGGTGCAGGCCCACGCCCTGTGGCCGGCCCTCGCGGCCCAGGATGACCCGGCGCGCAGCGCCTGGCTCGACAGCCAGCTGCGCCGGCTCTTGGCTGAAATCAGCCAGGACGAGCAGCGCCAGAGCGCCCTGCTCACCCTGCAAAAGGACGCCGCCCGCCTCAACCAGCAGTTGCAGGCGGCGCAGCACGCCCAGCAGCAGGCGCAACAGCAGCTCGATCACCAGCACCAGGCGCTGGCCAATGATGAGCAGCAACTGCAGCAAGGGCTCAACGACCTCGCCAACGTTCTGCCCCAGGATGTGCTCAAGGCCCTGAGCGACGACCCGGCCCACGCCTTCCTCGCCCTCGACCAGCAGATCGCCCAGCGCTTGCAGCAGCTGGAGCAACGCAAGGACGAGCAGCAGGAACAGCAGGCGCGCCAGGTACAGCTGGACAAGCTGCGCGACCAGCAGCAGGTGCGCCTGCAGGCGCAACAGCACCTGCAGCAGCAACTCGCCGCGCTGCAACAACAGCACCAGCAGGCCCGCACGGCGCTCGACGAACTGCTTGGCCAGCACAGCAGCGCCGAGGCCTGGCAACAGCACCTGGACGCACAGCTCGAGCAAGCCCGCGCCCTTGATGCCGACACCGCCCAGCGCCTGCAGGACCTGCGTACCCAAGGCGTGCAGCTGGCCAGCGAGCTGAAGGCCAACACCCAGCAGCAACAGGCCCTGGACAGCGAATGCCAGCAGTTGCAGGGCGCAATCGCCCAGTGGCGCGCAGCGCACCCGGAGCTGGACGATGCCGGCCTCGACCGCCTGCTGGCGATGGACGATGCCCAGCTCAATGCGTTGCGCCAGTGCCTGCAAGGCGCCGACCGGGCCATCGAACAAGGCCGGGTGTTGCTGCAAGAGCGCGAGCAGCGCCTGCAGCAGCACACCGCCCAGATGGCCGTGGAAACCTCGGCCGAAGGCCTGGAGCAGGCCCTCGGCGCGTTGCGCGAGCGCCTGGCCGGCCATGAGCACCAGTGCGCCGAACTGCGCGCCCAGCAGGCCGACGACCAGCGCCGCCAGCAGGCGCACCAGGCGCTGGCCGGCGAAATCGAGCAGGCGTACCAGCAATGGCAGCGCTGGGCTCGCCTGAATGCCTTGATCGGCTCGGCTTCCGGCGATGTCTTCCGCAAGATCGCCCAGGGCTACAACCTCGATCTGCTGCTGCACCATGCCAACGCGCAACTGCGCCAGCTGGCACGCCGCTACCGCCTCAAGCGCGGCGGCAGCGCCCTGGGGCTGCTGGTGATGGACACCGAAATGGGCGACGAACTGCGCTCGGTACACTCGCTGTCCGGTGGCGAGACCTTCCTGGTGTCGCTGGCGCTGGCCCTGGGCCTGGCGTCGATGGCATCGAGCACCTTGCGCATCGAATCGCTGTTCATCGACGAAGGCTTCGGCAGCCTCGACCCCGAGTCGCTGCAGCTGGCCATGGACGCCCTCGACGGCCTGCAGGCACAGGGGCGCAAGGTTGCGGTGATCTCCCACGTACAGGAGATGCACGAGCGCATCCCGGTGCAGATCCAGGTCCGCCGCCAGGGCAATGGCTTGAGTGATGTGCAGGTGTGCGGGTGATTCTGTACTCGTTCCGCCGCTGCCCCTGGGCCATGCGCGCGCGCCTGGCGCTGCGCTATGCCGGGTGCGCGGTGCAGATCTGCGAAGTGGCGATGAAGAACAAGCCGGCCGAGTTGCTGGCCGTGTCGCCAAAGGGCACGGTACCGGTGCTCGACACCGGCGCCGGGGTGCTGGAAGAAAGCCTGGACATCATGCGCTGGGCACTGCAGCAGCACGACCCGGATGACTGGCGCCTGCAGGCCGACCCCGCTGCCGCGCAGCAGGCCGAGGCACTGATTGCGCGCAACGACACGGCGTTCAAGGCGCAGGTGAACCTGTACAAGTATGCCGAGCGCTACCCTGAGCATTCACGCGAGCAGTATCGCCAGCAGGCCGAGCCTTGGCTGGCGACGCTGGAACAGCTGCTCGAAGGCCGGCCTTACCTGCTGGCCGACCACCCAAGCCTGGCCGATGCCGCGTTGCTGCCCCTGATGCGCCAGTTTGCCGGGGTCGAACCGCAGTGGTTCGCCGAGGCAGCTTATCCGCGGCTGCGGAGCTGGCTGGAGGGGTGGTTGGCATCGGAGCTGTTCAAGGGCGTGATGGCGCGCTGAACGCTGTTTGCCGCCTTGGCCCTATCGCCGGCAAGCCGGCTCCCACAGGCACTCCACAGGCTTTGAGCATTGTGCTGTAGCTGTGGGAGCCGGCTTGCCGGCGATAGGGTCATGGCAGGCTTCAATGGCTGTGCTTGGCACTCAACGCCGCATGGTAATGGGCGCTCTGGCGCAGGTACTGTTCGGTGTAGCTATGGGTGCCGGACGCCTTGGGGCTGGTGTCGGCATGGGCATGGGTCGGCAGCACCACGGAGGCGGAAATGGCGGATGCGGCAATGACCGGGAAGAGATTGAAGTTCATCTGGGCAGACCTCGACGGCGGTGGTTTGACGTGAGCCCCTGTGGGCCTTGGTTCAAACTTACGCCGCTGAGCGCGCCTGCAGAAATTCATTGCGCTGCTAAGGATTATCACGCGTATCGATAGTCACTCGATGAACTTCAGGTCCGATGGGGCGGCCTGGTCCATGGTCTGCACCGTCTCGCCCAGCTTGCCGCTGCGCGGGTCGCGGCGGATAACCACGATCTGGTTGCTCTTCTGGTTGGCCACCAGGAGGAAGTTGTCACTCGGGTCCAGGGCGAACTCGCGCGGGTGGTCGCCCTCCACCGTGCGCCGCTGCAGGAAGGCGAGCCGGCCATCGTCCTTGCCCACGCTGAACACCACGATCTCGTTGGCCGTGCCGCGGTTGCTGACATACAGGAAACGCCCATCGGCCGACAGGTGCAGGCCGCCGGCGGCCTTGGCAGCGGCATCCTGCTGGTCGGTCAGGGGCAGGCGCTGGCGTTCGAGCAAGGCATCGTTCTCGACATCGAACATCACCACTTCAGCGTTCATTTCCAGGGTCAGGTAGGCATGCCGGCCCTTGGCGTCGAACAGCAGGTGGCGCGGCCCGCTGCCAGGCGGCAGGTCTACCGCCGCAGGGATTGCCGGGGTCAGCGGGTGGTCGGCGCTGGCGCCGTCGTAACGGTAGATGAACACCTTGTCGGCGCCCAGGTCGCAGGCATAGACGTGCTGGCCGTCCGGCGACAGCACCAGCGAATGCACATGGGCGCCGGCCTGGCGCTCGGGGTTCACGCCACTGGGCTTGTGCCGCAACTGCTGCACCACGTCCTTGAGCTTGCCGTCCTTGGCCACCGGGATCACCACCAGGCTGCCACCGGGGTTGGCTGCGACCGAATAGTTGGCGACGAACAGGTAGCGCTGGTCGCGGCTGAGGCTGGCGTGGGTCGGCTCGTCGCCGCGGGTGGCGACCTGGTTGAGCGGCTTGATCTGGCCGTTGCTGGCGACGCTGAAACTGCTGGCATGGCCTTGCACGGTTTCATTGACCACGAACAGCTGGCGCTGATCGGCCGAAAGCACCAGCCACGACGGGCTGACGCTCTTGACCACTTGCTGCGGCGCAGGGTCGATATGCCCGCTCTTGCTGTCGAACGCGTAACGGTAGATGCCCTGGCTGGCGCCATCGGTGTAACTGCCGACCAGCAGCGTGGCGGCGTTGGCAGTGAGGGTCAGGCTCATCAGGCTAGCGGTCAGCAGGCTCGTCCAGATCCGGTTCATCGTCGTCTTCATCCGGGGCGCGAAAGGCACTCATACAGACTAGACGATGCTCGCCCTGGGAATCGCCCACTTGCCATTCTTCACCTGCGCCGGTGGCGGCGGCGACCTGCTCGGGGGTGAACGACCAGCGGCGCAGCTGGCGGCCATCCATGCATTCGACCGTGAGGCCGGTTTCGTCGTAGGTGAAGTCGAAGGCGTGCAGGCCATCGATCAGGAGCATGTCGCAGGATGCGAGGGCGGTGGCGAGGGAAGACATGGAAGTACTCATCTTGAATGAGCCGGCATTATAGCCTTGGCGCTGCTTGGCAGCCCAATCGCTGGCAAGCCAGCTCCCACTCTGTTCAGGCTTGTGCTGTACCTGTGGGAGCTGGCTTGCCAGCGATTGGGCCGCAAAGCGGCCCCTTACCCCTCAATGGGCGAAGATCGAGCCCCCTTCCTTGCCCACCATCTTCTCGGGCTTGATCAAAAACCGCGCCAGTGCCGGCAGCAGCCACAGGGCGCCAAACATGTTCCACAGCAGCATGAAGGTCAGCATCAGCCCCATGTCGGCCTGGAACTTGATCGCCGAGAAGATCCAGGTGCACACCCCGATGGCCAGGCACAGGCCGGTGAACAGCACCGCCTTGCCGGTGGAACGCAGGGTTTCGTAGTACGCCTCCTGCAACGGCAGGCCGGCACGCAGGAAGCTCTCCAGGCGGCTGTAGATGTAGATGCCGTAGTCCACACCAATGCCCACGCCCAGCGCCACCACCGGCAGGGTGGCGACCTTCACGCCGATGCCCATGAACGCCATCAGCGCGTTGCCCAGCACCGAGGTCAGGACCAGCGGCAGCACGATGCACAAGGTGGCGGCAAAGGAGCGGAAGGTGATCAGGCACATCACCGCCACGCAGATGTAGACCAGCACCAGGATGGTCAGCTCGGCCGACTTGATCACCTCGTTGGTGGCCGCCTCGATCCCGGCATTACCGGCCGCCAGGAGGAACTGCAGGCCGTCCTTGTTGTGGCTGTCGGCGAACGCCTTGGCCACCTGGGTGACCCGCTCCAGGGTTTCGGCCTTGTGGTCGTTGAGGAACACCAGCACCGGCGCCAGCGAGCAGTCGCCGTTGTACAGGCCGTCGGCGCGGGCGATGGAGTTGTTGAGCACATCCGGGTTGCGCGACAGGGTTTCCCACTTCAGGTTGCCCTCGTTCATGCCCTTGATCACCTGCTTGGACACGGTGACCAGGGAAATCGCCGACTGCACCCCCGGGGTGTTCTCCATGGTCCACATCAGCTCGTCGATCGGCGCCATGGTGGAATGGATCGAACAGCTTTCCGCCGGGGTCTTGACCATGATCACCAGCACATCGGAGCTGGTGGAGTAGTTGCTGATGATGAAGTTGTTGTCCTGGTTGTAGCGCGAATCGGGGCGCAGCTCCGGTGCGCCCTGGTCGAGGTCGCCGATCTTCAGGTTCTGGCTGTACCACAGGCCGCCACCGAACATCACCAGTGCCAGGATGACCGACACCGGCGCCACCTTGGCGCTGGCGAAGTTCGACAGCAGGCGCCAGAACGGGTGCTCGCGGGTGGCGTCCTTCTTGCTGCGCTCGACGGCCTTCTTGCTGATGCCGACATAGGAAATCGCCACCGGCAGCAGGATCAGGTTGGTGAAGACGATCACCGCCACGCCGATCGAGGCGCCGATGGCCAGCTCGCGGATCACGCCGATGTCGATGATCAGCAGGGTGATGAAGCCCACCGCGTCGGCGAGGATGGCGATCATCCCCGGCAGGAACAGTTGGCGGAAGGTGCGCCGGGCGGCGGTCAGGGCGTTGTCGGCGCCACTGGACTGCAAGGCGATGCCGTTGATCTTCTGCACCCCGTGGGAAATGCCGATGGCGAAGATCAGGAACGGCACCAGCATCGAGTAAGGGTCCAGGCCGAAGCCCACGGCATGCATCAGGCCCAGCTGCCAGACCACCGCCACCAGGGTGGTGATGAGCACGGCGATGGTGCTGCGGATGCACCAGGTGAACCAGTACAGCAGGATCCAGGTGATGACCAGGGCCACGCCGAAGAACATCGCCACCATCACCAGGCCGTCGATCAGGTCGCCGACCTTCTTGGCGAAGCCGACGATGTGGACCTTCACGTTGGGGTTCTGCGCCTGGAACTTGTCGCGGATCTGCGCTTCGAGCTGGTGCGAGAACTTCTGGTAGTCGAGCTTGACCTGCTTGCCCGGGTCCTGTGGGTCGGGGAAGCTCTCCAGCAACGGGATATCGACGATGCTGGACTTGAAGTTGTTGCCCACCAGGCGCCCGACCTGGCCGGACTTGAGGACGTTGTCACGCAGCGTGTCGAGGCTTTCGGCCGAGCCGTTGTAGGTATTGGGGATCACCTCGCCGCCGGAGAAGCCCTCCTCGGTCACCTCGCTCCAGCGCACGCTGGGGCTCCACAGCGACTTGAGCCCGGCGCGGTCGACGCCTGGGATGTAGAACACCTCGTCATGGATCTGGCGCAGCGTCTCCATGTAGTTTTTGTCGAAGATATCGCCGTTGACCGCCTCGACCGAGATGCGCACGGTGTTGCCCAGGTTGGCCAGGTCGTTACGGTGCTCCATCATCTGCTCGATGAAGGGGTGCTGCAGCGGGATCATCTTCTCGAAACTGGTCGAAGGGCGGATCTGCGTGGCCTGCCAGAACAGAAAAATGCTCACCAGCAGGCACAGGCCAATGACCACCGGGCGGTTGTTGAAGATCAGGCGCTCGAGCAGGGTGGCCTTGTCCTGGTGGTGCGGGTGCATGGTAATGCTCTCCCTGCTGGTCATGGACGCGGCTCCTTGTTGGCTTGGTCGGCACCTTCGGCGGTGGCCACATGCACGCCACCCTGCCCCACCAGCAACAGGCCGCCATCGGCCAGGCCACTGACCCCGGCCAGGGCGATGCGGTCGCTGCGGTTGTAGACGCTGAACGTCTGCCCATCGTCATGGCTGCGCAGCACGCTGCCGCCATTGCCGACCAATACCAGGCTGCCATCCTCCAGAAGCGTAGCGCTTGCCAGGCCGAATTCGAGGTTGCCGCGGGCGGCCTTGAGTTCGATGGGCTGCCAGCTGTCGCCGAAATCGGTGGAGCGGAACAGGTTGCCGCGCAGGCCGTAGGCCAGCAGCGTGCGGGCACTGGCGGTGCCGATCACACCGAACAGCGAGCCCTCGTAGGGGCCTTCGAGCCTGGCCCAGGTCTGGCCGTTGTCACCGGAGCGGTACATGCTGCCCTGCTCGCCGACGATGAATAGCCCGGCGTCCTTGACCACGGCGATACCGTTGAGGTGGAACTGGTCGGGGTTGTCCAGGCGCTCGCCGACGTCTTGCCAGTGCTGGCCGCCATCGGTGGTTTCCAGCATCGCGCCATAGGCACCGACGGCAAAGCCGTGGTGGGCATCGAGGAAGGCGATATCGAGCAGCGGCGCTTCACGGGAGAGGTCTTCGAACTGCTTGGTCCAGGTGGCGCCACCGTCGTTGCTGGTGAGCACCTGGGCGTCGTGGCCGACCGCCCAGCCGCGCTTGTCGTCGAGGAAGAACACGGCGGTGAGCAGTTGCCGGGTGGGTACCCGGGCCTGGGTCCAGGTCTTGCCCTGGTCGTCGGAGAACAGGATGTGGCCGCGATCGCCGACCACCACCAGGCGTGAGCCGGCATGGGCGGCTGCGATCAGCAGGCTCTGGCTGGCCCTGGCCGATTCGCTGGAGTATTCGTCGGCGCCCGCCGCTTGCGCGGTGTCTGCCCAGATGCCCAGCGCCAGCGCCAGCATCGCGCCGGCTGCCAATGGCCAGGCGCTGCGCCTGGCCTGCGTCGTTACCCGCTCCCTCATGACCGCCCCCTGTTTGTTCTTGTTAGTGGGTCTGTGCCTTGCAGGTATTGCGAAAAGCTCGTGGTAGAGGCCTGCAATAGCTTGCGGCCATCGTATCGGGGGGGATTGAGAGATTACAACGCACGCTGCGTTATGTTTTGTTAACCAGAAAAAGCAGGGGCCGCTTTGCGGCCCATCGCCGGCAAGCCCGGCTCCCACAAGAACAGGTAGGAGCCGGCTTGCCGGCGATGGGCTGCAAAGCAGCCCCAATAGCCCTCAGGCCAGGCTCTTGCTCACCACTTCATACACATCGCTGGACAGCGCCCCAGACGCGAGAATCCGCTCCAGCTCCGCTTTCATCAGCGCCTGGCGCGCAGCGTCGTACTTGCGCCAGCGCGTCAAAGGCGCCAACTGCCGCGAGGCAATCTGCGGGTTCAGTGCATTGAGCTCGATCACCAGGTCCGCCAGGAAGCGATACCCCGAGCCATCGGCCGCATGGAAGTTGACCAGGTTCTGCCCGGCAAACGCACCAACCAACGCCCGCACCTTGTTCGGGTTCTTCAAGGTGAACGCCGGGTGCTGCATCAGCGCCTTGACCCGCGCCAGCCCGCCCGGCAAGGCGCTGGCGGCCTGCACGCTGAACCACTGGTCCATCACCAGCGGGTTGTCCTTGAAGTGCTCGGCAAAGCTTTCCAGCGCCTTGGCGCGTTCGGCTTCGAACGGCGAATTGACCAGCACCGCCAGCGCCGTCAGGCGCTCGGTCATGTTGTCGCACTGTTCGAACTGCTCCAGGGTCGCTTGCAGCACCTGCGCCTTGCCGCTGAGCATCAGGTACGACAGGGCGATGTTCTGCAGGCTGCGGCGGGCGAAGTGCTCGGCGGCGGCCACGTAGGCGGTGTTGCGCGACACCTCGCGGTTGGCCTGGTAGCGCGCCCACAGGGCATCGAACAGTTGCTCGGCGATCTGCCGGCGGGCGAACTCGCGGGCGGCGTGGATGGCATCGACATCCGCCACCTGGCTGATCTCGGTGAGGTAGGCCTCGCCCGGCAGCGACAGCATCTCGGCCACCATGGCCGCGTCCAGCGCCTCATTCGCCAGCACGGTGCCCAGGGCGGTGATCAGCCGTGGGTCGAGCTTCAGCGCTTCACCGCGCTGGTGCTGGCCGATCAGCTCCTGCAGCACCTGCACCGACAACTGCTGCCCCGCTTCCCAACGGTTGAAGCCGTCGCTGTCGTGCTGCATGAGGAACATCAGCTGGTCGCGGTCGTAGGGGAAGCTCAGCTTCACCGGCGCGCTGAAACCGCGCAGCAGCGACGGCAGCGGCTTGGCGCCGATGCCTTCGAAGGTGAAGGTCTGCTCGGCCTCGGTCACCGACAGCACGCGGCTGCTGCCGGCAGCGGCCGATTCACCCACCAGGCGCAGCGGCAGGTCGTTGCCCTGGGCGTCCAGCAGGCCCAGCTCCACCGGGACCACGAACGGCAGCTTCTCGGCCTTGTCCGGGGTTGGCGGGCAGCTCTGGCGGAAGGTCAGGCTGTAGGTCTGCGCGGCGCTGTCGTAGGCCTCGCTGACTTCCAGGCGCGGCGTGCCGGCCTGGCTGTACCAGCGCTTGAACTGGGCCAGGTCGACGCCGTTGGCATCTTCCATGGCCTTGATGAAGTCGTCGGTGGTCACCGCCTGACCATCGTGGCGCTCGAAGTACAGGTCGCTGCCTTTGCGGAAGCCCTCGGCCCCCAGCAGGGTGCGGACCATGCGCACCACTTCGGCACCCTTTTCATACACGGTCAGGGTGTAGAAGTTGGAAATCTCGATGAAGCTGTCCGGGCGCACCGGGTGGGCCATGGGGCCGGCGTCTTCGGCGAACTGGTGGGTACGCAGGTAAGCCACGTCCTCGATGCGCTTGACCGTGCGCGAGTTCATGTCGGCGCTGAACTCGGCGTCACGGAACACCGTGAAGCCTTCCTTGAGCGACAGCTGGAACCAGTCGCGGCAGGTCACGCGGTTGCCCGACCAGTTGTGGAAGTACTCGTGGGCGACCACCCCTTCGACGCGCTGGTGGGCAGCATCGGTGGCGGTTTCGGCGCGAGCCAGCACGCAGCTCGAGTTGAAGATGTTCAGGCCCTTGTTTTCCATGGCGCCCATGTTGAAATCGTTGACCGCGACGATCATGAAGATGTCCAGGTCGTATTCCCGGCCGTAGACCTCTTCGTCCCAGCGCATGGACTTCTTCAGGCTGACCATGGCGTGGTCGCACTTGTCGATGTTCTCGGGCTCGACGTAGATGCGCAGGGTCACGTCGCGGCCGGACTGGCGCACGAACTTGTCTTCCACGCACCAGAGGTCACCGGCCACCAGCGCGAACAGGTAGGCCGGCTTCATGAACGGGTCTTCCCAGGTCGCCCAGTGGCGGCCGTCTTCGGCCGGGCCGCTGCCGATTGGGTTGCCGTTGCTCAACAGCACCGGGTAGCGATGCTGCTCGGCGATCACCGTGGTGGTGAAGGTGCTCATCACATCCGGGCGGTCGAGGTAGTAGGTGATCTTGCGAAAACCCTCGGCCTCGCACTGGGTGCAGAACATCTTGCCGGACTTGTACAGGCCTTCCAGCGCGGTGTTGCTTTCCGGGTGGATCTTCACGCTGGTGTCGAGGGTGAAGCGCTCGGCTTTGGGCTGCACGGTCAGGCTGTCGGCTTCGAGCTGGTAGTCGCTGGCCTGCAGCTCGGCATCGTCCAGCGAAGCGCGCAGCAGCTCCAGCGCCTGGCCATCGAGCACCAATGGCGGCAGGCCGGCACCGCGTGCCGGGTTGCGGCGCATGACCAGTTGCGCATGGACCAGGGTGTGGTCCTCGAACAGCTCGAAGGTCAGGTGCGTCTCGTCGATCAGGTACTCGGGCGCCTGGTAGTCCTTGAGGTAGATCACTCGCGGTTGTTCGGTACGCATGTGCAGGTCCTTTTTACTGGAGTACGGCCAACTGGTAGGCCGTGTACTTGCGAATGTTGATCACGCCGGTGTCGAAGATCAGGTACTGGCCCTTGATGCCCAGCAGCGTGCCTTCCACCACCGGGTCCTTGTCGAGGTTGAAGCTGACGATCTTCTTCGGGTAGGCCTCGACCGGGTATTTCATCTGCACCACTTCGGCGTCCGGCAGCGGCTGGATCGCCTGCAGGCCAAAGCGCCCCTGCAGCTCGCGCAGGCGCTCGGCGCAGGCGTCGAAGATTTGTTCGCGGATGGCCACCAGGTCGAGCACTTCGGCGTCGCCCTTGAGCAGTGCGCGCCAGTTGGTGCGGTCCGGCACCTGGCTGCGCAGCACGTCTTCGACCAGGCCCGATTGCTGGCGGGTGGCCACGCGCATGATCGGCAGCGCCTGGCTGGCACCCTGGTCGAGCCAGCGGGTGGGCAGCTGGGTGGCGCGGGTGATGCCGACCTTGATCCCCGACGAGTTGGCCAGGTAGACCACATGGTCGGTCATGCAGAACTGTTCGCCCCAGGACGGTTCGCGGCAGGTGCCGGCGTCGTAGTGGCATCTTTCCGGGGCCATGATGCACACGTCGCACTGGGCCAGCTTGGTCATGCACGGGTAGCAGTAACCCTGGCTGAAGCTGGTCTTGGTGCGCTTGCCGCAATGGCTGCAGTGGATGGCGCCCAGGTACTCCAGGCGCAGGCGCTGGCCGATCATGGGGTTGACCGGCACCTGGGTGTCATCCAGGCGCAGGTTGTACTGCACCAGCGGCGCCTGCAGGCTGACCGCCATCTTGCTCAAAGAGCCACGAGCGAGTTCGATCAATGTACCGAGTCCGACTTGAACAGGATGTTGGCAATCGGTGCGGACTTCGAGGCGCACTCCTGCGGGCCCATGTAACCGGTACGCTGGTCTTCGGGCAGGTTCTTCATCTCCCAGGCGATCACCGCCTGCAGCGACAGCTCTTTCTGCTCGGCGGTGAGCTTGCGGCCATCGGACCATTTGCCGATTTCCACCGCCGTTTTCAGGCTCTGGTAGATTTCCGGGGTGATGTTTTCGATCATTTGCGTGAACGTGGACATAGCGTCTCCTAAATCAAGCGGACAGTTTACGCCGGGCCAGCGCCCCGCCCAAGAGGCCCGTCAGGCATCCGATGAGCAGCCCGCCGACGTGGGCGGCGTTGGCGATCTGGCCGAAGCCGAGCTGGCCGACCACACCGGTCAGGCAGATGACCAGCCAGACCAGCATCATCACCAGCACGCCCTTGGGCAGGCTGAACAAACGGTTGGGCGCCAGCCACTGGTACAGCCAGACGTGGCCGAGCAGGCCGTACAGCACGCCGGACAGGCCGCCGAACAGGCTCGGCCCGCTGGTGTAGTGCTGGGCCAGGTTCGACACCAGGCTGAACAGCAAGGTCAGGCCCAGCAGCATCCAGGGGCCCTGGCGCAGTTCGATGCGCTTGCCCAGCTCCCAGTACCACAGGCCGTTCATGGCCAGGTGCAGCACGCCGAAATGCAGCAGCATCGGCGACACCAGGCGCCACCACTGGCCTTCGGCCAGGCTCTGGGCCAACGGGGTGAAGTGCAGGTATTCGCCCTGGACGCGGAAGTCGAGGAAGGTGAACCAGCTGATGGTGGCGAGGTTGTCGCCCAGGCTGGTGAGGCCGGCGACGACCAGGCAGAGCACCAGGATGAAGGCGGTGACCTTGCAGGCTTTTGCCTGTTCGGCCAGGGTCGGGCCTTGGGCCGGCAAGCCGGCTGCCACAGAGGGCGCAGCGGCTTCGATGTCGGCATTGCCGTCGGGGTAGCGCTGGTACAGCTGGAGCACATCGGCCACCAGGGTGTCCGGGGCCCAGAGCACCTGGACCTCGCCCTCTTCACTGACCCGGTGGGGCACCTGCAGGCGCTGCAGCAGGTGGACGAAGCCGCTGAGGTCAACCGACAGCGGCAGGCGCATCACTTCGACGATATTCATTGGCTGGCCTGTGGGCGGTCAACGTCGACCCAGACGAACTTGTGCGGGTCGATACGGGTTTCATCATCCAGCCGATAGGCCGCCAGCTTGCCGTACAGCACCGCGCTGTAGTCGAGGCAGGCCAGGTTGCCGCGGATCGGCGCCGGTCGGCCGCTACGCCAGTAATGGCCGACGAACAGCAGCGGCTCGTCCTCGGCATAGCGTAGCAAGGCATTCTTCTCGGTGTGGCTCAGGGGCGTGCGCGCCACATCGTCCGGCAGCGCATCGGGCTGGAAGACGATGTCGCCATAGGTTTGCGGGTCTTCTTCCCAGAACTTGGTGCGGAAGAAGGCGCGGGTCAGGCCGTCGCCGCCGGTCAGGGTCAAGCCGTCCGGCAGGCGCATGTCGGTGCCGCGCAGCAAGCGGTTGCACACGGTGGCGGCGAAGCTGCCGGGCACTGCCGAGGCCTGGATGAAATGCTCATCGATGCGCCCGTCGGGGTACTGCTGGCGCAACGGCGCGATCAGCCGCGGGTCCCAGCAGGCATGCACCAGGCGGAAACGCCCGGCGTCGACGAACAGCGGCATGTCGTAGAACCACTGGAGGAAATCGTGCCAGTCGCCGGGGTGATGGGCGAACTGGGTCAGGGTTTCGTCGATCAGCCGGGCATGGCGCGGGGTGTGCTCGCGCACGAAGGCCTTGCCGCTGCCGGGCAGCGCCGGGGTGACCCAGCCCAGGGCGTTGTATTCGTGGTTGCCCATGATGCAGAACGCCTGGCCGGCCTCGACCATGTCGTGGACGATGTGCAGCGCCTCGCGGATGCGCGGGCCGCGGTCGACGATGTCGCCGAGGAACAGCGCCTGGCGCCGCGGGTGGCGCCACACGCCGCCGACACGCTTGTAGCCGAGGGCGTCGAGCAGGCGTTCGAGGGTCAGTGCACAGCCATGCACGTCGCCGATGATGTCGAAACTTCGCGCCGGATCGAGCATCAGTCGTCCCTGCCTCCCAGGCGGCTGCCCCAGCCGAGCTTGGTGCGGCAAACCTCGTAGTAATTGTGGTCGAGCGGGTGGATCAGGCGCAGCTTCTGCGGCTTCTTGCTCACCGTGATGGTGTCGCCGGGGGCGCAGGTGAAGTGGTTCTGGCCGTCGCAGGACACTTGCGGGTAGATCTGCAGGTCCTTGGACACCACGATCTTCAGCTCGCTGTTGCCATCGACCACGATCGGCCGGCCCGACAGGGTGTGCGGGTACATCGGCACGATGACGATGGCGTCGAGCTTGGGATGCATGATCGGGCCGCCCGCCGACAGCGCGTAGGCGGTGGAGCCGGTCGGGGTGGCGACGATCAGGCCGTCGGCCTTCTGGCTGCAGACGAATTGGCCGTCGATGTAGATCTCGAACTCGATCATCCGCGTCGACTTGCCCGGGTGCAGGACCACGTCGTTGAGCGCATCGCCCTGGCCGATGGCCTCGTTGTGGCGGCGCACCTCGGCCTGCAGCAGGAAGCGGTTTTCCACCAGGTAGTGGCCGTCGAGCACCTCGGCGACTTTTTCTTCCAGCTCGTCGGGGCGGATGTCGGTGAGAAAGCCCAGGTTGCCGCGGTTGATGCCGAGCACCGGGATGTTGTGCCGCGCCAGGGCGCGAGCGGCGCCCAGCAGGCTGCCGTCGCCGCCGACGACGATGACCAGGTCGCAGACCTCGCCCAGCAGCTTGCGCGTGGAGGTCTGCAGGCCATGGCCGGGCAGCACTTCGGCGATGGTGTCCTCGAGGATCACGTGCAGGTGGCGATCGAGGAGGAATTTTTTCAGTCGGCGAATGGTGTCGAGCACCTGGGAGCTGCCAAGGCGGCCGATGATACCGATATTGCGAAATTGCTCCATGGGGCTCCTGGGAGGCTCTGCGGCGGGGTGACAATGCCGGGATTATGGGCGAAACGACCGGCCAGCGGCAAACCGGCTATGCTCGCAGCATGATGCCTTTCGCCGAGCTGCACGCGCTGCCCCGCCAATTGCGCTGCCCGGCCGTGCGCGACCTGGCCTGGGTGCTGTTGTCGCCACCGCTGCTGAGCGCCCCACCCTGCCCCCAGCGCCATCCGCTGGCGGGCAGCGCCTGGGCGGCGAACCCCGGGCGCCTGAAGAGCTGGTTGCAGGCGTTGGACAGCGACCCGCAGCCGCTGCGCCAATGGCTGGCAAAACTCACCAGCCGGCGCCTGGGGCTGTACTACGAAAGTCTGTGGCAGTTCGCCCTGCACCATGCGCCCGGTGTCGAGCTGTTGGCCGCCAACCTGGCCATTCGCGACCACAACCGGACATTGGGCGAGCTGGATATCCTGCTGCGCGACGGCGATGGCACTCATCACCTTGAGCTGGCCATCAAGCTCTACCTTGGGCCAGTCGACGGCGCGGGGCGTGATCCGGCGCAGTGGCTGGGGCCTGGCTGCCATGACCGGCTGGGCATCAAGCTGGCGCACCTGGCCGGGCATCAGCTGCCGATGTCGGGGCAGGCGCACAGCCGCGAGGCGCTGGCTGGGGTCGGGGTGCAGCAGGTGCAGGCGCACCTGTGGCTTGCCGGTTACCTGTTCTACCCCTGGCCCGGGCATGCCCAAGCGCCTGAAGGGGCCAACCCGCAGCACCTGCGTGGGCGCTGGATAAGACGGCGGGATTGGCCTGTGAGCGTGACGGAACATTGGCAGCCACTGCCCCGCCATGCCTGGCTGGCACCGGCGCGGGTCGAGGCGGATGAGTGCTGGGCGCCGCTCCAGTTCGCGCACTGGTTGGCGGAGCTGGACCCGCAGGCGCCGGCGCAGATGCTGGTGAAGCTCGAGCCCGACTCGGCGGGTGCGTGGCATGAAGCCGAGCGGGTATTCCTGGTGTCCGATAGCTGGCCGCAATTGCCCGGCTTTTAGGTCGCCTGCCCGGGCCCTATCGCCGGCAAGCCGGCTCCCACAGGTAACTCACCGATCCCTTTTACAAGACTTGGCGCAAAGCTTTATTCACTCCAGGCAGTTAGAGTTGACGATGAGCGCCACCAAGAGCGCCACACAATGACCTGATGACGAGGACCGCCCATGGTTTCATCCACCTCCGCGAACCACTATTCGCGCCTGTCCATCGCCCTGCACTGGCTGATGCTGGTGCTGCTGGCCGCCGTCTACGCCTGCATCGAGCTGCGCGGCCTGTTCCCCAAGGACAGCGCCGAGCGCAACCTGATGAAGGACCTGCACTTCATGCTCGGCCTGAGCGTGTTCGTGCTGGTGTGGCTGCGCCTGGCCGTGCGCCTGTTGCGCCCTGCCCCGCCCATCGTGCCCAAGCCGCCGGCCTGGCAGACCGGCCTTGCCCACCTGATGCACCTGGCGCTGTACCTGCTGATGATCGGCCTGCCCCTGGCCGGCTGGCTGATTCTCAGCGCCGCCGACAAGCCCGTGCCCTTCTATGGCCTGGAATTGCCGCACCTGATCGGGCCAGACCCGGACCAGGCCAAGTTCATCAAGGGCTGGCACGAGCGCGTGGCCACCTGGGGCTACTGGCTGATCGGCCTGCATGCGCTGGCCGGGCTGTACCACCACTACGTGCAGCGCGACAACACGCTGCTGCGCATGCTGCCCTACAAGTAACCGCGTCGGCCCTGCAGCCCGCCGGTGTGCAGGAAGATCAGGCGAGTACCGGGCGCGAACAGCCCGGCCTCGACCTGATCGCGCAGGGCCAGCAGGGCTTTACCGGTGTAGAGCGCCTCTAGCGGGACACCCGTGTGGGCTTCGGTTTCGGCGATGAACGCCAGCAGTTGCTCATCGACCTTGGCGAAGCCGCCCCGGCACGCCTCATGCAGTTGATAGCCACGCGTACCTGCCAGCGCTGTCACCGTCTCGGGCACGCCATGATCCCATGGCACCGCCAGCGCCCCATGCACGCCATGCGCCCCGGCCTCGGCCAGCACCAGGCCAGCCAGGGTGGTACCGGTGCCAGCGGCCAGCCACCAGGCGTCATAGTCCGCCCAACCCAGCGCCGCCAACTGCACCCGGGCCTGTTCGACGATCACTGCACACCCCTGCGCCCCGGCCAGGCCGCCGCCGCCTTCGGGGATGCAGTGCCATTTGGCGTAGCGCGCCTGCCAAGGCGCCCAGAAGCCGTCCTGGTGACGGGCGCGGTAGCCGCCGTAGCCAAGCCAGTGCAACTCCATGCCCAGTGCCTGCAGGTCACGTACCGTCGGCGTTTGCTTGGGGTGGCCGCGCAACAGGCCGACGGTGGCGAAACCGAAGCGCTTGCCTGCGGCGGCCAGGGCGTGAAGGTGGTTGGAGTGATTGCCGCCGAGGCTGATCAGCCCTGGGGCGCCGGTTTCTTGGGCTTGCTGCAGGTGGTGGCGCAGCTTGAACCATTTGTTGCCGCTGATCAGCGGGTCGATCAGGTCCAGGCGCAGGATGGCGGCTGCTATCCCGGCGGTTGCCAGCCAGGGCAGGTTCAGGGGTTGCAGAGGGGCTTGGGGGAGGTCTTGCAAGTGCGTGGTCATGGGCAGGAGTTTACAGGGAAAAACTGGGGCCGCTGTGCGGCCCCTGGCTACCTCAAAGCTCGGCTGCCAGCCGCGACCCCTGGTTGATCGCGCGCTTGGCATCCAGCTCCGCCGCCACATCCGCACCACCAATCAGGTGCACCGACTGCCCGGCCGCCAGCAGCCCTTCATGCAGCTCGCGCAGCGGCTCCTGCCCGGCGCAGATCACCACGTTGTCCACCGCCAGCACCTGCGGCTCGCCTTCGCCTACACGAATGTGCAGGCCCGCATCGTCGATCCCCAGGTACTCGACGCTGTTGAGCATCTGCACGTGCTTGTTCTTCAGCCCCGTGCGGTGGATCCAGCCGGTGGTCTTGCCCAGGCCATCGCCGACCTTGGACTTCTTGCGCTGCAGCAAGTAAACCTGGCGCGCCGGCGCATGCGGCTGGGCCTTGACCCCTGCCACGCCGCCGCGCGCCTCCAGTTGGGTGTCGATGCCCCACTCCTTCCAGAACGCCTCGCGGTCCTGGCTGGTGGCCACACCCTGGTGCACCAGGTATTCGGAAACATCGAAACCGATACCGCCAGCACCAATCACCGCCACCGCGTCGCCCACCGGCTTGCGCTGGAGCAGCACGTCCAGGTAACTCAGCACCTTGGCATGCTCGACACCTGGAATGGCCGGTGTGCGCGGGGCAATGCCGGTGGCGAGGATGATTTCGTCGAAGGCGCCATCCACCAGCGCCTGCACGCCCACCCGGGTGTTCAGCCGCAGGTCGACACCGGTACTTTCCACCTTGTTGCGGAAATAACGCAGGGTTTCGAAGAACTCCTCCTTGCCCGGTACGCGTTTGGCGACATTGAACTGCCCGCCGATCTCGCTGGCCGAATCGAACAGGGTCACCGCGTGGCCGCGCTCGGCAGCCACCGTGGCCGCCGCCAGGCCGGCCGGGCCGGCACCGACCACGGCAATGCGCTTGACGCTGCGCACCGGCAGGTAGTTGAGCTCGGTTTCATGGCAGGCACGCGGGTTGACCAGGCAGCTGGTCAGCTTGCCGCCGAAGGTGTGGTCCAGGCAGGCCTGGTTGCAGCCGATGCAGGTGTTGATGGTATCGCTGCGCCCGGCAGCGGCCTTGTTGACGAAGTCCGGGTCGGCGAGGAACGGCCGCGCCATCGAGACCATGTCGGCATCCCCCTCGGCCAGTACCGCTTCGGCCACTTCCGGGGTGTTGATGCGGTTGGTGGTGATCAGCGGGATCTTGACCGCGCCACGCAGCTTGGCGGTGACCTTGCTGAAGGCGGCCCGTGGCACCTTGGTGGCGATGGTCGGAATACGCGCTTCGTGCCAGCCGATGCCGGTGTTGATCAGCGTGGCGCCGGCCTGCTCGATGGCCTTGGCCAGCTGGACGATCTCGTCCCAGCTGCTGCCGCCTTCGACCAGGTCGAGCATCGACAGGCGGAAGATGATGATGAACTCGGGGCCAACGGCCTCGCGCACCCGGCGCACGATCTCCACGGCCAGGCGCATGCGGTTCTCGTAGCTGCCGCCCCAGCGGTCGGTACGGTGGTTGGTATGGGCGGCGAGGAACTGGTTGATGAAGTAACCTTCCGAGCCCATCACCTCGACCCCGTCATAGCCGGCGCGCTGCGACAACACGGCGCAATTGACGAAGTCGGCGATCTGCTTCTCGATGCCCGCCTCGTCCAGCTCCTTGGGCTTGAACGGGTTGATCGGCGCCTGGATCGCGCTTGGCGCCACCTGCCGCGGGCTGTAGGCGTAGCGCCCGGCATGCAGGATCTGCAGGCAGATCTTACCGCCGGCGGCATGCACGGCCTCGGTGACGATGCGGTGCTTGTCGGCTTCTTCCTCGGTGCTCAGCTTGGCCGCGCCGGAATACACGCCACCTTCATCGTTGGGCGCGATGCCTCCGGTGACCATCAGGCCGACGCCGCCTCGGGCACGCTCGGCAAAATATGCCGCCATGCGCTCGAAACCACCCGGGCGCTCCTCCAGGCCGGTGTGCATCGAGCCCATCAGGGTGCGGTTGCGCAAGGTGGTGAAGCCCAGGTCAAGCGGGGCCAGCAAGTGCGGATAACGTTCGGCAGCCATGGAAGGGTTCCCCTGGTGGCATGATCACGGAGTGCGGGTGCCTCGGCGGGCCCCGTCGTTTATGTCAGCGACATTAAACAGCCGTTTGAATGCGCTCAATGATCGAAACTGACAACTTATTGATCCTCCCGCACAGCAGGACTACCCTAGGAAACCTTTGTACTCACAGGCGCTGTACCGCTGAATGCGAAAACTCCTGGCAGGCGCCCTGGCGCTGGTGATGATTGCCGCCATCTGCGGCTACGGCTTCTGGACTCAACAACGCCCGGAGGGCCACTACCTTTCCGACTTGCGCATCGAACTGGCGCTCAACCACGGCGTGCCTGGCGATCATGGCAACCTGCTCGGCGTCGAGCCGTTACTGTTCCCCAGCGACTACCAGAACCTGCAACGTCTGCACCGCAAGCTTTCTGCCTACCTGGAGCAAGCACGCGCCCAAGGCCTGGTTGGCCCGCGCACGGTTGTTGTTCTGCCGGAACACATCGGCACCTGGCTGTGGGCCCGTGGCGAAAAGAAGGAGCTGTACCAGGTCACCCACAGCCGCGAAGCCGAGCAGTGGCTGGAGCTCAGCAACCCGCTGCGCTACGGGCTGGCCATGATGCAGGCCAGCGGCGATGACCGACGCGCCGATGCGCACTTGCGCATGAAGGCCAAGCAGATGGCCAGCGACTACCAGCAGCTGTTCGGCGGCCTGGCCCGGGAATTCGGCGTCACCCTGGTGGCCGGCTCGATCGTGCTGCCGGCCCCCTATGTCGAACAGGGCGTGTTGCATGCCGGCAATGGCCCGCTGTTCAACAGCAGCCTGGTGTTCGCCGCCGATGGCTCGCTGCTGGGCCAGCCCCAGCGCCAGCAGTACCCCGACAGCGAAGTGCGGCGCTACATCCACCACGGCCGGCACTTCCCGCTGCAAGTGCTGCAGACACCGGCCGGGCGCCTCGGCGTGCTGATCGGCAGTGACAGCTGGTACCCGGAGAACCAGCAGCAGCTTGAACAGCTACAGGTGCAACTGGTGGCCAACCCGGTATTTCTCAGCGGCAAGGGCAGCTGGCAGGCACCATGGCGTGGCAACCGCCACCAGGACGCCACGGCCGAGCTGGCCCTGCAACGCGGCGAAGTCAGCGAACAGGCCGCATGGCAGCAACTGACCCAAGCGGCCGGCAGCCAGGTGAGCAGCATGAGCGTATTCATGCGCGGGCAGTTCTGGGAACAGGGCAGCGACGGCCAGGGCTTTGCCCACCAGGCCGGCGAGCTGCTGGCGGGCCCGCCCAGCCACGGCGCGCGCCTGCTGAACCTGTGGTTGTAGGGCGATGCCTCGCCCCCGCGTGCGCCTGGGTGAGCTGTCGGTAGGGTTCATCCAACCCCTGGCCGAAGCCTTGTGCGCCCTGGGCCACGACCCGGCCCCCTTGCTGCGCCGCTACGGCCTTGACCCCACGCGCCTGGCCGAAGCCGGCGCACGCCTGTCGATCCCGCGCTATATGCACCTGGGGCATGCTGCCATCGCCTTGTGCGGGGAGCCTGCGCTGGGTTTGCACATGGGGCGCCTGAGCCGCCTGGCCCAAGCCGGCCTGGCGGGCGTCACCGCGGCCCAGGCGCCCACCTTGGGAGAAGCTGCACGTACCCTGCTGCGTTTCGAGCCGCTGTACGCCGCCAACTACCGAGGCCATTCGAGCTTTCTGGAAGACCCCCAAGGCGCCTGGCTGCGCTTCTATTCGATCAGCCCCTACAACACCTACAACCGCTTCGTGGTCGACTCGCTGCTGGCCGGCTGGCTGGCTCAACTGGGCGCACTGGCCGGTGCCCCGCTGCAGGCCGAGCGGCTGGAAATGGAGTTCGAAGCGCCGGACTACGCCAGCCATTATCAGCCGCTGTGCAGCAGTGCCGTGCAATTTGGCGCCAGCGGCAACCAGCTGCGCCTGAGCCGCGCCACCCTGGAGCTGCCCAACCCGCAACACTGCCCAAGCACCTGGCAGCACTTGCTGCAACTGTGCGAAGCAGAAATGCTCCAGCGCACGCGGGTGCGCAGCCTGGGCGAACGCATCACCCATCTGCTCGGCCCGCTGCTCAATGGCGGCCGTGAACCGGACCTGGAAGAAGTGGCGCTGCACCTGCAACTGCCCACCTGGACCTTGCGGCGCAAATTGGCCGAGGAAGGCACGCGCTTTCGCAACCTGCTCAACGACACACGGCGCGACCTGGCCGAGACCTATATCCGCGATACGGAACTGGCCTTTGGCGAGATCGCTTATCTGTTGGGGTTTGCATCGGCAGAAGCCTTCCAGCGCGCATTCAAGCGCTGGACGGGCGTCACGCCGGGGGAGTTTCGCCGCAGCCAGCGGCGGGTAGGCTAAAGCTCGGTGGCGTCGTCGGCTGGCTCCGGGGTGTCCAGCTCATAGGCCTGGTATTCGAGCAACTCTTCCTGATAGTCATCCATCGCCTGCGTCCTCTTCACGCTTTGTCTACGTTTGTCATGCCTCCACGCTAGGCGAGCGGGATGAAGGCATGATGACAAGCACACAAGTGGTAAACGTAGCAGGTGGCAGGGAAGTTATCCCCCGCTCATCTGTAACACCGGATGTTTGCGCGCTTCACGGCGAAGGTGGCGCGGCTTCGGCGGGCGGTGCGTCCTGCTGCACCTGGATCGGCGCAGCCTCCGACGGCGGCGCAACTGGCTGCGAGCCCTGGCTGTCATCCACCGCCGGTGCTGGCACTGCCTCGCTCGCGGGCGCAGCTGGCGCAGGGGCCGGCTCGGGCGCTGCGGGGGCGACAGGTGCGGGGGCAGCTGGCGCTATCGAGGCCTGCTCGGGCAAGCCCAGGTCAGGCGCAGGTTTTTCCGGTTTCGGCGCAGGGGCCTCGACCTTGGCTTTGCTGACCTTCTTCGGCTTGGGCAGGTAGCTTTCCACCAGGGCAAAATAGCGCTCGTAGAACTGCGGCGCGGTCACCGTTTCGCTGGCGACCTTGACCATGGAGTCGTCGCTGGAACCGATCGGCATCGACACCGACCCCAGAATGCCCACGCCCAAGCTGGCCGAGGTATTCGACTTCTTGAGCGCATAGCGATCCTGCAGGGCATTGGCGAACACCGTCGAGCGCTGCTCGTCGCTGCTGTCGGGTGCGCAGGTCACGCTGAAGCTGATCTGCAGGTGGTTCTCGTTGTTCTGCTGGAAACTCTTGTTACCGGCAATCTGGTTGGCGCCACTGCTGGTGATGATGTAGCCCTGGCTCAACAGCGCGCGGCGTGCGGCCTCGCAGGAGCCTGCCTCGGTGACGGGGAAACTGCGCGAGTAGGTGCCCGAGTCATCGAAGTTCTCGTGCTCGTAGATCGCCGCTTTTTTCGAGGAGCAACCGGTCACGCCCGCCAGCACCAGGGCCAGCCCGAGCGCACCAAAGACGGATGATCTGGTCATTGCCAATTCCGGGTATGTCGAGAGGTGCCTATTGTGCATCACTGCACCCGATCACTGAAACCGTTCATCAGTGAAGAGTCTGTCAGCTTCGTGTAAAAGTGGCCTGGGTGGCCCGGAAACGAAAAAAGCGACCCGAAGGTCGCTTTCTCGTTGTGCTTCGAGGCGTTCAAGGGGCCTCGAGGCGAAGATGGCGCAGCGGACGGGACTCGAACCCGCGACCCCCGGCGTGACAGGCCGGTATTCTAACCGACTGAACTACCGCTGCGTATCATCCAGGCTTGCGCCCGGTTGAAACCTGGGGCTGCCCTTGCGGCTCGATGGCCTCGGGGCAGGCACAAAAAAAGCGAAACAGGTTCGCTTCTTTTGTGTGTGCTTCAAGGCGTTCATGGGGCCTCGAAGCGAAGATGGCGCAGCGGACGGGACTCGAACCCGCGACCCCCGGCGTGACAGGCCGGTATTCTAACCGACTGAACTACCGCTGCGTATCGTTCAGGCTTGCGCCCGATTGAAACTGGGATCAGCCTCAGGCATGTTTGCCCTTGGCTTCAGACCGGTGCCAGGCACCCATCTGTTACTAAAAATGGCGCAGCGGACGGGACTCGAACCCGCGACCCCCGGCGTGACAGGCCGGTATTCTAACCGACTGAACTACCGCTGCGCAGTGTGGACTTGCGTCCTATTCCTCTCTGGCATTTGGCTTCTTGCGAAACCGCCTGCGTCAGGAACAACCTCAGGAAGTGGTGGGTGATGACGGGATCGAACCGCCGACCCTCTGCTTGTAAGGCAGATGCTCTCCCGGCTGAGCTAATCACCCTCGCGATGTTGCTTGTTGCGTTTGCTTCGCTGAGGCCGCGAAATTTACGCAGGTACCGATGCTAAGTCAATAGCCCCGTTGAATTTTTTTCAAAAAGGCTGAAAAAAGAAAAGGGACCTTGCGGTCCCTTTGCTCACAGCTGGCAACTCAGGTGTAGATCATCTTGCGGGTCATGCCGCCATCGACCACGAACTCCTGGCCAGTGACGAACGCCGCCTGGCGCGACAGCAACCAGGCGACCATGGCCGCCACATCTTCCACGGTCCCTACCCTGCCCGTCGGATGCTGGGCATGGTCGGCCTCGCTCAGCGGTTCGGCGCGGCGCTGGGACGGATCACGCGCATCGATCCAACCCGGGCTCACCGCATTCACACGAATCTCCGGGCCCAGGCTCATGGCCAGGGCATGGGTCAAGGCCACCAGGCCACCCTTGCTCGCCGCATAGGCCTCGGTGTCCGGCTCGGACTGCCGGGCGCGGGTCGAGGTCAGGTTGACGATCGCGCCATTGTGCGCCCGCAGGTACGGCGCGCAGTGCTTGGCCAGCAGCATCGGGCCATTGAGGTTGACCGCCAGCACCCGGTTCCATTGCGCCAGGCTCAGGCTTTCCAGGGTCTGGTTGTGCGGGTTGGCGATGGCTGCGTTGCACACCAGCGCGTCCAGCCGCCCAAACTGCCCGAGCACTTGCGAAACACCGGCGCTGACCTGGGCCTCGTCGGCCACGTCCATGGTGATGAACCAGGCATTGTCGCCCAGGGCCTTGGCCACCTTGGCCCCGCGCGGGCGGTCAAGGTCGCTGAGCACCACCTGCCAGCCTTCGCAGATCAGCCAGGCGGCGATGCCCAGGCCGATGCCGCGGGCGGCACCGGTGACCAGGGCAACCCGGCCATTATGGCCCGGCACACCGCCCCTGATTTCCATCACAGCACCGCCAGCCCACGGGCGAGGTCCGCCTGCAGGTCGGCCACGTCTTCAAGGCCCACGGCAACCCGGATCAAGCTGTCGCGAATCCCCGCAGCCTCACGCTCCTGCGGCGTCAGGCGACCGTGGGAGGTGGTGGCCGGGTGAGCGATGGTGGTTTTGCTGTCGCCCAGGTTGGTGGTGATGGAGATGACCCGCGTGGCATCGATGAAGCGCCAGGCGCCCTCTTTGCCACCCTTGACCTCGAAGCTGACTACCGCACCGAAACCGCTCATCTGGCGCTTGGCCAGTTCGTGCTGCGGGTGGCTCGGCAGGCCGGCGTAATGCACCTTCTCCACGCCTTCCTGCTGCTCCAGCCATTCAGCCAGCAACTGGGCGCTCTCGCAGTGGGCACGCATGCGCAGCTTCAGGGTTTCGAGGCCCTTGGTGAAGATCCAGGCATTGAACGGGCTGAGCGTAGGGCCTGCGGTACGCAGGAAACCCACCACTTCTTTCATCTGCTCGGCGCGCCCTGCGACTACACCGCCCATGCAACGGCCCTGGCCGTCGATGAACTTGGTGGCCGAGTGGAACACGATATCGGCACCGAGCTTGAGCGGCTGCTGCAAGGCCGGGGTGCTGAAGCAGTTGTCGACCACCAGCATGGCGCCGCGGGCGTGGGCGATTTCGCTGAGCGCAGCGATATCGACCAGCTCGGCCAGTGGGTTGGACGGCGATTCGACGACCAGCAGCTTGGTGTTGGCCTTGATGGCCTTTTCCCAGCCGTTGAGGTCGACCAGCGGCACGTAGTCCACCTGCACGCCAAAGCGCTTGAAGTACTTTTCGAACAGGCTGATGGTCGAGCCGAACACGCTCTGCGACACCAGCACATGGTCGCCAGCGCTGCACAGCGACATCACCACGGCCAGCAACGCTGCCATGCCGGTGGAGGTCGCCACGGCCTGCTCGGCACCTTCCATGGCGGCCAGGCGCTCTTCGAACACCCGCACCGAGGGGTTGGTGTAACGCGAATAGACGTTGCCCGGCGTTTCGCCGGCAAAGCGCGCAGCCGCATCGGCGGCCGTGCGGAACACATAGCTGGAGGTCAGGAACAGCGCTTCGCTGTGCTCTGCTTCCGGTGAACGGCTCTGACCGGCGCGCACCGCGAGGGTGTCGAAACCGACACCTTCGAGGTCACTGTCCAGTCGCCCGGCATCCCATTGATCCGTCATGCCGCTGCTCCCTGATCAGTTGTTGTAGAGGTCGATGATCGCGCTGACGGCCTGGTTCTTCACCTTGGCCAGGTCGTTACGGGCCTGCTCGATGCGATCGAGGTAGGCTTCGTCGATGTCGCCGGTGACGTATTCACCGTTGAACACCGCGCAATCGAAATGCTCGATCTTGATCTTGCCGCCACCGACCGAATCGATCAGGTCAGGCAGGTCCTGGTAGACCAGCCAGTCGGCGCCGATCAACTCGGCCACCTGTTCGGTGGTGCGGTTGTGGGCGATCAGCTCGTGAGCGCTCGGCATGTCGATGCCGTAGACGTTGGGGTAGCGCACCGCGGGGGCCGCGGAGCAGAAGTAGACGTTCTTGGCACCGGCTTCACGGGCCATCTGGATGATCTGCTTGCAGGTGGTGCCGCGCACGATCGAGTCGTCGACCAGCATCACGTTCTTGCCGCGGAACTCCAGCTCGATGGCATTGAGCTTCTGACGCACCGATTTCTTGCGCGCGGCCTGGCCGGGCATGATGAAGGTACGGCCGATGTAGCGGTTCTTGACGAAGCCTTCACGGAACTTGACGCCCAGCCGGTTGGCCAGCTCCAGCGCGGCGGTGCGGCTGGTGTCCGGGATCGGGATGACCACGTCGATGTCGTGCTCCGGGCGCTCGCGCATGATCTTGTCGGCGAGTTTTTCGCCCATGCGCAGACGCGCCTTGTACACCGAGATACCGTCGATGATCGAGTCAGGGCGGGCCAGGTAGACGTGCTCGAAGATGCAGGGCTGCAGTTTCGGGTCTTGCGCGCACTGCTTGGTGTACAGCTGGCCTTCTTCGGTGATGTACACCGCTTCGCCCGGCGCCAGGTCGCGAATCAGGGTGAAGCCGAGCACGTCCAGGGCCACGCTTTCCGAGGCGATCATGTATTCCACGCCTTCGTCGGTGTGGCGCTGGCCGAACACCACCGGGCGGATGCCGTTGGGGTCACGGAAGCCGACGATGCCGTAGCCGGTGACCATCGCCACCACCGCGTAGCCGCCGACACAGCGGCTGTGCACGTGGGAAACCGCAGCGAACACGTCGTCTTCGGTCGGCTGCAGCTTGCCACGCACCGCCAGCTCATGGGCGAACACGTTCAGCAGCACTTCGGAGTCGGAGTTGGTGTTGACGTGGCGCAGGTCGGACTCGTAGATCTCCTTGGCCAGCTGCTCGACGTTGGTCAGGTTGCCGTTGTGCGCCAGGGTGATGCCGTATGGCGAGTTGACGTAGAACGGCTGGGCTTCAGCCGAAGTCGAGCTGCCCGCGGTCGGGTAGCGCACGTGGCCGATACCCATGTGGCCCACCAGGCGCTGCATGTGGCGCTGCTGGAAGACGTCGCGCACCAGGCCATTATCCTTGCGCAGGAACAACCGGCCGTCGTGGCTGGTCACGATACCGGCAGCGTCCTGGCCGCGGTGCTGGAGGACCGTAAGCGCGTCATACAGCGCCTGATTGACGTTCGACTTACCGACGATACCGACGATGCCACACATGCGACGCAACCCCTACATTGATGAAACTTGAACGAAAGGTACTCAAGGCCTTGCAGGCCCGAGCAGCTGTTCCTTGAACGGAAGATCAGCCGGAGTGCTGATCACCCCACTGGACATCCACTGGCTGGTGAAACCCAGGATCAGGTTCTTCGACCAGTCAGCGACCAATAGAAATTGTGGTATCAGGCGCGATTCCTGCCACCAGGTATCTTGTTGCACCGGCCCCAGGCTGAGCAGGCCGATGGCCACCACTACCAGCAAGGCACCGCGTGCGGCGCCGAAGGCCATGCCGAGGAAACGATCGGTGCCGGACAGCCCGGTCACGCGGATCAGTTCTCCGACCAGGAAATTGACCATGGCCCCCACCAGCAAGGTGGCGACGAACAGAATGGCGCAGCCGGCGATGATGCGCATCGACGGGGTCTGGATATAGCTTTCAAGGTACACCGAGAGCGACCCGCCGAACATCCAGGCGACTGCACCGGCAATGATCCAGATGAGCAGCGACAGGGCTTCCTTGACGAAGCCGCGTTTCAGACTGATCAGTGTGGAAACGGCGATGATCGCAATGATCGCCCAATCAACCCAGGTAAATGCCACGGTGCTGCCTGCAGACGTTTGAGGCGGCGCATTTTACCAGAGCGGCGGGCTGGGGGTAAGCAGAATGTCAGCTCGTTTGACAGCGCCCGTTTGCGGCGCGAGCCCGCTCCCACGGGCTTTTCGTGGACTTTGAAGTCAAGAAAACCCAGCGGGAGCGACGCCGTGAAGATCTGCCTGGGCCTCAGCCGCGTTCCGGCTGGAAGCGCACCACGATACCCTTGAGGTTCTGCTGCCGATTGATCACATCGCGAAGCCTTTCAGCCTCGCTACGCTCGATCAACGGGCCGACATACACCCGATTCAGCCCACCTGCCGAACGGATATAGGCGTTGTAGCCCTGGCTGCGCAGGGTCTTCTGCAAGCTTTCGGCACCCGCCCGGTTAGACAGGCTGGCCAGCTGGATCGACCAGCTCACCGGCAAGCCGTTGGCATCGATCTTCGACGGTGCACTGGCGGTAGCCGCTGGCGCAGGCGTTGCAGCCGGCCGCGTTTCGGCCTTGGCCGCCGGCGCAGGGGTCGGCACCGGCGTCTGCGGCTTGGGCTGGACCTGTGCCTGGGTCTGTGGCGACGGGGTGATCGGCTGGCTCGGCGTGGCCACCGGTGCGTTCGATTCGTTGACCACCACCGGCGGCTGTTGCGGCTCCTCCGGCAGTGGCTGCGGCTCGGGCACGGCAACCGGGTCTACCTTGACTTCAGGCAGGCTCGGCATCGCCGGCGCCTGCGGGGCCTCGACGCGCACCTGGCGCATCTCGTCCTCGCGGGTGAACAGCATCGGCAGGAAGATCACCGCCAGCGCCACCAGCACCAACGCACCCACCATGCGCTGTTTCATCCCTTTATCCAGCACTGCCATCTACTCACCCCTCCAGGGCCTGCCGCTCCAGCCACTCCAGGGCCTGGGCGACACAGAAAAACGAACCGAACAGCAGGATCTGGTCATCCGCCGTCGCCTGCGCGCATTGCCCTTCGAGGGCGGCGTCGACGCTGGCATAAGACTTCACCGAGGCACCACAGTTCGTCAAGGCACTGGCAAGCTCAGGGGCCGGACGGCTGCGCGGCGTGTCCAGCGGCGCCACCGCCCAATCGTCGACCAGTGCCTGCAGCGGTGCGATGACGCCCTCCAGGTCCTTGTCGGCGAGCAGGCCGAACACCGCCAGGCGGCGGCCTTGCAGTGGGCGCGCCGCCAACCGCCGCGCCAGGTATTGCGCGGCATGGGGGTTGTGCCCGACATCCAGCAGCAGCTCCACCTGCTTGCCCTGCCAGTACACCACGCGCCGGTCCAGGCGCCCGGTGATGCGGGTGGCAAGCAACGCCTGGCGCAACTGCGCGGCATCCCATGGCAGCCCCATCAGCAGGTAGGCCTGCAGCGCCAGGGTGGCGTTTTCCATCGGCAGGTCGAGCAGTGGCAGGTCACGCAACTGCACCGCGGTACCGTCCTGGGTGACCCCACGCCAATGCCAGACACCCTCTGCGCTTTCCAGGTCGAAATCACGCCCGCGCAGGAACAACGGCGCAGCCAGTTCGGCCGCCTTGTCCAGCAGCGGCTGGGGCGGATCGAGGTCGCCGCACAGCGCAGGCTTGCCCGGGCGGAAGATGCCGGCCTTCTCGAAAGCCACCAACTCGCGGGTATCGCCCAGATAATCGACATGGTCGACGCCGATGCTGGTCACCAGGGCAAGGTCCGCATCGACCACATTGACGGTATCAAGCCGGCCGCCAAGGCCCACTTCAAGCACCACGGCATCCAGCTGGGACTGATGGAACAACCAGAACGCCGCCAACGTGCCCATCTCGAAATAGGTCAGGGAAATCTCGCCCCGCGCCGCCTCGACGGCAGCAAAGGCTTGGCACAGGCGCTCATCGCTGGCTTCCTGGCCGTCGATCAGCACCCGCTCGTTGTAACGCAGCAGGTGAGGCGAGCTGTACACGCCCACCTTGAGGCCCTGGGCCCGCAGCATCGACGCCACGAACGCACAGGTCGAGCCTTTGCCGTTGGTGCCGGTGACGGTAACCACACGTGGCGCCAACTTGCCCAGCGCCAGCCGGGCAAGCACCTTCTGCGAACGCTCCAGGCCCATGTCGATGGCCGACGGATGCAATTGTTCGAGGTAGGCGAGCCACTCGCCCAGGCTACGCTCCGTCATCACGCGACCGCAGCCGCCTCACGCGCCTGCTCTGGCGTTTCCTGGCCGGTCATCTGCGCCAGCAGGCGGGCCAGGCGCGGGCGCAGTTCGCTGCGCGAGATGATCAGGTCGATGGCGCCGTGCTCCAACAGGAACTCACTGCGCTGGAAGCCTTCTGGCAGTTTTTCGCGCACGGTCTGCTCGATCACGCGCGGGCCGGCGAAGCCGATCAGCGCCTTCGGCTCACCGACGATGACGTCGCCGAGCATCGCCAGGCTGGCGGAAACACCACCGTAGACAGGGTCGGTCAGCACGGAGATGAACGGGATGCCTTCTTCACGCAGGCGCGCCAGCACGGCCGAGGTCTTGGCCATCTGCATCAGCGAGATCAGCGCTTCCTGCATGCGCGCGCCACCGGAGGCCGAGAAGCAGACCATCGGGCAGCGGTTTTCCAGGGCATAGTTGGCGGCGCGCACGAATCGCTCGCCGACGATGGCGCCCATCGAACCGCCCATGAACGAGAATTCGAAGGCGCTGACCACGATCGGCATGCCCATCAGGGTACCGCTCATGGAGATCAGCGCGTCCTTCTCGCCGGTCTGCTTCTGCGCAGCGGTCAGGCGGTCCTTGTACTTCTTGCCGTCGCGGAACTTCAGGCGGTCGACCGGCTCCAGCTCAGCGCCCAGCTCGGCACGGCCTTCCGGGTCGAGGAAGATATCGATACGTGCACGTGCGCCGATGCGCATGTGGTGGTTGCACTTGGGACAGACATCCAGGGTCTTTTCCAGCTCCGGACGATACAGCACGGCCTCGCAGGATGGGCACTTGTGCCACAAGCCTTCTGGCACCGAGCTCTTCTTCACCTCGGAACGCATGATCGAAGGGATCAGTTTGTCGACTAACCAGTTGCTCATGCTTTATTTCTCCAGTATTGGCGGGCGGGGACCGGTCTGGCCGGCCAAGCCCTGCCCTTTGAGCTCAAATTCTTCTATGAAACGATGACGGCCCGGCCGCAGAGGCTGCCTGCGCAGCGCGCCGTCTTCAATGTGTGCGCTGGCTGCCCGGCACGCCGGCAGCCGCCCCGCAGGGCTGCGATAGCTATGGACGATGGCGCGCAGCCAGCCGTCACATCTGCTGTCACGCCTGTTTCACCGCGCGCATGAATGCCTCGATCCGGGCGGCATCCTTGATGCCCTTGGCCTGCTCCACGCCGCCACTGACATCCACCGCATAGGGCCTTACCTGGGCGATCGCCTGGCCGACGTTATCGGCCGACAAGCCACCGGCAAGGATGATCGGCTTGCTCAACCGCGCCGGCACCAGCGACCAGTCGAAGGCCTCGCCGGTGCCCCCCGGCACGCCGGCCACGTAGGTGTCGAGCAGGATGCCACGGGCACCGGCATAGTGCTGGCAGGCGGCTTCCAGATCGTCACCGGGGCGTACCCGCAGCGCCTTGATCCAGGGGCGATGGTAGCCCTCGCAGTCGGCCGGGGTTTCGTCGCCGTGGAACTGTAGCAGGTCCAGCGGCACCACTTCGAGAATCTCGTTCAGCTCGCAGCGCGAGGCATTGACGAACAGCCCGACGGTGGTCACGAACGGCGGCAGCTCGGCGATGATCGCCCGTGCCTGGCGCACGTCCACGGCACGCGGGCTCTTGGCATAGAAGACGAAGCCGATGGCATCGGCACCGGCTTCGGCGGCGGCCAGCGCATCCTCGATGCGGGTGATGCCGCAGATCTTGCTGCGTACGTTGCTCATGGACTGCAAACCCTGAGTGGACAGTGAAAGGCTCGATGGTAGCAAATGCCTTTTCGCCCGTCAGTCGGCCAACGCCTCGTAACCTGTCAGAAAGTGTGGGCCGATGTAACGCTGCGGCAGCTGGAATTCTTCCGGGTACTCCACCTGCACCAGGTACAGGCCATAGGGGTGGGCGGTCACCCCGCCCTCGCGGCGGTTGCGCCCCTCCAGCACTTCCCGGGCCCAGCTCGCCGGGCGTTCGCCCGCACCGATGGTCATCAGCACCCCGGCGATGTTGCGCACCATGTGGTGCAAGAACGCGGTGGCGCGCACGTCCAGCACGATCATCTGGCCATGGCGGGTGACGCGCAGGTGATGGATATGCTTGATCGGCGACTTGGCCTGGCACTGGCTGGCGCGGAAGGCACTGAAGTCATGGGTGCCGAGCAGATACTGGGCGGCCTCGGCCATGCGCTCGACATCCAGCGGGCGATGGTTCCAGGTCACCTCTTCGGCCAGGTGCGCCGGGCGGATCGGGTCGTTGTAGATGACGTAGCGGTAGCGCCGGGCGCAGGCCTTGAAACGGGCGTGGAAGTCGGCCGGCATTGGCCGCGACCAGACCACACTGATGTCGTGGGGCAGGTTGAAGTTGGTGCCCAGGGTCCAGGCGCGCTCGTCGCGCACGGCGCGGGTGTCGAAGTGCACGATCTGGCCGCAGCCATGCACGCCGGCATCGGTACGGCCGGCGCACACCACGCTGATCGGCTCGTCGGCCACTTTCGACAGCGCTTGCTCCAGGGCCTGCTGGACGCTGGGCACGCCGCTGGCCTGGCGCTGCCAGCCGCGGTAGCGCGAGCCCTTGTATTCCACGCCCAGGGCGATGCGGGTGAAGCCTGCGGCGGCGGATTCGGAGGGGGCGGTGTCGATGATGTCCAAGCGCGTGAAACCTGTGGGGCAATACGGAATGGCGGGATTATAACGACAACGGCAGCCTTGTTGGGCTGCCGTTGGTTTGGCGCGGAGGTGGAGGACGTTTTCAGACCAACCGGGAAAGCATCTCCTCGGCTTCCAGGCGCTGGGTGTCGTCGCCATCCTTGACCACTTCATCGAGGATGTCGCGCGCCCCCTGGTGGTCGCCCATGTCGATGTACGCCCGCGCCAGGTCGAGCTTGGTCGCCACTTCGTCACTGCCGGAGAAGAAGTCGAAGTCCAGGTCGTCCAGCGGCTCCGGCTCCTGGGCGGCGTCGACGGCGGTGAAGTGCGGCTCCAGCGACGGCGACTCGAGGCTCTGCGAGAGCTTGTCCAGCTCGGCGTTGACGTCATCGAGCTCGGAGGCAAAGCTCTTGGCCGCCGGCGACTCGTCGTCCAGCGACAACGACAGGTCGAAGTCTTCCGGCAGCTCCAGTTCGGAAATCGGGTCGAATTCCGGGATTGCGTCGAAAGCGGCCAGCTCGGCGGCGACGTCCACAGGCTCTTCGGGCGCTTCGACCGGGCTGACGGGCTCACCGACGTCCAGGTCGAAATCGGCCAGGTCATCGATGCTTTGCGGCTCGGCCTGGGCCTGGGCGAGCAGGGCTTCGAAATCTTCGTCAGCGTCGGTCTGCGGCGTGGCGTCGATTTCAGGCTCAGGCTCCGGCACAGGTGCCTCATCCAGCACCGGCACCTCGAGCGGGTCGGCTTCCGTCAGCTCATCGTCCAGGCTCAGGTCGAAAGCGCTGTCCAGGTCGTGGTCATCCAGCACCGAGGTCTCGACGAAGGCTTCAGCGGCCGCATCGAGGTCCGGCTCAGGCTCAGGCTCGGGTTCGAGCTCAGGCGCTTCAAGTTCAGGCTCTGGCGCGTGCTGGTCGAGCTCAGGCGCAGGGGTATCGAGCGGGGCCGGTTCAGCCTCGGTGACCGCTGGCAGCTCGGTTTCAGCCGGCGCCTCAGGTTCGTCCTGCAGCAGTTCCTGGACGTACTGGTGGTCCATTTCCGCCGCCAGCGCGGCAGCCCCCAGGCCAGCGGCAGCGAGGCCGAGCATGGCCGGGAAACGTTCCTTGAGCGTGCTGACTTGCGCAACGTTCTCTTCGCTGGCGGGCAGTTTGCGTTCCTGCTCGACGAAGGCGCTTTGATCGCCCTGACGGGCATAGACTTCCATCAGCTTCAGGCGCAGGTCATCTCGCTCGGGCTGCGCGGCGATTGCCGTTTCCAGCAGGTCGGCGGCGTGATTGAGACGCCCGCGCGCCAGGCTCTGCTCCACTTCGGCCAGCAGTTCGGCGTTGGCATCCTGCTCCGGAGCTACAGCAGCCGGGGCAACAGGTTGTTCGGCAGCGACCGCCGCTGCCGCCGAAGCGGCAACCACGGCCGGCGACAAGGTGACGCTCGGCGCGGCAACGTCCAGCTCGTCGAAGCTGCTCGGCGGCAAGTCGAGGTCAGGGCTGCGCTCGCCCTCCTCGGCCAGTGCGCGCGCCATGCGCAGGTGCTTTTCAGCTTCCTGCTGGGCTTTGCGCTTGCGGGCCAGCAACAGCAACAGCAGCAACAGCACCAGGAAGGCGGAGCCTGCGATCAGGCCGAGCACCACCGGGTTGCCCAGCATCTCGTCCAGTGCGCTGGGTTTCTGCGCCACAGGTGCAGGTTCGCTGGCCGGGGCCGCTGCAGGTGCGGTATCGGCGGCGGCAGGTGGCGGGGCAATGACCGGCTCGGCCGGTTGCGCCGGGGTATTGTCTGCCGGTTGTGCCGGGGCCGCTTCGCCCGGCAAGGTGGCTGCGGCCGGCGCCTCACCGGCCGTGCCTTGCGCTTCCAGGCGGGCAAGCTGGTCGTTCTTCAGCTGGATCAACTTCTGCAGCTTGTCCAGCTGGCTCTGCAGGTCGGTCATCCGGCTCTTGAGTTCTTCATTGTCGCGACGGCTGGTGTCCAGGCTTTCCTGGGCCACGGCCAATTTGTCGTTGATCGCCTTGGCGCCGCCAGCGCCTGCCTGGTTGCCCGGGCTGACCAGGCGCAGGTTGTCGCCCTGGGCGATACGCTCGGGCGCCGCATCGGCGGCGCCGCGGCGGGTAGCATCGAGCTGGCGGGCACGCGGGCCCAGGCGCCGGCCTTCACGCCAGGCCGCGTACTGTTCGGCCACTTCGCGGTTGGCCTCGCCCTGGGGGATGCTCTGGATCTGCTGCTGGTCGGGCAGGCGCAACACTTGGCCGACCTTCAGCTGGTTGATGTTGTTGCCGATGAAGGCATCCGGGTTGAGCGCCTGGATGGCGATCATGGTCTGCTGCACCGAGCCGCCACCCTGAGTATTGCGCGCGGCAATCTGCCACAAGGTATCGCGGCGCTTGGTGGTGTAGCTGCCGGTGACGGCCGGGGTGACATTGCCTGCCGCCGGCTGCTGGCCCTGGGCCTTGGCCTGGTCGAGCAACACGCTGTAGTCGCGCAGCAGGCGGCCCTGGGGCCACATCACCTGGACCAGGAACTTGACCACTGTGCCTGGCAGCGGCTGGCTGGAGGTGACGCGCAGCACGCTCTTGCCGTTGGGGTTGATCACCGGGGTGAAGGTCAGGTCTTCGAGGTAGGTCGGATACGCCACCCCGGCCTTGCTGAACTCTTCCGGCGGCGCCAGGCTCGGCGCCACTTCGGCAGCGGTCAGGTCGCGCACATCGAGCAATTCGATCTCGGCGTCCAGCGGCTGGTTCTGCGCCGACTTGAGCGTCAGCTCACCCAACCCCAGGGCATTCGCCATGCCAGACGACAGCGCCGACGCTGCCGCCACGGCCAGAACCAGTTTGCGAATTCGAAGCATGACCTCTTCCCTTGTATGAATCGTCCCGGAAACCTGCAGGCAGAGCGGGACAAAAGTGCTCGCCAGTATCTTTTACGCTATCTGTTTAATCAACAATTGTGCCACCTGCACGGCATTCAGCGCGGCGCCCTTGCGCAGGTTGTCGGTGGTCAGCCAGAGGTTGAGCTGTTGCTGCTCGTCAATTCCATGGCGCACACGACCAACATAGACCACGTCTTGCCCCACTGCGTCACCGACCGGTGTCGGATAGTCATCACGCTCGACCAGCTCGACGCTGTCGGCGGCCTCGAGGGCGTCGTTGACGGCGGCCAGGTCCACCGGCGCCCGGCTTTGTACCGCCACACTGAAGCTATCGCCGAAAAACACCGGGACTTGAACGCAGGTCACGGAAATCTTCAGTTCCGGCATCTCCAGCAGCACCCGCAGCTCGCTCACCAGGCGCTGCTCCAGGGGCGTATGGCCGTGGGCGTCGGCGGCGCCGACCTGGGCCAGCAGGTTGAAGGCCACCTGACGGTCGAAGAAACGCGGCTCCAGCGGGCGGGCATTGAGCAGCTCGGCGGTCTGCCGGGCCAGTTCGTTGACCGCTTCACGCCCCTGGGCAGACACCGCCAGGGCAGCCATGACCTGCACGCGCTCGATGGCCAGCTGGCCCTTGAGCGGCGCCAGGGCGACGGCCAGGGCAACGGCGGCGGAGCTGGGGCTGGCCAGGCGTGCCGGCAGCTGGAGGTTGGCAATGCGCGCGGCATTGGCCTCGGGCACCACGGCGAGGGCATCGTCCAGCCCGCCGGAGAGGTCGATGATAGTGCAGCCGGCCTGTTCGGCCTTGCTGGCGAAGCTGCGGCTGACGGCCGGGCTGGCGGCGAAGAAGGCCAGCTTGACCTGGCTGAAGTCGAAGCTGTCCACCTCGCGGACCTTGATCTTCTTGCCGGCGAACATGACGCTGCTGCCCGCCGATTCCATGCTCGCCAGAAGATGCAGGGTGGCGACCGGGAACTGCAGTTCTTCGAGGATCTGGACGAGGGTTTCACCGACGCTACCGGTAGCGCCGACAACGGCGATGTCCAAGGGTTGGGTCATGGTGGGGATCCTTTTGCTGAAACGGCGGGGGGCGGCACTTTACTTGGATTGTAGAGTTTTGTCTGTGCTGGCCCAGCTGTGTTGTTCTCAGTGCGCGAACAACGGCAAGCGCAAGCGCATAAAAAAACCCGCGCTGTCTCCAGCACGGGTTCTTGGCTAGCGCAACGCGATCAACGCTCCAGCAGAATCCGCAGCATGCGACGCAGCGGTTCGGCAGCGCCCCACAGCAACTGGTCGCCAACGGTGAACGCGCCCAGGTACTGGGAGCCCATGTTCAGCTTGCGCAGGCGGCCAACCGGCACGTTCAAGGTACCGGTCACCTTGGTCGGCGCCAGTTCCTGCATGCTGATCTCGCGCTGGTTCGGCACCAGTTTCACCCAAGGGTTGTGCTGGCTGATCATGCCTTCGATGTCGGCCAGTGGCACGTCCTTGTTCAGCTTGATGGTCAGCGCCTGGCTGTGGCAACGCATGGCGCCGATGCGCACGCAGATGCCATCGACCGGGATCGGGTTCTTGAAGCGGCCGAGGATCTTGTTGGTTTCGGCCTGGGCCTTCCACTCTTCACGGCTCTGCCCGTTCGGCAGCTCCTTGTCGATCCACGGGATCAGGCTGCCGGCCAGCGGCACGCCGAAGTTCTCGGTCGGGAACGCATCGCCACGCATGGCTTCGGCGACCTTGCGGTCGATGTCGAGGATGGCGCTGGCCGGGTTGGCCAGGTCATCGGCGACTGCCGCGTGGATGCCGCCCATCTGCTTGATCAGCTCGCGCATGTTCTGCGCGCCGGCGCCGGACGCCGCCTGGTAGGTCATGGCGCTCATCCACTCGACCAGGCCCGCTTCGAACAGGCCGCCCAGGCCCATCAGCATCAGGCTGACGGTGCAGTTGCCGCCGATGTAGTTCTTGGTACCGGCATCGAGCTGCTGGTCGATCACCTTGCGGTTGACCGGGTCGAGCACGATCACCGCGTCGTCCTGCATGCGCAGCGACGAGGCGGCGTCGATCCAGTAACCCTGCCAGCCGGCTTCACGCAGCTTGGGGAAGACCTCGTTGGTGTAGTCGCCGCCCTGGCAGGTCAGGATCACGTCGAGGGTCTTGAGCTCTTCAATCGAATAAGCGTCCTTGAGCGGCGCAATATCCTTGCCCACGTTCGGGCCCTGGCCACCGACATTGGAGGTGGTGAAGAACACCGGCTCGATAAGGTCGAAGTCCTGCTCCTCCAGCATCCGCTGCATGAGCACGGAACCGACCATACCGCGCCAACCGATCAGACCTACACGTTTCATCGCAACTACACCTTTGCTAAAAGTGGGCCGCCACCGACCAAAAACGGTGGCGGGCCAGAGAGATTACAGATTCCGCAGCGCTGCGACTACTGCGTCGCCCATTTCCTGCGTGCCAACTTTGTTACAGCCCGCCGACCAGATGTCACCGGTGCGCAGGCCCTGGTCCAGCACCAGGCTTACCGCCTGCTCGATGGCTTCGGCGGCGGCGTGCTGGTTGAAGCTGTAACGCAGCATCATCGACACCGACAGGATGGTCGCCAGCGGGTTGGCGATACCCTGCCCGGCGATGTCCGGCGCCGAGCCGTGGCACGGCTCGTACATGCCCTTGTTGTTGGCATCCAGCGAGGCCGAAGGCAGCATGCCGATGGAACCGGTGAGCATGGAAGCTTCATCCGACAGGATGTCACCGAACATGTTGTCGGTCACCACCACGTCGAACTGCTTGGGTGCGCGCACCAGCTGCATGGCGGCGTTGTCGACGTACATGTGGCTCAGTTCGACGTCCGGGTAGTCCTTGGCCACGCTTTCGACCACTTCACGCCACAGCTGGCTGGAGGCGAGCACGTTGGCCTTGTCTACCGAGCACAGCTTCTTGCCGCGTACGCGGGCCATGTCGAAGCCGACGCGGGCGATGCGGCGCACTTCGCTTTCGCTGTAAGGCAGGGTGTCGTAGGCCTGGCGCTCGCCACCTTGCAGCTCGCGCTGGCCGCGCGGCGCACCGAAGTAGATGCCGCCGGTCAGTTCACGGACGATGAGGATATCCAGGCCCGAGACGATTTCCGGCTTCAGCGAGGAAGCATCGGCCAGTTGCGGGTAGAGGATGGCCGGGCGCAGGTTGGCGAACAGGCCCAGTTGCGAACGGATCTTCAGCAGGCCGCGCTCGGGGCGGATGTCACGCTCGATCTTGTCCCATTTCGGGCCACCGACCGCGCCCAGCAGCACGGCATCGGCCTGGCGCGCACGCTCCAGGGTCTCGTCGGCCAGGGGCACGCCGTGCTTGTCGATGGCGGCGCCACCGATCACATCGTGCGCGAGGCTGAAGCCGAGCTGGAACTTGTCGTTGGCCAGCTCCAGCACCTTGACCGCTTCGGCCATGATTTCCGGGCCAACGCCATCACCTGGGAGAATCAGAATCTGCTTGCTCATGCTTTCCTCTATTCATTCAAGCGGCGCGGCCGGCTCGGCCCCACCGTAAAAAAACTCAGCGCTCGGCCCACAGCACGATGACATCGGTGCTGAACGAACCATCGGCTTCGATCTGGTAATACTCCCGCACTTCCTCGCCCATGGCCTGCTGCAACTGGCGAATCGCCACGCGCAATGGCTCGGGCGTGCGCATGCGCTCCACCCAGGACGCCCACTCCAGGCGCAGGCGCTGGCGCGAATGGCTGCGCACGTGCAGGCCGGCTTCACTCACCAGGCGCTGCCACTGGGCAGCAGAATAATCGCGTACATGGCTGGTGTCGCGCAGCACTTCCACCGACTGCAGGTAGGTGTCGAGCAGCGGGCTGCCCGGCGACATCACGTCGATGAACGCGGCCACACCACCCGGCTTGAGCACCCGGCGCACTTCGCGCAGGGCCAGGCCCACATCGCTCCAGTGGTGCGCCGAATAGCGGCTGAACACGAAGTCGAACGAGGCGTCGCCGAACGGCAGGCGCTCGGCGGCGCCGTGGGCGGTCTTGACGTTGCCCAGGCCACGCTCGGCAGCGGCGCTGGCGACCACCTCGAGCATCGCTTGCGACAAATCGTAGGCAACCACTTCGGCGACCAGCGGTGCCACGTGGAAGCTGACGTGACCGGCACCGCAGCCCAGGTCCAGCACGCGGGCGCTGCCCTGCCCTGCCAACTGCGCCTGGAGCAGGGCGAATTCGCTGCCCTGGGCATGCACGGCGCTGCTGAGGTAGGCATTGGCCTGTTCGCCGAACTGGCGTTGGACCACATCGGTATGGGTGGTGCTGGTCATGGGCTGTTCCTTCTGGTTTTGGGGTGCTGGTACGGCCGCTATCGCCGGCAAGCCCAACCACATCATTCAGGCGTCGCGAAACAGCCAAGGCTGCCCGGCGCGGTGCTTGCCTTCGAAGGCCTTGATCGCGTCGCTGTCCTGCAGGGTCAGGCCGATGTCGTCCAAGCCGTTGAGCAGGCAATGCTTGCGGAAGGCGTCGATCTCGAAATGCAGCACCTTGCCGTCCGGGCGGGTCACCGCCTGGGCCTGCAGGTCGATGGTCAACTGGTAGCCCGGGTTGGCTTCGACCTGCTTGAACAGCTCATCGACTTCCTCGTCGCTGAGGATGATCGGCAACAGGCCGTTCTTGAAGCTGTTGTTGAAGAAGATGTCGGCGAAGCTTGGCGCGATCACGCTACGGAAGCCGTATTCGTCCAGCGCCCACGGCGCGTGCTCGCGGCTCGAACCGCAGCCGAAGTTCTCCCGCGCCAGCAACACGCTGGCACCCTGGTAGCGTGCATGGTTGAGCACGAACTCCTGGTTCAACGGGCGCTTGCTGTTGTCCTGGTAGGGCTGGCCCACATCCAGGTAACGCCACTCGTCGAACAGGTTGGGGCCGAAGCCGGTGCGCTTGATCGACTTGAGAAACTGCTTGGGGATGATCTGGTCGGTGTCGACGTTGGCACGGTCCAACGGGGCGACGAGGCCAGTGTGCTGGGTAAAGGCTTTCATGCTGCGCTCCCTTGGATCAACTCGCGGACATCGATGAAGTGGCCGGTCACCGCGGCGGCGGCGGCCATCGCCGGGCTGACCAGGTGAGTACGGCCACCGGCGCCCTGACGGCCTTCGAAGTTGCGGTTGGAGGTGGACGCGCAGTGCTCGCCGCTCTCCAGGCGGTCCGGGTTCATGGCCAGGCACATCGAGCAGCCTGGCTCACGCCATTCGAAGCCGGCTTCGAGGAAGATCTTGTCCAAACCTTCGCGCTCTGCCTGCGCCTTGATCAGGCCCGAACCCGGTACAACCAGCGCCTGCTTGACGTTGGCCGCGACCTTGCGGCCCTTGGCGATCTCGGCAGCAGCGCGCAGGTCTTCGATGCGCGAGTTGGTGCACGAGCCGATGAACACGCGGTCGAGCTTGATATCGGTGATCGCCTGGTTGGCGGCCAAGCCCATGTACTTGAGGGCGCGCTCGATCGAGCCACGCTTGATCAAGTCTGGCTCGGCAGCCGGGTCCGGCACGCGCTGGTCGACCGCCAGCACCATCTCGGGCGAAGTGCCCCAGCTGACCTGCGGCTTGATCTGCGCGGCATCCAGCTCGACCACGGTATCGAACACGGCATCGGCGTCCGACACCAGGCCTTTCCAGGCTTGGGCGGCCAGCGTCCACTGCTCGCCCTTGGGCGAATACGGGCGGCCTTCGACATAGGCGATGGTGGTGTCGTCGACTGCCACCAGGCCCACACGGGCACCGGCCTCGATCGACATGTTGCAGATGGTCATGCGGCCTTCCATCGACAAGTCGCGGATGGCGCTGCCGGCGAATTCCATGGCGTGGCCATTGCCACCGGCGGTACCGATCTTGCCGATCACGGCAAGCACGATGTCCTTGGCGGTGACACCGGCTGGCAACTGGCCTTCGACCCGCACCAGCATGTTCTTCATCTTCTTGGCGACCAGGCACTGGGTGGCGAGCACGTGCTCGACCTCGGAGGTGCCGATGCCGTGGGCCAAGGCGCCGAACGCGCCGTGGGTGGAGGTGTGCGAGTCGCCGCAGACCACGGTCATGCCCGGCAAGGTAGCGCCCTGCTCGGGGCTGATGACGTGGACGATGCCCTGGCGCACGTCGTTCATCTTGAATTCGACGATGCCGTATTCGTCACAGTTTTCATCGAGGGTCTGCACCTGCAGGCGCGACACCTGGTCGGCGATGGCCTCGATGCCGCCCTTGCGCTCTGGCGTGGTCGGCACGTTGTGATCGGGCGTGGCGATGTTGGCGTCGATGCGCCATGGCTGGCGTTTGGCCAGGCGCAGGCCTTCGAAGGCCTGCGGCGACGTCACTTCATGGATGATATGGCGGTCGATGTAGATCAAGGACGAGCCGTCATCACGGCGCTTGACCTCATGAGCTTCCCAGAGTTTGTCGTAGAGCGTTTTGCCAGCCATCAGACTGTTCCTCATCAGCGTCTTTCTATGCCAAAGACCCCTTGGCTTGTACGGACGATGCTATGGCGATAGATTGAATAACTCAAATTCATAATTTTTATGCTTTGGATAACCAATAGGAATTCGACCCATGGACCTGGCCAACCTCAGCGCCTTCATCGCCATCGCCGAAACCGGCAGCTTCTCGGGCGCCGCCGAGCGCCTGTTCCTGACCCAGCCCGCCATCAGCAAGCGCATTGCCGGGCTGGAGCAGCAACTGGGGGTGCGCCTGTTCGATCGCCTGGGCCGTGAAGTGACCCTGACCGAAGCGGGCCGCGCCCTGTTGCCGCGCGCCTACCAGATCCTCAACGTGCTCGATGACACCCGCCGGGCCCTGACCAATCTGACCGGGGAAGTGGCAGGCCGCCTGACCCTGGCCACCAGCCATCACATCGGCCTGCACCGGTTGCCCCCGCTATTGCGCGCCTTTACCCGGCAGTACCCGTCGGTGGCGCTGGATATTCAGTTCCTCGACTCGGAGGCGGCCTACGACGAAATCCTCCATGGCCGCGCTGAAATTGCCGTCATCACCCTCGCGCCCGAGCCCCATCACCTGGTCAAGGCCGTGCCGGTGTGGGACGACGCCCTGGATTTCGTCGCCGCCCCCGAACACCCGCTGGCCAGCAACCAGCAGGTCAGCCTGGCCGACGTGGCACGCCACCCGGCGGTGTTTCCCGGCGGCAACACCTTTACCCACCACATCGTCCAGCGCCTGTTCGAAAGCCAGGGCCTGACGCCCAATATCGCCATGAGCACCAACTACCTGGAAACCATCAAGATGATGGTGTCCATCGGCCTGGCCTGGAGCGTGCTGCCGCGCACCATGCTCGACGATCAGGTTGCACCCATCGCTTTGCCCGGCATACAGCTGTCGCGCCAGCTAGGCTACATTCTGCACACGGAGCGAACGCTATCGAATGCGGCCAGGGCCTTCATGGCCCTGCTCGACAGCCATGCAGGGTCCGCCTGACCGGTCGTCAGCACGGCACCAACTCAAGGACGCGTCAAACGCCAAAGGTCTGGTACCAATGCCCAAATCAGCAAACCGCTTTCCGCGCCTGCCGCGTATCCCGGCGGCCGACCCCCAGGAGTCCGAGCAAGCCTGGCAGAACGCCCCGCAGCTGCTGGCGGCGCTCAACGGCGCGCGCCTGGGGGCCTGGCTGTGGGATATCGAGACCGGCCGGATCAGCTGGTCGCGGGGTACCCAGGCGCTGTTCGGCTTCGACCCGCAGCGCCCGCTGCCCAACGACATAGACTACCTTGACCTGCTGCCCGAAGAAGACCGCGCCCGCACCCGCCAGCTGTTCCAGGCGGTGGTCAATGGCGAACCGGTGGAAAAGGCCATGCGCCACCGCATCCGCTGGCCGGACGGCAGCCTGCACTGGCTGGAAATCAACGGCAGCCTGACCCACGACCGCCACGGCAGGCGCCAGATGATCGGGGTGATCCGCGAAATCACCCGCCAGCGCGAGCGGGAAACCGCGCTGATCAACTCGGAAAAGCGCTTTGCCACGCTGTTTCACTTAAGCCCCAATGCCATTTTGCTGACCCGCCGCCACGACGGCATGATCTTCGAGGTCAACCAGCACTTCGAAGACATGTTCGGCTGGCCCGGCAGCTACGTGATCGGCAAGACCAGCCTGGAGCTGGGGCTGTGGGAGCACCCCGAACAACGCCAGCAGATACTTCAGGCAACCCGCGCCAACGGCGGCCCGCTGACCATGGAAGTGCAGTTTCGCGCCAGCAACGGCAAGCTGCATGACGGCATCCTGTGCACCCAGGGCATCGAACTGGAGGGGGTGACCTTCCTGCTCAGCACCTTTGTCGACACCTCCGAACGCAAGCGCGCCGAGCAGGCGCTCAAGGACAGCCAGGAACGCCTGGACCTGGCCCTGGATTCGGCGCAACTGGGCACCTGGGACTGGCACATCCCCAGCGGCATGCTCTATGGCTCGGCGCGGGCCGCGCAATTGCACGGGCTGGACCCGATCCCCTTCCACGAATCGTTCGACTCGTTCTTCGAAGGCGTGCCGGAAGAAGAGCGCGATGCCATGCGCCAGGCCTATCGCAGCCTGCGCGAGGGGCCGGCCGGCAACTACCAGATCACCTATCGGGTGCAGCTCGAAAACGGCACCTCGCGTTATATCGAAAGCCGCGCCCGCCTCTACCGCGACGAGCACGGCACGCCGCTGCGCATGGCCGGCACCCTGCTCGACATCACCGAACAGGTGGAGCGCGAACTGCGCCTGAGCGCCTCGGAAGAGAAGTTCGCCAGCCTGTTCCAGGTCAGCCCCGACCCGATCTGCGTCACCCGCCAGGACACCGGGCAGTTCATCGAGATCAACCCGGCCTTCACCCAGACGTTCGGCTGGGGCGCCGACCAGGTGATTGGCCGCACGGCCGAAGAAATCGGCCTGTGGGCCGAATCGATCGAACGCGCCCGGCGCATCGAGCAAGTCATCCGCGAGCAGGCCCTGAGCAATGTCGCCGTGGTGGTCAACCACCGCAATGGCTCGCCGCTGACCTGCGTGATCGCCAGCCGGCTGATTACCGTCGACAACCAGCCGTGCAGCGTCACCACCTTGCGCGACATCACCCAGCAGCAACGAGCGGAAGCGGCGCTGAAATCCAGCGAGGAGAAATTCGCCAAGGCATTCCACTCCAGCCCCGACGCCATCACCATCACCGAGCGCCACAGCGGCCGCTACGTGGAGGTGAACGATGGTTTCTGCCGCCTCACCGGCTACAGCAGCGCCGAAGTGGTGGGCCGCAGCGTCTTCGAGCTGGGCATCTGGGCCGACGACAAGCAGCGCAGCGCCCTACTCGCCGAGCTCAAGGAGCGCGGCCGGGTGCACCACCGGGAAATGCTCGGGCGCAACAAGCGCGGCGACATCCTCACCGTGGAAGTGTCGGTGGAGCCGATCAGCCTCAACGAAGTCGACTGCCTGCTGCTGACCGCCCGCGATGTCAGCCAGCTGAAGAACGCCCAGGCGCAGATTCGCCACCTGGCCTACCACGACCCGCTGACCAACCTGCCCAACCGCGCCCTGCTGATGGACCGCCTGAGCCAGCAGATCGCCCTGCTGCGCCGCCACAACCTGCGCGGCGCCTTGCTGTTCCTCGACCTGGATCACTTCAAGCACATCAACGACTCGCTCGGCCACCCGGTGGGCGACACGGTGCTGAAGATCATCACCGCACGCCTGGAAGCCAGCGTGCGCCTGGAAGACACCGTGGCGCGCCTGGGCGGCGACGAGTTCGTGGTATTGCTCAGCGGCCTGGAAGGCAGCCGCGAGTCGGTCGAGCAGAAGGTCCGCGAGCTGGCCGACACCCTGCGCGAGCTGCTGGCCGAACCGATGTCGCTGGATGGCCAGCGCCTGCAGGTGACGCCAAGCATCGGCGTGGCGCTGATCCCCGACCACGGCGCCACCCCGGCCGACCTGCTCAAGCGCGCCGACATCGCCCTGTACCGGGCCAAGGACTCGGGGCGCAACACCACACAGCTGTTCCACACCACCATGCAAAAGGCCGCCAGCGAACGCCTGCGCATGGAAAGCGACCTGCGCCTGGCCTTGGCCCGCGGCGAGCTGGCCCTGCACTTCCAGCCCCAGGTGGATGCCCGCGACAACCGCATCGTCGGCGCCGAGGTGCTGCTGCGCTGGCACCACCCGCAACTGGGCCAGCAACCGCCCTCGCAGTTCATCCAGGTGCTCGAAGAAAGCGGCCTGATCCTCGAAGTAGGCAGCTGGATACTCGACGAAGCGTGCGATGCCTGCGCGCGCATGCTCGAAGACGGGCTGATCGATGCCGATGACTTCAGCCTGTGCGTGAACATCAGCCCGCGGCAGTTTCGCCAGAACGACTTCGTCGAGCGGGTGTTGCGCAGCCTGGACGATTACCGCCTGCCGCGGCACATGCTGAAGCTGGAGATTACCGAAGGCATCGTGATCCAGAACCTGGAGGACACCATCAGCAAGATGCGCGAGCTCAAGCGCTACGGGGTGAGCTTTGCCATGGACGATTTCGGCACCGGCTATTCATCGCTGACCTACCTCAAGCGCCTGCCGGTGGACGCCTTGAAGATCGACCAGACCTTCGTGCGCGATGCCCCGCAAGACCCCAACGACGCCGAGATCGTCCGCGCCATCGTGGCCATGGCGCGCAGCCTGGACCTGGCCGTGATCGCCGAAGGGGTGGAGCTGACCGAGCAACTTGAGTTCCTCGAGCAGCTGGGCTGCCACCTGTACCAGGGCTACCTGCACAGCCGGCCGCTGCCGCTGCCGGAATTCAGGCAGATGCTGCTGGAGGCGCCAGCGGATTACTGAACGAAAAAAGGGCACCTTCGCAGGTGCCCTTTTTCGTATCACGCCAAACTCAGTTCAGCGCTGGCTTGTCGCCATTGATCGGAATGCGCTTGGCCTTGGCTTCTTCCGGCACGATACGCAGCAGGTCGATGCTGAGCAGGCCGTTGGCCAGGCCTGCGGACTTGACCTCGATATGGTCGGCCAGGCGGAACGACAGCTTGAAGGCGCGCTGGGCAATGCCCTGGTGCAGGTAGGTCACTTCCGTCGCGCTGTTTTCGCGCTTGCCGCCGATCACGGTCAGCACGCCTTTTTCGACCTGCAGGTCGAGGTCCTGCTCCTGGAAGCCGGCTGCGGCAACCACGATGCGATAGTGGTCATCGCCATGTTTTTCCACGTTGTAGGGAGGGTAGCTGCTACCCGCCTCGTTACGTGCCGCGGACTCGAACAGGTCGTTGAAACGGTCGAAGCCAACGGAATGGCGGAACAGTGGAGCGAGAGAGAAAGCACTGGTCATGGTCATAAACTCCTGAAATTCAGCAAGTAAGTCATTACGCGACCCGACTTCGGCATCGCGTACTGAATAAATAGGGGTCAGGAGAAGGCTTTCAAGAGGGCACGCGAAAATTTTTTTACTTGCAGGGAGTTGGTGGCTCCATCGCTGGCAAGCCAGCTCCCACAGGTATTTGCGCAGGTCACCTGTGGGAGCCGGCTTGCCGGCGATGGGGCAGGCTCAGGCCACACATTCCTCGAATGCGTGCACCTCAACCCCAAGCAACCGGCTGATCCGCGCGCAGTCATCTTCCCTGCGCAGCTCAGCGAACAACACCACCGCCTCGGGATAACTGCGCGTCAGCATCGCCAGCCACTGCTTCATCCGCCCCGGCGCATAACGCGGCGACAGCTTGGCCTGGGCCTGGCGCCAGAACTCGCGCAGCAACGGCAGCAACGCCTCCCAGCTCAGCGGCTGGTAGTCGCGGCCATCACGCGCGGCCGCAATCTGCAACGCCAGGTCCGGGCGCGACACCAGCCCACGGCCGAGCATGATGTCCTCGGCGCCGCTGACCTCACGGCAGCGCCGCCAGTCGTCGACGGTCCAGATCTCGCCATTGGCGAACACCGGCACCTTGACCACGTCCTGCACCCGAGCCACCCATTCCCAATGCGCCGGCGGCTTGTAGCCCTCGACCTTGGTCCGCGCGTGCACCACCAGGTGCGCCGAGCCTCCTTCGGCCAAGGCCGTGGCGCAGTCCAGCGCGCCATCCGGGCTGTCGAAGCCCAGGCGCATCTTCGAGGTGACCGGAATATGCGCCGGCACCGCCCGACGTACCTCACGCACGATGGCGTGCAGCAACTCCGGCTCCTTGAGCAGCACCGCCCCGCCCCGCGACTTGTTCACGGTCTTGGCCGGGCAGCCGAAGTTCAGGTCGATCACCGGCGCCCCCAGCTCGCAGGCCAGCGCCGCGTTTTCGGCCAGGCACACAGGGTCCGAGCCCAGCAATTGCACGCGCATCGGCACGCCGGCGGCCGTGCGCGCGCCCTGGCGCAGCTCTGGGGCGAGCTTGTCGAACGAGGAGGCTGGCAGCAGGCGGTCACAGACGCGGATGAACTCGGTGACGCACCAATCGATGCCGCCCACTCGGGTCAGGACGTCGCGCAGGATGTTGTCGACCAGCCCCTCCATGGGGGCCAGGGCAATTTGCATTTCGGGGACTCGGCGAGAAAAGCCGGCAGTCTAGCAAAAATTGCTGCCGGTTCAGGCACCGATCAGCGCCGGGCCGTATCCGTCGATGAATTCGGCCGGCATGCGCCTGGGCTTGCCGCTGGACAGCTCGATGCAGGCGAACGTGGTCTGCGCACGCAGCAGGGTCACGCCGTCGCGTGGGCGCTTGAGCTGGAAGCGCCGGGTCATGCGCAGGCGCTGGTCCCAATCGATGATCCAGGTGGCCAGCTGCAGCTCGTCATCTTCGTAGGCGGCGGCGAGGTAGTCGATCTCATGCCGCACCACCGCCATCGCCCGGTCCAGGCGCCGGTATTCCGCCAGGTCCAGGCCCAGGCGCTGGGAGTGGCGCCAGGCGCAGCGCTCGAGCCAGGTAACGTAGACCGCGTTGTTGGCGTGGCCGAGGCCGTCGATGTCCTCGCTGCCGACCCGCAGGTCGATGATGAATGGCGTTGCCAGGTCCCAGCTCATGCCCGCTCCCCAAGTCAGTGAAGGGGCAGAGTGTAATGGAAGTTCAGGCGCTTTGCCGGGCCGGGGCACTGCTGCTGGCCAGCAGTTCGAGCACGGCCTGGCTCAGGCGCGGGTCGGCCAGCACGCGCTGGTGGCCTCCCCCTTCCAGCAGCAGCAGGCGGCTGTCGAACCAGGCCTTGTGAATCAACTGGGCCTCGCTGGCGGCCACCAGCTGATCATCCGCCGCATGCACGACCAGGCCCGGAATCTCCAGCTGGTAGCCACTGACATCGAGGCGGGCGACCTGAATGCCGACATCCCGCTCGACCTGGCGGATGAACGCTGCCCTGGCCCGCGCCGGCATCCCTAAGTGCTTGGCGAAGCCGCGCAACACACCCAGCAGCTGCGCCGGTGCGGCGATGCTGACGGCGGCCTCGGCGCGCAGCCCCATTTGCAGCGCCAGCATGACACTGGCGCCGCCCATGGAGTGGCCGATCACGGCTCGCAGCGGCGGCAATTCGGCGGCCGCCTCCAGTAGCGCGCGGGCAAACAGCACCACGTTCGCCTGCTGCCCGGGGGAACGCCCATGGGCCGGGCCTTCCAGGGAAACCACCGTGTGCCCGGCCTGCACCAGGGTGTCGATCAGGGCGGCAAACTGGGTGGGGCGCCCTTCCCAGCCATGCATCAACAACACCGTCGGCCCCTGGCCCCAGCGCAAGGCGGACAGCCCGAAACGCAAGGTGATGCGCTCGGCGCTCGCCAGCAATGGCAGCTCCCACTGCCGCGGCGGCAGATTGCGCGGTGTCATGAACGCCCGGCGCATCTTGCCGGCGACATGCTCGGGGGCCAGGTGGCCGAGGGTGCCATTGACGCCACGAATCCAGCTCAAGGTAGTCATCGCCTTGCTCCAAGGTCACAGGTTCAGATAACCGCCGATTTGGCGGCGCGCAGAATGCGGTCGGACAGCTCGCCGGCGCCCAGGGCCCGGGCCAGCGCCAGGCCGCCGATCATCAGGGCCAGGTCGGCCAGGGCCTTGTCGGCATCCTCGGGGCGATCGACCATCGCTGCAGTCATCAGCTCGATGTGTTCGGCCAGCACTTCGCGAAACGCCTCGGGCAGGCGCTGCATCTCGCTCAGCGCACTGGGCAGCGGGCAGGCATGCACCTCGGCGTCGCGGTGCTTGCGCGACAGGTAGAAGGCGCCCGCCAGGGCTCGCCGCCCGGCGCCATCGAGGCAGGGGTCAACCTGCGCGAGCAAGGCCCGGCGCTCGCCGAGCAACTGGCGGAAGGCTTCGAGCATCAGCTCGTCCTTGCTCTCGAAGTGCGCGTAGAAGCCGCCGACGGTAAGGCCGGCGGCGCCCATCACCTGGCTGACACTGGGTTCGGCCGGGCCATGCTGGATCAACGCACTGCGTGCAGCTTCAAGGATGCGTTCGCGGGTTCTGCTCTTCTTGTCGCTCATGGCGGCATTTACCGATCAAAATATGATGATCGAAATATTATATGAGTAATATTTTTATGCAAGCGAAAATGCCTGCCGCCAATCGGCGCAAAAATTTTGAGGGGAGCAGAAAAAACAAAAGGCCCATTCAATAAGCGAATGAGCCTTTAAAGTCCCGCAAAACGCGGGTAAAAGTGGCGTCCCCTAGGGGACTCGAACCCCTGTTACCGCCGTGAAAGGGCGGTGTCCTAGGCCACTAGACGAAGGGGACGTAAACCTTCGCGAAAGTCCGCTTATGCGAACCCTGGCAGAATTGGTGGAGCTAAGCGGGATCGAACCGCTGACCTCCTGCATGCCATGCAGGCGCTCTCCCAGCTGAGCTATAGCCCCGAAAACAAAAGGCTCATCCAAAACCGAATGAGCCTCTTCAAGCCCCGCAAAACGCGGGTAAAAGTGGCGTCCCCTAGGGGACTCGAACCCCTGTTACCGCCGTGAAAGGGCGGTGTCCTAGGCCACTAGACGAAGGGGACATAACCTTCGCGAAGATTCACTTGAGCGAACCCTGGCTAAATTGGTGGAGCTAAGCGGGATCGAACCGCTGACCTCCTGCATGCCATGCAGGCGCTCTCCCAGCTGAGCTATAGCCCCGGATTTCTAGCCTCTCGGCCCAGCGATGCCATCGACATCACTTGTGCAAAACTGGCGTCCCCTAGGGGACTCGAACCCCTGTTACCGCCGTGAAAGGGCGGTGTCCTAGGCCACTAGACGAAGGGGACGAACCTTCTTACCTTCAAGACCCGGCTGCTGGACCCGGTCTTGCTTGCCAGCCTCGGCTGCCAAGCGGAATTTGGTGGAGCTAAGCGGGATCGAACCGCTGACCTCCTGCATGCCATGCAGGCGCTCTCCCAGCTGAGCTATAGCCCCACAATGTCGCTTTGAACCGAACCACCGGCTGGGTGCCTGGCGTTTCGTTTTCGTTCATCGCTGTGGACGGGGCGCATATTAAGATCGGATTGCACAGCTGTCAAACAAATTTTCGAAAAAATTCAAAAGTTTTTTCACAGATAACAATCACTTACCGCCCTGCCCCTGCTATTCGCGGTGCGCATGCCCCTTGTAGGAGCGGCCTTGCGTCGCGAAAGGGGCGCAAGGCGCCCCCCAGCGGTGGTGCGAACTTATCGATCGTGGGGCCGCTTCGCGCCCCTTTCGCGACGCAAGGCCGCTCCTACAGACGATCAGCGGCGCTGGATCAGGCGATGTTCGCCAGCAGCTTTTCCCATTCCTTGTTTTCTTTCTTCGACACGCCACCCAGCAGGTCCAGGGCCTGGCGCAGGCGGTAGCGGGTCAGGTCCGGGCCGAGGATTTCCATGGCGTCGAGCACCGACACCGAGCTGGCCTGGCCAGTGATGGCGGCGAACATCAGCGGCATGGCATCACGCAGCTTGAGCTCCAGCGACTCGACCACAGCCTGGATGCAGGCGGTGATGCGGTCTTTTTCCCACTGACGCAGGCTTTCCAGCTTCCACAGGATCAGCTGCATCACCTGGCGCACCTGGTCGGCCGACAGCTTCTTGCTCTCGAACAGCTTGGCGTCGAGCTTCAACGCGCCTTCGAAGAAGAAACCACCCAGCGGGGCGATCTGGCTGAAGGTTTCGACCCGGCCTTGCACGTGCGGGGCGATCTTCATCATGTAGTCGCTATTGAAAGCCCACTTCTGCACCCGCGCGGCAAACTCCTGCACCGGCAGCTCACGCAGCCACTGGCCGTTCAGCCACGACAGCTTCTCGATGTCGAAGATCGGGCCGCCCAGGGAAATGCGCGACAGGTCGAAGTGCTCGACCATTTCGGCCAGGGAGAACTTCTCGCGCTCGTCCGGCATCGACCAGCCCATGCGGCCGAGGTAGTTGAGCATCGCCTCGGGCATGAAGCCCATGCGCTCGTAGAAGGTCACCGAGGTCGGGTTCTTGCGCTTGGACAGCTTGCTCTTGTCCGGGTTGCGCAGCAGCGGCATGTAGCACAGCTTGGGCTGCTCCCAGCCGAAGTACTCGTACAGCTTGATCAGCTTGGGCGCCGACGGCAGCCATTCTTCGCCGCGCAGCACGTGGGTGATGCCCATCAGGTGGTCGTCGACCACGTTGGCCAGGAAGTACGTCGGCAGGCCGTCGTTCTTCATCAGCACCTGCATGTCCATGCGGTCCCACGGGATTTCGACGTCGCCGCGCAGCATGTCCGGGACCACGCAGATGCCTTCGCTCGGCACCTTCATGCGGATCACGTGGGGCTCGCCCGCGGCCAGGCGGCGTTGCACTTCCTCGTCGCTCAGCAGCAGGGCACGGCCGTCGTAGCGCGGTGTCTCGCCACGGGCCATCTGCTCGGCGCGCATCTGCTCCAGCTCATCGGCGGTGCAGAAGCAATAGAAGGCGTGGCCGGCATCGACCAGCTGCTTGGCGTACTTGGCGTAGATCTCGCCGCGCTCGCTCTGCCGGTAAGGGCCGTGCGGGCCACCGACATCCGGGCCTTCGTTCCATTCGATGCCCAGCCAGCGCAGGGCGTCGAAGATCTGCTGTTCCGACTCGCGGGTGGAGCGCAGCTGGTCGGTGTCTTCGATCCGCAGGATGAACTCACCGCCATGCTGCTTGGCGAAGCAGTAGTTGAACAGGGCGATGTAGGCGGTGCCGACATGGGGGTCGCCAGTGGGCGATGGCGCGATACGCGTGCGAACGGTGGTCATGGAGAGTCTCGAACGAAAGATGAAACAAAGGCGGGATGTTAGCAGGGAGCAGGCATCGGGCTCCAGCAATGGCGCTAACGACACTTGTGGACAGACCGTCTGTCGCTGTTAAATTTGTTTACATTTCTGGAACGATAGTCCCCATGCCTGCTCAACTCAAACGCCGCCTGCTGATCTTCTTCAGCCTGGTGGCCATCATCGCCCTCGCCTTCCTCGCCCACTGGTACTTCAAGGGCCGCTTCTTCGAAAGCACCGACAATGCCTACGTGCAGGGCGAAATCACGCGCGTGTCCAGCCAGCTCGGCGCTCGCATCGACGAGGTGCGGGTAGACGACAACCAGCACGTGAACAAGGGCGACCTGCTGGTGCGCCTGGAAGTCGCCGACTTCCAACTGGCCGTGGACCGAGCCCGCGCCGCGCTGGCCACACGCGAGGCGGAATATGCCCAGGCACAAAGCCGCCTGACCCAACAAGGCAGCCTGATCGCCGCCGGCCAGGCCCAGGTATCGGCCAACCAGGCGACCTTCGACCGCTCGCGCCTGGACCTGAGCCGCGCCGAAAAACTGCGCAAGCCTGGGTTCGTCTCGGAGGCGCAGGTCACCACCCTGTCGGCAGACGCCCACGTGGCCGGCTCCCAGGTCGATAAGGCCCGCGCCGACCTGCAAGGCCAGCGCCAGCAGGTCAGCGCACTGAACGCCGACCTCAAGCGCCTCGACGCGCAGATCGCCAATGCCCGTGCCGACCTGGCCCAGGCCGAGCTGAACCTGACCCGCTGCGAGATCCGCGCGCCCCTGAGCGGCACCATCGGCCAGCGCAATGCGCGCAATGGCCAGGTGGTGCAGGCCGGCGCCTACCTGCTGTCGATCGTGCCCGACGAAGCCATCTGGGTGCAGGCCAACTTCAAGGAAACCCAGATCGGCCACATGCAGCCTGGCCAGCGCGCCGAACTGCTGTTCGACAGCTACCCCGACACCCCGATCGAGGCCCGCGTCGACAGCCTGTTCGCCGCCTCCGGCGCGCAGTTCAGCCTGCTGCCGCCGGACAATGCCACCGGCAACTTCACCAAGGTGGTGCAGCGCATCCCGGTGAAGCTGACCTTCGCCGCCGACAACCCGCTGCACGGGCGCATCCGCCCCGGCATGTCGGTAACCGCCACCGTCGACCTGCGCTCCGCGGACGAAGGCCACGATGGCCGGTGACACGCTGGCGCGGCCGACCGCCGAACCCAGCCGGCGCGACTGGATCGCGGTGATGAGCGTGATGCTCGGCGCCTTCATGGCGGTGCTGGACATCCAGATCACCAACTCCTCGCTCAAGGACATCCAGGGCGCGCTGTCGGCAACCCTGGAGGAAGGTTCGTGGATCTCCACCTCCTACCTGGTGGCGGAAATCATCATGATTCCGCTGACCGCCTGGCTGGTGCAGCTGCTGTCCGCGCGGCGCCTGGCGGTGTGGGTGTCGGCCGGGTTCCTGTTCGCCTCCCTGCTCTGCTCGATGGCCTGGAACCTGGAAAGCATGATCGTGTTCCGCGCGCTGCAGGGTTTTACCGGCGGCGCGCTGATTCCGCTGGCCTTCACCCTGACCCTGATCAAGCTGCCCGAGCACCACCGCGCCAAGGGCATGGCCATGTTCGCCATGACCGCCACCTTCGCCCCCTCCATCGGCCCGACCCTGGGCGGTTGGCTGACCGAGAACTGGGGCTGGGAGTACATCTTCTACATCAACATCCCGCCTGGGCTGGTGATGATCGCCGGCCTGATGTACGGGCTGGAGAAGAAAGAAGCGCATTGGGAGCTGCTCAAGAGCACCGACTACGCCGGCATCCTCACCCTGGGCCTGGGCCTGGGTTGCCTGCAGGTGTTTCTCGAGGAAGGCCACCGCAAGGACTGGCTGGAGTCGAACCTGATCGTCGCCCTGGGCACCGTCGCCCTGATCAGCCTGATCACCTTTGTGATCCTGCAGTTTTCCAAGCCGCACCCGCTGATCAATTTGCGCATCCTCGGCAACCGCAACTTCGGCCTGTCGAGCATCGCCAGTTTGGGCATGGGCGTGGGGTTGTACGGGTCGATCTACCTGCTGCCGCTGTACCTGGCGCAGATCCAGGGCTACAACGCCCTGCAGATCGGCGAGGTGATCATGTGGATGGGCGTGCCGCAGCTGTTCCTGATTCCGCTGGTGCCGCAACTGATGAAGGTGATCTCGCCCAAATGGCTGTGCGCAGCAGGCTTCTGCCTGTTCGGCGCCGCCAGCTTCGGCTCCGGCGTGCTCAACCCGGATTTTGCCGGGCCGCAGTTCAACCACATCCAGATCATCCGCGCCCTGGGCCAGCCGATGATCATGGTGACCATCTCGTTGATCGCCACGGCGTATATCCAGCAGCAGGATGCAGGGTCGGCTTCGAGCCTGTTCAACATCCTGCGCAACCTCGGGGGCGCCATCGGCATTGCCCTGTTGGCAACGTTGCTGGATGCGCGGACCAAGGTGTATTTCGACTACCTGCGTGAAGCGGTGGTGCCGAACAACCCGCAGGTGGCCGAGCGGCTGGCGCAATTGACCGAGCGGCTGGGCAACGAGGGGGCGGCGCTGGGCAAGTTGAGCGAGATTACCCACCAGCAGGCGCTGATCATGGCCTACAACGATGCCTTCCATTTTGTCGGGATCGGGTTGGCGGTGAGCATGGTGGCGGTGTTGTTGACGCGCAAGTTGCCAGAGGGGTTGAAGGCTGGCGAGGCTCACTGAAACCGTACTGGCCCTATCGCCGGCAAGCCGGCTCCCACAGGTACAGCACAGCTATTTGAAACTGTGCGGACTTTGTGGGAGCCGGCTTGCCGGCGATAGGGCCCGTGAAGGTCAACTGCTAATCAACCGCTCACGCAGCTGGGTGATCTCATCGCGCAACTGCGCCGCCGCTTCGAACTCCAGGTCACGGGCAAACTGCATCATCTTCTCTTCGAGCTGCTTGATGCGCTTGGTGATCTCACCCGGCGTACGCAATTCGGCCTCGTAGCGGGCAGCCTCCTCCGCCGCCTTGGCCATGCCCTTGCGCTTCTTGCTGCGCGCTCCAGGCACGGTGGCGCCTTCCATGATGTCGGTGATGTCCTTGACCACGCCCTTGGGCACGATGCCGTTGGCCTCGTTGAAGGCCACCTGCTTCTCGCGCCGCCGCTCGGTCTCGTCGATGGCCCGCTGCATCGACCCGGTGATGTTGTCGGCGTAGAGAATCGCCCGGCCATTGAGGTTGCGCGCGGCGCGGCCGATGGTCTGGATCAGCGAGCGCTCGGAGCGCAGGAAGCCTTCCTTGTCGGCATCGAGGATCGCCACCAGCGACACCTCGGGCATGTCCAGGCCCTCGCGCAGCAGGTTGATGCCCACCAGCACGTCGAAGGTACCCAGGCGCAGGTCGCGGATGATCTCGACCCGCTCCACCGTGTCGATGTCCGAGTGCAGGTAGCGCACCCGCACATCGTGGTCGGCGAGGTAGTCGCTGAGGTCTTCGGCCATGCGCTTGGTCAGCGTGGTGGCCAGCACCCGCTCGCCGAGGTCGACGCGCTTGCGAATCTCCGACAGCAGGTCGTCGACCTGGGTCAGCGCCGGGCGCACCTCGACCTGTGGGTCGACCAGGCCGGTGGGGCGCACCACCTGCTCGACCACTCGCCCGGCGTGCTCGGCCTCATACGGCCCCGGGGTCGCCGAGACGAAGATGGTCTGCGGGCTCACCGCCTCCCATTCGTCGAAGCGCATGGGCCGGTTGTCCAGCGCCGAGGGCAGGCGGAAGCCGTACTCCACCAGGGTTTCCTTGCGCGAGCGGTCGCCTTTGTACATGGCGCCCACCTGCGGCACGCTGACGTGGGATTCGTCGATCACCAGCAATGCATCCGCCGGCAGGTAATCGTACAACGTCGGTGGCGGCGCGCCGGCCGGGCGGCCGGACAGGTAGCGCGAGTAGTTCTCGATGCCGTTGCAGTAACCCAGCTCGAGGATCATCTCCAGGTCGAAGCGGGTACGCTGCTCCAGGCGCTGGGCTTCCACCAGCTTGTTGGCCTTGTGCAGGTACTCCAGGCGGTCCTTGAGCTCTTCCTTGATGCCCTCCACCGCCTCCAGCAGGGTTTCGCGCGGGGTGACGTAGTGGCTCTTGGGGTAGAAGGTGAAGCGCGGCAGCTTGCGAAACACCTCGCCGGTCAGCGGGTCGAAGGCGGCGATGTTCTCCACCTCGTCATCGAACAGCTCGATGCGGATGGCTTCGAGGTCCGATTCGGCCGGGAAAATGTCGACCACATCGCCGCGCACGCGGAAGGTGGCGCGGGCAAAGTCCATTTCGTTGCGGGTGTACTGCAGGTCGGCCAGGCGGCGCAGCAGCGCGCGCTGGTCGAGCTTGTCCCCGCGGTCGACGTGCAGGACCATCTTCAGGTAGGTCTCGGGGCTGCCCAGGCCATAGATGCACGACACCGTGGTGACGATGATCGCATCGCGCCGCTCCAGCAGCGCCTTGGTCGCCGACAGGCGCATCTGCTCGATGTGGTCGTTGATCGAGGCGTCCTTCTCGATGAAGGTGTCCGACGACGGCACGTAGGCTTCGGGCTGGTAGTAGTCGTAATAGGAAACGAAGTACTCCACCGCGTTGTTCGGGAAAAACGCCTTGAACTCGCCATACAGCTGCGCCGCCAGGGTCTTGTTCGGCGCCAGCACCAGGGTTGGGCGCTGCACCTGCTGGATGACGTTGGCGATGCTGAAGGTCTTGCCCGAGCCGGTCACCCCGAGCAGGGTCTGGTGCGACAGGCCGGCATCGATGCCTTCGACCATCTGGCGGATGGCCTCGGGCTGATCACCTGCCGGCTGGAAACGGGTGACGAGCTGGAACTCGGACATGACGGACCTCGCGACGCTGCAGCAACTGTAAATTTAGCCAGTAGTCTATACCCAAATGCGCCCGCCCGGGGCCGGATTCAAGGCCCGCCTGCGAGCGCCTACTGCGATGGACCTGGCAATTCGACCAATGGTCGAAAAATATTTGCGCAAATCCTCTGAAAAGCCGCGACACAGTGTCGCCGTGACCGATCGGTATCACTATACTGACTCCCCGTTTGTGCACCGCTTCAGTGCATTCGGCTGGAGCGTGTACGTCCTATCACTCTCCAATCAGAGCCAAGGTAACAATGAGCCTGTTTTCCGCTGTAGAGCTGGCACCCCGCGACCCTATTCTGGGCCTCAACGAAGCATTCAACGCCGACCCGCGCACCGACAAGGTGAACCTGGGCGTGGGCGTCTACTGCAATGAGGAAGGCCGCATTCCGCTGCTGCGCGCCGTGATCGAAGCCGAAACCCAGCGTGCCGCCCAGCACGCCTCGCGCGGCTACCTGCCGATCGACGGTATCGCCAGCTACGACCAGGCTGTACAGAAACTCATCTTCGGCGCCGAATCGCCACTGCTGGCCGCTGGCCGCGTGGTCACCGTGCAGGCCGTTGGCGGTACCGGTGCTCTGAAAATTGGCGCCGACTTCCTCAAGCGCCTGTCGCCCAATGCCGTGGTGGCCATCAGCGACCCGAGCTGGGAAAACCACCGCGCGCTGTTCGAGACCGCCGGTTTCCCGGTGCAGAACTACCGCTACTACGACGCGCCGAGCAATGACGTCAACCGTGCCGGCATGCTCGAAGACCTGAACAACCTGCCGTCCGGCTCGATCGTCGTGCTGCACGCCTGCTGCCACAACCCGACCGGCGTCGACCTGGGCCTGGACGACTGGAAAAACGTCCTGGAAGTGGTCAAGGCCAAGGGCCACGTGCCGTTCCTCGACATGGCCTACCAGGGCTTTGGCGCCGGCATCGCCGAAGACGCCTTCGCCGTGCGCCTGTTCGCCGAATCGGGCCTGGAATTCTTCGTTTCCAGCTCGTTCTCCAAATCGTTCTCGCTGTATGGCGAGCGCGTTGGCGCCCTGTCGATCGTCACCGCCTCCAAGGACGAAAGCACCCGCGTGCTGTCCCAGGTCAAGCGCGTGATCCGCACCACCTACTCCAACCCGCCGACCCATGGCGCCACCATCGTCGCCACCGTGCTCAACAGCGACGAACTGCGCAACATGTGGGAAGCCGAGCTGTCGGAGATGCGCCAGCGCATCCACGGCATGCGCCAGCAAATGGTCCAGCTGCTGGCCGAGTACGGTGCCAAGCGCGACTTCAGCTTCGTCGGCCGCCAGGCCGGCATGTTCTCCTACTCGGGCCTGACCGTGGAGCAAGTGGCTCGCCTGAAGAACGAGTTCGGCATCTATGCGCTGGACACCGGCCGCATCGCCGTTGCCGCACTGAACCAGAGCAACATCCACGTGGTCACCAAGGCCATCGTCGAAGTGCTGTAACTGCTTGATTCGTATCTGAATTGCCGAGCGGAAGCTTGACTTCCCCTCGGCAATCATTAAGATACGCGCAGATTCCGCGATAGCTCAGTCGGTAGAGCAAATGACTGTTAATCATTGGGTCCCTGGTTCGAGTCCAGGTCGCGGAGCCAAACACTGAAAAAGCCCCCGGGTGCGCAAGCACCGGGGGCTTTTTCGTTGTGGCCGGTTATTTTGCCAGCGGTTCGGTCACAGGCTTGCCCTCGTCCACCAAACTCCAGACCAGCAACTTGGCCGGCTTCTTGTCACTGGCGTTGCGCGACACGCTGTGCACGGTGCCAGGCGCTTCGTACCAGAACTCGCCGGCCTTGTAGGTTTTCTCCGGCTCATCGTTGAGCTTCGAGACCACTGCGCCTTCCAGCACATAAGCCATCACCGCACCGGGGTGCTGATGAGCGGGCGAGGCCTGCCCAGGTGCATAGCTGACGGTCAGCATCACGGCGTTCTTGCCGGGTGCGTTCGAAGGCTGCTTTTCCTGCAGGACCTTGACCTGATCAGCTGCTTCGCCATGCGCCCAGGCGGCAGGCTGGCCGGCGAGCAGGCCGGCACTGAGGAGCAAGGCAAGGGAAAGGTGGGCAGTTTTCATGGGGCGTCTCCTGATTGGCGATTGCCTGCAGGTTAGGCCCCTGGGGGTTGGCGGCAAACGGCCAATTCAGTGAAAAAGCAGGAGGCCGCTCAGCTGGCACGCCCGATCGGGTAGAACTGGCCATGGCTCCATACCCCGAGCCACTCCTCGCCCTCGGTCACCCGCGGCACCGCCAGCTCGACCAACTGATAGAACACATTGCGGTGGATCAACGCCTCGAGGTTGCTACGCATCAGCACATAGGGCGCCGGCTCCTGGGTGACCGGGTCGATTTCCACCCGCAGCGGGTGATCCGGCCCGGCTTCGGCTTCGTCCTCGACGTTGCTGGTAAAGCGCAGCACCTGCTGCTCGCCACTGCCCTGCACATCCAGGGCCACGGCAACGAATGGCGCATCGTCGACCCGAATGCCGACTTTCTCCACCGGCGTGATCAGGAAGTAGTCGTCGCCATCGCGGCGCATGATGGTGGAAAACAAGCGCACCATCGGCTTGCGCCCGATCGGCGTGCCCAGGTAGTACCAGGTGCCATCACGGGCGATGCGCATGTCGATGTCGCCGCAGAAATCCGGGTTCCACAGATGCACCGGCGGCAAGCCCTTGTGCTTGGGAATTTGCGCCAACAGGTCATTGGCCTTGCCGGAATCGCTCATCGCGTTTGCCTCACTCACTCATGCCCAGGAGGCTACGAGCGTACTCGCGCATCGGGGCGGCAAGCAAATCCCGGGGCGAGTTGTCGTGGAACGTCAACAAACCGCCACGGCTCTTGATGCGTGCGGTGTCGATCAAGTAGCGGGTGTTGGTTTCGATGAGCATCATCTGCACCACGCCGGTATCCCAGCCCAGGCGATCGACCGCCTGCTCGTCGTACCACTCATCGCCATTGCCGATGCGGTCGTCGGTACGCGCGAAGCGGGTGTACAGCACATAGTCGGCGCCCACCGAACGCGCCTGGGCAATCGCCTCCTCCAGGCCCAACGGCCCCTGGGCGCGACGCACCAGCGGGAAGTACTCGACAAAGCTCTTGAACGCTTCCTCTGCCACCGCGTTCTGCTGCGGCAGCGGCCCTTTGCCCGGCGGCATGAACGCGCCCTGGCCGATGAAGATGAACGAATCGGGCTGCAGGCGGATCGACAGGCTGCGGCGCGTATCGCTGTGGTCCAGCAGGCCGGCATCGCTCATGTGGTAACGGACGCCCTCGCCCATATCGCTGACATTCATGCAGCCACCCAGCGCCAACAGCGCCAGCGGCAAGACCAGGCTACGCATCTTTCCTCCAATGGCCGGCGACGAAAAACCGGCGAATAGCCGGCGGATGCAGCTTTTGCGCCAGATCAGCCGCCAATCACCTTCATCACCATCACATCACCGGAAAACGCCAGCGCCTGCTTGTCGGCCAGGGCCTTGACCAGCAGGCGCTGCAGCGCCGGCAAGGCTTCGTGGCGCGGCTTTTCCAGCAGGTCACCGACAAAGTGGCGATTGCTCGACGACAGGCAGCCATGCAGCCAACCGGTGGATGACAGGCGCAAGCGCGAACAGCTGCGGCAGAACGGCACGCTTTCGTTGGCAATCACGCCGAAATGGCCCTTGCCGGGGATGTGGTAGCGCAGCGCAGTCGCGTCCACCGGCGCCTGGGCCTGCTGGTAGTCATGCGCCTGGCCGATCACCGCCAGCAGATGGTCGAGGCCCACGAACTGCTGGAGGAACGCATTGTGGTCGCGGGCCAGGTGCCCCATGCGCATCAGCTCGATGAAGCGCAATTCATAGCCGCGCTCGAGGCAGTAATCGAGCATCGGCAGCACCTGGTCCAGGTTCTGCCCGCGCATCGGCACCATGTTGACCTTGATCCGCATGCCCATGCCCTGCGCCTGGTCCATGCCGGCCAGCACGCTGGCCAGGTCGCCACCGCGGGCAATGCGGCGAAATGCCTGTGAATCGAGGGTATCGAGGGAGACGTTCAAGCGGCGGATGCCGGCGGCGTGCAGTTGCGGCAACTTGCGTGAAAGCAGCTGGCCGTTGGTGGTCAGGGAAATGTCTTCGAGGTCGAGCCTGGCAACAGCGGCCAGAAAGGCGTCCAGCCTCGGGCTGACCAGGGGCTCGCCGCCGGTGATACGCAAGCGCTCGATGCCGGCGGTTTCGATCAGGTAGGCCACGCCACGCGCCAGGGCTTCGGCCGACAGCTCGTCCTGGGCCGCCACCAGGCGCTTGCCGTCAGGCACGCAATAGCTGCAGGCATAATTGCAGGCAGCCGTCAGGCTGACGCGCAGGTTGCGAAAACGCCTGCCTTGACGATCGACGATCATGGGTGACTCCGGCATGGATGAATCGGGGCCGGCAAAACCTGACTCAAAATTCAGGTTTTTGCAAGCCCCTGCTCCATGCCGCGTTCAACGCGAAGTGGCGGATGCCTTCAGTTGGCCGCTTCCGGGTCGCGCTTGCGCTTGTTGCCCATGCGCACGCCGATGTCCATGAGGAACTGGAAGAAGCCTTCCTGATCTTCCAGCACATTGCTCCAGAACGGCGAGTGATACAGCGCCACGGCGCCATGCACCAGTGCCCAGGCGGCGCAATAGTGGAAGTACGGCGGTACGTCTTCGAGCTTGCCTTCGCTGATGCGGCCCTTGATCAGCTGGGTCAGGCGATCGAAGTTGGAGGCGCGGATGCTGTGCAGCTCCTCGACCATCTCCGGCACCTGGTTGCCCTTGACCACCTTCTCTTCAAGGCGGTCGAACAGCCGGTAGCGCTGCGGGTCACGCATGCGGAACTCGAAGTAGGCGCGCGACAGCGCCTCCTTGTCACGGTCGACATCGGCCGAATGCAACAGCGCGTTCAGGTCGCGCTCGTAGTCGAGCATCAGGCGCAGGTAGATCTCCGCCTTGGACTTGAAGTGCTTGTAGATCGTGCCTTTGCCGATGCCCACGGCATCAGCGATCATCTCGACGGTGACGCTGTCTTCACCCTGTTCGAGAAACAGCTTGAGTGCAGTGTCGAGGATTTCCTGTTCGCGACGGCGAAACTCACGGACCTTACGAGGTTCTTTCTGCATAGGAAGGACTGGATGACAATCGAAGCGGTTTATTATGCCTAACTTGCGGCAAATTGCACGGATCTTCCAACCATGTCTATGTTTCACGATGAGTTCGAGCAAGCCCCGGGGCTGCGCTACCTGAACCACGCCGCCATCGCCCCCTGGCCGCGGCGGGCCAGTGAGGCGGTGGCGCGCTTCGCCCGTGACAACGTCAGCCTGGGCGCCAGCGAGTACCCGGTTTGGCTGGCCACCGAACGGCGCCTGCGCGAGCGCCTGGCACGCCTGCTCAACGCCCCTTCGCGCGGAGATATGGCGCTGGTCAAGAACACCTCCGAAGCCCTCTCGCTGGTCGCGTTCGGGCTTGATTGGCAGCCAGGCGAGCAGGTGGTGATCAGCGACGAGGAGTTCCCCTCCAACCGAGTGGTCTGGGAGGCCCTGGCCGATCGCGGGGTCGAGGTGTTGCAGGTGAGCCTTGCCGGGCCCGACCCCGAGGCCTCGCTGCTGGCTGCCTGCACCGCGCAGACGCGCTTGCTGGCGGTCAGCGCGGTGCAATTTGGCAGCGGCCTGCGCCTGGACCTGGCGCGCCTGGGCCAAGGCTGCCAGGCGCGCAATGTGCTGTTCTGCGTCGACGCCATCCAGCAGATCGGCGCACTGCCCTTCGATGTCCAGCAGTATCAGTGCGATTTCGCCATGGCCGACGGCCACAAGTGGATGCTCGGCCCCGAGGGGCTAGGCGTGTTCTATTGCCGCGCCGCGATACGCCCACGCCTGAAGCTGCACGCCTATGGCTGGCACATGCTGGAACAGCTGGGCGACTTCGAGCGCCGCCAGTGGCAGCCCGCGCGCAGCGCACGGCGCTTCGAATGCGGCAGCCCGAACATGCTTGGCGCCTGTGCGCTGGAGGCGAGCCTGTCGCTGCTCGAAGAGGTCGGCATGGACGAGGTGGCGCGGCAGTTGCAGCAGCGGGTGGAGCAGTTGCATCAGGGCCTGGCCAGCATCCCCGGCGTGCGCCTGCACAGCCCCGCCGCCGCGCACAGGCGTGCAGGCATCGTCAGTTTCAGCATTCAAGGGCAAGCCAGCGGGGATGTTTACCGGGCGTTGTCTTGCGAGCGCACGATCTGCGCATTACGCGGGCCTGGTGTGCGCTTTTCGCCGCATTTCTACACCAGGGAGCATCTGATCGACGAAGCTGTGCAGCAAGTGCGGCGACTGGCCATACGCTGAGGAAGGAACGGAGGGCGGGCGTATTCCAAATCTGTTTAAAAAACGACCAACAGGCACTGGCACTGCGCCAAACCTGACCAATACTTGAAGTGTTGGCGCGGCGCATCCCCCCCAAGTGGCGCGCCAATAAAGGTGCTCAGGGACCGCGTACCTTTTGTTTTACTCCTAATGGTCTTAACCCGGATTCCCCCCCCAGAACCCGGGTTTTTTTTGCCCGCCTTAAGCCGCTACGCGGGCAAGGGGGAACAAGCGCTTGAAGTTGTCGGTGGTCTGGCTGGCCAGCTGCTCGTAGCTGACCCCGCGCAAGGACGCCACGTACTCGGCCACCTCGCGCACGTACTGCGGCAGGTTCGGCTTGCCGCGGTGCGGGATGGGCGCAAGGTAGGGCGAATCGGTTTCCACCAGCAGGCGGTCGACCGGCACCTGGCGCGCCACTTCGCGCAAGGCATCGGCGTTGCGGAAGGTGACGATGCCCGACAACGAAATGTAGTAGCCCAGGTCCAGGGCGGCCTTGGCCATGTCCCAGTCCTCGGTGAAACAGTGCAACACGCCCGCCTGGGGCAGGTTGGCCTCGCGCAGCAGCGCCAAGGTGTCGGCCCTGGCAGCGCGGGTATGCACGATCACCGGCTTGCCGGTCTGGCGAGAGGCTTCCAGGTGCAGGCGGAAGGAGGCCTGCTGCAGTTCTGCAGCTTCTGGCTCGTAGTGGTAGTCCAGCCCGGTTTCGCCGATCGCCACCACATGCGGGTGCGCCAGTTCGCGCAGCAGCCATTCCAGGGCCGGGGTTTCGCCGGGCGCCAGGTCCAGCGGGTGCACCCCCACCGAGCAATCCACATCGGCGTACTGCTCGCTCAGGGCCTTGACCGACCCGGCGTTCTCGGCGCTCACGCCAATGCACAGGAAATGCCCGACACCGCGCTCCCGGGCCGCCTGCAGGGCGGCATCGAGGGAACCCTGGTGGGCGCTCAGGTCAAGACGGTCGAGGTGGCAATGGGAATCTACGAGCATGGGATACGACACACATGAGGAAATGAAAAATCAGCGAGCGCCCGGCAACTGCTGCCAATGGGCCAGCAACGCTTCCAGCAGCAGCACGCGATTGAGGTTGGCCTTGCCCAGCACCTTCTGGCGCTGTTCGAGGATCCACGCCTGAACCTCGAGCACCTTGCCCTGGCGGCTCTTCTGCGCCAGGTACTGCACGACCTTGCGCATATCGGCCAGGCCCAGCCCTGCTTCGTCCTGGCTCAGTTGGTAGCGCAGGATCAGGTGCGACCAGTCGAAGAACCAGTCGAACAGCAACAACAATGGCACACCGCTCCAGGCCTCGGCCAGCTGGCTGGGCGATTGCTGCTGCTTGAGCAGCTTCTTCACCCCTTCGGTGACCAATGCGCGCTGCTCGCGCACGCCCTGGGCCTGCAGCTTCACCGCCGTCAAGGGCGAGCCGGCCGCAAGCGTCAGCAGCTCATCGCGCTCGGCTTCGTCGCTGTCGGGCAGCGCCGCGGCCAGCCACGCCTGGCTCTGGGCCAGGCTGGGCTGCGGGCAGGTCACCTGCTGGCAGCGGCTCTTGATGGTCGGCAGCAGGCGGCTGGGCTGGTGGCTGACGAGCAGCAGCACGGTATCGCCGGAGGGCTCCTCGAGGCTCTTGAGCAAGGCGTTGGAGGCGTTCACGTTCATCGCCTCGACCGGCTCGATCAGCACCACCTTGCGGCCACCGAGCTGCGCGGTCTGGACCACGAAGGACACCAGCTCACGCACCTGGTCGACCTTGATCGGCTTGTCGGCCTCTTCCGGCTCCAGCACGAAGTTGTCCGGGTGGCTACCGGCCCTGAGCAGGTGGCACGCCTTGCACTGCCCGCAGGCATCGAGCCCCTGCGGTTGCTGGCACAGCAGGCGCGCCATCAGGCGCTCGGCCAGGGCACGCTTGCCGATGCCCTGGGGGCCGTGCAGCAGGTAGGCATGGGCATGCCGGGCGCGCCCGGCCAACTGCTGCCACAGCGCCTGCTGCCAGGGGTAGGCCTCAGCCACGGCAACGCTCCACGATGGCCGGCAGCAAGGCGTCGATGGCACGCTGCACGCCAGCCAGTGGCTGCGCGGCGTCCAGCAAGGTGTAACGCTGCGGCTCGCGCTGGGCGCGCTGCAGGTAGGCCTGGCGCACGGCCTCGAAGAAGGCTTGGCCTTCCTGTTCGAAACGGTCCAGGCGACCGCGCGCGGCGGCGCGGGCCAGGCCGACTTCCACCGGCAGGTCGAAGACCAGGGTCAGGTCCGGGCGCAGGTCGCCCTGGACGAATTGCTCCAGGGTGGCAATGCGCTCGACCGACAGGCCGCGGCCGCCACCCTGGTAGGCATAGGTGGCATCGGTGAAGCGATCGCACAAGACCACCGCGCCCTTGGCCAAGGCCGGGCGGATCACCTGCGCCAGGTGCTGGGCACGTGCGGCGAACACCAGCAGCAGCTCGGTGTCGGCCGCCATTGCTTCGTCGCTGGGTGCCAGCAACAGCTCGCGGACCTTCTCGGCCAGCGGGGTGCCGCCCGGCTCGCGGGTCAGCACCACGTCCAGCCCCTGTTCGCGCAGGCGTGCGGCCAGGTAGTCGCGGTTGGTGCTCTTGCCCGCGCCTTCGGGGCCTTCAAGGGTAATAAACAAGCCGCTCACAGGCAGTCCTTAATGTTGTTCGTCAGGCGCCGGCGCTTGCGCCGGTGCAGGTTCGCTGGCCGGGGCCGGCTCCTGCGCCTCGGGCTCATCCGCCGCGGGTTGATCGTCGGCAGGCGCGGCCTGTGGCCCGGGGCTGGAGCGGTAATCGGCACGCCGCTTGAGCTGGAACTCGCGCACCGCCGAGTTGTGGTTGTCCAGGTCGTCGGAGAACACGTGGCTGCCATCGCCACGGGCGACGAAGTACAGGCTGGTGCCATCGGATGGATTGAGCGCGGCGTGAATCGCCTCGCGCCCGACCATGGCAATCGGCGTCGGCGGCAGCCCGCTGATGGTGTAGGTGTTGTAGGGCGTCGGCTCGCGCAGGTCGGCGCGGGTGATCCTGCCGTTGTAGCGCTCGCCCATGCCATAGATCACCGTGGGGTCGGTCTGCAGCATCATGCCCAGGCGCAGGCGGCGCACGAACACGCCGGCGATCTGCCCGCGCTCCTGGGGAATGCCGGTTTCCTTCTCCACCAGCGAAGCCATGATCAGCGCCTGGTAGGGGTCGCGATAAGGCAGGTCGGTGCTGCGCTCAGCCCACTCCTTGGCCAGCACATCGTCCAGGCGCATGTAGGCCTGCTGCAGCAACTCGGCGTCGCTCATGCCGCGCACGAAGCGGTAGGTGTCAGGGAAGAAGCGCCCCTCGGGGAATACCCCGGTGTGGCCCAGCTTGTCCATCACTTCGGCATCGGACAGACCGTCGAGGGTGTGCTTGAGCTTTTCGTGCTTGGCGATCGCCGAGCGCACCTGGCGGAAGGTCCAGCCTTCGACCAGCGTCAGGTTGTATTGCACCACATCGGCCCGGCGCCAGGCGTCGAACAGGTCTTCGACGGTCATGCCGGGGGTGAGGCGGTACTCACCGGTCTTGAGGGGCACATCGGCCATGTTGAAGCGCCAGTACAGGCGCAGCCAGACGGCGTCATCGAGCAGCCCCTCGTGCTGCATGCGGTAGAACATGCGGTTGGGGTTGGTGCCATTGGGCACGTCGAGCAGGCGCTCCTGCGTCACGGCCAAGGGCTGCTCCAGCACCGAGTTGAGCTTCCAGGCCGACCAGCCCAAGGCCAGGCCTGCGAGGATCAAACCCATTTCCAGCAGCAGCAGGAATTTGCGTCTCACGAATTCAGGTATCCAGTAACGTACGGGCAACGGCCTGCAGTTTACGGGTGAGTGGGCCCGGCGACCAGTTCAGCGCGGCAATTGCCCGCACCGGCCAGACGCCGTAGACACTGTTGCAGACGAACACTTCATCGGCCTGTTCGAGCTCGTCGAAGGCCAGGTCGCGCACCTGCAACGGGATCGACAGCGCCTGCGCCTGCTCCAGCAACGCGCCGCGCATCACCCCGGCCACGCCGCAACGGCTGAGGTCGGCGGTGAGCAGCTTGCCATCGCGCACCAGGAACAGATTGCTGTACACCCCTTCGATCACCCTGCCCTGCCCATCACGCATCAGGCCTTCGGCATGCTCGCTGTCCTGCCATTCGGCACGGGCCAGCACCTGCTCCAGGCGGTTGAGGTGTTTGAGGCCGGCCAGCAAGGGTTGTTCCCCAAGCCGGGTCTGGCAGGGGAACAAGCGCACGCCGTGCTCGGCATGTTCGACAGGATAGCTGGGCAGCGCGCTGCCCTGCAGGATTCGTCGCGGTGCGACACCCACCGCCGGCGCATAGCCACGCTGGCTGTCGCCACGGGTGAGGATGAGCTTGGCGACACCGTCGCCCAACTGGCTGGCATAGCGCTGGATTTCATCGCGCAGCAGCGCCAGGTCGCCAGCCAGTGCCAGGCGCTGGCAACCCAGCGCCAGGCGGGCCATGTGGCCGTCCAGCAGGCTGGGCCGGCCGTTGCGCACGGCGATGGTCTCGAACAGCCCATCGCCGTAGGCCAGGCCGCGGTTCTGCAGGTTGACCGCAGTCGCCGGCTGGCCATCGATCCAGCTTTGCATCAACCGGCGAACCGGCGGAACACCAGCGAGCCGTTGGTGCCACCAAAGCCGAACGAGTTGGACAGCACCACATCGATCGGCATGCTGCGCGCCACGTGCGGCACGAAGTCGAGGTCGCAGCCTTCGTCCGGCTCATCGAGGTTGATGGTCGGCGGCGCCATCTGGCTGTTGATCGCCAGCACGCTGAAGATCGCCTCTACCGCGCCTGCGGCACCCAGCAGGTGGCCGGTCATCGACTTGGTCGAACTGACCGCCAGCTTGTAGGCGTGCTCACCGAAGACGCGCTTGATCGCGGCCACTTCAGCAATATCGCCAGCCGGCGTCGAGGTGCCGTGGGCATTGATGTAGCTGACCGCTTCCGGGGCGATGCCGGCATCGCGCAGGGCATTGGCCATGCAGCGCGCCGCACCTTCACCGCTGTCGGGCGGCGAGGTCATGTGATAGGCGTCGCCGCTCATGCCGAAACCGACCAGCTCGGCATAGATGGTCGCGCCACGGGCCTGGGCATGCTCCAGCTCTTCGAGCACCAGGGCACCGGCGCCGTCCGACAGCACGAAGCCATCGCGGCCCTTGTCCCACGGGCGGCTGGCCCGGGCCGGCTCGTCGTTGCGGGTGGACAGCGCGCGCGAGGCGCCAAAGCCGCCCATGCCAAGGCCACAGGCCGCCATTTCGGCGCCACCGGCGATCATCACGTCCGCCTCGCCATAGGCGATGTTGCGCGCGGCCATGCCGATGCAGTGGGTGCCGGTGGTGCACGCCGTGGCGATGGCGTAGTTCGGCCCCTGCAGCCCCAGGTGGATCGACAGGAAGCCGGAGATCATGTTGATGATCGAACCGGGCACGAAGAACGGCGAAATGCGGCGCGGGCCCTGCTCGTGCAGGGTACGGCTGGTTTCTTCGATGTTGGTCAGGCCGCCGATCCCCGAGCCCATGGCAACGCCAATGCGCTCGCGGTTGGCGTCGGTGACTTCCAGGCCGGCATTACGCACTGCCTGGAAACCGGCCGCCAGGCCGTATTGAATGAACAGGTCAAGCTTGCGAGCTTCCTTGGCCGACAGGTATTGCTCGACCTCGAAGCCCTTCACCGAGCCGCCAAAACGGGTGGAGTAGGCAGACAGGTCCGTGTGTTCGATCGGACCAATGCCACTGCGGCCAGCCAGAATGCCCTGCCAGGTGCTCGGTACATCGGTACCCAGTGGCGACAGCATACCCATACCGGTGACCACGACGCGTCTACGCGACACAGTACTCTCCTTTTCTAATATCAGAGTCTCTTGCCATTGCATTCAGGCAATGGAATGAAATGGCAACAGGCTCTCGGTGCGAGCGGATCGACGCCAGCGTTTCGCAAAGAAAAAACCGCACGCCGGCAAAGGCAGTGCGGTTTTTCTCGTCAAGAAGCGACGACTACAGCGTCTTAGGCCTTGTGGCTGTTGACGTAGTCGATGGCAGCTTGAACGGTAGTGATCTTCTCGGCTTCTTCGTCAGGGATTTCGGTCTCGAATTCCTCTTCCAGAGCCATCACCAGCTCAACGGTGTCAAGCGAATCGGCACCCAGGTCATCGACGAAGGACTTCTCGTTGGTCACTTCCTCTTCCTTGACGCCCAGTTGCTCGGCGACGATTTTCTTGACGCGTTCTTCGATGGTGCTCATACCTAGTTTTCACTCCTAATGGACATATGTCAGGCAGCTGGCCGGTGACCAAGTTTATAGAAAGACGTTCGCTTTTCAAGCGGAACGCACCTTCGAAATGGTTACCTAACCCTCTGCCTGGAATCTGGTTGCAGCTTTATAACGGATTTTAGGCTCGCAGTATGACTCTTTTTTGAAGCAATCCGTCACATTGAGTTGCAGTTTTACATGTACATCCCGCCGTTGACCGGCACGGTAGCACCGGTAACGTAGCCTGCGCCGTCGGACGCCAGGAACGAAACCACCTTGGCGATTTCGTCGGCCTGGCCCAGGCGGCCCAGCGGAATCTGGGTTTGCAGGGCTTCGCGCTGCGCTTCTGGCAGTTCGCGGGTCATGTCGGTGTCGATGAAGCCTGGGGTCACCGAGTTGACGGTGATGCCACGCGAGCCCACTTCACGCGCCAGGGCGCGGCTGAAGCCTTCAAGGCCGGCCTTGGCGGCCGCATAGTTGGCCTGGCCAGCGTTACCCATGGCACCGACGACCGAGCCGATGCTGATGATACGGCCCCAACGCGCCTTGGTCATGCCACGCAGCACGCCCTTGGACAAACGGTAGAGGCTGTTGAGGTTGGTGTCGATCACGTCGAACCACTCGTCATCCTTCATGCGCAGCATGAGGTTGTCGCGGGTGATGCCGGCGTTGTTGACCAGGATGGTCGGCGCGCCGAACTGCGTGCCGATGGCGGCCAGTACCGCTTCCACGGACTCGGCGCTGGTCACGTTCAGCTCCATGCCGGTACCGGTGATGCCGTGCTCCTTCAGGGTGGCGGCAATGCGCTCGGCACCGGATGCGGAAGTGGCGGTGCCGATCACGGTCGCGCCCTGGCGGCCCAGCTCGAGGGCGATGGCCTGGCCGATACCACGGCTGGCGCCGGTAACCAGTGCAACTTTACCTTGCAGGCTCATGCAAGCTTCTCCAAATTCAGGCCAGCGCCGCGCGGGTGGCGGCGACGGCATCGGGGGTATTGAGGTTGTAGGTGGTGACGCCGTCGGCGCAACGCTTGTTCAGGCCGGCCAGGACCTTGCCCGGGCCGCACTCGACCAGGTTCACGGCACCGTTGGCTGCCAGGGTCTGCACGCATTCGACCCAGCGCACGGGCTGGTACAGCTGTGCAAGCAGGTCATGCTTGAGCGCATCGAGGTCGGCGGCGATGGCTGCGGTGACGTTCTGCACCACCGGAATCTGCGGAGCCTTCCACTCGATGGCGTTGACCGCTTCGGCGAAGCGCTCGGCGGCCGGCTTCATCAACGCGCAATGCGACGGCACGCTGACCGCCAGTGGCAGGGCGCGCTTGGCACCGGCCTCTTTGCACAGCTCCATGGCACGATCCACGGCAGCCTTGTTGCCGGCAATGACCACCTGGCCTGGCGAGTTGAAGTTCACCGCGCTGACCACTTCATCTTCGGCAGCCTTGGCGCAAATCTCGACCACCACGGAATCGTCCAGGCCAAGAATGGCAGCCATGGCGCCGTGACCGGCCGGCACAGCTTCCTGCATCAGTTCGCCACGGCGCTTGACCAGCTTCACCGCATCTTTGAGCGACAGGCTGCCAGCAGCGACCAGGGCGCTGTATTCACCCAGGCTGTGGCCGGAAACGAACGCCGGCTTGGCGCCGCCCTCTTCCAGCCACAGGCGCCACAGGGCGATGGAGGCGGTGAGGATGGCCGGCTGGGTCTTGTCGGTTTGGTTGAGTTGTTCTTCCGGGCCTTCCTGGACCAGTTTCCACAGGTCGTAGCCCAGAGCCTCGGAGGCCTCCTTGAAGGTCTCAACGATCACCGGCTTTTCGGCGCCCAGTTCCTTGAGCATGCCCAGCGATTGGGAACCTTGACCGGGGAAGACGAATGCGAGGGATGCAGACATTGAACAAGCCCTTATGATCTTGTCGAATGGGGTGCGCCGAGCCCTGGGCTAGACGCGGAATTTGAAAACTTGGATGGAGACGCAGACCAAGCGGTCACATTTAAGCACTTCATCGGCGAAATACCTAAGGCAACAGGTCTTCGAGGCGGCCGTGCAGGCGTTGCGGCAGGTTCTCCTGAATCTCGATCAGCGCCCGCTGGATCGCACTCTGGAAGCCTTCCACCCCGGCCGACCCATGGCTCTTGATGACGATACCCTGCAGGCCAAGGAAGCTGGCGCCATTGTGCCGCGCCGGGGCCAGGTCGGCCTGCAGGCGCTTGAGCAGCGGCATGGCCATGGCACCCGCCAGCCGCGCCAAGGCACCACCCTTGAACAGCCGCTCGATGCGCGCGCCGATCATGGTGGCCAGGCCTTCGCTGGATTTGAGCAGGATGTTGCCGACAAAACCGTCGCACACCACCACATCCGCCTCACCGCGATACAGCCCGTCACCTTCGACGAAGCCGACGTAATTGAGGCCGCGGGCGTTTTGCAGCAGGGTTGCCGCCAGCTTCACCTGCTGGTTGCCCTTGATGTCCTCGGTGCCGATATTCAGCAAGGCCACCCGCGGGCGATGAATACCCAGGGCCTGGGCGGCCACCGAGCCCATTACGGCGAACTGGTAGAGGTTTTCGGCGCTGCAATCGACGTTGGCACCCAGGTCGAGCAGCTGGCAGTAGCCTGTCTGGGTGGGGATCGCCGCCACCATGGCCGGCCGATCGATGCCCGGCAGCGTCTTGAGCACGAAGCGCGACAGCGCCATCAGCGCGCCGGTATTGCCGGCACTGACGCAGGCCTGGGCCTTGCCATCACGCACCAGTTCCAGGGCAATGCGCATCGACGAGTCCGGCTTGCCACGCAACGCCTGAGAGGGCCGCTCGTCCATACCGATCACCTCGCTGGCGGCGACAATCTGCAGGCGCGCGCGATCCGCAGCTGGCAAGCCGCTGACGAGATCTTCAAGGAGGGAGGGTTGACCGACGAGGGTCAGGTGCAGCGAGGGGGTAGCACTAAGGCAGGCAATACTGGCCTGGACAATGCTGCGGGGACCGAAGTCCCCGCCCATTGCGTCGATCGCGATGATCTGAGCGGACAAGGATTACTCGTCAGCGCCCTTGTCGACCACTTTGCGACCACGGTATACGCCTTCTGGCGAAACGTGGTGGCGCAGGTGAACTTCACCGGTGGTTTTCTCTACCGACAGCGCGTTTTCCGACAGAGCGTCGTGCGAACGGCGCATGTCACGGGCAGAGCGGGATTTTTTGTTCTGCTGAACAGCCATAATTGATTAACTCCTAAACGTTTGGGTCACGCTTTAACTGCGCCAAAACACTGAACGGGTTGGACCGCGATACCTCGTCCTTGCTCGAGTCGGGCTCGTCTGCGCCCGCCGGCTGCTGGCATTCTTCCGGATGATGAGCAGGCACGATGGGCAAGGCGAGCAGAAGCTCCTCCTCGATCAAGGCCTGCAGATCCAAAGGATCTTCGCCCAGTTCCAGCACGTCATAGCCTTTCGGCAACGACTGGGTATTCGCACCCTCCTTCACCACAGCGTATGTACATTCGCTATGGATCGGCAGGGTGACCAGCTCAAGACAACGCTGGCAAACCATTTTGACTTCGACGTCCAGCTCGCTGTGGATAACCACCACGTGCTGTTCATCTCGTTCAAAATCGAACTTCGCCTGCACCGTACCGACATTGTCGGAAAGCGGGTCGCAGAGTCTTTCCAAATCAGCGAGTTGCAGCGAACCGTTAAGGGTTACGCCACGATCGGCTAATTTGCGCGGGTCAACGTGAGGTGGAATCGGGTCATTCAACATAGGCGCAGCATTCTAGGGATGCCCCCCGCCCCTGTCAAAGGAAATTCGGCGGCATCTCGCATGTTAGAATCGGGGACAACTGACCAGGAGTCTACCATGCTGCCTTTGTTGCTGGCTTCCAGCTCTGCCTATCGGCGCGAACTGCTTGCGCGCCTGCGCCTGCCCTTCACCTGGGCAAGCCCCGATCTAGACGAGCGGCGCCTGGATGACGAACCCGCCGCGGCGCTGGTGCAGCGCCTGGCCAGGCAGAAAGCCGAAGCACTTGCCGCCAGCCACCCTGGACACCTGATCATCGGCTCCGACCAGGTCGCCGTGCTGGGCGAACAGATCCTCGGCAAGCCACACACCTTCGAGCGCGCCTGCGAACAACTTCTGGAGGCGAGCGGGCAACAGGTGGCCTTCCTTACTGGCGTTGCGCTGCTGAACACCGCCACAGGGCATTGCCAGGTCGATTGCGTGCCATTCACCGTAACCATGCGGGAATTGGACCGGGCGCGCGTGGAGCGCTACGTGACGGCGGAGCAGCCGCTGGATTGCGCGGGCAGCTTCAAGGCGGAGGGGTTGGGGGTGAGCCTGTTCCAGAGCACCCACGGGTGCGATGCGACCAGCCTGATCGGGCTGCCGCTGATTCGGCTCGTGGATATGCTGAGCAAGGAAGGGGTGGTGATCCCCTGAGGGAATGCGTCGACCCCATCGCCGGCAAGCCGGCTCCCACAGGTAGAGCGGTGTGCTCGTTGCGGGAGCCGGCTTGCCGGCGATGAGGCCGGAACTGATCAGCGCAGAACAGGCCCCTGGAAGCCCATCCACATGGCCAGGCGCTCAGCCACGCTGGCACCGATGCGCTTGGAGAAGCGATCGAACGGCGATTCCTGGACGGTGAAGTCCACCAGCTCTTTCTCGCCAACGATCTCCCGCGCCACATAGCTGGCACTGCCCAACCCGTCCACCAGGCCAAGCGCCTTGGCTTGCTCGCCCGACCACACCAGGCCACTGAACAGCTCCGGATGCTCCTTGTCCTTCAGGCGATCACCGCGGCCTTGCTTGACCATGGCAATGAACTGCTGGTGCGTGGTGTTCAGCACGCCCTGCCAGAACGCCCGCTCCTCGGGCTTCTCCGGCGAGAACGGGTCGAGGAAGGCCTTGTGCTCGCCTGCGGTGTAGGTACGCCGCTCGACACCCAGCTTCTCCATCGAGCCCACAAAGCCATAACCGGCCGCCGTCACGCCAATGGAGCCAACCAGGCTGGCCTTGTCGGCATAGATCTCGTCGGCTGCGCTGGCGATGTAATAAGCACCGGAAGCGCCCAGGTCGGTGATCACCGCATACAGCTTGGTATCAGGGTATTCAGCGCGCAGGCGGCGGATCTCGTCATACACGTAACCGGCCTGCACCGGGCTGCCTCCCGGGCTGTTGATGCGCATGATCACCGCTTTGGTCTTGGGATCCTTGAAGGCCTCGCGCAGGCTCTTGACCAGGTTGTCGGCACTGGCGGCCTCCTGGTCGGCGATCACCCCGCGCACCTCCACCAATGCGGTATGGCTACCGCTGCGTGACGCGGCCTTGTCCATGTCCATGAACGGCAAGAACAGCGCAAGCAGGCCGAACAGGTAAACGAAGGTCAGCAGCTTGAAGAAGATCCCCCAACGCCGCGCTCGGCGCTGTTCCTGGACACCCGCCAGAAGCGTCTTCTCCAACAACTGCCAGCTTTTGCGCTCTTCGCGCTCGTCAGGCTCGGATTCTGGTGCTTTCCACTCGTCAGCCATGCTCACCTACCTTGGAATTGGAATTACCTGCTACCTGCCAGCCACTCGCGCAGCTGGGAGAAATGATCGATGCACACTTGCGGGCCGAATTCGGCCAGCGCCTGCAGCGGCATGGCACCGTAGCCCACGGCCACCGAGTGCATGCCGGCATTGCTGGCCATCTGCAGGTCGAACGCCGAGTCGCCGACCATCAACGCACGCCCGGCTTCAACACCGCAATGGCCGAGAATCTCCTCGAGCATCAAGGGGTGCGGCTTGCCGCGGGTTTCGTCGGCGGCGCGGGTGATGTCGAAAAACTGCTCCCAGCCATTGGCCTTGAGCACCCGATCCAGGCCACGGCGCGCCTTGCCGGTCGCCACCGCCAGACGATAGCCCTCGGCCCGGAAGGCATCCAGCGATTCGACCACACCTTCGAACAGCGGCGAAGGCTGCTGGTCGAGCGCCATGTAGATGTCGGCGTAGTGCTGGCGAAAACGCTGCACCTGCACAGGCTCAAGGTGCGGATACAGCGTCGAAATGGCCTCGTCCAGCGCCAGCCCGATGATGCCCTTGACCGCCTGCTCGTCACTTTGCGCCTCACCGGCGCGGTCGGCGGCCGCATTCATCGATTCGACGATGCGGCCGATGGAATCGGCCAGGGTGCCGTCCCAATCGAAGATCAGCAGCTCATACGCCTTGCTCATAGATCACGACGCACTCAGGCGCTCCACGGTTTTCGCCCAGACCTCATCCACCGGCGCCTCCAGCTTGAGCTCACCGCCATCGGGCAGCGGCACGGTCAGGGCGTAGGCATGCAGGAACAGGCGCTTGCCGCCCAGGTCGCGAATTTCTCGGCTGAAGTCTTCGTCACCGTACTTGCTGTCACCGGCAATCATGTGCCCGGCGTGCAGGGTATGTACGCGGATCTGGTGGGTACGCCCAGTGATCGGCCGCGCCTCGACGATGGTGGCGAACTCGCCGAAGCGGCGCAGCACGCGGAACAGGGTCAAGGCCTCCTTGCCCTCCTCGTTCACCTCGACCATGCGCTCGCCCGAGCGCAGGTTGCTCTTGAGCAACGGCGCATTGACCTGTTTCTTGGAGGTCGGCCAATGGCCGCGCACCAGCGCCATGTAGCGCTTGTCGACACCATCACCGCGCAGGGCGGCATGCAGGTGGCGCAGCATGCTGCGCTTCTTGGCGATCATCAGCAGGCCCGAGGTATCGCGGTCCAGGCGGTGCACCAGCTCCAGCTCCTTGGCGTCCGGGCGCAGCTGGCGCAGCGCCTCGATCACCCCGAAGCTCAGGCCGCTGCCGCCATGCACGGCGATGCCGGCAGGCTTGTTCATCACGATCAGCGCCTTGTCTTCGTAGACGATGGCCGCTTCCAGGCGCTGCAGCAGCCCCTGGGCGACCGGCGCCGGCTCGTCACGCTCGGGCAAACGGACCGGCGGTACGCGCACGACGTCGCCGGCCTGCAGCTTGTACTCAGGTTTGACGCGGCCCTTGTTGACCCGCACCTCGCCCTTGCGCAGGATGCGGTACACCAGCGTCTTGGGCACGCCCTTGAGCGCCGTGATGAGGAAATTGTCGATACGTTGGCCGGCAAGCTCCGGCGCGACTTCGATCAGCTTTACGCCGGAAGTCGGAGGGGTATTGGTCGTCATTGCGGGATCATAACAATTTTTTATGGAATTGAAGCACTTAATCATTACTGCTATAGTCGCGAACGCCGCCAAAAGCGGCAGGCCAGCGGCACCAGGCCCTTAGCCGGTCCCTGACCAACGCAATTCTGCAGGACGCGAGGCCGTCCTACGGGGTTTTCGCCAGTTTACCGAATTGCCTGGAATCGCCACCAGCGCCGTGTAGAGAAGACCGAAAAAAAACGACAAGCGCGGTATTTCACCTGCTTACCCGATTCTTTTCGCTGCACCTCTGCCCGCCCGTCGCTTCCACGCAACGCCCGGCGAATGCTTCGGAAATACCTGCCTTGGACATGAATGGCGCCAGCCCAGAACCTGCGCTGGCGAAAAATGCAACCCGTTGCGGATTCAGCGCGCGGCAGCACCCGAATTATCAGGGATACGTGCAGGGTGGAGATGCACAGCCCTCGGACCGTGTAGCACCGCGTCCGGCCACCGGCCCACTGAATGGCCGGCGAGCGGATAAGGTCCTGAACAGATGCCCTCGGGCGTCCACGGCTGACGGTTGATTCCTCCTCCTGACTGAGTGCACGAGGCCTGCTGGGTTGATTCGGATATCGATTCGGATATCTCTGCAGAAACCGCAGGGGCCTCGTTGGCACCGCAGCAAACAGGACGCGTCGTCGCGACAACGGCAGGCTGGGTAACCGGCTGGTGCCGAACGTTGCTCGACACGGGGGTGGCCCGGCCACCCTTTGCGCACCTTGGCACCGACCATGAGAAGTCGTGTGTGCCGAACGCCGTTTCCGGCAGCCCGGAAACCGACGGTACAACATGAAAAGAATGCTGATTAACGCAACTCAACCCGAAGAGTTGCGTGTAGCCCTGGTGGACGGCCAACGTCTCTACGACCTGGACATCGAGTCCGGCGCGCGTGAGCAGAAAAAGGCCAACATCTACAAAGGCAAGATCACCCGGATCGAGCCCAGCCTCGAAGCCGCCTTCGTCGACTTCGGCTCCGAACGTCACGGCTTCCTGCCGCTGAAGGAAATCTCCCGCGAGTACTTCAAGAAAGCCCCTGAAGGCCGCGTCAACATCAAGGAAGTGCTCAGCGAAGGCCAGGAAGTCATCGTCCAGGTCGAGAAGGAAGAGCGCGGCAACAAAGGCGCCGCCCTCACCACCTTCATCAGCCTGGCCGGCCGCTACCTGGTCCTGATGCCGAACAACCCACGTGCCGGCGGCATCTCCCGCCGCATCGAAGGCGAAGAGCGCAACGAACTGCGCGAAGCCCTCAACGGCCTGACCGTGCCGGGCGACATGGGCCTGATCGTGCGCACCGCAGGCCTTGGCCGCAGCAGCGAAGAAATGCAGTGGGACCTCGACTACCTGCTGCAGCTGTGGACCGCCATCAAGGAAGCCTCGCTGGACCGCGCCGCGCCGTTCCTGATCTACCAGGAAAGCAACGTCATCATCCGCGCCATCCGCGACTACCTGCGCCAGGACATCGGCGAAGTGCTGATCGACAGCATCGACGCCCAGGAAGAAGCCCTGACCTTCATCCGCCAGGTGATGCCGCAGTACGCCAGCAAGGTGAAGCTGTACGAAGACAGCGTGCCGCTGTTCAACCGCTTCCAGATCGAAAGCCAGATCGAAACCGCCTTCCAGCGCGTGGTCGACCTGCCGTCCGGCGGCTCGATCGTGATCGACCCGACCGAAGCCCTGGTTTCCATCGACATCAACTCGGCGCGCGCCACCAAGGGCAGCGACATCGAGGAAACCGCCCTGCAGACCAACCTGGAAGCGGCTGAGGAAATCGCCCGCCAGCTGCGCCTGCGCGACATCGGCGGCCTGATCGTCATCGACTTCATCGACATGACTCCGGCGAAGAACCAGCGCGCCGTGGAAGAGCGTGTGCGTGAATGCCTGGAGGCCGACCGTGCCCGTGTCCAGGTAGGCCGCATCTCGCGTTTCGGCCTGCTGGAAATGTCCCGCCAGCGCCTGCGCCCATCGCTCGGCGAAAGCAGCGGCATCGTCTGCCCGCGCTGCTCCGGCACCGGCATCATCCGTGACGTCGAATCCCTGTCGCTGGCCATCCTGCGCCTGATCGAGGAAGAGGCCCTGAAGGACCGCACCGCCGAGGTTCGCGCCCAGGTGCCGATCCCGGTAGCCGCCTTCCTGCTCAACGAGAAGCGCAACTCGATCACCAAGATCGAACTGCGCACTCGCGCCCGCATCATCATCCTGCCGAACGATCACCTGGAAACCCCGCACTTCGAAGTCCAGCGCCTGCGCGACGACAACCCGGAAGTGCTGAACAACCAGTCCAGCTACGAAATCGCCGCTGCCGAAGCCGAAGAAGCGCCGCTGCCGACCGCCACCCGCACCCTGGTTCGCCAGGAAGCCGCGGTGAAGACCGCGCCGGCCCGCGCCAACGCACCGGTACCGACCGCCGAGGAAGAGCAGCCAGCCGCACCCGCAGCCCCTGCACCGAGCGTGCCGGAACCAAGCCTGTTCAAGGGCCTGGTCAAGTCGCTGGTCAGCCTGTTCGCCGGCAAGGAAGAACCTGCCGCCGCCCCGGCCGTGGCTGCCGAGAAGCCAGCCAGCGAACGCACCCCGCGTAACGAGGAGCGTCGCAACGGCCGCCAGCAGAGCCGCAACCGCAACGGTCGCCGTGACGAAGAGCGCAAGCCGCGCGAAGAGCGTGCCGAGCGCGCCCCGCGTGAAGAGCGTCAGCCTCGTGAAGAGCGTCAGCCTCGTGAAGAGCGTGCCCCGCGTGAAGAACGCGCACCACGCCAGCCACGCGAAGACCGCCGCGGCAACCGCGAAGAGCGCCCGGCGCGCGAACTGCGTGAACCCCTGGATGCCGCACCGGTCGTGCGCGAAGAGCGCCAGCCGCGTGAAGAGCGTGCCCCACGTGAAGAGCGTGTAGCCCGCGAAGAACGCGCACCGCGTGAAGAGCGTGCACCTCGCGAAGAACGTGCTCCACGTGAAGAGCGTGCTCCTCGCGAAGAGCGCGCCCCACGTGAAGAACGTGCCCCTCGCGAAGAACGCGCTCCGCGTGAAGAGCGTGCACCTCGCGAAGAACGTGCTCCACGTGAAGAACGCGCCCCTCGTGAAGAGCGCCAGCCTCGCCCACCGCGTGAAGAGCGCCAGCCACGCGCTGCCGAACAGGCCGCCGAGCAGGCTGCAGAGCTCGCCGAAGAGCAACTGCCGAACGAAGAGCTGCTGCAGGACGAGCAGGAAGGTGCCGATGGCGAGCGTCCGCGTCGTCGCTCCCGTGGCCAGCGTCGTCGCAGCAACCGTCGTGAGCGCCAGCGCAATGCCAACGGCGAGCTGATCGACGGCGATGACGAAGGCAGCGAAGGCAACGAAGAGCAGCCGCAACAGCACCAGGCCTCCGAGCTGGGTGCCGAATTGGCCGCCGGCCTTGCCGTTACCGCCGCCGTCGCCAGCAGCAACATCAGTGCCGATGCCGAAGCCCAAGCCAACCAGCAAGCCGAACGCGCCACTGCCGAAGCCGCTGTTACCGAAACCCGCGAAACCGCCCAGCCGGCAGAAGCTGTCGAGGCGGTAACCCAGGCCGAGGAAGTTGTGATCGCGCCAGTGGTCGAGCAGCCTGTCAGCGAGCCCGTTGCCGTGGTCGAAGCCAGCGCTGAGCCGGTGGTCGAAGTTGCACCACAGCCCGTTGTCGAAACTGAAGCTGCCCCTGCCGTTGAACCGGTAGTGGTCGCCGAATCGCCTGTCGAAGCTCCAGCCGTCGAAGCCGGTGAAGCCGAGAAGCCTCAGGTTGCCTTCGAAGCCGCCCCTGCCGAAGAGCCGGCAGCGGTCGTCGAAGCCCAGCCAGAAGTGGTAGCAGAGCCTGCTCCGGTTGTTGCCGAGGTAGCGCCGGTCGCCGCCGAGCCTGCCCCGGTGGAAGCACCGGCAGCGGTCGAAGCCGCTACCGTGATGCTGCCTAACGGCCGCGCGCCGAACGACCCACGTGAAGTGCGTCGCCGCAAGCGTGAAGCCGAGGCCGCTGCCAAGGCTGCACAGCAAGCTGCTGCCGCCGACGAGCCTGCCCTGGAAACCGCCCATGAGCACAAGCCTCACCACGGTTGATAGCAACGGCTGAATGAAAAAGCCCCGCCAGTGCGAACTGGCGGGGCTTTTTCTTGGCCGGGGGTTTTGTGTTGACTGCATCGCCGGCAAGCCGGCTCCCACAATAAGAGCGCCGCTGTACAGGTGGGGGCCGGCTTGCCGGCGATGAGGCCAGCGCGGCCCCAACCCAACATTCAGTAGAGGTTCGGCTCCATCTCAAGCTCAACCCCAAAGCGCTCCAGCACATCCGCCTGGATCCGCTGCGCCAGCGCATGCATCTGCCCCCCGCTCGCCTGGCCATAATTGACCAGCACCAGCGACTGCAGCCGATGCACCCCGGCATCCCCTTCGCGATACCCCTTCCACCCCGCCTGCTCGATCAACCAGCCCGCCGCCAGCTTCACCTGGCCATCGGCCTGGGCGTAGCCAACCACCGCGGGATGTTGAGCGCGAATGCGCTCCACGAGCACAGCAGATACCACCGGATTCTTGAAGAAGCTGCCGGCATTGCCCAGCTCGGCCGGGTCCGGCAGCTTTTCGCGGCGGATGCTGCAGATGGCATCGCTGATTGCCTGCGCGGTGGGCCGTTCGACGCCCTGCTCCTGCAAGCGCTGACGCACCGGGCCGTAGTCCAGGTGCGCCTGCAGCACATGGCTCAAGGCAAAACGCACCCGCAGGATCAACCAGCGGCCAGGGTTGCGCTTGAACAGGCTGTCGCGATAACCGAAGGCGCATTCCTCAAGGCCAAAGTCACGCAACTCGCCGGTCTCCCGGTCTAGCGCGGTCAGCCCGACGAACACATCCTTGATCTCCACGCCATAGGCGCCCACGTTCTGCATCGGCGCGGCGCCCACCGTGCCTGGGATCAGGCTGAGGTTTTCCAGGCCACAGAAGCCTTGCGCCAGCGACCATTGCACGAACGGGTGCCAGGCTTCGCCCGCTTCGGCCTCGACCACCACCCGCGTGCCGTCATCGCTGAGCACGCGGCGCCCCTGGCTGGCCATGCGCAGCACCAGCGCATCGACATCACGGGTCAGCAGCAGGTTGCTGCCGCCGCCGATCACCAACACCGGCACGCCGGCCTCGTGCGCCAGCCGCAGGGCCTCGCGCACCTCTTCATCGTTGTGCGCCTGGGCAAAGTAGCGGGCTTTCACATCGATGCCGAAGCTGTTGTAGGGCTTGAGCGAGACTTGCGCTTGCCAACCCGCCGTCATAACCGCCCCTTGATTTCCACGACCAGCTCACGGCACGCCGCCTCGATCAGGTCGAGCACCTGCTCGAAGCCATCGGCGCCGCCGTAGTAAGGGTCTGGCACTTCGTCCAGGGCGGCGCCATAGCGGCGCAGGAACAGGTCCAGCTCACCCACGGCGCTGTGCGGGCGCATGGCGCGCAGGTGGCCGAGGTTGCTTTCATCCATGGCCAGAATCAGGTCGTACTCGGCAAAGTGCGCCGCCTTGACCTGCTGCGCACGCTGCGCCGAGAGGTCGTAACCGCGGGCCAGCGCAGCCTTGCAGGTGCGGCTGTCGGGCGCCTTGCCCACGTGCCAGTCACCGGTACCGGCAGATGCCACCTGCACCTGGTCGGCCAGCCCTGCGGCCTGCAGTTGATGGCGCAGCACACCTTCGGCAGTGGGCGAACGGCAGATGTTGCCCAGGCACACGAACAGAACGCGCATCAGGCCTCCAGCAAGCGCCTTACGCGCTCAAGGTCTTCAGGGGTGTCGACACCAACGGCGGGCGCCTCGATGGCGTCCTCGACGTGGATGCGCACGCCGTGCCACAGGGCACGCAGCTGCTCCAGCGCTTCGCTCTGCTCGAGCCAGCAAGGGCCCCAGGCGACGAAGTCCTGAAGGAAGCCGACGCGGTAGGCGTACATGCCGATATGGCGGCGATACGGCACGCCTTCGGGCAGTTGCTCGCGGCCCTTGGCGAAGGCATCGCGCGCCCACGGCAGTGGCGCACGGCTGAAGGTCAATGCCAGGCCGTTCTTGTCGCTGACCACCTTGACCGCGTTCGGGTTGAACACGGTTTCGGGGTCGTGGATCGGCTCGGCCAGGGTGGCGATGCTCGCCTGCGGGTGAGCAGCCAGGTTGGCGGCCACCTGGTCGATGATCACCGGCGGAATCAGCGGCTCGTCACCCTGCACGTTGACCACGATGGCATCGGCGGCCAGGCCCAGGTGCGCGGCCACTTCGGCCAGGCGGTCGGTGCCCGACTCATGGTCGGCGCGGGTCATCAGCACTTCGCCGCCAAAGGCCTGGCACGCCTCGACGATGCTGGCATCGTCGGTGGCGATGACCACGCGGCTGGCGCCGCTCTTGCGCGCCTGCTCCCAGACGTGCTGGATCATCGGCTTGCCGGCGATCAGCAGCAGCGGTTTGCCCGGCAGGCGCGTGGAGCGCAGGCGAGCAGGAATCACCACGGTGAAGTCGAGGCTCATTTGTCCAGGCGCTCGTCGTCGGTCAGGGTGCGCGCCTCGCTTTCCAGCATCACCGGGATGCCATCGCGAATCGGGTAGGCCAGGCCTGCGCCCTTGCTGATCAGCTCGGTCTTGTCGGCGCTGAGCTTGAGCGGGCCTTTGGTGATCGGGCAGGCCAGGATGTCGAGCAGTTTGGTGTCCATGGAAGCGTCCTTGAGGCCAGGTGGCCGGAAATTGAAAACGGGCTCAGGGCTTGCGCAGCAGGCGCTGCAGCTGGCTGTCGAACCAGGCCGTGAAGGCCGGGGTGGGCTGGGCCTCGACGGCCAGGTACCACCAGTCGTCGGCGGCGAAGGCCCGGCATTTCACCGCATCCTTCTCGGTCATCACCAACGGCAAGGGCGGGCTGAATGCCAGGCGCTCGGCGCTGAACTCGGCGTGGTCGGCGAAGGGGTGCGGCACCGGCTGCCAGTTTAGCCCCAGCAGGGTATTGAAGAAACGTTGCGGGTTGCCGATACCGGCGACCGCGTGCAGGCGCTGGCCTGCCGGAAACAGATCGAGCCCGCGCCGCTCGCCGCTGCGCAGGTTGACCAGGGCGCTGGGCTGCAGGCTGAAGGCAAAACCGTCTGCACGATCGGCGCTGGCGCCGTTGAACAGCACGGCATCGGCCTCTTGCAGGCGCTCGGCGGGCTCGCGCAAGGGCCCGGCCGGCAGGCAGCGGCCATTGCCCAGGCCGCGCGCGGCATCGATCAGCACCAGCTCCAGGTCACGCGCCAGGCGGTAGTGCTGCATGCCATCGTCACACAGGATCAGGTCCAGCGGCTCGCTGGCCAACAGCGCCTGCACGGCGCGGGAGCGGTCCGGGTCGATCATCAGCGGCACGCCGGTGCGCTGGACGATCAGCAAAGGCTCGTCGCCAGCCTGTTCGGCTGGCTGCTGCGCCTCGACCCGCCACGGCAGTTGCGGCGGTTTGGCACCGTAGCCACGGCTGACCACACCGACCTTCAGCCCCTGCCGGCGGCAATGCTCGATCAGCCAGAGGATCATCGGCGTCTTGCCGGTACCGCCAATGGTGATGTTGCCGACCACGATGACCGGCACCGGGGCGCGGTAGCTGGCGCTTTCACCACTGAGAAAGCGCGCCCGCTTGCGCGTGACCACGCGGCGGTACAACGCCTCCAGCGGGCGCAGCAGCGCCAGCGCAGGGTGCCCGGCATACCAGGCCGCCAGCAGGCGGTCGGCGAACGCCATCAGGGTGTCCCCTGGGCCGCCTCGACGGTGGTCATGCGCAGTTGGCTGAAACCGAGCTTGCCGGCAGCATCCATTGCGGTGATCACAGCCTGGTGCGGCGTCTTGCCGTCGGCGCTGATTGCCAGGGGCAACTTATTGTCGCCAGCGGACTCACGCTCGATGGCCTCGGTCAGGGTGGCCAGGTCGCTCTTGGGCAGCAGGTGGTTGTTCACCGAGTACACGCCCTCGGCGCTGATGGTGACCTCCACCAGCTTGCCCTGGTCGGCAGGCGGCTGCTCGGCGCTGGCGGCCTCGGGCAGCTCGACGCGCAGCTGGGTCTCGCGGGTGAAGGTGGTGGTGACCACGAAGAACAGCAGCAGGACGAACACCACGTCGATCAGCGACGCCAGGTTGATGTCGACGTTCTCCCGCTGGCGATTGCGCCGGAACTTCACGCCTTGCCTCCGGCCACTTCCACTTCGCGGTCGCCCTGGATCACTTCCACCAGCTTGATCGCTTCCTGCTCCATGCCCACCACCAGCTCATCGATGCGGCGCAGCAGGAAGCGGTGGAAGAACACGGCGGGGATACCAATCATCAGGCCGGCCGCGGTGGTGACCAGGGCCTTGGAGATACCGCCCGCCAGCACGGCGGCATTGGCGGTCATCTGCGAGCCCATGAAGGCGCTGAAGATGTCGATCATGCCCAGCACGGTGCCCAGCAGGCCCAGCAGCGGAGCCATGGCGGCAATGGTGCCGAGGGTGCTGATATAGCGCTCCAGGTCATGGATGACCCGCGAAGCGGCCTCTTCGATGCACTCTTTCATGATCTCGCGGCCATGGCGCGAATTGGCCAGGCCCGCAGCGAGGATCTCGCCCAGCGGCGAATCGGCGCGCAGGGCCTTGAGCTTGTCACTGGTGAGCTGCTTGTCCTTGATCCACATCCACACCTGGCCGAGCAGGTGCGGCGGGGTGACACGGCTGGCGCGCAGGGTCCACAGGCGCTCGACGACGATTGCCATGGCGACGACGGAGCTCAGAATGATCGGCAGCATCATCCAACCACCGGACTTGACCAATTCCCACACAGTAAACGCCCCTTCGGAAAAAGGCCGCCACTCTACCATACGCACGCGGGGCGCTCATCTGCCGAAGGTCAGGGAATTGACTGTGCATCGCGCCAGAAGCGGCGCTGCGCGCGCCCCCCCTCGGCGGCGCCCCGGCTGCCCAGCAGCAGGCGCAATGCGCCCTCTTGCGCCGTATCGTGGATCGCCAGCTGGTGACGGCGATAGCGCTCTAGCACCTGCGCATGGGGGTGGCCGAAGCCATTGTTGCGCCCGCGGGAAATGATGACCCCGCGTGGCGCCGTGGCCCGCAAGAATCGCTCGGTGGAGGAGCTGGCGCTGCCGTGGTGCGGCGCCTGCAACCAGTCGATGGCCGGCGCCGGGTGGTCGGCCAACCAGGCGCGCTCGGCGCCGGCTTCCATATCGCCGGCCAGTAGCAGGCGCTCGCCCTGCGCCTCGACCAGCAAGACACAGGAGCGATCATTGCTGCCCTCCCCCTCGCCCCAGTGCCACAGCGAAAAACGCACGCCATCCCATTCCCACCCTTCGTGACTGACGCATGGCTGCGCCGACAACGGCGCAGCGAGCGCCTGCGCCTCGCCACTGAGCACCCGCGCCACCGGCAGCCCCCGGGCAACCGCCAATGCCCCGCCAGCATGGTCGGCGTGGGCGTGGCTGATCAGCATCAGGTCCAGTTGCCGCACGCCCAGTTTGTGCAAGGTGGGCAGCACGACCCGCTCGCCAAGGTCCACGTCACCGCGCGCCGGGCCAGCGTCGTACAGCACGCTGTGCTGGCGCGTGCGCAGCAGCACCGCCAGGCCCTGGCCGACATCCAGGTGCCAGACCTCCACCTGGCCATGCGCCACCGGCGCCTTGGGCACCCACAGGGCCAACAGCATGACCCACCCCAGGCCGCGCAGCGGCACACCCCGTGGCAGCAGCACCAGCAGCGCCCCCAGGCACACCAGTGCCCAGGCCCACAGCGGCAAGGCCGGCGGCACCCAGGCCGGGCGCCAGGCGGCGAGCCCTTGCAGCACCCGCAGCAGGCCATCCAGCAGGCCGCCTGCCAGCCACAGCAATGCCTCGCCAACGCCTGGCAGTGGCAGCAGCAAGGTGCCCAGCAGCGCCAGCGGCAATACCGCCAGGCTGATCCAGGGCACGGCCACCAGGTTTGCCAATGGCGCACTGAGGCTGACCGGCAGCCCGGTGGCCAACAGGATGGGCAGCAGGCCGATGGCGATCACCCACTGGGCGCGGGTCCATGCCTGCCAGGGGCGCCAGCCGCCCAGGCGCCCGCTGAAGCAATAGACCAGCGTCGCCACCGCGCCGAACGACAACCAGAACCCCGGCAGCAAGGCGGCCAGGGGCTCGGCGATCAGCACCAGGTTGAGCGCCACCAGCAACGGGAAGAAGGCCCCCAGGTGGCGAAAGCGCAAGCGCCAGAGCAGCACCACCGCCAACATCAGGCAAGCGCGCTGCACCGGCACCCCGGCGCCGGCCAGCCAGCCGTAGGCCAGCGCCGCCGCCAGCGCCAGGGCACAGGCGCAAGGCAGCCAAGGCAGGCGCCGAGGCCACAGCCCCCAGCGCGCCAGGCCCGCCACCAGGGCGTACAGCAGCCCGGCCACCAGGCCGATGTGCTGGCCCGAAATCACCAGCAGATGCACCGTGCCCGTGGCTTGCAACACTTGCCAGTCGCTCTGGGCCAGCCCGCTGCCGTCGCCGAGCACCAGTGCCACCAACGCCGCCTGCCTGCCGTTGGCATCGACGGCCAGCAGCCGCTGGCGCAGGGCATCGCGCCAACTCGGCGCCTGCGCCTGCAGCACGTGGCCTGCCTTGACCGTGCCGGTCGCACCCACCCGCCGGGCCAGCAAATGCGCCTCGCGGTCAGGCCCATGTGGATTGAGCAACCCGGCGGGCCGTTGCAAGGTCACGGCCAGGCGCCACTGCTCACCAGCCCGCACCGGCGGGCCACCGAACCAGCTCAGTTGCAGGCGCGAGGGCAGCTCGGCGCGACGCGAGCGGGGTTGTTCCAGCTCAAAACGCACGCTTTGCCCGGTGTGGCTCGGCAACCCGACCACCCGGCCTTCCAGCCACAGGGTGCGGCCATCGAGGGGCAGCGCCAGGCGGTCGTCCAGCGCCAGTTGCGCCGACCAGCAGGCCAAGCACAAACCCAGCAGGAAACACCCCACCGGCCAACCGCGCGTGCGCAGGCACAGCAGCCCGCCGCAAAGCAGCAGGCAAAGCCATCCGACCGACGGCAATGCGGGGAGAAGGCCCAGGCACAACAGCCCGAGCGCCAGCGCAAGCATCCCTGTGCGCATGAGGTAGAGCTCCAGAAGCAAAATCGCTTACTGAGGCATAGCTGAAATGCCGCACTGGCTCGCTCAACAATTGTCACAAACTCTGAACGAGCCTGAGCGGGAATCAAGGCATACTGCCTCGATCAACGCGCCAGGAGCCTACATGCCGCGCCGACTTTTCAAACGGTACATGCCGGATCCAACCAGCATCAGGGAACACAAGTCCCTGCGCTTTTTCGGCAAGCTGCTACACGACCCGAACCTCTGGCACCTGAACCGTCACTCGGTGGCGCGGGCCATGGGCGTGGGCCTGTTCGCGGCGTTGATCCCGATCCCCATGCAGATGCTGCTGGCGGCGGCGCTGGCCATCCCGGTACGCGGCAACCTGCCGATTGCCGTCAGCCTGGTATGGCTGACCAACCCGCTGACCATGCCGCCGGTGTTCTTCGTCACCTACATGACCGGTGCCTGGCTGATGCAGGTGCCGCCGCGCACCCTGCCCGACGAACTCACCTTCGAATGGATCACCGACCAGCTGGCAACGCTGTGGCAACCGTTCCTGCTGGGCTCGGTGGTGTGCGGGGTGGTGCTGGGCATCGCCGCCTACTTCACCACCATGCTGTACTGGCGTTGGTGGGTCGGCCGGCAGTGGCGCCGGCGCAAGCACAAGGCCTCAGGCGCGCATGCCGCGGCCGCTGACCAGCAGGCGAACGCACAGCAGGTAGAGCACCGCGGTGGCCACCAGCATGAAGGTGATCGCCGTACCAATGCTGATATCCGACACCCCTAGGATGCCGTAGCGGAACGAGTTGACCATGTGCAGCACCGGGTTGGCCAACGACACGGTCTGCCAGAACGGCGGCAGCAGGTTGATCGAGTAGAACACCCCGCCCAGGTAAGTCAACGGCGTCAGCACGAAGGTCGGGATGATCGAGATATCGTCGAAGTTGCGCGCAAACACGGCGTTGACGAAGCCCAGCAGCGAAAAGATGGTGGCGGTCAACAGCACCACGATCACGGTCACGCCCAGGTGGTGCACCTGCAGGTCGGTGAAGAACATCGACAGGATGGTCACGATCACCCCGACCGCCAGGCCGCGCAGTACACCGCCCAGCACATAGCCGACGAGAATGGTGTGCGGCGACACCGGCGATACCATCAGCTCTTCGATCGAGCGCTGGAACTTGCTGCCGAAGAAGCTAGACACCACGTTGCCATAGGAGTTGGTGATCACCGACATCATGATCAGCCCCGGCACGATGTACTGCATGTAGGTGAAGCCACCCATGTCGCCGATCTGCCGGCCGATCAGGTTACCGAAGATCACGAAGTACAGGACCATGGTGATCGCCGGCGGCAGCAGGGTCTGCGGCCAGATGCGCAAGAAGCGCCGCACTTCGCGGTAGACGATGGTATTGAGGGCCACCCAGTTGGTGCGCAGTTCCACACTCATATGGCCACCTTCGACAGGTTTTTTTCCACCAGGGACACGAACAGCTCCTCGAGTCGGTTGGTCTTGTTGCGCAGGCTCTGCACCTCGATGTTCTGCAGGGCCAGCTGGCCGAACAGCGCGGTGATGCCGATGTCTTTTTCCACCTGCACTTCCAGGGTGTGCGGGGTCAGCAGGCGGCACGGGTAGCCTTGCAGGGCCGGCGCCTGGGCCAGGTCCTGCTTGAGGTCGAGGACGAAGGTCTCGACATGCAGCTTGCCCAGCAACTGGCGCATGCTGGTGTTCTCGACGATGGTGCCGTGGTCGATGATGCCGATGTTGCGGCACAGCTGCTCGGCTTCTTCCAGGTAGTGGGTGGTGAGGATAATGGTGATGCCCTTCTGGTTGAGCTCGGTGAGGAAGCTCCACATCGAACGGCGCAGCTCGATGTCCACCCCGGCGGTCGGCTCGTCGAGGATCAGCAGGCGCGGTTCGTGGATCAGCGCGCGGGCGATCATCAACCGGCGCTTCATGCCACCGGACAGCGAGCGCGACTGCACGTCACGCTTGTCCCACAGGCCCAACTGGGTCAGGTACTGCTCGGCGCGCTCCTTGGCCAGCTTGGGCGGGATGCCGTAGTAGCCGGCCTGGGTCACGACGATGTCGAAGGTCTTCTCGAACTGGTTGAAGTTGAATTCCTGCGGCACCACGCCCAGGCAACGCTTGAGCGCAGCGGGCTCGCGGTCCAGGTCATGGCCGAACACGTTGACCGTGCCACTGGTCTTGTTGACCAGGGTCGAGAGGATGCCGATGGTGGTGGACTTGCCGGCACCGTTGGGGCCGAGCAAGGCGAAGAAGTCGCCTTCGGCAACATCCAGGTCGATGCCTTTGAGGGCCTGGAAGCCGTTGCCGTAGGTCTTGGTCAGCTGTCGGATGGACAGGGCAGAACTCATAGCGGGTCACGTACCGAATAAAAAATGGTTCAGGACACGCCAGGCGAAGTCACTGGCGCAGTGAGTGCGGCCATGGTGCAAGGCCAGGCCGCACAAGTACAGTCACATCTATTGATAATGACTATCGAAGCAGGGTCAGGTCAGCGCGGTCATCACGGCGGCCTGGTAGGCCGGGCGCTGTTTCAGGCGCTCGTACCAGGCTTGCAGGTGGTGCATGGCCGGGCGCTCGATGGGCATTTCGAACCAGGCATAGACGAAGCTCCCCAGTGGGATGTCGCCCATGCCGACCTGGTCACCGGAAAGATAAGGCTGGTGCGCCAGGGTTTGATCGGCAATAGACAGCAATTGCGCGCACTGCTTGTGCGCGGCGTTGATCGCCACCCAATCACGTTGCTCTTCGGGGGTGCGCAAAAGGCCCCAGAACAGCGGGCGGAACGGCGTGGCGAAGGACGAGGTGGTCCAGTCCATCCACTTGTCGGCCAGGGCGCGCTGGCGTGGGTCTTCGAGGTACCAGCCCTGCTCGGCGCCGTATTCGGCGCAAAGGTAGCGCACGATGGCGTTGGATTCCCACAGCACCAGGTCGCCATCTTCGAGCATGGGCACCAGGCCATTGGGGTTGAGGGCACGGTAGTGCGGCTCGTTGACCACGCCGAAGGCACCGCCGGCGTCGATGGCTTCGAAGTCCAGGCCCAGCTCGTGGGCGATCCACAGCGCCTTGCGCACATTGCTCGAATTCTTGCGGCCCCAGATCTTCAGCATGGCAACGTCCTTATGGAATGCGGAGGGAAGACAGTCTACTCCAGAGCTCCATCGCCTGTACTGGCCCTATCGCCGGCAAGCCGGCTCCCACAAAGAGCCGGCGATAGGGCCACCACAGCCGCAGATGAACTGAAACTCCCGTCGCCCCTCCCTGTCACTGTCATGACCCTGCCGTTTTTTGCGTTGCGTCTAAGCTCTGTGGGACGGCCCAAGCCCCTGGTTCCAAGGAGGACCGATTATGTTGCTGTTGTGGTTGGTAGTGCTGGTGATCGGCGCGGCGTACCTCACGCACCGGCGCCTGGCGCCCTTGCAGATTCTCGGGATCATGGCGGCCTACGTGCTGCTCATGGGCATCTTCAGCAAAGCCCCTGGCTGGTTGCTGATCCTGATCTGGGCCATCCTGGCGGTGAAAATCGCCCTGGTGGCGCTGCCGAAATGGCGGCGCAAGGTGTTCACCGGCCCGGTGTTCAAGTGGTTCAAGCGCACCCTGCCGCCCATGTCGCAGACCGAGCGCGAAGCGATCGACGCCGGCACCGTGTGGTGGGACGGCGAGCTGTTCAGCGGCCGCCCCGACTGGGGCACGCTGCTCGACTACCCGGCGCCCAAGCTGACCGATGAAGAGCAGGCTTTCATCGACGGCCCCACCGAAGAGCTGTGCGCCATGGTCAGCGACTGGCAGATCGGCCAGGATCTGGACCTGCCGCTCGAAGCCTGGCAGCACATCAAGGAGCACGGCTTCTTCGCCCTGATCATCCCCAAGGAGTACGGCGGCAAAGGTTTCTCCGCCTATGCTCACTCCCAGGTGGCGATGAAACTGGCCACCCGCAGCGGCGACCTGGCCTCCACGGTGATGGTGCCCAACTCCCTCGGCCCGGCCGAGCTGCTGCTGCACTACGGCACCGATGAACAGCGCAACCACTACCTGCCCCGCCTGGCCCGCGGCGATGACATCCCCTGCTTCGCCCTCACCGGCCCGTTGGCCGGCTCCGACGCCGGCGCCATGCCCGACACCGGCGTCATCTGCAAAGGCCAATGGCAGGGTGAAGAAGTCATCGGCCTGCGCCTGAACTGGGAAAAGCGCTACATCACCCTCGGCCCGGTCGCCACCCTGCTCGGCCTGGCGTTCAAGGCCTACGACCCGGACCACCTGCTTGGCGAGCAAGAAGAGCTGGGCATCAGCCTGGCGCTGATCCCCACCGACACCCCCGGGGTGGAGATCGGCAAGCGCCACCTGCCCCTGGGTGCGGCGTTCATGAATGGCCCCAACAGCGGCAAGGACGTGTTCGTGCCGCTGGACTTTCTCATCGGCGGCCAGGCCATGCTCGGCAAGGGCTGGATGATGCTGATGAACTGCCTGTCGGTGGGCCGCTCGATTTCCCTGCCTGCCGTGGGCACAGGCGCGGCCAAGTACACCAGCCTGGTCACCGGCCAGTACGCCAACATCCGCGAGCAGTTCAACGTGCCGCTGGCAGCCTTCGAGGGCATCCAGGAGTCACTGGCGCGCATCGGCGGCAACGCCTGGCTGATGGACAGCGCCCGCCTGCTGACCGCCAAGGCCGTGGACCTGGGCGAGAGACCGTCGGTGTTGTCGGCGATCCTCAAGTATCACCTCACCGAACGCGGCCGCGAGTGCATCCAGCATGCGATGGACGTGCACGGCGGCAAGGGCATCATCATGGGTCCCAACAACTACCTGGGCCGCAGCTGGCAGGGCGCACCGATCTTCATCACGGTGGAAGGCGCGAACATCCTCTCGCGCAACCTGATGATCTTTGGCCAGGGCGCCATCCGCTGCCACCCGTTCGTGCTCAAGGAAATGGCCCTCGCGGGGCGCGAGGACCACGACCAGGCACTCGAGGAATTCGACGATCTGCTGATGAAGCACATCATGTTCGCCGCCGGCAACGCGTCCAGCACATTGGTGTTCAACCTGGGGCTCGGGCGCTTCGAGTCGGTGCCCGGCGATGCCTTGAGCCAGGGTTACTTCCGCGCCCTCAATCGCCAGGCTGCCGCTTTCGCGCTGCTGGCCGACTTGTCGATGATGCTGCTCGGCGGCGCACTCAAACGCCGCGAGCGGCTGAGTGCACGGCTGGGCGATGTATTGAGCTACCTGTACCTGTCCAGCGCCGCGCTCAAGCGCTATCACGACCTGGGCTCCCCCGAGCACATGCAGCCACTGCTGCGTTGGGCCATGGAGGAAAGCCTGGGCCAGGCGGAAAGCGCACTGGACCAACTGCTGGACAACTTCCCCAACCGTTTTGTCGGTTGCGCACTGCGTGTGCTGGTGTTCCCCTTCGGCCGCCGCCATACCGGCCCAAGCGATGAACTGGACGCCGAGGTAGCCGCGCTGATCGGCCGCAGTAAAGGCGACCCGGCACTGGAAGAATTGCTCGCTGGCTGCTTCCGGCCGCAAGCCGAGGGCGACCCGGTGGCGGCGCTGCAACGGGCCTGCGACACGCTGGCCGAAGTTGCGCCGCTGCACAAGGTGCTGCACCAGGCGATCAAGGAGGGCAAGGTGCAAGCCACCCCGGGGCAGTCAGCCATCGAAGCAGCCGTCCACAGCGGTGTACTGCAAGTCGAAGAGGGGCAACGGTTGCATGCCGCCGAAGAAGCGCGCAGGGCGGTGATCGATGTCGATGCATTCGACAAGGAACAGTTGCGGCCTGAACAAGGCAAGGTGCGCTGAATGGCAGGGGGCCGTTTTGCGGCCCCCTGCCCACCGGCGTATACTCCGCCCCCGTTTCAACCACCCCGAGGACCCTCCCC
>NZ_BQIP01000018.1 GCF_021602585.1 Pseudomonas faucium
TCGTCGGCAGGGTCAGATGTGTCTAAGGGAAAGGTCCTTTTGGGATTGTATTCACTATTGCTGGGGCTGCTGCGCAGCCCTTTCGCGACACAAGGCCGCTCCTACAGACAACCGCGTTGCCCCTGTAGGAGCGGCCTTGTGTCGCGAAAGGGGCGCAAAGCGCCCCCAGCAACTTCAAGCTAGATGGCAATCTTCCAGAGCCGTGATTCGTCAAACAGGTCAAACGCCTCGTGCGCCAAATCCAGCGGCGGCACCACCAGTTCGGCGCCGCTGCCAGGCAAGCGCGGCACCGCACCGAGCAACCGCTGGGTGTACTCATGCGTCGGCCGCTCGAACAACTGCTCCACCGGCGCCTGCTCCACCACCTGGCCATGGCGCATCACCAGCACATCGTCACTGACATGGCGAATCACCCCCAGGTCATGGGAAATGAACAAGTAGGCCAGGCCCAACTCCTCCTGCAGGTCAGCCAGCAGGTCGAGCACCTGCGCCTGCACCGACACATCCAGCGCCGACACCGGTTCATCGCAGATGATCAGCTTCGGCTCGCTGGCAATCGCCCGGGCGATCGCCACCCGCTGGCGCTGCCCGCCGGAAAGCTGCAACGGCCGGCGCTGGCCCAGCTCGGCCGGCAGGCGCACCTGGCCGAGCAGCACGGCAATGCGCGCAGGCCTTGCCGCCGCCTCGATGCCGGCCACCTGCAAAGCGTCGTCGAGGATCTGCGCCACGCTCCAGCGCGGGTCGAACGAGCCCAGCGGGTCCTGGTAGATCACGCTGATCTCGCGGCGCAGCGGCCTGCGCGCGGCCTCGCTGACGACGTTGGCCGGGCGGTTCCAGGGTTGGCCGCGGTACAGCACTTCGCCCTGGTCGGGCTGCAGCAGGCCCAGGGCGATGCGCGCCACGGTGGTCTTGCCCGAGCCAGACTCGCCGACGATGCCCAGGGTGCGCCCGGCACGCAGGGTGAAGTCGACGCCCTGCACCACCTGGCGCAACAGCCCGTCCGGGCCGAGGTAGCGCTTGCCCAGGCCACGGCCTTCGAGCAGCACGTCGCTCTTGAACGCTGGCCTCGGCTCACGCCTTGCCCCCGCACGTTCCGGCGACAGCCGGCTGCCACGCGGGTGCTCGGCCGGCACCGCCGCCAGCAGCGCCTGGGTGTAGGGGTGGCGGGGCTGGCGCAGCACCTGCTGCATCGGCCCCTGCTCCACCACTTCGCCATGGCGCAGCACCACCACCTCGTCGGCCAGCTGCGCGACCACCGCCAGGTCATGGCTGATGATCAGCAACGAGGCGCCACGGGCCTTGATCTGCTGGAACACTTCGAGGATCTGCGCCTGCACCGTGGCATCCAGCGCCGTGGTGGGTTCATCGGCGATCACCAGCGCAGGGTCCAGCGCCAGGGCACTGGCAATCAACGCCCGCTGCCGCAGGCCACCGGACAGTTGCCCCGGGCGCTGGCGCGCACGCAGCTCGACATCCGGCACGCCGACCCGCGCCAGCAATTCGTGCACCCGCGCAGCGCGGGTATGGCGGTCGCCATATCGATGGGCCTGCAGCACTTCGAGAATTTCCTTGCCCACCGGCCGCAGCGGGTCCAGCGACACCAGCGCATCCTGCAGCACGAAGCCGATGTCCTTGCCGCGTACCGCACGCCATTGGCGTTCGCTCAGGCCAAGCAGGTCGTGGCCGTCGAAGCAGAGCCTGCGTGCACTGACCTGCGCCCGCGCACCGGCCAGGCCGACCAGGCTGCGGGCGCTGACGCTCTTGCCAGAACCCGACTCGCCAACCAATGCCACGCAGCGCCCCGGTGCCAGCACCAAGGACAAGTCACGCACCACGCTGCGGCCCTCGAAGGCCACGTTCAGCCCCTCGACGATCAAGGTCTTGTCACTCATGGCAGGCGGCCCTCCAGGCGGTGTTGGATGTAGCGGCCAGCCACGGTGGTGGCCAGGGTGGTGAGGACGATGAACAGGCCGGGGAAGAAGGTCAGCCACCAGGCATTGGCGATGAAGTCGCGGCCCATCGACAGCATGGTCCCCCACTCCGGCGCCGGCGGCCGCGCGCCAAGGCCCAGGAAGCTCAGCGCCGAGGCCCAGACGATGGCCTGGCCCACGCCCATGGTCAGCGTCACCAGCAGCGGCCGCATGGCGTTGGGCAGCAGCTGGCGCAGGACGATGCGCGAGGTTGGGTGGCCCAGCGCCCGCGCCGCTTCGATGTAGCCGGCGTTGCGCACCGCCAGCACCTGGCCACGCACCATGCGCGCATACCCCGGCGCACCGCCCAGCCCGGTGGCGACGATCAGCGGGCCGACGCCGCTGCCGAACACCGCCACGAACAACAGCGCCAGCACCAGGCTGGGGAAGGCGAACAGCACTTCCAGCAACCAGCCCACGGCGCGGTCCAGGCGGGCGCCGCCCAGGCCGCCGAGCAGCCCGAGGGTGATGGCGATGGCCATGGAAATGGCGGTGGCCGCCACGCCGATCAGCAGGCTTTGCCGGGCGCCATGGATGATCCGCGCAAAGATGTCGCGGCCCGATTGGTCGGTGCCCAGCCAATGCGCCCAGCTTGGCGGCTGGAAGGCTTCGCGCGGGACGATGGCCAGCGGGTCGATGGCGGTGAACAGCCCCGGCGCCAGCGCCGCCAGCAGCAGCGCGAAGAGGAACAGGATGGCCAGGCTGGCGCTCAACGACGGCAGCTTCAGGTGCCGTTGCCGGCGTTGCGGCGCCAACGCGCGTTCAAGGATCAGGTCAGTCATGCGGCGGCCTCCTGTTGCCGAGGGTCGATCCACTGGTACAGCAGGTCGACCAGAATGTTCGCCAGCACGTAGCCGGCGGCGACCACCAGGCTGATGCCGATCACCAGCGGCAGGTCCTGGGCTTGCACCGCCTGGTACAGCTGCCGGCCCACGCCCTTGCGCGAGAAGATCACCTCGCACACCACCGCGCCGCTGATCAGCGCGCCGATCGCCCAGCCGGAAAGCGACACGCCGGGCAGCAAGGCATGGCGCAGGGCATGGCGAAAGCGCACGGCCAGGTCGCTCAGGCCACGGGTGCGGGCGGTGAGCACGAAGGGTTGCTCCAGGGTCAGTTCCAGCGATTCGCGGGTGACCTGGGCGATGAACCCGGCCAGCGGAATCGCCAGCGAAAAGGCTGGCAACACCAGGCTGGCGAAGCTGTCGCTGCCCGCCGGCGGGAACCAGCGCAGGCCGAAGGCGAACACCACCAGCAGCACCACGCCGAGCCAGAAATGCGGCAAGGCCGCGCTGAGGGTTTCGGCCAGCGACGCCAGGCCACCGACCCACTTGCCGCGCCCGGCGGTGACCACGGTCAGCAGCAGCACCAGCAACCAGGCCAGCACCAGCGCCGCGATTGTCAGCTGCAGGGTTGCCCCACCCTGCTCGGCGAGCACGCGGGTGACAGGCAAGTGCTGCGAGTAGGACACGCCGAGGTCGCCCTGCAACAGGCGCCAGAGATAGAGCAGGTATTGCACGGCCAGTGGCTTGTCCAGGCCGTATTCCTGGCGTGCGGCCTCGATCGCCTCGGGCGTGGGGTTGCCGCTGGGGCCGCCGAGAATCGCCAGCACCGGGTCGCCCGGCATCAGGCGCAGGGCGAAGAAGGTCAGGGTCGCCACCGCCCACAGCACGAGCACACCACCGCCCAGGCGGATGGCAGCACGCCGGCCCAGGGCAGCCAGGCGTTCGCGCCGTGGGTCGGTGACTGCAAGTGTCGTCGTACTCATTTGTTCACCCATGCGTCATAGAGGTAGGTCACCGCCAGCGAAGGCTCCAGGCGCACGCCGTGGGCGGTCTTGTAGATGCCCAGGCGCGTGCTTTGCGGGTAGGTGGTGAGTTGCAGGTACTGCGCGGCGGCCTGTTGCTGGGCCTGCAAGTAGCGCTGGCGGCGCAGGTCCGGGTCCTGGGTGGCCAGGGCGCTGTCGAGCAGCGCATCGAACGCGGGGTCGGCGTAGCCGGAGGAATTCTGGTGATAGCCGCCGACCCCGGCCGGCTGCACGAAGGCGCTGGTGAAGATGATGCGCAGCACGTCGGGGGTGTTGGTGTTCCAGTAGCCGATGCGGATGTCGTAGTCCCAGGCGGCCTGGCGTGCGGTGACCTGGGCATCGCTCATCTGGTCGAGCACCAGTTCCAGGCCGGCCTGGCGCGTGGTGGCCTGCACCTGCTCCCAGAGGGTCAGCTCCGACGGCGCGGTGCGCGCGCCGATCAGCACCACGGCGCGCAGGCGCTGGCCATTTTTGCTTCGATAACCTTGGCTGTCGCGCCCGGTCCAGCCGGCGTCGTCGAGCAGCTTGGCGGCGCGGGCCGGGTCGTAGTCCTGGCTGTGCTCGAAGCCGCCGCTGTAGAACGGCGTGGCCACGCTGAGCGGCCCGCCGGCGCGGGGGAACTCGCCGAAGTACACGCTCTTGAGCGCGCCCTCGACGTCGGCGCTGCGCACGAAGGCCTCGCGTACGCGGATATCGTCGAACGGCGCGCGGCGCAGGTTGAAGGTGCCGTTGGTGGGGTTGCCCGGGCGCTGGGCGATGATCAGGTCGACATCCGGGTTGCGCCGCGCCGCCTCGTGCGACTCGGGCGGCAGCGTCTCGATCACGTCCACCTCTCCCGCCTGCAGCGAGGCGAAGCGCACCGACGGCTCCTGAATGAACTTCCAGACGATGCGCTCCAGGTAAGCCGGGCCTTGGTGCTGCGCAGTCGGCGGCGCCCAGTTGTAGTCCGGGTTGCGCACCAGCTCCACCTGGTTCTGCCGGTCCCAGCGCAGCACCTTGAACGGCCCGCTGCCCACCGGGCTTTCACAGTTCTCGTCGCGGCTGCGGGTGAGCGCGGTGGGCGACTGGATGCCGAGAAAACCCTGGGCCAGCACTTCGAGGAAGGCGGCGTAAGGCGTGGCCAGGGTGACCCGGGCGGTGTAGTTGTCCAGCACCTCGGTGCCGCGGTATTGGCGGATGTAGCCACCGGCGGTGCTGGACTGGGTCTTGGGGTTGGCCATGTGGTCGAGGTTGGCCTTCACCGCCTCGGCGTTGAACGGCGTGCCATCGGTGAAGTGCACGTCGCGGCGCAGGTGGAAGGTGTAGTGCAGGCCATCGGGCGAGACCTCCCAGCTTGTCGCCAGCCACGGGCCGATCTGGCCGTGGCTGTCCATCGACACCAGCGAGTCGAGGTATTGCTGGGCGACGAACACCTGAGGCATGTCGCCGGCCACGTGCGGGTCCAGGCAGGTGGGCTCGCGGTCGGTGGCGTAGACCAGCGTGCCGCCGCTGATGGGTTGGGTGCTTTGCGCGGTGTGTTGCTCGGGTTTTTCGCAGCCGAGCAAGGCCAGTGCGGTGCAGAGCGGGATCAGGGGGAGAATGGGTTTGTTCAAGGGCGCTCCTGCGGGGACTGGGCTTTGCAAGGCCTGTTGCAGGAGTTGTGCCGGGTTCAATGGCTTGATTTTGTTGGGGTTTGGCGGGTGAGTGGTGCTGGTGCCAGGGCAAAGTGTGTGGTGGGTGTTGGTGGGGCGACACCGAGCGGTTGAGCAAGGAGGTGCAGGCCGAGCGATTTGTGGCGCCCATGAGACCGAGCGCCGCCCGCGCGGCGCATCGCGGATAAATCCGCTCCCACATTTGTTGCAACGTGCCACGGTCTGTCAGGCCACGGTTGTCCGCCTTTGGCGCCCGCCGAAAAATTCAGGCGAGCCCAGCGCCCCCAAAAAAATCGCGTCATATTCACAAGGCTGGCAACCATGGCCTATCAGGCATAGGCACGTTGCAACAAATGTAGGAGCGGATTTATCCGCGATGCGCCGCGCGGGCGGCGCTCGGTCTTATGTCCGCTGTAACTCTCCCGACGAACACTTCTGGCGACAACACCTAATCAAGACAGCCCCTCAGTGCATCATGCCCAGCTCGGCATCATCCATCAGTGCCTTGGCCATGGCGCTCAGGTAGTGCGCGGCCCAGATCATCATGGGTTTCTCGTCCATCAGGCCGATGATGGTCAGCTCCCGTACATAGCCCATCAATTCCGAGGCCTGTTCGCGGGCATTCTGGCAAGGGATGCCGGGCTCGATGCGGAACAGGGGGTGGGTCTGGTGTTCGCCTTGGCAGAAGGTGGTTTTGCCGACGGTGAAATGGGTGTCGCGTGTGGTCATTGGTTATCTCCCTGAAATTTTTGCTGGCTGTGCTGGCCTCTTCGCGGGGCAAGCCCGCTCCCACAGGTATTGCTCAGGCCCGAGTTCATGTGGGAGCGGGCTTGCCCCGCGAATAGGCCAGCACAGCCAACACATCACTGATGGCCTAGTGCGAAGTCCTGGGCTCAGCCGGCATCTGCACCTGAATCAACATGGACTCCAGCATCACCCGCAACGCCTCTACTTCATGCATCGACGCCATCATCAGAATCGACGCGGGCGATTTGGGCTGTAGCAGAAGGGCCTGATGCATCACGGTCTGCGCGCACAGGGCGTAGTCCGTGGCCTGGATGAGGATGTCTTCGAGGGATTGGTTGAGTGGGGGATCGGGGACGATTTTCAACATAAGTAGTATCCGTTTTTGGGGCGACCACCCTCTGCTGTCAAACAGAAAGGTGGCAGCTGTGCATAGGTTGACAGACCGGCGGATACCAGAACCGGCGCACGCAAGCGTGCCCCATGCACAGCCGCCATAACGGCACAACCATGCAAAGTATCTCGTTACGGCCTGTCAAAGCCGTGTCGTCGATATGCAACGACAGGCCGAGACTAGAGAGCTGCCCAAGCGACCGCAACGAGAAAAAGGCGGTAGGAGTATCTTTGGGAAATGTCCTACAGGAAAGAGGTTAAAACTGATTTTCTTGGGTGTTCGACGGGAGATGGTTTTCGCCTGTGAGATCGAGCGCCGCGCGGGCGGCGCTCGATCTCATAGGCGCAAAAACCCTTAAGGCAAACACTTCAAAACCCTTAAGGCAAGCCCTTCAAAACCCTCACGCCACCTCCCCCTGCCGGCTCCACAACCGATGGTAATACCCCCGCCGCGCCAGCAACTGCGCATGGCTGCCATCCTCCACCACCCGCCCATCATCGAACACCACGATCCGATCCAGGTGCGCCACGGTCGACAACCGATGCGCCACCACGATCACCGTCTTGTCCTCCATGATCTCGTCCAGCTTGTCCTGGATGTACCGCTCGGTAATCGAATCCAGGCTCGAAGTGGCTTCGTCCATCACCAGGATCGGCGCGTTCTTCAGCAGCACCCGGGCAATGGCGATGCGCTGGCGTTGGCCACCGGACAACTTCACCCCGCGCTCCCCCACCAACGAATCGAAACCCAGCTCCATGGACTCGATGAAGTCCCGCGCCCCGGCCCGGTCGATGGCCGCCTGCACGGCCTCATCGCCGGCATCCAGGCGCCCGTAATGGATGTTTTCGCGGATGCTGCGATGAAACAGCCCCGGCTCCTGCGGGATCAGCCCCACCTGCTCGTGCAGCGAGTGCTGGGTCACCGTGCGCACGTCCTGGCCATCGATCAGCACTTGCCCGCCGTTCACGTCATACAGCCGCAACAGCAACCCCAGCAGCGTCGACTTGCCCGAGCCGGAAGCGCCCACCAGGCCAACGCGCTGGCCTGCCGGGATATGCAGGTTCAGGCCCTGAAAGATTGGCCGCCCCGGGTGATAGCCAAAGGTCACATCGGCAAAGCGCACCTCGCCCCGCTCCACCTTGAGCGGCTGCGCCTGGCTGGCATCGCGCACCTCATGCGGGCGCACCAGCGTGCGCACGCCGTTGGCGATGTTGCCCATGGCTTCGAAGAACTCCAGCAGGCGCCGTGACAGGCCGGCCACGTCGGTGATGATCATCAGCGACAGGCTGGTGGCGGTGACGAAGGTGGCGATGTCGATGCTGCCGCGCTGCCACAGCCACAGCGCCAGCAGCAGGATGCCGAGCTTGAGCAGCACACCGCAGGCGTTCTGCAGCCAGCGGATCTTTTCCATGTAGCCCAGCGAGCGGTCGGCGGCGGCCACCTCGCGGTCGAGAAAGCGCCCCAGGTAACTGTGCTCGTAGGGGTGGCGGGCGAACAGGCGGATGTTGGTGAGGTTGGTCACTGCGTCCACCACCTTGCCGGTGCTCACGCTGCGCGCGGCGGCGAAATCGCGGGCCAGGGGGTGGCTGCGGCGGGCGAGGAACCAGCACAGGGTCAGAAAGCCCAGCGCCCACAGGCCCATGAACGCGGCCAGCCAGGCGTTGGCGGTGGCCAGCAGGACCACCGCCAGGGCCAGGGTGGCCAGCAGCGGGATCAGGTCGAAGATGAGGATGGCCAGGGTCTGGGTGGTGCCCAGCGCCACTTCGCTGATGCGGTGCGCCAGGGCGCCGGCGAATTCGCTGGTGATGTAGCGGTGCGAATGGCGTTGCAGGTAGGCGAACAGCGCCTGGGTCACGGCGCGCCGCTGGCGCGGCACGGTATGGATGTGCAGGCCGCTGGCCAGGCGCATGCTGAGCATTTCCACGGCCAGCAGTGCAGCAAAACCAGCCAGGGGCCAGGCCAGGGCATCGACCGCGCGCGCGGCGTCCAGGCCCTGGCTGACCAGGCGGGTGAGCTGGCCCAGTTGCCAGGGCACCAGCACGGCGCAGAGCACCGAAAGGGTCTGCAAGGCGAGCATGCCGCCGTAGGCCAGCGGGTGGCGCAGGATGAAGGCGCGGACGAAGGCCATGGGGGTGTCGGGCAGGTGGCGGATGTCCCAGCCATCGGGGAGGCGGTGGGTGGATGTCACGGTGGTTTCCTCAGAGTTCAGGTGCTGCCACTGGCCCTATCGCCGGCAAGCCGGCTCCCACAGGGGCCCCACAATTTCTAGCGTTGTGGGGTACCTGTGGGAGCCGGCTTGCCGGCGATAGGGCCGGTGGCTTCAAACAGCAATCCGGCTGACCCAGCGCGGCTGCGCCGCTGGCAAACTGGGCACGGCATCGAGCAGTGCGCGGGTATAGGCATGGCGCGGCTGGCGCATCACTTGCTCTACGCTGCCCTGCTCCACTACCCTGCCCCCCTGCATCACCAGCACCTGGTCGCTCACCTGCTCCACCACGCCCAAATCGTGGGAGATGAAAATGCACGCCAGGTTGAGTTCGGCCTTGAGCTCGGCCAGCAGCGCCAGAATCCGCGCCTGCACCGACACATCCAGCGCCGACACCGGCTCGTCCAGCACCAGCACCCGCGGCTTCATCGCCAGCGCCCGGGCAATCGCAATGCGCTGGCGCTGGCCCCCGGAGAGCTCCAGCGGGCGCCGGTCGAGCACGTTGCCGGGCAGCTGCACCCGCTCCAGCAACGCCGCCGCCTCGGTACGCCGCAACCCTCGCGGCACGCCGGCCTGGGCCAGTGCCTCGGACAGCACCCGCAATACCGTGTAGCGCGGGTCGAACGAGGCCAGCGGGTCCTGGAACACCACCTGGATGCGCTGGCGTACCTGGCGCTGCTGCTCGGCGGTGAGTGCCAGCCAGTCTTCACCGGCAAAGTGCACGGTGCCTTGCTCCGGGCGATCCAGGCCGAGCAGGATGCGCCCCAAGGTGCTCTTGCCGGAGCCGGACTCGCCGACCACTCCCAGCGTCTGCCCCGCCCGCAGCTGCAGGGAAACGTCCCTGAGCACCGGGCGCGGCTGACCGTCCGGGCCGATGAAGGCCTTGCCCAGGCCCCGGGCCTCGAGCAGCACCGGTTGTTGGTTCACGGCTTGCTCCAGCAACGCCAGCGTCGGCACCAGCGGCCGCTGGAAATGCACCGCCCGCGCAGCACGCAACAGGCGCTGGGTGTAGGGGTCTTGCGGGTCTTGCAGGATCTGCTCGGCGCTGCCCTGCTCCACCACCTGGCCATGGCGCATCACCGCCACCTGGTCGGCCAGGCGCGCGACCACCGCCAGGTCGTGGCTGACCATCAGCAGGCTATTGTCATGCGCCCGCAGTTGCGCCAGCAGGTCGAGGATCTGTGCCTGCACCGTGGCATCCAGCGCGGTGGTCGGTTCATCGGCGATCAGCAGGCGCGGCTGGCAGGCGATGGCCGAGGCGATCAGGGCGCGCTGGCGCAGGCCACCGGAAAGCTGCCAGGGGTATTGCCGGGCGCGCACCTCGGGCTCGGGCACGCCGACCTGGCGCAGCAGCTCCAGCACGCGCAGGCGGCGCTGTTCGTTGCTCAAGCGGGTGTGCTGAAACAGCGGCTCTTCGATTTCGGCGCCGACCCGGCGCAACGGGTCGAGCGAGCCCAGCGCGTCCTGCATGACGAAGCCGACCCGCCCGCCGCGCAGGCGCTGCCAGGTGGCCTGGTCGACGCCGAGCAGGTCCTGCCCGGCGAACGCCAGGCGCTGCGCCTGCACCTGTGCGCCGGCGCCGGTCAGGCCGACCAGGGTGCGGGCGGTGACGCTCTTGCCCGAGCCGGACTCGCCCACCAGCGCCAGGCACTGCCCAGCCTGCAACTGCAGGCTCACGCCGTGCACCACCGGCACGCCGTTGAAGCTCACCCGCAGGTCGCGGATATCCACCAGCGGTGGCTGAATCTCGAAAATGCTCATGGTTGCCTGCCCTCGCTGCGGCGTAGCCAGTCACGCCCGATGGCGGTGATGGCGATGACGGTGATGGTGATTGCCAGCGCCGGCCAGGCCATCAGCCAGGGGGCGTTGGCCATGAAGTTGCGGGCCACGGCCATCATCGCGCCCCACTCCGGCGCCGGTGGCGGCGCGCCAAAGCCCAGGAAGCTCAGCGCGGCAGCGGCGGTGATGGCGCCGCCCAGGCCGATGCAAGCCAGGATCAGCACCGGTTGCACGGCGTTGGGCAAGACATGCTCGAACACCACCGCCAGCGGCCGGCGGCCCAGGGTCAGCGCCGCCTCGACGAAGCCTGCGTGGCGGATGGTCAGGGTTTGCGCGCGCACCAGGCGGGCGTAGCGCGGCACCGAGGCGATGCCCACGGCGAGGATCAGGTTGCTGGTGCCCTGGCCGAACAGGGTGATGATCACCAGCGCCAGGAGCAGGTCGGGGAACGCCAGCAGCACATCGACGGCGCGCATCAGCAGGTTGTCCAGCCAGGCCGGGGCCAGGCCCGACAGCACGCCGAGCAGCGTGCCCAGGCCGAGGCCGAGCAGGGTCGCGGCCAGGCCGATCAGCAGGGATGGGCGGGCGCCGTGGACCAGCCGGGTGAGTACGTCGCGGCCGTTTTCGTCGGTGCCCAGCCAGTGGGTGGTGTTGGGTGGGAGGTAGGCCAGGCGGGCGTCGGCGGCCAGGGGGTCGGCTGGGGATAGCCAGCCGGGTGCGGCGACGGCCAGCAGCAGCAAGGCGAGCGTGGCCCAGGCAAGGTAAAGCCCGGGGCGGGACAGCCAGCGGGGGCGCGTGGACAAGACCAGAGGTGATGGGGCGATGGCGTTCATGACTGTCCTTCTGATGCAGCGCTATCTGTGGGAGCCGGCTTGCCGGCGATGGGGGCACTGCGGTGCATGGCACCGGCTGCGCCGGTGATCGCCGGCAAGCCGGCTCCCACAAAAGAGAAAAGCATTCGGCTACGGTGCCGGGTTGGGGATGCGCCGGTGCACGGCCTGGATCTGGGCCAGCACTTCTTCGCTCAACTGCGCATCCAGCGCCCCGAGGTTTTCCTGCAACTGCAGCAAGCTGGTCTGCCCGGTGATCGCGCTGGCCACGAACGGCTGGCGGATGACGAAGGCCAGCGCCAATTGCGCCGGGGTCAGGCCGTGTTCGCGGGCGATTTGCACATAGCTGGCGATGGCGCTGTTGGCCTCCTCGCTGCCATAGCGGTTGAAGGTGCGGTACACCGACGACAGCCGCGAACCCTCGGGCCGGGCGCCATTGAGGTACTTGCCGGTCAGCGCGCCGAAGGCCAGCGGCGAATAGGCCAGCAGGCTCACGCCTTCGCGATGGCTGAACTCCGACAGGCCGGTTTCGTACAGGCGGTTGAGCAGGCTGTAGGGGTTCTGGATGCTGGCGATGCGCGCCAGGCCCTGTTCTTCGCTGTGGCGCAGGAACTGCGCCACGCCCCACGGGGTTTCGTTGGACACGCCGATATGGCGCACCTTGCCGGCCTTCACCTGGTCGTCGAGCACGGCCAGGGTTTCTTCGATGGCTGTGGTTTGCGGGTGGTCGTCGGCGTAGGGGTATTCGCGGATGCCGAAGAAGTTGCTGGTGCGGTCGGGCCAGTGCAGCTGGTAGAGGTCCAGGTAGTCGGTGTTCAACCGGCGCAGGCTGCCTTCCAGGGCGGCGACGATATTCTTGCGGTCGTGGTGCGACAGGCCATCGCGGATGTGCGCCTGGGCGCCGGGCTCGCGGGAGGGGCCGGCGATCTTGCTGGCGAGGATGTACTTGTCACGGTTGCCGCGGGCTTTGATCCAGTTGCCGATGTAGCGCTCGGTGGTGGTCCAGGTGTCGGCGTGGGTGGGGGTGGGGTACATCTCGGCGGTGTCGATGAAGTTGATGCCGGCGGCGAGGGCGGCGTCCAGTTGCTGGTGGGCGTCCTGTTCGCTGTTCTGGTGGCCCCAGGTCATGGTGCCGAGGCTGAGCAGGCTGACTTGGAGGTGGGTGTGGCCTAGTGGGCGGTAGCGCATGGGTGGGTCCTTGGGTTGGGATTGGGATCTTGGGGCTGCTTTGCAGCCCTTTCGCGACACAAGGCCGCTCCTACAGAACACCGCGATCCTCTGTAGGAGCGGCCTTGTGTCGCGAAAGGGGCGCGCAGCGCCCCCATCAAACAGCCGACACAATCTCGCGCCGAGCCTCGGAAAACTGGTTCACCGCCTTAGGCAACCCCAAATGCTCACGCAAGGTCGTGCCGCTGTACTCGGTCCGGAACAACCCACGCTTCTGCAGCAACGGCACCACCTCCTCAACAAACACCCGCGCCCCCGACGGGAACATGTCGGGCATGATGTTGAAGCCATCCCCTGCCCCCGCCAGGAACCACTCGGCCAAGGTGTCGGCGACCTGCTCAGGCGTGCCCACCGCCAACCGATGCCCCACCAGAATCCGCCGCGACAGCTGGCGAATGGTCAGGTTCTCGCTGCGCGCCAGGTTCAGCTGCGCCTCCAGAAAGCCATGCGAGCCGCGCTCGAAGTCCGCCACCGCGCCAATCCGTTCCCACGGCAGCGGCGCGTCCGGGTCCAGCTCGCGCGCGTCGATGCCAATGCGCCCGGCCACCTGCTGCAACAGGCCATGCTCGCCATGCCAGGCATTGAGCTCGTCGAAGCGGGCATGGGCCTCGGCCTCGGTGCTGGCGATCACCGTCGACAGCCCCGGCATGATCTTCAGGTGCTCGGGGTTGCGCCCCCAGGCCTTGGCCCGGGCCTTCATCTCGCGGTAGAAGGCCTGGCCGTCGGCCAGGGTGGTCTGGGTGGTGAAGATCGCATCGGCATAGCGCGAGCCCAGCGCCTTGCCGCCTTCGGAGGAGCCGGCCTGCACCAGCACCGGCCGGCCTTGCGGCGAGCGCGGCAGGTTGAGCGGGCCGCGCACCTGAAAATGCTGGCCCTTGAAATCCAGGGTGTGGACCTTGCGCGGGTCGGCGAAGCGCCCGCCTGCGCGGTCGCCGATGATCGCGTCGTCCTCCCAGCTGTCCCACAGCTTCAAGGTCACGTCGACGAACTCCTCGGCGCGCCCGTAGCGGTCGACGTGCAGCGGTGCGCCGGTCAGGCCGAAGTTCTGCGCGGCGGCGTCACCGGCGTTGGTCACCACGTTCCACGCGGCGCGGCCGCCGCTGATGTGGTCCAGCGAGGCGATGCGCCGGGCCAGGTTGAACGGCTCGTTGTAGGTGCTGGAGCAGGTGGCGATCACGCCGATGCGCTCGGTGGCCGCGGCCACGGCGGTCAGCAGCACGGTCGGCTCCAGGCGCCCGCCCGGTTGGCTGGACACGTCGGGCGGCAGTGCCGGGCCGTCGGCCAGGAAGATCGCGTCCAGGCAGCCGCGCTCGGAGAGCTTGGCGATGTCGCGGTAGTAGTTGACGTCGATGTAGGCATCGATCGCCGCCTCGCCCTGGCGCCAGGCGCCTGAGTGCGAGCCGAAACCGAGGATGTTCATGCCCAGGCTCATCTGTTTGCTGCTCATCGTGGTTCTCCTGTTCACACCGCGCTGGCTTCGTCGCCGCTGCCCTGCCCTGCGCTGGCGGCGGCGTGCCGGGCACGCCAGGCCTGGGCCGGGCTGATGCCGTTGAGGTAGTAGTTGCCCAGCGCCTGTTCGCGCTGGATCGCCGGGTTGTGCGAGGCCAGGGTGCGTGCGTTGCGCCAGTGGCGGTCGAAACTGCGGGCGCGGCTGGTGGCCGAGGCGCCGCCCACTTCGAAGAGCAAGGTGCTGGCCTCCAGCACCTGCGCCAGGACGACCTGCTGGGCCTGGAAGGTGTGGATTTCGGCATCGGTGTACAGCTGCTCGGGCACCTCGCCAGCCTGGCCGGCTTCATCCACCGCCTGCAGGCTCTGGCCGACGGCGCTGACCTGGGCCTCGGCGGCAAACGCCAGGCTGGCCAGGCGGCCGACCACGGCTTGCACCAGCGGGTCTGCGCCCGGCTGCGACTGGCCGGGCACACCGAAGGTGCGGGTACGGCCCTGGACGAAGGCCACGGCGTCGGCCAGCACGGCGCGGGCGATGCCGGCCAGGGTGGCCAGGTGCACCGCCTGGTAGAAGGCGGTGAGGTACGACTCGGCGCGCAGCTCGCCCTTGGCGAAGCGGCGCAGCAGGTGCTCGGGCTGCACGCTGACCTGGGCGAAGCGGGTGGTGCCGCTGCCGGTCAGGCGCTGGCCGAAGCCGTCCCAGTCGTCGACCCGCTCCACGCCCGGGGCGCGGGTGGGCACCGCGAGGCTGACGAAATCGTCGCCATGGTTGGCCACCGCCGCCACCCAGTCGGCGTACAGGGTGCCGGTGCAGTAGTACTTCTCGCCGTCGAGCCGGTAGCCCTCGTCGCTGTCGCTCAGTTGCACGGTGTTGCCGGTGCTGTCGGTACGCTCGGCCATGGCCGCGCCCCACAGCTCGCCGGCCACCACGCGGGCGAACCAGTAGTCCTGGGAGGCAGCGTCATGGGACGACAGGCGCCCTTCGACGAAACCGAAGTGGGCGCGGAAGATCTGCGGCAGGTTGGAGTCGGCCTGGCCCAGGCGCACCAGTTGGCGCAGCAGTTGCGGCAAGGTCGCGCCGAGGCCGCCGTGGCTGCGCGGCACGCGGAGGGCGCCAAGGCCCGCTTCGCGCAGCCAGGCCACAGGCTCCTGGGCCAGGGTGCGCTGCTGCTCGCGGGCCACCGCGCCTTCGGCGATGCGCGCATAAATGGGCGCAAAGCGCGCATCCAGTTCGGCGTCGGTAATCGGGGTTTGACTCATGGCGGTTCCTTTCTCGTGAATTCAGGGGCGCGTGGTGCGCGGGTCGATGGCTTGGGTCGCCAGGTCCACCAGCAGGTTGACCAGCACGTAGAGGGCGGCGGCCAGCAGGGTCACGCCCAGCACCAGCGGCACGTCCTTGTTGGCGGTGGCGTCGAGCATCAGCCGGCCGATGCCCTGGCGGCCGAACAGCAGCTCCAGCACCACCGCGCCACCAAGCAGGCTGGCGAAGACGAAGCCGGCCAGGGTCACCAGCGGCACCAGGGCGTGGCGCAGGGCATGGCGCAGGCGCACGGCGGTGTCGGACAGGCCGCGGGCGCGGGCCTGGGTGATGAAGGGTTGTTCCAGCACCTGCTCCAGCGACTGGCGCAGCACCTGGGCCAGCACTGCGGCAATCGGCAGCGCCAGGGCCAGGCTCGGCAGCACCAGCGAGCGCCAGCCACGCGAGCCGGAGGGCGGCAGCAGGTGGAAATAGAAGGCGAACACCAGCAGCAGCAAGGTGCCGATGACGAAGTTGGGCGCCGACGACAGCACCAGCTCCACCCCCGATACCAGCGCGCGCAAACGCCGCCCGCGGTTGGCGGTGAGCAGCGCCGACAGCAGCGCGATCAGCACCGCCAGCAAGGCCGCGCTGCTGGCCAGGGCCAGGGTGGCGCCGAGCTGCTCGGCAATCGCCTGGCCGACCGGGATGCGCAGGCGGTACGACTCGCCCAGGTCGGCACTGGCCAGGCGCGCCAGGTAGTGGCCGTACTGCTGCCACAGCGGCAGGTCGAGGCCATATTCGGCGCGCACCTGGGCGAGCATTTCCGGGGTCGGCATGGCGTCCGGGCCGCCGAGGATCGCCAGGGCGGTGTCGCCGCCGCTGTACTGCACGCCGAGGAAGGTCAGGCTGGCCGCCGCCCACAGCACGATCAGGCCGTCACGCAGGCGGCGCAGCAAGGTTGCCAGCAGTTTCATGGGTGCTCCTTTTGCTGTGCTCGAGAGCCCAGCCAAACGCTGGTGAACAGCGGAACGTTGTGCGAGCCGTCGAACAGCACGCCGCCGACTGCCTTGCGGTAGGCCAGCAGCATCTGGCTCTCCACCGAGGGCACGGCCGGCACGGTTTCGCCCAGGCGTTGCTGGGCCTGGCGGTACAGCGCACGGCGCTGCGCCGGGTCGGTGCTGCGGCGGGCGTCGCCGAGCAGTTGGTCGAGGGCGGCATCACGGAAATGCCCGACGTTCTGCCCGAGCATCCGCGCGCTGGGGATCGATTGGCTGTGGTAGAGGATGTACAGGCCGTCGGCGGTGTTGGTGTGCCAGTAGCCGCCGCCGATGGCGTCGAACTCGCCGGCATAGCGCAGGGTCATGACCTTGGTGACCGGCAGCAGCTCGATGCGCAGATCGAAGCCGACCTTGCGCAGGTCGGCTTGGGCGGCGACCGAGACGTTGGCCGGGAACGCGGGGTTGTCGTAGGTCAGCAAGGTGGCGCCCAGGCGTTGGCCTGCGCGGGTGCGAAAGCCCTGGCTGTCGCGGCCGGTCCAGCCGGCGGCGTCGAGCAGGCGGCCGGCTTCGGCCGGGTCGAAGGCCAGGGCATCGCGGGCCACCGGGTCGTAGCCTGGGGTGTTGACGGCAAGGAAGTCGCCCTTGGCCAGGTATTCGCCAAAGCCTGAAATCCACGCCAGGCCGTTGCGGTCGATGGCCTTGGCCACCGCCTGGCGCACCCGCACATCGTCGAACGGTGCGCGCTCGACATTGAAGGTGATGCTGCGCGCCGGGTTGCCCTTGCGGATGCGGTTGCGCAGGGTCAATGCCGGGTTGGCGCGGATCGCCGCGGCGTTCTGCGCCGGGGCGTCCAGGGCCATGTCGCTGTCGGCGGCTTCCAGCGAGGTGTAGCGGATCATCGCCTCGGGCACGTAGCTCAGCTCGATGCCGTCCAGGTAGGCCTCGCCAGTGTGGCCGATGGCGGGCGGCGCCCAGTGGTAACCGGGGCGGCGGGCGAAGCTGGCGCTCTGGTCGCGCACCCAGCCGGTGAGCACGAAGGGGCCGGTGCCGATGGGCTGGCTGGCGATGCTCTTGGGCGCGTCGAGTATCTGCCGGGGCGAGATCATGCCCAGCCAGGCTTGCGACAGCACATCGAGAAACGGCGCGTAGGGGGTGCGCAGGGTCGCTTCGAAGGTGTACTCGTCGACCACCCTGCCCTGCAGGTACGGGGCGATGTAGGCCGCGGCCAGGGGCGACTTGGTCTTCGGGTCGCGCATGTGCTCCAGGTTGACCCGCACCGCTTCGGCATTGAAGCGCTCGCCGTCGCTGAAGGTGACGTCGTCGCGCAGGTGGAAGGTGTAGGTCAGGCCATCGGCGCTGATGGTCCAGCTTTTTGCCAGCCACGGCGTGAGGGTGCCGTCCTCGGCCTGGTACACCAGGCAGTCGAAGAGGATGCGCCCCAGCCACTGCATGTTGCCGTTGGACTGGGCGTGGATGTCGAAGGTACCGGCGTCGCTGGCGGCCGAAACGCGCAAGGTGCCGCCGCGCTCGCCGACGCGCTGCTCGACGAAGTCGCTGGCGGGGTAGCGCATGATGCCGTTCACTTCGCTGACCGCTTCGCCCTTGAGGGTGTTGGCCGTTTCGGGCGGTGTGGCGGGCGAGCAGGCGGCCATCAATAATGCGCTGGCCAGCCACCATGGCTGAATAAAGTGGTTCATCGAATGCCGCGACTCCCTTCCTATATAAGGCCAATTGCCTTAGATGCCGAAAGGGGTATTGCAGTTGTCGTGCCAGCTTGTTGGCCGCGTATTTACGGCGCCCACTTGGCCGTGCTCGCCTTGCAAATGAACAAACTGCTCAACCGCTGTTGCATTACCAACAGGTGGGAGCTGGCTTGCCCCGCGAAGCAGGCATCGCGGCGCTTGGCACCGGCTTTTGCCGGTGTTCGCGGGGCAAGCCCGCTGCCACAGAGAGAATGGGTATTTATATATAACCGGCACTGTTCGACTTACAACAGCGGCACAACAAAAGTTGTTATTCCATTCAACATGAAATTTGCAACTTTGGTTCAAGCCCACAACTTCCGGCCTTTTGCCACCTGGCACAGAAACTGCTCTTACCGTTTTCGACAGGCCTGACTATGCCCATAGAACGCCGAGGTACCTACGATGACTTTCAAGGAATACAACGATGCGTGCGATCCATCCCCACCCACTGCGCCTGGCCATCCGCCAGGCCGCCCTGGCCACCGCCGCCACGGCCCTGCTGGCCCCCTTTGCGGGAGCGGCTGAGCAGACCCTTGGCACGGTGACCGTGCAAGGCGCCAAGCAAAGCGAAGTGCAACAGGCCGCCAGCGCCCTGGCCGAAGTGCCCGGCGGCACCAGCGTGGTCGACAGCGAAGAGGTCGCCAAGGGCCGCACCGCCACCCTGCAGGACACCCTCGCCTACCAGCCCGGGGTGTTCGTGCAGTCCACCGGCGGCAACGACGCGGCAAAAATCTCCATCCGCGGCTCCGGCGCCAACACCTCTCCCGGCTACTTTCGCGAAGGCATCAAGTTCCTCTTCGACGGCCTGCCGCTGACCGGCCCAGGCGGCACCCCCTACGAATTCCTTAACGCCAGCGGCGTCAACTACACCGAGATCCTGCGCGGCGCCAACGCCTTCCAGTACGGCGCGCTGACCCTCGGCGGCGCGGTCAACTTCGTCAACCACAGCGGCTACAGCGCCCCCGGCCTGCGTGTGCGCGCCGAGGCCGGCAGCTACCACTACCAGAAGCAGAGCATCAGCTACGGCGGCGTCGAAGGCGACCTGGACTACTACCTGCAGGCCGACAACTACCGCAACGAGGGCTACCGCGACTACAGCCTGTCGAAGAGCTCCGGCATCGTCGCCAACGCCGGCTACCGCTTCAGCCCGAAACTGGAAACCCGCCTGCTGCTGCGCTACCGCGACGAAACCCACAACGACCCCAGCGCCACCACCCTGGACAACGCCCTGCACCACCCACGCCGCGCCAGCGCCACCGCAGAAAGCAGCGGCGCCGGTGCGCGCCGCCCCGGCAGCATCTGGCTGGGCAGCAAGACCACCTACACCTTCGACGACGACGCGCGCCTGACCTTCGGCCTGTCGTACCACGACTACCGCCACACCAACAGCCCGCGCAGCCCCAGCAACCCCAGCTACTGGGACTGGCACGACCTGGGCCTCTTGCTGGGCTATGACCGGGTGGACTACCTGTTCGGCCATGAGAGCCGCAGCAACATCGCCTTCACCTCCACCCAGCACCTGCGCGGCGGCGTGAACTCGGCCAACGACGACAAGGTGTCGCTGAAAAAGGTCAACTACAAGGACTCGTTCGACCGGGTGATCGCCCTGGGCAACGACCTCAACCTGGTCGACAACCTGTGGCTCACCAGCGGCGTGTCGTTCGTCAACGTGCGGCGCAAGGTCAACATCGACTATGCGGTGAACCCCAACACCACCAACTTCGGGCAGCACGAGGACTACGACAACTGGAGCGTCGCCCCGCGCATCGGCCTGCGCTACGAGTTCAGCCCGAACCTGCAGGTGTTCACCAACTTCAGCCGCAGCATCGACCCACCGGCCTCGTGGGAGTATTCCGGCTCCGGCCCGACGCTGCCGTACATTCGCCCGCTGGTGGAGCAGAAGGCCAACACCTTCGAGGTCGGCATCAAGGGCTCCCACGGCATCTTCGACGGCAGCCTGGCACTGTACCGCTCCTGGATCCACGACGAGCTGCTGAACGTGCAGATCATCCCGGCCACCGCCAACGCGGCGGCGGTCACCGGCGCATTCAACGCCTCGCCGACGATCCACCAGGGCGTCGAGGCGGGCCTCAATACCCGCCTGTGGGAAAGCCCCCAGGGCGACCTGGTGCGCTGGCGCCAGTCGTACACCTACAACGATTTCTACTACCGGCATGACGACACCTTCGGCGACAACCAGCTGCCGGGCGTGCCCAAGCACATCTACCAGGGCGAGCTGCAGTACCAGGACCACAGCGGCTGGTACACCGGGGTGAACGTGCAGTCGGCCTCGCGCACGGCGGTGGACTATGCCAACACCTTGTATGCGCCGTCGTACACCATCTGGGGGGCGAACCTGGGGTACGAGGCGCCGAAGGGCAACTGGAAGGTCTCGCTGGACCTGAAGAACCTGGCCAACAAGGCCTACGTGACGGCGGTGACGCCGGTGTACAACGCGCGGGGGCTGGACACCGCGTCGTTCTGGCCGGGGGATGGCATCGGGGCGTATGTGGGGGTTGAGGTCAGGTACTGATCTGCTCTGACTTCACTGGCCTCATCGCCGGCAAGCCGGCTCCCACAGGTACTGCGCAGCCCTCAGGATGGGCGCCAGACCTGTGGGAGCCGGCTTGCCGGCGATAGGGCCATGCACATCAAGCCGCCCGCGGCATCAGCTCATAGGGCGACTTCCACCCCGGCACCTGCTGGATGCGCTTCTTCCACGCTTCGATGTGGCTGAACGCGGCCAGGTCCATGCCGGTGTCCTCCGGCATGAACACATACCCCGCCAACGACAGGTCGGCGATGGTCAGGCGCCCGCCGACCATGAACGGCGTCTTCGCCAGGTGCGCGTCGACGATCTTGTACGCCGCCGTGGCCCGATCGCGCAGAAAGCGCGTGACGTCGGTTTCACCGGTTTTCTTCAGGCAGAACAAGAACCGCAGCATCGCGTAGTAGCCGGTGAACTTGTGGTTGTCGAACAGCATCCAGCGCCAGATCTCGCGCTTTTCCGCATCGTCTCGCGGGCCGAACTGGCCGGTGCGTTCGGCCAGGTATTCGAGGATCAGCGCTGACTGGGTCAAGGTTTGCCCAGCATGTTCCAGCACCGGCACCTCGCCTTGCTCGTTGACCTCGTCGCGCCAGCCCTGGCCACGGGTCTGGCCGTTGAAGAAGTCGACGAACAGCGGCTGCCAGTCTTGCCCCGTGAGTTCGAGCATGAGGGCGGCCTTGTAGGCGTTGCCGGATTCGGCGAAGCAATGCAGCGTGTAGTCGGGCATGGCGGTCCCTCACTTCCCTGGGATGATGGTGGGCTAGCGAGCAGATCACGCGCTGCCAGGCTCGGTCAATGCCTCTATGATTAGTGGACTAATCCCATAGCCAAAGCCAGGAAGGCCCATGCCCTACCCCACACTGCCCCGCACCCTGTCCACCGCGCGCACCCGCCTGGTACGCCCCGACCCGGCGCTGGCCGAGCAGGTGCTGCACGCCCTGCTCGACAGCTACAGCCTGCACCAGCCCTTTTTGGCCTGGGCCAAGCCGGACTGGACGCTGGACGAGGTGCGCGAAAGCCTGCAGGCCAGCGCCCGCGAGTTCCTCGACCCGGCGGCAGAAAAGCGCTTTTTCGTGCTGCAGGCGGGCGGCGACGCCGTGCTGGGCTGCATCGGCCTGCGCCCCGGCAATGGCGAATACGAGGTGGGTTACTGGGCGAGCCAGGCCAGCACTGGCCAGGGCCTGATGCGTGAAGCGCTGGTCAGCTTGCTGGATGCGATCGACACGCCGGTGTGGCTGACCACCGACATCGACAACCAGGCCAGCCAGCGCCTGGCGCTGCGTTCAGGTTTCAAGGCCGCCGGCAGCCAGCTCGGTGAACTCGACCCGAGCACCCCGCGCCCGCTGTTTCGCCGCCCGCCGAAACTGGCGCCGGGTCATTGAGCCTTATTTGCGCCGCTGCATCCACGCCGCGCCCAGGCCGCTCAAGCAGATGATGGCGATGCCCAGCAGGCTGGCGCTGTCGGGCACCTGGTTGTAGATCAGCAGGCCCAGCAGCCCGGCGAAGACGATCTGGCAGTAGCTGAACGGCGCCAGCAGCGCCGGTGCGGCATGGCGGAAAGCTTGGGTCAGCAGCAGGTGCGCGCTCATGCCGAAGCCGCCCAGGGCCAGCATCAGCAGGGCATGGTCCCAGCGCGGCATTTCCCAGAAGAACGGCACCAGCGCACTCATCGCCAGGGTGTTGCACAGGCCTGCGTAGAAGTTGCTGGTGGTCGGGCTGTCATGGGCGGCCAGGATGCGCGTGAGCAGCTGGTAGAAGCAAAAGCCCAGCGCCGAGCCGAACGGGTAGAGAATCGCCGGGGTGAACATCGCCCCGCCCGGGTGCACGACCACCAGCACGCCGATGAACCCCAGCACCACCGCCAGCCATTGCGCCACCGACACCCGCTCCTTGAGCAGCGGCGCCGACAGCGCGGTGACCAGCACCGGGGCCAGGAAGTTGACCGCGGTGGCCTCGGCCAGCGGCAGGTACTGAATGCCGGTGGTGAACAACAGGCTGGTGCTGAGCAGGCTCAGCGCGCGCAAGGTCTGCAGCAGCGGGCGGCGGGTGCGCAGCACGTTGAGGCCGGCCTTGGGCAGGAAGATTGCGGCCATCAGCAAGGTGTGCACCAGGTAGCGCGCCCACACCACCATGATGATCGGGTACAGCGCACCGAGAAACTTGGACAAGGCGTCGTGGCTGGCGAACAGCAACGTCGCCACCACCACCAGGGCGATGCCGCGCAGGGGCTGGTTGACGCCGGACAACGGGGTGCTGGAACTCATGGCGATCTCGACGGCGGCGCGGCCTGCGGCTGCGCCAGGGTGAAGGCAAGTGCGACAGCAGCGATTCTAGAAGACCGACGGCCGCTTGCCCACGTGCAATCAAGGCCACAGGTGCAGGCTTGGGCGCTTTGCGTTCGCTGATCGACCACTTTGTCCGGGGGCCGCCCATGCCCCGGGGCGCGCCCGTCAGCCGGCGACCAGCACCTGCTTCAAGCGCTCGCTGGCCGGCGCCGGCCGCCCGTACAGGTAGCCCTGAAAATGCGAGCAACCCTCGGCCGCCAGGCGCTGCATCTGCTCTTCGGACTCCACCCCTTCGGCGGTGGTCTTGATCATCAGGCTGTTGGACAGCTCAGTGATGGCGCGGATGATCGACATCGCCTCGCGGCTGTCGCACATGTCGTGCACGAACGACTTGTCGATCTTGATCCGGTCGAAGGGGAACGAGCGCAGGTAGCCCAGCGACGAATAGCCGGTGCCGAAATCGTCCAGCGAGATCGACACGCCCAGGTCTTTCAGGGCGCGCAGGGTGCGCACGTTCTCTTCGCTGTTGCCCAGCAGCACCGATTCGGTGATCTCAAGCTCCAGGCGCTGCGCCGGCAGGCCCGAGTCGGCCAGGGCCAGGGCCACGGTGTGCACCAGGTTGGCGTTCTTGAACTGCACCGGCGAGAGGTTGACCGACACGGTCTGCTCGCTGTCCCAGCTGGCCGCTTCCTGGCACGCCAGGTTCAGGGCGCGGTCGCCAAGCTCGTGGATCAGCCCGGTTTCCTCGGCGATGGGGATGAAGTCCATGGGCATGACCATGCCACGGGTCGGGTGCTCCCAGCGCAGCAGCGCCTCGTAGCCGGTCACGCTGCTGGTCAGCTGGTCCACCACCGGCTGGTAGTGCATGTGCAACTGGCCCAGGTGCAGCGCCGTGCGCAGGTCGGTTTCCACCAGGCGGCGCTGGCGCGCGGCGACGTCCAGCTCGACGTGGAAGCACTCGTAGCGGTTGCGGCCATTGCGCTTGGCTTCGTACAGGGCCATGTCGGCGTAGCCCAGCAGTTGCTCGGCTTGCTCGTTGTCGTCGGGGGCCAGGGCGATGCCGATGCTCACGCCCACCGAGAACTGGTGGCCCTCGATCTGGAATGGCGGGCTGATGGCATCGATCAGGCGCTGGGCGGTGATGCAGGCGGCGTCGCGGCCGTCCAGGCCGGCCAGGACCACGGCGAACTCGTCGCCGCCCAGGCGCGCCAGGGTGTCGTGCTCGCGCAGCTCGCGGCGCAGGCGCTTGCCCAGGGCGCGCAGCAGCTTGTCGCCGAAGGCGTGGCCGAGGGAGTCGTTGATGTTCTTGAAGTTGTCCAGGTCCAGGCACAGCGCGGCGGTCAGCTTGTCATGCTCGTGGCCGCGGATAAGCGCCTGCTTGAGGCGCTCGTTGAACAGCGTGCGGTTGGGCAGGCCGGTGAGCGCGTCGTGGTGCGCCATGTGGTGGATCTGCGCGTGGGCGGCCAGTTCTTCGGTGGCGTCTTCGGCCACGAACAGCACGTAGTCGGCCTGGCCTTCGCGGTTCTGGCTGAGCAGCGCGCGGCTGCGCAAGGTGCGCGGGCCGCGCAGGGTATCGACCCGGGTTTCGGCGGCAAAGCCCTTGGCGCTGCGGGCGCCACGGCTGAGCTGCTGCTCCAGGTAGTCGGCGGCGGCCGGCGCCATGCACTCGCCCGGCAGCTGCCCGATCATGCTGCCGTGCCCGCCGAACAGCCGCTCGGCCTGCTGGTTGGCCAAGAGGATGCGCTGGCTCTGCAGGTCCTGGACGATGACGCTGGCGGGGATGTTGGCGATCACCGAGTCGAGGAACTGCGACAGCTGGGTCATCTCCTGGCTGTACTGCTCGGCCAGCTCCTTGGCCTGCAGCAGCTCCAGCTCCTGCTGGCGGCGCTCGGAGATGTCGCGGGTGACCTTGGCGAAGCCGACCAGCTGGCCGGCATCATCGCGCACCGCATCGATCACCACATGGGCGTGAAAAGCCGTGCCGTCCTTGCGCAGGCGCGCGCCGACTTCCTCGAAGCGCCCGGTGCGCCGTGCCTGTTCCAGGTTCTGCTCGGGCAGGCCGGCGGCGCGCTCGGCTTCGCTGTAGAACAGCGAGTAGTGCTGGCCGACGATTTCCTCGGCGAGGTAGCCCTTGGCCCGTTGGGCGCCGGGGTTCCAGTTGGCGACAATACCGTCGGGGGTGAGCAGGTAGATGGCGTAGTCCACCACGCTCTGGATCAACAGCCGGTACATGATGTCGGGGCTTGCGACTAGCGACATGAAATTTACCTGAACCTGCGACGTGCACGAAAAGGAACCCCGGCGCAGAGCGGCCGGGTGATGGAAAGAGGTGCTGGCATTATGCCGCTTGAGTGGATTTTGTGAAGTGGGTCACAGAATTTTGCAGGTGGCGTACAGGACTTAGTGGCGGGCAGATGTGATGCGGTAGGTGAGCAAGGCCGGCTCATCGCCCAGCATCAGCTGCTGCACCGGGCGTGGCAGGTCGGCCACCACCGCCTTGCAGAAGGCTACGCCAGCCAGGTCGTGGGCGTAGCAGCGCAGCAGCCAGTCACCGGGGTTGCCGAGAAACTGTTGCGCCACGGCAAGGCCGATGCCCTGGCGGCGGTAGCGCTTGAGGATGAACAGGTCGGCCAGTTCAAGGGCGTCGATGCCCGGCAATTCGCTGCGCTCGACCAGCACGAAGCCTGCGATGAAGCCGTCCACCAGCACCAGGGTGGCGCTCCAGCCGGGGGACTGCCAGTAGCGTTGCAGGTGGTCTTCGTGGATGTAGTAGCGCCCGTCGACCTCGACGTCTTCCTGCTCCCAATCGGAGGATTCGTAGGCGTAGAACTGGTAGAGGTTGCGGATCAGGTGAGCCTGATCGGCGGTGGTGGGCAGCAGTTCGATGGGCGGCATGGGAGGTGGCTCTAAATAGCGTAATTCTAGAAGATTTGCGGGTGAATGTAGCGGCCCTATCGCCGGCAAGCCGGCTCCCACAGGATGGATTGCACGGATTCTGGAGGGGTGCTGTGCCTGTGGGAAAGGCCTTGTAGGAAACTTCGCCATTAGCAGGCAAACGCCCAACATCACGTATGTAGGCGGCTGGCGTGGGAGCCGGTAGATTGCAGGTTCCGGCACGGAGGCCAGCCATTTGCACGCATCAAGGAGATGCCCATGACCAAGCACCATTTCCAGCTCGCCTACACCATCAAGCCGCGCAGCGATGACGATGAAAGCGCAGCGGCGCAAGCCCGCCTGCACCTACGTGACATCGGCTGGGACACCCTGCCACAGATCGAAACCACCCTGCTCGGCGAGGTGCACCTGTACCACAGCACCACGCACGATCGCATCAATGAAGCCGAGCGGCAGATCCGCGAGCGCATCCACGAACAGCTCAAAGAGCTGAAGGTGCTGACCCGCGTGAAGTTCTACGCCAGCCTGATGGTCGATGGCCTGGGGCCTGCGATCCGCTTCAGCATCCTCGCCTGAGGCCAGCCGGCGGCATCAGGCGCAGCCCGCGCCTGATGCTCGGCGGGTTCATTTCTCCTGCAGCACCGCCCTGCCCTTCACCGCCCGCGGGCCGCGCCAGGCCCAGAACAGCAACCCCGGGAACGGTGCATAGACGACGAAGACGACCCACAGCATCTTGCGCTCGGCGCGCCGGTCGCTGCCGATGATGTGCCAGATGGCGAAGATCTCCAGCATGATGATCAGGGCTGCGATGATGATCCAGATCGTTCCGATTTCCATGAGCACTCTCCCGTTGGCATGTAAGGGGTTTGGTTGCGGGGAGCGGTGAGGGTTCAGTTGGATTTGCTTGCCTCAATACGACCTGCAATACGCCACCACCACCCCGGCGATTGTCTTTCCCCCAGCCAGCCCCCACACTCACCCGGCCAGCCAGGAAGCGGAGTCCCGAGTGCCCAGCCCACGCCAGTTCAGCAAAAAGACCAGCACCAGCAACATGCTGCGGCTCAAGTCCGCCAGCGCCAGCCCACAGGCGCCCTACCGGGTCGATTTCGTGCTGCTGGAACACTTCTCCATGGCCAGCTTCACCGTGGCCATGGACGTGCTGGTCACCGCCAACCTGCTGCGCGCCGACAGCTTCAGCTTCACCCCGCTGTCGCTGGATGGCGACCGGGTGTTGAGCGACCTGGGCCTGGAGCTGGTGGCCAGCGAACTGGCGGCCGAGCCGCCCAGGGAGCTCGACCTGCTGATCATCTGCGGCGGCCTGCGCACCGCGCTCAAGTACCCGGAACTGGACCGCCTGCTGGATGACTGCGCAGGCCTGGGCATGGCCCTGGGCGGGTTGTGGAATGGCGCCTGGTTCCTCGGTCGCGCCGGGGTGCTCGACGACTATGGCTGCAGCATTCACCCCGAGCAGCGCGCCAGCCTCTCCGAGCGCAGCCCGCAAACCCGCATCACCCCGGCCAGCTTCACCCTCGACCGCGACCGCCTGACCGCCGCCAGCCCCAATGGCGCCATGGAAATGATGCTCGGCCTGGTGCGCCGGCTGTATGGCGACGGCCTGGCCGAAGGCGTCGAGGAAATCCTGTCGTTCTCCGGCGCGCGCTATCGCCAGGTCGGCCCGGGGGCGAAGAAGTCCATGAGCCTGCATTTGCGCACCATCGTCGAGCTGATGGAAAACAACCTCGAGGAAACCCTCAGCCTCGATCAGCTCGCCGCCTACAGCGGCCGCTCGCGGCGCCAGATCGACCGCCTGTTCCAGGCCCAGCTCGGCACCTCGCCGCGGCGCTACTACATGGAACTGCGCATCACCAAGAGCCGCCGCCTGCTGCAGTACTCCGACCTGTCGGTGATGGAAGTGGCGGTGGCCTGCGGCTTCGTCTCGGTATCGCACTTCAGCAAGTGCTACGCGGCCTACTTCGGCTACCCGCCGTCGCGCGAGCAACGGCTGGGCGAGTGAGCGCGGCTCAGGCGCGCAGGTAGCGCATCACCACGTCGCAGATCATCGCCTTGTGGCGCTGCTTGATCTGCTCGTCGGACAGGTCGATGTCGAAGATATGGCCGAAGGTGTGGCGGTTGGACACCCGGTAAAAGCAGAACGAGCTCATCAGCATGTGCAGGTCGATGACCTCGATGCCCGCGCGAAACACCCCGTCGGCCACGCCGCGTTGAAGGGTCTTGTCCAGGGCCTGCAGCACCAGGCTGCTCATCTCGCGGATCACCGGCGACTTCTTCACGTACTCGCCGTAGTGGATGTTCTCGGTGCAGACCATGCGCACGAAGTCGACGTTGTGGTCGTGGTGGTCGAAGGTGAATTCGGTCAGGCGCTGGATCGCCTGCTCGGCCGGCAGCGACTCCAGGTCCAGGCTGTGCTCGGTCTGGCGGATGTCGCCGTAGAGCTTGACCAGGCACTCGACGTACAACTGCTCCTTGCTGCCGAAGTAGTAGTAGATCATGCGCTTGGAGGTGGCCGTGCGCTCGGCGATGGCGTCCACCCGCGCGCCGGCCAGGCCTTGCTGGACGAACTCGTTGATGGCGGCCTGGAGGATGTCCTCGCGGGTTTTCTCGGGGTTGTTCTTGCGCGCCTTGCGCACCCCTTCGACTTCAGGCTGGCCGAGGCTGACTACGGGATTGCTCATACCGACTCACGGGCTGTTTATTGGAATAGCCGGGGATTATCCGTGAGCGCGGCGGTGCAGGGAAGCTCGCTGTTGGTCGAGTGGCCGGCAAGCCTTCGCCCGCAGAGGGCTGCATGCAGCACGCTATGGTTGCTAGTACATAGCGCTAGCCGGGATGATGCGGCGAAAACCTAACCCACAAGTCAAGAAATAAGGACGATTCCATGAAAGCCAGCGCACGTAACGTATTCAAGGGCCAGGTCAGCCAGGTTCAGGATGGTGCCGTAAATGCCGAAGTCGTGTTGACCCTGCCAGGCGGTGAGCAGCTGGTTGCCGTGGTCACGATGGAAAGTGTGCGTAACCTGGGGATTGCCGTTGGCAAGGAAGCAGTGGCGCTGATCAAGGCGCCTTGGGTGATGCTGATGACCGAATCCAGCGACATCCGCCTGTCTGCCCGCAACTGCCTGGCCGGCAAGGTGCTGAGCGTCTCCGATGGCGCGGTGAATGCCGAGGTGGTGGTGGAGCTGGCGGGCGGCAGCAAGGTGTATGCGATCGTCACCCGCGAGGCGGTGGCCGAGCTTGGCCTGGCGCAGGGCGTCAGCGCCACTGCGGTGATCAAGGCGTCGCACATCATCCTCGGCGTGCCTGCCTGACCCCTGCCGTGGCGTCGCCTTGCCGACGCCACGGCTGCCAAGCCGGTTACAACACCGGCTTGCGCAGCGCCCCACTCCTGCGTTTGGCCATCGCCGCCAGGCGCACCGCCACGTTCGCCGCGCCGTACCCTGCATAGCCGCCCTTGCGCTGGATGATCTCGAAGAAAAAGCGCTCCTCGAACGGCTCGGTGTACACGTGGAACAGCTCGCCGCCTTGTGCATCGCGGTCATACAGCACGTTGTAGTAGGCCAGCTCGCTGAGGAACTCGTCGTCGAAATCGAAGCGCGCGGCCAGGTCGTCGTAGTAGTTCAGCGGAATCTCCAGCAACGGCACCCCCGCCTCTTTGGCCCGCGCCACCTCGCGGAAGATATCGGCGCAATCGAAGGCAATGTGGTGCACGCCCGAGCCGCGATAGCTCGACAGCGCGTGGGCGATGGCGGTGTTGCGGTTTTCCGAGATGTTCAGCGGCAGGCGCAGGCTGCCGCACGGGCTGCGCAGGGCGCGGCTTTTCACCAGGCCGTAGGGGTCGGGCAGCACCACCTCGTCATCGGCGGCGAAGTCGAACAGGCTCTTGTAGAACAGCACCCAGCTGTCCAGCGACTCGGCAGGCAGCGCCAACGCCATGTGGTCGATGCGCTGCAGGCCGCCGCTGGCCGTGGCGGCCGGGTCCAGGCGGAAGTCGGTGTCGTACAGCGACGGGCCTTGTGCGCCCTGCTCCACCAGGTAGATCAGGCTGCCATCGGGGGCGCGCACGGCGGGCACTTCGCATTCGTTGGGGCCGACCAGGCCGCGGAACGGCTGGCCGCGAAAATCGGTGGCGCGCTGCAGCGCGGCCTGTTCGTCCTTGACCCGCAAGGCGGTAGCGCACAGCGACGGGCCATGGGCCTCGAAGAAGTTGTGGCCGAAGGAGTACGGCTCGGCGTTGAGCACGATGTTGATGTCGTTCTGGCGCAGCAGGCGCACAGCCTTGCTGCGGTGCTTGCCGGCCTCGGCAAAGCCCAGGCGCTTGAGCCAGCTGCCCAGGCGCGCCCCGACGGCCTCGTCGACGGCAAATTCGAGAAACTCCACGCCGTCGTAGGCACTCGCAGCCGGCGGGGTGAACAGCACGCCCGGCTCGATGGCGTGGCCTTGTTGCTGCAGGCGCAGGCGGGTCTGTTCTTCGAGGTACAGCAGTGAGCGCAGGCCGTCGGCGGCGTTCTGCCGTGGCGGCGCCGCGCGGAAACCGTCGTTGAAGATCTCCAGCGACAGCGGGCCGCGATAGCCGCTGGCGAGGATCGGCGCGAGGAAGCCTGCCAGGTCCATTTCGCCCTGCCCCGGGAAGCAGCGGAAATGGCGGCTCCACTCCAGCACGTCCATGTTCAAAAGCGGCGCATCGGCCATTTGCACGAAGAAGATCTTGTCGCCCGGGATCTCGCCGATCGCGGCCGGGTCGCCCTTGAGCGAAAGGGTATGGAAACTGTCGAGGATCACCCCCAGGGCCGCGTGGTCGGCCTGACGCACCAGGTTCCACACCTGCTGGTAGGTGTTCACGTGGCGCCCCCAGGCCAGGGCTTCGTAGCCGATGCGCAAGCCGCGCCGGCCGGCATGCTCGGCCAACAGGCGCAGGTCGTCCACCAGCAGTTGCTCCTCGCCCAGCGCGTCGGCCTGCACGTTGCTGCACACCAGCACCAGGTCCGTGCCCAGCTCCTGCATCAGGTCGAACTTGCGCTCGGCGCGGTCGAGGTTTTTCTGCAGGCGGTCGCGGCGGCAGCCTTCGAAATCACGAAACGGCTGGAACAAGGTGATGGCGATGCCCAGGTCGGCGCACCGCTGGCGCACTTCGCGCGGGCTGCCGGCGTAGTACAGCAGGTCGTTCTCGAAGATCTCGACGCCGTCGAAACCGGCGGCGGCGATGGCTTCGAGCTTTTCCGGCAGGGTGCCGCTCAAGGACACGGTGGCTATCGAACGCTGCATGGGGGAGTTCCTTGTTATTGGGAGGGCGACACGCCAGACCCTCGAAACGGCACTGGCTGGATCGATTATTGGCGGGTAGAGTCGGCCCTTCAATCACTTTGTACGGAACAGTTAGTTTTGCGTTCGATTATCGCCCAAAACCCGTTTTGGCGAATTGCTTCACCCCTTGCCCTCAGCAACCATTGACCCAGCGCGCTCAACCCATACTCCCGAAATAACCCCACGCTCGCCGTGCGGGAACCAACAAGAACAACGGAGAAACGCATGGCCCACTCAAGCTCCCAAGCGAAGAAAGCCACTGCCAGTGGCTGGATAGGCTCGGCCCTGGAGTACTACGACTTCTTCATCTATGCCCAGGCTGCGGCGCTGATTTTCCCGCAGATCTTCTTCCCCAACAGCGACCCGAAAATGGCCATCATCGCCTCGCTGGCGACCTACGGCGTCGGCTACCTGGCGCGCCCGATCGGTGCCTGCGTGCTCGGCCACTGGGGTGATACCCGCGGGCGCAAGAACGTGCTGCTGCTGTGCATGTTCCTGATGGGCCTGTCGACCATGGCCGTGGGCCTTCTGCCCACCTACCACGACATCGGCATCCTCGCCCCGGCCTTGCTGGTGGTGCTGCGCCTGGTCCAGGGCTTTGCCGTGGCCGGCGAGATCTCCGGGGCCAGCTCGATGATCATGGAGCACGCCCCGTTCGGTCGGCGCGGCTACTACGCAAGCTTCACCCTGCAGGGCGTGCAGGCAGGCCAGGTGCTGGCGGCTGCGGTGTTCCTGCCGCTGGCCTATTTCATGCCCAGCGAAGCGTTCAATGACTGGGGCTGGCGGATTCCGTTCCTGATGAGCGCCGTGGTGCTGATCGCAGGTTTCATCATCCGCAAGGAGGTTCATGAAACCCCGGCGTTCGTGAAGGAAGAGAAGCAGGACAAGGTGGCCAAGTCGCCGATCAGCGAGGCCTTCCGGCACAGCTGGAAGCACATGGTGCTGGTGATGTTCATGGCCCTGATGAACGTGATCCCGGTGGTGGCCACCATCTTTGGCGCAGCCTATGCGGTGCAGCCGGCCTACGGCATCGGTTTCGACAAGAGTGTGTACCTGTGGATCCCGGTGGTAGGCAATATCGTCGCGGTGCTGGTGATTCCGTTCGTGGGCAACCTGTCCGACAAGATCGGCCGGCGCCCGACCATGATTGCCGGCTGCCTGGGTTCGGGCCTGCTGGCGTTCGTCTACCTGTACGCGATCAGCATCCACAACGTGCCGCTGGCCTTTGCCGCCTCCATCGTCATGTGGGGGATGGTCTACCAGGGGTACAACGCGGTGTTCCCAAGCTTCTACCCGGAGCTGTTCCATACCCGCTACCGGGTTTCGGCCATGGCCATTGCGCAGAACATCGGCACCATGCTCACGGCGATGCTGCCGGCGCTGTTCGCACTGGTGGCGCCGCCGGGGTCGCAGAACATTCCGCTGGTGGTGGGTGGCTTGGCGTTCCTGGTGACTTGCCTGTGTGCGTTGGCGGCCTACATTGCGCCGGAGACGCATCGGTTGGCGATGGAGGATTTGGGCAATCCGCAGGCAAGGCCGATGGAGAAGGACGCTTTTGAGGCTGGGCGCAAGGGGAGTTTTCAGCCGGTGGCCAACTTGTAGGGCGTATGGGGCCGCTTTGCGGCCCTTTCGCGACACAAGGCCGCTCCTACAAAGCAGCGCGGTCCCCTGTAGGAGCGGCCTTGTGTCGCGAAAGGGCTGCAAGGCAGCCCCAACAATCTCAGCCCTCAACCACCCTCTGCAACCGCGCCCACAGCTGCTGCACATGCTCGCGCTCGGTCGGCAGCGCGCCCACCGACACCCGCACCATCCACCGCCCATTCAAGGTCGCCGGGGTCACGTAAGCCTCGCCCGAGGCATTGAGCCGCTCGGCCCAGGCCTTGGTGTGCGCATCCAGCGCCTCGCCTTCCAGCCCCGCAGGCCGATGCTGGATGCACAGCGTCTGCAACTGCACCGGCGCCAGCAACGCCCACTCCCCTGCCGCCTGCACCTGCTCGGCCAGCCAGCGGGCATTGTCCAGGTCACGCCGCAGGCGCTGCTGCAGCGCCTCCACGCCTTCGCTGCGCAACATGAACCACAGCTTCAGCGCACGGAACCGGCGCCCCAGCGGGATGCCCCAATCGCGCAGGTTCTTCACCTCGCCATCGACGGCCGACTGCAAGTAGCTGGGGTTGGTGCTCATCACCCGGATCAGGTGCTGCGGGTCACGCACGTAGTAGATCGAGCAGTCGAACGCCACGCCCAGCCATTTGTGCGCGTTGACCACCACCGAGTCGGCCAGCTCGATGCCATCCCACATCCAGCGGCACTCCGGCAGGATCATCGCCGAGCCGGCCATGGCCGAGTCGACGTGCATCCACAGGCCCTTGGCCTGGGCGATTTCACCGATGGCGCGCAGCGGGTCCAGCGCGGTGGTGGTGGTGGTGCCGGTGGTGGCGACCACGGCACAGGGCTGGTTGCCGGCGGCCAGGTCCTGCTCGATGGCCGCCTGCAGCGCATCGGGGCGCATGGCGAACTGCTCGTCGGTGGCGATCAGGCGGATGTTGGCGCGGCCGAACCCGGCCAGCAGCGCGGCCTTGTCCACCGAGCTGTGGGCATGGGCGCTGACGTACACGATCAGCGGCTTGGCTTCGGCCTGCAGGCCGCCACGCACCAGGGCGTAGTCGGTGGCGCGTTCGCGGGCGCAGATCAGCGCCACCAGGGTGCTGGTCGAGGCGGTGTCCTGGATCACCCCGCTCCACTGGGCCGACAGGCCGAGCAGCTGGCGCAGCCAGTCGAGGGTGGTTTCCTCCAGCTCGCTCAGGGCCGGGCTCGATTGCCACGACAGGCCGAGCACGCCCAGGCCGGTGCTGAGGAAGTCGCCCAGCACCGACGACAGCGTGCCGTTGGAGGGGAAGTAGCCGTAGAAGTCCGGGTGCTGCCAGTGCGACAGGCCAGGCATGAGCAGCTGGTTGACGTCGTCGAGGATCGCCTCGAACGGCTCGCCCTGCTGCGGCGCGGCGGCCGGCAAGGCGGCCTTGAGGTAGCCGGGCTCGACCTGGGCCATCACCGGGCGCTCGGCGACGGTTTGGCGGTAGTCGGCGATCAGGTCGATCAGTTGGTGGCCGTACTGGCGAAATTGTTCGGGGGTCACGGGGGGGCTCCTGGTGGCTTTCCAGTGCCTGTTCTGGCCTCATCGCCGGCAAGCCGGCTCCCACATGCGGTCCTTGTGGGAGCCGGCTTGCCGGCGATGAGGCCAGAACAGGCAACACAATGCCCCCAGTCTAGGCACTTGCTCGCAGCCGAATAACCCCGCTTGGCGCATACCTGCTATGGCAAACCCGCATGCCCACCCTGCACCCCGAACTGCGACTGGCGCCACAGCTCGAACACCCGGTTGCGCAACCAGCGGTGCTCGGCCGACGCCTGCAGGCGTTGGTGCCACACCACCCAGTAGCGCTGGGTATGCGCGACGAAGCCGAGCGGCCGCCAGGCCAGGTCATGCAGGCGGCACAACTGGCGGGCGATGTGCTCGGGCACGGTGGCCAGCGCCTGGCTGTTGCCGATGACCTGCACGGTGGCCGAGAAGAACGGCACCTCCAGGCTCACCCGCCGCTGCAGGCCCTGGGCGCGCAGGTGGCGGTCGATGAAGCTGTCCTTGTCGCCACCACCGGAGATGCGCACGTGCTTGTACGCCAGGTAGTCGTCCTGGCTCAGCACCTCGTTGGCCGTCAGCGGGTGATCGCGGCGCATCAGGCACACCGCGCGGTCTTCGCCCAGCAGGCGGCCGTGCAGGTTGGGCGGGGATTCGTCGAACAGCGTGGTGGCCAGGTCGATCTCGCCGCTGGCAAGCATGGCGTACTGGCCGGCCTGCCAGCTGCGGTAGTCGATGGACACGCCCGGGGCTTCCTGCTCCAGCGCGGCCACCAGCAGCGGCAGCATGTGCTCGGCCACATAGTCGGAGGCGGCCAGGCAGAAGCGGCGTTCGCAGCGGGCCGGGTCGAACGCGGCGGGTTGGCGCAGGGCCTGGAGTTCTTCGAGCACCTGGCGCAGGGGTTCGACCAGGGCTTCGGCGTATTCGCTGAGCACGTAGCCGCGGCCTTGGCGCACCAGCAGCGGGTCGTCGAAGGCTTCGCGCAGGTGGGCCAGCTGGCGGCTCAGGGCCGATTGGCTGACGTCCAGGCGGACAGCGGCGTGGCTGAGGTTCTTGAGCTGCAGGAGGCAGTCGAGGGTGCGCAGGTGGGCGAGGCTGAGGGAGGCGAAGGTGGGGTTCATGCAGGCTCCCTTTGTGCATTCATAGGCCCCATCGCCGGCAAGCCGGCTCCCACAGAGAAAAGCTGTGGGAGCCGGCTTGCCGGCGATCGGGCCGCATGGCGGCCCGGCTTTTAGTCGGTCAGGCCGACATAGACGTTCTGCACGTCATCGTTCTCGTCGATCGCCTCGAGGAACGCTTCAACCTCGGCCAATTGCTCGGCATCCAGGCTGGCCGCGCTCACCGGTTCTTTCGGGATGTAGCCGATCTTCGCCGACACCACGGTGAAACCCTGCTCCGGCAGGGCTTTCTGCACGGCATCAAGATCGGTGGTGTCGGTGATGAACAGGGTCGAGCCCTCTTCCTCACCCGGTTCGAAGTCCTGCGCACCCGCTTCGATGGCAGCCATCTCCGGGTCGGCGCCGTCGTTCGGGGTGGCCTCGATCAGGCCGACATGCTTGAAGTTCCAGGCCACCGAACCGCTGGCGCCCAGCTGGCCCTTGCGGAACAGCACGCGGATCTGCGCCACGGTGCGGTTGACGTTGTCGGTCAGGCACTCGACGATCAGCGGCACCTGGTGCGGGGCGAAACCTTCGTAGCTCACCGCCTGGTACTGCACGGCATCGCCGTCCAGGCCGGCACCCTTGCGGATCGCCCGGTCCAGGGTCTCGCGGGTCATCGAAGCCTTCTTGGCCTGAACGATGGCCAGGCGCAGGCGCGGGTTCATGTCGGGATCGGCGCCGGACCTGGCAGCGATCTGGATTTCCTTGGCCAGCTTGCCCATGATCTTGCCCTTGGCATTGGCAGCTGTTTCTCTATGCTTGGCTTTCCACTGTGCGCCCATGTCGACTCTCTTTGTTTCAACGGCCGGTTCAGGAAGCGACCGGCCAAAAAGTGGGTGCAGTTTATACGCCCTCGCGCAGCGGATCGACAAGTAATCTCACGCTTTGTCGGCCAGCCCGGCCGCTAGGTACGCAGCGGCTTGACCGCCATGCTGGTGTTGGGCGCAACGTCCTGGGCCTGGGCGTTGCTGGCCGGGCGGCTGTTCCAGTGGGGCAGCAGCACCAGGGCGGAGAACAGCGCGCAGCCGGCGAACACGATGAACACCGTGACGCTGTCGAAGTAGCCTGGCAGCAAGCCACCGAGCACCGCCCCCACCGAGCCGCAGCCGTTGACGAAACCGGCCGCCGTGGCACCGGCCTTGGCGGTGCCGAAGTCGATCGCCGCCGCGCCGCTGATCATCGAATCCGGCCCGTACAGGGTCAGCCCCATGACGAACAGCAGGCTCACCACCAGGGCGATGCTGCCGCTGTGCATGGCGCCCATGAACGCCGCCAGGGTCACGGTCAGCAGCACCAGGCTGATCACGCAGGCCGGCATGCGCCGGGCGCCGAACAGCTTGTCCGAGGCCAGGCCAATGATGATCGGGCCCAGCAGCCCGGCCAGTTCGAAGGCGGTGGGGATGATCGCCGCGCCAACCTTGCCCACCGAGGGCATCTGCTCGAAGACGATCACCGGGCCCCACAGCAGGATCGCGTAGCGCGCAGGCTTGAGCAGGAAGTACGCAAGGCCCAGGGTCATCACCGTGCGGTTGCGCAGGATCTCGCGCAACGGCGCCCACACGCTGCACAGGTTGCCGGCCGGCGCCATGCTCTGCGGCTCGGGCTCCACCGCCGGCAAGCCGACATCCTCGGGCTTGTTGCGCTGCAGGAAGAAGAACAGCACGGCCACCGCCGCCACCACCGCGGCACTGGAGAAGAACGCCGCGTGCCAGGTGCCGACCAGGGTATAGGCCCACCAGCCGGCGAACGGCGAGGCGACCAGGCCGCCGAAGGCGTAGCACGAACTCCACAGGCCCAATACCCGGCCGCGCTGGGAGGCCGGGAAGAAGCTGCCGATGTTCTTGCACAGGCCGGCCCAGCCGGTCGATTGCGCCAGGCCCTGGATCAGCATGCAGGTGGCGAAGATCGGGAAGGTCGCATAGCTGCCCATCACCACCGCTGCCGCCGCCGAGATCAGCAGCCCGCCCAGCACCACCACGCGCGGGCCGAAGCGGTCGGCGAGCATGCCCCAGGTGAACTGGCCCACGGCGTAGGCGGCCAGGTAGATGCCGTCGAGGTTGGCCATGGCGGCCTTGTCGAGCATGAAGGTGGGGTCTTCGCCGATGCCGAGCTTGGCGACCGAGAAGGCCTTGCGGGTGAAATAGAAGGCGGCGTAGGCCAGCCAGGTGATGGCGAAAATCTGGATGCGCCAGCGCTTCAACGCGGCTAGGGATTGATTCATGGTGAGTCTGACCTCTTGCTCAAGTGTGCCGGCAGAATGTGAAGAAATGCCTGTCTTGTTGTTGTGTTGCGCACTGCATGACGGGGCTCGTCATTGGTCAGGTGGCGCAGGTGTGTGCGCCAGGGCCCAGGGACCGCTTTTGGCGGTGGCGGCGGGCTGAAATCTATGGAAACAGTTGCTGACTGATAACAAAAATCGATTTATCGTATTTCACACATAAGGTCAGCTTGTTACTGGAGATGTCATGTCCGTGTCCCACGCTCAACTCAAGGCGTTTCACGCCGTGGCCGTGCACGGCAGCTTCACCCGGGCTGCAGAAAAACTGTTCCTGACCCAGCCAGCGGTGTCCGACCAGGTGCGCAAGCTGGAAGAGCGCTTCGGTGTTTTGCTGTTTCACCGCAACAAGCGTTCGGTGCAGCTGACCGACCTGGGCGAGCGCCTGCTGGGCATCAGCAAGCGCCTGTTCGCCTGCGAGGCCGAGGCCCATGACCTGCTGCAGGACTCCCGTGCCCTGCACACCGGCAGCCTGGTGCTGGCGGTAGATGCGCCGGTGCACGTGCTGCCGCAGATCGCGCGCTTCTGCCAGCGCTACCCGGGCATCCAGGTCAAGGTGGAAACGGGCAACACCGACGAATCGCTGGCCCGGCTGTTCAGCTACCAGGCCGACCTGGCCCTGCTGGGGCGCGATGTCGATGACGAGCGGCTGTTCTGCGTGCCCTTGCGCCGCGACCCGATGGTGGCGTTCGTTTCGCACAGCCACCCGTGGGCCAGCCGTGGCTCGATCAACCTGGCAGATTTGGACGACACGCCGCTGGTGCTGCGCGAGCCGGGCTCGGTGACGCGCCAGACGCTCGAGGAAGAGATGCAGCGCGCCGGCTTGCGGATCCGCCCGGCGATCCAGGTCGAAGGCCGGGAGGCGGCGCGCGAGGCGGTGGTGGTGGGGATTGGCGTGGGGGTGGTGTCGGCAGCGGAGTTCGGCGCCGATGCGCGTGTATGTGCGCTGCCGATCGTCGATTGCCAACGCCACCTGACCGAGACCCTGGTGTGCCTGAGCGAACAGCGCACGCGGCGGGTGGTGGCGACCTTCCTGCAGATGGTGCAGGAAGGGTTGTGAGGGGTTAGCGACCATGCCCTTTCGCCTAGCCGCCGACACCCTGCTGGTGCTGCACCTGGCCTTCATCCTGCTGGTGCTGTTCGGCGGCCTGCTGGTGCTCAGGTGGCGCCCTGCCCTGCTCCTGCACCTGCCCGCGCTGGCCTGGGGCCTGGCGGTCGAGGGGCTGCACCTGGAGTGCCCGCTGACCGACTGGGAAAACCGCATGCGCCTGGCTGCCGGCGATGCCGGCTACCCCGGGGGCTTCGTCGAGCACTACATCTGGCCGCTGATCTACCCCGCCGGGCTGACGCCGCAGCTGCAGTGGCTGCTGGGCGTCATCGTGCTGCTGGTCAACCTCGCCATCTACGGCTACGTGATCCGGCGCTGGCGGCGCCGTTAGCGGGTAGCGATCACGAACAACCGCGGGAACGGCAGCAGCACCTTGCCATCGGTGGCCAGCGTGTAGTCGCGCTGCATCGCCTGCAGGTACATCTGCAGGAAGTCCGCCTGTTCGTCTTCGTCCAGCTTGGCCAGGTAAGGCCGCAGCGCCGAGCCCTTGAACCACTCCACCACCGCCTCGGCGCCGCCTGGCAATGGGTGGTGATAGGTGGTGCGCCACACATCCACGCGGCTGCACAGCGGGCTGAGCAGGTCGTAGTAGAACGCCGCGTTGTGCCGCGGCGGCAGGCTGAAGCCGGCGAACTTCTCGGCCCAGCGCCCGCGCCCGGCGATCTCGCGCAGCTGCCGGTGCGCCGGCTCGTCGAGGTTGTCCGGGGTCTGCACCGCCAGGCTGCCGCCTTCGCTCAGCTGGCGCACCAGGTGCGGGTACAGCGCGCCGTGGTCGGGCACCCACTGCAGCGAGGCGTTGGCCAGGATCAGGTCCTGCGGCTCGGGGGCGCTCCACTGGCTGATGTCGGCGATCTCGCAGCGCACCCGCGGGATGTGCAGGCGCTTGCGCTCGCGGGCCTTGTCGATCATGTCCTTGTCGCTGTCCAGCGCGGTCACCTGGGCATCCGGGCAGCGTTGCAGCAGCACTTCGGTGGAGTTGCCCGGGCCGCAGCCCAGGTCGGTGGCATGGCGCACCGGGCGCGGCGGCACGGCGGCGAGCAGGTCGCGCACGGCGCGGGTGCGTTCGTCTTCGAACAGGGAATACTGGGTGGCGGACCAGGCCATGTGCAGCTCCTTTTGGCGGGCAGTGTGCTCAGCATAAGCCATCTGTCGGCCTTGAGGGCCCTATCGCCGGCAAGCCGGCTCCCACAGGTACCCCACAACACTCAAATCCTGTGGGGTACTTGTGGGAGCCGGCTTGCCGGCGATAGGGCCGGAACTGCCAGTCTATGCTGTGGGTCAGTCCCATTATGCGCATGCCCATGAAAACCTTCCTGGCCCTCGCCATCCTGGCCCTGATCGCCGCCGCCGCCCTGCTCGGTTCACCCTGGATGAACCAGCGCTTTCACATGCCCGACGAACAACCCCAGGCCCAACAACGCGAAACGGCCGGGTCCACGAGGGAGCCGGCCGTTTCGAACCACCACTAGCGCTTAGTGCTGCTTGGCGCTGCGGATCTGGTGCACCACACCCATGGCCACCACAATGGCCGCGGCGATGCCGGTGGAGATCACCAGGATCTGGTAGTCAGGCATGAAGGCCATGGTCACCAGGGCGGCGACGATGAAGCCGATCACCAGGTAGGTCAGCCATGGGAACAACCACATCTTCAGGCGCACTTCCTTGCCTTCGGCGATCAGCTTGCGGCGCATGCGCAGCTGCGAGAAGGCGATCACCAGGTACACCAGCAGGGCGATCATGCCGGTGGTGTTCATCAGGGTTTCCAGCACGTCTTTCGGGCGCAGGGTCTCGCTGAAGTTGATCAGCGCACAGACCACGGCCACGGCGCACGAACCGATGATGGCGAACACCGGTACGCCGGTGCCGGCGCGGGTGATCTTGAAGAACGACGGCGCGTCGCCACGCTGGGCCAGGGAGAACAGCATGCGCGAGGCGGTGTAGTGGCCCGAGATCAGGCAGCTGCTCACCGAGGTCAGCACCACGAAGTTCATCAGCAGCTCGGCGTAAGGCACGCCCAGCAACTCCAGGGTACGGCGGTAGGCGCCATAGCCGGAGACGCCCAGTTGCGGGTCGTTCCACGGCACCAGGCAGACGATCAGGAAGATCGAGCCGACGTAGAACAGGCACACACGCCATACCACCGAGTTGGTGGCCTTGACGATCTGGGTGGCCGGGTCCTTGGCTTCGGAGGCGGCGATGGTGACGATTTCGGCACCGAGGAAGGCGAACATCACCCCAAGTAGCGCACCGATCACCGTGCTGATGCCATTGGGCATGAAGCCTTCGGAGGTCAGGTGGCTGATGCCACGCACTTCACCGAACTGCCAGACGTTGGTGACCGCGGCGGTACACACGATCAGGAAGCAGACGATCGCGATCACCTTGATCAGCGCGAACCAGAATTCGAACTCACCGTAGTGCTTGACGTTGAAGAAGTTGACGGTGATCAGCAACAGGGTCGTGGCCAGCACGAACACGTTGACGCTCACATCGGGGAAGAAACCGTGCAGGATCTTGCCCGCCACATAAGCTTCCCAGGCCATCAGGATGACCCAGTACCACCAGTACAGCCAGCCGATGGTGAAACCGGCCCAACGGCCGATCGCGCGGTCGGCGTAGGTGGAGAACGAGCCGGTGTCAGGCGAGGACGTCGCCATTTCACCGAGCATGCGCATGATCAATACCACCAGGATGCCGCCCGCCAGGTAGGCCAGGACAGCAGCCGGGCCGGCGCTGTGGATCACGCTGCCGGAACCGACGAACAAGGCGCCGCCGATAACCCCGGCGATCGACATCATCGTCAGGTGGCGCGACTTGAGCGAGGCACTGAGTTTGCTCTCGTGCCCGCTTTTCGCGGTGGTGGTTGTGGATGTTGCGTCCATCAGTTGTGTACCCCGTGCTTCTTTTTATCCAAGGAAAACTGCAAGACCGCGATGGTCATCGGCCTCACGTACATCAGTGCTAATGCGGGCAGGAGGTGTGTGGCAACACACGCAGGCCATCCATGGCGGCCTGCTGACGCGCCCCAGGGTTTGCCCCTCGGGCGAACTGAACATGCTTTATGTGGCGATATCTGACACCTAATGTAAAAATGTATGACACATAGAGCCATGCACAGTGGCAGGAAAGTCGCACTGCACTGTACAGGCCGCCAATGCAATACACCCTGTAGGCGCTTGGCGTTACGCACCCTTCAAGGCCCCCGGAATGCTTGAATTACACCCAGACTCCTCGACCCCGCTGGTCAATCAGATCATCGATGGGCTGCGCGAGCTGATCGACAACCAGACCCTCAAGCCAGGCGCCAAGGTGCCGTCTATTCGGGCCTTCGCCGCCACGTACTCGGTGAGCACCTTCACCGTGGTCGAGGCCTACGACCGCCTGGTGGCCCAGGGCCTGCTGGTGAGCAGGGGCAATGCCGGGTTCTTCGTCAACCGCGCGGCGGCCGAGCTGCTGGACAACCACAACAGCGAAGCCGACACCACTCGACCATTGTTCAACTCCGAGTGGTACCTGCAGCAGATCTTCGAAACCCGCCAGCTGCCGTACAAGCCGGGCTGCGGCTGGCTGCCTAACGACTGGATGTACGAAGACGGCCTGCGCCGCGGCCTGCGCCAAGTGGCCGGCAGCCCGCTGGAGCTGTCCGGCTACGGCGACCCGATGGGCCTGCCGGAGCTGCGCGCGCTGACTGCGCAGAACTTGCAGCAAGAGTTGTCGATCGTCGCCAATCCTGCGCAGTTGATGCTCACCCACGGCGCCAGCCAGGCGCTGGACCTGGCCGTGCGCACCCTGGTGCGCCCCGGTGACGTGGTGCTGGTGGACGACCCGGGCTACCCCAACCTGATGAGCGTGCTGCGCACCCAGGGTGCCACCCTGGTCGGCGTGCCGCGCACCCCCAACGGCTACGACCTCAACCACCTCGAGCAGTTGCTGGCGCACCACCGCCCGACCGCGTTCTTCACCCAGCCGCACCTGCACAGCCCGACCTGTTCGCGCACCCCGCTGCCGCAGTTGCACCGGCTGCTGCAACTGGCCAGCCAGCATGGCTTTCGCCTGGTGGAGAACAACCTGTACGCCGACATGATCGCCGAGCCACAGCCGTGCCTGGCCAGCCTGGACCACCTGCAGCAGGTGGTGTACGTGGGCAGCTATTCGAAGAGCATCTCGCCCAACGTGCGGGTCGGTTACCTGCTGGCCAACCCGGAGCTTGCGCAGAAGCTGCTGCACATGAAGATGCGCTCGGGCCTGACCACCTCGCAGGTGATGGAGCGCGTGGTGTACGCGGCGATCATCGACGGCCGCTGGCGCAAGCACCTCAAGCGCCTGCGCCAGCGCCTGGCCGAGGCGCACCAGGACGTGGGCCGGCACCTGCACCGGCTGGGCTTCGAGCTGTTCACCGAGTCGGACGAGGGGATGTACATCTGGACCCGGCACCCGGCGATTCCGGACAGTGCGGCGCTGCTGGATGATGCACTGGAGAAAGGCATCATGCTCGGGCCTGGGCAGTTGTTCATGGTCGATGCCGAACCGACCGGGTGGATGCGCTTCAATGTGGCGTTCAGTACGGACCCGGCGATGTGGGAATTGTTGGAGAAGGTGCTGGTGAAGCATGTGCGCCGGGGGGGGATCTAGGCGCTTGTCGCGGGATTTTGGGTGTTTGTGAGATCGAGCGCCGCCCGCGCGGCGCATCGCGGATAAATCCGCTCCTACATTTGTTGCAACGTGCCTATGTCTGATAGGCCATGGTTGCCAGCCTGGGTGGCACGACGCGATTTCTCGACGGGCGCAAAAAGCGGACAACCATGGCCTGACAGACCGTGGCACGTTGCAACAAATGTAGGAGCGGATTTATCCGCGATGCGCCGCGCGGGCGGCGCGCGATCTATTGGGCGGTGAAAATGCTGTGGCGAGCCCCTGACCTACCGCCAATCCCCCTTCTGCGCAAAAAACGCCTGCGCATTGGCCTCCAGGCTCTCCAGGTGATAACCCCCCTCCTGCACGATCACGCACGGCATGCGCAACGCCCGAATCCGTTCACCCAATAGCGCGAACCCTTCGGTCGTCACCGCCACCTTGCTCTGCGGGTCCAGCTCGTAGATATCGAACCCCAGCGACAGCACCAGCACCTCGGCCCCAAAGTCCTTCACCGCATCCAGGGCAATCTCCAGCTGCCCCATGAAATCCGCCTCACTGGCGCCATGGGCCATCGGCAGGTTGAGGTTGTACCCCTCCCCCGCGCCACTGCCGCGCTCGTCCTCGAACCCCGCCACGCCTGGATAGAAGTTGGTCGGATCACCATGGGTCGACACATACAGCACATCATTGCGTTCGTAGAAGATCTCCTGGATCCCCTGCCCATGGTGCATGTCGGTATCGAGTATCGCCACGCGGCTGTAGCGGCTGCGCAAGGCTTGGGCGGCGACCGCGGCATTGTTCACATAGCAGAACCCCCCAGCCGCATCGAACCGTGCATGGTGCCCCGGTGGCCGGCACAGCGCGTAAGCGGCCGGCTCGCCATCGAGGATGGCCTTGGCCGCGGCCACCGCGCTCTGCGCCGACCAGTAGGCCGAACGCCAGGTGTGCTCGCCCACCGGGCAGCTGCCGTCGGCCAGGTAGCGCCCGGCCTGGGCAAGGATGCCGCGCAGGGCATTGGGCTCGCGCACGAAGATGTTCGACATCACCTCATCGCCCCAGTCCTCGGGCACTTCCTTCCAGCGTGCATGGGCCTCTTCGAGGAAGGCCAGGTACGCCTGGCCATGCACGGCCTTGAGCGGGCCAAGCCCGGCATCGTCGGGCTGGCGGATGTCGAAGCCCAGGCCCTTGGCCGCCTGCAGCAGGCGCTGGGCGCGCTCGGGGACTTCCTGCGGGGTGCGCATGGCGCCGCGCGAGTAGTAGCTGCGCGGATGGTGCAGCAGTTGTTCGGGGTGGAAGTAGCAACGCATCAGGCTTCTCCTTGTTCGACACGGCCGGCGCGGGCCAGCACGGCGTTGAGCAGTACGTCGACACCCTGGCGGGCATCCTCGGGCAGCACGTCTTCGGCCTCGTTGTGGCTCAGGCCGCCGACGCAGGGGATGAACACCATCGCCGTCGGGCAGTAGCGCGCCAGCAGGATGGCATCGTGGCCGGCGCCGCTGACGATGGCCTGCTGGGCATAGCCAAGGCCGTCCACCGCCTGCTGCACGGCGGCCACGCAGTCGGCATCGAAGGGCGTCGCCGGGCTGACCCAGTGGCGCTCGATGCGCACCTTGAGGCCGCGCTGGGCGGCGATGGCCTGCAACTGCTGGCCCAGGTCGCGTTCCATGGCCTCGATGGCCTCGTCACGGTGGTGGCGCAAATCGACGGTGAAGCGCAGCGCACCCGGGATGGTGTTGCGCGAGGACTTGGCAATCGACAGCTCGCCCACGGTGGTCAGGCCCTGCGGGGCGAAATCGGCGGCCAGCTGCTCGACGGCCTGGATCATCCGCGCGGCGCCATACAGGGCGTCCTTGCGCAGCGGCATCGGCGTGGTGCCGGCATGCGCGGCCATGCCTTCGACGGTGACGTCCAGCCAGCGGATGGCCTGGCCGCCGCTGACCACGCCAATGGCCTTGGCGTTGTCCTCGAGAATTGGGCCTTGCTCGATATGCGCCTCGAAGTAGGCATCGACCTTGCCGCCCAGCGGGCGCTGGCCGGCGTACCCGGTGCGCTGCAGTTCAGCGGCCACGCTGATGCCGTCGGCATCGCGGATGGCCAGGGCCTGCTCCAGGGCCAGGGTGCCGGTGAACACCGCCGAGCCGAACATGGCCGGGGTGAAACGGGCGCCCTCCTCGTTGGTCCACACGGCGATTTCCAGCGGCTTGCGGGTCTGGATGCCCAGGTCGTTCAGGCGCCGTACCACCTCCAGCCCACCCAGCACGCCGTAGACGCCATCGAAACGGCCGCCTTCGGGCTGGGTGTCGAGGTGGCTGCCGATCATCACCGGGGCGGCATCCGGGTCGCTGCCGGGGCGGCGGGCGAACAGGTTGCCGATGGCGTCCACCGACAGGCTCAGCCCGGCCTCGCGGCACCAGTGGCTGAACAGCTCGCGGCCGGCCTTGTCCTCGTCGCTCAGGGCCAGGCGGCAGCTGCCGCCGCGGGCGGTGGCGCCGACTTCGGCCATGGCCATCAGGCTCGCCCACAGGCGCTCGCCATTGCTTTTCAACATAGGGGTACTCCTAACTAAAACGAATGATTCAGGCCAGTTCCAGTTGCTGGCTGCGGGCGTACTGGCGCGACAGGGCCAGCACGCAGGCCAGGGAAACGCTGGCGATCAGGGTGTAGAACACGGCCATCGGCCACCACTGCCCGGTGAAGGTGTGGGCCAGCCAGGTGCCGATCAGTGGGGTCAGGCCGCCGGCGATGGCGCCGCACACCTGGTAGGCCATGGAAATGGCGGTGTAGCGCACGCGGGTTTCGAACATGCCGCTGACGTAGCCGGCGATCACCGCGTAGAACGAGGCCATGCAGGCGGCGGCCAGGGCGATGCCGAGCACGATCAACGGCCCTTGGCCGGAGCTGACCAGCACGAACATCGGGTACGGCGAGGCCATGGCCAGCAGCGCGACCAGGGCCAGAAAGCGTGTGGCGCCGAGTTTTTCCGACAGCCAGGCGGCCAGCGGCTGCACGCAGAACTGGATGATCGCGACGAAGAACAGGCACTCGAGAATCAGCGAGCGTTCAAGGTGCAGCTGCTGGGTGGTGTAGCTGATCATGAAGGTGTTGGTGAAATAGACCCCGGCAATGCCCAGGGTATTGGCGCCGATGCACAGCAGCAGCGGGCGCCAGGCGGTGCGCAGCACTTCCAGCACCGGTGCCTGCTCCTTGCGCAGGGCCTTTTGCGCCTGCTCGCGGCTGGCCAGGAATTCGGGCGATTCGTTGACCCCCAGGCGAATCGCCAGGCCCACCAGCAACAGCAGCGCGCTGGCCAGGAACGGCACGCGCCAGCCCCAGCTCATCAGCTGATCCTCCGGCAGGCGGGTGACGGCGCCAAAGGCCAGCAGCGACAGGATCAGCCCCGCCGGGCTGCCCAGCTGGGCGAACGAGGCAAAGAAGTTGCGCCGGCCCTTGGGCGCATGCTCCCCGGCCATCAGCACCGCCCCGCCCCACTCACCGCCCACGGCGATACCCTGGACCACGCGCAGGATGATCAGCAGCACCGGTGCTGCGGTGCCGATCTGCGCGTAGGTCGGCAGCAGGCCGATGCACACGGTGACGATGCCCATCATCAGCAAGGTGATGACCAGCGACTTCTTGCGCCCGATGCGGTCGCCCACATGGCCGAACACGATGCCGCCCAGTGGCCGGGCGAAAAAGCCCACGGCAAAGGTGCCGAAGGCGGCCATGGTGCTGAACAGGCTGTTGTCGGAGGGGAAGAACAAGGCGCCGAACACCAGGGCGGCGGCGGTGGCATAGATGTAGAAGTCGTACCACTCGATCATGGTACCGATGAACGCGGCGGCAGCGGCGCGGCGCGGCTGGGGCGAAGCGGTTGGCTTCATGGGGGGCTCCTTTGCTTGTTTTTCTGGCAGGAGTTGGAAGGGTCACGGTGGCGCTCTGGCGGCGCGCTGACTGCGATTTATCGGCCTGGGGCTATGATTAGTCAATTTTCTATTTATTATTCGAACTATTAACCACGCTTATCATCGAGCCCCCCCTATGTCTGACCGCCTGCTCAACGACCGCCTCGACTGGAACCTGCTGCGCACCTTCCGCGTGATCGGCCAGGAGCTGTCGATCAGCCGCGCCGCCGCGCGCCTGCACCTGACCCAGCCGGCCGTGAGCCAGGCCCTCAAGCGCCTGGAAGACCAGCTGGGGCGCCAGCTGATTGCCCGCCGCGGGCCACGCTTCGTGCTCACCGACATGGGCGAGCAGCTGTTCCAGCTGGCTGGCGAGGTGTACGGGCAGATGTCGCAGATCGGCGGCCTGTTGGAGCAACCGGCCGATGAGCTGGTGGGCAAGGTGCGGTTGCTGATGATCAGCCGCATCGTCAGCGAGCGTTTCGACGATTTTCTCGCCGATTTCCACCGTTTGCACCCACGGGTGGACCTGGAAATCGACGTGATGCGCAGCTCCGACATCGTCGCCGCATTGCAGGAAAAGACCGCCACCGCAGGCCTGAGCCTCAACCGCCGGCCACAACCGCGGCTGGAGCAGCGGCTGTTCCTGCGCCAGCGCTACGCCTTCTTCTGCGGCAAGCACCATGCCCTGTTCGGCCAGGCCGAAGGCGACCTGCAGCGGGAGAACTTCGTCAGTTTCACCAGCGACCAGATCGGCGGCATGCTCTCGCCGCTGACCATCTTCCGCGACCAGCAGGGCTTCTCCGGGCGCATCGTGGCCTCTTCGCCAAGCCTTGAGGAAGTGCGCCGGCTGGTGATCGCAGGCTTCGGCATCGGCTGCCTGCCGGAGCACGTGGTGGCGCCGGACGTGGCTGCGGGGCTGCTGTGGAAGCTGGCGCCGCAAGAGGGGATCGCCGATGTGGACATCCACCTGCTGTGGAACCGGGAGCAGCGTTTGAGCCGCGCCGAAGAGGTGTTCATCGAGGCGTTGCAAGCCAGCCTGGACTGACAGGTGGGCCGGGCTGGAACTTGGATCCGATCCTGTGAACGGGTATGCTACGCACAATAGCTATATGCCATCACTGCGGGCGCACCTTGCGCCCGGCGCTCAAGGACGAGACCCGTGCCCAGCCACCCTACCCGCCATACCATCGCCCGCCAGTGGCAGCTGCTCAAGTTGCTGCCCGACCGCCACCCCGGCATGAGTGCCCTGCAGTTGCAGGCCGCCCTGGCCAAGGCCGGGCACAAGACCAGCAAGCGCACGGTGGAACGCGACCTCAATGAGCTGGCCACGCTGTTTCCGGTGCACTGCAACAGCAAGGGCATGCCTTATGGCTGGTACTGGCAACCGGGGTTGAGCCTGGAGGAAGTGCAACAGCTGCAACCCGACCAGCTTTCGCCCACCGCGCAGATCGAACTGCGCGCCTGGGTGGACGACGGCCTTGCCCGGCGCCTGGAAGACCAGCCGCTGTCCGAAGACATGCAGCTGGCACCACAGCGCACCGGCGGCGCCAGGCTGGCGGCCACGGTCGACGACAGCCGTGCGCTGATGGGTTGGCTGCTGTCCCAGGCAGGTTCGATTCGTGTGCAGGCACCGGAAGATCTGCGCACCGCCATGGTCGCGCAACTGCGCGAAAGCCTGGCGCTGCACGACAGCGCTCACTGACGCCCCTCAGGGCTCACTCAGGAAGGCAAGCCTGGCACCCGCCGCCGCACCAGGCAGGCCCCGAGCCCGAGCACGCCCAGCACCAGCACGCCCAGCAGCATCACCAGTTCGCTGCTGTAGCGCGCCACCAGCGCCGGGAAGCCGGCGAACTCGCGGTACACCTGCACATCCGCCGCGCCGTCGGCGTGGCTGATGCTGATGCCGCCCTGGCGGATCTGCGCATAGTCGGCATCGAAATAGACCCACACCTTGTACACCCCACCTGCTTCGATGCTGGCGATCTGGACCTGAGGCGTCGAGGTTTCGTAGAGGGTGTCGTTGCCTGCCGCATCGCGTACCTGTACCAGGCCCTTGGCCGGCAGGCGGATCTTGACCTCGCGCACCACGGTGTCGCCGCTGTTGTGCAGGTCGATCAGCAGGCCCGTGCGGTGGTCCACCAGGCCCGCTTCGAACGGCTTGGCAAACAACTGCGCGTAAGGCGCCTGGGCCAGTTCCACCAGGCGGTCGACCTGGTCCGGGTTCAACGCGCCTTCGGCGATGCGGCCGATGCGCGGCTGCAACTGTTCGTACTTGAGCTGCTCGTTGGCGCGGCTGATGCGCTCGCTGAACTGGCTCGGGTAGGTGAGGTAGGCGTAGGTCAGGGATGCATCCAGCCGCGCGTTGTTCTTGAACAGTACGTAGAACAGCAGCATGGCGATCAGGACCAGCAGCGTGGCCGCGAGGGGTTTCCTGGTGATGTCCCAACTCAACGGTGCGATTCCTTCTGTAGCGGTAAGTGCGAAACGGGCCAAAGGGTGCCAAGTTCGGCGCCCCCAGGCAAGTTCAAGCGGCCAGCAACTGGGGCAACGAGGCCATCAGCATGGCCACCCCGGACAGGGTCAGCAAACCCAGCACCACGCGGCGGAACGCTTGCTCGCTGATACCCAGGTACACCCGCGTGCCGAACAGCGCCGGCAAGGCCATGGCCAGCAGCACCACGCCGAACGAGGGCAGCATGTCGCGGGTGACCACGCCGGTGCCCAGGTAGGTGAGCATGGTTACCGCCAGCATCGACAGGTTGAAGTTCTGGATGACCGCGCGCTGGGTATCACGCTCGAAGCCGCGCAAGGTACACCACAGTGTAGGCACTGTGCCGGTAAAGCCGCCGATGCCGCCCAGCGCCCCGCCGAGCATGCCCACGGCGCCGTCGGCCAGGCGGTTGCCCGGCAGCCTGGGCAGGCGCGGCGCCAACAGCATCAACGGGCACCACAGCACCAGCAGCGTGCCGAACACGGCCTTGAACCAGAGCATGTTGAGGTACGGCAGCACCCACACCCCCAGCGGGATGCCGGCCAGGCCGCCGAGCACGAAGGGCCACAACAGCGGCCAGCTGAAGCCGCGGCGCACGCTGAACACGGCGATCAGCTGGCCGGCGAGGCTGCCGAACACGGTCAGCGAGGCCGCCAGGCGCGGCTCCAGGCCCCAGGCCCAGAACGACATGGCGACCATGCCGAAGGCGAAGCCGGAAAGGCCCTGGACGAAACCGGCAACGATGGCGCCGAGGGCGATGAGGTAGAGCGAGTCCATAGGGGCTTGGCAGTTTGGCTTGAGTCGGTGCCATACGATGCCAGAGCTGGCGGCGGATGTCTGCGCCTGGGCAAACACCGCTGACATTGTGGGAGCCGGCTTGCCGGCGATCACCGGCGCAGCCGGTGCCCTGCACCGCGGTGTCTGCATCGCCGGCAAGCCGGCTCCCACAAAGCGTGGTGAACGCTTCAGGCGAAGCGTTCGATCTGCGCCGGGGTGCGCCGCATCAGCACCTTGCCGTGGCGCACCGACACCCGTGCATGCCCCTGGCTGCGGACCATCTCGTAGTCATCGGCTGCCGACAGCAACAAAAGGTTCGCCGGGCGCCCCACTTCGATGCCATAGCGCTCACCCAGGTTGAGGGTGCGGGCGCTGTTGTCGGTGATCAGGTCCAGGCAGCGCTGCAAGTCCTCGTAGCCGAGCATGTGGCAGATGTGCAGGCCGGCCTCGAGGATGCGCAGGATGTTGCCGTTGCCCAGCGGGTACCACGGGTCGACAATCGAATCCTGGCCAAAGCAGACGTTCATCCCGGCCCGGTCGATTTCCGCCACGCGGGTCAGGCCGCGGCGTTTCGGGTAGGTGTCGAAGCGCCCCTGCAGGTGGATGCTTTCGGTCGGGCACGAGACGAAGTTGATGCCCGACATCTTCAGCAAGCGGAACAGCTTGGAGCAGTAGGCATTGTCATACGAGCCCATGGCCGTGGTGTGGCTCGCCGTCACCCGCGCGCCCATGCCACGCACCCTCGCCTCTTCGGCCAGCACTTCGAGAAAACGCGACTGCGGGTCGTCGGTCTCGTCGCAATGCACATCCACCAGGCAACCGGTGCGCTCGGCCAGTTCCATCAGGAACTTCACCGACGACACGCCCTGGTCGCGGGTGTTTTCAAAGTGCGGGATGCCGCCCACCACATCGGCGCCCATGGCCACCGCCTCGGTCATCAGCGCCCGGCCGTTGGCATACGACTCGATGCCCTCCTGGGGGAAGGCGACGATCTGCAGGTCGACCAGCGCGCGCACTTCCTCGCGCACCTCGACCATGGCCTTGAGCGCGGTGAGCTTGGGGTCGGTGACGTCGACGTGGGTGCGCACATGCTGGATACCGTGGTCCACCAGCATGCCGATGGTCTTCTTGGCGCGGGTCTTGATGTCGTCGTGGGTAGTGATCGCCTTGCGCTCGGCCCAGCGCTCGATGCCTTCGAACAGGGTGCCGCTCATGTTCCAGTTCGGCTCGCCTGCGGTGAGGGTCGCGTCCAGGTGGATGTGCGGCTCGACGAAGGGCGCCACCACCAGGTTCTGCTGGGCGTCCAGGTCGTCGCCGGCGGCAGCGACTACCTCGGCCTGGGGCACGATGGCGGCGATGCGCTCGCCCTGCAGTTCGATGCGGAACAAGCCGGCCTTGCCGCGCAGGCGTGCGTTGATGATGTTCATGGAGTTACTCCTTGCCTTGGGCTTCGGTCATGCGCCATATCAGCATAGCGACCGCAGCATTCATGCGAAAAAGCGGGTCGTCCAGGGACTGCCCGCTCAGTTGTTCGATGCGTTGCATCCGTTGGTTGATGGTGTTGCGGTGCACACCCAGGCGCTGCCCGGCCTTGAGGCCGTTGCCGTTTTCCATGAGCAGGGCATCGAGGGTGTGCAACAAGGTATTGGGCTGCTTGCGCCCGGGGCTGCGCAGCGGGCCGAGGGTCTGGCTGACGAAGTCGTCGAGCAGCGAACGGTCGACCACCCCTTGCAGCAAGCGCAGCACGCCCAGCTCGCTGAAGTCGCAAAGGCCGCTGGCCGGGCGCAGGTTCTGCGCCACCTCCAGCGCCTGGCGCGCTTCGTTCAGGGCCTGGCGGTAGCGGGCACAGTCCTCGGCGGGGCTGGAAAGGCCCATGAACAGGCTCATCTCGCCCGCCAGCTCGGCCAGTTGCCGGTGCAGGCCAGCCAGGGCTGCGCGCAGGTCGGGCGCGTCGGGCAACAGCAGCACGAACAAGTCCCCGGCCAATTGCGCCGTGACCGCTTCGGGCCGGCTGCGGCACCAGGCTTCCAGCACGTCTTCCAGTGCCTGCCGGGTGCCTTGCCACAGGCGCTCGCCCTGGGCCAGGCCGTGCCGTTCGAACAGCCCGTCGACCGCCGACAGGCGCAGCGCCACCAGCCGGCGCGGGCCGTCCAGCGCCAGTTGCAGGTGCGCCGCACGCTGGCGGGCGATGGCCAGGCTGGGGTAATCGCCGGTCAGCAACTGGCCGAGGATGTCGTTGCGCGAACGCCGCTCCTGGGTCATCTGGACCAGCGCGGTACCGATCAGGTGGGTGACCACCACCATCTTCAGCGCATAGGGCTGCTCGATCAGCGGCAGGCCCAGCTGCTCGGCGCGGGCGATGACCGCAGGCGGTATGCGCTGGATGAACGAGCCACCGGTGAGGATCACCATGCCGGCGATGCCCACCGCCTCGCCATCCTCCACCAGGCTCAGCAGGTTGCCCTCGCCACGCGGGTGGTTGATGCCGGTGACGAACACCAGCTCGCCGCCCATCACCCATTCGGCGATGCCTTCGTTCTCCGCCACGTAGGGCCAGCGCACGCGCCGCTGCAGGTGGCGGGCGCCGGCGCGCACGCGCATGTCTTGCAGGCCCGGCAGGCACAGCAGTTGTTCAAGTGCCAGGCTCACTGCTCGGCCTCGGCCTGGCCCAGAACCTGGCGCCGGCCACGCAGCTCGAGCAGCAGGATGTAGCACAGCGCCGAGGCGCTGATGCCCACCAGCGGCGCGACCCACGGCGAGGCGTAGGCCAGCACCGCGCCGACGGCATAGGCGAACAGCCCGGCAACGTTGTAGCGCGGCAGGCTGACCGAGGCCAGCGCCGGGTACTTGCCACGGTGGCGGTACCAGAAGTCGGCCATGATCACCCCACCCACCGGCGGGATGATCGAGCCCAGCAGCACCAGGAACGGGATCAGCATTTCGTACATGCCACCGATCGCCAGCAGGATGCCGACACCCGCGGCCGCCAGGGTCATGCTGCGCCGGCGTTCGCTGCGCAGCAGGTGGCAGGCCGCCGCCGAGACGTTGTAGATGGTCGGCCCCTGGATGGTCCACAGGTTCAGGCAGAGCATCACCACCGCCGCGAACGACAGGCCCTGAAGCATCATCACCTCGACGATGTCGGCCTGCTGGTAGACCATCGCGCACCAGGCCCCCGCCACCACCATCAGGCCGTTGCCGAGCAGGAACGCGACGATGCTGGCGGTGACTGCCACCCGCCCGCTGCGCGACAGGCGCGTCCAGTTGGTGGCCTGGGTGGCGCCGCTGGCGAAGGTGCCGAAGACCATGGTCACTGCGGCCGAGAAGGTCAGGGTTTCATGCGGCACCAGCGCGGCGAGCTGCTGCAGGCCGCCGACATCACGGGTGGCGATCACCATGGAGATCACCAGCAGCGCGAACATCAGCGGCACCGACACCCGCGACAGCAGGTCCAGGCCCTTGAAGCCGACGATGGCGGTAATGCTGAAGCCCAGCCCGAACAGCACCATCAGCGGCACCGTGAAGCCAGGCGCCAGCCCCAGCAGCTTGACCAGCACGATGGCCACCGTGGCGGTGCCCCAGGCGTACCAGCCAAGTTCGGCGAAACCGAGCAGAAAGTCCGAAAGCCGGCTGCCCGCCTCACCGAAGCAGAAGCGGCCCATGAGCACGGTATTGAGCCCGCTGCGCGAGGCGATGAACGCCAGCGCTGCGGCATACAGCGCCAACAGGCTGTTGCCGATGACGGCGACCCAGAGCATGTCGACGAAGCCGAAGGCCATGCCCAGCTTGCCGCCGGCGAACATGGTGCCGGTGAAGAAGGTGAAGCTGAACAGCACCATGGCGATCGGCAACAGGCCCTTGCGCGCATGCTGGGGCGCTTCGCACAGGGGGAATTCGGAGGGTGAGCTCATGGTCGGGGTGCTCCGGGTAGTAGGTGCAGCGGCAAGAGCAATATGCGGGCCGCTTTTGCAGGGGCTGGAAAAGCCGAAAAAAGCAGGCGCGAGGCATAGGAAAACCGGTGCAACATGCACAGTAAAGCGCCGATCGGGCGCGATCGATGTGTGCTGCGTGACTTATTTGGAGGCAAATATGCACCAATTCGGCACAGCCCTGGGTAGTTTTCACCCAGCCCCTTGACCCAGATCATGGCCTGTCGGACGATCGGCGCTTCCCCGAGCAAGGACCACGGCATGTTACGGATACTGGGCAGAGCGTCTTCCATCAACGTGCGCAAGGTCCTCTGGGCCTGCGTCGAATTCGATATCCCGTTCCAGCGCGAAGACTGGGGCACGGGCTTCAAGCCCACCAGCAGCGCGGAATTTATCGCCCTCAACCCCAACGCCATGGTGCCGGTGATCCAGGATGGCGACTTCACTCTTTGGGAGTCCAACAGCATCATCCGCTACCTCGCCAACCGCTATGGCGATGCCGCCTGCTACCCCACCGAGGCAATCGCCCGGGCCCGCGTGGACCAGTGGATCGACTGGCAGGCCTCGGACCTGAACCGCGCCTGGAGCTATGCCTTCCAGTCGCTGGTACGCCACTCCCCGGCGCACCAGGACCCGCAGGCGCTGGCCGAGGGCTGCGCGCAGTGGGCGCACAACATGCAGATCCTCGAGCGCCAGCTCGCCGCCACCGGTGCCTACGTGGCAGGTGAGCACTTCACCCTGGCCGACATCCCCATCGGGCTGTCGGTGAACCGCTGGTTCGAGACGCCCTTCGAGCACCCGCCGCTGCCAGCGGTGAGCGCGTACTTCGAGCGCCTCACCGCACGCCGCGGCTTCGTCGCCCACGGCCGCAACGGCACGCCTTGAATCGCCCGCACGGTGCCCGGCGCAATTGCCCGGGCGCCCCGCTATAATCGCCGCTCTGAAACACCCGCCCAAGGCCCACCTCCATGCCCCGCTTGCCGAAGTTGCTGTTGCCCCTGCTGTTCGCTGCCGCGCTCTGCGCCTGCGACCAGAAGCCCACCCGTGAAGCACAGATCCTGGCCAACCTGCCCTTGCAGGAAGCCTACGAGCACAACATCGAGCGCATGGCCGCGCTGCTGCAGCGCACCCACCCGCAGCTCGACGAGCAGGCCATCGGCGCGGTGCTGCGCAAGCACCTCACGGTCGAGGACCAGCGCCAGGACCTGTTCAAGCTCTACAGCGAGCAGAACTTCAGCGACGCCGAATTCGCCAGCATCGTCGCCGCCACCCGCGACCCGGCCAAGGCCCGGGCCATGGAAGACACCGAAGCGGGCAAGCAACTGAGCGCCAAGCTCACCCGGCTGATGCGCGAGACCGCGCGCGATCCGAAGGTGCAGGCGCTGGCCGAGCAGCGCATGCAGCAGGTGGAGGACGAATTGGCCGAGCAGGAAGAAAAAGCTCTACTACGCTAGTTGTAACAAGTGTTGTCATAAAACTGTCGTCTTTCGGTCATAGGATTGACCCCAACCTGACATTTCCCCCTTCATGGATGAGCGTCTCATGCGTCGTGTGGTTTTCAATCAGAAAGGTGGCGTGGGCAAATCGAGCATTGCCTGCAACCTGGCCGCAGCCAGCGCCGCCGAGGGCTATCGCACACTGCTGGTCGACCTCGACCCGCAGGCCAACGCCACCTACTACCTCACCGGGCTGACCGACGACGCCATCCCCGCCGGCATCGCCGACTTCTTCCGCCAGACCCTCTCGCCCACGCTCGCCGCCGGCAAGAAGCACCGCGTGGCGGTCACCCAGACGCGCTACCCCAACCTGCACCTGGTCACCGCCAGCCCCGACCTCAGCGACCTGCAGAGCAAGCTGGAGAGCAAGTTCAAGATCAACAAGCTGCGCAAGCTGCTGGTGGAGCTGGGCGAAGACTACGAACGCATCTACATCGACACCCCGCCTGCACTGAACTTCTACACTTTCAGCGCCCTGGTGGCGGCCGAGCGCCTGCTGATTCCATTCGACTGCGACAGCTTCTCGCGCCAGGCGCTGTACAGCGTCATGGCCGAAGTCGAGGAACTGCGCCAGGACCACAACCCGGCGCTGCAGGTCGAAGGCGTGGTGGTCAACCAGTTCGCCGGGCGCACGGCGTTGCACCAGACCCTGGTCGATCATCTGCGCAGCGAAGGCCTGCCGGTGTTGCCGGTGTACCTGAGCAGCTCGATCAAGATGCGTGAATCGCACCAGGTCTCGGTGCCGCTGGTGCACCTGGCGCCGCGGCACAGGCTGGCGCAGGAGTTCGTCGAGCTGCTCGATGCCCTGGAGCGGGCCGCCTAGCTGCGACAACCTGCCGCGCCCAAGGGCTACCCGACCGTTCGTCCGGGTGGTAGATTCGCCGCCATGAAAACCACCCGGCAGACCCGCACGCTGACCGCCTGGACGCTCTATGCCAGCGTCCTGTTCAGCCTATTGCTGTGCGGCCTGCACCATGGCCAGATGGGCGGCCTGCGCCTGGCCGGCCTGGAAGGCGGGTTCTGCTCGATCAACAGCGAGCACGGCGTGGCCATCGACCTCGATGGCGCCGGCGGCGACCAGCACATGGCCCAGCTCGACTGCCCGGTGTGTTCCTCGTTCGGCATGGCCGTGCCGCTGAGCAGCGCCGGCTGGTCGTTCGCCCCGGCCCACAGCGCCGCCAGCTCGCCGATCGTGGTGCGCAGCTGGGCGCAGCCGCCGCCACGCTACCAACGCCCTGCCCTCAACCCCCGCGCCTCCCCCGCCGTCTTCCCCGCTGCAGCCTTGCATTTCGCCTGACCACTGATAAGCCGGGCGCGCCTGCGCGCGTGCGTGGTCAGCCATGACCCTTGCGTGGAAGACATAAAAACATGTTTCGCAATACCTCCCTGGTGCTCCTCATGGGCACCTGCACCTTTGCCTGGGCGGACGATGCCGCCGTTGAACTGAGCGCCACCACCATCGACGGCGAGCGCGAAGCGCCCTCCGGCGTGCAGCTGGATGAACCCATCCGCACCGGCTCCCGGTTGGGCCTGACCGCCCGCGAAACGCCCGCCTCGGTGAGCGTGTCGGACCGGCGCGTGATCGAAGAGCGCGGCGCCAAGGACAGCCAGGACGTGATCAACGCCATGACCGGCGTCAACGCCTCGGCCAACCCAGGCTACGGCGGCTTCGTCAGCTACCGCGGCTTCACCCAGAACCAGGTCACCCAGCTCTACAACGGCATCAACCTGGGCTACAGCAGCGCCACGCGGCCGGTGGATGCCTGGGTGCTGGACCGCGTCGAACTGCTCGGCGGGCCGTCGTCGTTCCTGCATGGCGCAGGCTCGGTCGGCGGCTCGATCAACTACATCACCAAGCTCGCCAGCCGCGACCAGCAGATCATCGACGGGCGAGTGCGCTATGGCAGCTTCGACGATTCGGAAGTGGCCTTCGGCATCAACCAGGCCCTGGCCAGCAACCCCGCCGACGCCCGCCACTTCATGCGCCTGGACTACAGCCATGGCAGCGGCAACGGCTACATCGACCGCAACGAGCGGCAAACCGACAGCCTGGCGTTTTCGCTGCTCAGTGACCTCACCCCCAACCTCACCCACACCCTGGCGCTGGAGTACCAGGAAGACCGCGAGGACAGCCCGTACTGGGGCTCGCCGATCCTGCCCGGGCGCAGCACCATGAAGATCGACAACAGCCGCCGCTTCGAAAACTACAACGTCGCGGACGGCCGTTACGAGCAACGGGTGCGCTGGCTGCGCTCGATCCTCGACTACCAGCTCAGCGACAGCACCAGCGTGCAGAACACGCTGTACCACTACAACGCCCAGCGCGACTACCGCAACCTGGAGCGCTACAGCTACACCCCGAACGGCGATGTGCAGCGCGCCAGCCCCTACCTGCAACGCCACGACCAGAACGTGCTGGGCGACCGCATCGAACTGCGCCATGACAACCACCTGTTCGGCCTGGCCAGCCAGTGGTCGCTGGGCCTGGACTATTCGCGCATGCGCCAGACCCTGTACCCGACCTCGGGCAGCTACACCGACGTGGTCGACCCCGAGCACTTCGACCCGGGCAGCTTCGACGACATCCCCGGGGTCAATGCCGGCCTGACCAAGCAGCGCCGCCACGAGCTGACCAACCGCGCCGTGTTCGCCGAAAACCGCCTGCAACTGACCGAGCGCCTGGCCCTGCTGACCGCCCTGCGCTACGACTACCTGGACATGCAGGTGACCAACTACGGCGCCGTCACCCCCACCTCGCCGGCCTACTTCGAGCGGCGCTGGGAGCCGCTGTCCGGGCGCATCGGCCTGACCTACGCGCTCACCCCGTCGGCCAGCGTCTATGCCCAGTACAGCACCGCCGCCGACCTGCCGGCCGGCTCGCTCGCTGCAGCCACCTATTCCAATGTCGGCCTGTACGACCTGTCCAAGGGCGAGCAGTGGGAAGTGGGCAGCAAGTTCGATTTCCTCGACGGGCGCGGCGCGGCGACGGTGGCGCTGTACCAGATCGTGCGCAAGGACTTTGCCGTGCGCGATTCGGTCGACCCCAACCTCACGGTCCAGGCCGGCCAGCAGACCTCCCGCGGCATCGAGCTGGCCGGGCGCCTGCAGGTGACGGCCAAGCTGCTGGCCGAGGCCAACTATGCGTATGTGGACGCCAAGTACGACACCTTCAACGAGGCCGTCAACGGCGTGTCGGTGTCGCGCGAGGGCAACAACCCGGTCAACGTGCCAGCCAACGTCGCCAACCTGTGGCTGACCTACAGCTTCAACCCCGCCTGGTCGGTGGGCATGGATGGGCGCTACGTCGGTTCGGTGTATGCCGACAACGCCAATACCCTCAAGGCCCCGGCCTATACCCTGTTCGGCGCCTTCGCCCGCTACCGGCTGGACGAGCACACCACGCTCACCGGGCGGGTGCGCAACCTGACCGACGAGGTGTATGCCAAGCAGGCCTACGGGCAGCAGTACTACATGGGCGCACCGAGGACCTTCGAGGTGGCGCTGGACATGCGTTTCTGACGCGTAGATGAACACCGGCCTCGCCGCCCGCCCGGCAGCGAGGCCGGCCTGCTCGGTTTCAGCGCTGGGCGGCCACCAGCAACATCATCGGCCGCTCGCGCTCCTCGGCCAGTGATGGCATCGCGGCCACCTGCTCGGCGCTGGGCGCGAATTCCTCGACCCGGTTTATCCGCAACCCGGCGTCGATCAGCGTATTGAGGGTGCTGGCCAGGGTGCGGTGGTACTTCAGCACGCCCTTGGCAAACCAATCGGTGCGCCGTTCGCCCTCGTTCGCGTAGCCATTGACCGGCCAGGTCGGGCGGCCGTCCGCGTCCTTGAACCACTGCGGGTGGGCGGCGGCCATGTAGATCGGGTGCTCGACGGTGAACACCAGGTGCCCGCCCGGGGCCAGGGCCTGGGCGAGGGTGCGCACCAGGCGGGCGAAGTCCTGGACGTAGTGGAAGGTCAGTGCGCTGTAGGCCAGGTCGAAGGCGGCTGGCGGCAGCTGCAGTTGGTCGAGGTCGGCGCTGCGGTATTCGATGGCTGGGTCATGGGTGTCGCGGCGGGCGCGCTCGAGCATTTTCTGCGACAGGTCCAGGCCCAGCACCGAGGCGGCGCCTTGTTCGCGCATCCAGCGCGAGGCCCAGCCGAAACCGCAGCCAAGGTCGACCACGCGCTTGCCGCGAAGGCTGGGCAGCATGGCGCGAATCGCCGGCCATTCCGGCGCGCCGTCCAGGCCCAGCTGCTGGCGCGGCAGCTGGCTGTAGCCGGCGAAGAAGTCGGGGTTGTCGTAGATGTTCTGGGCCATGGTCGGCTCCTCGTTGTAACTGCAGCCACAGACTCTAGCGCATGGGTTGGCGCCTGCGCAGGCCCTATCGCCGGCAAGCCGGCTCCCACAGGGACATCATAGTTTTCAAGGCCTGTGCTGTGCCTGTGGGAGCCGGCTTGCCGGCGATAGGGCCAGCCCGGCCAGAACAGATATCCCGATGTCGCCCATGAAGAAGCACCACCCCGCACACCCCGGTCTACTGCCGGTACAACATCGATGACGCGGCCTCGACCGCCTCACGTTCCTTCAGGCTGCCTATGGAACCGGAGCACCTGCACATGTGCGCATCTCATGAGGTATCCCCCGCCACCCTTCGCCGGGTCATCGCCGCCTCGGCCATCGGCAATTTCGTCGAATGGTTCGACTTCGCGGTCTACGGCTTTCTCGCCACCCTGATCGCCAGCCAGTTCTTCGCCAGCGGCGATGCCAGCGTGGCGTTGCTCAAGACCTTTGCCGTGTTCGCCGTGGCCTTCGCCTTGCGGCCACTGGGCGGCATCGTCTTCGGTGCCCTGGGCGACCGGCTGGGGCGCAAGCGCATCCTGTCGCTGACCATCCTGCTGATGGCCGGCTCCACCACCCTGATCGGCCTACTGCCGACCTACGCCAGCATCGGCCTCGCCGCGCCGGCGCTGCTGACCCTGGCGCGCTGCCTGCAGGGCTTTTCCGCCGGCGGCGAGTACGCCGGGGCCTGCGCGTACCTGATGGAGCACGCACCGCGCAACCGACGGGCGTTCTATGGCAGTTTCGTGCCGGTGTCGACCTTTTCCGCATTCGCCTGCGCGGCGGTGATCGCCTATGGCCTGGAAGCCAGCCTGTCGGCCGAAGCGATGAGCAGCTGGGGCTGGCGCGTGCCGTTTCTGGTGGCCGCGCCACTGGGGCTGGTGGGGTTGTACCTGCGCTGGCGCATGGAAGAAACCCCGGCCTTCCGCCAGGCGCTGGCCGAGGGCAAGGCCCATGAACACTCGCCGCTCAAGGAAACCTTGCGCAGCCATGGCCGGGCCATTCGCAACCTGGGGGCGTTCATTTCGCTGACCGCGCTGTCGTTCTACATGTTCACCACCTACTTCGCCACTTACCTGCAACTGGTCGGCAACCTCACCCGCGCCCAGTCGCTGCTGGTAACCACGGTGGCGTTGCTGTTCGCGGCGGCAGGCTGCCCGCTGGCCGGGGCGTTCTCGGACCGCGTGGGGCGGCGCAAGACCATCGGCTTCACCTGCCTGTGGGTGATGCTGTGCGTGTTTCCGGCGTACTGGCTGGCCAGTTCCGGGTCGATGTCGGGGGCGCTGCTGGGGGTGATTCTGCTGGCGGTGGGGGCGCTGTGCAGTGGCGTGGTCACGGCGGCGCTGCTGTCGGAGAGTTTCCCGACCCGTACCCGCTATACCGCCTCGGCGATCACCTACAACGTGGCTTACACCTTGTTTGGCGGCACCGCGCCGCTGGTGGCGACCTGGCTGATCGGGCAGACCGGCAGCAGCCTGGCGCCGGCGTTCTACCTGGTGGTGATTGCCTTGGTGGCGCTGGTGGGGGGGTTGGCGTTGCCGGAGACTTCGCGGATCTCGCTGCATGATGAGCCGGGGGTTGAGGGGCAGCGGCTAAGTGTTCGTAGCGCGGGGTGAAAGTGGGGCTGCTTTGCAGCCCAATCGCCGGCAAGCCGGCTCCCAGAGGGAAGGTGGTGTGCTCAGGCCCTGGTGGGAGCCGGCTTGCCGGCGATTGGGCCGCGCAGCGGCCCCCAGCCTCACTCCTCCTCGCGCCTGTACGCCCACTGGTACAACGCCGGCAACACCAGCAAGGTCAGCGCCGTCGACGACAGGATCCCGCCAATCACCACGGTCGCCAACGGCCGCTGCACCTCGGCCCCGGTCCCGGTCGCCAGGGCCATCGGAATGAACCCAAGCGAGGCCACCAACGCCGTCATCAGCACCGGCCGCAAGCGCGTCAGCGCCCCTTCCTCGACCGCCACCCGCAGGCTGCGGCCTTCCTCGCGCAGGCTGCGAATGAAGGCGATCATCACCAGGCCATTGAGCACCGCCACCCCGGACAAGGCGATGAAGCCGACCCCCGCGGAAATCGACAGCGGGATATCACGCAGCCACAGCGCCAGCACCCCGCCGGTCAAGGCGAAGGGAATGCCGGTGAACACCAAAAGGCCATCCTTGAGGTTGTTGAACATCATCAGCAGCAAGGCCATGACCAGCAGCAACGCCACCGGCACCACCACCTGCAGGCGCTCGGCCGCCGACTGCAGCTGCTCGAACTGGCCACCCCAGCGGGTCCAGTAGCCAGGCGGGATCGCCACCTGCTCGCGCAGGGTCTGCTCGGCCTGCTCGACGAACGAGCCCAGGTCACGCCCACGCACGTTGGCACTGACCACCACCACCCGCTTGCCATCCTCGCGGCTGACCTGGTTGGGCCCCAGTTGCAGGTTCAAGCTGGCCACCTGCGACAGCGGGATGAAACCGATCTGCCCGGCCGATGCGCTCGCCGGCACGGGAATCAGCAGGCTGGACAAGCCCTCGACATCGGTGCGCAGGGCTTCGGGCAGGCGCACCACCATGTCGAAGCGGCGGTCGCCCTGGTACAGCGTGCCGGCCGTGCGGCCACCCACGGCAATGGCGATGGCGTCCTGCACGTCGCCCACGTTCAGGCCGTAGCGGGCGGCCTTGTCGCGGTCGATGTCGATGGTCAGCACCGGCAGGCCGGTGGTCTGCTCGACCTTCACCTCCGAGGCGCCCGGCACTTGCTGCAGGCTGCCGGCAATTTCAGCGGCGGTGCGGTTGAGCACGTCCATGTCGTCGCCGAACAGCTTTACCGCCACGTCGCTGCGCACCCCGGAAATCAGCTCGTTGAAGCGCAGCTGGATCGGTTGCGACAATTCGTGGTTGCTACCCGGCACGCTGGCGGCGGCGCGCTGCACTTCGCCAATCAGCGCGTCGCGCGATTTGCCTGGGTCTGGCCACTGCTCCTGGGGCCGCAGCATCACATAGGCGTCGGAAATGTTCGGCGGCATCGGGTCGGAGGCGATTTCCGCCGTGCCGGTGCGGGCGAACACCCGCTGCACTTCCGGCACCTGGCTGATGATCGCCTGCTCCAGGCGCTGCTGCATGTCCACCGACTGCGACAGGCTGGTGCCCGGCACCCGCAGCGCCTGCAGGGCAAAGTCGCCCTCGCTGAGGCTGGGGATGAACTCGCTGCCCATGCGGCTGGCCATCACCCCAGACAACAGCACCAGCGCAGCCGCCCCAGCGAAGGCCAGCTTGCGCCGCCCCAGCACCCAGGCCAGCACCGGTGCATAACGCTGGCGCGCGGTGCGCATCACCACGCCTTCCTCTTCCTTGACCTTGCCGGTGACGAACAGCGCGATGGCGGCCGGCACGAAGGTCACCGAGAGGATCATGGCGCCGAGCAAGGCCAGCACCACGGTGAAGGCCATGGGGTGGAACATCTTGCCCTCGACCCCGGTCAGGGCAAAGATCGGCAGGTACACCACCATGATGATCAGCTGGCCGTAGATCAGCGGCCGGCGCGCCTCGCGGGCGGCGGCGAACACCTCGTGGAAGCGCTCGCTGCGCGTCAGCATGCGGCCATGGCGCTGCTGGGCATGGGCCAGGCGGCGGATGGCGTTCTCGACGATCACCACCGCGCCGTCGACGATGATGCCGAAGTCCAGGGCGCCGAGGCTCATCAGGTTAGCGCTGACCTTGTTGCTGAACATGCCGGTGAAGGTGAACAGCATCGACAGCGGAATGACCATCGCGGTAATCAGCGCCGCACGGATATTGCCCAGGAACAGGAACAGCACGGCGATCACCAGGATCGCGCCCTCGACCAGGTTCTTCTTCACCGTGGCGATGGCTTTTTCGACCAGGTGCGTGCGGTCGTACACGGTCACCGCCACCACCCCTTTGGGCAGGTTGCGGTTGATGTCCTCAAGCTTGGCCGCCACGGCCTGGGATACCGTGCGGCTGTTCTCGCCGATCAGCATGAACACCGTGCCCAGCACCACCTCGCGGCCATTTTCGGTGGCGGCGCCGGAGCGCAGCTCCTGGCCCAGGCCGACCTCGGCGACATGGCTGACGCGAATGGGCGTGCCATCGGCGGTGGAGATGACGATGTTGGCGATGTCCTCGGGCGTGGCCACCTGCCCCGGCGCGCGAATCAGCAACTGCTCGCCGTTGCGCTCGATGTAGCCGGCGCCGACGTTGGCGTTGTTGCGCTCCAGGGCACCGATCAGGTCGTTGAGGGTGAGCTTGTAGGCCGCCAGGCGCTTGGGCTCCGGCGCAATCAGGTACTGCTTGGCGTGGCCGCCGATGCTGTTGACCTCGGCCACCCCGGGCACGTTGCGCAACTGCGGCTTGATGATCCAGTCCTGGATCTCGCGCAGGTCGGTGGGGGTGTACGGCGTGCCGTCGTCCTTGAGCGCGCCCTCCTCGGCCTCCACCGTCCACAGGAAGATTTCACCCAGCCCGGTGGAGATCGGCCCCATGCCCGCCTCGATGCCTTCGGGCAACTGCTCGCGGGCGACCTGCAGGCGCTCGTTGACCAGTTGCCGGGCGAAGAACAGGTCGGTGCCGTCGGCGAAGATCACCGTTACCTGGGACAAACCGGAGCGCGACAGCGAACGGGTCTGCTTGAGCCCCGGCAGGCCGGCCATGGCGGTTTCGATGGCGTAGGTGATGCGCTGCTCGGTTTCCAGCGGCGAGTAGCCCGGCGCTGCAGTGTTGATCTGCACCTGCACGTTGGTGATATCGGGCACCGCGTCGATGGGCAGCTTCTGGTAGCTGTGGATGCCCACGGCGGCCATCAGCAGCACGGCGAGCATCACCACCAGGCGCTGCTCGATGGCGAATTGGATCAGGCGTTCGAACATGCAAGCGTCCCCGCGATCAATGGCTGTGCTCGGCGGAGCCTTTGCCAAGCTCCGATTTGAGGACGAAGCTGCCAGCGGCAGCCACCTGGGTGCCGGCGCTCAGGCCTGCGGTGATTTCCACCTGGCCCGCATCGCGCCGGCCGGTCTGCACCGGCAGTGCCTCGAAGCCCTCTTCGGTGCGGGCGAACACCACGGTCTGCTCTTCCCAGTTCTGCAGCGCGCTTTGCGGCACCACCACGGCGGCCTCGACCCGCTCGGTGCTGACCGCGATGGTCACGAACAATCCGGGGCGCCAGGCGCCGTCCGGGTTGGCCAAGGTGGCGCGGGCGGTAGCGGCGCGGTTCTGCTCGCCGAGCAGGCTGCCGACGTAGTTGATCTGGCCCTCGACCTGGGCGCCCAGGTCCGGCGCACTGACGCTGACGCTGCGCCCGGTGGTGACCTTGGCCAGGTCGCGCGGGGCGACGGCGAAGGTGGCCCAGACCCGGCTCAAGTCAGACAGGGTGAACGCGTTGCTGGTCTCATCGACCACCTCGCCCACGGTCAGGTGCTTTTCCACCACCACCGCATCGAACGGCGCGCGCAATTCGTAACGGTTGCCGGCACCGGCCGGGCCCACGGCGGCGACTTTCTGCCGGGCGTTGGCCATGGCGATCTCGGCCTCCTGCAGGGCCTGGCGGGCTTGCAGGTAGTCCTGTTCGGCACTGATGCGCTCCTGCCACAGCTGCTGCTCGCGCTGGAACGTCAGGCGCGCCAGCTCCAGGCGGCGCTGGGCCGCCAGCAGCTCGCTGCGCAGGTCGGAAATCTGCTGGCTGGCGATCACCGCCAACACCTGGCCGCGCTTGACCGCCTGGCCCAGGTTGGCCTGCACCGCCTCCACCACCCCGGGCACCCGTGGCACCACGTGGGCGGTGTGGTCTTCGTCGAAACGGATCTCGCCGGGGAAACTGATGGCACTGCTCATCGGCGCCGGGGCGGCGGCCACCAGCTGGATGCCGGCCGCCTCGATCTGCGCGGCGGACAGGTGCACCTTGCCCTCCTCGTCCTCGTGCGCCTCGGCGCTGGCCTGGCCATGCCCATGGCCGTCTTCGGCGTGCTCATCGTGCTTGGCCTGGCCCAGGTTGCCGGTCCAGGCCAGGCCGCCGAAGCCGAGCACGGCAACGGCAGCCGCCAGGAGGGCGAGCTTGCGGGGGTTATTCATGGTTGCTCCTGCTGATCGTTGGAGTGCTCAAGCTGGCGACATCGCCATAGATGCGCTCGACCTGCGCCCGGGCATCGGTGGCCGCGGCCAGCGCGTCCAGGTACAGGGCGCGTGCATCGATCAGCGTGCGCTGGGCATCGAGCACGTCGAGGAAGGCGAACTTGCCCATTTCGAAACCGCGGGTGGCGGTGTCCACCGCCTGCTGCGCCGACGGCAGGATGGTGCGGTCGTAGGCCTCTACGTCCTGCAGCGCCGTGCGCCACTGGCTGACGGCGCTGCGGGTTTCACTGCGCAGGCGCAGCTCCACCGCATTGCGCAGGTCGCGCGCCTGGTCGGCGCGGCGCGCGGCGGCCAGCACGTTGCCCTGGTTGCGGTCGAACAGCGGCAGGGGCATGGACAAGCCGACCACGTTGACCCGCTCGCGGTCTTCGCGGCTGTACTGGCTGCCCAGGCTGACGGTCAGGTTGGGGATGCGCTGGGCCTTTTCCGAGCCGAGCGAGGCGTCGCCACGTTCGATCTGGGCGGCCGCCAGGCGCCATTCGGCGGTCTGCTCGAGGTGTGCGAGCAAGGCTTCGGCGCTGGGGGCGGTGCCGGGCGACAGCTCGGCGGCCTGCACGTGCCCGAAGCTGGCCTGGGGGCTGCCGGTCAACCGCGCCAGGGCCTGGAAGGCCACCGTGCGCTGGCTTTCGGCACGGCGCAGCTCGGCGTGCGCCTGGGCCAGCTGCACCTGGGCTCGGGTGGCCTCCACGGGCGAGGCCTGGCCGGCGCTCACGCGCCCCTGGGCGACCTTCAGGCCACGCTCGGTCAGGGCCTGGGACTGTTGCGCCAGGTCCACGGCGGTTTGTGCGCGCAGGGCGGCGTGGAAGGCCTGGACCACATCGGCGCGCAAGCCATTGCGCTGGCGTTGCAGGTCGAGCTCGGCGATGGCCTGGCCGCTGCTGGCCACGGCAATGCGCGCGCCACGTTTGCCTCCGAGCTCCAGCGCCTGGCTGAGGGTGACCGTGGTGGTGCTGGTGTCGCGGCGGGTGTCCTCGACCTCCCAGGACAGCTCCGGGTTGGGGACCAGCCCGGCCTGGCGCCGTTCGCCCTCGGCGATGCCGCGCTCGCGGCCGGCGGCGGCCAGCTCGGGGTTGTTGGCGAACGCGGCGGCGAGCGCGTCGGGCAGGCTCAAGCCCTGCCCGGCCTGGGCGCTGGCGGTGGCCGCGAGCAACAGGCAGAGCACGGCGATCTTGCGGGGGATGGGCACGTCAGGAGTCCTCGTCGGCAAGCGGTGCCGGGGACTGTAGGGAGGCGTGGTTATCGGGGCGGTGGCGGGGAAATTACAATTTTGTCATCCGCCAGGGCGGCGGGCCGATAATCGCCCACTTCCCCTTTGGCCTCAATTGACGAAACTAACCGGGTGGTACAAAGATAGGTGCATCCAAAAACAACAAAGCGATGTGCGCCATGAAGCCCCTCATTCTTGTGCTAAACGGCCCCAACCTGAACCTCTTGGGCAGCCGCGAACCGACCCAGTACGGCCATGAAACCCTCGCCGACCTTGCCCAGGGCTGCGCCGACACGGCCCAGGCGCAGGGCCTGCAGATCGAGTTTCGCCAGACCAACCACGAAGGCGAGCTGATCGACTGGATCCACGCCGCGCGCGGGCGCTGCGCCGGCATCCTGATCAACCCCGGCGCCTGGACCCACACCTCGGTGGCCATCCGCGATGCGCTGGTGGCCTGTGAACTGCCGGTCATCGAAGTGCACCTGTCCAACGTGCACAAGCGCGAACCCTTCCGCCACCTGTCGTTCGTCTCGTCGATCGCCGTGGGTGTGATCTGCGGCCTCGGCAGCCAGGGCTACCGCATGGCCCTGAGCCACTTCGCCGAGCTGCTGGGCGAGCGTGCCGCATGAGCCAGCCCGCCATCCTTGCCGGGCTGATCGGCCGCGGCATCCAGTTGTCGCGCACCCCTGCCCTGCATGAGCACGAGGGCGATGCCCAGGCCCTGCGCTACCTGTACCGGCTGATCGATGCCGACCAGCTGCAGCTCGACGACAGTGCCCTGGCGCAGCTGCTCGACGCCGCGCAGCGCACCGGCTTCACCGGGCTGAACATTACCTACCCGTTCAAGCAGGCGATCGTGCCGCTGCTCGATGAGCTGTCGGACGAAGCGCGCGGGATCGGCGCGGTGAATACCGTGGTGCTCAAGGATGGCAAGCGCGTCGGCCACAACACCGATTGCCTGGGCTTTGCCGAAGGCCTGCGCCGCGGCCTGCCGGATGCGCCGCGCCGCCAGGTGGTGCAGCTGGGCGCGGGCGGAGCGGGTTCGGCGGTGGCCCATGCGCTGCTTGGCGAAGGGGTCGAGCGGCTGCTGCTGTTCGAGGTGGACACAGCGCGGGCGCAGGCGCTGGTGGACAACCTCAACCAGCGCTTCGGCGTGGGCCGGGCGGTGCTGGGCAGCGACCTGGAGGCAGAGCTGGCGGTGGCGGATGGGCTGGTGAACACCACCCCGGTGGGCATGGCCAAGGTGCCAGGTACGCCGCTGCCGGTCGAGTGGCTGCATGAGCGGCTGTGGGTGGCGGAGATCATCTACTTCCCGCTGCAGACCGAATTGCTGCGGGCGGCGCGGGCGTTGGGGTGCCGGACCCTGGATGGCAGCCATATGGCGGTGTTCCAGGCGGTGAAGGCGTTCGAGCTGTTCAGTGGGCAGCAGGCGGATGCGCGGCGGATGCAGGCGCATTTTGCCAGTTTCACTTGAATATGCAGCGGGCCGATCGCCGGCAAGCCGGCTCCCACAGGTACTCCACAATATTCAGGCTTGTGGGGTACCTGTGGGAGCCGGCTTGCCGGCGATAGGGCCAGTACAGGCAATCATCCCTTCTCATCCAGCAAAGCCTGAATCACCTTCTCCTGCCCGCCATAATCCCCTTCACCAAAGTGCACATGCCGCACCTGCCCCTGGCGATCGACAAAATAATGCGCCGGCCAGAACTGGTTACCCCAGGCATTCCACACCTGATAGTCGTTGTCCACCGCCACCGGGTAGCCGATGCCCAGGCTTGCCACCTTGCGCTTGAGCTGCCCGACATCGTGCTCGTAGTCGTACTCCGGGGTGTGCACGCCCACCACCACCAGCCCCTGGTCGCCGTAGCGCCGGGCCCAGTCGTTCACATGCGGCAGGCTGCGCTGGCAGTTGATGCAGTCCCAGGTCCAGAAATCCACCAGCACCACCTTGCCCTTGAGCGCGGGGGCGTCCAGCGGGGGCGAGTTCAGCCACTGGCTGGCGCCGGCCAGCGACGGCATGGGGCCGTAGTCGTCGCGGGCCAGCAACTGGCCGGCCAGGCCAAGGCCCACCAGCGCCAGGGCCACGCCGCCGGCCTTCAACAGCCGCCGATCAATTGTCATGGCAACCGGCCGTGGCGTAGCTGCGGTACTCCAGGCTTTCGTGCTGGCCTTTGGAATCGAGGTAGTTCATGCGCGTGTTGACCGGGCCGCAGGCGTTGCTCTGATCGTCCTTGACCGACAGCACTTTCTTGATATCCAGGTGCTCACCGTAGTGGTACTGCATGGCGCCGTCCGTGTTCATCGGCTGGCTGGCGGCCTGGGCGCCAAGGGCGGCGAAGGCGAGCACGGCAAACAGGCTGGCACCGGCAAAGGTTTTCACGTTCATGGCATTTCTCCTGGGCATCTTCTTCGGGTGGGGGATGTCGTTCCCCGTCGAGAGTCATTTCACCGCTGCCAGGTATCGCCCATGTGTCGTGGATGCCGGCCTAGTGCTTCCTGCTGTATCTCTACCAAGGCCAGATACACTGCAATACAAACCCCGGCAGGCAAGCGTGAACACGCTCGGTACACTGCGCCCCATTGCCCTTGCACAGGACCCTTGCGATGGAACATGTCGATCACATCCTGATCGTCGACGACGACCGCGAAATCCGCGAACTGGTCGGCAACTACCTGAAGAAGAACGGCCTGCGCACCAGCATCGTCGCCGATGGCCGGCAGATGCGCGCGTTCCTCGAGGCCAACAGCGTCGACCTGGTGGTGCTCGACATCATGATGCCCGGCGACGACGGCCTGCTGCTGTGCCGCGAGCTGCGTGCCGGCAAGCACCGCAACACGCCGGTGCTGATGCTGACTGCGCGCAACGACGAGACCGACCGCATCATCGGCCTGGAAATGGGCGCCGACGACTACCTGACCAAACCCTTCTCCGCCCGCGAGCTGCTGGCGCGCATCAACGCCGTGCTGCGCCGCACGCGCATGCTGCCGCCCAACCTGACCATCAGCGAAAGCAGCCGCCTCTTGGCCTTCGGCCAATGGCGCCTGGACACCACCGCCCGCCACCTGCTCGACAGCGAAGGGACCCTGGTGGCCCTGAGCGGCGCCGAGTACCGCCTGCTACGGGTGTTTCTCGACCACCCGCAGCGGGTGCTCAGCCGCGAGCAACTGCTGAACCTGACCCAGGGCCGCGAGGCGGACATCTTCGACCGCTCCATCGACCTGTTGGTCAGCCGCCTGCGCCAGCGCCTGGGCGACGACGCCCGCGAACCGAGCTGCATCAAGACCGTGCGCAGCGAAGGCTACGTGTTCTCGCTGGCGGTGCAGTTGCTCGAGTCGCCGTCATGAAATGGCCCCGCACCCTGGCCTCGCGCCTGGCGCTGATCTTCATCACCGGGCTGGTGCTGGCCTATGGGCTGTCGTTCAGCCTGCAGGCCTACGAGCGCTACATCAGCAGCCAGTCGATGATGCTCAGCCACCTGGAGCAGGATGTGACCACCTCGCTGGCCATCTTCGAACGCCTGCCCGCCGCCGAACGCCCCGCCTGGCTGTCGCGCCTGGAGCGCCACAGCTACCGCTACCGCCTGGACGGCGGCCTGCCAGGCCAGCCGATGCCGAGCAGCGACCCGCCGGAGGCGGCAGAATCGATCGCCAAGGCCCTGGGCGGCCAGTATGCCCTGACGTTCCAGGACATCCCGGGCCCCGCCGCGCATTTCCAGGTGCACCTGCGCCTTCACGATGGCGCGCCGCTGACCATCGATGTAACGCCAACGCCGGTGCCGGTGGCGCGCTGGCTGCCGCTGGTGCTGCTGATCCAGCTGGCCGTGCTGCTGTTCTGCACCTGGCTGGCGGTGCGCCTGGCCACCGGCCCGCTGACCCGCCTGGTGCAGGCGCTGGACACCCTCGACCCGGACAAGCCCAGCGCCCGCCTGGATGAAAGCGGCCCGCGCGAGGTGAAATATGCTGCGGTTGCCTTCAATGCCCTGCAGGCGCGCATCGCCGCCTACCTCAAGGAGCGCATGCAGCTGCTGGCCGCCATTTCCCACGACCTGCAAACCCCGATCACCCGCATGAAGCTGCGCGTCGAGGTGATGGATGAAGGGGTCGAGAAAGAAAAGCTGTGGCATGACCTGGATGCCATGGAGCACCTGGTGCGCGAGGGCGTGGCCTACGCCCGCAGCATGGACATCAACACCGAACCTGCCTGCCGCATCAACCTCGACGCCTTCCTCGACAGCCTGGTGTTCGACTACCAGGACAGCGGCGCCCAGGTCGAGCGCCATGGCAGCACCGGCAGCCTGCTGGAAACCCGCCCGCACGCCCTGCGCCGGGTGTTGGTCAACCTGGTGGACAATGCCTTGAAGTTCGCCGGCAAGGCGCAACTGGAAGTGAGCCGTGAACACGGCTGCACGGTGATCCGGGTGCTCGACGACGGCCCGGGGATACCCGGCGACGAGCTCGATGAAGTGCTCAAGCCCTTCTACCGCGTGGAAAGCTCACGCAACCGCAGCACCGGGGGCACCGGGCTGGGGTTGGCGATTGCGCAGCAGCTCACCCAGGCCATGGGTGGCCGCCTGACCTTGAGCAATCGCCCGCATGGCGGGCTGTGTGCACAGGTCGAGCTGGCGGCGCGTTAGGGGGGTCAATCGTCCAGCGGCTTGGGGGGCGCCGCGGGTTTGGCAGGTTTGGCAGGCTTGCCGGGCTTGCTCTCCTTGGGCGCCGGCTCGCTGCTGGCGGCCACCGGTTCCGGGGCGGCCATCGCCTTCTCGGTCGCCGGCAACTCATCGACCGCCTTGAAGATCACCTGCGGGTCGATCTTCTCGCCGGTGTCGTCATCCTTGAGCATGTGCCGCTCGCCGTCCTTGCCCACCAGAATCACCTTGGTGCCCTTGCTGGCACCGAGTTTCAGCTCGCGGATCAGGGCCATGGTGGTCTGCTGTTCGAGGTTCTTGTCCTCGCGCTTGCCCATCATGTTGGCCACGCTGTACATCACCAGCCCGCGCTCCTTGAAGGCCGCCTGGGTGGCCGGGTCCTTGAGGGCTTCGTTCAGGCCGCGCAGGGTGGGGTCGGCGCTGCTGGGGGCGATGACCACCAGCGGCCTGGCCTTGCCCAGCTCCTTGGCCAGTGGTGCATCACTGTCGGCGGCGTACAAGGGGCCAGCGACGACAAGCATGGTGGCGAGGGTCAGTGACCGGACGAGCATGCGTATCTCCTTATTCTCTCGATAAACCAAAGACTACAGATCATGGAGAAAGATCCGACGCAGGAGCCTAAACCAGTTGCCTGGGGCGTGCGCGGCACAAAAGTAACTTCCGATTACCATGAACGGGCGGTGACATCTCCGGAAACATCACAGCCCTGTTAGAGCATAGTTCAAAGCCGCCAGAGGTCAGCCATCGCTCAACGTCACGGTGCGCACCCGGCCCAGGGCCTCACGGGTCAGCTGCAGCATCACCTGGTGTTCGCGTTGCTGGTTGCGGATGTGCAACTGGGCAATTTCAGGCTCCCGATTGCCCAGTTCCATCAGCCGCTCCAGCTCGTCATGGAACACCTGCGGCACCTTCAGGCGCGAGGCGAAATGGGCGCTCAGGTAATCCTTCCAGAACGGCTGGCGCGCCAGAAACTGCGCCAGGCTTTCGCTGGACTGCGCCGCGACCACCGCACGCTCGGCGCGGCGCACGTCACGCACGCCAAGCGCAGGGATGCCGGCGTAGAGCATGTCATCCTGGCGGATCGGCAGGTCGAGCCGCGCCCGCAAGGCGATGCGATAGGCCAGCGCAAACTCGATCGACTCACTGCTCGCCCCCGCCCTCAGCGCATGCTCGGCCGCCACCTGGTCGAGCACATGCATACGCCACAAGCGCCCACCCAGGCGCAGCAGCGCGCGTTCCGGCTGCTGCGACAGCTCGCCATGGCGTGCCCGCCAAACCTGCACGCGCACTTCAAGGTCGGTGAAGCGAACGGTGGCGTTGTCCTGGCAATCGGTGACTGCCGCGTGCTGCAACAGCTCGCGCTTGAGCGCATCGTCCGCGAGCATGGCCTCGAACATGTCGAGCAGGCGGGCGGCGAAGTGCCTGGCCAGCGGGTAGGACTTGAAATTGCCCGACGATGTGAGCGCCGCCAGGGTGGTGAAAAAGTCCGCCGCGCCCTGCTCGCCTTCCAGTTGCGTCCACAGCGCCGCCAGGGTGTCGCGCTTGCCGTCCGGCGCGACATCCAGCCAGCGCAGGCGATACGGTACGCGGCTTTCTTCCAGCCAGTGCCAGGTGGTCAGTGTGTCCGGGGCGGCGGCGAACAGATTGCCCCCCAGGCTCACCCGCCCGACGCGCCACAGCAGCGAGTCATGAAAGCGCTCGGGCAGCTCGTCCAGGTAGTTGTCGCTCAGGTCGAGGGTGAGCAGCTCGGCGCTGTCCATTACCCCATAAGGAAAGCGTTCGAGCCTGGCCCCTTGCAGGTACAGGGCATTGAGCCTGGGCATGCCGTAGATCGAGAAGGCTCTGCCCAGTGGGTTGGCAGACAGGTTGAGATAGACCAGCGAGCTGCAGCCGGCCAGCACCAGGGCTTGCCCTTCGTCGAGGACGATCTGGTTATCGGAAAGGTCGAGCACCTCCAGTTGCTGGGCCAGCGCTTGGCTCAAAGGCAGGCGCCGCAGCCGGCAATGGGTGATTTCCAGGTTGCGCAGGTTGGGGAAGGCACGCAGGAAGTCATCCGGGAGCGTTTCCAGGCGCATGGCCCGCAGCGCGATGATCGAGACATGCGGGAAGCTGACCGATTCGGGCAGGCTGGGCAGATGCTGGATGCGCCCACCCACATGGCTGAGGATGCACGGCAAGGGCTCCCCCGCATCGCCGCCCGCATCCGGCAACAGCCAGCGCCAGCAGTCGAGCAGTTCCTTGCGCAGTTGGCGGCGGGCCAGCAGCTCGAACGAGGGGAAGGCATTGCGCACCCATTGGTTCAACTGATTGCGCAACTCGCTGTACTGCTGCTCCAGGGCCTCCAGGCGCGCCGGTGCATCGGCTCGCTCCAGCCAGCGGCCCAACTGCTCGTCGCTGAACGCCGGGTAGAGGTCGCGCAGCCGGGCCTGCAGCGCCCTTGGCGCACGCCCGCGCAGGGCGGCCCAGAAGCGCCCGCCGCTCAGCGGGTAGCCGACCCTGCCATCGTCGAAGCGCTGGGGCGCGAGGAACGAGCGGTTGGGGCGATTCAGGCCCAGCCAGCCCTCGACGCTGTCGCGCATGCCGGTGGCCTGCGCCCACAGGTGCGCCCGCAGGGCCTCGGCAAACGGCTCGCCCAGGCCGGTGCGCGCACGCTGCTCGGGGGTGTAGGCCTGGGCCAGCACGCCGAACAGGTCCCCCGCTTCGCCAACGCCGCGAAGGCTGAACACGCCGTGCCGATGGATGAGGTCGAATACCCCGCCGCCGCCCTCGGTGGCCAGCAACGGCTGGCCGGCATCGGCACCGAACAGCCGCCAGCCCGGCCCGCTGGCGGCGCCAGGCAAGCGGGCGAGCAGGTGCAGCACCACCCGCGCCAGGTCGAGGTTCTGCGGCGTATCGAACGCTAGCGCCTCGTACACCCGCGCCAGGCGGATGCCCATGACCTGGGCCCTGGCCGCCTGGGCCATGAGCAGCGGCACCTGCCGGGTCTTGAGCAAGGCTTCACGCTCGTCTTCGCTGGCCGCGCGCAGCACTTGGTCGGCGGCCAGTTGGTGCAGGCTGGCGAAGTCCCGGCGCAACAGGCGGCTCGCCTCGCTGCCCGGAATCTGCTCGTCATAGCGTTGCTGCAGCAGCATGCGCCGCTGCGCCCAGACCACCTCGGCAAGCGCTTGGTCGTCTTCCCCGGCCGCGCCGCCCAGGGCTCGGGCTTGTGCCAGGAGTGCCGTGTCGGCAACAGCCTGGCCGGTGCGCAATTGCTCGCCCAGGGTGTGGATGCGGCTGGCCAGCAACACGCGGCTGACGGTGTCGGCAACGCCCGCTTCGGCGGGCCGGCCGTATACGTGCCACGCCCGCAAGTGATCGGCCTGCAGGCCATGGATGGCCATGACCTGATCGATCTGCGCGTCATCCAGGTCGCTGTAGGGCCTGCCCAGGCGGCGGAACATCGTGTGCAGGTCGTCCCACTGCGCGGGCTGCTCGTGCCATAGCCGCCACGCCCCTGCGCCGTTGTCGCGCAGCTGCGGCGCGTGCCCGCGGTAGGTGTCCAGTTGCCAGGGCTGGTCGTCGCCAGCCTGGCGAACCCGGTACCAGTCACCTTGCATCTGCACCCAGCACTGCTCGCCCTGCCGGCAGATGCCCTGCTCGTCCCACGTTGCGTCGGCGGCTGGGCCTTCGCTGCGGTAGGGCTGCAGGTCACCGTTCCAGAGCTTCTCGCTGCCGTCCTCCAGCTGCGCCGTGACCAGGTTGTCCACCGGGCTCCAGGCGCGCCGAGCCACGGTCACGGTGCCTGCGGTCGCGCCGATCAAGGCCAGGCTTTTGCCGACCGCAAGCAAGTGCTCCAGCGCTGCATCGCGGGCGTCGTCATGCCAGTCGGCAATCGCCTGGTAGGTTTCTTCCAGCAGCTCATAGGCCATCACCGCCGCCAGCACGGCGCCCACCGCAGGCACGTACAAGCCTGCGATGCCAAGCACGGTCCAGCCCTCGGCCTGCAGGCGCTTGTCGTGCTGCGCCTGGGCCTGGCGGTCCAGCTGCGCCACGGGCGGGGCGATCATCGCGCAGTCGTCCTTGATCTGTGCGACCCAGGCGTCGGCCAGGTGCTCGAACAGCGGCAGCGGGTAGAGGGTGGTGCGTTCATCGAGGTCGCGGGTGGCCCAGTCGGTGACGTCATCGAGCCGCCCGCTGATCGCCGAAAACACCTGCTGGGCGTCACGCCTGTGCACGAAGCGGCTGAAGAAACGCCGGTAGTGCGGGTCGCGCAGGCGCATGCCGAGCACGCGGCGCACGTAGCTGTCCAGGTCATCGCGCGCACTCCAGGGGCCTTGCGGGTCGCCCGGGACATACACCAGCACGCGCTTGATGCCGTTGTAGAGCACGCCGGTGTCGATCGCTTGCAGCACCACGATGCGCTGCAACGGGCAGCCGAACAGCTGCAGTTGCCGCGCCTGCACCGGGTCGCCTTCAAGCCAGCCCGGCCGGCCGTCGCGGCACAGGCCTGCCACCAGGTGCAGCTCGGCCTCGCTCAGCACCCCTTCGGCCTTGGCCTGCACGGCGTCGGCCAGCATGCTGTAGCGCTGCAACGCAACCAGCGCCGCCTTGACGCTCGGCGCAAGCAAGGTGGCGTCCAGGTGCTGCTGATAGCGTTGCCCCAGGTCCAGCTCGCGGCACAGGCTGGCGAAGGCCCGAGCAGTGAGGCTTTGCTGGCCGCCCTGGGTGTCGAGCACGGCGTTCTGCCGGGGTTGCTCGGTGCATTCGTCTTCGCTGAAGTTGTAGAGCGCGGCTTCCAGCAAGGGCTGCTCGTAGGTGTCGCTGTCCTGCACCGGCAAACGCCCTGCCAGGTAGCTGACGCTGTTGGAAGTGAAGGTATACCAGCGGCGAAACTGCAAGGCTTCGACCCGGTAGCTACCCAGGCGGTCGAGCGCCTGCTGCAACAAGGGCCTGCAGAAATCGTCGAGGTGGCGCACCTGTGCAAAGCCTGCCGCCAGCGTTTCACGGCAGGCCAGGAGGTGGCGCAAGGCATCGGCCAGCAGCATGTGTTCGGCCTCGTCGAGCTGGGCCATCCAGCTCGGCAGGCGCTTGGCGATCAACTGGTCCTGATAGGTTTGCGCGACGGCGAGGGTATCGGTGTCTTGCATGGCTAGCTCCTGTGTGCGGGTCGGCACGAGGCTAGGCAATGCAAGGCAACGCCAGAGGCTAGCTATCTAGCCCCCGCTCAGAACAGCAGCAGCTGGCGGTCGGTAAGGCGGCTGAAGTCATCGTTGACGAAGGGCAAAATCGCATCGGCCACCGGCTGCAACTGGCGGCTCAGGTAGTGCTGGTAGTCGATCTGCGCCTGCAGGTTCTCCAGCGGCTGCGGGCCGGCCGTGGTCATCAGGTAGCTGATCCAGCCGCCGCGCTGGTACTGCAGCGGGCGGCCCAGGCGCTGGTTGTAGTCATCGGCCAGGCGCGCGGCGCGCACGTGCGGCGGGACATTGCGCTGGTAGTCGGCCAGTGGCCGGCGCAGGCGCTTGCGGTACACCAGCAGCTCGAGTTGCTCGCCGGCCAGGGTGCGGCGCACGAACTCACGCAGGTAATCGCGGTAGGGCTCGCCACGGAACACCCGGCCATACAGCTCCTGCTGGAACTGGCGGGCCAGCGGCGACCAGTCGGTGCGCACCGATTCCAGGCCCTTGTAGACCATCTCCTGGCTGCCATCGGCCCGTTGCACCAGGCCGGCGTAGCGTTTCTTGCTGCCCTCTTCGGTGCCGCGGATGGTCGGCATCAGAAAGCGCCGGTAATGCACTTCGTACTGCAACTCCAGCGCGCTTTCCAGGCCCATGCTGTCGTGCAGGTGCTGGCGCCACCACTGGTTGACCTCAGCCACCAGCGCGCGGCCGATGCGTGCGGCGGCCTCCTCGTCATGGGCGCCCTTGAGCCAGACGAAGGTGGAGTCGGTATCGCCGTAGATCACATCGAAGCCGCGCGCTTCGATCAGCGCCCGGGTCTGGCGCATGATCTGGTGCCCGCGCAGGGTGATCGACGACGCCAGGCGCGGGTCGAAGAAGCGGCAGCCACTGGAACCGAGCACGCCGTAGAAGGCGTTCATGATGATTTTCAGCGCCTGCGACAAGGCCGCGTTGCCATCACGCTTGGCCGCCTCGCGGCCCTGCCACACGCGCTCGACGATGGCCGGCAGGCAATGCTGGGTGCGCGAGAAGCGCCCGCCCCTGAAGCCTTCGACCGAGTGTTCGTCATCCGGCTCGCGCAGGCCTTCGACCAGGCCCACCGGGTCGATCAGGAAGGTGCGGATGATCGATGGGTACAGGCTCTTGTAGTCCAGCACCAGCACCGAGTCGTACAAGCCGGGGCGCGAGTCCATGACGAAACCGCCGGGGCTGGCTTCGTCGGGGCGGCTGCCCAGGTTGGGGGCGACGAACCCCATGCGGTGCATGTGCGGGATGTACAGGTGGCAGAACGCTGCCACCGAACCGCCACTGCGGTCCACGGCCAGGCCGGTGACGGCGGCGCGTTCGAGCAGAAATTCCAGCAGCCGGGTGTGGGCGAAGATGCGTGTGACCAGTTCGCAGTCCTTGAGGTTGTAGCGTGCCAGGGCGGGCTTGTCCTCGGCGAACATGCGGTTGATCTCGTCCATGCGCTGGTAGGGCGTGTCGATGGCCTTGCCTTCGCCGAGCAGGGTCTGGGCGACGCTTTCGAGGCTGAACGAGGGGAAGCTCCAGGTGGCCGAGCGCAGCGCTTCGATGCCGTCGATCAGCAAGCGCCCGGGCGCATCGGCGAACACATGGCCGCCGTTGGCGTGGGTGCGCAGGGTCATGGGCTCGCCGCCGCGGCCCAGGGCCAGGGGCACCTGCAGTTGCCGGGCGTGTTCGTGGAGCAGGCGCAGGTCGAACTGCACGAGGTTCCAGCCGATGATCGCGTCGGGGTCGTGCTGGGCGAGCCATTGGTTGAGGCAGGTCAGAAGGGCTGCGCGGTCGGCGCAGTAGTGCAGGTCGAAGTCGAGGCTGTCGACGGCGCCGTTGGCCGGGCCGAGCATGTACACCTGGCGTTGGCCGCAGCCTTCCAGGGCGATGCTGTAGAGCTCGCCGCGTTCGCTGGTTTCGATGTCCAGCGACACCAGGCGCAGCGGTGGCCGGTAGTGGCTGGCGGGTTTGAGCTGGGCATCGCAGAGCACGCCGTGGGCGTCGGGTTTGCCGGTGAACTGCACGGCGGCGGTGATGAAACGCTCCATGAGGTAGCGTTCGGGGGGGCGGATGTCGGCTTCGAAGACGTCGATGCCGGCGTTGCGCAGGCGTTGTTCGAGTTGCATGAGCTGGCGGTGCTGGCGGGTGTAGAGGCCGAGCATGGGGCGCTGGTCGAAGTCGCGCAGGCGCAGGGGTTTGAGCTGGCTGCCGGGTTCCTTGGCAAGCAGCAGGCGGGCGTGCTCGGCCTGGGCCTGGGGCAGGAAGGCGACGGACTCCTGGGGGGCCAGGCGCACGCGTTGCGGGCCTTGGTCGGTGGCCAGCCAGAACTCCACGCAGGTGCCTTCGGGCGTGTCGTGCCAGTGGCGGGTCAGGACGAAGCCCTGCTGCAATTCCACAGTTACCTCAAGTCATCATTTCGCAATTGAACAGATTCTACCGCCCATTTGCCGGGGGGGGCGCGCATGTCCGGGCTTGTCGTGGGATTTTTGGTGTTTGTGAGATCGAGCGCCGCCCGCGCGGCGCATCGCGGATGAATCCGCTCCTACATTTGTTGCAACGTGCCATGGCCTGTCAGGCCATGGTTGTCCGCTTTTGGCGCCCGTCGAGAAATCGCGTCGTGCCACCAAGGCTGACAACCATGGCCTATCAGGCATAGGTACGTTGCAACAAATGTAGGAGCGGATTCATCCGCGATGCGCCGCGCGGGCGGCGCTCGATCTCATGGACACTGAAAATTCTATGGCGAACCAACCCGCATCGAAACCCAACAAAAATCCGTTATCCTCAGCACTCCCGCGCCCGGACCCGAACATGGAACTGCACATTCGCCTAGAAGGCCGCAAAGGCCTGGCCGACCAGCTCTACCAGCAGCTGCGCGCCGGCATCGACAGTGGCCACCTGGCCGCCGGCACCCAGCTGCCGCCTACCCGCCTGCTGGCCGAGCAACTGGGCGTGTCCCGCAAGACCGTCGCCGAAGCCTATTCCCGCCTCACCTACGACAACCTCCTCAGCGGCGTGGTCGGCCGCGGCACCTTCATCGCCCCGCGCCAACCCGTGCGCGCCAGCGACACCCAGGCCATCCCCCTCGCCGCCGCCGCGACCCTGGCCCGCTGGCAACAACGCGCCACCGTCCTCGCCAAGCGCAACCAGCAAGCCCCCTCGCGCTACGACTTCATCGGCGGCGCCTCGATCAAGTCGCAGTTCCCCTTCGATCAGTGGCGCAGCTGCCTGAACTACGCCCTGCGCCGCAGCCAACGCCACCCCGAACGCCAGTTCACCGCCCAAGGCCTGCCCGAGCTGCGCGAAGCCATCGCCCACCACGTCGCCTATACCCGCGGCGTGCATTGCAGCGCCGCCGACGTGCTGGTGTGCAACGGCGCCCAGCAGGCCCTGGACCTCATTGCCCGGGTGCTGATCGAACCCGGCTGCCAGGTCGCCATGGAAGACCCCGGCTACCCGCCAGCCCGCCAGCTGTTCCTCGCGCTGGGGGCAAAGCTGCAATCGGTGCCGGTCGATGACCAGGGCCTGTGCGTGGAGCAGATCGCCGACGGCACGCAGCTGATCTACGTGACCCCCTCGCACCAGTTCCCGCTCGGCATGCCAATGCCCATGGAACGCCGCCAGGCCCTGCTGGCCCGGGCCGCCGAGCTGGGGGCGCTGATCATCGAAGACGACTACGACTGCGAGTTCCGCTACCAGGGCCCGGCGGCAGATGCCCTGCAGCGCCTCGACCGCCAGGGGCTGGTGGCCTACGTCGGGACCTTCTCGAAAACCCTGCTGGCCGAGCTGCGCCTGGGCTACGCCGTGCTGCCGCCGCAAGTGCTCGAAGCGGCCTGCGTGGCCAAGCACCTGAGCGACTGGCACAGCCCGACGCTACTGCAATGGGCACTGGCGCGCTTTATCGGCGAAGGCCACCTGAACAAGCACATCCGCCGCTGCCACGACATCTACAGCGCCCGCCGCGAGCGCATCCTCAGCCGCCTGGACGGTGACCTGGCGCCCTGGTTCAAGGCGATACCGGCCAGTGCCGGGTTTCACCTCAGCGCCCTGGCGCAGCCTGGCGTGGATGTCGAGTTGCTGGCCAACCTTGCACGCAAGGTGGAAGTCGGCCTCTACTCGCTGGCGCCGTTCTTCGACCAGGCGCCCGTGCGCCCAGGCTTGCTGCTGGGCTTTGGCGCCATCGAACTGCTGGACATCGACCCGGCGCTGGACCGGGTCCGCGATACCCTGCAGCGCCTCAGTTGACCGCAGCCGCCTGGCTACCCTGCCCTGGCCGGGCGATGGCGGCGGCATAGCCGCGCGGGGCGAAGCAGGCGGTGACCAGCAGCATGGCCAGCACCGTCACGGTCAACAGCGTCCAGGAGGCCTGGAAGTCGCCGCTCACATCGCGCAACCAACCGGTGATGTACGGCACGGTACCGGTGATGATGAAGCCCACGCCCTGCACGAACGCCGCAAGGCTACCCGCCTCCGCCGGCATCTTCAGGTGCTCCAGGGTCAAGGTCAGGCTCAGGCTGAAACACGCGCCCAGGCCGAAGCCGATCATCGCCACCCACACGCCCATGGCCCAGGTCGGCGCCAGCAGCAAACCCAGGAAGCCCAGCAATTGGATCGACAGCGCCAGCCACAAACCCGGACGACGGTCGGCGAAACCGCGTAGCAGCAACGGCAGGCCCAGCGCACCGGTCACCTGGAAAATGGTCATCAGGCCAACCAGGTCACCCCCGCCCTGGGCAGTGCCGCCGTGCTCCAGGTGGTAGGCCGGCAGCCAGGCGACCATGCTGGTATAGCCACCGTTGATCAGGCCGAAATACACCGCCAGCAGCCACGCCCGGCGCGTGCCGAACCAATGCCCACCACCAGCGCCGGCGAGCTTGGGCGCAACGTGGGGTGGGCGCAGCACGGCCCAGGCCAGTATCGCCAGAAGCGCCGGCACCGCCCACAGGCCAAGCCCTGCCTGCCAGTGCCCGAAGTGCCCGCTGATATGCGGCCCCAGCACCGCGGCCAGGCCGCCGCCACTCATCAGCGCCGCCGAATACAGGCCCATGGCCGCCGCCAGGCGGCTGGGGAACCAGCGGTTGACCAGGCCCGGCATCATGCCCTGCACCACCGCTACCCCCAGCCCCGCCAGCACCGCGCTGGCCAGCAGCGCCCAAGCGCTGTCCAGTTGCAGGCGCCACAGGCAGGCCAGGGCGATGGCGGCAAGGCCACCGAGCATGCCGCCGTGTTCGCTGATCCAGCGCCGCAGCCAAGGCTGCAGCAGCGGCACCAGGCCCATGCACAGCACCGGCAGCGCAGTCAGCAACGCGGCTTGCTGGTAGCCCAGGCCGGTACTGGCGCGCATCGGTTCGAGCAACGGGCCGATGCTGGTCAGGATCGGCCGCAGGTTCAGCGCCAGCAGCAGCACCAGCAGCAGGTTCAGTGCCCCCCTCATTGCGCGTTCACCTGCTGGCACGGCAGGCGGTGCCTATAGCGTCGTTTGCACATCGATCGGTTCTCCTCAAGCAAGACCCGCGCATTATCCTGCCTGCCCGGTCAAGGCTGAAATGAAGAGATTGGATGCCTGTCAGTGGCCACCTTAATAGCCGCGATTGGCCTCCTGGCAAAGGCAGCGATTGGCTATCGGGGCAGCGCCCGGGCGGCGTTAAGGTAGCGCCATAGCCACCCCGAACCCCTTGGAGAACACCATGCACAATCGTATCGAATGGGCCAAGCACGCCCCTGAAGCCTACAAAGCCATGGTTGGCCTGGAGCAAGCCCTGGCCAAGAGCGGCCTGGAAAACTCGCTGCTCGAACTGGTGCGCCTGCGCGCTTCGCAGATCAACGGCTGCGCCTACTGCGTGAACATGCACGCCACTGACGCACGCAAGGCCGGCGAGACCGAAGCGCGCCTGCAGACCCTGAGCGTGTGGCAGGAAACCAACTACTTCACCCCCCGCGAGCGCGCCGCGCTGGCCTGGGTCGAATGCCTCACCCGCCTGCCCGAGCGCGGTGCGCCGCAGCCGGAGTACGAGGCGCTGCAAGCGCATTTCGAACCGACCGAGGTGGTCAACCTGACCTTGGCGATTGCCACCATCAATGCCTGGAACCGCTTCGGTGTGGGCTTTGCGATGGTGCCGGCCTGACAGACTGCAGCGGCCCTATCGCCGGCACAGCCCACGCACTACCGAGCCGTCAACCTGGCCCGATAACTCCCCGGGCTCTGCCCCGTCCACTTCTTGAACGCCCGGTGAAACGCGCTGGGCTCCTGAAAGCCGGTCTGCTCGGCAATCTCGGCAATGCTCAACAGCCCCTCGCGCAAGCGCTCGAAGGCCATGGCCCGGCGCACTTCGTCCTTGATCTGCTGATACGAACGCCCTTCGCGCTCCAGCTGCCGGCGAAAGGTGCTGGGGCTGATGCCCTGCTGCTTGGCCAAGGCCTCCAGCGTCGGCCATTGGCCATAACGCCGGGTACGCAAGTGCCGGTACACCTCGGCAACCAAGCCATTCTGGTTACGAAAGCGGATCACCAAACCCTGCGGCGCACTGCGCAGGAAGCTCTTGAGCCCCGCCAGGTCCTGCACCACCGGCAGGCGCAGGTAGGCGCTGTCGAACTCCACCTCGGTACGCCCGCTACCCAGGCGCAAATCCGGCCCCCACAGCAGCAGGTCGTCGTCCTGGGCCGGGCGCGCCACCGCAAGCTCGGTGCGGTCGATGGCGATGCGCCGCCCGGCCAGCCAGCACAGCAGCCCCATCATCAATACCAGGTAGGTTTCCTCGGCGTACACGCGGGTCAACGGGTCGGCGATCTGCGATTGCACGCTGATCACCGCACGCCCGCCGCGCACCGTCAGGCTGCCGCGCAGGTCACGCAGGAACAGGCCGAAATTGCCCATGCACTGGCGCAGGGCCTTTTCCAGGTTCGGCTCCTGGATCAGCCCGCGGCAGATCAGGGCAAAGCTGCCCAGGGGCATGCCATGGCTGTCGAGGTGGAAGAACTCATCCTGCAACTGCTCGATCAGCGCCAGCCACAACTGGGCGAACGCCTTGGCCGGCACGCGGGCCTGGGGCTGCTCGAGCAGGCTTGGCGCAATGCCCACCGCGTGCAGGTGGGCATCGCGCGCCTCGGGCTGCTCGCGCAAGCCGTGCAGCATGGCATTCATGAAGTACACGGCGACCGTATCGCTATCGCGCATGGGCGGATTCGCTGTCTATGCTGAGTGGCAAAAAGTGCCAGGTTGACTGAACAGAATCGGCATAGGCTGCAACAACGCCATTGCCTAGACTCGGACCCCATCCGGGACCGCCGGCCATTCTCGCAGAGCACGGCCCGCTCCCGCCATCGTTAAGCTAACGGAGCCTCTATGAGCAGCCCAGAAATCTACGTCGTCAGTGCCGTGCGTTCCGCCATCGGTGGTTTTGGTGGTTCGCTCAAGGACCTGCCGCTGGCAGACCTCGCCACCACCATCACCCGCGCTGCCATCGAGCGTTCGGGCGTGGCCGCCGAGCAGATCGGCCACATGGTCATGGGCACCGTGATCCCGACCGAACCGCGCGATGCCTACCTGTCGCGGGTGGCCGCAATGAACGCCGGCATCCCCAAGGAAACCCCGGCCTTCAACGTCAACCGCCTGTGCGGCTCGGGCCTGCAGGCCATCGTCTCGGCCACCCAGTGCCTGCTGCTCGGTGATGCCGAGGTGGCCGTGGCCGCCGGTGCCGAGTCCATGAGCCGTGGCCCGTACCTGCTGCCGCAGGCGCGCTGGGGTGCGCGCATGGGCGACCTGCAAGGCATCGACTACACCGTCGGCGTGCTGCAGGACCCCTTCGAACACTTCCACATGGGCATCACCGCCGAAAACGTCGCCGCCAAGCACGGCATCACCCGCGAAATGCAGGATGAGCTGGCCCTGACCAGCCAGCGCCGCGCCGCCCGCGCCATCGCCGAAGGCCGTTTCGACAGCCAGATCGTGCCGGTGGAGCTGAAAACCCGCAAAGGCACCGTGCAGTTCGCCGTGGACGAGCACGTGCGGGGCGACGTGACTGCCGAGCAACTGGCCGGCATGAAGACCGTGTTCAAGAAGGACGGCACCGTGACCGCCGGCAACGCCAGCGGCATCAACGATGGCGCCGCCGGCCTGGTGCTGGCCAGCGGTGACGCCGTGCGCCGCCTGGGCCTCAAGCCGCTGGCGCGCCTGGTGGGCTATGCCCACGCTGGCGTCGAGCCCGAGCTGATGGGCCTGGGCCCGATCCCGGCCACGCGCAAGGTGCTGGAAAAAGCCGGCCTGAGCATCAGCGACCTGGACGTGATCGAGTCCAACGAAGCCTTCGCCGCCCAGGCCTGCGCCGTGGCCCGCGCGCTGGACTTCGACCCGCAGAAGGTCAACCCGAACGGTTCGGGCATCTCCCTCGGCCACCCGGTGGGCGCCACCGGCGCGATCATCGCCACCAAGGCCATCCATGAGCTGCAGCGCATCCAGGGCCGCTACGCGCTGGCGACCATGTGCATCGGCGGCGGTCAGGGTATCGCCGTGCTGTTCGAACGCGTTTGAGGGCATTGAAGCATGAGCATTGAACAGATCGCCGTGATCGGCGCCGGCACCATGGGCAACGGCATTGCCCAGGTGTGCGCGGTGGCAGGCTACCAGGTGCTGCTGGTGGACGTTTCCGACGCTGCGCTGGAGCGCGGCGTGGCCACCTTGAGCAAGAACCTCGAACGCCAGGTCAACAAGGGCACCCTCGACGCCGAGCGCGCCGAGGCGGCCAAGGCGCGCATCCGCACCAGCACCGACTATGCCCAGCTGGGCACGGCGCAGCTGGTGATCGAGGCGGCCACCGAGAACCTGCAGCTCAAGCAGCGCATCCTCCAGCAGGTGGCCGCCCATGTGGCCGCCGACTGCCTGATCGCCACCAACACCTCGTCGCTGTCGGTCACCCAGCTGGCCGCCTGCATCGAGCACCCCGAGCGCTTCATCGGCGTGCACTTCTTCAACCCGGTGCCGATGATGGCGCTGGTGGAGATCATCCGCGGCCTGCAGACCAGCGACAGCACCTACGCGCAAGCGCTGGTGGTGACCGAGAAGCTGGGCAAGACGCCGATCACCGCCGGCAACCGCCCAGGCTTCGTGGTCAACCGCATCCTGGTGCCGATGATCAACGAAGCGATCTTCGTGCGCCAGGAAGGCCTGGCCAGCGCCGAGGACATCGACACCGGCATGCGCCTGGGCTGCAACCAGCCGATCGGCCCGCTGGCCCTGGCCGACCTGATTGGCCTGGACACCTTGCTGGCGATCATGGAGGCCTTCCACGAGGGCTTTGCCGACAGCAAGTACCGCCCTGCCCCGCTGCTCAAGGAAATGGTCGCGGCCGGCTGGCTGGGGCGCAAGACCGGCCGCGGCTTCTACAGCTACTGAGGAGCGAGCCCCATGGCCCCGGTCACTGCCGCAATGCGCTGCACCAGCTTTGAAGAGCGACGAGACCGGGCCCTGGCGCTGTTCGCCGAGAAGGGCTTCGGCCAGGTGAGCATGCGCGAGCTGGCGGCGCATGTGGGGTTGACCCCCGGTTCGCTGTATCACCATTTCCCCAGCAAGCAGGACCTGCTGTTCGACTTGATCGAGGAGCTGTACGAAGAGCTGCAGGCGACCCTGGAGCAAGGCCGCCGGGCCATGGCCCGGGGGGGCTCGGCGCTTTCCTGCCTGATTGCGGCGCACTGGCAGCTGCATGCCGAACGGCCCTTGCAGTTTCGCCTGGCCGAGCGCGATTTCTGTTGCTTGAGCGAGGCGCAGCAAGAATGCCTGGCGGCGTTGCGCAAGCGCTATGAGGCGGGGTTGCTACGCTTGATCGCACCTGCGGCGAAAATGCCCGGGGAAGGCTTGGCGGCGACCGCGCAGGTGGTGGCGACCTTGCTCAACCAGCTGCCGGGGATGCTCAAGGCATTACCCGAAGCGCAAGGGTTGGGGTTGATGGAGAGTCTGCTGGTCGGCGGCATCGAGCGCACGCTGGGCTAGCGGGCAAAGCACCGGCGCATCACCCTGGATGCGCCGGTGCTTGCTGACCTGCTGGAGCGCTTACGGCACTCAGAATCGCCTCAAGGGTTGTGGCTTCAAGGCGTCTCGCTCCCGTTGGCTGACGTACTGCTTGGGGTTGGCCGCAAAAATACTGTTGTCTTCCTTGAGCTGCGCAGCGACGTGACGCAGCTTGCCGTCAAAGGTGACTTCATAAATCGGCCGACCTACCTGGCGGTCGGTTTTACCCTGGATGCCCACGACCGTTCCGCTGACCACGGCCGACATCACCAAATCAAGGATCTTTTTGTCGGTATCGATGCCCACCTGTTTGAAGTCGGCACGGTGCTCCTCGGTTATATGCTTGAAGCCCTCCTTGCTGACACCTTTCTCCACGAACACCACTTCTGTTTTCCTGGTGTTTTCGATTGGCCGTTGCCCAATGGCTAGAATGCTCTCCCCCTTGGTTCGGCTGGCAGTGGGCAGGCGTGGCTGCAGCCTGTCATAGATTTCTCTGTTGTGCGTGCGCGTGCCAAATATCCCCACGGGCGCAGCTGGCGCCTCTCTTGTTTGCAGTTTCTTTTTTTCCCTTTCAGCAGCCGCAGCAGCTGCCAAAGTATCGGCCTCCTTCTTAGCCTTCGCTTTTTCTTTTTTATCCTTTCTGCGCTTCGCGAGCTTGAGCCGGTGCTGTTCAGCAAGATCGTTGCTATGCACCTGAGCCCCGGCTCCGGGAGGAGACGGTTCTGCATCGGCAGCCGGGCCGGCGCTGGTGCCCGGATCGCTGGGGCTCGATGACGGAGAAGGTGAAGGGGGCGCACTCGCTACACTTTCACTCTCGCTCTCGCTCTGGGCCGCTGCCGCCGCGCCGCCAAAGCCGAACAGGTTGGCCACGCTCCTGAGCATCAAACCCTGCTCGTCGACCCTCGTCACCGGGTTGTTGCCCACCATCGCGAACAGGTTCAGGCCATCCACCGCCCCGGCCGGATCCGCGCTCAACCAGCGCCCCAGCCAAGGCTGGTAATAACGATACCCGTAGTAGTAGAGCCCGGTGGCATCCTGCTCCTTGCCCGAATAGCGCACGAACTTGTAGCGCCCCTGCACCTCGCTGGCCGCCGCCCATACCGCCGTGCCGCCGTAGGGGTAATACGCCTCCTGGGTGATCACCGCGCCGCTGCCATCGACCTCCAGGCAACCACTGCCCAGCTGGTCGGTGTAGCTGTAGCGCAACTGGGCGTTGGCAAGTTCGGGCGGTTTGCCGGCTGCCCAGTGCAGCGCCCGCACCTGGGCATGCCCTTCACCGCCAAAGTCGAGCACTTGCAACGCTTGGGTCAGCCTGTCGCCTTGCAAGGTACTGCGCAGCTCCAAACCAGGCAGGTACTGCACCCGCTGCGTGCGCTGGCCGGCCGCTGTCTTGCGGGTGCTGACCTTGAGCACGCGCTGGTTGCCCATGTCGTAGCGGTAGCTCTCGCAATCGTCCGCCTCTTCCTCACGGCTTACCGGGGTTACCGCGTGCAGCTCGCCACGGGGTGTCCAGGCCAGTTGCTGGCCTGGCATCAAGGTCTTCTGCTCGCCACTGGCATTGAACAACGCCTCGACGTCAGAGGCGGGACGCATGAGCGAGCTGTGTACGGCCCGGTTGCTGCGGTCGCTGACGGTAAGTTCGGTGGTGTAGTTGTGGTTGCTGGCGGGTGAGCTGTGGCGCATGCGCGTCAGGTTGCCGGCGCGATCATAGGTATAAGCACGGCTGTAACGGGTGTAGGTGACATGATCCAGCGTGGCCAGGGCAGGCAGCTTGAGCCCTTGCTGGCCGGCGTTGGCCATCTCGCGGCCACTGGCGCCGACCAGTTGATACAGGCTGTCGTAGGCATAGCTGCTGTGTGCTTCGACTCGCTGGTTGCGCCAGTAGCGAACGGGCTCGGCCGCGTCGCGCACACTCAGCACATTGCCGACCGGGTCATAGGCATAGCGCAAGTCCTGCAGCACCTTGGCGCCGCGTGCATGCCCCGCCGGGCGCTGCGTGCGCACCGCCGCCAGGCGATGGGTGCGAGGCTCGTACTGGTAGTGGGTCACCAGGCCGTTGCCGTGGCTTTCCTGCAGTTTCTGCCCAGCCGCCGAATAGCGCAGGGCCTCGATGATGACCTGCTCGCGCCCACCAGCGAGGGTCAACCAGCTGCGTTGCAGCAGGCCAGCCACGTCGTAGGCGTGGCGGCGCAGGTGCCCGGCGGCGTCGCGCTGGGTCAGCAAGGCGCCGGTCGCATCCACCCAGCTTGTGGTGCTGCAGGCCTCGCTTTGCAGCTGCAGCTGGGCCTCCCAGTGTGCCGGTTGTTCGCCGCCCCAATCGGGGCTCGCTTGCGGGTCTTGCGCTGCCGCCAGCAGGCGCTGCGTGGTGGCGATCGGCTCGCCGGTCAAGCTGTAGCCGTGCGTGCTCAGCAAGCCTGCGGTGTCGTAGTGCAGGCAAGGCTGGCCCGCCAGGTTGTAGGCTTTTTGCGCCTCGCCGTTGGCCCCATAGGTCAGGCGCTCGAGCCGACAGGCCGCAAGGCCATTGACCTGCTCGCTGATGCCCAGCAGGCGCCCGGGCAGGTCGGCGCTTTCGTAGTGCCAGGTACGGGTGACCGCCTCGCTGCGGTCGTGCCGGCCCTCCTCGTCCAGGGCGATGCGGACCACCGCCAGCAACGGTCGGCCGGCCGCGTCGTCGAGGTTGATCGACACGCCCGCGTCGGCACTCTGGGTGCACAGCGGGCGGCCGGCAAGGTCGGTCAGCCAGGTGAAGTTGACCCGCCCGGCGGCATGCAGGCGCGGATCGCTGCTATGGCGCATGAAGCCCCTGGCGTCATGCTGCTGGCGGGTGATGCGCGCCTCGGTCAGGGCAAGGCTGTCGGGGTGACGGTGGTAATCGATGGTCCGGGCCACCAGGCCGCGGTTGTCCAGCACCGCCACGCTGGGTGTGTTGCGATGTAACGCATTATCGGTAGGAGCAGGCATCAGTCGCCTCCTGTTCTTGAATCTGCAGGTGAAGTGGGCCGCAGGGCGTGCGCGAAATCGCGCACGCCGACGAGGTCGCAGTCAGGCCGTGTCGTTCTCGTCTTCGGCGACCGTGAACCAGGGGTAGTAATGGCTACGCCGCTGCCAGCCGGCCGCCGTGAGCACCCGCTGCACACGCCCCAGGGCGTCGTACAGGTGGGTATCGACGTAGAGCCCTTCGCGGGCGCTGTCATCCTTCACGTGGCGCCAGTCATCGAGGTAGTACGGCAACCAGGTCCGCACCGGCTGGCCTTTGTTGTCGTATTCGCACTTGCCACTGACCGCCCAGCGCCGTGGCGTGGTGCGGACCCGCGCGGCGCCGCTGGCATCGCGTTCGAGGCCGCCGGCCGGGTTGCGCACCAGCGCATCGCCCGGCGCACTCAGCAGCGAGGTCTGCAGCAGGCGCCCTGCGCCGTCGCTGTGGGTCACGCTCAGGCGCAGCTGCTGCTCGGGGTCGCCTTCGTAGCGGTCGGTCTGCAGGGTGATGACATGCGGCGGCTCGCGCTCATCGCTGAGGTCCATGGCGGGCAGCTGGCCGGCCTTGAGCAGCCGGCGCAGCGCCAGTTCGCCCATTCGGCCTGGCAACCTGTGCCCCTGTGCGTCTCGTGCGTGCGGCATCCAGCTGTCGGCGACCACGCGATGCGCCCAGGCGACCGGGACCTCACCGCGCTTGAGGGCGAGGATGGCGTCTACCGTGTCGGGCAGGGTGAATGACCGGCCGCTGCGATAGCCGGTCGGCAGGCCATGCTCGGTGCCCTGGAAGCGGCTCTGGGTCACCCGCCCCAAGGCATCCAAGCTGACCTGGTGGAGGTTGTCGTTGGCATCGGTCAAGGCCACCGGGGTGAGGAAGCGCCAGTCATGTTGCACGTGGGTTGCCAGCCCGGCGGCATCCACCAGCTTGCGCACCTGCAGCGCGTGCGGGCTCCAGTGGATGCGCAGCTCGCCTGCCTGTTCATGGGCACGCAGCGCGGCCAGGCGATGGAAGTGTTGCGCATCCAGGTAGCGGGCCAGGTCGTGCCGGCTGGCCTGCACGCGCTTGCCATCTTCGGCCAAGGCGACTAGGTGATAACCGCCCTGGGCATGCCACAGGGCCACTTCCTGCGCCGACAAGCTGGCCTGGAGCGTCTCCAGGGTCGCCTGTTCGAGCACGGCGACTTCGCGGTAGGCCACCAGGGCCTGGCGGTTCGGCAGCGGGGTCGGCTGCCCCTGGGCATCGCACCACTGCTGGCGCTGATACCCCGTCAAGGTGGCATCGGCCAGGCGTTCCAGCGGGCTGCCTGGGGCCAGCAGGTGCTCCACGCACAGCCCATCCTCTGCCGCTGCCAGGGCGGGCAGCGCCAGCACATCGCTGCGCGACGCTTGCAGCAGCCCGCAGCGGTGCGTGTGGCCGTCTTCCAGGTGTTGAACGCGATTGCGCCACAGCTCAAGCCACAAGGTGTTTTGCTGCGGATCGCGGGCATCGGCCTCCAAGCCCTCAGGCAGGCTGGCGGGATAAGGCGACGGGGTGACAGCGGCGCGCCGTGGGTAATGCACGTGGGCGTGCTCAATGACATGGCCGTGGCTGTCCTGCTGCAGCACCAGGGTCTGGGTGATGCGCGGGTCCGCGGCGATGCGTTCGGTGGTGAATACCAGCGCCTCCACCGCCGTGACCAAAGCGGCAGGCCTGTCGGGGTCGGCCGTTTCGTAGGCCCGCACCTGCCAGCGCTGGCGCTCGATGCAGTAGGGCACATCGGCCCGTTCACTGGCGTCCAGGCCGTAGGTTTCACTGCGCACCTGGGCGCCGCGCAAGGCGCGAAGCAACCAACGACGGGCGGCGCCCTGGGGTTCAAAGGCAACCTCGCGGTCGCCCTCAAGGCGCGTGAAGCGCGTGCCCCGCAAGGCAAAGGCCAGCTCTGCGCTGCCCTGCCCGGCAAAACCCTGCAGCGCGATGCTGTCTGGCGCCTCTACCCCGCTGAGGCACCAGTGGCGCACCTGCGCAGGTGGCGAGCGCTCGGCAGCCGTGCCCTGGGCATCGCTGAGGGTGTCGGTTTGCACCCACTGCATGAAGCCGCGAAATTCACGCTCGACGGGGTCCCACACGGCGCAGCGATAGTCCATGCCACTGGCCGTGCGCAGGCCGCTGATGTCATCCACAGTGGTGACCTGCGACACCGTGTGCACCGGGAATGGCAAGCGGCTGACCGCCTTGCGGCCCTGGCGCTGCAGCTCAAGCTTTTCGTCCAGCCAGCACTGCGCGGAGCTTCGGTAATCGAACAACGTGCGGCTGCCGGTGTTGCTGCACACCTCGGCGAGCAACCAGGGGCGTCGGTCATTGAAACGCAGCACCCAGCTGCGCGGCGTAACGTGCGGCACGCTGAGCACCAGCTCGGCAGTGCCCTGGCCGCGCAGATCGACCGCCTGCAGCTTGCAGGTCGAATCCAGCACGACGCCTTCGGGCGCCGCGATGGGCTCGGCTTCGACGAAGCGGTTGCCGTTGTGGCTGACGAATACGCGGATGCGATCAGGCTCTGCATACAGCAGGTCGGTGGTGCCGCTGCCGTCGGTATCTGCGAGCAACACGCGGGCGGCGTTGAAGTGTTCGATGGCGAAGCCGGGCATGTGCACCGGGCCTGCAAAGCGGCCATGGCCCAGCATCGGCCAATAGGTGACGCCATCGCCTGTGACTTCGACCCACTGCTGCAGGCCGCTGCCCGCGAGGTCGGCGAAGGCCACCAGGCGATGTTCGCCCCCGGCCAGGGGCAGTGAGGGGCCGGGGTGGATGTGCTGCGCCGGTTGCCAGCCGCTGCCGCGTACCCGGGGCGACAGGCGCACGCTGCGCGGGCCGATCATCACCAGGTCCTGCAGCCCGTCGCCGCTGAGGTCAGCCAGCTGCACCATGCCATGGGCCAGCTCGCTGGGGATTGCATCGGCCGCGATGAAATCGCGCCACTGCCCATCCGGCGCCAGGGTGAAGCTGCCGCGCAGCCCCGGCACGTTGACCAGCCATTGCGGCTGGCCGTCGCCGTCGAGGTCGGCCAGCAGGCCCGTGCCCTGGGGTGGCGCGCCCGGCAATGCCTGCGCCAGCCCCCAGCTCACGCCGTCGCTGCCGGCAGCGCTGTCGCGCTGCGGCGCCCGATACAGCCAGGCGCCTGCGTCCTGGTACAGCAAGCCGGGCAAGCCCTCGCCATGCAAGTCCGCCAACTGCCAATGCGGCGCACAGAAGCCTTCGAGCGCGGGCAGTGCGTCCCAGCCTGGCTGCGCGCGCCCAGGGCGGCTGTGCTCGAACTCCACCGGTGGCAACCACTGCGCGGTGCCATCCGCTTCATAGGCAACCTGCTGCGCTGCCACCAGCAGCGAGGCGATACCCGAGGTGTCGTACTCAAGGTGCAAGCGCGAAACCAGCTCGGGCCGTGGGTCCTGCTGGCCTGCCATCAGGCCAGTGCGGTGCCAGAGCAGCACCTCGTGACAGAGGCGCCTTACCCGCTTGTCGAAACCCCAGCGCCAGTTTGAAAAGCAATCCTGGCGCAGCGCCCAGGGCGCTTGTGGGGCAAACGCGGGCGGGGTGTGCAGGCCCACGCCCCGCTCGCCGTAGTCCAGCTGCATCAGGGTCAGGAAATCGTCTTCGCGAAAGGCCTGCTCGGGGATGAGCAATGCCTGGCGCGCCGTGGCATTCATGGCGTGCACGGCAACCAGGTAGGTGTTGGCCACCTGCGGATGCATGACGCATTCATGCTCATCGCAACCGGCCTGGTCTTCGCTGCGGTAGCGGTAGACCACATGTTCCCCGCTGGCACTGACCGTTTCCTCGGCAAACCAGCACGCTACCTGCGCTGGCGCATCGGGTTTGGCCACCCGCGCCGAGGGCGACCAGCCAAACAGGGTGATGCTGCCATCGGCATGGTAGTGCAGCCAGAAGCCCGGCGAACCAGGGCTGGCCTGCGCACGCCAGTGCTCCAGGCGCTGGTCGCGGCCGCCGCTGCGCGGTACCCAGGCCGTGACGGTGTGCGCAGCAGGCACATCGGAAAACGGCAAGGTGGCGACTTGGCGGGCAGCGCCCTTGTCGAGCAGGATTTCCTCGCCGTCCGGCCCTTGCCAGCGATCACTGTCGGCGTAACGGGGGATACCCAGGCGCTCGATGCGGCAGATGCTGGGCGGCGAGCAGTGCCAACCGGCACCGAACGCGCCGTTGCCCGCTGTGGAACGGTAGGCCAGGCTCAACTGCGGCGTCAGCTCGCGCCCGGCCGGCAGCGGCAAGGGCAGCGACCAGCCGGCGGCGCCATCGGCGCTGCCGGCAGACAGCATGCCGCCGCCTGCCGAAACGGTACCTCCGCCCTTGGGCAGCGCGGGTGGGCTGAACACAGGTTGGCCACTGGCACCCGCTGGGGTGACAGACATATCGATCATGGTGGTGCTCCTCGATGCCCCTGGCGCCATGGCGTCAGGGGCAGGCAATAGGGGCGAAGGCACCGCAGTGCCTTCGCAAGGGCCGTCAGCGCACGGTGAATTGCACGTGCAGGATGATGTCGCTCAGCCGCTCCAGCAGCGCCCGTTGCTCACCCTTGGCCTGGGCGAAGTTCAACGTCAGCGTGGTCTGGTCGGCAGGGTCATCGGCCTTGGCAATGTGCAGCCCTTCGAACGGCAGCAACTGCGCGCCCTGGCGCATGAACGGGTAACCGTTGAGCTGGCTGAACTGGCCGGTGTCCTGCACCGCATGCGAGATGCTGCACTGCTCGCAGCCGACGGGCAGGCCTTGGGCGTTGGTCAGCAACCGCGCATGCACATCCTGGTAAGGCCCAAGCAGTGCCGGCAGCGATACCGCGATGCTGCGTATGCGCCGCGCCGCAGCGGTTTCGAAGCCTGCAGCCAGGTTCAAGGCCTTGAGGTCGAACTGGATCGACAGCACCTCGCCCGCCGCCAGCGCCAGGCTGCCGGCCTCGGCCTGCACGCTGTGGCCGGCAACGATCGCCTTGACCGCAGCGCCCAGGCCGACAGCTTCAGTCCCCACCTTGAGCTTGCCTTCGAAGAGCTTGGCCAGCGACACCGTGCGGGTGACCTCCAGCTCGCGCTTGTGCCACTTGGTCCAGGCCGACTCCATCTGCCCGAGCGCCAGCATCAGCCCTTCGCCACACAGCAGGCCCGCCCAGGCGCTGTTCCAGGTGCCGGTGCGCAGGTAGGTGGCGTTGTCACCTTTTTCCCATTGCAGGGCCTTCTGCGCCATCAGGCAGCGCGACACCGCAAGGTCGTAGTAGGTGTAGAAAATGCTCGCCAGGCGCGCGCGCAGCCAGCTGTACATGGCCTTGCCGGTGAACTTGCCCTGGTACAGGGCCAGCTGGGCCTGGGCATGCGCGGCCTGGGTCTGCAGGTGCGCCACCTGCATCTGCGCGGAGGTTTCGCGCACGGTCAGGGCCTGCAGTTGCGCCTCGACGGTTGCCATCTGCTTTTGCGCCGATTGGTACTGGAACTTCCAGTCGGCACGACGGCGTGCATAGATTTCTTCCTGGGTGATACGGGTTGCGGCGATACCCAGCATTTTGGACTGCGTGGATAAACCGTAGGCCACCGCCTTGAGCGCTTCTTCGGGCTTTTGGCCACCGTTGGCAAGACCAAAGATGTTGGGGAACGCGGCAACGACCGCCGAGCCGGCCATGGCCACGGCTTCCCCCGCCGATGCCACGCCAGAGGCGGTTTGCAGCTTCAGCGCCTGGTTTTCCCGGTCGCTGATATTGCCTTGGTAAAGCCCCAGGTAGTAGTCACGGCTGAGCGTTGCCGCAGCCAGCGAGCTTTCCAGGGTGGCGCGTTCGGCGGCCAATTCCTTTAGCGTCTGCTTGTACAGGCCGACGTTGCTGTCGGCCAACTCCGCCCCCTGGCTGGCCAGCAGGCCAGCCAGGGCCTCGGCATCCTGGTGTTCGAGAATCCCTTGCAGGGTGCTGCCGAACTGCATGAGCTGGGCCGCCATGCTGCGGGCACCTTCGAGCAGGACGCTAAAGCGCAGCGCTGGCACATCATTTACCTGGGGCAGCCCACGCTCGCCACCGGCCTGTGCTGCGATTTCTGCCGCCAGCAGCGCCTTGGGGTCGGCGGGGGTCGCATACAGCGGCAGGTTCAGCGGCTGGCCATCGAGGGTCAGGTTGTGGCGCAGGTTGTACTGGCGGATGCGCAGCCCCTCCCAGTAATCGAGCATCACCCGGTTGACCTCGGGCAGGAACTGGCTGCTAGCGTCGGCGGCTGCGGCCTGGCCGAGCATGGGTTCGACCCAGGTGCTGTTCGGCGGTGTCCAGGGTGCATCACCCAGCAGGCTCAAGGCGCGCTGGTACCAGATGCTGGCTTCGCTGAGGGTGTCGCGCTGCAGTTTGCGGTAGGCGGCGTCGCCGCGGCCGATGCAGATGTCCAGCAAGCGCATGAACACATTGAGCTTGTAGTGCACCGGGTTGTTCTGGGCCACGGCGTCCGGGTCCAGCGGCAGCAGTGGTTCGTCGTTCCAGCTGCTGTTCTCTTCCAGCGGCCGTACCTTCCACATGCGTTGCGCGCTGCCTGCCTGGGTGGAACCTGCCGGGTCGTAGACATGCTTGAGCCACTGCTCGGCCAGATCGAAGCGCTCTTCCTGGAGGAAGCGCTGCATCACCAGCATGGGCGTGTAGTAGAACAACTCCCAGAAATACAGGGCGTTGGCGCCGGTGAAATCCATGCGGTTGCTGGTGTTGTGGCCGAATGCCTGGACGCTGAGCACTGCGTCCTTGGACAGCTTGTTACCCTCGACAGACGGGGCGCGAACATCCGAGTCACGCAGAACCTGCAGCGTCTGGCTGTGGATCACGATGCTCTCGTTTTCTCTGGCCTGGTAATGCTTGGCGCTGTATTGAATCTCCAGGTGATAGGCCTGTTCGGTGCCATACACGCCTGCAGACTCGATCAGTACATCAGCCTGCACCACGGCGTTGTTACGCAGCTCGCCCAACCAGAGCTCGGTGCGCGTGTTCGCTGCCGTGACCAACAAGACCCTGGCCCAACGCGCAGCGCCATGCGCGGCCGCCTTGTGGGGAGGCAGGGTCAGGCGCACCAGCACGCCAAGGTCAGGCTCGGCAATCTGTTGGGTGTCATGGCTGAGGATGGTGTCGATACCGGTGACGGCTCTTACCGTCAGCTCCCGGGCGAACAGGGTGTTGAGCCGGATCATGTACCCTCTGTGCGCGAGGTATTGGGCACCTTGGCCAGTGGTGCCGATGATGGCGGTCTTGAAAACATCGCCATCCTTGTACACCTTGAGGGTGTAGAAGCGGGTGTTGCCGTTGCCGAACTGGAATTGGATTCGGTGCAGCGCTTCACTGCCGCCCTCCCACTCGGCAACGTTGCCGAGCCGGGCCGTCGTATTGAAGGTGACCAGCGCCTGCCCCGTCGCCAGGTCGTAATCGCGCGTGGCGTGTACGGTTCTGTAGCGTCTGTTGTCAACGCTGTAGATTCTGCAGAACACTTGCGCGGCAGGCACCTTGGCCTGGCTGAAGACATACTGCCCGGGGGCGATGGTTTCCTGCCCGAACCCACCTGGGTATGCCAATGCCTGAGTGACGCCGAGCGGCGGGCGATGGACATAGCCGGTAGCACCACGCGTCGAGAAGCGCACCTGCAGGCCCGTCAGCGGATAATTCGCCGTCACTATCCTGTAGCGCCCTATGAACGCGCGGCCAGCAGCAGTCGGCACCTCATGCAACGGATAATCCAGCGCGTTGCTCACACCGTCGCTTATCCCTGCAAGCGCGCTTGCGTCTGCAAACTGCGCCCTCATGCGCTCGCTGCTGATGCACAGGTACCCCCAGTCATGCCCCGCGTCCTTGTGCACCAGGAAGGCACCGTGGCCACTGCGAACCAAGCCCTGCACAGACGCCGTAGCCAGAACCGGGTAGCGCTCGACCAGTGCTGCAACCCACTGGTTGGCAACGGCCGGGCGCGGGACCCGAATCGATAACTGGGTGCGCAAGGACAGGCTGTAGGTGGCGTCATCGACCTCTGAAACCCGGGCATCGTGAAGCTGCGCGGCAAAACTGTTAAAGCCCGCAGGGATTGCCGAACCGCTAGCCACCGGCATGCGCAGTTCGGCCTGAGGAACCCCCAGGCCGTCGAAGACTGCACAGGTGCCAGTTTCCCCAGCCGTGTCCAACCAGTGCTGAACCCGCCCAAGGAAGGGGGCGATCGCAAGCGCATTGCCGCTGAAATCCTCAAGGATATGCAGGCCAGCAATGGCAGTGCCCTGGACACGGTCATAGATACCCATCAACAGCCCTTCGCGCTCCGGCCAGGCGGACAGAAACAGCGAGAGGCGTTCCAGGCGCGCTGGCTCGTTAGCGTCGACGCTGAGCGGGTAGTCGATGGGCGCACTCCACTTGCCGTCGTAACGCAACCAGGCAAGCTTGAACGACCAGCGCCATTCACGTACCGCCGGCTGCCCGTTGTTGCTGCGGGTGATGACCTGCTCCTGGCGCTCGACCCAGCCCAGGTGCAGCCTGCCCTTGAACACCACGGGCCTTATCAGCCGCCCCTGCACCTGCGGCGCCAGTTCGATCTTGCTCCAGGCACTCCAGGCATTGGCCGGGAATACGCCTTGTGCACCACGCTTGGCTTCGTTCACCGTGCGCCACCAGTAATGGCGAGGCTCACCACGGCTACGCCCGACGAACCAGCACTTGCCTCGATCGGCCTCGCGGCTGTCGTGATAGGCACTGATGGTCTCGAGGTTGGCCACTTCCTCGAACGCGCTGAGGTAGCCGTGGAAGGCGTCGCCCACCGTGTCGTCGTTGATCTGCGCCTGGCCCAGGGCCTGCAGCATGTCGTCCATTGCCTGGGTCTGCCCCAGGCGCAGTGTCGGGTCGATGTAGTTTTCCGGGTAGTACATCAGCATCTGCCCTGCCGCCCAGGTGGCGTAGGTGGCGTTCCAGCGCGTCCAGTCGAGGAAGAACTGGCGGCTCAGCACGGCCTGGCGCACAGCTTGTGGGTCTTCAGGCGTGGACAGGGTGCGATGGATGAACTGCTGCAGGGCCGCCAGGGCTTCGGCGATACGGCTGCTGATCACCTGCTCGGTGTTCAGTACATCCAGTAACAGGTGCTGGTTGAGCCCTTGCACGGTGAAGTTCTCCCGCGCCGTGAGCACGCCCGTCAGCGCCAGGCTGAACGGCCGCTCGGTGGCGGCATGCGCCACTTTTGCCTGCGTCGGGGTCAGGCTTGCCTGCAAAGCATCCGCCGCTGGCTGCCATTTGCCCCAGTCGTCATCCAGGGCCAGCAGCGCTGACAGGGTTGCCGGCATCACACCATAGGCTTGGGCCAACGATGCCCACTGCAGCAGCACTTCGATCTCTTGCCAGCTGCATACGCGATCCTCCGCTCGCAGGTCCTCCTTGTCATGTGCCGCCTTGGCTGCTTGTTGCAGTGCTTGCAAGGGAACACCCGCTGCCATCGCAAGCTGACTCAATGCAACGCCCCGGTCCATTTCTCCCAGCAGGGCACCGCCAGCACCCGCTGGGTCAGCAAGCCGGGTCAGCCACACACTGAAGTTGCCGAGCGAGACGATGGTCTGCACGTCCCTGCGCAAAACAACGCCGGCACTGTCCGCCGCCCTGGCCGACAGCAGCGCCGGCTTTTCCACCAACAGGCGCAGCACATCACCCTTCACCTCGCAGGCGTGCACAATCAGCGCCATTTGCGCGAGGCCGAAGGCGAAGTCGACCAGGTTACGTGCAGGGCTCGCCGACGCAGCGGTCTCTCGCAGGCTTTTACATGCCTGCTGCAAGCTCAGCTCGCCAGGCTTTACCAGGTTTGCCCACATCAACAGGGCCTTGGCGAGTGCATCACTGCTCAAGTTGAACGTCGACATGAGCCGTGGCGAGAGCACGTCGATCAGGCCTTCGACGGTCGGATCACTGGGTAGCTGCGCGGCGTCCAGGGTGCCCTTGAGGTCATTCAACAGATTGACGATTTCAGTACTGACCGGGATCGTATCGACGGCGCGGGTCATCAGGTGCAGGTCCTGAACCGTCCAGCCACGTTCCCTCATCCAGTCGCAGGTGCTATTCAACTCCTGTAACAGCCGTTGCCAGCCATCGCTGTTCAGCGCTTGCATCGGCTCGCGGACACCGCGCATCTGCAACAGCTGGCGCAGCTCGCCAGGGGCAAGGCCATGATGCCGCGCCCACAGACTCAGCGCATAAATGCCAGACAACTGGGACAGGTCCAGTTTCACGCTGATATTGCTCAGTGCGCCACCGTTCATGAGCCGGCCCAGTTCGTACAGCCCCTCATCATCTACCTGGCATGCGCGCTTGAGTGTCGCCTTGATATCGGCATGGTCGCTGGCTTGGCTTGGATGCAGGGAAAGTAGCGTCGTGGAGGTGCTGAAACCACCCTCGACCAACGGCGGATCATTGAACAGGCGGTCGAACTGGCTTTTCTCGCCATTGCCCGCCGCCTCGGAGATCAGCCCCCGGGCCATCAGCAATGCTTGCTGGTGGTCGATGCCATAACGTGCAACCAGTTGGCCGGTGCGGTAGATGACGGCCAGCGTTTGGTCGGTGATCTCTGTCGGGTCGACGCTCTGCAGGATGTCTTGCAATTGGGCCATGGATAGACCCGTGGCTTTGTACAGGCGAACGAGCTTGTTCAGCGCCAGTACATGGGCCGCTGCCGACAGGCGCTGATAGCTGGCATTGAACGGATGGGAATGGCCACCGCCGCCGCCCGCCGACGACTTGACCCACTGTGTGCGGAGCGTGAAAGCGGCGGGGACATCCTTCCATTCGAAACGTTGGCGATATTCAGTATTGGGTAATAATTCGGTGACCCCGAAGTCTGCCGCCCTCATGTTCAGGGAAAACGCCTCGCTGATGTCGAAGCGAACAACACGGCTAACTTTCAGATTGAACGCCAGTTGCCAAGAGCCATTACCCAGCGGGAAGAGACGGACATAATTCAAGAATGAAGAAGGGCCACTCAGGGTCAGTTTCACGACTTCGTTTTCGACCCGGGTGGTCAGGCTGTTTCCTTCGTACTGCCCGTTATCCAACGCGCCCATGAACCCTTGCAACTGCGCATCCGACAAGCCAAACCAACTGCGTAGCCTTGCCGGTTGCAACATCGACTCCGGCGTCACCCCCGGAAAGTACTGGGTAAATTTTTCATCGGCGTTGCTCGCGTCGATCACATCGGTCAGCAAGTTGCGCAATGCCGGTGGGATGTCATGACGAAGGCAGGCCAGCGCGGTATCGTCCAGGTGCTTGGCAAACTGCGGCGCCGCGTGCAGGCGCGCAAAATCCTCATCGCGCAGGGCCAATACCTGACGCAGCCGATTGTGTTGAAGATGATACGGCGTGCCACTGGTGCCAACGTCGCTTGCCAGCGCCTGCAGCAGCTGCTCGTCGCTCGACTCCGGGCTGCCCGGTACGGCAAGCGCGCGGCGCGCACGGCTGAGCAGAATTTCGTTGGACAGGCTCAGGGCAGAGAGGGGGGTGTCCAGGTTTTCTTGCCCCAGCAGCAGCTGCTTGAGGTCGGGGCGGCGTTGGTCGATATGCCAGGGGTTCTGTTCTGGGTACAGCATCCTGGCCTGTCGATACAGCGTTGTCAGGTAGGCAGCCGGGGAGAACATCGAACCGACGTCCCCGGGGCTGCAATACTGCCTGGCGCGATCTTGCCGCCAAACTTCATCGGCCGGAGCCTGCAGCGCACGCGTGCTGAGGGCCCCCGTGGCGGCAGCGGCTTCGGGCAAGGCCTCGATGGGCGGCTCATCGACGTCTTGCATGGCACTGGGTAGCAGTGGCGAGGCACCGATGATGGCGTTTTTCTTTTCAATCAGTGCAAGGTCGCAGGCCCCGCGTATTTCATTGTGCAACGCGGTAAGGTCAGTGGTGTGCGCCTCGTCACCCAATTGTTCACGTAGCTCTTCGAGCGAATATTCCCCCAGGCAGGCCAGCGAAGCGCAGTTGCCGTTATCGATCAGGGATTGAAGCTGTTCGGAATAATGTCTAGCCATGGCGATACCCTATGAAAAGAGGAACTCGACACTGAGTTCGTTATTTCATCAAAGGAGCGCCAATGAAGTTGACGCCCGTACTTCGATCGAAGCGAAAGTACGTGAGGGCGTCAGCTGAAACGACTAGTACATCTGCCAGGCGGGAACTATAACCCCTGGAAACCACCTGTAAGTTTTATGCAACTTTCCAGTCAGTATTTTCTATATACGGTCAGTACCTGTGACAGCCGCCTTGCCGGCGACAGGGCCGGCAAGTTCAGCGCAACAGCGTTTGAATCTGCTGGTGCAAGGTATCCAGGTCGAACGGTTTGGCCAGGATCGGCGCCTTGCGCGCGATCGGGCTGCCGGATTCGAGGATTTCCGCCGGGTACCCGCTGATGAAGATCACCTTCAAGTCCGGGCGCAACTTCACCGCAGGCTCGGCGATCTCCACCCCGGAAATGCCACCCGGCAGGCGGAAATCGGTGACCATCAGGTCCAGGTGCGGCTTGCTCGCCAGGATCGCGAACGCCTGTTCGCCGTCTTCGGCCACCAGCACGTGGTAACCCTCGCCGGCCAGGTAGTCGCGCAGGATCATGCGGATCGCAGGTTCATCCTCGACCACCAGTACCACATCTTGTGCATCTTCACTCATGACTACAACGCCTTGAAATTCATACAGTTGGCCATCTGACCCCAGGCTTACGCAGAGGTTGCCCGCGCCTGGTCGTTTTGTGCAGCCGGTGCCGCCAGCGGCAGGAGCAGGCTGAACGTCGCGCCCTTGCCCTCCTCGCTTTCCACCAGAATGCGCCCGCCATGGGCCTGGACGATCTGCTCCGAGATGTACAGCCCCAGGCCCAGGCCACAGCTGGCCTGATGCGCGGCAACCCGCTCGAATTGCTGGAAGATCCGCTGCTGGTTAGCGGCACTGATGCCGATGCCCTGGTCCTGCACCTGCACCCAGGCCATGCCCTCGCGGGCAAACACCCGCACCTGCACCGGGCGCCGTTCGCCATAGCGCAATGCATTGGACAACAGGTTGGCCAGCACTTGTTCAATCCGAAACTCGTCCCACTCGCCTTGCAGCGCCTCGCAGCTCTGCAACTCGATGAAGGTTTCCAGCGCCGTGGCCTGGGCGGTGAAATTCTCCACCAGGCCACGGGCCAGCTGGCCCAGGTCGAACAGCTTGGGCCGCAGCGACAGTTTGCCAGTGCGGATGCGCGACACATCGAGCATGTCTTCGATCAGCCGGATCAGGCTGTTGATCTGCCGCTCGTCGCGCTCGACCATGGCCTGCAGCTTGTCGGCGCCGAAAGCGTCGAGGTTGCCGCGGGCCAGGTGCATCTTGCGCAGCTGGGTTTCCAGGATCAGGCCGTTGAGCGGCGTGCGCACCTCGTGGGAGACGATCGACATGAAGTCGTCGCGCATGCGCACCGCCCGCTCCAGCTCGCCCTGGGCCACCTGCAGCTGGGCCAGCAACTGCGCCTGCTGCTCGCGGCTGTGCTCCAGGGCCTGCAACTGGCGGTCGAGGACCTTGCGCTGGCGGTACAGGTCGACGAACACCGACACCTTGCTTTTCACCGCCATGGTCTCGAGCGGCTTGTGCAGAAAGTCCACCGCGCCGCTTTCGTAGCCCTTGAAGGCATAGTTCATCTCGCGGCCGGCAGCGGTGACGAAGACGATCGGGATATTGCGGGTCTTTTCCGTGCCGCGCATCAGCTCGGCCAGCTCGAAACCGTTCATGCCCGGCATCTGCACATCGAGGATGGCCAGGGCGAACTCGTGCTCGAGCAACAGCGACAGCGCAGCTTCCGCCGACTGCGCCTGATGCACCTCGCGGCCTTCACCCTGGATCAGGGCATCGAGGGCCAGCAGGTTTTCCGGCAGGTCGTCGACGATCAGCAGTTTGGCAGTGATGGGGCTTAGCATGCGCTGGATTCCAGGTTTGCGAGCAACTGCTCGATGCCGCTCAGAGAAAGTATATGGTCGGGCTGGTGCAGGGCCAGTGCGGCCTCGGGCATCAACGCCACCTGTGCGTCGCGAGGGTCCTGGACCACGGTCCGGCCGCCGCTGTTCTTGATGTAGGCAAGGCCCGCGGCGCCGTCCTCGTTGGCCCCGGTGAGGAGGATGCCAAGCAGGCCCTCGCCATACGCATCGGCCGCCGACACGAACAGGAAGTCGATCGCCGGGCGGGAGAAATGCACCGGGTCTTCCTGGCTCAGCGACAGGCTGAAGTCGCGCTCCACCGACAGGTGGTAACCAGGCGTGGCCACGTAGACTCGCCCGGGGGCGATGGCCTGCTTGTCATGCGCCTCGCTCACCGGCCGCTGCACCCGCCGCTGCAGCACTTCGGCCAGCTGGCTGTGGCGATCGTCGGGCAGGTGCAGCACGCACAACACCGGCGTGGCAAAGCCAGGCGGCAAGCCGCCAAGCACCTGCAACAGGGCCGCGACACCGCCCGCCGAGGCGCCGATCACTACTGCGCGTATGCCGTTCATGTCTTGCGGTAGATCCGTTCAGGCTTGACCAGCGGCTCGAAGTGCTCGCCGTAAGCGGAGAAATCCACCGACTCCTTGCTGCCCAGCACCAGGAAGCCGCGGTGGCACAGCGACTCGTGGAACAGCCCCAGCGCCCGGTCCTGCAACGCCTTGTTGAAATAGATCAGCACATTGCGGCACGACACCAGCTGGGTTTCGGAAAACACGCTGTCGGTGGCCAGGCTGTGGTCGGCGAAGGTCACGTTGTCGCGCAGGCTGCTGTCCATGATGGCGTTGCCGTAAGCGGCCGTGTAGTACTCGGAGAAGTCGCGGCGGCCACCGGCCCTGCGGTAGTTCTCCTCGTACTCGCGCATGCTCTGCATCGAATAGATGCCCTGCTTGGCCTTTTCCAGCGAGCGCGGGTTGATGTCGGTGGCATAGAGGATGGTGCGCTCCAGCAGGCCCTCTTCGCGCAGCAGGATGGCCATCGAGTACACCTCCTCGCCAGTGCTGCAGCCGGCGATCCAGATCTTGATCGACGGCCAGGTACGCAGCAGTGGCACCACCTCGTTGCGCAGCGCCAGGAAGTGACTGGGGTCGCGAAACATCTCGCTGACCGGGATGGTCAGGAACTGCAGCAGCTGCATGAACATCCCCGGGTCGTGCAGCACCCGCTCCTGCAGGCCCGACACGGTGAGGCAGTCGAACTGGCGCAAGGCATGCAGGATCCGGCGTTTGATCGAAGCGCCGGAGTAATCGCGGAAATCGTAGCTGTACTTGAGGTAGATCGCCTCGATCAGCAAGCGGATCTCGATGTCGGTGTTGCGTTCGCTAGTCAAATTCGCTCCAGTTGCGGCAGCCAGACGCGGATCAACGAGAACAAGCGGTCCAGGTCGATCGGTTTGGCCAGGTAATCATTGGCGCCAGCCTGCAGGCAACGCTGCTGGTCGTCCTTCATCGCCTTGGCGGTCACGGCAATGATCGGCAGCTTGCGCCAGCGCGGCTGCTGGCGGATCAGCCGGGTGGCCTCGAAGCCGTCCATCTCCGGCATCATCACGTCCATCAACACCAGGTCGATGTCGTCATGCTGCTCCAGGCGCTCGATGGCCTCGCGCCCGTTGCGGCCGATCTCGACGATCGCCCCCTTGTGCTCCAGGGCACTGGTGAGGGCGAAGATGTTGCGCACATCGTCATCCACCAGCAGCACCTTGCGGCCCTCGAACACCTTGTCGCGGCTGCGCGCGGTCTTGAGCATGCGTTGGCGTTCATGGGACAACTGCGATTCGACTTTGTGCAGGAACAACGTCACTTCGTCGAGCAGGCGTTCAGGCGAGCGCGCACCTTTGATGATGATCGAGCGCGAATACTTGAGCAGCTCGGTTTCTTCTTCGCGGGTCAGGTTGCGGCCGGTGTAGACGATCACCGGCGGGAAGGCGCGGATGTCTTCGGCGGTCATGCGCTTGAGCAGCTCGTTGCCGAGCATGTCCGGCAGCTTGAGGTCGATGATCATGCAGTCGTAGACGTTCTCGCGCAACAGCGCCAGGGCGTCCTGGGCCATGGCCACGGCAGTGATCTCGACATCGTCATCGCCGATCAGGCGGGCGATGCTCTCGCGCTGCAGGTCGTCGTCTTCGACCAGAAGGATGTGCTTGAGCTTCTGGGTCAGCTTGGCTTCCAGGCGGGCGAACACCTCCTTGAGCTGCTCGCGGCTGGTCGGCTTGACCGCGTAGCCCACCGCGCCCATGTGCATGGCCGCCTCGACGCGGTCTTCCACGGAAATGATGTGCACCGGGATGTGCCGGGTGCCGGCCAGCTCCTTCAGGCGCTGCAGCACGGTGAGGCCGGAATGGTCGGGCAGGCGCATGTCGAGCAGGATCGCATCGGGGATGTACTGGGCCGCCAGGGCGAAGCCTTCGTCGGCGCCCTGGGCCACCAGGCAGCTGTAACCCAGCTCGTGGGCCAGGTCGAAGAGGATGCGGGCGAAGTTCGGCTCGTCCTCGATCACCAGGATGCAGCGGTTGCTGAACGGCGCGCGCTCACGGTCGTCGGCAAAGGCCAGCGGCGACAGCTTGGGCGCCGACGGCACTGCCACCTTGGGTGCCGGTGGCAGGGTATCGACCGCCGGGCGCAGGCTCAGCGCCTCGAACTCCTCGGCCTCGGCCTCGTAGCGCTCGGGCAGGATCAGGCTGAACACGCTGCCCTGGCCGGGGCTGCTGTCAACGGTGATCTGCCCGCCCAGAAGGTGCGCCAGGTCGCGGGAAATCGACAGGCCAAGGCCGGTGCCGCCGTAGCGGCGGTTGCTGCTGCCATCGACCTGGTGGAAGGCGCCGAAGATCGCCTGCTGCTGGTCGGCGGCGATGCCGATGCCGGAATCGCGCACGGCAAAGACGATGCCGGTGCCGGCCTGGTAGCTGATGGCCAGGCTGACCTGGCCGTGGTCGGTGAACTTGATGGCGTTGGACAGCAGGTTCTTGAGGATCTGCTCCAGGCGCTGGCGGTCGGTGAACAGCGTGGCCGGCACCTGCCCTTCGCTCTTGACCTCGAAACGCAGGCCCTTGTGCTCGGCCAGCGGCACGAACATGCCGCGCAGGCCCTCGACCAGGCGCTCCAGCTGGGTGGTCTCGGGGCGCACTTCGAGCTTGCCGGCCTCGACCTTGGCGATGTCGAGGATGTCGTTGATCAGGTTCAGCAGGTCGTTGCCGGCCGAATAGATCGATTCGGCGAACTTGACCTGCTCGCCGCTGAGGTTGCCCTCGCCGTTCTCGGCCAGCAGCTTGGCCAGGATCAGCGAGCTGTTGAGCGGCGTGCGCAGCTCGTGGGACATGTTGGCGAGGAACTCGGACTTGTACTTGCTCGAGCGCTGCAGGTCGTCGGCGCGGGCCTGCAGCTCTTGCTGGGCCTGGCTCAGTTCGTCGTTCTTGCGGTCCAGCGCATCGGTGCGCTCGGACAACTGCTCGTTGGTCTGCTCGAGCTCGGCCTGCTGGGTTTCCAGGTGCGCCTGGGACTCCTTGAGCACCCGCGACTGCTCTTCGAGCTCTTCGTTGGCGGTCTTGAGCTCTTCCTGCTGCACCTGCAGCTCTTCGTTCAGTTGCTGGGTTTCGGCCAGCACTTCCTGCAGGCGCTGGCGGTAGCGGGCGCTTTCGATGGACATGCCGAGGTTGCCGCCAACCCGCTCCATCAGCTCGTCATCGCGCTCCTGCAAGGGGCGCAGGAAGCCCAGCTCGATCACCCCGTTGATCTGGCCATCGTCGCTGGCCGGCATCAGCAGCGCGCTGCGCGGCAGGCCGCTGCCCAGCCCGGAGCTGAAGTGGTAGTAGTCTTCGGGCAGGTCATCCAGGCGCAGCAGGCGCCCTTCGCGCACGGCCTGGGCCAGCAGGCCGTCGTGGCTGGCCAGCACCTGCTCGCGGGCTTGCTGCTCGGCATCCAGGCCATAGCTGGCCACGCGCACCAGGCGGCCATGGCCGTCGCGCACGTACAGCGCGCCGACCACGCTGCCCAGGTAGCTGGCGAAGAAACGCAGGATGTTGTCGCCGAGCATGGGCAGGGTCAGTTGCCCCAGCACCTGCTCGGCCAGCTGGGTCTGGCCGTTGCGCAGCCAGGCCTGGTGTTCCAGGCGCTCGGCCGAGCGTTGCTGGGCCTTGAGGTTGTCATCGTAGCTGCTGGACAAGGCCATCAGGTCGCGCCGGCCGAGGTAGGCGAGCAAGCCGCTGAGGCCGACGATGAACAGCACGAAGGCGGTGATGGCGGTTACCGTGACGCTGCTGACCTTTTCATTGCGGGCCATGCGCAGTTGCTGTTCGGTGCCGACCAGGTCGTCGAATTCCTTGCGGATTTCGTCGGTGATGCGCTTGCCGCGGCCATTGCCGACGGCCTCGCGGTAATCGCCGCCCTTGCGACGCTGGGCGATCATCTCGCCGCCAAAGTCGTTCCAGGCTTGCTGCAAGGCGATCAGGCGATCGATGCGGTCGACCTGCTGCGCATTGTCTTCGACCATGCCGCGCAAGCTCTGCAGGCTGCCGAGGATTTTCGGCTTGGCTACCTCGTAGGGGTCGAGGAAGCGCTCGTCGCCGGTGATCAGGAAGCCGCGCATGCCGGTTTCCATGTCGATAGAAAGCTTGACCGTTTCATTGGCATTGCCGATGACCCGGTCGGTGTGCTCGACCCATTGCATGGCCGACAGCAAGTAGTTGATCACCGCGACGAAGGCTACGGCTCCGAGCAGGCCCAACCCTAGCGGCAGGCCTATGTTGCGGCTCAACAGCTTGCGAAAGCTGCGTTGGTCCATCGAGGCTGCTTGAATCATCTGAAAACGCCCGAGCGAAAAAGTCCATGGATCAGTGTGGCGGCCGAAGCCTGGTTTGTCTGCCGCTGCGCTCACCGGTTAACCCGCGAGTCTAACCAGCTTTGCCGGCTTCGGCAGGGCATTTAGCCAGTATTTGAAGGTTGCTTGCACGAATCGTTCCCTTCAATTGTGATGGTCGGTATCCTCGGGAACTTCTGTCACCGCATTGCGAACAGAATAGAGACATGCCTTTTTCTACAGGATACAAACCATGCACCTTCTGGTAGTCGAAGACGACGACATCGTTCGCATGCTGATGGTCGAAGTGCTCGACGAATTGGGCTACAAGGCCATCGAAGCGGAAAACGCCACGAGTGCCCTGCGCATTCTCGAAGACCCCAACCAGCCCCTGGCCCTGCTGATGACCGACGTGGGCCTGCCGGACATGCGCGGCGAAGAGCTGGCGGCCAAGGCCCGGGCGCTGCGCCCGGTGCTGCCGGTGCTGTTCGCCAGCGGCTATGCCGAGAGCTTGAACGTGCCCGAAGGGATGCACATGATCGGCAAGCCGTTCAGCATCGAGCAGTTGCGTGAAAAAGTGGTGGGGATTCTCGGTACGCCCTGAATTCGCCTGTGGCCCTATCGCCGGCAAGCCGGCTCCCACAAAGGCTGTGGGAGCCGGCTTGCCGGCGATAGGGCCAGTACATTCCCTACAGCTCCCGGCGCAACAGGTAGGTATCCATGATCCACCCCTTGCGCGCCCTCAGCGCTTCGCGCACCTGCACAATCTGCGCTTTCACCGCCTGCAGCGGCCCGGCAATCAGCACTTCGTCCGCCGTGCCCAGGTAAGCCCCCCAGTAAATCACCAAACCCGGGTCGTCGAGCTCGGCGAATGCCCCCTGCCCATCGAGCATCACCACCACATTGTCGATCACCCCCTGCTCGCCCAGGCGCCGCCCAGGCAGCACGGTCAGCGGCTCGCCGATGCGGTTGAGGGGGACCTGGTGCCGCGCCGCCAGCGCCTGCACGCTGCTGATACCCGGTATCACCTGCAGACGCAGGGCAACACCGCGCTCGCGGACCAGGTCGAGAATGCGCAAGGTGCTGTCATACAGGCCCGGTTCGCCCCACAGCAAAAAGGCGCCGATGTCCTCGGCGCCCAGTTCTTCATCGATCAGCTGGGCGTACAGGGCGGCGCGCTGGCGATGCCAGTCCTGCACGGCCTGCAGGTAATCCGCCGCCTCGGCATCGCGCTGCGGGTCGGCCACCTGCACCAGGCGATAGCCGCCCTCGGCGCAGTAGCGCTCGAGGATGGCCTTGCGCAGGCGTACCAGCTCGTCCTTGGCATTGCCCTTGTCGAGCACGAAGAACACCGTGGCGCGGCGCAGCGCGTCCACGGCCTCGAACGTCACCTGGCGCGGGTCACCCGGCCCGATGCCGATCAGCAGCAGCTGTTTCATTGCCTTACCCTGCAAGGGAACCAGCGGCCATTGTCGGCCGCCCGCCCGGGTTTGGCAAAACGCGCTTAGAAGATCGAGAAGTTGTAGCTGACGATGACCCGCGTTTCGTCCATGTCCCGCGCCCACTTCTCGTAGTTGCTGCGGTAGGTGGAGTTACGCAGGCGCACGCTGACATCCTTGAAGGTGCCGCTCTGTACCTGATACTTGAACTCGGTGTCGCGTTCCCATTCCTTGCCTTCGTCGTTGCTGCCCGGGACCTTGATATGGTCGCCGTTGATGTAGCGGGTGAAGAAGGTCAGGCCAGGCACGCCGAGGGCCTTGAAGTCGTAGTCGTAGCGCAGCTGCCAGGAGCGTTCCTGGGCGGCGGCGAAGTCGTTGACCTGGGCGTAGTTGACCAGGTACGGGTTGGTGCCATCCAGATACGGCATGGCGCTTTCGCCGTACATGCGCTGCCAGCCGGCGCTGATCTTGTGGCCGCCCAGGCTGTAGCCGAGCATGCCGCTGAAGGCGCGGTGGTCGATCTCGCCGGCACGGGCGTTGCCGATGTCGTCGCTCTTGATCAGGCGCAGGTCGGCCGACAGGCTGCCCACCGCAAGCGGCTGGCTGGCGACGAAGCCGAGGAAGTGCTGGCGGTAGATGTTCTCGAGCTTGGACACCTGGTACTGGGCACTGAAGCGGTCATTGAAGCGGTAGTCCAGGCCGGCCAGGTCGAAGTGGTCCGCTTCGATGTCGCAGGCATAGCGCTTGTTCTTGCAGTGCACGCGAATGTCCTGGCGGTCGGTGGAGTCACGCGCCGTGTACTGGTTCAGCCGGGCCAGGGTGAACTTGAGGTCCTTGACTTCTTCGGAGGTGAGCATGGCGCCATGGAACATGGTCGGCAGCAGGCGGCCATCGTTGTATTTCAACAGTGGAACATCCGGCATCATCGAGCCGTACTTGAACACGGTATTGGAAACCTTGGCCTTGGCCGCCAGGCCCATCTTCGCGTACTGGTCTTCGGAGTGCCGCGGGTCATGCCCGGAAGACGGCAACAAGCCGCTGTTACTGTCGGCGGGGCTGGAGTCGAGTTTGAAACCCAACATGCCCAGTGCATCGATACCAAAACCGACCGGGCCTTGGGTATAACCCGACTGGACATTCAGAATGAAACCTTGCGCCGCTTCTTCGCGCTTGGACGCGCCTTGGCTGGAACTGCTGTGGCCGTCACGAAAATCCCGGTTGAAATAGACCGTGCGCGCTTCGACCTTGGCAGTACTGTCTTCAAGGAAACCGGCGGCCTGGGCCTGGGCACCGGCACACAACAGCAACAGGCCGGCAACACGGCGCCCGGGGGCGAGAGGAAAAGGGGCAAACATGCGAGGGAACATCCAGAACAAAAGGCAGAAAAACAAATCCGATGCACACTCAAGGGGCACGGATGCGAGATGGCCGAACAGTCGCCGGCCATCATCTGAAATGATCGCGCAGATGCTCTACTGCGGGCCATTGGACCATGGTCTAGTGCCCCGCCCGCAGGGCCGCAAAAAACCGCGAATTTACCGCTCGAAAAACTAGCAAAGTTCCCAAGTTACTTGAAAAAGTTTGCGGTTTACCGGCCTGCCACAAGTGTCTACACTCGATACCAGCGAACAGTATGACCCACCCGCGTGGCCGGCGTTATTTGTCTTCAATGTTCGTCACGCCCTGCCACGGTAGACGTACAGGAGTGATTACAGTGTCCAGACTTGCAGAGTTTCGTGCTGCCGAAAAAGCGCTCCAGGAACAAATGGCGCAACTGGAGGCGCTGAAAAAGGATGCCGGCCTCAAACGCGAAATCGAATTCGAGCAGAAACTAGTCGGCCTGATGAAAAGCTATGACAAAAGTCTGCGCGATATCATCGCCATCCTGGATCCGAAAGCCGCGACCCGCAGCACGGCCAGTGCGCCAAAACAGACACGCAGGCCCCGCGTGGTGAAAGTGTACGAAAACCCCCATACGGGCGAACTGATCGAGACCAAAGGCGGCAACCACCGCGGCCTGAAGGCCTGGAAGGAACAGTACGGTGCGGCGAAGGTGGAAAGCTGGGTACGCTGATGAAACGTCAACACCTGCTTCACACTTTTTTCACAAGCACTGCAGCAGTATCGAAACAGCTAAAGGACTAGCGACCCCATCACGCGCCCGCACATGCGGGCCTCTAATTCCAGCGCCCTGCTCTCGTGCAGGGCGCTTTCATTTGCGCAATCGCTTCACTGCCGTATCATGGCCCACCTGTCTGTTCCGCTGGCCGCGCGGCCAGCCCCGTCTCTGGAGTACCCATGAGCCTGCACGATCTGCACACCCTGCCGGGCGTTACCGCCCAACCTGACGCCGCCACCGCCCAGTTCGTCTTCAACCACACCATGCTGCGGGTCAAGGACATCGAGAAATCGCTGGACTTCTACACCCGCGTGCTGGGTTTCCGCCTGGTCGACAAGCGCGACTTCCCGGAAGCGGCCTTCAGCCTGTACTTCCTGGCCCTGGTCGACCCGGCGCAGATCCCTGCCGACGACGCCGCCCGCCACCAGTGGATGAAATCCATCCCCGGCGTACTGGAGCTGACCCACAACCACGGCACCGAAAACGACGCCGAGTTCGCCTACCACAACGGCAACACCGACCCGCGCGGTTTCGGCCACATCTGCATCTCGGTGCCGGACGTGCGTGAAGCCTGCGCCCGCTTCGAGGCGCTCAACGTGCCGTTCCAGAAGCGCCTGGCCGATGGCCGCATGAACCACCTGGCCTTCGTCAAAGACCCCGACGGCTACTGGGTCGAAGTGATCCAGCCAACCGAGCTCAAGGGCTGACGCCTACCCGCTCGCGCTCGTCGGGCCGGGAACTTGCGGCCCTTCGCTGTGGTATATGAAGGTAAGCGCTTCATAGCCACAGCGAGGTAAGGACGATGCAATCCCTGCACTGTGAATACCGCGACCACACCATCACCGCCGCCGTGATGCCCCACCCCGATTCTCCCCTGCCCTATGCCGCCGGCTGCCTGATCACCGACCCTGAAGGGCACACCAGCAGGCGCATTTCGATACCGATGAAGTTCTTCTCCGACCTCGAGAATGCCCAGCATGTGTCGCTGGCCCACGGCCGAGCGTTGGTGGATGAGCAGTTGGACAAGGGGCACAAAGCCTTCTGATCCGCTTTGAGGGCCCCATCGCCGGCAAGCCGGCTCCCACAGGTATTGTGGGAGCCGGTTTGCCGGCGATGGGGCCCTCAAAAGCAACCTACCCCGCCCGCGCGAACGCCACCGCTGCCTCGACCTGCTGCGCCGTCGGCCGCACACCGGTGTACAGCACGAACTGCTCCAGCGCCTGCAAGGCAATCACCTCAAGCCCGGTGATCACCGGCTTGCCCAACGCCTGTGCACGCCGAATCAGCGGCGTCTGCGCCGGCATCGCCACCACATCGAACACGCGCTCGGCAGCGGCAATGGCCTGCTCGCTGAATGCCAGGTGTTCAGCTTCCTGGCCACCCGCCATGCCAATCGGCGTCACGTTCACCAGCATCGGCGGGCACAGGTCACCCAGCTCGGCCACCCAGCGATAGCCGCAGACATCGGCCAACTGCCGCCCAGCCTGCTCGTTGCGCGCCACGATCACACCTTCCTCGAACCCCGCATCGCGCAAGGCACTGGCCACCGCCTTGGCCATCCCGCCACTGCCACGCAGGGCAAACGCGGTGGCCGGGTCGACCTGGTGCTGCTCGAGCAAGTGCCGCACCGCCAGGTAGTCGGTGTTGTAGGCCTTGAGATGGCCATCGGTGTTGACCAGCGTGTTGACCGACTCGATCGCCGCCGCAGAGGGGTCGATTTCATCGACCAATGCCATGCAGGCCTCCTTGTACGGCATCGACACCCCGCAGCCCCGGATGCCCAGCGCACGGATGCCGGCCACGGCAGCCGGGAGGTCGTCGGTGGTCATGGCCTTGTAGTAATAGTCCAGGCCCAGCTGCTCATAGAGGTGGTTATGAAAGCGCACGCCAAAGGTGCCGGGCCGGCCGGCCAGGGAGATGCACAGCACCGTGTCTCTGCTGGGAGTTGTGGCCATAACCTGCTCCTTTCTCATGACTGAAACGTTTGTTCAGCGTAACAGAGGCAACCGCTGGTCGCCCCTTACACAACCTTTACCGTTCCCCTGTGCTCAGCTGACAGAGCCCAGAGTCATAGTAATAGGGCCCCAAGCGTGGGGTTTCTTGCGAGGACGTCTCATGAACCGCCTTATCCCCGGAATCGCCCTGCTGGTCGGTGCCCTGGCCATCAGCGGGCAAGCCAACGCCCACGGTGGCGGTGGTGGCTGGTATGGCCCGGGCCCGCTGCTCGGCGCCGCGGTGGTCGGGGCCGTGGTCGGGGCGACGGTCAGCGCCGGCCACGACCGCACCGTGTATGTGCAGCAGCAACCGGCCTACTACGGGCCGCCCCCGGTGTACGTGCAGGCGCCACCGCCGCCGCCGGTGTACTACCAGCCCTACTACGTGCCGGCGCCGCCGCCCCCGGTCTACCGCGCCTACTACCCGCCGCGGGTGTATTACGGCCCGCCGCGCTGGTGACCGTAGAAAATACTGATGAGCACTATTGAACAAGTTGATTTCAAACCGGTAAGGCTGCTGCGTAAGGTAGGGCCATGTTTCACAGGAGGTCCCCCATGGCCACTATTCAGATCATGTCCGTCATCGGCAGTGCCGTCCCCACCACACTGCGTGAGCAGGGGCTGCTGGCATGCTGGTACCTGGTGCGCAACGGCGAAGCCGTAAGCGGCCCGCTGGCTACCCGCGCCTCGGCCCAAGCCCTGGCTGAACAACTGCAGGCCGGTAGCCTGCTCGCTTGACCGAATTTGTTGTGCGTTGCTCCCTACGCCCTTTGCGACCCGCCCTATGGCGGGTCTTTTTTTGCCCGCACGAACCGACGAACGGCGGCGGGATAACCGTTACAGCATGAAGCTTTTTTCATTTCCAAGGGCTGGCTCAACGAGCAATCGACAGGCGTTCAGCCATACTCCAGAATGCGAGCGTTTTTTGGGGGAAAACCCTTGCACAGCCAACGACATACCAACCTTTAGTGAGCCTCAACGTGAAAACATCCCTGTCCATCCTCAGCCTGTTGCTGTTGCTCACAGGTACCGCGACCCTTCCGTCGACCGCTGCTGCACAACCCCCAGCACAGGTTCAGCGCGACCCCAGCAAGCTGCACCTGGCTTCCGGCAGTGCCTTGCTGATCGACCTGAACACCAACCAGGAACTGTATTCCAGCCACGCCGACCGCGTGGTGCCGATTGCCTCGGTGACCAAGCTGATGACGGCGATGGTGGTGCTGGACGCCAAGCTGCCCATGGATGAGATGCTCACCATGACCATCGCCAACAACCCGGACATGAAAGGCGTGTATTCGCGGGTGCGCCTGGGCAGCGAGCTGAACCGCCGCGAAACCTTGCTGATTACCCTGATGTCGTCGGAAAACCGCGCCGCCACCACCCTGGCCAACCACTACCCAGGCGGCTACCCGGCCTTTATCAAGGCGATGAACGCCAAGGCCCGCAGCCTGGGCATGAGCCACACCCGCTACATCGAGCCCACCGGCCTGTCGACGCAGAACGTGTCCACCGCCCGTGACCTCGGCAAGCTGCTGATGGCTTCGCGCAAGTATCCGATGCTGAGCGAGCTGTCGACCACCCGCGAAAAGACCGTGGCGTTCCGCAAACCCAACTACACGCTGGGTTTCCGCAATACCGACCACCTGGTGAACAAGAGCAACTGGGACATCAAGCTGACCAAGACCGGCTTCACCAATGAAGCGGGCCACTGCCTGGTGCTGCTGACCCGGATGGACAACCGCCCGGTGGCGATGGTGATCCTCGACGCCTTTGGCAAGTACACCCACTTCGCCGACGCCAGCCGCATGCGCCAGTGGCTGGAGACTGGCGCGACTAAGCCTGCGCCAGCGGTGGCGATGCAGTACAAGTCGGACCGCCAGAACAAGGGCCGCCTGGCCACCGAGTAAGACCCGGTCGCCTGTAGGAGCGGCCTTGTGTCGCGAAAGGGCTGCGAAGCGGCCCCAGCAATCTCAGGGCCACTGAAATCTTGGGGCCACTGAAATCCTGGGGCCGCTCCGCGACCCTTTCGCGACACAAGGCCGCTCCTACAAACGGTCAAGCAAGGCCTCAGGCCTGGGTGCTGACCATCCCGCCGGCACTGCTGCCGCCGGTCTTCTGCAAGGCTTCGAGCAACTGCGCAGTAGCCTGCATGATCTCGCCATTGAGCGTGGCAATGCTCGCCTGCTTGCCCGTTACCGCCGCCATCTTGGATGTTTCATCCATTTTCCGCGCCATCAGGTCGGCCAGCTGCTTCTGCTCCTCGACCAACTGCTGCTGCAGCCGCTTGATCATTTCGCGCAACTGCTTGATGTGCGCCGGCTCGCTGCTTTCTTCGCTGCCCTGGGCGCCCTGCGCCTGGCCACTGCCGCGCAGTTTCGAAGTGTCCGCCTGAACGGCCGTGCCCTGGCTTTCTTCGGCCTTGTCCGCTTCGCTGGCCACCGCTGCCGTGGCGGCGGGTGCGTTGCTGATGGTTACCGCTGCGATACCTACCATGTGTTTGTCCCTGCGTTGAAATGGTCCTTGCATCGACCTCCCTATCGGCCGCCACGCGCTGACCTTTAGCGCCAGCGGCCAGGCGGTACCTGGCCCGCCAGTAAATTCCCCACCCCCTGGCTCGTTTCAACCCATGTACCTACGCAGGAGCCGGAGCCCCGGCGGGCGTCCACATTCGACCATTATGGAATCGCAGCCATGAGCCAGTCTTCGCACCCGGAAACCATCAAAGACCTGATCGGCGTGGGCTTCGGCCCTTCCAACCTGGCCTTGGCCATCGCCCTGGAAGAACTCGCCCAGAGCCAGGGCCACGCCCTCGACGCGCTGTTCATCGACAAGCAGCAGGAATACCGCTGGCACGGCGAAACCCTGGCCACCCAGAGCGAGCTGCAGATCTCCTTCCTCAAAGACCTGGTGTCGCTGCGCAACCCCACCAGCCCCTACAGCTTCGTCAACTACCTGCACCAGAAGCAGCGCCTGGCCGACTTCATCAACCTCGGCACCTTCTACCCCTGCCGCCTGGAGTACAACGACTACCTGCGCTGGGCCGCCGAGCACTTCGCCACCCAGGCGGTGTATGGCGAGCAGGTGCTGCGCATCGAGCCGGAAGTGAAAGCCGGCCGCATCGAGCACCTGCGCCTGGTGTCGCGCGATGGCCAGGGCCGCGAATACAGCCGGCGCACCCGTTCGGTGGTGGTCGGCACCGGCGGCACGCCAAAGATTCCGGAGAAATTCGGCGCGTTCAAGGACGACCCGCGGGTGTTCCACCACTCCCAGTACCTGAGCAGCCTGAACAAGCTGCCCTGCACCCAGGGCAAGCCGATGCGCATCGCGGTGATCGGCTCAGGCCAGAGCGCCGCCGAAGCGTTCATCGACCTCAACGACAGCTACCCGTCGGTGAAGGTCGACATGGTGCTGCGCGGCTCGGCGCTCAAGCCGGCCGATGACAGCCCGTTCGTCAACGAGATCTTCTCGCCGGACTACACCGACCTGGTCTACAACGAGCCGGCCGACCAGCGCGCCAAGTTGCTGGGCGAGTACCACAACACCAACTATTCGGTGGTCGACCTGGACCTGATCGAGCGCATCTACGGCATCCTCTACCGCCAGAAGGTCGCCCACCAGTTCCGCCACAACGTGCTCTGCCGCCGCCAGGTGGAGGCCGTGGTGGCAACCCGCGAGGGCATCGAGCTGACCCTGCGCGACTTGGCCACCGGCCAGCAGCAGACCCACCGCTACGACGCCGTGATTCTCGCCACCGGCTACGAGCGCCGCTCGCACCGCGACCTGCTGGCACCGCTGCAAGGCTACCTGGAAGACTTCAGCGTCGATCGCAACTACCGCGTGCTCGCCAGCCCCGAGCTGCAGGCCTCGGTGTACCTGCAAGGTTTCTGCGAAAGCAGCCATGGTCTGAGCGACACCCTGCTGTCGGTACTGCCATCGCGCGCCGCCGAGATCGGTCAGGCGCTCTACCACGACCTGGCCCGCCAGCACGGCGCCGTGCAAGCCCCGGTCGCCCTGACCAGCGCCTGAGTTTTAGGGCAAACAATGGCCGGCAAGGTGCCCTGCACCCTGCCGGCCTTTTTGCGCCCTGAAACATTTGCTTGCACTTGAATTGTCGGGTTTTTGATTCTCATTCGTCCTTTAGATATGCAGCCCCAGTGGTTGGGCCTGTGCTCGACCCTTATTTTCAGAAGACGACCGATGGCCAAAACCCCGAAAAAATCCAAGTCCAGGCTGTGGTTCCTGGTGCACAGCTGGCTCGCCCTGCCGATCTGGTTCTTCGTGCTGATCGTCTGCTTCACCGGCATGCTCGCGGTGGTCAGCCAGGAGATCGTCTGGCTGGCCAACCCGGATGTGCGGGCCAGCAAGCCAGACGACAGCGCCGAACGCCTGAGCTTCCAGCAGGTGCTCGACGCCTTGCACAAGGCCGAGCCCGACATGGCGGTGCGCTCGCTGCGCCAGCCCGACGGCTCGCACTTCGCCATCACCGCCGGCGTGACCTACCCCGACGGCAGCAGCCCCACGCTCTATGTGAACCCCTACAGCGGGGCGATCCAGGGCAAGGTCCCGGACTTCAACTTCGAGGCCTTCACCCGCGCCCTGCACGGCTGGTGGCTGGTGCCGTTCACCAACGGCTTCAGCTGGGGCTGGTACCTGGTGTCGATGCTCGGGCTGCCGATGCTGGCGTCGCTGGTAACGGGGCTGGTGGTGTACAAGAAGTTCTGGAAGGGCTTCTTCAAGCCGGTACGCACCGGGCACGGTTCGCGCATCTTCTGGGGTGACCTGCATCGCCTGGCCGGGGTCTGGTCGATCTGGTTCATCGCGGTCATCTCCATCACCGGCACCTGGTTCCTGATCCAGGCCATCCTCTTCGACAACCAGATTTCCATCTCCAGCGAGCCGGTGGCCCCGGTCATCGCCCGCGAAGAGGTGCCGCAAACGGCCGATGGCAGCCCGGCGCCACGCATCGACGTGGATGAAGCGGCGCGCCTGGCCGGGCTGGCGGTGCCGGGGCTGGACATCAACGCCGTGGTGCTGCCGGCCACCGCCTACAGCCATATCACCCTCAGCGGGCCGGGTTGGTATCCGCTGATGTTCCAGAGCGCCAACGTCAACCCCTATACCCGCAACGTCGACAGCCAGTTCGTGATCAGCGACCGCAGCGCCCTGGAGTTCGTCACCGAATCGATGCGCCCGCTGCACACCGGCGACTTCGGCGGCCTGCCGATCAAGCTGATCTGGTTCTTCTTCGGCCTGGTGCTGACCCTGATGGTGTTCAGCGGCCTGCTGATCTGGACCAAGCGCACCGCCCAGGCCACCGCCGCCGCCCTCAAGCGCAGCGAACGCGCACCGCGCCAGGCGCGCCGTGAAACCACCGTGGAGATCCGCCCATGAGCCAGGCCCAGCCCCTGCCCGCCAGCCCGCTCAAGCAGTGGTGGCTGAAGTGGCGCTTTCACCTCAACATCCTGCTGATCCTCATCCCGCTGGGCTTCATGCCCAAGTACTTTGCCGATGCCGCGCTGTTTCGCGGCGATGCCGGCCTGGGGGTGAACCCGGTCAACGACATCCAGGTCGGCCCGTACCGCCTGGACCTTGCCGAGCTGCGCAACGAAGCCCCCCGCGCCGACGGCCCGGCAGGCCACTTCAAGGCCTTCAACGCCGCCCTGTGCAAGGCCTGCGTCGGCGAGGTCAAGGCCGTCTACCTGCGCATCGGCAAGCCACGCAGCCTGCGCGCCGCCGGCACCATCTTCTTCGGCGCGCCGTATCGCATGGGCACCAACCTGCCGATTCCACCGCGCACCCGGCCCGACGCCGAGGTGTGGATCACCGTCGAGGGCTGGGACGGCAGCCTGCACCAGGCGTCGGTCCCGCTGGCCAAGGCATCCCCCGCCACCGTGGCCTGGCTCGAACAACAAGGAGGCAAGAAATGAACTACCTGCTGCGCACCCTCGCCCTGCCCCTGCTGGCCCTGGCCGCAGGCCCGGCGCTAGCCCACAACCCGATGTGCGAATGCCAGGAGGTCGCTGGCGGCCAGGTCAGGTGCACCGGCGGCTTCTCCGATGGCAGCGGCGCGCCGGGGGTGACCCTGGATGTGATCGGCTACGACGAGCAAGTGCTGGTCGGCGGCAAGCTGGGCGAAGACTCGAGCTTGACCTTCAAGCGCCCGGACGGCGAATTCTACGTGCTGTTCGACGCCGGCCCCGGGCACGTGGTGGAAGTCGACTACGCCGACATCGCCCAACCATGAGTGCCCAGGCCCCCAGCCGTACCCAGGTGGTACGCCCCGCCGGTGCCGGGCACGAAACCCTCTATGTGCTGCTGGTCAGCCTGCTGATCCTCGCCCTCGCCGCCTCGGTGGTGCTGCTGCGTGGCGAGCGCGACGACCAGCAGCCCATCGCCAGCCACCAGATCGACGCCCGCCGCGACCTCAGCGCCGCCGAACAGGGCATCTACACCGACCTGCGGGTGGCGTTCGACGAGATCCAGCTGATGCGTGACGAAGCCGCCGCCGTGCCCAGCGTGGCCATGCTGGCCGAGGAAGGCCTGCCGCCGTTCGTGGAGGACGCCGGCAGCCAGAGCCGCGGCGCCCACCAATGGGCCTGGTTGCCGCTTGGCGCCTACCTCGGCCGCAGCCAGGCGCCGCAGGTGGCCGGCAGTTTCCTGTTGATCCTGCCGGGCGACGGCAGCGCCGAGGCCGATGTGTGGCTGCGCCGCGACAGCGCCGCCATGGCCCCGGACGACCTTGGCCAGGCCGCGCTGATCGCCGCCGGCTGGCAACAGGTGGTCAGCCATTACGACGCCGGGGTCACCCGCCAACACCGTCATTGAACCCAAGGATTCCCGCCATGTTCCGCTCCGCCCTCGCCCTGCTGCTGGCCTGCGCCTTCCCCGTGCTGGCCCTGGCCGATACCGGCAAACCCCTGCGCATCGGCATCACCCTGCACCCTTACTACAGCTACGTGAGCAATATCGTCGGCGACAAGGCCGAGGTGGTGCCGCTGATTCCCGCAGGCTTCAACCCACATGCCTACGAGCCCCGCGCCGAAGACATCAAGCGCATCGGCACCCTGGATGTGGTGGTGCTCAACGGCGTCGGCCATGACGACTTCGCCGACCGCATGATCGCCGCCAGCGAAAAGCCCGGCGTCGCCACCATCGAGGCCAACCAGAACGTGCCGCTGCTGGCGGCCACCGGCATCGCCGCGCGCGGCGCCGGCAAGGTGGTCAACCCGCACACCTTCCTGTCGATCAGCACCACCATTGCCCAGGTCAACAACATCGCCCGCGAGCTGGGCAAGCTCGACCCGGCCAACGCCAAGTTCTATACGCAGAACGCCCGGGCCTACGCCAAGCGCCTGCGCACCCTGCGCGCCGAGGCCCTGGCCAAGGTCACCGAAGCCCCGGATGCGACCTTCCGCGTGGCCACCATCCACGCCGCCTACGACTACCTGGTGCGCGACTTCGGCCTGGAGGTGACCGCCGTGGTCGAGCCCGCCCACGGCATCGAGCCGAGCCCGGCGCAGTTGAAGAAAACCATCGACCAGCTCAAGGCGCTGGACGTGAAGGTGATCTTCTCGGAGATGGATTTTCCCTCGGCCTATGTCGAAACCATCCAGCGTGAATCCGGCGTGCGCCTGTACCCGCTGACGCACATTTCCTACGGCGAATACACCAAGGACAAGTACGAAGTGGAGATGAAGCGCAACCTCGACACCGTGGTCCGCGCCATCCAGGAGAACCGCGCATGACCGCCGCCGCCCACCTCGCCGTGCCCGACGGCCCGCGCATCGAGTTTGCCGGCATCGAGCTGACCCTGGGCCGCACGCGCATCCTCGAACAGGTGAGTTTCAGCGTCGCGCCCGGCAGCGTGCACGCCATCGTCGGGCCCAATGGCGGCGGCAAGAGCTCCTTGATCAAGACCCTGCTCGGGCAGATGCCGCACCAGGGCCAACTGACCCTGCACTGGCCCGCCGACCAGCAAATAATCGGCTACGTGCCCCAGGCGCTGGAGTTCGACCGCGGCCTGCCGATGACCGTGGACGATTTCATGGCCGCCATGTGCCAGCGCCGCCCGGCGTTCCTCGGCCTGTCGCGCCGGGTTGCACCTGCGATCGACGCGGCGCTGGCGCGGGTGGGCATGCTCGACAAGCGCAAGCGGCGCATGGGTGCGCTGTCCGGCGGCGAACGCCAGCGCGTGCTGCTGGCCCAGGGCCTGATTCCCGAGCCGCAACTGCTGGTGCTGGACGAGCCGATGTCGGCGCTCGACGAAGCCGGCATCCAGGTGTTCGAGCAACTGCTGCTCAGCTGGCGCCAGGCCGGCACCACCGTGCTGTGGATCGAGCACGACCTGCAAGCGGTGATGCGCCTGGCCGACCGGGTCACCGGGCTGAGCCGCCAGGTACTGTTCGATGCCCCGCCTGCCCAGGCCCTCACCCCCGAGCGCCTGCTCGGCCTGTTCTCCGTCCACCCGCGCAGCGAGAGCCTCGCCTGATGAGCTATGAAGCATTCCGCCAACTGGTCCAGGAATGGGCCAATGCTGGCTACCTGCCGGAGGCACTGGCCTACGGTTTCGTGATCAACGCGCTTTTGGCCGGGCTGATGATCGGCCCGGTGCTGGGCGGCCTGGGCACCCTGGTGGTGGTCAAGCGCTTTGCCTTCTTCTCCGAAGCCGTCGGCCATGCCGCGCTCACCGGCGTTGCCATCGGCATCCTGCTCGGCGAGCCCTACACCGGCCCCTACGGCAGCCTGTTCGGCTACTGCCTGCTGTTCGGCATCGTGCTCAACTTCCTGCGCAACCGCACCGGGCTGTCGCCGGACACGCTGATCGGGGTGTTTCTGTCGGTGTCGCTGGCGCTGGGCGCGAGCCTGCTGCTGATGCTGGCCGGCAAGATCAACGTGCACATCCTGGAGAACGTGTTGTTCGGCTCGGTGCTGACCGTCAGCGGCCAGGACCTGGTGGTGCTGGGCATCGTCGCGGTACTGGTGCTGGCGTTGGCGCTGCCCTTGTACAACCGCATCATGCTGGCCAGCTTCAACCCGCAGCTGGCGGCCGTGCGCGGGGTGGCGGTGAAAACCCTGGACTACCTGTTCGTGGTGCTGGTGACGCTGGTGACCGTGGCCTCGGTGAAGGTGATTGGCGCCATCCTGGTGGGGGCCTTGCTGGTGATCCCGGCGGCCGCCGCACGCCTGGTCAGCCAGTCGCTCAAGGGCTTCTTCTTCATCGCGGTGCTGATCGCCACGCTGAGCACCTTGCTCGGCATCCTGCTGCCGATCATGTTCGACCTGCCGGTGCCCTCCGGCGCCGCGATCATCCTGGTGGCGGGCATCTGCTTCGCCCTCGCCGCCCTGGCCCGCGCCCTCGTTCCACGCCTGCAAGGAAACCCGGCATGAACCTCAAGCAACTGACCCTGGCGCTGGCCCTGGCCGGCGCGCCCACGCTGGCCAGCGCCACGCAAGTGCTGGCCTCCCTGCCCGTCACCCACAGCCTGGCCAGCGCCTTGCTCGCCGGCACCTCGGTGCAACTCACCCGCGCCGCGCCGGCCAACCTGCCGGCCAGCCGCCAGCCAGCCTACTTCAGCAGCCGCGGCGGGGCCAGCCTGGCCAAGGCTGCGCAGCAGGCCGATGCGGTGATCGGCGTGCGTTCGATCTGGCGTGATGACCCGCTGTACCCGCTGGCCCGGCGCAGCAACATCCGCATCGTCGAGATCGATGCCGCGCGCCCGGTGGACGGCGTGCTGCCGGGCATCGCGGTGGTCGGCGACGATGCCTACGCGGCCTACCCGTGGCTCAGCCCGACCAATCTGGGGCGCATGGCCGATGTGCTGGCCAATGACCTGGAGCGCCTGGCGCCGGCCGAGCAGGCGCGGATCAAGGCCAACCTGGCGGGGGTGAAGCGCCAGCTGCTGGCGTTGACCGCTGACAGCCAGACCCAGCTGGCTCAGGCCGACAACCTGGCGGTGGTGAGCCTGTCCGAGCGCTTGGGGTATCTGGCCAGCGGGTTGAACCTGGATGTGGTGGAGCAGCCACTGCCGGCGCAGGGCAAGTGGGACGCGGCGGCGCTCAAGGCGCTGGCTGACAACCTGAGGGATCAGGACGTGGCGCTGGTGCTGGACCATCGGCAGCCGGAGGCGGCGGTGGTTGAGGTGATCAAGGCCAGTGGGGCGAAGCTGCTGGTGGTGGAGAGTGACCCGGAAGATGCGGTGGCGGGGTTGAAGGCCAGTGTCGAGCAGGTGGTCGGGGCATTGCGCGAGGGGTGATGGTGCCCTCGCCGGCGATGGGGCCGGTACAGACTGCTAGCGCTTCATGCACCGCTGATACCGCTCATCCACCCGCCCGGCAAACCACGCGGTGGTCAGCTTGCGGGTGATCTTCGGGCTCTTCAGCTCGATCCCCGGCAACACCGCCCGCGGCAGCGGCTTGCCCGCCGCCGCATCGGCCAGGGCAAACACCCCGCTGTACAGCTTGCTGTCCTCGAACGCCAGGCGGTCACCCAGTTCAAGCTGGCTGCGAATCTGCGTATTGCGCAACCCCAGCTTCACCCCCAGCTTGCGCGCCGCCTGCTCGGTGGTGCCCGGCATGATCGCCCCGGGCGCGATCAGGTCGCCATCCAGTGCCAGCCCTGCGCCAGTCACCTGGCTCAGCGCCGCCTGAAACGCCGCATTGCGGCTCGCGTACCAACCGGCATTGAAATCGGCGAAGCGATAAAGCTGGCGCTCATAGTGCGCGGGGTAACCCAGCAAGTGGGCGATGCCGAAGTACATGCCCCCTCGGCGGGAGAACACCTCCTGGCGAATCGTGCCGCTGTAGGTGTAGGGGTAATCCTTGGCATGCTGTTCGGCGAACTCGACGCTGACCTGCATCGGCCCGCCCGTGTGCACCGGGTTGAGCCCGCCGAGCAAGGTCTTGCCCAGCGGCAAGCGGGCGATGAATTCATCGTACAGCGCACTCAGCTCTTTCTCGCTGCGCACGGCGAGCAAACGCTGTTGGTAGGTCTTGCCATTGCCCGATTGCGTGTTCAGCGCACCGTCCACCAGCAGGCGCGGCACATGCAGCTTGGCGGCGCGACGGTCGATTTCCTCGCGGGCGATACGGCCCAGGTTGGGCACCTGCGGGTCGGCGTTGAAGGTCGATTCCTGCTCGGTCACCGCCAGCACCGCGCACAGGTTGCTCTTGCTCGGCGCCAGGCGCTGGGCTTCGAACGCCTGCTGGATGTCCCTGGCCCAGCCTTCGCGGTCCTTGGCCTGCGCCGGCAGCAGGCGCAGCAGCTGGGCACGCACCTTGGCGGGGTCGGCCTCAGGCTCCTCCTCACGCCGCCCGGCGCAACCTTGCAGCAGCGCCAGGGCCATCAGGCCCGCCGCGACTAGCCGGCCGTTCAGGGCTGCTCACCGACCATGTAGGCCTTGCTGATGTGGCGAAACTGCGGGTGGCTGGCGCTGCCCAGCAGCTCGAACAGCACCATCTCGCGGGTCACGATCTGTGCGCCCGCCTGGGCCATGCGCGCAAGGCCTGCGGCCTTGTTGGCCGGGGTGCGGCTGTCGCATGCGTCTTGCACCACGAACACCTGCTTGCCCAGGCCCAGCAGGCCGAGCACGGTCTGCAGCACGCAGACGTGGGTTTCCATGCCGCAGACGATCACCTGTTCGCGCGCCATCAAGCTGGCGGGCAGGCACTGGGCGGCCACGCAGGAAAAATGGGTTTTCTCGACCACCTCGGCGCCAGGCGCAACCGCCAGCAGTTCAGCCAGGGTGTGGCCCAGGCCCTTGGGGTACTGTTCGGAAATCACGGTCGGCAGTTCCAGCTCGGCGCAGGCCGCCAGCAACCAGCGCGCGCGGGCACGGGTGCCCTCGGGGTCGCTCATGGCGCCGATGAGTTTTTCCTGGATGTCGACGACCAGCAGCGTGGCCTTGTGAGGATCGATCAGCATTGTCTGCCCCTTGCCTGGGAAAACGCCTAGCGTCCACCAGGCAAGCGGCGACGTCAATCAGGCGCTCATGCGATGGGGCTCGAGTGCTGCCACCAGCTCGCCCAGCACAGGGTCCTCGTGCTCATGGATGAAGAAGTGGCCGCCGGGGAACATGCGCAGCGAGAAATGGCCGTGGGTTTCCCTGCCCCACGCCAGCAGTTGCGCTTGGCTGGCGCGGTCAGCGTCACCCCCGAGCACGTGCAGCGGGCAGCCCAGCGTGGGCCGCTGGCGATAGGCATAACGGCCGCAGAGCAGAAAATCTGCGCGCAGGATGGGCAGGGTCAGGCTCATCAGCTCATCGTTGGCCAGCACTTCTTCCGGCGTGCCGTTGAGCGTGCGCAACTCGCTTTTCAGCGCCTCATCGCTCTTGGGCTCGCGCCAGTTCTCGCCGTCGTAGCCCTCGCGCCGGGTGGGCGCCGCGGTGCCGCAGGCGAAGAGCGCCAGCGGTGGTGGGCAACCCAGCGCCTTGAGCTCATGGGCCAGCTCGAAGGCCAGCAGCGCGCCCAGGCTATGGCCGAGCAGCGCATAGGGCGCGGCGGTGGCCAGGCGTTGTTCGCCGGCCAGTTGCCGGGCCAGGGCCTGCAGGTCGGTCTGCAGCGGTTCGGCCATGCGCGCCCCGCGCCCGGGCAACTCGACCGGGCGCACCTGCAGCCAGGCCGGCAGCTTGCGCCGCCAGCGGCTGTAGACCATCGCGCTGGCGCCGGAATACGGCAGGCACAGCAGGTTGAGGGTGGTCACTGGGCGGCGGCTTCGGCCATTTTCTGGCGCAGGCTCAAGGGGCGCATGTCGGTCCACACTTCATCGATGTAGGCCAGGCAGTCCTTCTTCAGGCCACTCTTGCCCACGGCGCGCCAGCCGTTGGGGATGGCCTTGTAGTCGGGCCAGATGGAATATTGCTCTTCGTGGTTGACCACTACCTGGAACTGGATATCGTCGCGGTCGAAAACGGAAGTCATTGCCTGTCTCCTTGAGTGATAGATGCCGGTACGCGCTTGGCGTGGGAGGGCTCTCAGGTAGACGTAGGGGGAGTCGGAAAAAT
>NZ_BQIP01000019.1 GCF_021602585.1 Pseudomonas faucium
GGGGCATGGGGGCAGTCACCCAGCATTGGGGGAGGTTGGTGGGATGGCAGCGCTGACCCTGCGCGGGCCGGTACAACAGAAGTGTTACTGCGCGCAGTCTCGGCTTGAAACCCTTCCCTGGCACCGGTAGTCTTTGCCTGCTGCTGTCAATCCAGCAGCCGGGTTTGGTCACCCGCAATCATCAAGGCGCATAAGCGCCGCTCTGCGATACAGTTGGCGCTTTTTTGTGCCCAGCTGTTTCGTTTTATGGCGGCTGTGCGTGGGGCGCCTTCGTGCGCGCCGGTTTCCTTGATTCCCGGTTGACCAACCCGCGTACAGTCGCCACCCATTCGTTTGGTCACGTTGTGTGGCGGCTCCAGTGAATCAAGGAGCAGCACAATGACAAAAGGCTTACCGGATCCTCCTGCCCGCGCCGTTACGGCATCTTCCAGTTTCTCGACCTGCGAATGCAGCCACCCGCCGCTGTTTGCCGTGCGCTCGGGCGTGGACTACGAAGACGCGCTGGTGCACCTGTCGACACTGCTCAAGGGGGCTTTTGCGACCAACCTCAAGGCCCTGGAATTGGCCACGGGGACTTGTCGCGATCTGCTGCTGAGCAATGACCATGGGCTGGACTCGGCCAAGGCCGTGGTGGAAGCGTTGCTCGATGGGGTGGAAATGCAGCAGCAGGCCGAACGGGAAAGTGCGCCGAAGATGCGAGGTGTTTGAGGGGCGTTAGTGGCACGCGTGATTTCGAGCACCGCAACGGCGCTCGAAATCTGCCCGAACTGCACTTCCAATCCGCAATCATTGGCCCTTTGCCAACCATCGCGTTCTCCCTTTACGTAAACGTAACCTTATGCCACCTTCTACCGCAGCCTGATGACGGTCAGGAATTTCTCCCGCACACTGCGGAAAATTCCCAAGCCCGTCCCCCGCCACCTTGCGGGGCACAGCCGGAGTAGAAAATGGCGCGACAACTCATAACAAACGCCCAAGACCCGCTGCACGAATCCCGCCAGGCCCGCCTGAAGCTTGCCAGTGAAGGCGAGCTGCCGCTGGGCATGCTGCGCGACGAAATCGACGCCTCCTGGCGCCGCAGCCTGGGCCATGGCCTGGACTGCCTGCAAGGCGAGCAGGTGGGCCTGGGCCTGGAGCAGGGGCATGACCTGCGCATGCTCCTGGAGCGCAACCGCCTGCTGGTCGACGCCGTTACCCCCGAGCTGGACTACCTGGTCGCGCGCCAAGGCAAGGCGGGGATCATCATCCTTGGCGACGCCCAAGCCAACGTGCTGGCCATCGAAGGCCAGACCCACGTGCTCAGCCGCGAGGGTCTGCGCGACCTGCACCCGGGCAGCTGCTGGAGCGAGTCGCTGCGCGGCACCAATGCCATCGGTACTGCCGTGGTCGAAGGCCGGCCGACGCTGATCAACTGCGGCGAACACTACCTGGACCGCCTCAGCCCGTTCTCCTGCACCTCCGTGCCGCTGCGCGACCCGCACGGCGAGGTGATCGGTGTGCTCGACATCACCCGCGAAGGGGTGATGGCGCAACCGCAGGACAGCCTGACCACGCTGATGCTGGCAGCCGGCAACATCGAAAGCCGGCTGTTTGGCCTGTGCCACCCGGAGCATCTGGTGCTGGCCTTCCACAGCCGCACGCAGTACCTCAACAGTGCCTGGCAGGGGCTGCTGGCGCTGAGCCTGGACGGTGAAGTGCTGGCCGCCAACGACAACGCCTGCCAGCTGCTGCAGGTACCGCGCCATGAGCTGCTGGGCCGGCGCAGCAGCGACCTGCTGGGCGAGCGCTCGCCCGCCTTCATCGCGCGCCTGTGGCAGGGCGGGGTGAGCAGCGTGCAGACGGCCAAGGGCGAGTTCTACTTCCGCGCCTTGCAGCTACCGCGCCATGCGCGGGTCAATGGCAGCGCGCCCGCCAGCAAGCCGGCGCCGGGCAAGCCGTCGCCCGCGCTCGAAGCGCTGGCCGGTGGCGACCCGCGCCTGGCGCGCAACCTGCGCATGGCCCGCCAGGGGCTGGGCAATGGCCTGCCGGTGCTGCTGCTGGGCGAGACCGGTACCGGCAAGGAAGTGGTCGCCCGCGCCTTGCACCAGGCCAGCCCGCGTGCCGACAAGCCCTTCGTGGCCGTTAACTGCGCGGCCATCCCCGAAGGGCTGATCGAGTCCGAACTGTTCGGCTACCGCGAAGGTGCCTTCACCGGCTCGCGCCGCGGCGGCATGGTCGGGCGCCTGATGCAGGCCCACGGCGGCACGCTGTTCCTCGATGAAATCGGCGACATGCCGCTGGCCCTGCAGGCGCGCCTGCTGCGCGTGCTGCAGGAGCGGCGGGTGGCGCCCTTGGGCGCGGGCGACGAGCAGGACATCGACGTGGCGCTGATCTGCGCCACCCACCGCGACCTGAAGCGCCTGGTGCAGGACCAGCATTTTCGTGAAGACCTCTACTACCGGGTCAACGGCGTGTCGCTGCGCCTGCCGGCACTGCGCGAGCGCGACGACCTGGCAGCGATCATCGAAGGCCTGCTGGACAAGGCCGGGGCCAAGGGCGTGAGCCTCGACCCGGCGCTGGCCGGTTTGCTCGAAGGCTTCGACTGGCCGGGTAACATCCGCCAGCTGGAAATGGTGGTGCGCACGGCGCTGGCCATGCGCGAGGACGGCGAGCAGCTGCTGACCCTGGACCACCTCACCGACTGCCTGCTCGACGAACTGGCCAGCGGCGGTGCGCCCTCCGGCAGCTTGAAGGACAGCGAACTGGAGCTGATTCGCAACGCCCTGGCGCGCCATCAGGGCAATGTCTCGGCGGCCGCCGAGGCGCTGGGCATCAGCCGGGCGACCTTGTACCGCAAACTCAAACAGTTGCGGGGCTGACATGGGCGGCTTGTTCTCAAGGCTGATGGAGTCCAGCGACCCTGTGCTCATGCGCCAGGCCCTGGCCTGGCTGTATGGTTTCGTGCGCCCGCAGCGGCGTGCCATCGGCGCGTTGCTGGGCCTGTCGCTGGGCGCCTCGCTGCTGGCCCTGGCGCAACCCTGGCTGGTCAAGACGCTGATCGACGAAGGCCTGCTGGCCAAGGATTACCAGACCCTCTGGCACATGGCGGCGATCATGATCGGCGCCGGGCTGCTCGGCACCGTGCTGGCCGGGGTCAACCGCTACCTGCACACGCGGTTGTCCGGGCGCATTCTGTTCGCCCTGCGCGACGACCTGTACCGCCACCTGCAGCGGCTGTCGCCGACCTTCTATGGGCGCCGGCGCACTGGCGATATCCTGTCGCGGCTCGATGGCGACGTTGCCGAGATCCAGCGGTTCGCCGTGGATTCGCTGTTTTCGGCGGTGTCGGCGGTGATCGGCCTGGTGGGCGCGGTGGCGCTGATGCTGATGCTGTCGTGGCAGCTGTCGCTGCTGCTGGCGCTGCTGATTCCGCTCGAGGTGCTGTGGCTGCGCTGGATGCGGCGCAAGGTCGAGCGCGAAGTGCGCAGCCTGCGTGAGCGTTCGGCGGATGTGTCCTCGTTCCTGGTCGAGACGCTGCCGGCGATGAAGTTCATCCAGGCCGCCGGCCAGCAAGGCCGGGAAGCCGGGCGCCTGGACCAGCTGGGCCAGGGCTACATGCGCCAGCTGCTCAAGGTGCAGGTCACCGAATTCTTCACCCAGGCGATCCCCGGCACGCTGACTTCGTGGTGCCGCGCCTGCGCGTTTCTGGTGGGCGGCTGGTGGGTGATCCAGGGTACCTGGCAGCTGGGCGCGCTGATTGCGTTCTCCACCTACATGGGCATGGCCGTTGGCCCGGTACAGAGCCTGTTGGGGCTGTATGTGGCGGTGCAGCGCATGGCGGTGAGCCTGGGCCGGGTGATGGAGCTGAAACAGGAAGCCGTGGCCGTGCACGAGGCGGCGGTGCCGCGGCCGATGCCGCAAGGGCCGGGCGAGCTGCGCCTGGAGGCGCTGCGCTTTGCCCATGACGGGCGCCAGGGCGCGGTGCTGGACAATGTCGACGCCTGCCTGCCCGGGGGCCTCAAGGTCGCCATCAGCGGCGCCTCGGGCGTTGGCAAGTCGACCCTGATCGACCTGCTGCAGCGCTTCTACGACCCCGATGGCGGGCGCATCCTGCTCGACGGCGTGGACCTGCGCGAGCTGGACCTGGCCGCCGTGCGCCAGCGCATCGCGGTGGTCAGCCAGGACATCGTGCTGTTTCGCGGCACCCTGGCGCAGAACCTCGCCTACGGCGCGCCCCAGGCCAGCCGCGAAGCGCTGGAACAGGTGGTGCGCCTGGCGCACCTGGAAGGCCTGGTGGCCAGCCTGCCGCTGGGCCTCGATGGCCTGCTCGGCGAGCGCGGCCAGCAGCTTTCCGGTGGCCAGAAGCAACGCATCGCCATCGCCCGCGCGGTGCTCCAGGCGCCGTCGATCCTGGTGCTGGACGAAGCCACCTCGGCGGTGGACGAAGCCACCGAGCGCGAGGTGATCGCCGCCATCGACGAACTGTTCGCCGGGCGCACGCGCATCCTCATCAGCCACCGCGCCGCGACCCTGGCCGATGCCGACCTGCACCTGCATCTGCAGGGCGGGCAACTGCGGGTATTGCCCCAGGAGGCCCTCAAGCATGGCCACTGAAATACGCCTGGGGGTGGTCGACAGCGGCTGCACGCCGGCCCAGGCCGAGAGCCTGGGCGCCGCACGCCGCTTCTGGCTGGACGACGGCGTGCTGCGTGAAGGCGAACTGCAACCCGACCGCCTGGGCCATGGCAGCGCTGTGCTGGCGCGCCTGCAGGGGGAGGCGGGCAGGGTGCCGGTGCTGCTGGCCCAGGTGTTCGGCGAACAGGGCAGCACCAGTGCCTTGCAGGTAGCCGCTGGCATGCTGTGGCTGGCCGAGCAGGGGGCGACCTTGATCAACCTGAGCCTCGGGCTGCAGCAGGACCGCCCGGCGCTGCGCCAGGCCTGCGCCGAAGTGCAGGCCGCAGGCGTGCTGCTGTGCGCATCCAGCCCTGCCCAGGGCGCGGCGGTCTACCCGGCCAGCTACCCGGGGGTGATACGCATCACCGGTGACGCCCGCTGCGCGCCGGGCCAGTGGTCGTGGCTGGGCAGCGCCCAGGCCGATTTCGGCGGGCACGTCGGTGAACGGCGCATGGCCGGTGCCAGCCTGGGCTGCGCGGCGGTGGCGGGGCGAATGGCTGCCCTGCTGCAGCAACAGCCCGGGCTGGGCCGCCAGCAGCTGCTCGCCTGGCTGCAGGCCCACGCCAGTTTCACCGGCCCCGAGCGGCGCAGGGCAGGCGATGCCTGAGCCGCGCATTCTGGTGCTGGGCGCAGGCCCGGCGGGCGCCGCTACCGCGCTTGGCCTGCGCCGCCTGGGCTACCCGGTCACCGTGGTCAGCGACTGGCGGCGCTTCGCCGCGCTCGAAGGGGTTTCCCAGCGGGTGCTGGAGGGCCTGCGCAACGCCGGCCTGGGCGGTGCCCTGGCAGAGGCGGCAATGCCGGCGACCCGCGAGGTGCGCTGGAATGGCCAGCACCTGCAACTGAACCAGGAATTTCTGCTCGACCGCCAGTGCTTCGACCGAGCCCTGCGCCTGGACCTCGAGCGGGCAGGGGTGAAGGTGATCAAAGGGCGCGTGCGCGAGGTCACGCGCAAGGGCGTGCATTGCGTCGGCCTGGACGACGGGCAGGTGTTGCACGCTGAATTTCTGGTCGAAGCACGAGGCCGCCAGGCGCCGCTGGCGGCCGACCGTTTGCGCGGGCCGGAAACGGTCAGCCTGCTGAACCTCTGGCAGGGTGAGCCCGGGGCGCCGGCGTCGGCGGTGCAGAGCCTGGACGAAGGCTGGGCGTGGATGGCCCGGCGCGCCGATGGCCGTTGCTACTGGCAGATCACCCTGGATGCCGGCGGCTTGCCGGGCAAGGCCGCATTGCCCGAGTACTGCGCCGAGCGCCGCCGGGGTTCGGCGCTGGTGGCCGAACTGTTCGGTGCGCAGGCCTTCGCGCCTGCCCAGGTGCATGCGCGCAGCAGCACGGCGATCCTTGCGGGTGACTGCGTGGGGGACGACTGGATCCGCGTGGGGGATGCCGCCATGGCGGTTGACCCCTTGTCGGGGAATGGGATTTTCCAGTCGCTGTCGTCGGCCTTGCAGGCGCCTGTGGTGGTCAACACCTTATTGTGCAGGCCTGAGCGGGCGGCGCTCGATCTCAAGAACGCTACAAATGCCGGATCAAAGCTTGATTAACACCGACTTAAGTTCGGTGTAATGCTCGATCGCCGCCGCGCCCATCTCACGCCCCACCCCAGACATCTTGTAGCCGCCAAACGGCAATGCCGGGTCCAGCGCGCTGTGGCAGTTGACCCACACCGATCCCGACTTGATCCGCGGAATCATCCGGTGCACCGCCGCCAGGTCGTTGGACCAGATGCTCGCCCCCAGCCCGTAGGGGTTGTCGTTGGCCATGCCGATCACCTCGTCGAGGTCATCGAACGGCATCGCCACCAGCACCGGGCCGAAGATTTCTTCCTGCACCAGGCGGTGGCGCTGGTCGACGTCGACGATCACCGTCGGCTTGACGAAATAGCCTGGGCCGAACCCTTCGCCACCACAGGCAATGGTCGCGCCCAGCTCGCGGCCCAGCTCGATGTAGCCGGTGACCCGGTCCTGCTGCTTGGCCGAGATCAGCGGCCCCATCTGCACCGCCGGGTCCAGGCCGCTGCCCAGTTTCATGCCATTGGCGATGCCGGCGATGTCGGCCACCACGTTGTCGAAATGCTTGCGGTGCACATACAGCCGCGAGCCGGCGCAGCACACCTGGCCCTGGTTGAAGAAGATTGCCGTGGCGGCGCCGGCGGCGGCCTGCTGCAGGTCGGCGTCGGGCATGACGATGGTCGGTGACTTGCCGCCCAGCTCGAGGGTGACGCGGGTCATGTTGTCCATCGCCGCCTTGCCGATCAGCTTGCCCACCTCGGTGGAGCCGGTGAAGGTCAGCTTGTCCACGCCGGGGTGGCGGCTCAGCGCTGCGCCGGCATTCAGGCCAGTGCCGGTGATCACGTTGAGCACCCCGGCCGGGTAGCCGGCTTCGTCCACCAGCTCGGCGAGCTTGAGCGCGGTCAGCGGGGTTTCGTCGGCCGGCTTGAGGACCATGGTGCAGCCGGTGGCCAGGGCCGGGCCGAGCTTCCAGCAGGCCAGCAGCAGCGGAAAGTTCCAGGCGACGATGGCGCCCACCACGCCCACCGCTTCGCGGCGCACGAAGCCATGGAACTGGTCGTTGGGCATCAACGGCATCGACGCCTCGACGGTGCTACCTTCGATCTTGGTGGCCCAACCGGCCATGTAGCGCAAGAAATCGATCGCCAGCTGCACGTCCATGACCTTGGCCACGGCAGCGCTCTTGCCGTTGTTCAGGCATTCAAGCTCAGCCAGCTGCTGCGCGTCGCGCTCCATCAGGTCGGCCAGGCGCCACAGCAGGTTCTGCCGCTCGCGCGGGCGCATGCGGCTCCACGGCGAGTCGTCGAAGGCCTGGCGCGCGGCGCGCACGGCGCGGTCGACATCCTCGGCCTCGGCCGCCGGCACTTCGCCGAGGATGTCGCCGGTGGCCGGGTTGCGGAACGACAGGGTGCGGCCGTGGGTGGCGCCCTGCCACTCGGCGCCGATGCGCATCTTCAGCTTGCGATCGAGGAAGGCGCGGGTGGCGGGCAGGATGGGCAGTTCGGAAAGCATGGGGCGGTGCCTCTTGTCATTGAATGTGCCCGGGGCTGGCGCAATGGCCGTGCCAAGATCGTGCATCGGGCGCAAAGGCCTGTGCTGCCTTGGCTTTGCTCGTGTGCAAGGGCGCGATTGCGTGGTTGCGCTGTTGCACTTTGAGACGGTGTGAGACGGTGGATGAAACAGTGCCTGTGAGGCCCTATCGCCGGCAAGCCGGCTCCCACAGGTAGGTAGGAGCCGGCTTGCCGGCGATGGCCTGCGCAGCAGGCCCTGTCTCAACCTGATACACCCTGTCGCGAATTGGCACGGTCCTACTCGCCCATGGCGGCCACCCGGTAACCCCCAAAACCCCTCAAGAGCCTGAAATACAACGACTTCCCAGCATCTGGCACAGTTTCTGTATCACAACTGTCACATGCACACCTGCTGTACCCAAGCGTGCGAAAACCATAAGAACAACAACCGTGGAGGTCTGACCTTGAAGACGACTCGACTCCGGCGGCATGCGGGCAAACTGGCGCTTGTCGCCGCCGCACTGCTGGGCACCCAGGCCATGGCGGCCGAACAGGGCCCGAGCCTGTTGCAGAACAAGTGCATGGGGTGCCACATCCCCGAAGGCAACGACACCTACAGCCGCATCAGCCACCAGCGCAAGACACCCGAAGGCTGGCTGATGAGCATCGCCCGCATGCAGGTCATGCACGGCCTGCAGATCAGCGACGACGACCGCCGCACCCTGGTCAAGTACCTGGCCGACAAGCAGGGCCTGGCGCCGAGCGAAACCGATGGCGTGCGCTACGCCATGGAGCGCCGCCTCAACACCGTCGAGCACTTCGACAGCATGCTCAGCGAAACCTGCGGGCGTTGCCACTCCGGTGCCCGCGTTGCCCTGCAGCGCCGCCCGGCGCAGGAATGGGAGCACCTGGTCAACTTCCACCTCGGCCAGTGGCCGTCGCTGGAGTACCAGGCCCAGGCGCGCGATCGCGATTGGCTGGAAATTGCCCTGAAACAGGTGGTGCCGGAACTGGCCAAGCGCTTCCCGCTGCAAAGCCCGGCCTGGGAGCAATGGCAGCAAGCCAAGCCCAAGGCCGATAGCCTGCCCGGCCAGTGGGCCTTCAGCGGCCACATGCTGGCCAAGGGCGACGTGCGCGGTGTGATGACCGTCAGCCCCGACCAGGGCGATACCTTCAAGGTCGAGGTCAAGGGCAGCTACGCCGACGGCACGCCGTTCAACGGCAACGGCTCGGCGATCCTCTACAACGGCTACGAATGGCGCGGCAACGTCAAGGTTGGCGAGGCCAACCTGCGCCAGGTGTTCGCAGCGCTCGACGGCGAGATGAAAGGCCGCATGTTCGAGGCCGACCACGATGAGCGCGGCCTGGACTTCACCGCTGTGAAGGAAGGCAAGGCGCGCCTGCTGGCGGTGCAACCGGCGTTCATCAAGGCCGGTGGCGAAAGCGAAATCAGCCTGGTCGGCACCGGCCTTGACGGCAAGCCGGACCTGGGCGCGGGCGTGGAAGTGACCGAAGTGCTGGAGCAGACCCCGACCCTGGTGCGGGTCAAGGCGCGCGCCGCGGCCGATGCCAAGCCGGGCCAGCGTGAAATCGCCGTGGGCGCGCTCAAGGGCGTCAACCTGGCGGTGTACGACAAGGTCGAGCAAGTGAAGGTGGTGCCGGCGTTTTCCATCGCCCGCATCGGCGAAAACGGCGCTTCGGTGCCCAAGGTGCAGGGCCGCTTCGAGGCCGAGGCCTGGGGCAAGGATGCCAGCGGCCAGCCGCTGCGCATCGGCTACCTGCCGGCCACCTGGAAGGTCGAGCCATTCAACGAGCGTGCGGTCGAGGACGAAGACGTCAAGTTCGCCGGCCAAATGCAGGCCGACGGCGTGTTCGTGCCAGGCGGCGCCGGCCCGAACCCGGCGCGCAAGATGATGACCAACAACGCCGGCAACCTGAAGGTGGTCGCGACCTTGGCTGACGGCGGCCAGACGGGCGAGGGGCACTTGATCGTCACCGTTCAGCGCTGGAACAACCCGCCCTTGCCATAAGGGCTGGTTGCCAAGCTTGTTCAACGGATCGATTACGCGGAGGTCGCCATGGGCGCACTACTGAACCTGGTCGAGCGCAACCTGCACGAAGTGCAGGTCGACGCCGACCGCATGCTGTTCCATATCCCCAGCAGCTCGCTGTTCGCCACTGACGCGGTGACCGGCAGCATCATCGACACCCTGCGCCAGCAAGGCTGCAGCGCCGAGGAGCTGACCCAGCGCCTCGGCCAGCAGTTCGCCGGCCAGGACATCCAGGAAACCCTGCGTGAGCTGATCGCCCTGGAGCTGGTCAGCGACGGCTCGCCACTGACGCCGGAAATTGCCCTCAGGCAAGTCGAGCGCACCGCGCTCAACACCGTGGTGCTCAACGTCAACACCGGCTGCAACCTGAGCTGCACCTACTGCTACAAGGAAGACCTGGACAAACCCTCGGCCGGCAAGAAGATGAGCACCGCCACCGCCGAAGCCTCGGTGGAGATGCTGCTCAAGGAATCGCCCGACGAGCAGCGCTACAGCGTGGTGTTCTTCGGCGGCGAGCCGCTGTCCAACCGGCCGCTGATCGAGCACATGGTGGCCTACTGCGAGCGGCGTTTCGCCGAGGCGGGCAAGCAGGTGGAATTCATCATGACCACCAATGCCACGCTGCTCACCGAAGAGATCGTCGACTGGCTCAACGCCCACCGCTTCGGCCTGTCGGTGAGCATCGACGGGCCCAAGACCGTGCACGATCGCAACCGCATCACCGTGGGCGGGCAGGGCACCTATGACGTGGTGCGGCGCAAGGCCGACATGCTGCTGTCGCGCTACACCAGCCGCCCGGTGGGCGCGCGGGTGACGCTGACCCGCGGCATCACCGATGTCGAGACCATCTGGAACCACCTGTTCAACGAGATGGGCTTTGCCGAAGTCGGCTTTGCCCCGGTGACGTCTGGCGATATGTCCGACTTCAACCTCAGCGGCGACGAGCTCATCGAGGTGTTCGCCAACATGAAGGCCCTGGGCCGGCGTTACCTGGAAGCGGCACTGGAGCACCGCAACATCGGGTTTTCCAACCTGCACCAGCTGATCACCGACATCCACGAGGGCCACAAGAAGGCCCTGCCGTGCGGCGCCGGGCTGAAGATGCTGGCGGTGGACCACGAAGGCGAGCTGAACCTGTGCCACCGCTTCACCGGCTCCAGCCTGCCGACCTTTGGCAACGTGCACCAGGGCGTCAAGCAGGCGCAGCTCAACGATTTTCTGTCCCAGCGCCTGGACCGCAGCAACACCGGCTGCGACAGCTGCCGCATCCGCAACCTGTGCTCCGGTGGCTGCTACCACGAGAGCTACGCGCGCTACGGCGACCCGCAGCACCCGACCTACCACTATTGCGAGCTGATGCGCGACTGGGTCGACTTCGGCATCGAGGTCTACAGCCGCATCATGGCCGCCAACCCGGCCTTCATCGATCGCTACATCACCCCGCGAAAGGCCCACTGACATGAAGCACTTGAAGCCCCTGAACAACAAGGCGCGCATCCTGGAGCAGGCCGCCGCCGAAGACCGCGTCGAAGAAGTCATGGCCATGAGCGCCGTGGCCGGCTGCACCGCCACCACCGACCCGGGTTGGGAAGTGGACGCCTTTGGCGGCGTCAGCTCGCTGTGCCAGCCGATGGAGGCCGACCTGTACGGCTGCTCCGACCCTTGCTGGTGGCCGGCCCAGGTGCCGGACATGATGAGCACCTACCAGGACTGGAACGCCCAGGCCACCAACTCCCAGGAAGACTGGCGCAACCTCGGCACCGTGTTCCCGAAAGACAAGTGACCGGCCCGACAAGAAAAACAAGGGGAAACCGCATGAATGCTGGACGCTGCGCGCAACTCGCGCTCACCATCGCCGCCACGGCCTGCGCCTGGGCGGTGCAGGCCGACGACGCAGGCAAGGCCCTGAAGGCCGGCCAGGAATACCTGGTGACCACCAACTACCCGAACAACCTGCACTTGGTCGATGTGGCCAGCGACACGCTCTACAAGAGCTGCCCGCTGCCCGGCAAGTTCGGCCCCGGCACCGCGATGATGGCGCCGGACAACCACACCGCCTACGTGCTCAACAACCATTACGCCGACATCTACGGCGTGGACCTGGACACCTGCAAGACCACCTTCCACGCCAACCTGTCGAGCGTGTCCGGTGAAGTCGGCAAGTCGATGTACTCGTTCGCCATCAGCCCCGATGGCAAGGAGATCTACGCCACGGTCAACCCGACCCAGCAGCTCAACGACCACTACGTGGTCAAGCCGCCGCGCCTGGAGGTGTTCAACAGCGCCGACGGCGTCGATGCCAAGCCCGTGCGTACCTTCCCGATGCCGCGCCAGGTGTACCTGATGCGCGCCGCCGACGATGGCAGCCTGTTCTTCGCCGGGCCCGACATGTACAAGATGGACGTGAAAACCGGCAAGTACGAAGTGGCCCTGCCGCTGCGCAACTGGCACCGCCAAGGCTACAGCGCCCCGGACGTGCTGTACTTCTGGCCGCACCAGAGCCCGCGCCACGAGTTCTCGATGCTCTACACCATCGCCAAGTTCAAGGACGAGAAGCAGGACCCGAACACGGCCGAGCTGCTGTACGGCTACCTGAGCGTCGACCTCAAGACCGGCAAGACCCACACCCAGGAGTTCGCCGACCTGACCGAGCTGTACTTCACCGGCCTGCGCTCGCCCAAGGACCCCAACCAGATCTACGGCGTGCTCAACCGCCTGGCCAAGTACGACATCAAGCAGCGCAAGCTGATCAAGGCGGCTAACCTGGAGCACACCTACTACTGCGTGACCTTCGACAAGAAGGGCGACAAGTTGTACCTGGGCGGTACCTTCAACGACCTGGCGGTGTTCGACCCCGACACGCTGGAGAAGGTGAAGAACATCAAGCTGCCCGGTGGCGACATGTCCACCACCACGCCGCAGGTGTTCGTCCGCTAGTTCGGTGTTGCCTCTATCGCCGGCAAGCCGGCTCCCACAGGAGGGCTCAAAGCGCCCGGTGTGGGAGCCGGCTTGCCGGCGATAGGGCCGGTTAATCCACTACAAGAACAACAAGGCGATCGCCCATGACCCAGCCCAGCTACACCCAGGGCAACCACGACAAAGCCCTGCTCAGCCACTGCATCGGCGACGCCTTCGACGCCACCGTCGCCCGCTTCCCCGACCGCGAAGCCCTGGTGGTGCGCCACCAGGCCCTGCGCTACACCTGGCAGCAACTGGCCGAAGCCGTCGACCAGCATGCCCGCGCCCTGATGGCCCTGGGCGTGCAGCCGGGCGACCGCCTGGGCATCTGGGCGCCCAACTGCGCCGAGTGGTGCATCACCCAGTTCGCCAGCGCCAAGGTCGGCGCGATCCTGGTCAACATCAACCCGGCCTACCGCAGCAGCGAACTGGACTACGCCCTCGGCCAGTCGGGCTGTCGCTGGGTGATCTGCGCCGATGCCTTCAAGAGCTCCGACTACCACGCCATGCTCCTGAGCCTGATCCCAGGCCTTGCGCAAGGGCAGCCCGGCGCGCTGATCTGCGCGCGCTTTCCCGAGCTGCGCGGGGTGGTCAGCCTGGCCGTGGTGGCGCCGCCTGGTTTTCTTGCCTGGCACGAACTGCAGGCGCGCGCGGCGTCGGTCAGCCGCCAGGCCCTGGCCGAGCGCCAGGCACAATTGCGCTGCGACGACCCGATCAACATCCAGTACACCTCCGGCACCACCGGCTTTCCCAAGGGCGCCACGCTCAGCCACAGCAACATCCTCAACAACGGCTACATGGTCGGCGAGAGCCTGGGCCTGACCGAGCACGACCGCCTGGTGGTGCCGGTGCCGCTGTACCACTGCTTCGGCATGGTCATGGCCAACCTCGGCTGCATGACCCACGGCAGCACGTTGATCTACCCCAACGATGCCTTCGACCCGCTAGCCACCTTACGCGCCGTGGCCGAAGAAAAGGCCACGGCGCTGTACGGCGTGCCGACCATGTTCATCGCCGAACTCGACCACCCGCAACGCGGCCAATTCGACCTGTCGAGCCTGCGCACCGGGATCATGGCCGGCGCCACCTGCCCGATCGAGGTGATGCGCCGGGTGATCGACGAGATGCACATGGCCGAGGTGCAGATCGCCTACGGCATGACCGAAACCAGCCCGGTGTCGCTGCAGACCGGGGCCAATGACGACCTCGAGCGCCGCGTCACCAGCGTGGGCCGCACCCAGCCTCGGCTGGAAAGCAAGGTGGTCGATGGCGACGGCCACTGCGTGCCGCGCGGCGAGATCGGCGAGCTGTGCACCCGCGGCTACAGCGTGATGCTGGGCTACTGGAACAACCCCAACGCCACGGCCGAGAGCATCGATGGCGAAGGCTGGATGCACACCGGCGACCTGGTGGTGATGGACGAGCAGGGCTATGTGCGTATTGTCGGGCGCAGCAAGGACATGATCATCCGCGGTGGCGAGAACATCTATCCGCGTGAGCTGGAGGAGTTTTTCTTCACCCACCCGGCGGTGGCCGACGTGCAGGTGATCGGCGTGCCGTGCAGCAAGTATGGCGAGGAAATCGTCGCGTGGGTGCGTTTGCATCCTGGGCAGGAGGCCAGCGAGGACGAGCTGCGCGAATGGGCGAGGGCGCGGATTGCGCATTTCAAGGTGCCCAGGTACTTCCGCTTTGTCGACGAATTCCCGATGACGGTGACCGGCAAGGTGCAGAAGTTCAGGATGCGCGAGATCAGTGTCGAGGAATTATCAGTGGGTTGATGGGCTGTACCTGATGGCCCTATCGCCGGCAAGCCGGCTCCCACAAAAGGGCTCACATCGCCCTGTGTGGGCACCCTCCTGTGGGAGCCGGCTTGCCGGCGATAGGGCCAGTACAGCCACCCCACCACTCAGCCTTGCAGCAAATCCGGGCTGTTGAAATTGCTCAACCGAGCATCCCCCTCGGCACACTCCAGCCCCTGTACCGCCTCCAGCAGCAGCGCCTTCTGCAAGCTTCGCTCACCCGCCGCCCAGGCCTGCTCCAGCCTCGGCAGCAGCCTGCGCGGCAGCACGCTGAACATCGGCTGCCAATACCCCCCCTGGCGCACCATGGCCGCACAATCATGGGCCACCGCCAGGCGCAGCAAGCCCTCGACCAACGCCCGGTCAATCAACGGCGCATCGCAGGCCAGCACCACCACCCACGCATGCCGCGCCGCCGCCAAGCCTGCGATCACCCCTGCCAAAGGCCCGGGGAAATCCGCCTCGGCATCGCCCACCAGTTGATCGGCAAACGGCCGATAGAGCGCCTGGTTGCGGTTGCAGGAGATCACCACATCGTCGCTGAGTGGCCGCACCACCCGCTGCACATGCGCCACCAGCGGCTCGCCGCGCCATGCCAGCAGCCCTTTGTCACGGCCGCCCATGCGCTGGCCACGGCCACCGGCCAGAATCAGAATTGAGCAGTGCGTAAGACCAAAAGGTGGGGTGTCATTCATTTTGTGGAGTCAGTACATGCTTGATGGCGGTTGCGAACGGTAGATCAATAATGAGCGTGAGCTCGTCAGCCAGGAATGGTAGCCATTCATCTTCGGGATACTCTTCGGCCAGCTCCGCGATCATCACTGCTGTATCCAGGTGGCCGCGTATCTGCTCCAGCCTTATCTGCGTCAGTGCGCCGTTCAATCCGAGTATTCGAATGGTCTGCTCGGCGCGGTTCCGGTCTCTTGCGCTCAGATTGGCCCTTGGTTGAACTGAGCCGTTTGGAGTGAAAACGAGAAAGGCTTCGGGGTCCTCTATATCTGGTTTGATGAGGTCCTCATGGTGGTAAAGACCGCAGTTGTCCTTGAGCTTCCCGCAGGTGCCTGTGCGGTTACAGGAGCCGAAGAGGTTGTGCCAGTCGAATGTTCCTTGGGGATATCGATCTCGCTGGCGGAAGTGCTCAATATGCCGTCTTTCGTGGTTTATGTCGGCTTCGCAATAAGCACAGCGCTTGCCCTGCATGGCGTCCAGCTTGTCCCATATCCCTTGGCGGTGTTCGAGTGTGATACTGCTCCATTGATCGCGACCGTGACGATAGCGCCTCAGGCCTTCGGGCGGTTCTACTTCTCTGTTCAACCGTCGCACCCGGCGTCACTCCTTGCCTAAGGCTTTGGGCAGTCGCTGTTTGAAGTTTTGCAGGCGTATCAAGCGATCACACTCCTGCATAATGGGATGTCCCATGCCGAAGTGCTGCTCCAGCTTTGCATGCAGCGCAGCTCCTTCTGCCGAATCCTCTAGATTCTGCTGGATGAGCGCTTGGAACTGGTTGATCCAGCGTGCTTCGGGAATGTCGGGTACCGGATTGACGTCCATGATGCGGGCTAGCAAGTCCGTACTGGCAATACCGCGGGTTTGCCAGTGCGGGCTTTCTATCAATGTGGCCATCCGACCCGATTCAGGATCCCGTTCACTGCGGATCATCCGCACCGATTCGCTATCAACGGTGCTGAGCACCTGGGGGCTGTGTGTGGTGACGATGAACTGTATCTTTGGAAAGGCTTTAGTTAACGAAGGTATTACTGCCTGTTGCCATTCTGGATGAAGGTGCATATCCACTTCATCGATCAGCACGATTCCGGGAGTTTCCCTGGCTGCCAAGGCACCCAATTGACCATTGAGTTTGGTGGCGCGGAAAGCAATATCTGCGACCATCCCGATCATGTTGCGAATGCCATCGCTCAACAACTCCACAGGGAGTAGACCGAAATCGGGATGGTAGGAAACCAGCGTTTCCTTGGCCAGTGAGTACTCGATCCCCTGCCAACCCGCAGGGGACATGCAGACTTCAACGGCGGTGCTTACCGACTCGATGTAGTCGTCGAACTCTGAGGACCGTGGTGGCTTTTCAAGTTCCATCGCTTTGTAGCGGTATTCTTTGGCGCTGATGCTCCAGTAGCGGAACCAATCTACGAAGGATTTGTAGCTGGAGGCCGGATCCAGGCAGTCGGTGTAGCCAACTGTTCGCGACGTGCGCTGAAGCGGCGCTGAATCACGCTTCTTGTTCTTCTGCTGCCATAACCGACCCGTGCCGTAGTAGGCAATGAGCGGTAATAACACCTCATTACCGGGTGTGCGAACGGCCTCCTGGAGCCGTTTGCCATAGTCGCTCAGTTCCTTGGCATCCTTCACCGTGGTCTTGGTTTTCGTTGCACTTGAAAGGCTTCGGCTCCAGGTACTTGTCAACCCGGTATCCAGCGTGTGCATCAAGCTTCCGGGAATACTGCCTTCTGCCTCCATCCTCACACCTTTAGCGGCGTACTCCATCTCATTGGAGGATGTCTTGCGAACGGCGAACTGGCGAATGTCTCGAGGCTCGAAATGACTGCCGGTCGCTTCGTCAAAAGCGCCGACAAAAGGGCCGTAAGCAACCGCGATGGCATCAAGGATTGAAGTCTTACCCACACCGTTCGAAGCGACCAGCACAGTCAATTGGGGGTGGAAATCGATATCAAGAGATTCGAAGCAGCGATAGTCGCGCAGTCTTAGCCGGGAGAGCTTCACAGGGGTCCTCCACTGAGTTCAGGAACTCCCAGCCTACAAGGTGCGGGGAAGTGCAAAAGGTTAACAGTTTAGCTGTTCAGGCCGCCTATTATCCATTCAGTAAGGCTGCGCTCGGGATCTAGGCTGGCATCGCGATCTTCTTCCACCCAGATCATCCATCGATGCCAGCACTACAGAGTTACCGTCGTTCACCGCAAGCGCTTGCTGTTACAAGCCGCGCTCTTCACCCATGGCATGGTTGGTTGCTCGACCGCGCCCGGCCAAACGCATCACCACCACGAAGAACACCGGCACGAACACGATCGCCAGGGTGGCGCTGAGCATGCCGCCGATCACCCCGGTGCCGATCGCCTGCTGGCTGGCCGAGCTTGCGCCGGTGGCGATGGCCAGCGGCACCACGCCGAGGATGAACGCCAGCGAGGTCATCACGATCGGCCGCAGGCGCAGGCGGGCAGCCTGCACGGCCGCATCGACGGCGTCCACGCCCTGGTCCACCAGGCCCTTGGCGAACTCGATGATGAGGATGGCGTTCTTCGCCGACAGGCCGATCAGGGTGATCAGCCCGACCTTGAAGAACACATCGTTGGGCATGCCGCGCAAGGTCACGGCCAGCACCGCGCCGAGCACGCCCAGCGGCACCACCAGCAGCACGGCGGTGGGGATCGACCAGCTTTCGTACAGCGCCGCCAGGCACAGGAACACCACCAGCAGCGACAAGGCCATCAACAGCGGTGCCTGGCTGCCGGAGAGGCGCTCCTGCAGCGACAGGCCGGTCCATTCCAGGCCGGCGCCGGCCGGCAACTGGGCGACCAGGCGCTCCACCTCGGCCATGGCCTCGCCAGAGCTGTAGCCGGCGGCCGGCTCGCCGGAAATCGACACCGCCGGGTAGCCGTTGTAGCGGGTCAGCTGCACCGGGCCGCTGACCCACTTGGCCTGGACGAACGCGCCCAGGGGCACCATCTTGCCGCTGCTGTTGCGCACATGGATCTTCAGCAGGTCTTCGACCTGGCTGCGCTGGTCGCCTTCGGCCTGCACCACCACCCGCTGCATGCGGCCCTGGTTGGGGAAGTCATTGACGTAGTTGGAGCCCACGGCGGTGTCCAGCACCGCGCCGATGTCGGCGAACGAGATGCCCAGCGCGTTGGCCTGGCGGCGGTCGATTTCCAGCTGCACCTGCGGGCTTTCGGCCAGCGAGGCTTCGCGCACGTTGACCAGCACCTTGCTCTTGCGCGCACCGTCCAGCAACTCGTCACGCGCCGCCATCAGCTCGGCATGGCCCATGCCGCCACGGTCTTGCAGGCGGAACTCGAAGCCGGTGGACTCGCCCAGGCCGTCGATCGGCGGCGGCAGCACCGAGAACGCCACGGCATCGCGAATTTGCGAAAACGCAGCGCTGGCCCGGTCGGCAATCGACTGGGCGCTGTCGTCGGCGCCGCGTTCGGACCAGTCCTTCAAGGTGGTGAAGGTCAGCGCCGCGTTCTGCCCGCTGCCGGAGAAGCTGAAGCCGAGGATCACCGTGGTGTTGCCCACGCCCGCTTCCGCGGCGTTGTGCGCCTCGATCTGCGCGGCCACCTGCTCGGTGCGCATGCGGCTGGCACCCGGCGGCAGCTGGATGTCGGTGATGGTATAGCCCTGGTCCTCGGTGGGCAGGAAGGCCGTGGGCAACTGGCTGAAGCCGTAGCCCAGCACCGCCAGCAGCACGCCATACACCAGCAGGTAGCGCCCGCTGCGCTTGAGCGCCTGGACCACCCAGCGCTCATAGCCCTTGCTCATCGACTCGAAGCGGCGGTTGAACCAGCCGAAGAAGCCTTTGCGCTCATGGTGCTCGCCCTTGGCCAGGGGCTTGAGCAAGGTGGCGCACAGGGCAGGGGTCAGGCTCAGGGCGAGGAACGCCGAGAACAGGATCGACACCGCCATCGACAGCGAGAACTGCTGGTAGATGACGCCCACCGAGCCCTTCATGAAGGCCATCGGCAGGAACACCGCCACCAGCACCAGGGTGATGCCGACGATGGCGCCGCTGATCTGGCCCATGGCCTTGCGGGTCGCCTCCTTGGGCGGCAGGCCTTCCTCGGCCATGATCCGCTCGACGTTCTCCACCACCACGATGGCATCGTCCACCAGGATACCGATGGCCAGCACCATGCCGAACAAGGTCAGCACGTTGACCGAGAAGCCCAGCGCCAGCATCACCGCGAAGGTGCCCATCAGCGCCACCGGCACCACCAGGGTCGGGATCAGCGTGTAGCGCAGGTTCTGCAGGAACAGGAACATCACCGCGAACACCAGCAGCATGGCCTCGAACAGGGTATTGATGACCTGCTGGATCGACACCTTGACGAACGGCGAGGTGTCGTAGGGGATGTCGTACTTCACCCCTTCGGGGAAGTAGCGCGACAGCTCCTGCATCTTCGCCCGCACCAGGGTGGCGGTTTCCATGGCGTTGGCGCCCGGCGCCAGCTGCACGCTGAAGGCGCTGGCCGGCTTGCCGTTCAGGCGGGTGCCGTACTGGTATTCCTGGGCGCCGATTTCCACCCGGGCGACATCGCCGATGGTCACCGTGGAGCCGTCCTGGTTGGCCCGCAGCACGATCGCGGCGAACTCCTCGGGGGTGCTCAGCTGGCCCTTGACCACCACGTTGGCGGTGATTTCCTGGGTGCCGCGGGCGGGCAGGTCGCCAATGCTGCCCGGGGCCACCTGGGCGTTCTGCGCGGCGATGGCGTCGGCCACATCGTTGGGGGTGAGGTTGAAGCCGATCAGCTTGGCCGGGTCGATCCAGATCCGCATGGCGCGTTCGGAGCCATACAGCTGGGCCTTGCCGACACCCTTGAGGCGGCGGATCTCGTTCATCACGTTGCGCGCCAGGATGTCCGACAGCGCGGTTTCATCCAGGCTGCCGTCCACCGAGGTGAGGGTGCCCAGCAGCAAAAAGCCGGTGGAGACCTTTTCCACTTGCAGGCCCTGCTGGGTGACCGGGCGCGGCAGGCGCGACTCGACCACCTTGAGGCGGTTCTGCACGTCCACCTGGGCCAGGTCCGGGTGGGTGCCCGGCTCGAAGGTGGCGGTGATGGTGGCGCTGCCCAGGCTGCTCTGCGACTCGAAGTACAAGAGGTTGTCGGCGCCGTTGAGCTCCTGCTCGATCAGGCTGACCACGCTCTCGTCCATGGTCGCCGCCGAGGCGCCTGGGTACACGGCGTAGATTTCCACCTGCGGCGGCGCCACGTTGGGGTACTGGGCCACCGGCAATTGCGGGATGGCCAGGGCACCGGCCAGCAGGATGAACAATGCGACCACCCAGGCGAACACCGGGCGGTCGATGAAGAATTGCGGCATGGGTCAGGCCCTCACTGGCCGTTGTGCTGGGCGATGGGCTGGGCGCCGTCGACTTGTACCTGGTCGCCGGCCTTGACGTGCTGCAGGCCTTCGACCACCACGCGCTCGCCGGCGGCCAGGCCGTCGCTGACCAGCCAGCGGTCGCCCTGGGCGCTGCCCAGCTGCACCTGGCGTTCGCTGACGCGCGCCTGGGCGTCGACCACCAGCACCTTGGGCACGCCTGCGCTGTCACGCAGGATGGCCCGCTGCGGCACGCTCAGGCCCTTGGGCTGCAGCGCCTGGTCCAGGCGCACGCGCACGTAGCTGCCGGGCAGCAGGTCGAGGTCGGGGTTGGGGAACTCGCTGCGCAGGGTGATCTGGTTGGTGCTCGGGTCGACGCTGATGTCGGAGAACAGCAGCTTGCCGGGCAGCGGGTAGGCGCTGCCGTCGTCCTGGATCAGCGTGGCGCGCGCCTCGCTGGCGCCCACCTGCTGCAGTTCACCGGCCCGCAGGGCGCGGCGCAGGGCATTGAGCTCGCGGGTCGACTGGGTGACATCGGCGTGGATCGGGTCCAGTTGCTGGATGGTCGCCAGTGGCGTGCTCTCGTTCTGGCCGACCAGCGCACCTTCGGTCACCAGTGCGCGGCCGATGCGCCCGGAGATGGGCGCGGTGACCGTGGCGTAGCCCAGGTTCAGGCGTGCCCGCTCCAGGGCAGCCTTGGACTCGGCGACCACGGCATCGGCCTGCAGGAAGGCGGCGCGGGCGTTGTCGTATTCTTGGCGGCTGACCGCCTTGTCGTCGACCAGTTCGCGGTAGCGCTGCTCTTGCAGGCGGGCCTGGTACAGGTTGGCCTGGGCCTTGGCCAGGGTGGCGCGGGCGCTGTCGTGGTCGGCCTTGAACGGGGCCGGGTCGATGAGGAACAGCACGTCGCCCTGCTTGACGTCGCTGCCCTCGCGATAGACGCGCTTGAGCACCACGCCCGCGACCCGGGCGCGGACCTCGGCGGTGCGCGGGGCGAGGATGCGCCCGCTCAGCTCGGTGCTGATGGCCAGGGGCTCGAGCTGCAGGGTTTCTACCCGCACCTGGGGCTTGGGGGCGTCTTCGGGCTGTTCGGCGCTGTCGTTGCAACCGGCCAGGGAAACGGCCAGCAGCGCCACGAGCGCCACGGGGCGCAGGTGCGGGGGGAGGATGATAGGCATACGGATCTTCCGATGATGACCCGGTGTATGCTACGGCAGCCGTTCCCTGGGTGCCTGTTAACAGCTGTAGGGCGTGTGTGAAAAAGTGTGAAGAATGAGCCTACCCAGTTGTAGGATTCTATATTCTCCTTGGCCATCTGAGCGGTCCTCCCCTAATTTTTCTCAAGCGCCTATGCCCAATATTCTCCTGGTCGAAGACGACAGTGCCCTGTCCGAGCTGATCGCCAGCTACTTGCAACGCAACGATTTCCATGTACGGGTGATTGCCCGTGGCGACCATGTGCTCGACAGTTTCCACCGCGACAAGCCGGACCTGGTGATCCTCGACCTGATGCTGCCCGGCATCGACGGCCTGCAGGTGTGCCGCCTGCTGCGCCAGGCTTCGCAAAGCCTGCCGATCCTGATGCTGACCGCCCGCGACGACAGCCACGACCAGGTGCTGGGCCTGGAAATGGGCGCCGACGACTACGTCACCAAACCCTGCGAGCCACGGGTACTGCTGGCCCGCGTGCGCACCTTGCTGCGCCGCAGCAGCGTCAACGAACCGCGCCTGGACAACGAGCAGATCCTGGTCGGCGGCCTGCGCATCGACCTGGCCGAGCGCCTGGTCAGCTGGCGCGGCGAGGAGGTGGAGCTGTCCAGCGGCGAATACAACCTGCTGGTGGTGCTGGCGCGCAACGCCGGCGAAGTGCTCAGCCGCGACCGCATCCTCCAGCAATTGCGCGGCATCGAGTTCAATGGCACCGACCGTTCGGTGGACGTGGCCATTTCCAAGCTGCGCCGCAAGTTCGATGACAGTGCAGGCGAGGCGCGCAAGATCAAAACCGTGTGGGGCAAGGGCTACTTGTTCAGCCGCGTCGAGTGGGAGTGCTGAGGGCACATGCTGAAGATCCTGGTGCGCCTGTACCTGGTGATCATCGTCGCCTACGCCGGCGCGCTGCTGCTGATCCCCGATGCCATCGTCGGCCTGTTCCACGAGCGCTTCATGGCCTACAACCTGGACCAGGCCAAGGGCGTGCAGTCGCTGATCGTCCGCCAGTTCCGCCAGGCCCCGCAGGCGCAATGGCCGGCCGTGGAAAAGGAACTGGCGCAGGCGTTCGCGCCGCTGCAGGTCAGCTTGCTGCGCAACGACCAGGCCGATTTGAGCGCTGCCGAGCAGGCGCGCCTGGAGCACGGCCTGTTCGTGGTGCGCATCGGCGACTGGGGTTACTACCAGACGGTGCTGGCGCCGCTGGACAAGAACTGGCTGGTCAGCCTGCACGCACCGCCCGACCCGCTGGACATCAACCTGCTGTCCTGGGGCGTGACCGTGCTGATAGGCGCCGCCATGCTCGGCTGCCTGCTGCTTTGGGTATGGCCGCACTGGCGCGACCTGGAGCGCCTGAAGGAAACCGCCCGGCGCCTGGGCCAGGGGCAGATGGCCGAGCGCACGCACATTTCGCCGCATTCGAACATCGGTGAACTGGCTGGGGTGTTCGACACCATGGCCAGCGACCTGGAGCGCCACGTCAACCAGCAGCGCGAGCTACTCAACGCGGTGTCCCACGAATTGCGCACGCCACTCACCCGCCTGGATTTCGGCCTGGTGCTGTTGTTCGACGAAGTGCCGCCGAGCAGCCGCAAGCGCCTGCTGGAGCTGGTGGGGCATGTGCGCGAGCTGGACGAGCTGGTGCTCGAGCTGCTGTCCTACAGCCGCCTGTACAACGCCGACCAGGCCCGCGAGCGGGTCGAGGTGTCGTTGCTGGAGCTGGTCGACAGCGTGCTTGGCAGTTTTGCCGAAGAGCTCGATGCCCGTGGCATTCGCTGGGAGGTGCAGGCCGAAGGCAAGCTGCCACGCTTCGTGCTCGACCCGCGGCTGACGGCGCGGGCGGTGCAGAACCTGGTGCGCAATGCCATGCGCTACTGCGATGAGAGCCTGCTGCTGCGCCTGCGCCTGGAAGAGGACGGCGCCTGCCTGCTGACGGTGGAAGATGATGGCATCGGCATTCCGGTGGAGGAGCGCGAGCGGATTTTCCAGCCGTTCTACCGCCTGGACCGCAGCCGCGACCGCAATACCGGTGGCTTTGGCCTGGGGCTGGCGATCAGCCGGCGGGCGATCGAGGGGCAGGGCGGCACCTTGACCGTGGCGCAGTCGGCGCTGGGTGGGGCGCAGTTCAGGATTCGTTTGCCTGCAGGCGGCTAGGTTGGCAGGCCCGGCCCTATCGCCGGCAAGCCGGCTCCCATAGGCATGTGCTGGCTAACTGTTTTCTGCAAGCCTGGCAGTCCACAGGACGAAGCGATCCTTGCCACTGTGCTTGGCCTCGTACAACGCCTGGTCGGCCTTGACCAGCGCCATGGTCAGGGTGTCCTCGCTGTCTACCCGCGCCAGCCCGATGCTGATGGTCACCGGGTGTTCACCCACATCCTCGCGCACCCGCCTGCACAACGCCGCCACCTGCCGCTCGGCGCCTGCCTGGTCGAGCTCCTTGAAAAAGATCACGAACTCCTCGCCGCCAAGCCTGGCGAATTCATAGCCGCCCATGGTCGCCTTGATGTGCACCGCCACGCGCTTGAGCACCTCATCGCCGATGTCATGGCCAAAGCGGTCATTCACCTTCTTGAAGTTGTCGATGTCGACCATCGCCAGGTACTGCCCGGAAGGCGCCGCCTTCAGCTGGCGCTCGGCCTTGGCCATGAACGAGCGGCGGTTGGGGATGTCGGTCAGCACGTCGATGTAGGCCTGGTCCAGCAGCACCTTGGACATGTAGAAATTGTGCAGCTTGGCCTGGCGGATGCGCAGGTAGCTGTAGACCACCAGGCCGCTGAGGAACAGCGCATAGCTGATGAGCATGGCCGCTTCCAGGTCGGTCAGGCGGATGTTGGTGCTGAAGAAGGGGTTGAGCACGGCCCAGGTGATGGCCATGGCGCAGAAGAACGACCAGCGCCGCACCGGCAATACCGACACGCTGTAGAGCACGGTGGAGGTGCCCAGCACCAGCCAGACCGGGCGCAGTGCGATGGGGATGCCTTCGATGACCAGGCGCATGCCCAGGGTGATGACGGCGATGAACAGCAGGTTGAGCACGTCGAAGTGGTGGGACTTGCGGGTGAAGCCCAGCACCACCGTGAGGCTGCACATCAGCCCTACGAACAGGCCCGAGCGCCAGGTGAAGCCCTGGTGGCCAAGGTAGCTGACGATCAGGTCGAAGATCAGCCAGACGGCGATGCTGACGCAGAAGATCAGCTGGCAGAAACGCCGGGAGTTCTCGAATTCGTATTGGCGAAACTCCGAGCGCAACGCGGCGGGGGCGACCTGTTGGCGAACGTAGTCTTCGATGGTCCTGAGCATCGGGGTTTCCTTGTGCGGACTGCTTTTGCCTGGGCCGGCCCTATCGCCGGCAAGCCGGCTCCCACAGGGTAGGGGCCAGTTTGCCGGTGGCAGGGCCAGTACAGGCACTCAATTGAACGACAGGATACCCCGAGCCCAAGGCCGATAGCGCAATGCAAACACCGCTTCGGCATGGCACCAGGCGCTCAGCCTGGGCTCACCCGGCTCGGCGCGAAACGCCTGCCCCGGTGCACTCACCTGGCGAAACGCTTCACGCACCACACCCACCCGGCACGGCAGGGCCTGCTCATAGCCCTGGCGCACCAGCGGCGGCAGCCGCCCGGTGCCAACGCCGTCCTGCCACCACACGGTCAAGCCCAGCCCGGCCAGTTCATCCAGCCACGCGGCGTTGACCCGCGGCGCCAGGTGGCCGGCGCTGAAGGCGCTGATATGCAGGGGCTTGTCCAGCTGCCGGTTGAAGGCCTGCAACTGCTTGAACAACGCCTCGCGGCGGCTGGCGTCACGAAAGTGCAGGTCATCCAGCTCCAGCGGCAGGTACCAGCCCGCCACCGGCAACTGCCAGTCCTTGCGCACCTGCTGGTACTGGCTCAGCGAGCGGCCCAGCTGTGCCTTCCAGTAGCTGCCCAGGCCATCGGCGTCCAGGGTTTCGATGCGCTGGTAGTAGGCCGGGTCCATGTACAACCCCAGCACCAACTGCAAGCCCTGGGCCTGGGCCTCGCGCAGGCTGTTCGCCAGCCAGCCCTGGGCACCGCCGAAATCGCTGTCGCCGTAGGCGCTCCATTGCACGATCAGGGTCTTGCCGCCCTGGGCCACGGTGGCGCGCCACAGTTGCTGCCACTGGGCGGCGCTGACCCCGGCATCGCGGTTCAGCGGCTGGTAGAACAAGCGCTGGTCGGCCATGGCCGGCAGGCACAGGGCAAGTAGGCAAACGGCGAGCAAGGTACGCATCAGAAGGTCATCTCCGCGCCAACCAGCACGCCGTTGGCGCGCTCGTAGAGGTTGCCACCCAGCGACTGCTGGTACTCGGCGCGCACTTTCAGCGAGCCGCGGTAAGCGTTGTAGCGGTCGTCGTCGAACCACCATTGCCAGCGCACGCCGACACCGGCGCGGGCATCCTGGCGCCAGTCGTTGCTCGGGTCTTGGCTTGAGAACTCGAAGAAGCCGTAGGGCATGAGGGTTTGCGGCGAATTGCCGGGCAGTTTCCAGGCATGGCCCTGCTGGTAGCGCGACAGCCAGGCGTGATCGCCGGCGCGGGTCCACCAGGCGGCGTCGAGGTAGAGGAAGCGCTCGTTCCAGTCGTCCTCGTCGACCCGCCAGTCGTTGCGCCAGTCGCCCTGGTCGAGGAACGAGGCGGTGGCCCGCAGCAGCAGGTCGTTGCTCGACTCGGCATGGTGGCGCAGGTCGCCCCAGTTGCCGCCGACCTTGGCCGGGCTGAGCAGCTCGCCCAGGCTCAGGTTGTTGTTGTGCTCCTCATCGATCTGGCGCTGGTGGTAGAGCTCGGCATACAGGTTGAGGTTGGCCTGGCCCAGTGGCTTGTAGCGCAGGCCCACCCCGGTGCCCATGCTCTGGGCATAGTCGGTGCGGCTCTGGCCGCCGAACAGCACGCGGCCATACACCGACAGGGTGCTGCCGTTGCGGCTGGGCTCCTCGCCCAGGGCGTGGTCCCACATGGCCAGCTGCACGTTCTGCGACTGGGCGCGGCGCGAGCTGCCGCTGCGCTGGCCGTTGTCGAGGAACTTGTCGTTGGTCGAGGTGCCGGCGGGCGACCAGGTGCTGGCCAGGGTGATGGTGTCACGCCGCGACAGCGCTTCATGGGCGCGCCGCTGGCGGTACTCGCGGGCTTTCAGGCTGCCGTATTCGTCGTCGCCGTCGACCAGGTTCTGCTCCACATCGAGGATGCGCCGCAGCTCGCGGCGGGCGGCGGCGCTGTCTTCGGCTTCGTCGTAGCGCAGCGCCAGGGTTTCACCCAGGCGGTAATCCTCGGGCAAATCGCCAGTGGCCTGTTGCAGGTAGGGGATCGACTGACGGCGCTGGGCCTTGTCCGTCGAGCCGGCCAGGCGCATCCCGTAGTCGGCGCGGTAGCGTGGCTGGTCGGGAGCCAGGCGCACCGCTTCGGCGAGCCAGGCCGTGCTCTGCGCGCTGTCGCCGGCCAGTTGCGCGGTGCTGGCGGCGGCATAGTAGTGGTCGGCCCGCGGGTTGCTCGCCAATGCCTGGCGCTGCAAGCCCAGGGCTGCCTGCAGGTCGCCCTGGCGCTGGGCGATGGCAGCGCCCAGCGCCCAGTCATCGGCGCTGTGGTGGGCGGCGGCATCCCAGTAGCGGCGGGCGCTGTCGGCATCGCCGAGGTTCAGTGCGCCGCTGGCGGCGGTCAGCCGGGCGTTGTCGGTCCAGGCGCTGTCCGGCAGGCTGCGCCAGATCGGCGCGGCCGCCTGGGAATCGCCGGCGGCTTCCAGTGCATAGGCCAGTGGCAGGCGGCTGCCGGCACCGTCCAGGCGCTCGGCGGCCTGGTAGTAGACCACCGCTTCACCGGGCTGGTCGGGCATGGCGCAGCGGCCCAGGGCGCGCAACTGGCCCGCTTCGCTCGGGGTCGCCGGGATGGCCTGGCGCACGGCCGCGCACTGGCCGTTTTCGGCCAGCCGGGCGAGCAGCTGGGCGCGGGTATTGGCATCGACCCTGGGCACCAGGTTGAGCATGCGGCGGCTGTCCAGCGGGCCGTCGTTGCGGGCGTAGAGATTGCCCAGGCGCTGCAGCAGCGATGGCGTCAGGCGGCCTTGGCGGCGGTCGTAGGCCTGTTCGAGCAAGGCCCTGGCGCGCTCGCTCTGGCCCTGTTGCAGGAGCAGGAAGCTGGCTTGCTCCAGCGCCGCCAGGTCACCGCTCTGGCGGTAACGCCGCTCCCACTCGGCCGCCGTGCGCGGTTGCGGCGGTTGCACCGGGTCGCCATACAGGCGCTGCTTGAGCACGGCATAGGCGCGGGCATCGGCCGTGGCGGGGCAGGCCTTGAACTGCTCGCGGGCCAGCTCCGGGTCGTGCCGCGACAGCCAGTCCACGGTTTCCAGGCAAGGGCGCTGCAGCTCGTTGCTCAGGCGCCGCACCAGCACCGCGTCGTCGCCTTCGCGGGCCAGCTCCCAGAGTTGCTGGCGCAGCTCTGGCCGTTGCAGCTGGTCGCTCGGCAGGGCCTGCAGCGAGCGCTGCGCCAGCTGGTTGTGGCCCACGGCGATGGCGCGGTTGGCCATGGCCAGGCGCGCCTGATTGGCGGCTTCGGCAGAGGGCGCGCTGGCGAGCAGCTTGTTCAGCCCTTTTTCGTCGACCTGCTGCACATAGGCATTGGCCAGGCGCTGCCAGTCTTGCGGCGGCAGCTGGCCCTGGTCGGCCAAGGGCGCGAGCTGCTCGATGGTTTCCTTCCAGTTGCGCAACTGTTCGGCGAAGTTGGCCCGGGCCAGGCGCAGCACCTGGCCATCGTTGCGCGGTGGCAATTGGTTGAGCCAGTCCAGGGCCTTGGCGGCGCCGCCGAACTTGGCCAGGCTCAGGCTGTAGGCTTGCCACAGTCGCACGCGCTGGTTGCCGTCGGCGGCGGCCAGCCAGCTTTCCACCTGGCCCGCCGGCGGCGGGTCCTGCTCGATCCAGGTCAGGCGCAGCTCCAGCAGGGCGTCGGCGTGTTCAGCGCCGTCGCCCATCTGCTCGGCCATGGCCTCGGCTTCCTTGTAGCGGCGCTGATGGGCCAGGGCCTCGACCAGCAGGGCGCGGGCCTCGTCGTTGTTCGGCACGCGGCCGAGCACGTGGCGGGTCAGGCGCTCCACTTCGGCCCAGTTGTCCTTTTTCGCTTCGCGGTAGCTGCGCTCCATGAACGGGTAGCTGGTGAAGCGCTGGAAATCGGTCATCGGCGCGGCCACGGCGGGGAGCGCGGCGCAGCACAGTAAAAGGCTGGTAAAGGTCAGGGTAAAGCGCGGCTTCATGCCACCTCCCGGATCAGGTCATAGGCGGCCTGCTGTTCGCTGGCCTGTTCGGCGAGGGCTTGTTCGAGCACCTGCTCGGTGATGATGCCGCGGGCGATCAGGTGTTCGCCGAGGCTCTCCTGCTCGGGGTCGAAGTCGATCAGCGCCTGGTTGAACAGGGTCACCGGAACCATGCCGCGCACCTGCAGCAGGGCGCCGAGCATGACCTGGTGGCTGCTGACCTGCTCGAGCAATTCGGCGTTGTCCTGGTGCTGTTCGAGCACCTTGAGCATGTGCCGGGTTTCTTCCTTCTGCCAGGGGCTGGGGTAGTGGTAGCGCAGGCCCAGGGTGACCCGGCCCTGGGGCGCCAGGCGGTAGCTGACCGGGCGCTTGAGCTGGCGGCTGATCACCCCCAGCGAAACCTGGCTGACCGGGCTTTCGCTGGCCAGCACCAGGGTGTCGCCGTCCTCGGCCACCGGCAGTACGCCGTAATGGGTGGCCAGGCGCCGCGGCAGCGCGGCGATCAGCCGCGGGTCGAGCTTGAACGGGTTGAGCGGAGCCCAGGGCAGGTCGAGCTGCTCGGCCAACGCCTGCACCAGTTGATCGCTGCTCAGCCAGCCGCGCAGCAGCAGCTCGCGGCCCAGGCGCCGGCGTACCGGGCTGTTGATGGCCTGGTCGAGTTGCTGTTCGCTGATGTACCCCTTGGCCACCAGGCGCTGGCCCAGTGGTGTGCGCGCAGGCGCGGCGATGGCGGGGAACTCGTGGGTGGTCTTGTCCCAGGCCACCCGGCGCGAGTCGCCCATCTCCATCACCTGGCGCAAGGCGCGCAGGTTGGCGAAGAAGTTGACGAAGTTGCTCCACATCATCCGCGGCGCCGACAGCAAGCCCTCGCCGATGCCGTAGTAGCGGGTGACGAACCAGCCGCGCTGGAACAGGCGGTTGATCAGCATCAGGCCGTTGAGCCAGAGCAGGGTGGTGAGCAGCTGGCTGTCGCTGAGGATCGACATGAACCGCCACGACTGCGGCGCGATCACGGTCACCAGCCACATGGCCAGCAGCACCAGCAGCAACAGGTTGACCAAAAAACTCAGCAGGTAGGCGAACAGGCCGCGGCGGTCACGCCAGAGGAAGTAGTTGAGCGCGCCGGTGCGGCTCCAGCCCAGGTTGCTGGTGCCCTGGAACACGATGCCGACGATCCACCGGGATTTTTGCCGGATGGCGTGCTGCCAGTCGCGCGGGAAGTGCTCGCGCACGCAGATCACCTGGGAGAACTCGCGGCTCATGCCCAGGCGCCACTCTTGCTTGAGGGTCAGCGCCGGGTCGGTGATGGAATAGCGGGCGAAGATGCACTTCATGCCCTTTTGCTTCAGGCGAAAGCCGATGTCGTAGTCTTCGGTGAGGCTCTGCACGTCGAAGGCGATGCCGTCGCCTTCTTCGAGCAGCGCGCTGATGGCGCGGCGGCTGAAGCAGGTGCCGACCCCGGCGCTGGGCACCTGGCCGGTGAGCGCCTCGCGCACGATCACGTCCTTGCCATGGTTCTCGGCGAACTCGTCCACATAGTGCCCGGCGGTGAAGCCTTTCCATTCCGGCGCATAGGGGTACACCGGGATCTGGATCATGTCCTTGGCCGGCAGCAGGTAGTTGAACAGGCGCAGTTCCATGGGCGAGATGACGTCTTCGGCGTCGTGCAGGATGAAGCCTGCGAACTCGATGCGGGCATCGTCCTGGAAGCGCAGGATGGCGTCGATGATGTTGTTTAGGCAGTCGGCCTTGCTGGTCGGCCCGGGGCGGGCGCAGACCACCTTGTGCACGTTGGGGTAGTGCAGGCACACGGCGTCGACGTCGGCCTGGGTCTGTGGGTCGTTGGGGTAGGTGCCGACGAAGATCTGGTAGTTCTCGTAGTCGATGGTCGAGGCTGCCAGGCGCGCCATTTCGCCAACCACGCCAACCTCGTTCCAGGCGGGCACCATGATCGCCAAGGGCTTTTCGGGCACCTCGAACAGGCGTTTCTCGTCGGCCTTGTCGTACTTGTCGTAGATGCGGAATCGGCGGATCAGCTTGCGGCCCCAATAGCACAGGTCGATGAACAGGTCATCGAGGCCGAGCAGGAACATCAGCGTGGCGAGGATGATCGCGAGGATCTTGAGGCCGAACAGTACGTAGGTGAGAAAGTCGATGAAAGCCAGGCTCATGCGTCGTCCTGTTGGTTGGCAGTTTCCTCGAACCAGCGGCTCAGGCGCTCGGCGATGATTTCGCTGGCATGGCCGTCACCGAAGGGGGTGAACACGCGTGCCATGCGCTGGTAGGCGGCCTGGTCGTCGAGCAGTTGGCTGGTTTCCTTGACGATGCGCTCGGTCTGGGTGCCGACCAGCTTGACCGTGCCGCCCTCCAGCACCGAGGGCCGCTCGGTGACCTTGCGCAGCACCAGCACCGGCTTGCCCAGCGCCGGGGCTTCTTCCTGCACGCCGCCGGAGTCGGTGAGGATGATGTGCGCGCGGTTCATCAGCCAGACGAAGTGCTGGTAGTCCTGGGGCGGCACCAGGTAGATGTTGTCGCGCCCGGACAGCAGGCCGTATACGGCCTTTTGCACATGCGGGTTGAGGTGCACGGGGTAGACGAACTGCACATCGGGGTGACGCAGGGCCAGCTCGGCCAGGGCCAGGCAGATGCGCTCGAAGCCGGCGCCGAAATTCTCCCGGCGGTGGCCGGTGATCAGCACCATGCGCTGGTCGTCGCGCAGGGCATGCAGCGGTGACTCGGCGGCGGGGTGCCAGGTGCTTTGGGTGAGGAATTCGCGCATCCACAGCAGGGCGTCGATCACGGTGTTGCCGGTGACTTCGATGTGCTCCGGCGGCACGCCTTCGCGCAGCAGGTTGTCGCGGCTCTTGGTGGTGGGGGCGAAGTGCAGGTCGGCGATCACCCCGGTCAGGCGCCGGTTGGCTTCCTCGGGCCAGGGTTGCTGCAGGTTGCCGGTGCGCAGGCCCGCTTCCACGTGGCCGACCGGGATGTGCCGGTGGAAGGCGGCGAGGGCGGCGATGAAGCTGGTGGTGGTGTCACCGTGCACCAGCACGATGTCGGGCTGCACCTGTTCGTAGGCCTTGTCGATCTTGTCCAGCAGGTCGCGGGCCAGGCCGTTGAGGGTCTGGTTCTGGGTCATCACCTTGAGGTCCTGGTCGACGCTCAGGCCGAAGGCGGTGAGCACCTGGCCGAGCATCTCGCGGTGCTGGCCGGTGGAGCAGATGTGCAGGTCGATGTCTGGCCATTCACGCAGCACCCTGGCCAGCGGGGCCATCTTGATCGCCTCTGGGCGGGTGCCGAATACCATCATGACGGTGTTAGCCATTGTCTTGTTTCCTCGTTCGATTCCCCGGACGAAGCTGTAGGATTTGTGCCGCTAGCAATGGATAGATACAAGCAGTCAAGCGCGGGGTTGTCCAATGCACGGCCGTTCGCGGTCAGCGCCTGGGCTGAGCGAATCGGGGTGGGGGTTGGTTGCAGGGCGGGGCTGCCGGGTGCCGGGGAATGGGTGTCGCTGAAACGTTTAGTCTAAATATTCTTAATTGAACGTTCAGTCAAAAATGTATTTCAGGCTTTTTCTTACAAGCAGCTTCTTGTAATTTGGCAGGTCATTTCCCAACGGAGCTGCACATGCAAGGCAAGGCACGCAAGATCGTCCAGGCCATTCTCTACGAGGCGATTGCCGTGGCCTGCGTGGCGCCGGCGCTGGAGCTGGCGTTCGATGCGGGCATGGCCCAGTCGACCCTGTTGTCGATCCTCATGTCGGGCATCGCGATGAGCTGGAACATGGCCTTCAACTGGGCGTTCGAACGCTGGGAGGCACGCCAGCCCAAGCGCGAGCGCACGCTGCTGCGCCGCTTGCTGCATGCCCTGGGCTTCGAGGGCGGGCTGGTGCTGCTGTTGCTGCCGCTGGTGGCGTACTGGCTGGACGTGAGCCTGTGGGCGGCGCTGCTCACTAACCTTGCGCTGTTCGTGTTCTTCTTCGTCTACGCCTTCGTGTTCCAGTGGGGCTTCGACAAGGTGTTCGACGTGCCGCTTTCGGCCCAGCAAGCCAAGTGTTGACTTGCCGCCAGCTTGCAGGATAAGTTCCCACCCCATGAACACTTTCCCGCACGTGAACGCGATTATTATTACCGCCATTATCAGTTTGGCGGGCTAGCGCGTACGTGCACCGAACCCGCCCTGGAGGCGGGTTTCTTCTCTCTGACTCCTGGGCAACGCAAATAAAGCCAAGGAGTTGCACCCGATGACCAGCCTCAACGTCAGCCCCCGCACACCGCTCACCCCGCAGCAGCTGCTGTCGGAGCAGGTGCGCCGCATTCTCTCGGCGCCGGTGTACGACCTGGCCATCGAAACCCCGCTGCAGCTGGCGCCGGCACTGTCGGCCAGCCTGGGCAACCAGGTGCTGCTCAAGCGCGAAGACCTGCAACCGACCTTCTCGTTCAAGATCCGCGGTGCCTACACCCGCCTGGCGCGGCTGAGCAGCGCCCAGCGCGAGCGCGGGGTCATCACCGCCTCCGCTGGCAACCACGCCCAGGGCGTGGCCATGGCGGCGGCGCGGCTGGGCATCAGGGCGACCATCGTCATGCCCACCACCACCCCTTCGCTGAAGGTCGAGGGCGTGCGTTCACGCGGTGGCCAGGTGGTGCTGCACGGTGAAAGCTTCCCCCATGCCCTGGCCCACGCGCTGACCTTGGCCGACAGCGAAGGGGCGACCTTCGTGCCGCCGTTCGATGACCCCGACGTGATCGCCGGGCAAGGCACCGTGGGCATGGAAATCCTGCGCCAGCAGCCGGGGGCGCTGGACGCGATCTTCGTGCCGGTGGGTGGCGGCGGGCTGGTGGCCGGCATCGCCGCCTACGTCAAGTACCTGCGCCCGCAGGTCAAGGTGATCGGCGTCGAGCCGCAAGATTCCAATTGCCTGCAGGCCGCGCTGGCGGCCGGTGAGCGGGTGATCCTGGCGCAGGTCGGCACCTTTGCCGATGGCGTGGCGGTGGCCCAGGTCGGTGCCCATTGCTTCGAGCTGTGCCGGCATTTCGTCGATGAAGTGATCACGGTCAGCAGCGACGAGCTGTGCGCGGCGATCAAGGACATCTACGACGACACCCGCTCGATCACCGAGCCCTCCGGTGCCCTGGCGGTGGCCGGGATCAAGAAGTACGTGGCCCGCGAAGGCGTGCAGGGGCAGACCCTGGTGGCCATCGACTCCGGCGCCAACGTCAACTTCGACCGCCTGCGCCATGTGGCCGAGCGTGCCGAGCTGGGCGAGCAGCGTGAAGCGATCATCGCCGTGACCATCCCCGAGCAGCCCGGCAGCTTCCGCGCGTTCTGCCAGGCGCTGGGGCGCCGGCAGATCACCGAGTTCAACTACCGCTATTACCCCGGCAAGGAGGCGCGTCTGTTCGTCGGCGTGCAGACTCACCCGCAGCACGACCCGCGCGAGCAACTGCTGGCGAGCCTGGGCGAGCAGGGCTACAGCGTGCTCGACCTGACCGACAACGAACTGGCCAAGTTGCACGTACGCCATACGGTGGGCGGGCACGCAGCGCCGGGCGCGCAAGAGCGGGTGCTGCGCTTCGAGTTCCCGGAGCGCCCGGGGGCGTTGCTGGGCTTTCTCGAGCGGCTGGGCAAGCGCTGGAACATCAGCCTGTTCCATTACCGCAACCATGGCGCGGCGCAGGCCCAGGTGTTTGCGGCGCTGGAGGTGCCGGTGGAGGAACAGGTGGGGTTGCCGATGGCGCTGGAGGAGATGGGGTATCGGTATTGGGATGAGACCGAGAACCCGGCTTATCGGTTGTTTCTGGGGTAGTGCGGTGGTGTCGGTACTGGCCCCATCGCCGGCAAGCCGGCTCCCACATGTACAGCGCTGTGCCTGTGGGAGCCGGCTTGCCGGCGATGGGGCCAGCGCGGTCGCTAGCGCTCGCGCATGAAGAACCCGGCCACATACTTGCGGAAGGTCTCCAGGCTCTTGAAGTCGGCATAGCGCTTGAAGTTCTCGGCATCCGGCTCCGGCCCCAGCGGCTGCTCCAGCAGCGACACCGACAACACCCGGTCCTGGTCCGAGGTCAGCACCAGTTCATCCATCACCTGCCCACCAATCACCGGCCGACGCATCTGCACCTTCACACCCTTGCCGGCCATCCAGTCGATCAACGACACCAACGCCTTGAGCGGCTCACGTTCCTCGTCGCGATACACCGGGAACAGGTGAGCCCGCGACAGCACCGGCACGCTGGCCACATGGATCAGCTCGTAGAAATGGCTGCCGGCGGTGGCCGGCGAATACAGGGCCAGGGCCAGCAGCGGGCCGGATGCGCGGCTGCCGCCCCAGTACAGGTGGTGCCCCTGGAAGTCGAAGCCATCCTCGCTGCGGTTGTTGAACAGCTTGCGCCCGCGCACCTGGTCGACGCAGTCCAGCAGCAGCCCGTGGCGGCGGTGGTTGCCGAACACCGTGGCCTCGCGCAGGCGGGCCTTGAGCATCATCATGTGCTTCATGTCCAGCCGGGTTTCCAGGTAGTTGCTGGCGGGCACCCGTTCGAGCAGCGGATAACGGCTGGCGACGCTGCGCAGTTCGGCGAACTGGGCGGTCAGGTCCTTTTTCAGGTGCGTGGCGTACAGGTTCAGGCCGCTGGTCTCGATCCAGGTCAGCAACAGCGACAGCAAACGCTGCTGGTCGCGCCGCTCGCTGCCCTCGCCACTGCCTTCGAGGCCATCGCTGGCTTTGGGGAAGTCAGCGATCAGGCGCAGCGGCGTATCCGGCGCCAGCCAGGCGGCCGGGGCGCTGGGTTGCGCCTCGCGCTCGGCGGCCTCGCGTTCGTCCTTGGTGAAGGGGCAGCCGGGGGCGTGCTCGGCGGTGCCGGGGTTGTTCTTGAGAAACAGCGTGCCGGTGTTGCCATTGAGGGTGACATTGAGCACCGGCAACGCATCCTTGCGGCAGTCGCAGGCCAGCCACTGGTTGGCGCTGCGCACCTTCATCAGCAGCTGGTTGGCCTGCAACAGGCGGGGGCCGACGAGGTTGCCGCCGGCGAAATCCGCCAGCAGTTCCTCTTCGGCCGGTGTCAGGCTGCGCACCTGCGCGGCGGTCTTGTCGATGATTCGCATGAAGCAGCTCCCAGCTACGAGCCCCAAGCTTCAGGCAAAGTCGCGCCGCTTTCAACGTGTGGTTCAGCTGCCAGCGAACATTTTCGCGGCGCGGGCACGGATTTCCTCGGGGCTGAGGTCTTCCTTGTGGGTGGAGACGAACCACAGGTTGCCGAACGGGTCTTTCAGGGTACCGCTGCGGTCGCCATAGAACTGGTCTTTCACTTCATGCATCTGGGTCGCGCCGGCGGCCAGGGCCTGGGCAAACACCTTGTCACAGTCCTCGACGTACAGGTGCAGGCCAACGGCGGCGCCATTGAGTTTCTGGCTGGCGGTGAGGCCGCCTTCCATCTGGTCGCACGGGTCGGCGAGCATCATCGACGAATCGCCGATCTTCAGCTCGGCATGGCCGACGCGGCCGTCCGGGCCTTCGAGGCGGAACATCTCCACGGCGCCGAAGGCCTTCTTGTAGAACTCGATGGCTTTGGCGGCGTCCTTGATGGCCAGGTAGGGGGTGATGCTGTGCTGCCCTTCGGGAATGGGTTTGACTGCCATGTTCGGTACTCCTCTGACGGGGTTGCGAAGGGGGCACGTGGCGCGCCCCTGTTGCATAGAGTCGTTTGCAGCCCTGGAAGATCGACAATCGTGCTAGACCGATTGTCTATAAACAGCGGCGCCTCAGAAGATGTAGTCGGTGGTCAGGAAGCTCGACTGGCGGTTGCGGATGATCTCGCTGATCAGCTCCTTGTTGGCCTCCTGGAAGCGGGTGGCGACCAGGGTGCGGATCGAGAACACGCGCAAGGCGTCATGCACCGACAGGGTGCCTTCGGCGCTGTTCTTGCGGCCGTTGAACGGGTAGGTGTCGGGGCCGCGCTGGCACTGGGCGTTGAGGTTGATGCGCCCGACCTGGTTGGCAAAGATGTCGACCAGGCTGCCGATGGTCGCCGGGTCGTTGCCGAACAGGCTCAGTTGCTGGCCGTAGTCGGAGTCGAGCACGTAGTCGATCACCGTCTGCAGGTCGCGGTAGGGCACCACCGGCACCACCGGGCCGAACTGCTCCTCGTGGTACACGCGCATGTCGCGGTTCACCGGGTACAGCAGCGCCGGGTAGAAGAACGAGCCGCGGCTTTGCCCGCCGCCTTCATTGAGCACCCGCGCGCCCTTGGCGGTGGCATCGGCCACCAGGCCTGCGAGGTAGTCGACCTTGCCCGGTTCCGGCAGCGGCGTCAGGGCCACGCCCGGTGCCCAGGGCATGCCCGGCTTGAGCGCGGCGAGCTTGCGCTGGAACTTGTCGAGGAACGGCTCGACCACATCCTCGTGCACGAACAGGATCTTCAGCGCCGTGCAGCGCTGGCCATTGAACGACAGGGCGCCGGTGACGGCCTCGTCCACGGCGTTGTCCAGGTCCACCTGGGGCAGCACGATGCCGGGGTTCTTGGCATCCAGCCCCAGGGCCGCGCGCAGCCGGTGCGGGCGCGGGTGCAGCTTCTTCAAATCACTGGCCGCCTTGTGGGTGCCGATGAAGGCGAACACGTCGACCTTGCCGCTGGCCATCAAAGCACTGACCGTTTCCCGGCCGCGGCCGTAGATCACGTTGATCACCCCCGGCGGGAAGCTGTCGCGAAAGGCCTCGAGCAGCGGGCGGATCAGCAGCACGCCGAACTTGGCCGGCTTGAACACCACGGTGTTGCCCATGATCAGCGCCGGGATCAGCGTGGTGAAGGTTTCGTTCAGCGGGTAGTTGTAGGGGCCCATGCACAGCGCCACGCCCAGGGGCGCGCGGCGGATCTGGCCGAGGGTGCCTTGTTCGAGTTCGAAGCGGCTGGAGCGGCGGTCGAGGTCCTTGAGGGCGTTGATGGTGTCATTGATGTAGTCGCAGGTGCGGTCGAATTCCTTTTCCGAGTCCTTGAGGTTCTTGCCGATCTCCCACATCAGCAGCTTGACCACCGCCGTGCGTTGCTCGCGCATGCGCGCCAGAAACTGCTCCACATGCTGGATGCGCTCGGCCACGCGCATGTTCGGCCAGCTGCCGCGGCCCTTGTCGTAGGCCTGCACGGCGGCGTCCAGCGCCGTCAGCGCGGTGTCGGCATCGAGCAGCGGGGCGCTGCCGAGGATGACCTGGCGTTCGCCATCGGCGTGCTTGAGCCACACCGGGCTGCGCACCGTGGCCAGCGGGCCGTCCCAACGGCGCAGCTCACCGTTGACCAAATAGTCGCGTTGCTCCAGGGGCTCGCCCAGGTGCCAGGCCTCGGGGATGTCGTCTGGGCTGGGAAACAGCGAATCGAGCAGGGAGTCCATGGGTGCCGCACCTCGCATGTCTAGGTAGGTGAATCGCTTCAGCTTCGAGCATGCACCTGGCCAAAGAAAAATACCAGTCTGGCTCAATATTGCCGGGCGTGCGCCGATACAGGAGCAATCGACCGCGTTCGCAGGCCTATGATCCCGTCCAACTCCCCGCTTTCAGAAGAGCAGAAACCGCCTGTCGGTAGCCTGCGCCAAACCCTCTGCCGCTGGTTGCCGGCCGGCCTCACCGTGGCCGGCGTCGGCCTGTCGGTGCTGCTTGGGCAAGTGGATGTGCAGCGTCAGCCGGCCGGTTCCGAGGCCTACGTGCTGACCTCGCCACTGTTCTGGTACGCCCTGGCCTGCACCGGCGTGACGTGCCTGTTTCTCTGCCAGACCCACCGCAAGCAGCGCCAGTTGCAGCAGCGCAACCGCGAGCTGCGCCGCTCCCAGGCGCAGCTCGAACGCCTGGCCCATTACGACACCATCACCGGCCTGCCCAACCGCGTGCTGTTCCAGCAGCAGCTGACCGAAGCGATCGGCAAGGGCGATGGCCTGGCCGTGCTGATGCTCGACATCGACGGCTTCAAGCAGGTCAACGACAGCCTCGGCCACCCCATGGGCGACCTGCTGCTGCAACAGGCCACTGCGCGCTTTCTGCAGGAGCTCGACAGCGCCGACCGCCTGTGCCGCCTGGGCGGCGATGAATTCGTGTTCATGCTGCGCGGCACCCAGGGCCAGATCAGCCACCAGCTGGCGCACTTGCTGCGCTGCCTGCAGCGGCCGTTCGACCTCAACGGCAACGCCGCGCTGGTCACGGGCAGCATTGGCCTGGCCTGGTGCCCGCAGCATGGGGCCGATGTCGGCAGCCTGTTGCGCCATGCCGACACCGCCATGTATGTGGCCAAGGAAAGCGGGCGCAACACCTGGCGCCCTTACCACGGCGACATGACCGCACGCCTGCAGCAGCGCCTGGACCTGGAGCGCAACTTGCGCCGGGCCTTGCAGGCCAACGAGTTCGAGCTGTGGTACCAGCCCAAGGTCGACCTGTTCAGCGGTTGCCTGGAGGGCGTCGAGGCGCTGCTGCGCTGGCGCGACCCGGCCCACGGCCTGGTGCCGCCCGCCGAGTTCATCCCGCTGGCCGAACGCACCGGGCTGATCATCCCGCTGGGCGAGCGGGTGCTGGAACTGGCCTGCGCGCAGATGGCCGCCTGGCGCGACCAGGACCGGGTGCCCGGGCCGATGGCGATCAACGTGGCGGCGCTGCAGATCGAGCGCAGCGACTACGTCACCAGCCTGGCCCAGGCCCTGGAGCGGCATGGCCTGCCGCCGAGCCTGCTGGAAGTGGAAATCACCGAAAGCCTGTTGATGGAAAGCCAGCAGCAGGCCTGCGCGGTGCTGGCCCAGTTGCAGGCCATGGGCGTGACCACCGCGGTGGACGACTTCGGCACCGGCTATTCGTCACTGGCCTACCTGCGCGCATTGCCGATCGACCACCTGAAGATCGACCGCGCCTTCATCAAGGACCTGCCGGACGATGACGATGCCGTGGCGGTGGCCCGGGCGATCATCGACCTGGGCCATGCGCTGGGCTTTCGCATCACCGCCGAAGGCATCGAGACCCAGGCGCAGTACGACTTTCTGCGCAACGCCGGCTGCGACCAGGGCCAGGGTTACCTGCTGGCGCGGCCGATGCCGGCGGCCGACCTGGCGCGCTGGCTGGCGGCGCGCCGCGAGCAGGGCCGCCAGGCCGGCGCCTGAGGGGCGCTACAGCTCCAGCAGCGAGGTGGCCGGCGCGGCCAGTGCGCGCTCACGAAAACGCGGGTCGGTGTCCATGCGCTCCAGGCGCCGCCACAGCGCTTGCAGGCCGGTGTCGTGATCGCCGATGTCTTCGATCAGCAGGCGCAGGTCGCGCCGGTACTGCAGCGGCACCCGTGCCCAGAGCTGCAGGCGCCGGGCGCTGGCATCGGCCAGCAGCTCCTGGTAATCGGTCACGGCCACCAGCAGGTCGACGCCGTGCTGCTGGTAGTAGTCTTCGATCTGCTCGCGGATCGGCAAGCCCAGTGCGGCGCTTTCCAGGCTCACGGCATCGGCAGTGGCGGGGGGCAGGATGAAACCGCTGGGCAGGCGCTGGAACTGGTTGTCGGACAGGTCGATGAACAGCGCTGATCGCAGGTGCTCCAGCCCCTGGGGCAGGCGCGTGAGGCTGCAGTTGACCATGAACAGCGAGGTGACGCTGGGCGTGTGTGACATGTCTGGCGCATTGAGCAACGGGTTGTCGGAAAGGTCGAGGATGCGCAGCGCGGTCCACTGCTCCAGGGTGGCCTGGGCCTGGCTGTCCCAGGTGATGCGGTTGTGCTCGATGTCGAGCCATTCGAGCGTGGCCGGTTGCGCCAGCTGCGGCAGGCGATCGAAACGGCACCGCTTGAGCATCAGCCGGCGCACCTGCGCCAGGCGTTGCAGCCATTGCCCGGGTACTTCGCTGAGCAGGCTGTTGCCGCTGAGGTCCAGCTCCATGATGTGATTGAAGCCGTCGGGCAGGGCCAGGGCGGCCAGGTCGTGGTTTTCCAGTTCCAGGTTGGCCAGGTTGAGCCAGTGGATACGTTCGTCGACGGCCAGCCAGCGCACGGCATTGCGCCGCCAGGCGTCGAGGATGCGCACGCTGGCGCGTTGGCGCCGCGCCATGCTCGCGGCCCAGCGGACCAGGGTGTCGCGCAGTTGCTGCAGCGCGGCCTCGCGCACCTGCAACTCGTGTTCGGCAACCACCAGCGCGCGGCGCCAGTCGGCTTGCAACTGCTGGATCTGCGCTGGGCTGATGGCCGGGTAGAGCCTGCGCAGGCGCCCCTCCACGGAGCCGCTGGCCAGAGGCGATAGGGGTGGCAACGGAGAAAGCGGGCCGCCGCCGCGCAGGCCGCCACGACGGGCCGGGCGCTTGGCCGCCAGGCCCCACAGGCGTTGCGGCCAGTGGGCGCGCTCGGCGAGGGCCAGTTGCTGCGTGCGCAGGCGCAACGCATCGGCGCTGCCCCAGGCCAGTTGCAGGCTCTGTGGCGCGCCCGCGTACAGCGGCTGATACGGCTCGGGGTAGAGCGGCCCGCTGGCCGGGCGTTCGCCGACATGGCGTTCGTAGCCTGAGTCGAACCTCAGCAACAGCAGCTGCTGGGCGGCGTTTTCGTCACCCAGGCTCGCCAACACGTCGCCGCTCGGGCTGGCGGCGCGGATCTGCACATGCAGTTCGGTGGGCCAGCTTGCAACGCGCTCGATGCAGGCCAGCAGCAGGCGTTCGCTGTCGGGGTTGGCCAGGCGCGGCTCATGCAGCCCCTGCAGTGCGCGCACCAAGGGCAGGTCGCGGCTGACTTGTTCGCTTTCCAGTCGTAGCCAGGCAGGCAAGTGGCCCTGCGCCGTCCAGCCGGCCATCTCGTCGGCAGACAGGCGCGCCAGCAGGCGCCTGGCCAGCGCGGTGTCGAGGCCGGTGTAGGCCTCTGTGAGTTGACGTTCGGCATCGGTCGCCACGCCGGCGTTGAGGCTGGCCAGGGCCAGGCGCTCTACGGTGTCGGCGAGCAGCACCGGAGTGGCCGCGCCCGCCAGGTGCACGGCCTGCAGGCCTGCGCGGTCGACGCCACTGATGGCCATGGCCAGTTGCAGTCGGGCGTCATCCAGGGTGTCGGTCGGCAAACCCAGGCGCCGCACGCACTGGGCATCGGACCAGGCCTGGGGCACTTCGTGCTCGGTGCGCCAGGCGCCTTCACCGTTATGTTCCAGGCGCGGGCGATAGGCTTCGGGGTCGTTGGGGTGGTGGATTCGCCAGCCATGTTCGGCGGCGCCCTGGCTCACTTCGTACGTGGCGCCCTCCAGCGCAATGTACAGCCTGCCGTCATGGGCAAGCTGGCCGAGCGCGTTGGGCGTGCTGGAGTGTGCAAGTGCTGCATCACTGGCATAGCCTGCCAGGTCCGGGCGCCACAGCCGGCGGCTGCCATCGGGCATCTGCACCGGCGCGAGGCTTTCCAGCAGCGGGCTGCCGAGCAGCTTCGGCACCACCTTGCCAGCCCCATGCAGGGCGCCGATCAAGGCCAGGTTCAGGCCCACGGCCTCAAGGTGCTGCAGGGCCAGGTGGCGGTCGCCGACGTGCCAGGCCTGGTAACCCTCGTACACGTCGCCGAGCAGCTGGAAGGCCATCACGCCTGTCATCAGGGTGCCGACACCGGGGACGAAGAAGCCCGCCAGCATCAGTGCGTCCATGCCCAGGCTCTGCCACTGGGCGATACGCCGCTGCCGGGCCTTGGCGTCGACGGCTGTCGTGGGTACCGCAAGGTCAGCCGCTTCTGCTTGCAGGCGCGCCACGTGGTCATCGTGGATAAAGGCAAATACCGGGGCGGCGATCAGCTCAGTCGTCAGGTGCAGGTCGGCAGTGGATTCGAGGTTTTGTTGCAGGCGATCGACAAAGCGGTGCTGCAGCGCCGCCGGCACGTAGCGCAAAAAGGCGCGTCGATACGCAGGTTGCAGCAGTTGCGCGAGCAGGTGCTGATGCACACCCGCTAGCCCTTCGCACTGCAGCAGGGCTCGCTCGTCGCCGGGCAGGTACAACAGCAGGCCCCTGGCGCCGGCGTCGATGATCAGTGCTTCATGCAGGCCAATTGCGAACAGTGAGGGTTGCCAGCAGCGCACGGCGGCGTCGCCCAGCAGCGCCTCGATGACATCGCGGGCGGGGCCGTCAATGCCATGGCGCAACAAGGCCAGGTCGGCGGCCAGGCGCAGGCGGTCGCGCTGCAGGGCCAGGCTGTCGCGGCGCACGGCCGGGCGGCCGAAGCAGGCCTGCAGGTGCTCTTGGTACTGCTTGCCGATATCCAGGTCACGGCAGCTGCGGGCGAAATCGTCAGGGGCGAGCGCCAAGGGCTTGAGGCTTGGCGTTTCCGATTCCAGCTCGATATCCACCCACGTCTCGCTGTCGCCCAAGGTGGTGCGGCCCACGGTACGCACCTGTTCGAAGCGGGCGTCGCCGGCCAGCGTCAATGCACTGTCGGTGCTGAACGTGGCCGCGGCTTCGAAGTTGTGCAGGGCCGCTTCCAGCAGGCTGGCCTGCGTGTGGCGGGTGACATAGGTGCCGAAGGTGAACAGGTGATGAATTTCCACCAGCTCGGTGCTGCGCAGCGGGACCGCCAGTTGGTGCTCGGCCTGCAGCCGCTGCGCGAGCCGCGTTTCGGCGAACGGCGCAATGTTCTCAAGCCCCTTGAGCGAGCGCGCCAGTGCCTGTTGCGAGCGATCCAGCCGAGCCTGGCTGGCCAGTACTGCGGCGCGCAGGTCGGGCGCCGCATTGGCGAACCAGGCGGCCTCGCTATCGACCAGGCCTTGGGCAGGCAGCAGGCTTTCGCGCAGTGCCTGCCAGTGTTGCGGCGCCGCATGCCGTGCCCAGGCAGGCAGTTGCGCTTCAATCAATTGTTGATGGGGGTTTTCACTTGCGGGCAAGTTCATGGTGGCGCTCCTGTTGAAAGAGCAGCCAGCAGGCCCGCACCTGCACAACCCCCGGAAGTAGATAATTAGCCATTGCCGTTATAAATGATGGTGCTAGGCAGCAGGGGCAAATTTGACGTCATAAAATAAGGCCAAGTGCTAGCAAAATGCCGCTTGCCAAGGCGCGAGCTTGCATCTTAAATTGTTACTGAATGTTAGGGTGATAACGGATAAATGTTATTGATTTATCAGTAAGTTATGCGGCTGTGTTAATGAAACTTCATCGTCTTTTGCGATAACGCCAGTTGAAATATACAAAGGGACGTCAAAAAAGAATGAAAGCGCACCTGGTGGCAGTAGCCCGCAAACTCATCTCGCCCTCCCTGCGTTACGAGATCAGGACCGTTTCAAGCATGTTACGGGACATCCTCGGTCGGGCCTGTTTCTGGCGGTGGGAGATCGCCAGGTTCAGGCTGCAGCAGGCCAGCCCCTACGAAATCCTCTACATCGGCAGGAAGCAGCAGCGCGAAATGGCCAAGCTGCTGATCGGCGGCAAGGCGCCGCGCGATGCCGGCGATGTGCAGGGCGCGGCCACCCCCGCCGCGCAGAACCACGTGGTGGTGGTCAGCGAGGTGCCCACCGCCGGCGCATTGTCGGTGCCCCATTACCTGAGCGCAGTGGTACCGCTGGGGCGCTCGCTCGATGACATCACCGGCCGCTACGACAGCGAACTGCGCCGCAGCATCCGCAAGAACCGGCCGCTGTACCAGATGCGCCAGACCTTCGACGACAACGAAATCGCCATGGCCGACCGCGACCTGCTGCGCCCATACGCCACGGCGCGCCAGGGCATCCATGCCGCGCAGTTCGCCACCGAGGAAGTGTTCCGCCTGGCCAAGGGCGTGGGCCGGCTCGACCTGATCACCCTCAACGACGAAGTGGTGGCCTGCCACCTGGGCTGCGAAATCACCCGCGGCGGCAAGCGCTATTGGAGCACCCTGCGCTTCGGCTACTGCGAGGCGGTGTTCGCCGACGCCAAGCGCCTGCGCGAGGTCAACTCGATCACCACCTTCATGGCCCTGGAATGGGCGCTGGAGCATGGTTACGACTACTACGACATCGGCCTGTGCCTGGCTCGGCCCGACGATGGGCTGCTCAAGTGGAAGCGCCGGCGTGGCGGCGATGTCGATTCGCTGGGCAATCACGCCTACATGTTCGTGCGCCTGCCCAGAAAAGGCACCGCGCAGTTTCTCTGGGACACGCCGCTGTTCGCCATGGAGGGCAACAAGTTGACGCTGCACCTGGGCCTGCCCGAAGGCGCCAGCGATGAAGAAGTGGCCAGCCGTTATCACGAAATGGTCTTTGGCGGGCTGCACAAGATCTACCTCTATGGCGCCAAGAGTGCAGGGGAGTCGTTCCTGGAAACCTTGCGCGCGCGTTACGCCACCTTCCATTCACCGCCCCAGATGGAGCGGGTGCCGTCCAGTTGAGCACCCCGTCTGGCCGGTAACAGACCCCTCGCGTCAGCCCCTTGCCCCGTTACCGTGGAGGCCGCCTCATGCAAAGCGATATCTCGAAACTCAGTGATTACCCGGTTGCCAGTGGCCATGCCTGGACGTTGGCGGCTTACCGGCACATGGCGCGAAAACGGCTGGCGCGCAAAGCGGATATCGAGCTCAAGAGCCTGGCGGTCAGAACCTGGGATATCGCCCCCGGCGAAACCACGCTGTCGCCGCCGGCCTTCTACCTGCCCAACCAGCTGGAGCGAGTGACCGGCTGGGAAGCCAAGCGCTTTTTCCCCTACGTGCACCCGGGGCGCACCATGGAAGGCGGCATCCGCGCCGAGCAGGGGCCGACCCGCGCCTACCTGCTCAAGGACGTGTGGCTGGTCGATGGCGCGCTGTACAAGGGCAATGCCAGCCACTGGCTGTCGCTCAAGCCCAGTACCTTCCCGCGCATTGCCGTGGAGCATGAGATCGAACGGGGCGCGGCCTATTGCACGCAAAACGGCAACACCTGGTTCGGCACCTGGCTGATGGAGGACTGCCCCACCTACGCCCTGGCCTGCAACGAGGGCGTGCCGGTGACCACCGCACCCTCGGCGCGCTACCCGCTGTTCACCCAGGGGCCGGCCTACGAGCAGTGGCTGGGCATGCAGCCGCTGCGCCTGCGCAGTGCCTTCTTCCACGAGCTGGTGCTGTTCGACGATGTCAGCAACAACCGCAGCCGGCACCAGCGCTACAAGGCCATGGGCGACAAACTGCTGGCGCATGTGGATAGCACGCCGCACCCGGGCGTGTTCATCCTGCGCGGCAGCGATGGTGACCTGCGGCTGTTGCGCAATGAGCTGGAAATCGCCGAGCACCTGCGCACGCAGCGCGGTTTTCGGGTGATCAACCCGATGCAGCTGGATGTGCCTTCGATCGTGGCCGCCTGCGCGGGCGCCAGGACAGTGGTCGGGGTGGAGGGCAGCCAGCTGGTACATGGCATCAACGTGCTGCAAGCCGGTTGCAACTTCCTGGCGCTGCAACCGCCAAACCGATTCGTCAGTTATTACAAGTACCTGACCGATCGCGATCACCAGCACTTCGGTTTTGTGGTCGGCGTGCCCGAGGGCGAAGGCTTTACTCTCGATATTGATGAAGTGCAACGCACGCTTGATCTTTTTCCGTCATAAAACGGTTGCTAAGCAGAATGATTCGCACCTGTTCTCGCCGTTGAAACACTCGAGCGCCGCCAGAAAAGCGAGTCGGTGGCGTTCGCCCGGCGTTGAAACGCGGCCAATGGGCGTCACAATATCGCGCAATTTCAATCACTTGTTAATTGCCCCAAGCGGGCAGTTGGGGGTGCATTTTCTGCATGGCGGTAAATTGACGAGTACCGGGTCGGTCGATTGATTTTTATTATGGTGTCGGATCATTGACGTAATGTCATTGTGCCCATAAGCTCCAATCACCAGCAGTAAAAACTCTATTCAAACCAACAATAACTGTCCTCTTTTCAGGAGGGGAACATGCGCTCGACTCTGTTCATCAAATCGATTTTCCTGTTGGTGTTATTGAGCGGTGCGGCACGAGCGGCTGATTCTTATATGAACCAGACCAATATTGTTCCTTTGGCAACGGCGGGTTGGCTTTTTGCGTTTGCAGTCATTGGCTTCGTGGCGGTAGCCAATAGAAAGAAGATTTGAAGCGTTGCCCGTGTTAGTTGTTTGAAGTTGACCTTTCTTTATCGCGACGCCAGCAACTTGACGCACAAAAACGGACATTTGCGCTTTCATCGCTGGCGGTTGCTTGTCAATTTTCCAGCCATTGCTATATTCCACTGGCCAGACCCTGGGCAGTGGTGGCAGGGGCAGGCAAGGCGGCATCGCGGTAAAGGGCCTGCAGGATTGCGAGGCCGGCGCAGCGGGTTTGCAGCTGCGTGTGGAGCGAGAGGCTTGCTGTTGTTCTCATTCAGTGCTCTTAACCTGGGCCGATTGGCCGGAGGGATCCCTCATGGCGCGTTTGCTGATTTCCCTGTTCTGCGTACTGTGCGCCTGGGCCGGCGCCAGCGTTGCCGATGACAGCACGTCCACCTACCTGTTGAGCCCCGGCGACAAAGTGTTGATCTCCGTGTGGCAGGAAGACACCCTGCGCCAGGAAACCGTCGTACTCCCCGATGGCAGCATTACCTTCCCCCTGGCCGGCCGCATCGATGTGGCGGGCCTGGATGTGACCGCAGTGGCCAAGAAGGTCACCGCCGGCCTCAAGCCTTTTCTTGCCGACCCGAACGTCAGCGTGGTGGTCACCGGCACCGCCGGCAACCTGGTGTACGTCCAGGGCAAAGTGATCAAGCCAGGCCCGGTGCCAATGGCAGGCCCAACCGCCGTGCTGCAAGCCTTGAGCATGTCGGGTGGAATGGACAAATTCGCCGACGAAAGCGCCATCAAGGTGATCCGCGGCAGTGGCCCTGCACAAAAGGTATTGCCGGTGCGCTACAAGGATCTGGTTTCTGGGCGTGACATGTCCACCAACTTCCAACTTCAGGCTGGCGATACGCTGGTCGTACCTTGAATCTTCTAATAATTAAGAATTACTAGTGCCTATTTTTCGACCAAAGCGTATGGCGGCGGCAATCATGATGATGCCGTTCGCGGGGGTGGTTAGTGCCGCCAATTGGCAGTCTTCAGTTGTGGTACCCACGACTGTCGAGTACGACAGTAACCCATTGCTCCTGACGTCCAAGGAGAAAGGTGTGACGCGTACCATCATTGCACCCGACTACAACCTGATCGGTCAGTTCGACCGCGACCAACTGCGTCTGGGCCTGGGCATGAACCTGTTGCGCTCGTCCGACCGTTCGGTGGTCGACGACCGTGAAGACCCCAACCTGAGCCTGGGCTGGCAGCGCGAGACCGAGACCGGCGGTTTCGGCCTCCTGGCGCAGTACACCGAGAGCTCGACGCTGTCTGGCACGGTGCTCGACACCGGCGTGGTCACCACCGACGGCACGCAGAAGATGTCCTCGCTGACCGCCAACTGGAGCAGTGCGGTGACCGAGCGCAGCACCCTGGCCAACGAGCTTCGCTACAACCATGCGCGGTATGACATCACCACGCTGACCGGCTACGACGAGTACTCCAACTACCTGACCTGGACCTACGCCTGGAGCGAGCGCACCGACCTGATCACCGGGTTCGAGGCGCGGCGCTACGAGCCCCAGGACACCACCACCGCCATCGCCACCAACAGCTACGTGCCGAGCATCGGCATCAAGCACCAGTTCTCCGAACGCCTGGAAGGCGCCATGCATGTGGGCGTCAACGAAACCAGCGGCTCCGGTGGCGGGCGCCGTGGCGAAGGCGGCATGTCGCTGTTCTACCGCGGCTCGCGCGCCGAGGCCAGTTTCAGCGCCGAGCGCAGCACCGTGGCCAGTGCCGAGGGCGGTTTCGCCGAGCTGGACATGGTGCGCGGCGGCTGGAGCTACCTGGTCAGCGAAAGAAACCGGGTGGGCCTGGAAGCGTCCTGGCAGGACGCCAAGGGGCAGACGCCAAACACCTTGCAGACCTACAGCGCCTGGGCCAGCCACGAATTCTCGCGGGCCTGGGACATGCGTTTTTCGTTGATGTACAAGGAGCGTCAGCAAGATGGCTTGCCAGATGCTGAAGCGACCATCGTGGGACTGACGCTGACGTACCGATATCCCGACATCTGACTCTTCGCACGGGTGGCCACACATGAAGACCGAGTACGAGCTGTCGATCAAAGATTACATCGCCATCATCAAGGACCGCGCCTTGCTGCTGGGGGTGAGCATCGTCGTCGTACTGGCAGCGACCGTGGGCGTCGCCCTCAGTGTGCCACCCATCTACCAGGCCACCGGCACCATCCTGGTCGAATCGCAGCAGATATCGCCCGACCTGGTCTCGGCCGGCAACACCACCTTTGCCGATGAGCGCATCGAGGTCATTCGCCAGCGCGTGATGACCCGGGAAAACCTGCTGCGCATCATCGACAAGTACGGCCTGTTCGCCGACAAGGGCCGGCAGTTCAGCGAAACCGACAAGATAGAGCAGATGCGCAACGACATCGTGGTGGCCACGCTCAGCACCTTCATCAAGGGGCGTGGCGAGGCGACCGTGGCGTTCACCGTGTCGTACGAGGACAAGCGCCCGGAAGTCGCCAAGGAAGTGGCGGACGAACTGGTGAACCTGTTCCTCAACGAAAACATCAAGCAGCGCACCGAACGCGCCACCGAAACCACCGAATTTCTCTCCCAGGAAGCCAACAAGCTGGGCGCCGAACTGGCCGACCTGGAAAACCAGCTGGCCGACTTCAAGCAGGCCCACGCCAATGCCTTGCCGGAAAACCAGCAACTGCGCATGAGCATGCTGTCGCGCTCGGAGCTGGAGTTCCGCGAGGTCGACCGTGACTACAAGTCGGCCCAGGAAGAGCTGCGCTACCTGGAGCTGGAGCTGGCGGCTGCCAATGCCGGGGTGCCCACCCAGGCTGCCAATGGCCGCTCGACGGCCGCCGACCAACCGCAAGACCTGGCAAGCCTGAAGGCCGAGTATGCCCGCCTGCTGACCCGCTACACCCCGGCGCACCCGGACGTGCAGGCGATCAAGCGCAAGATCGATGTGCTCCAGGCCTCCGGTGACAAAGGCGCGGCGGCTGCGGCGACGATGAACCTGGACGCCGCCCGGGTGCGCACCAAGATGGCGGCGGCGCAGTCGCGCATCGCCTCGCTGGCCGAGCAGAAGCGCCAGCTCACCAGCAAGATGGAAGGCTACGAGGCGGATATCCTCGAAGCCCCGCAAGTGGAGCGCGGCCTGATCACGCTGATGCGCGACCACGACAACGCCCGCAAGAAGTACGAAGAAATCCGCAACAAGGAAATGGGCGCGAAGATCACCGAAAGCCTGGAGCAGGAAAACAAAGCCGAGCGCTTCGTGCTGCTCGAGCCGCCGCTGATGCCGGAAAAACCGGTCAAACCCAACCGCAAGAAAATCGTCGCCCTGGGCCTGGTGCTGGCACCGGCCGTGGGCGGTGGGCTGGTGATGTTGCTGGAGATGCTCAACCAGCGGGTGCGTGGCGTGGGTGCGCTGGAAAGCGTGCTGGGCAAGCGCGTGCTGGTGGCGGTGCCCTATATCGCGACCCAGGCCGACAAGGCCCGGCGGCGAAAATGGCTGATGCTGCTGATCGTCGCCGGCGTGGTGTTGCTGGCTATGCTGATGGTAGTCGTCCATGTGTTCTACATGCCGTTGGACGTCCTGCTGTTTAAAGCTATGGCTCGGTTTGAATAGGGAATGCAGCGATGGACAGAATTACGCCGGCTATTGGAAAGAACCTGCACCAGATCTCACCCACCCCCGTGGAAACCCCAAAGGCCCCGCTGTTGGCGGAAAAGCCCGAACCCCTGGGCGATTTCGACTACGTGCAGACCAAGGTGGTACCGCTGCGCGCGGAACACCTGGAACGTAACCGCATCATCTCGTACAACAAGAACTCGAACATGAGCGGCGCCATCGACCTGTTGCGCACGCAAGTGCTCAAGGCGATGGACGAGAACGGCTGGCGCACCCTGGCGATCACCTCGCCGACCCCGGAGGCCGGCAAGACCGTGCTGGCGGTGAACCTGGCCATGAGTATCGCCCACCACACCACCAAGACCGCCTTGCTGGTGGACTTCGACCTGCGCCGGCCACGGGTGGGCAGCAGCCTGGGCCTGCCGATGGACAAGGCGCTCAACGAGGTGCTCAGTGGCAAGGCGTGGCTGGAAGAGGCGCTGGTCAACCCGACGCTGCCGCGCTTCGTGGTGCTGCCGACCCGCGAACCGATCCCGATGTCTACCGAGATGCTGTCCTCGCCCAAGGTCGACAACCTGATCGGCGAACTGCGCGACCGCTACGATTCGCGCATCTGCATCTTCGACCTGCCGCCGCTGCTCAGCTCGGACGATGCGATCACCGTGCTGCCCAAGTTCGATTGCGTGCTGCTGGTGGTGGCCAATGGGATGAACAGCAAGAAGGACATCGAGGACTGCCTGTACCACCTGGCCAACGCGAACCTGGTGGGGGCGGTGTTGAACAAGGCCGATGAGCAGCCGCGCACTTACTACTGAGTTTCGCGGTGTTTTTGAGATCGAGCGCCGCCCGCGCGGCGCATCGCGGATAAATCCGCTCCTACATTTGTTGCAACGTGCCACGGTCTGTCAGGCCATGGTTGTCCGCCTTGGCGCCCGCCGAGAAAACGCATTGGCCTGTAGGAGCGGATTTATCCGCGATGCGCCGCGCGGGCGGCGCTCGATCTCGAAATCACTACAAGGAACCTGGCGACCAAGGGAACTTGCGCTCCCAACTCCAGGCATGGCCGACAATTTCATCCAGCCTCGCAAACTGTGGCTGCCAACCCAGCACGCTTTTCGCTCGCTGTGCATCGGCCACCAGCGCTGCCGGGTCACCTTCGCGACGGGACGCTTCAATCACCCGGATTGGCCGCCCCGTGATGGCTCGTGCGGCTTCGATCACTTCCTGCACCGAAAAGCCCAGCCCGTTGCCCAGGTTGAATGACGCGCTTTCGCCGCCCTTGAGCAGGTACGCCACCGCCAGCGCATGGGCCGACGCCAGGTCGGCGACGTGCACGTAGTCGCGGATGCAGGTGCCATCCGGCGTGTCGTAGTCACGGCCGAACACGGTAATGGCCTCGCGCCGCCCGGAGGCTGCCTGCAGGATCAGCGGGATCAGGTGGGTTTCCGGTTCATGGCATTCACCCAGCGCCCCCTCGGGGTCGGCGCCTGCTGCGTTGAAGTAGCGCAAGCTCACCGACTTCAACCCATAGGCGCGGTCGAAGTCCTGGAGAATCTGCTCGACCATCCATTTGCTGCGCCCATAGGGGTTGATCGGCGCCTTGGGGTGCTGCTCGTCGATGGGGACATAGTGCGGGTCACCATACACGGCGGCGCTGGAGGAGAAGATCAGGTGCCTGATGTCGGCCCGGACCATCGCCTCCAGCAGGGTCAGCGTGGCCGCCACGTTGTTCTGGTAGTACTTGCCAGGGTCGCTGACCGACTCGCCCACCTGGATGAAGGAGGCGAAGTGGAACACCGCATCGAAGTGATAATCGCCGAACAGCCGGTCGAGGGCGCCTGCGTCGGCGATGTCCAGCTCGACCCACTCGATGTCGGGCGCCGTGGCCACGGTGTCTGCAACCACCACCTCATGGCCATCGCCCAACAGGTGCTTGACCATGTGCGAACCGATATAACCTGCACCGCCGACAACCAAGTACTTCATCCAATCCTCCTGGAACAGACGCAGCGTCGAATGCCTGGAATACAGGTCTGAACTGACTCTAGATGGCTATTTCAGGAACAGCCAGTTGGCCATCTGCTGGCCGTCGAAGGTGATCCGGTAGCGCCCATCCTGGTAGGTCGAGGCCATCGCCTGCTCGCTGCCATCGGCCTTGCGCGCGTACAGCTTCAGGCCCTGGGGTGCCTGGATGGTCAAGCTGCCTTCGAGCGGCTCGACATGGAACGGGGTCATGTCGTCGGGCCGTGGCACGGCGCGGCTGCCGAGCGAAATCAACAGGCTGCGCGACTGCTTCAGCGGCTTGGCGTCCAGGCTTTGCACCACCACGCTGGCATAGGCGGTCTTGAGATCGACCGCGATGTCGCCCAGGCGCAGCGCCTGGCCGCCCAGCCAGCCGGTGGCGGCCTGGGTCAGCGGCGTGTCGATGGTGTACAGGCCTTGCTGCCAGTTGCGCCTGAGCTCGCCGGTGTCGCTGGTCGACTCGCTGGCGTTGGCATCGAGCAGCGACTGGTCCGGGTCTTTCAACACCTGCGCATCGCTGGGCACGGCGCCCGGCTGCAGCCAGGGCAGTTCAGGCGTTTGCGGCAGGGCGATCTGCAGCCGGCCTTTTTCCATGGCGGTGCGCAGCAGCACCGAATTGGCCGGGGTGATGGCCCGGTTGAACAGGGTTTCGGCGCTGGGTGCGAAGACGTAGCGGGTGCTCGCCTGGCGCACGTCTTCGCGGCGGTAGAGCAAGGCGGCGGCGGGGAGGGTGGCGATCATCGCCGGGTCGTTGTAGGCGTTCCAGTTGTCGGCCCGGCGCCAGCCTTCAAGAAACGCCTGCTGGCTGTAGGCGTACTGCATGATCGCGTCCCAGCCCTGGTGGCTGGCGGTGCCGGCCACGTACAGCGGCAGCGAATGGCGGTCGGGCAGGGGGAAGGGTTCGGCGTTCCACTCGGTGACCGTCATCGGCAGGCCCAGCACCTGGGCGGCGCCGAGCCAGTTGATCATGCCGTCGCTGGTCAGCGGGTTTTTCTGCAACTGGCCAATGCCGCCGTAGGCGTGGGCATCGATCACATTGCCGGCGGTGAGCGCCGGCAGCGCGGCCAGGCCGTTGCCACCCCAGGTGCTGGTGGTGACGATCGGCACCTTCACCCCCAGGGTGCGCAGGTGGTCGATCATGTCGACATTGAAGCGGTGCTCCAGCTCGTTGAGAAACAGCTTGCCAGGCCCCGGCTCCCAGGCGCGCCAGGTCTTGTCGGCGGGCAGGTTGGCGCGGGCGGCGAAGGCCTTGGCCTGGTCCATGAACAGGCGGTTGTGCTTGGGCACGCCCTTGTCCGGCAGCAGGGCGTTGCCAAAGTGCTGGGTCACGTCGTTTTCGTTGGTGATCAGCACGGCCGCCACGGCCGGGTCGTCCTTGTAGGCAAGGCCAGTGAAGCTGTTGACGTGGCCCAGGTACTGCTCGGCGAAGCGCTTCATGGCCTGTTGCAGGGTCACGTTGACGTAGGCGTAGCCCTTGATGCCGGCGTACTGCTCGCCCTTGGCCAGTTCGTCGAAGGCATAGATGTTGTCATTGACGGTGACGATGCGCTCCACGTGCAGGTCGAGCCACACATAGATGCCTTCATCCTTCAGGCACTTGATCCACCAATCGAGCTTCTTCAGCGAGGCGGGGCTCAACTGCTGGGTGTCGCGCAGTGTTTTGACCTCGCCGAAGACGTTCGGGCTGACCCAGGGCGAGTCATGGTGGTGCAGCCGCACCAGGTTGAAACCCAGCGCAGACAGGCGCTTTGCCTGTTGCTTGATCTCATCGTCCGGCGTGTTGAACAGCGCATAGGCCGACAGGTTGGTACCCCAGAAGCGCGCCGGGGTGTTGTCGGCGAACTGCAGCTGCTCGCCGGCGGCCTTGACGAAGCCGCGCTTGCCGGCGGGTTTTTCTGCGGCGTTGAGGAACGACAGGTCGACCGGCGAGGTGCGCCAGCCGAGCTGGTCGTCTGGCCAGCGCGTGGGGTCGGCCAGGCCGAAGCGTTCGGTGGGGGTGGGGGCGAGCTCGATATCGCCGGTGAGGTTGAGCGTGGCCTTGATCTGCTGGCGGCCGGGTTCGATCGGGTCGGTGTAGAAAAACGCGCGGATTTCGGAGGTATCGCCGCGCTCGAAATACACCTTGGCCAGCGCCGGCTCGAAGCGCAGTTCGATGCGCCGCGTCGCAGTGCCCCATGACCAGCCACGATTGCCCGGCAACAGCTGCGGCTCGCCCATCTGCTGGCTGAACAGCGCCGGGTCGAAGCGAAACACCATGCCGCCGCCCATCACGCCGCGCTTGAGGCTGTGGGCATCGAGGTCGAAGGCCCAGCTCAGGGTCTGCGGCTGTGGCTGGGTGATTGCTGCCGCCAGCTCGAAATCCAGCTGCGGGTTCTTGCCGTTGAGCGTGTAGCGGTAGGGCGCGTTGACCTTGAACGCGGTACCGAAGCCGGTCCAGCTCCAGTCGCCGCCCCAGAAATCGAAGCGCGCCTGCATCGCCGGGCCGCCGCCGCGGCTCACGCTGGGCAGGCCGTTCTGTTCGTCGACGCTGACGGTCCACTCGGATGAAGACCAGGCCAAGGCTGGCACTGCCAGCAGCGCGACGAGCCACGATGCCCTGAGCCCAGGGCGCAGACCAATCCTTGTCATGAAAGTACCTGGTTCGTCGGCTGGGAGGTTTCCAGCGCGCTGGTTTCACTGCTTCTGAGCCTGCGCACCATCTGCACGTAGGCCACGCCCAAACCGCCTACCGACCAGTACACCACCGGGATCACGGTGATGCTGCTGACGGTGAAGATGATCACCAGGATCCCCAGCAGGGTTGCCAGCAATGAGCGGCCCAATCGTCGGTGTTCGTCTTCCTTGTCGGGGAATGCCCGCAGCGCCTTGTAGATCGCCAGCAGCACGCTGGCGAAGAACGCCACGAACAGCGCCAGCCCGACCAGGCCGAAGCGCAGCGCCATGCTGATGTAGCTGTTGACGATGTCGATGATGCCCTCGCCCTGGATCATCGACTGCATTTCCGGGGTGTTGCGAAAATCGAAGGAGCCGAACAACGGGTTGCGCTGGATGGTGATCCAGGAATTGTCGAGCAGGCGCTGGCGGTAGGTGATGTTCTCTTTTTCCAGGTTGCCGACGAACGGCAGCAGGTCGAGCACCTTCTCGCCACCGGGCAGCAGGGTCAGCATCGGCAACGCCAGCAGGCCGGCGCAGGCCAGCAGGGTCAGGCGCTTGACCGCGCCTTTGCCGGTGGCGATGAACACCCCGATGATCACCCCGGCGCCAATCCACGGCCCGCGCGACAGCGGCACCACCAGCCCTGCGGCCAGCAGCAGGGCGCCCATGTAGCGTTGCAGGCGGTTTTGCACGTAGCTCTGCACGAACAGGTACATGCCGATGGCCACGCTGATCACATAGGCCAGGGCAATCGCCTGGCCGGTGGTGGCGCTGGCGCGCAGCGAGCCGCCGCGGCTGAGGTAGCTGGACATGCTCCACTGCACGCCCATGGCGCTGATCAGGCCGTTGTACAGCAGCCAGTGGCGGGCGAACTCGGCCACCGCGATGATCGCCAGGAGAAAGGCAGCGATGACGAAGGCGAGCAGGGCGTCCTTGAAGTCCTGCACGGTCTTGAGCCCACGGCTGGCGACGTAGTAGGGCAGGAACACATCAATATACAGCGACACCGCCTGTCGCAAGGTATCGGTGATGGTGGTTTCGCGCAGGTACAGCAAGGTCATCAGCACCAGGCTTGCGGCCAGCAGCTTGTCCGGCAGGGTGCGGCCGAAGCGCACCGTGTCGGCCTGGCGGCCCAGGGCCAGGGCCGTGGGCAGCAGCACGCAGACGGTGAGGATGCGGATGTGGTTGAGCTCGATCAGATAGTTGATCACCCCGAACCCCGGGATATCCACCGAGGCCGGTGGAATGGCGAACACCAGCATGAAGAACAGCGCCATGGCGTTGTGTTCGCGGCGCCTGGCCACCAGCAGGGTGATCACCGCCGCCGCGGTGTACACCCAGAAGCTGAACGAGAAGAACGCCAGCAGGGTGATCAGCAGCCACAGGTTGCGCCGGCGCTTGTAGTCGCGGTCGGGAATCAGGTCGTTGGCGGGCCTGCGGGCCAGGAAGAACACCACGCTGGCGACGAACAGAATGACGATCAGCGCACGAAATTGTTCGGGCATGGGCTACAGGCACCTATCAGTCGGTGGACGACGGCTAGCGTCATGGCTAATTGAAACTATAGTGACTTCTAGCCATTCAGTCAGAGATTGAAGTCATGCCGTCGATTGAAGCGTCAGCAGCTGGGAGCCTGCGTAAGCGTGCGCTGGGCGCCGGGGCATGGAACCTGGTGTCGCTGGTGGCCTCGCAGGTCATGCGCCTGGGCGGCAACCTGATCATGGCACGCCTGCTGTTACCGGAAATGTTCGGGGTGATGGTCATCGCCACCACGGTTTCGGTACTGCTGCACCTTCTGTCGGATGTTGGCTTGCGCCAAAACATCATCCAGAGCCCGCGCGGCGACGACCCGCTGTTTCTCAATACCGCCTGGACCGTGCAGATTCTGCGCGGCCTGCTGCTGTTCGGCCTGACCCTGCTGCTGGCCGTGGCCGCCTGGGCCGCGCAAATGGCCAACCTGTGGCCGCCGGCTTCTACCTACGCGGCGCCGGAGCTGCCCCTGGTGCTGGCGGTGACTGGCCTGCAGGCGATCATCTGGGGGTTCCAATCGACCAAGATGGATGTTGCCGTGCGCACCTTCCAGCAAAAGCGCGTGGTGCTGATCGACCTGGCCTCGCAGACCATCGGCCTGGTGGTGATGCTGGTGATCGGCTGGTTCACCCGCTCGATCTGGTCGCTGGTGGCGGCCGGCGTGGTGGCTGCCCTGGCCGGCACGGTGCTGGGCCATACCGCGATGCACGGGCCGGCCAACCGCCTGCAGTGGGACCGCACCGCGCTGGCCGAGCTGGTCAGCTTCGGGCGTTGGATCCTGCTGTCGTCGATCGTCGGCGTGCTGGCGATGTACGGTGACCGCATCTGGTTCGGCGCCAGCATGACCGTGGCGGAACTGGGTGTGTACTCGATTGCCGTGCTGATCCTCGGCTCGATCCAGACCGGCCTGATGAAGCTGTTCGGCGCGGTCGCCCTGCCGGCGTTCAGCGAGGCCACCCGCGATGGCGACAAGGCGCGCCTGCGCACCCTGTACGACCGCTTCAAGCTGCTGGTCGATCTGGTCATGCTGTTCGTCTGCGGCCTGTTCCTGACCGGCAGCCCGCTGCTGATCGGCTGGATGTACGACGCACGGTATGCCGACGCCGGGCCGATGCTGGCGATCCTGTCGCTGTCGTTCTTCACCCTGCGCTACACCTTGACCCACCAGATCTGGATCGCCCTGGGCCACACCAAGTACCAGGCCATGGACAACATCATCCGCCTGGTTTCGCTGTGGCTGCTGTTGCCGCTGCTGCTGGCCATCGGCGGGCCGCGCCTGGCGATCTGGGGGGTGGCGCTGCACGCTTTGCCGACGCTGGTGCTGATCGTCTACGTCAACCGCAAGCTGGACATTCTCAACATCAAACGTGAACTCATCGTGCTGCCAATGGTGCTGGTCGGGGCACTCTGTGGCGAGCTGGCGGTACGCATCTTCAACTGGTTCTGACCGATACGACAACAGCGGTGCCCGAGCGATGGGCAGGGTAGCGCATCGCGGATAAGTGACTAGGATTCTTAAAAAAATGGCACGGGTGGTCTGGGGATCATGGGGAAGCTTAAGTACTGCACTGCGCTGCTCGATCGTAGGGGCTTCCTACGCAATTGCGTGTTGCTGGGGGTGGGGGGCGCGGTCCTGGGCGTTGCGCCCGGCCTGGCGCGCGCTGCTGCAGGCAAACCCGCCGAGCCGAACGGGTTCGTCGTTATCAACGGTTGGGTGTTGCCGTCCCAGTACTTGCGGAACGACTGAACATGATCAACGACTACCAGACGCAGAAGACCCTGCGTGATCATTATGACGTGTGCATCATCGGCGCCGGCCCTGCCGGCATCACCCTGGCCCTGCGCCTGGCGCAGGCCGGCTGGCGGGTGGTGCTGCTCGAGGGCGGCGGCCACGAGTACGCGCCCCGTTCGCAGGCGTTGTACAAATGCACCTCCTCGGGGTTGGAGCTGTACGCCGAGGAAACCCGCCTGCGCTTTCTTGGCGGCACCTCCAACCACTGGGCAGGGCGTTGCCGGCCGTTCACCGCGTCCGACTTTGCCGTGCAGCCACCGGGCGACCTGCCGGGCTGGCCGATCCCCTATGCGGAAATCGAGCGCTACCTGCCCGCCGCCATGGACATCGTCGACCTGCCCCAGGGCAAGGCCTTCCAGCCACTCAATGTGGCGCTGAAGGGTGACGACTTCGACGCCGACCGTTTCCTGCTCAGCCCGCCCACACGCTTTGCGCAGAAGTACGCGGCCGCGCTCAACGACACCCCTGGGCTGGACGTGTTCATCAACTGCAACTGCGTCGACCTGGAATTCGACAAGGCCAGCGGCCGCCTGGCCTCGATACAGGTGTCGGACTACGAGCGCAATCGCCAGCGCCTGGTGGCGAAGAAGTTCATCCTCGCCACCGGCGCCATCGAAAACGCCCGCCAGCTGCTCAACAGCCAGTCGCTGCAGGCCGCCGGCGTGGTGAGCCCCGACGGCCTGGCGGGGCGCTGCTTCATGGAACACCTGAACATCGACATGGGCACTTTCATCCTCAGCAACGGGCAGGACGGCAGCCAGCACCAGTACTACACCACCGATGCCTTCGTCGCCGAGTACCACGCTGGCAAGGGCAATGTCACCACCGCCGTGCTGGAAGAGGTCAGGACCTACGGCAGGACCGCAGAGGTCAAGCACTTTCTGGAAAACCTGGCCTGTGACATGGGCGTGGCCAGCAAGATCGCCTTCATCGCCAACTTCAGCTGCCCCGGAGACGGGGTCATCAGCACCATGATCGAGCAGTTCCCCAATGTGCAGAGCCACCTCTCGCTGCTGGATGAAAAGGACGCCCTGGGGATGGGCAAGGTCAACGTCAACTGGTCGCTGAGCGAGCATGACCGGCACACCATCAAGTGCATCGGCAGCGAGCTGGCCAAGCAGTTCGCCGACACCGGCCTTGGCTTCGTCAAGTTGAACGATTTCGTCTACGACACCAGCCTTGCCCTGAAGCTGCAGCCGCATGCCCACCACATGGGCACCACGCGCATGGCGGCGTCGCCCGAGTTCGGCGTGGTCGACAGCGATTGCAAGGTGTTCGGCACCCACAACCTCTATGTGGCCGGCAGCAGCATCTTCGCCACCAGCGGCGCCTCCAACCCGACCATGCCGCTGCTGCAGTTCGCCGTGCGCCTGGCCGAGCACCTGGACGACAAACTGAAAACCAGCAACAAGGCGGTTTGAGCCGCAAAGGAGTGTGCCAAGGCGACAAGCAACGGTTACAGCGCGGTTGACAAGGGTTGAGTGCGATGCGGTCAGCACCAAGAAGAACGAGACCGGTTCGCCTCAGAGGCAGTCCAGGAAGGGTTTACTAACGAGGCAGACAGCATGTTCGGATGGCTACGGAGCGCCGTGAAACATTACGCCAACTCAACCGGGCGGGGAGGCTCGCTGTACAGGAAACTGTGCAATCCCACACCGTTGCAATGGGGCACCTACCTGGCGCGGTGGGGCAAGTTCCACTCGATCGGCAACAACGTGCACATCAACTGCGGCTGTTGCGTCACCGACCCGACCCTGGTGCGCATCGGCAGCAACGTGGGCCTGTCGGACTGCACCCTGATCGGGCATGACGGCGTGGTGGCACTGATCGAGGTGTGCTACGGCAAGCAGCTCGATTCGGTGGGCTACATTGATATACGAGACAACTGTTTCGTCGGCCACGGCGCCATCATCATGCCGCGCGTGACCATCGGGCCCGACTCGGTGGTTGCCGCCGGTGCCGTGGTCACCAAGGATGTGCCACCGGGCATGGTGGTGGGCGGCAACCCGGCCAAGGTCATCTGCACGACTGCGGCGTTGATCGAGCGGGTGGAGGAGCGGTGCAATTCGTATCCCTGGATAGACCTCGTCAAGCAGCGCAAGGGCGCCTTCGACCCCGCGCTGGAACCGACCTTGGCGGCAGTGAGGCGGCAGTACTTCTTTGGGGACGGCAACAATGGATAGCAAGCCCGTCGATGTGATGGTGGTCAACTTCAACACGGCCTCCTTGCTGCAGCCGATGTTCGACGCGCTGCGCGAGGCGGGCAGCGAGCGCCTGGCCAGTTACCTGGTGGTGGACAACGCCTCGGCCGACGATTCGTTGGCGCGCATGGCCCAGGTCTGCCCCGAGGCGCTGCTGCTGAGCAACCAGAAGAACGTCGGTTTCGGCCGCGCCAACAACCAGCTGCTGGCCCACCTGCAGGGCAAGTACGCGCTGCTGCTCAATACCGATGCCTTCGTTGCCAGCGACTCGCTGGAAAAGACCATCGCCTACATGGACGAGCACCCCGATTGCGGCGTGCTGGGCGTGCGCCTGGAAGGCCGCGAGGGTGACCTGCAGCCGTGCTGCCGCTATTTCCCCACCCCCTTGAACGTGTTCGTTTCGCGCACAGGCCTGGGGCGTTTGTTCCCTGGGCTGAAGATGGTCGACGAGATGAGCTGGGACCATGGCTCGGTGCGCGAATGCGACTGGCTGCCGGGGTGCTTCTACCTGGTGCGCCGCGAGGTGCTGGACAAGGTGGGGCTGTTCGACCCGCGCTACTTCCTCTACTACGAGGAAGTCGACCACTGCAAGCGGGTCAAGGAGGCCGGCTGGAAGGTGGTGTTCTACCCGCATACCACGGTGGTGCACATCGGCGGCGAAAGCTCCAAGTCGGTGGCTGAGCTGGAGGCCGCCAGCCGGCAGATCTCGGCCTACCAGATCGAAAGCGAGCTTTTGTACTTTCGCAAGCATCACGGCGCGGCAGGGCTTGCCCTGCACATGGGCCTGGTCAGCCTGGGCGATCTGCTGCTGGCCCTCAAGGCGCTGCTCAAAGGGCGCGGCTGGCCGGCCATCCGGGCCTGCTGGCTGCACACCCGCGCCACCTGGTCGTTGCTGTTCAAGACTCGCTACGCCACACAGCCAACACGCTAGGAGGGGGCCATGTTCGACAACATCCGCGCGGACTTGCGGGCATACAAGGGCGACTGGGGCGCCCAGGGCTTCTGGGTGATGCTGGTGTACCGCTTCGGCCGCTGGCGCTATGGGGTGCGTCCGGCACTGCTGCGCAAGCTGCTGTCGTTCATCTACAAGGTGTTGTTCAAGTTCGTGCAGATCATCACCGGGGTGGAGTTGCCGTGCGAGGTAGAGGTGGGCCGCAACTTCGTCATCGACCATTTCGGCGGCATCGTCATCAGCGGCTACGCGCGCTTTGGCGACGACTGCAGGATCCGCAACGGCGTGGTGGTGGGGCTGAAGAATGTCAGCGAGCCGACTGCGCCTGTGATCGGCAACAACGTCGATATCGGCGCCGGGGCCAAGCTGCTGGGCAATATCCGCATCGGCGACAACGTGGTGATCGGCTCCAACGCGGTGGTGCTGATCGATGTGCCGGACAACTCGCTGGCGGTGGGGGTGCCGGCCACGGTCAAGGCGCGCAAGCACGAGGCAGTGCAGTACACATGAGCCGGCCCCAGGGGCGGCGGTGATCGGCAAGTGGCGTTCAGGGGTGGCGAGAGGCGCATGGAGACAGGCATCGGAGTGGTGGTGATTGGTCGCAATGAGGGGATGCGCCTGGAGCGCTGCCTGGCCTCGCTGGCCAGCGGCGCGGACCAGGTCGTGTATGTCGACTCCGGTTCCACCGATGGCTCGGTGCAGCGGGCACGCAGCCATGGGGTAGAAGTGCTGGCGCTGGACCTGAGCATCCCGTTCACGGCTGCCCGGGCGCGTAACGAAGGCTTTGCCTGCCTGCTGCAGTTGCGCCCGGAGCTGCGCTACGTGCAGTTCGTCGACGGCGACTGCGAGGTGGTGGCGGGCTGGCTGGGCAGCGCCCAGGCGTTTCTCGACACCCACCCGGACGTGGCGGTGGTGTGCGGGCGGCGGCGCGAGCGCTTTCCCGAGCGCTCGGTGTACAACCTGCTGTGCGACCTGGAGTGGGACACCCCGGTCGGCGACGCCAAGGCCTGTGGTGGCGATGCGCTGATGCGCGTCGATGCCTTCAGGGCGGTGTCCGGCTACCGCCCGGAGCTGATCGCCGGGGAAGAACCGGAGCTGTGCGTGCGCTTGCGCGCCCGTGGCTGGAAAATCTGGCGCCTGGACGCCGAAATGACCTTGCACGATGCCGCCATGACCCGTTTCAGCCAATGGTGGCGGCGCTGCGTGCGCGGCGGCTATGCCTTCGCCGAGGGCACCTACCTGCATGGCTACCCACCCGAGCGCCACTGGCGGCGTGAGTCGCTGCGCGCCTGGCTGTGGGGGCTGGGCATCCCGCTGGTGACGCTGCTGCTCTGGGCGCTGCTGGGGGGCTGGGGCTTGCTGCTGCTGGCGATCTACCCGCTGCAGGCCCTGCGCCTGACCCGCCGCGGTGGCCGCACGCTGCGCGAGAACGGCTTGCAGGCGGTGTTCCTGGTGCTCGCCAAGTTCCCTGAAATGGTCGGGCAGGTGAAGTTCCTGTTCGACAGGTTGACCGCCAGCAAATCGGCTTTGATCGAGTACAAGTGAGATGACCATGAACCTCGTTTCACTCGCCAGGACCCTGCCAGCGGTACACCCCGGCCTGTCGCCGCGGGCGCTGAAGAACCGCCTCGCACTGAGCCTGCTGATGGTCCGCCAATGGCCCCAGCTCGGCACCTTCGTGCAGCGCATGAACACGGCGCTGGGCGCCGAAGGCTGGGCGGCGCTGGGTGACGACAGCATCGGCATCCTGCAATGGCCCTATATCAGCAAGGGCTGGGATGCACCGCAGCGGCTGGCGGTGGTGGCCTCGCACTACGAGCTGGTGGCCAAGCAATTTCCCTCCTTGTTGCTGCTCGGGCGTGACGCGCAGCGAACCCTCGCCGACCTGTCGAGCTACTCCCCCGGCTGCACCCTGGTGCTGGACCGGCCGATCTGGTTCAAGCGCGAAGGCGAGCTGGTGCTCAACCTGTTCCAGGGCGACTTGCGCGTGGCATCGCTGGCTTTCAGCCTGTGCCAGGCCGATGGCCAGCTGTGCCTGTTGATCGGCGCGGTGCAGGGCATCCACAAGGGCATCGACAGCGAGACGTCGCTGAACATCTACCGCGACCTGACCAAGGATTTCGAAGGCCTGCGCCCACGCAGCCTGCTGATCGAAGCCATCAAGTGCCTTGCCCGGCTGCTGGGCGCCACGCAGATCCACGCCGTCAGCGATGCCTACCGGCATCACCGGCACCCTTATTTCGGCGCCGACACCGGCCGCGAACTGGCCGCCAACTACGACGCCATCTGGCTGGAGCATGGCGGCGAAACCCTCGAGCGCGAAGGCTTCTTCAGCCTGCCCCTGGCTGCGGCCGAGCGCTCGGCAGAAGACATCGCGCCGAAGAAACGCGCCATGTACCGGCGCCGCTATGCGCTGCTGGACGACCTGTTCGGCCAGCTCGAAGCCGCGGTGCCCGACCACGAAGTGGCGCAGCAGCTCAACCTGCACCGCCAACGCCTGGGCAGCGCCCTGGCGGCGCAGCAGGCCAGCGTTGGCAGCACGCCACCTGGCATGCGTGCCCGCCTGGCAGGCCTGCTGCGGCAGATCACCACCGAGCCGCGGGCCGACCAGCGCTTCATTGCCTACCTGCGCAAGGCCGGTTTGTACCCGACGTTGAAAAAGGCCGTGCGCGAACTGCTCAGGCAGGGGCCGTCGCTGCTGTGGAAACCCGCCGACAGCAAGCGCAAGAGCCTGCCGCTGGGCGACCCCAGCGTGCCGGCCAGCGAACTCTTCCCGCGTGAGCTGCTGCTGGTCTGCGAAGGCGAACTGGCCCAGCCGCCCAGCGGCCGCCCGGCGTGGCTGCAGCAGGCACTGCAAAGCCTTGGCTACCGCTGCCAGGTGCTCGACTGGCGCGACGCCGCAGCCTGCAACAATGCCCTGCAGACCGCCTCGGTGGTGATCTTCCATCGCCTGCCGGCCACGGCCGAGATGCTGCAGCTGGTGGAGGAGGCCAGGCGGCTGAAGGTGAGCACGCTCTGGGATGTCGATGCGCTGATCTTCGACCCCCAAGCCTATCGGCAGCACAACGACTTGAGCGTCTTCAACGAGGAAACGGTCAACCAGCTGCTGGCGGCGGTCAGCCTGTTCCAGCAGGCGCTGCTGGCCTGCGACCACGCCATCGCGGCAACGCCGGCACTGGCCAAGGCCATGCTGGACCTGGGCGCGGGGCACGTCACGCTGGTGGAGTGGGACAACAGCGCCCATGCCCTCAACAGCGAACAGCTCGGCCACCTGTTCCCCCAGTTGCCGCGCGACCGCAACCGGCGGGTACTGTCGGCCAACATCTTCTTCGCCCCGCGCAGCTTCGGCGGCGCCACGGTGGTGGCCGAACAGATGGCGCGCCTGATGGTGGCGACCACCACCTTCCAGCAGTTCATCTTCACCTCGCTGCCCGAAACCGACGCCGAGCCCTACAGCCTGTACCGCTACGAGGCGCATGGCGCCGCGGTGATCGGCATGGGCCTGCCCGACGAGCGCAGCGCCCGCGAAGACTTCGAAAACCCCGACACTTTACCCATGTTCGACACCGTGCTCGAACGGGTGGCCCCGGACCTGGTGCACATGCACTCGATCCAGGGGCTGGGCGCGCTCTTGGCCGACAGCTGCCGGCGCGCGGGCCTGCCGTTCGTGGTGACCCTGCACGATTGCTGGTGGATCTGCGGGCGCCAGTTCATGATCGACAAACACGGCAAGTACTGCGGGCAAACCACCATCCGCGCCGAGGTCTGCGCCCGCTGTGTGGACGACCCGGCGCTGAATGTGTATCGCCAGCAGTTCCTGGCCAGCACGCTGAACCAGGCCGACCTGCTGCTGGCGCCCAGCCACTTTGCCCGCAACCTGTACATCGCCAACGGCTTCGATGCGGCGAAGATCCGCGTCAACCGCAACGGCATCCTGCCGCCGGCCGCCGACTACCAGCGCCACCCGGGCAAGGCCATCCGCTTCGGCTTCGTCGGCGGCAACGCGACCATCAAGGGGATCGACGTGATCACCCGCGCCTTCGCCGCCCTGCAGCGTTCGGACTACGAGCTCAAGGTGGTCGACAACCTCCTGCACCTGGGCTTTCGCTCGTTGAACCGGCACAGCATCAAGATCCCGGGCACGGTCAGCATCGTGCCGGGCTACACCCAGGCCAACATGGACGAGTTCTTCGCCGGTATCGATGTGCTGCTGTTCCCCACCCAGTCGAAGGAAACCTTTGGCCTGGCCGTGCGCGAGGCGCTGGTGCGCGACGTGTGGGTGATCAGCACCCATGCCGGCGGCACCGTGGAAGACATCGTCGACGGGGTGAACGGCACGCTGATCCCGCTCAGCGCGGACGAAAAGTACCTGCGCCAGGCGCTGACCGAGATCCTCGAGCAGCCCGAGCGCTATCGCCAGCACCGCAACGCCTTCAAGCAAGGCATCACCTTGTGCAGCGACCAGGCCCTGGAGCTGCAGGCCATGTACGACGATGTGCTCAAGGCGAGTACCCCGGCTGCCGGGTTGTGCCCGCAGCAGTGAGCGCCCTGGTCATCACACACGCAGGTAGAGATCTGGATTTCTATGCGCATTGCCTATTTCATCAATCAGTACCCGAAAGTCAGCCATAGCTTCATACGCCGCGAGATCCTGGCGCTGGAGCGCCAGGGCGTGGTGATCCAGCGCATTGCCCTGCGCGGCTGGGACGGCGAGTTGCAGGACGCCGAGGACCTGGCCGAGCGCGACAAGACCCAGTACGTGCTGCAGGCAGGCCTCAAGGGCTTGCTCAAGCCGCTGTGGCAGGTGCTGCGCGCCGAACCTCGGCGCTTTGCCGCAGCCTTGCGGCTGAGCCTGCGCCTGGGCCTGCGGGGGGACCGGCCGCTGCCGTATCACCTGGTCTACCTGGCCGAGGCGTGCTGCGTGGTGCAGTGGCTGCAGGCCTTTGGCGCCGAGCATGTGCACGCGCACTTCGGCACCAACTCCGCCGAAGTGGTGATGCTGGCCAATGCCCTGGGCGGGCCACCCTACAGCTTCACCGTGCACGGGCCGGAAGAGTTCGACAAACCGCAGTTTCTGCACATGGGCGAGAAGGTCAGGCGCTCGGCCTTCGTCGCTGCGGTCAGCTCCTATGGGCGCAGCCAACTGTATCGCTGGGTGGCGCATGAGCACTGGGCCAAGGTCAAGGTGGTGCATTGTGGCCTGGAGCCTGCTTTTCACCAGGTGGCGCCGGTGCCGGCGCCGGCTGCACCGCGCCTGGTGTGCGTGGGCCGGCTGTGCGAGCAGAAGGGCCAGCTGTTGCTGCTGCAGGCAGCGCAGCAATTGGCCGGGCAGGGCATCGACTTCGAACTGGTGCTGGCCGGCGACGGCGAAATGCGTGCGCAGATCGAAACCTTGATCGCCCGCTACGGGCTACAGGCCCAGGTGCGTATCACTGGCTGGATCAGCAGCGCCCAGGTGCGCGATGAAATCCTCGCTGCCCGCGCCCTGGTGCTGCCGAGCTTCGCCGAAGGCTTGCCGGTGGTGATCATGGAGGCCATGGCCTTGCGCCGGCCGGTGTTGACCACCTTTGTCGCAGGCATCCCCGAGCTGGTGCGCCCGGGCGAGAACGGCTGGCTGTTCCCGGCGGGCGCTGTGGACGAGCTGGCTGGCGCCATGGCTGATTGCCTGGCGCAACCGGCCGAGGTGTTGCAGCGCATGGGCGAGGCGGCGCGCCAGCGGGTGCTGGAGCGCCATGACATCGATCGCGAAGCGGCCAAGCTGGCCCATCACTTCAAGGCATTGGCATGATCACGCTTATCAGCTGGCTGTTGGGCGCGGTGGCGCTGTTGATCCTGTTGCCGGTGACGGTGCTGTTCGCCCAGGTGCTGCTGGCCTGCCTGCCGCCACGGGCGCAGGCGCAGGCCTCGGCGGCCGGGCCACGGCCTCGGGTGGCGGTGCTGGTGCCAGCGCACAACGAGGCATCGGGCATCGTGGCGACGGTGCAGGGCATCCACCGCCAGTTGCTGGAAGGTGACCGCCTGCTGGTGGTGGCCGACAACTGCGACGACCAGACTGCCGCCCTGGCCCGCGGTGCCGGCGCAGAGGTGGTCGAGCGCCAGCATGGGCAACTGCGCGGCAAAGGCTACGCCCTGGATTGCGGCGTGCGCCACCTGGCCGCAGCGCCGCCGGACGTGGTGGTGGTCATCGATGCCGACTGCCAGGTGAGCCCAGGCTCGATCGAGCACTTGGCGCAGCGTTGCATCGCGGCCGCAGGCCCGGTCCAGGGCCTGGACCTGATGTGCGCGCCGCCGGGGGCCGGGTTGAAGATCCTCATTGCCGAGTTCGCCTGGCGCGTGAAGAACCTGGTGCGCCCGCTGGGCTGGGCGCGTGCGGGTTTGCCTTGCCAGTTGATGGGCACGGGTATGGCCATTGGCTGGCAGGACATCGCCGCTGCCAACCTGGCCACCGGGCACCTGGTCGAAGACCTGAAGCTGGGCCTGGACTTCTGCCGGGCCGGCAAACCGCCGCTGTTCTGCCCGCAGGCGCGCGTCACCAGCCTGTTCCCGACCAGCCAGGAAGGCCTCAGCGGCCAGCGCACCCGCTGGGAGCACGGGCACCTGGGCGTGCTGCTGGCCGATGGGCCGAAACTGGTTGCCAGCGCCCTGGCCAAGGGCAACTGGCCGTTGCTGGCCATGAGCCTGGACCTGATGGTGCCGCCGCTGGCGCTGCTGACCTTGGCCCTGGTGGGCCTGTTCGTGGTGTCCTGGCTGGTGTTCCTGCTGCTGGGCGTACTGCTGCCGGCGGTGCTGGCGACGCTCGCCCTGTTGATGCTGGGCAGCGCGGTGTTGCTGGCCTGGAGCCGCTTCTCCCGCGAGGTGATTCCGTTTTCGGTGCTGATCTACGCGCCGCTCTACGCCTTAAAGAAGATCCCGCTGTACCTGGGCTTCCTGATCAAGCGCCAGGTCGAGTGGGTGCGTTCGAAACGGGATGACGGCTGATGAGCACTTCGAACTGGCAAGGCCGCTGGCAAGCGCTGACCGAGCGCATGCAGCGCGTGGCCGACCGGGCGGACCAACAGCGTGTGCTGCACGCCCTGGCCACGCCCGAGCGGGCGACGGTGCTGGGCTTCGTCAATGCCCATGCGCTGAACCTGGTGACCCGCGATGCTGGCTTCCACCAGGCGCTGATGGCCGCTGACGTGCTGCTGCGCGATGGCTCCGGTGTGGCCATCCTGTATCGCCGCCTGGGCCTTGAGCCTGGCTTGAACATGAACGGCACCGACTTCATCCCCCAGCTGTTGATGGCCTACCAGGGCCGCCGGGTGGCCTTGTGGGGCACTCGGGAGCCGGCGTTGAGCGCCGCGGCCGCGCGATGCCAGGCGGCGTTCGGCGTCACGCCGGTCTCCTTGCACGATGGTTTTGCCGACACCGATACCTACCTTGAGCTGACGCGCAGCGTGCAGCCGGAGCTGATCATCCTGGGCATGGGCATGCCCAAGCAGGAAGCGCTCGCTGCCCGCCTGTCGGACACTGCCGGGCCGTGCCTGATCGTCTGCGGCGGGGCGATCCTGGATTTCCTGGGTGGCAAGGTCGAGCGCGCGCCGCATTGGCTGCGCCGGCTGGGCGGGGAGTGGATATTCCGACTAATGAAAGAGCCGAAGCGCCTGTTCATGCGCTATGTTGTCGGTAACCCGATGTTTATTTGGCGCACATTGAAGTTTGCTGCGTGGCGCGCAAAATGCGTCAATGTTTCGTCACCGCAGCCGCGGCAGAAAACGGATCCTAAATGATTTGTCACGGCATGATGGCCGGATACTGCTACAGTGATATCAAAGACACATTGCCTGAATAATCATGTACATATTAAGGAAGATGTAAAAGTTTAATGGATGAAATGTACTGATGGCGTGAAAAGTACCTGCTGCGCCTAATAAGATGAGGCCTGAGAATGGTTTTCGAACCCAGAAGCAGTCGTTCCTTGCTCCAGCGCAGAAGCAGCGTGAGCAACGCCATCCAGGCGGGCCTCGACGGCATCGCCGTGACCGGCGTGGCGTGGTACTTGATCTACGACCAGATCGGCTACATCACCTCCGACTACGTGATCATGCTGTTGCTGCTGATTGGCGCATTGGCGGTGATCTACGACCATTACGCCATCTACCGCACCAATGTCGGCTTGTCGATCAAGGCCTTCCGGCTGTTCAAGGCGTGGTCGGCGACCTTCTGCTTCCTGGTGGTGCTGGCGTTTCTGACCAAGCAGAGCGAGACCTACTCGCGGCTGCTGGTGGGGCAGCTGTTTGTGATCGGCTACGTGGTGCAGTTGTTTCTGCACTATGCGGTGCGCGAGGTGCAAAAGCGCTTTACCGCCCATGCGCGGCTGGACAACGCGCTGATCATCGGCAATGGCGACCTGGCCAACTTTCTTTATCAGAAAATCAGCAACAACCCGTGGTTTGGCGAACGGGTAATGGGCTGCGTGTTGCTTGACGGTACTATCGAGCCGGTCAGGGAAAGTGTCGATGGCAAACAGCGCCTGCCGGTACTTGGGCATATCGACAAGTTGGATGAACTGGTCGCGCAACATGCAATAAGAACGGTGTATCTGGTGACCCCGTTGGGCGGTTCGGAAGTTATCAACGAAGTGTATTTGAAGTTGCTCGACAAGTGCATTGCGGTGAACTGGGTGCCCGACATCTTCTCCCTTCGCTTGATCAACCACAGCGTGCGGGAAATTGCCGGTATTCCCGTACTGACCCTGTCGGAGACGCCGCTGACCGGCATGAGCCTGTTCCTCAAGAACCTCGAAGACCGGGTGCTGGCAGCGCTGATCCTGTTGTGTGCCTCACCGGTACTGCTGGCCGTGGCCCTGGCGATCAAACTGGACAGCCCGGGGCCGGTGTTCTTCCGCCAGGAACGCACAGGCTGGACCGGCGAATCGTTCCGTATCTGGAAGTTTCGCAGCATGCATGTTCACCAACCCGAGCAGGGGGTGGTGAAACAGGCGCAGAAGAATGACCCGCGGCTGACCCGGATTGGCGCCTTCATCCGCCGCACCAGCCTGGATGAACTGCCGCAACTGTTCAATGTGCTGACCGGCGAGATGTCCCTGGTCGGGCCACGCCCACATGCCTTGCAACATGACTCGTTGTATTCCCAGGACATCGTCGACTACTTCGCCCGCCACAACATCAAGCCGGGCATGACCGGCCTTGCCCAAGTGCGCGGGTTCCGCGGGGAAACCCGCGATATCGAGCAGATGATCCAGCGGGTCGACTCGGACATCGAGTACATCAACAACTGGTCGCTGTGGTTGGACTTCGTGATCCTGGTGCGCACGCTCAACGCGTTCACCGGCAAGCAGGCGTACTGACGGGCAGGCGCGGGTTTTCAGCCGAGGTGTCAGCTTAACGGGTGCAACGCCCGGAACCCGCGCGCTTCCTCCACCAGCCAGTCATGCACCGCCCGCGCCCCCGGCTGGTTCAGGCCGCCTGGCGGGTAATGCACCACATAGCGCTTGAAGTTGGCGATCGGCACGCCGAACGGCACGATCAACGCCCCGCGCTCCAGTTCGTCATTGAGCAGGGTGCGCCGGGCAATGGCCACGCCAATGCCGGCGATCGCCGCCTCGATGGTCAGGTGGTTGCGGTTGAAGGTGTGGCCGCGGCGCACATCCAGCCCGCCAGCGCCGATGCCCTCCAGGTAGAACTCCCATTCCGCGTATTCCGAGCTGCCGCGCCAGGCGGTGATGTCGTGCAGCAGCGGGTAATGCACCAGGTCTGCCGGGCCGTGCAGCGGCGGGCGGCCGCGCAGCAGGGCAGGCGAGCACACCGGGAAGATCTGCTCGTCCAGCAGCGGCGTCGAGAGCATGCCCGGGTAGCTGCCGTCGTTGAGGTCGATGGCCAGGTCGAAGTCGCCCGGGTGCAGGGCCTGGGCGCTGTCCTCGGCCACCAGGCGCAGTTCGATGTCCGGGTAGCGCTGCTGAAAGCGCGGCAGGCGCGGCGTCAGCCATTTGGCCAGGAACGAGGGGATCGAGCGCAGGCGCAAGGTGCCACGAATCTCCCCGGCATCCAGGCGTAGCAGTTCGGCCTCGATGCTGCCATAGGCTTCGGCCACGGTCTGCGCCAGGCGCTGCCCTTCGGCGCTCAGCTCCACCCCGCGCGCCCGGCGCAGGAACAGCCGATAGCCCAGGCGTTCTTCGAGCTGGCGCATCTGCTGGCTGACTGCGCCGGGGGTGATGTGCAGTTCTTCGGCGCAGCGGGTGAACGACAGGTGCCGCGCCGCGCAGCTGAAAACATGCAGCCAGACGAACATCTGGCCATTAAATTGCCGCCGCATCGTTTAGTACCGCTAAAGGCTTGCTTAGGAAGTTTCGTTGGTCATCCGTGGATGAGCCCGGCAGTATCGCGCAAATCTGCAGCACCGTTCAATTTTCCCAACGAGCCGTGTCGCGGTGCACATGCACCGGCGCGGTCAGGCATTAGCATGGCTATCAGTGTTTTCGACCTTTTCAAGATTGGCATCGGCCCTTCCAGTTCCCACACCGTCGGCCCGATGCGCGCCGCCGCCACCTTTGCCCAGGCGCTGCGCGAGCAGGGCCTGCTGGCCCAGGTAACGCGCATCGAGGTGCGCCTGTATGGCTCGCTGTCGGCCACCGGCATCGGTCACGCCACCGACCGCGCCTGCCTGCTCGGGCTGATGGGCCAGTGGCCCGACCGCATCGACCCGGCGACCATCGACTCGCGCATCGGCCAGGTGCTGCAGGAGCAGTGCCTGATGCTCGACGCCAGCCAGCCGCTGGCGTTCGACTACGCCCGCGACATGCTGCTGCTGGACGAAAGCCTGCCTTATCACCCCAATGCCATGACCCTGGTCGCCGAAGGCGGGCAGGGCGTGCTGCTGCGCCAGACCTACTACTCGGTGGGCGGGGGCTTTATCGTCGAACAGCAGCAAATCGATGCGCCAGTAAGCGACCAGGGTGCGGTCAGCCTGCCTTATGAATTCTCCAGCGCCGCCGAACTGCTGGCCTTGTGCAAGGCCCATGGCCTGAGCGTCAGCCAGTTGATGCTGGCCAACGAATGCGCCTGGCGCCCTGAAAGCGACGTGCGCGAAGGCTTGCTGCGCATCTGGGCGGCGATGCGCGAGTGCGTCGACAACGGCCTGCGCCACGACGGCGTGCTGCCGGGCGGGCTCAACGTCAAGCGCCGCGCCGCGCGCCTGCACCGCAGTCTGCAGGAAGTGGTGAAGCCAAACGTGATTGGCTCGACCTTCAGCGCCATGGAGTGGGTCAACCTGTTCGCCCTGGCCGTCAACGAAGAGAACGCCGCAGGCGGGCGCATGGTCACCGCGCCGACCAATGGCGCCGCCGGCATCATCCCGGCGGTGTTGCACTACTACATGAAGTTCAACCCCGGCGCCTGTGACGACGACGTGGTGGCCTTTTTGCTCGCGGCCGCCTCGGTGGGCATCCTGTGCAAGAAGAACGCCTCGATTTCCGGTGCCGAAGTGGGCTGCCAGGGCGAAGTCGGCTCGGCCTGCTCGATGGCCGCCGCGGGCCTGGCCGAAGTGCTGGGCGCCACGCCGCCGCAGTTGGAGAATGCCGCCGAAATTGCCCTGGAGCACAACCTGGGGCTGACCTGCGACCCGGTCGGTGGCTTGGTCCAGGTGCCGTGCATCGAGCGCAATGCGATTGCTGCGGTCAAGGCGATCAATGCGGTGCAGATGGCCCTGCGCGGCGATGGCGAGCATTTCATCTCGCTGGACCGGGTGATCCGCACCATGCGTGATACGGGGGCGGATATGCATGCCAACTACAAGGAGACCTCGCGGGGTGGGTTGGCTGTGGCGTTTGTCGAGTGCTGAGGTTAGGCGCCTACAACACTTGAAGTTGTTTCGAGGATAATTCTATTAATGAATGTGAATCAGGTAGTTAGCGTTTAAATTTAAAGCTGATTATGCTTGGGTGTGAGGGTGGGTTTGAGATCGCGCGCCGCCCGCGCGGCGCATCGCGAATGAATCCGCTCCTACATTTGTTGCAACGTGCCACGGTCTGCCAGGCCATGGTTGTCCGCTTTTGGCGCCCGCCGAGATATTGCGTCCTACCCGAAAGGCTGACAACTATGGCCTATCAGGCATAGGTACGTTGCAACAAATGTAGGAGCGGATTCATCCGCGATGCGCCGCGCGGGCGGCGCGCGATCTCACCTACACCACCGCCCCCAACCCGAGCACCCCAGAACAACCTTCACCCCAACGCCTCGCGCAACCGATACCACAACATCCCCAACGCCAGCAGCGGCGAGCGCAACGCCTTGCCGCCCGGGAAGGTCAGGTGCGGCACGGCGCTGAACACGTCCAGCCCGTGGCTGTGGCCCAACGCGATGCCTTCTGCCAGCAACTTCGCCGTCCAGTGCGTCACGTTCAGCCCGTGCCCGGAATAGCCCTGGGCATAGTAGACGTTCGGGTGCTGGCTCAGCCTGCCCACCTGCGGGAAGCGGTTGGCGGTGATGCCGATCATGCCGCCCCACTGGTAGTCGATGCGCACCTCGGCCAGCTGCGGGAACACCTTCAGCACCTTGGGCCGCATGTACGCCGCGATGTCCTTGGGGTCGCGCCCTGAATAGTGGCAGGCGCCACCGAACAGCAAGCGGCGGTCGGCGGTCAGGCGGTAGTAGTCCAGGCCGACCTTCTGGTCGCACAGGGCCATGTTCTGCGGGATCAGCGTGCTGGCCAGGGCCTCGGGCAGCGGCTCGGTCGCCACCACGTAGCTGCCGGCTGGCAGCACCTTGCCGCTCAGCCGCGGCTCCAGTTCATCCAGGTGGGCGTTGCAGCCCAGTACCAGGCTGCGCGCACGCACTTTGCCGCGGGCGGTGTGCAGGGTCACCGTCGGGCCGTGCTCGATGCGCAGCACCGGGCTCTGCTCGAAGATGCGCACCCCCAGGCCATGGGCGGCACGTGCTTCGCCCTGGACCAGGTCGAGCGGGTGCAGGTGGCCCGAGCCCATGTCGATCAGGCCGCCGGCATACTGGTCGCTGGCGACCACCTCGTGCATGCGCGCCGCCGGCACCAGGTTTGTCTGGTGCTGGTAGCCGAGGGCGGCGAGGTCCTCCTGCTCCTCCTTGAAGGCGGCGAACTGGGCAGGCGTGTTGGCCAGTTCGCAAAAGCCCCAGCGCAGGTCGCAGTCGATGCCATAACGCGCGATGCGGCTGGCCACCAGGGCCACCGAATCGATGCCGGCGTGCTTGAGGTAGCGCACGCCGTCCTGGCCGACGTAGCGGGCAAAGCCGCTGACGTCGTGGCCGATGCCGCGAATCAGCTGGCCGCCGTTGCGCCCGCTGGCGCCCCAGCCGATGCGCCGGCCTTCGAGCAGGACCACCGAGAGGCCCTGCTCAGCCAGCTCCAGGGCGGTGTTGACCCCCGTCAGGCCGCCGCCGACCACGCACACGTCGGCCGTCAGTTCGCCGTCGAGGCTGGGGTAGGGCGCCGTGTTGCGCGCCGTGGCGGCGTAGTACGACGCAGTGTGTTGGGTATCGAAAGGCATGGCGCGTTCTCGGCTCAGCGGTTGGACTTGATCTTGCTCCAGGAGCGGGTCATCACCCGCATGATCTGCGGGCTCGGCGTGCTGGAGATGTACAGCTTGTCGAGTACCGCCTGGGTCGGGTAGATCTCGGGGTTGTCGACCAGCGCCGGGTCCATGAAGGCTTTGGCGTCGGGGTTGGCGTTGGCATAGCCGACGGTGGCGCTGACCTTGGCGATCACCTCTGGTTGAAGCAGGTAGTTGATGAAGGCCAGGGCTTGTTCAGGGTTTTGCGCATCCTTGGGGATGGCCAGCAGGTCGAACCACAGGTTGCTGCCTTCCTTGGGGATGCTGTAGGCGATTTTCACGCCGTTCTTGGCTTCGATCGCCCGGTTGGCGGCCTGGAACACGTCGCCGGAGTAGCCGAAGGCCACGCAGATATCCCCGTTGGCCAGGTCGGACACGTACTTGGAGGAGTGGAAGTAGGTGATGTAGGGGCGCAGTTCGAGCAGGCGCGCCTCGGCCTTGGCGTAGTCGGCGGTCTTCTCGCTGCGCGGGTCCATGCCCAGGTAGTTGAGCATCGCCGGGAACAGCTCGTCCGGCGAGTCCATGAAGGCCACGCCGCATTGCTTGAGCTTCTTCAGGTTCTCGGGTTCGAACAGCACCGCCCAGGAGTCGATATGGTCGATACCCAGCGCGGCCTTGACCTTGTCGACGTTGTAGCCGATGCCGTTGGTGCCCCACAGGTAAGGCACGGCGTACTGGTTGCCGGGGTCATTCTGCTCGAGCTGCTGCAGCAGTTTGGGGTCCAGGTGCTTCCAGTTCGGCAGCTTGCTGCGGTCCAGCGGCAGGAAGGCGCCGGCCTGGGCCTGGCGGGCGAGGAAGTGGTTGGAAGGCACCACCACGTCATAGCCGGTGCGGCCGGCGAGCAATTTGCCTTCCAGGGTTTCGTTGGAGTCGAACACGTCATAGACCACCTTGATCCCGCTGCTGGCCTGGAAGTCGGCCAGCGTCGTGTCGCCGATGTAGTCGGTCCAGTTGTACACGCTGACGCTGGGCTGGGCCTGGGCGGCGGCCGCGCCGAAGAGCAGGGTGAATGCGGCGGGAATCAGGGTTTGCAGATGACGCATGTGTACACCTCGTTGGTCTTGTTCTTTTGAATGCGGTGTGTTGGGGCTGCCTTGCAGCCCATCGCTGGCAAGCCAGCTCCCACAGGTACAGCGCAGGGCCCTGTGGGAGCCGGCTTGCCGGCGATGCGTTACACGCTGAGCAGCAGGAATTCACGCTCCCAGGAACTGATCACGCGCTTGAAGTTTTCATGCTCGGCGCGCTTGACCGCCACGTAGCCCTGGACGAACTGCTTGCCCAGGTACTGCTGCACGGTTTCGCAGTCTTCCATGTGCTGCAGGGCGTCCTCGATGGTGATCGGCAGGCGCAGGTTGCGCCGCTCGTAGGCGCGGCCCTGCACCGGTGCGCTCGGGTCGATCTTCTCGACCATGCCCAGGTAGCCGCACAGCAGGCTCGCGGCGATCGCCAGGTAAGGGTTGGCATCGGCGCCCGGCAGGCGGTTTTCCACGCGCATCGCATCGGGGCTGGAGGTCGGCACGCGCAGGCCGGCGGTGCGGTTTTCCTCGCCCCACTCGACGTTGACCGGGGCCGAGGTGTCCGGCAGGAAGCGGCGGAACGAGTTGACGTTCGGCGCGAACATCGGCAGCAGCTTGGGGATGTACTTCTGCAGGCCGCCGATGTGGTGCAGGAACAGCTCGCTCATGCTGCCATCTTCATTGGCGAACACCGGCTTGCCGGTGGCGATGTCGACCACGCTCTGGTGCAGGTGCATGGCACTGCCCGGCTCGTCGGTGATCGGCTTGGCCATGAAGGTGGCGGCCACGTTGTGCTTGAGCGCCGCCTCGCGCATGGTGCGCTTGAACACGGTGATCTGGTCGGCAAGGTCCAGTGCGTCGCCGTGGCGGAAGTTGATCTCCATCTGCGCCGGGCCGTCTTCGTGGATCAGCGTGTCCAGGTCCAGGCCTTGCAGTTCGCACCAGTCGTAGACGTCCTCGAACAGCGGGTCGAATTCGTTGGCGGCATCGATGGAGAACGACTGGCGCCCGCTTTCGGCGCGGCCGGAGCGGCCCATGGGCACCTGCAGGGGCAGGTCCGGGTCTTCGCAGCGCTGGGTCAGGTAGAACTCCATCTCCGGCGCGACGATCGGCTGCCAGCCTTTGTCGGCGTAGAGCTTGAGCACTTTCTTCAAGACGTTGCGCGGCGACAGCTCGATCGGGTTGCCCTGCTTGTCGAAGGTGTCGTGGATGACGATGGCGGTCGGCTCGATCGCCCACGGGATCTGGTACACCGCAGTTGGGTCGGGGCGGCAGACCATGTCGATGTCGGCAGCGTCGAGCAGGCTGTAGTAGATGTCATCGTCGACATAGTCGCCGGTGACGGTCTGCAGCAGCACGCTTTCAGGCAGGCGCATGCCACGCTCGTGGAGGAATTTGGCGGTCGGTGCGATCTTGCCGCGGGCGATGCCGGTCAGGTCGCTGATCACGCATTCGACTTCGGTGATCCGGTGCTCTTTCAGCCAGGTGGACAGCTGATCGAAGGGGGCGTTCATACAGACCTCTTGGTTGGGTTTTTGTGGCACTTGCGTGAAGGAACCTTCCCACACGGCGTGCTGGCGACTATCTTGGTCGCAGCCCCCACGGGCCATCTATCCACTTTATTCGGCAATGAATGCACCAAAAGAGTGCAAATAGGACCAAGCGTGAACACGCCCAATGCCTTGCAAGTCCAAGCGTTCAACACCACCGATGTCACCGAGCTGGTGCGCGCCACCCCCGGCTGGCAGCAGCAGTACCGGCAGATGTCGCCGGGCCACTTCAGCGGCCAGCTGCGCTGCCTGGGGCTCGATGGCGTGGAGGTGTACGAAGAGCGCCTGAACACCCGCGTCGAGCAGTTCTTCCGGGCGCCCAGCGGCGCCTTGGCGTTCTGCTTCGACCGCAGCGAAAACAGCCTGTACCTGCTCAATGAGCAGAGCCGCAATATCTGGATCACGCCGGAGAACTACCAGGAAGTGGCGGTGGTGTTCGACCAGGCCTTCCTGGCCCGCCATGGCCTCGACCCGCAGCGCCTCGAAGGCTTGTTCATGGTGCCGCTGGGCAGCGGCCAGAATGCGCTGTTCGGCAGCTGGCTCAGTGCCACCCTGACGCGCCTGGGCGAAGCCGATTGCCCGCTCGAAGGCCAGGCGCTGGCCGAGCAGCTGCTGGAAGACTGCCTGTTCATTCTCGACAATGCCTGCCAGCGCCTGCAGGGCGGCGCCCTGGGGCGGCGCGGGGTGGAGCGGGGGATCATGCAGCGGGTCAGCGAATGGGCGGCGGACTGCCCGGAAGAAACCCTCAACCTGGTGGAGCTGGCGGCGGTGGCCGGGGTTTCCCTGCGCCAGCTGCAGGAAGCCTTCAAGGCCTTTACCGGCATGCCGCCGGCGCAATGGCTGCGCTTGCGCCGCCTGAACGGTGCGCGGCGTGACCTGCTGCGCGGCGGCGAGATGACCGTGGCAGAGGTCGCCATGCGTTGGTCGTTCTGGCATTTGGGAAGGTTTTCAGAGAGTTACAGGCAGTTGTTCAAGGAGTTGCCGAGCGAGACCCTCAAGCGCAGCCGGGCCTGAAACCTGCTATCGTGCCCGGCAGTTATTACCCGAGGTTTCGATGTTCTACCTGCCTTTGCCCAGCGACCAGGCCGACCGCCTCGCCAGCGAACCTACCGACTTCTTCCACACCGCCAGCCTCTTCGAGGCTGCTGCGGTGCTGTTCGTGCAGAACCTGCCACGCCAACCCGCCAGCCTTTCGGCCGACGTCCAGGAGCGGCGTTTTGCAGAAATCGTGCGGATCGCCAACGAAGTCGAGGCGGCAGCGCCGGGCCGCTTCCAGGGCCAGGTGGCGCAGCATTTCGACCGCGAAGCCTTTGCCATGGGCCTGGGGATGCTGGGCGAGAATGGCGTCGGGCTGGTGTCGCCAGAAGTCGACTACCCAGCTGACGAGTGGCAGGACGGCGAAGGCCAGTGGAACTTCCAGTTCGCCGACAGCTACCGCCAGCGGGTGACGCCGCTGCACCCGGTGCATTTGCCAGGCCTGGGCAGTGACCTGCGCCTGAGCGACCAGCAGAACCGCCTGCTGCGCGAGTTCCTCTCCGGCGTGGACGAATCGGTGGCGGTGCAGGGCTTCGCCGGCACCGGCAAGACGTTCCTGATTCAGCAATTCACTCGCCTGCTCGACCCGCAGCGCACCTTGCTGCTGGCCCTGACCGAGGGCCAGTTGCGCGCGTTGCAGGCGCGGGTGAAGGATGCCGCAGCGTACACGGCGATGACCTTCGGCCAACTGGCCGACGAAATCCTCAACCGCGACCTGACCAGCAACGGCTGGCGCCTGCGCGATCCATACCGCACCAAGCTTTCCTGGCGCCCTCAGGAAGCGCAGGTGGTGAAATGGCTGGCGATCCCCGACATCGGCCCCCTGGCGGCCCGCGATGTGGTGGCCCTGTGCATCAAGGCCGTGCGCAGTTTCTGCCGCAGCGGCGACAGCCAGTTGCAGCTGCACCACCTGCCCTGGGCCGGCCCCGGCACCACGCCGCTGGACCAGCAAGTGCTGCTGGAAAAGGCCCGGCTGTACTGGCAGGAGCTGACCCGCCCCTCGGCGCGGGAAATCCAGCTGCCGGTGCGCGATTACCACCGGGTCAAGCTGCTGTCGCTGACCGCCGAGGTGATCGACAGCCGCTACACCCACGTCATCGTCGACGAAGCCCACGAGCTGTCTGCGCCGATGCTTGCCGTGCTCGATCGCAGCCCGCAATCGATCATCGCCCTGGGTGACGAGCTGCAGAACCTCAATGGCCTGAGCCCACACCATGGCGGCTTCATTCGCCAACGCTACATCGACCATTCGCTGCGCGCCGGGCCGGCCATGGACGGTGTGCTCAACCCGCTGATCCAGGCACACCCGGCAGCCATCCAGGCGGCCTTCAGCGGCAGCGCCGAGCACTACACCCGGGTCAGCTTCTTCGATGCGGTAGCCGTGCCCGAGCAGCCCACGGCGCTGATCGTCGACGACGAGTGGGGGCTGTTCGGCTGGTTCCAGCGCCTGACGCACCAGGGTGTGCCGTTCGTGCTGCTGCAGAGTGCGCGCAAGGACTTCGAGCTGTTCGTCGAGGATTGCATCGAGCTGTACCGCTACGGCACCCGGCCGCGCCACCCGATGCTGTTCCGCTACCCCAGCTGGCAGGCGCTGGAGCAGGACAAGGGCGATGACAAGGCATTTGTCGCGGTGGCCAACATGCTGCGCAAGGGCTACACGCCCGAGCACTTTGCCAAGGCCAAGAGCCGCTACCGCTGGGACAAGGCGCCGAAGCTGTTCCTGGGCCGCGTGCGCGATGTGAAGAACATGGAATTTGCCCGGGTGATGGTGTCGCCGGAGTTGATGGTTGCGCCGGCCACGGCGGGCAATCGCAATGAACGGGCGCGGCTGCTGGCGGGGTTGTATACCGCGTGTTCGCGGGCGCGGCATGAACTGATCGTGCCGGGGGGGATGCTGGACTGGGTCAAGGACCAGGTTCGCGATTGAGATCTTTGGGGGCCGCTTCGCGGCCCTTTCGCGACACAAGGCCGCTCCTACAGGTATTACGCAATCCTCTGTAGGAGCGGCCTTGTGTCGCGAAAGGGCTGCCTAGCAGCCCCAAAGTACAACTCAGTTACGATCCAGCCACACGGTCTGGGCATTGGTGAACTCACGCACACCAAAGTGCGACAGCTCGCGCCCAAAACCACTCTTCTTCACGCCGCCAAACGCCACGCGGGGGTCGGACGCGCAGTAGCCGTTGATGAACACGCCACCGGTATCCAGCGCTGCCGTCATGCGCTCGGCCAGGGCATAGTCGGCGGTGTAGATGGTCGAGGCCAGGCCGAACTCGCTGTCGTTGGCCAGCTCCACGGCGTGGTCGGCATCACGGGCGCTGATGATCGCCGCCACCGGGCCGAACAGCTCCTGCTTGAACGCGGTCATCTGCGGGGTCACGTTGGCGAACACGGTCGGTGCGTAGAAGTTGCCCACGCCCTCGAGCTTGTTGCCGCCCAGCAGCAGGGTAGCGCCTTCGGCAAGGGTCGCCTGGACCTGGCCGTCGAGCTCGTCACGCAGGTCGTAGCGGGCCATCGGGCCGATGTAGGTGTCGTCTTCCAGCGGGTTGCCGATTTTCAGCTGGCGGGTGGCTTCGACGAACTTGTGCGTGAACGCCTCGACGATGCTTTCTTCGACGATCAGGCGCTTGGCGGCGGCGCAGACCTGGCCGGTGTTCTGGTAACGGCCGATCACGGCGGCCTTGACCGCAGCGTCCAGGTCGGCGTCAGCCAGCACGATGAACGGGTCGGAGCCGCCCAGCTCGAGCACGCACTTCTTCAACGCGGCGCCAGCCTGGGCACCGATGGCCATGCCGGCGCGCACGCTGCCGGTCAGGGTCACGGCGGCGATGCGCGGGTCGTTGATGGCGCGGGTGACGCCTTCGGGGGTCACGTTGAGCACTTCGAACACGCCTTCCGGCACGCCGGCATCCTTGAACAGCTCACCCAAAAGGTAAGCACTGCCCATCACGTTCGGGGCGTGCTTGAGCACGTAGGTGTTGCCGGCCAGGATCGCCGGTACCGCGCCGCGCAGCACCTGCCAGACCGGGAAGTTCCACGGCATCACGGCCAGGATCGGGCCCAGCGGGCGGTATTCGATGCGGGCCTTTTCCACCTGGGTCGGTTCGGCGGCGAGCATCGCCGGGCCGTGCTCGGCGTACCAGCGGCACAGGCCCACGCACTTGCTCACTTCACCGCGCGCCTGGCTGACCGGCTTGCCGATTTCGTGGCTGATCATCTGCGCGAAGGCCTCGGCCTTGGCTTCCAGGGTGCTGGCCAGGGCGAGCAGGTATTCGCTGCGCTGACCCAGCGACACCTGGCGCCACTGGCGGTAGCCGAGCTTGGCACGTTGCAATGCCGCTTCCAGTGCGGCATCGGTGTCGAAGGGGTAGCTGCCGATCTGTTCGCCGGTGAAGGGGTCGACGGAGATGGCGTGGGTCAGGCTGCTGATGGCGCTCATGGCGGGGCACTCGTTGTTGTTGATCAGTGGGGCCAGACTAGTGGGCTATGGCTTTAATGAAAACTGAATAATAATGAGCGAAACATTCACGTTTGGAGAATGACTGTGGACCTGGTGCAACTCGAGATCTTCAAGGCCGTGGCCGAGCAGGGCAGCATCAGCGCCGCCGCCCAGCACATCCATCGGGTGCCGTCGAACCTGACCACGCGCATCAAGCAGCTGGAAGAAGACCTCGGCGTCGAGCTGTTCATCCGCGAAAAAAGCCGCCTGCGCCTGTCGCCGGCGGGCTGGAATTTCCTCGAATACACCCGGCGCATTCTCGACCTGGTACACGAGGCGCGGCTGACCGTGGCCGGCGAAGACCCGCAGGGCACCTTCGCCCTGGGCTCGCTGGAGAGCACCGCGGCGGTGCGCATCCCGGCCTTGCTGGCGGCGTACAACCAGCGTTACCCCAAGGTCGACCTCGACCTCTCCACCGGGCCGTCGGGGACCATGCTCGAAGGCGTGCTGTCCGGGCGCCTGGTGGCGGCGTTCGTCGATGGCCCGGTGCTGCACCCCACCCTCGAAGGCATGCCGGTGTTCGAAGAGGAGATGGTCATCATCTCGCCTCTCAACCACGCCCCGGTGCGCGGCGCCCAGGACGTCAATGGCGCGAGCATCTACGCCTTTCGCGCCAACTGCTCCTACCGCCACCACTTCGAGAACTGGTTCGTCCAGGACCAGGCCGTGCCGGGCAAGATCCATGAAATGGAGTCGTACCACGGCATGCTCGCCTGCGTCAGCGCAGGCGCGGGCCTGGCCATGCTGCCGCGCAGCATGCTCGACAACATGCCCGGCTGCAGCACGGTCAGCGCCTGGCCGATGTCGGAAGATTTCCGCTACCTCAAGACCTGGCTGGTGTGGCGCCGAGGCACCGTCTCGCGCAGCCTGAGCATGTTCGTGAAATTGCTCGAGGAGCGCCGCGCCGCGTGAACCTGGCCACAGGCCAGGCATCCAATATCAGGTAAGCCATCTCCACAAGGAGGAGCTGACCATGCGTAACCATCCCCATGCCCTGGGCGCTGCACTGCTGCTGGCTTTGGCAATGCCCTGGACCCTCGCCGCCGCCGCGGACCTCAATGCCCCCATCAACATGCAAGCCGTGCAACTGCAGCCGCAGGAGCAGAACGGCATTCGCTACCTGGAAGGCGGTATTGGCCAGGATGAAGCCAACGCCCTGCGCAAGACGCCGGGCTATGACCTGCACGTGGAACTGTCGGCTGGGCCCAGCGGTCAGTTCGAAAGTGGCGCTGCAGTGGATATCCAGAACGCCCAAGGCAAGTCGCTGCTGAGCGTGCAGGACGCCGGCCCCTTGCTCTACGTACAGTTGCCGCCGGGCCAGTACAAAGTGGTAGGGCAGGCGGGCGGCACCACGGTGCAGCAGCATGTGACCGTGAGCGGCAAGGCGCCGGCCACGGTAAGCCTGAACTGGCGTTAATGGAGGAAAGTTGCCGTGGAGTACGTCTGTACTCCACGGCTGCGAACGGACGCTTGAATACGCTCAAGACAAGGCGCTGCAAGAGAAATTAGCCATTAGTGGCAATTCACTTTCAACTTTCTGATTATCTGGACAATAATCAGAAAAGTATTACCTCTTGTGACCGATTGGATGCATCGGTCACAAAAAAGTCGAGGGGCCCAAGCCCCCACAAGCCCGTGTTGACCATCAGGAGAAGTCATCGATGAAAACCCGTCTAGCCGCTTCGCTGGCTGTAGCCGTATTGGCCCTCGCCGGGGCCAACCTGGCCCAGGCTGCGCAGATCTCCGGAGCCGTAGGCGCCACCAGCCAGGGCGACATGACCTACCGTATCGGCATGTCGTTCGACTGGGACAAGAAATGGATGCAAAGCAGCACCGGTTTCGTCTCCGGCTACTGGGATGCGGCCTACACCTATTGGGAAGGCGGCGACGCCAGCGGCGCCCACTCGCTGTCGTTCAGCCCGGTATTCACCTACGAGTTCAGCGGCTTCACCTACACCCCCTACATCGAAGCGGGCATTGGCCTGGCGGCCTTCTCCAAGACCGACGTCGGCGACCAGCGCCTGGGTTCGTCGGTCAACTTCGAAGACCGTATCGGTTTCGGCCTGAAGCTGCCGGGCGAGCAGAAGGTCGGCATCCGTGCCATGCACTATTCCAACGCTGGCATCAAGCAGCCGAACGACGGCATCGAGTCGTACTCGCTGTTCTACAGCAAGGGCTTCTGACCCGCACGGGGCCGCCTCGCGGCCCCAGCCTTGCGCGGCTCAGCGCGTCGCTTTCAACGCCAGCACATTGCACAACGGATGTTCCAGCACGTGGGCGGTGGTGCCCCCGAGGAACGTCTGCATGGCGTCGTGCCGGTGGCTGCCCATCACGATCACATCCATGCGGCTGTGGCTGACGAACTGGGCGATCGCCCGTATCGCCGTACCCTCCAGAAAATGCCGGCGCTCCAGCGGGACCTGGTGATGGTCGCCCAGGCGGTTGAACGCCGCGCGCTGGGCCGTGCGCACGCTGCCCTCGAAGCCCGGCATGGTGACCGTGCCGGCGCCAAAGTCGGCAATGTGGGTCTTGGCCGCATCGCACACGTGCAGCAGGTGCAGTTCGCCATTGCACTGCAAGGCCAGGGCATGGGCGCAGTGGATCACCTGTTCGTCCAGGTGCTCGCCGCTGCCATGGCTATTGAGGTCGACCGCCGCGGCGATCTGCCGGGGGAGGGGTAGGCGGATGTCGCTGACCAGGTGCACGGCCACCGGGCTGTCCTTGAGCAGCTGCCAGTCCAGTGGCGTCACCAATAGGCGCTTGAGCACCGGCTCGTGCTGCACATCCTTGACCAGCAGATCGCAGCCCAGCTGTTCCATGCGTTCGAGCGCGCTGCCCAGCGGGTCGCGGGTGAGCAGCAATTCGGTGGACACATCGAGCCCGGCATTGCCCAGCTGCTCGGCCTGGTCGGCCAGCCACTGGCGGTTGTCGGCCAGCAGCCGCTCGCGCTCACGGCCGTCGCTCATCAGGCCAAAGGTGTCGACATCGTCGACGAACACGTTGATATCCAGCAGTGCGCCGTTGGATTCGGCCAACGCCGCGGCGCGTTGCAGCGCCGGCGTGTGGCGCATCTGCGGGCCGAGCATGACCAACAAACGCTTGAACTGGCTCATCGCACACCTCCTCGTGTGGGCAGCCCCCCGGTTCATGCCATGTCATCTGGTCTGTACAGTCTAGCCCCGGTTGCGCCCGGCAAAACCTTTCGCGCTTTTTCCCCCGGGCGCTGGTATCATCGCGCCACTCTTTGGGGAGTAGCCTGCCTTCGCGCCCTGCGAAAGCGCTCTGGTCAACATATTTGGCAACCTGCCATGGCCAGCGCATCCACCCGGATTGGCGAGACCAACGACCTTCCTGCAGCCAAGCCGGGCCTGCAGGTCGTCTGTCGTTGACTCGTTGCCTGGCTGGAGTCTGATCGTTGAATCCCATTTCCCTCATATTCCTTGCCTTCGCCATGTCCACGGATGCCTTCGCGGCCGCCATCGGCAAGGGTTCCAGCCTGCACAAGCCACGCTTGGCCGAAGCCCTGCGCACCGGCCTGATCTTTGGCGTGATCGAGGCCATCACCCCGGTCATCGGCTGGCTGCTGGGCCAGGCGGCCAGCCAGTATGTCGAACAGTGGGACCACTGGATCGCCTTTACCCTGTTGCTGCTGCTGGGCGCGCACATGGTGCATGCAGGCCTCAAGCCCGATGACGAAGAAGAAGAGAAACAGAGCCAGCACTCGTTCTGGATCCTGGCGGTAACGGCCGTTGCCACCAGCATCGATGCCTTGGCCGTGGGTGTGGGCCTTGCCTTCGTCGACGTGAACATCTGGGTGGCGGCTGCCGCGATCGGCCTGGCGACCATGACCATGGTGACCATTGGCACCATGCTTGGGCGAGCGCTGGGGTCCGTGGTGGGCAAGCGCGCCGAGATCGTCGGTGGCATCGTGCTGATGCTGGTCGGTGCGACCATCCTCTACGAGCACCTGACGGCGGTGTAATACGCGGCTCGTCGGGTATGATGCAGCCCCGACATTTCCCACGAGGCCTGCCCCATGTCCCTGAGCGCTGAACAGATCGGCGAATTCCAAGCCTTCGCCGAACAGCTGGCCGATGCCGCTGCGCTGGCGATCAAGCCGTATTTTCGTGCCAGCCTTGACGTCGAGGACAAGGGCGGGCGCTTGTACGACCCGGTGACCGTGGCCGACAAGGCGGCCGAGGATGCCATGCGCGCACTGATCCAGGCGCGCTACCCAGAGCACGGCATTCTCGGCGAAGAGGCTGGCGTGGCGGTGGGCAGCAGCCCGCTGACCTGGGTACTCGACCCGATCGACGGCACCCGCGCCTTCATCACCGGCCTGCCGCTGTGGGGCACGCTGATTGCGCTCAATGACGGCAGCCGCCCGGTGCTGGGGGTGATGAACCAGCCGTTCACCGGCGAACGCTTCGTCGGTACCCCGGCAGGCGCCTGGCGCAGCGGCACGGCGCTGAAAACCCGCGCTTGCGCCGACCTGGCGGCGGCCACGCTGATGTGCACCACGCCAGACATGTTCGACACCGCCGAGCGCAAGGCCGCCTTCGAAGCCGTGGCCGGCCAGGCGCGGCTGATGCGCTATGGCGGTGATTGCTATGCCTACTGCATGTTGGCATCGGGCTTTGTCGACGTGATCGTCGAGGCGAGCCTGCAGCCCTATGACGTGCAGGCGCTGATGCCGATCATCGAAGGGGCGGGCGGGGTGATCACCGCCTGGGACGGCAGCAGTGCGCAGGATGGCGGGTGCGTGGTGGCCTGTGGTGACCCGGCGCTGCATGCGCAGGTGGTGCAGATGTTGCGCCACGCCATGTGACCTGCATTGGCCGCATCGCCGGCAAGCCGGCTCCCACAGGTATCTTGCGGCCAGCCCGTACTTTGTGGGAGCCGGCTTGCCGGCGATGAGGCCATCACAGGCACCCCCATCGCACTTTTTCCCATTTCCGGGCTCTATGCTTGGCCAGGCCACGCCGATCCCCAGCGCGGCCGCCGACCCTGTCCCGGTGCCGATGGTTGCAAGCAAACCCCTGAAAATCCCCCGCCTGCTGCTGGCAGGCGCCCTGGCCTGCCTGGGCGCCTGTACCCAGCAACAAGGCCATGACATCGTCAGCCAGTTCGGCAACGGCAAGCCCAGCGAGCTGTTCCAGACCAGCGTCGATCGCCTGGCCACGCTGTCCATGCGCGACAACCTGCAGAGCCTGTACCTGCTGATGAACAAGCTGTACCTGCGCAACCCCAACCAGCTGACGCTCTCCGGCTACCTCGACACCGCCACGGCCGAACGGCAGATACGCCTGGCCATCGAGCAGCGCCAACCCTTGCCGCAGCTGGGCAACCGCCGCGACCTGGCTGCCTTGAGCTATGCCCTGAGCCCGGAGTTTCGCGGTGACCGGGTCGGTGCCTTCATCTACGCCATCGGCAGCATGCTGGTGACCGCCCATGGCGGGCGCACCGAGTTCTACATGACCGATACCCTCGACCCGCTGTTCATCAACAACGCTGCGCGCAATATCGAGAAGGCGACCTGGATGCTGAGCCAGCGCCAGGATGCCAATGGCGTGCTGCTGCTGTTCTCCAACGAGATTTCCGAGGCGGGCAGCAACCTGAGTTTCGCCGTGGAATTCGGCAAGGTGGTCGCGCGCCTGGACCTGTTGGCCGAGCTGCTCGACGAGCGCTACCGGCGTATCGGCCTCAACTATGCGCAGAGCCTTTTGTTGATGAACTTCCTGCCGGTGCAGTAAGCGGCCGATAATCGCCCCAACGCCTGGTACCGCCGGGCGCTATCCGCCCAGCCAATCCACAGATCGCATTGCCCAACCCCGGCCTTTTGCTTAGTGTATCGCCAGGACCGTGACCGACCGCGACCACCGGCCCCCGGCCAGTAGGCAGCGGCGAACAGAACAATAACGATACCGAGTGCCTTGCCTATGGAAAGCCGCCTGCTGAGCGAGCGCAGTAGCGTGTTCCATCACGCCGACCCGTATGCCGTGTCCGACTACGTCAACCGGCACGTGGGCCAGCATTGCATCGGCCTGTCGCGCACCACCCACCCCCAGGCCAGCCTCAGCCACCGCAAGTTCGCCGACCTCGACCTGTGCCGCATCAGCTACGGCGGCAGCGTGCGGGTCACCTCGCCAGCCCTGGAAACCATCTACCACCTGCAGGTGCTGCTCAGCGGCAACTGCCTGTGGCGCGGCCACCAGCGCGAGCACCACCTGGTGCCGGGCGAGCTGCTGCTGATCAACCCGGACGACCCGGTCGACCTGACGTATTCGCACGACTGCGAAAAATTCATTCTCAAGCTGCCGACCCGGCTGCTCGACTCGATCTGCGAGGAGCAACGCTGGCAGCGGCCAGACGGCGGCGTGCGGTTTTTGCGCAACCATTACCGGCTCGATGAGCTGGACGGTTTCGTCAACCTGCTGGCGATGGTCTGCCACGAGGCCGAGGTCAGCGATTCGCTGCCGCGGGTGCAGGGGCATTACAGCGAAATCGTGGCCAGCAAGCTGCTGACCTTGATGAGCACCAACATCCGCCGCGAGCGCCTGGCCAGCCCGGGTGCGAGCCTGGAGCGGATTCTCGACTACATCGAGCGCAACCTGAAACTGGAGCTGGCGGCCGAGACCCTGGCCGAGCAGGCGTGCATGAGCGTGCGTTCTTTATATGCGCTGTTCGACCGGCAACTGGGCACCACGCCCAAGCAGTACGTGCGCCAGCGCAAGCTGGAGCGGGTGCATGCGTGCCTGGGCGATGGCAGCTGCACGGTGCGCAGCGTGACTGAGCTGGCGATGGATTATGGCTTTTTGCACCTGGGGCGGTTTGCCGAAATCTACCGCCAGCGCTTTGGCGAGCTGCCGTCGGAAACCTTCAAACAACGCCGCTGACTGTGCGGGCCTCATCGCCGGCAAGCCGGCTCCCACAGTATTGTCAGCAGCGCTGCTGTATTGGATGGGTGTCCAACTTCTTGGCGGCAGTCCATACCTGTGGGAGCCGGCTTGCCGGCGATGAGGCCGGTAGCATCACAGCGGATAGTGCTTCAACTCCCGCGCAATCAGCATCCGCTGAATCTCGCTGGACCCTTCATAGATCTGCGTGATCCGCGCATCCCGGTAATGCCGCTCCACCGGATAATCCTCCAGGTACCCATACCCGCCATGCACCTGGATCGCCATCGAGCACACCCGTTCGGCCATCTCCGAGGCGAACAGCTTCGCCTGCGAGGCCTCCGACAGGCACGGCTTGCCAGCACTGCGCAGGCGCGCGGCATGCAGGATCAGCAGGCGCGCGGCATTGACCTGCACCTGCATGTCGGCCAGCAGGTTGGCGATGCTCTGGTGTTCGTTGATCGGCTTGCCGAACTGCACCCGCTCACGCGAGTACACCAGCGCCGCCTCGAACGCCGCGCGGGCGATCCCCAGCGCCTGGGCGGCAATGCCGATACGCCCGCCTTCGAGGTTCGACAGCGCAATCGCCAGGCCCTTGCCACGTTCGCCCAGCAGGTTGGCCGCGGGGATGCGGCAGTTGTCGAAGGTCACCGCGCAGGTGTCGGAGGCGCGGATGCCCATCTTGTGCTCGCTGCGGTCAACCTTGAAGCCTGGGTTGTCGGTCGGCACCAGGAATGCCGACAGGCCTTTCTTGCCCAGCTGCGGGTCAGTCACCGCGAAGACGATGGCCAGCCCCGCACGGCGGGCATTGCTGACGAACTGCTTGGCGCCATTGATCACCCACTCACCGTCCACCAGCTCGGCGCGGGTGCGCAGGTTGTGCGCCTCGGAGCCGGCCTGCGGTTCGGTCAGGCAGAAGCAGCCGATCACCTCGCCATTGGCCAGGCGCGGCAGCCACGCCTGCTGCTGTTCGGCACTGCCATAGGCCAGCAGCGGGCCACAGCCCACCGAGTTGTGGATGCTCATCATCGCCCCGGTGGCGCCGCAACCGGCGGCGATTTCCTCGACCGCCAGGGCGTAGGCGACGTAGTCGGTGAAGCTGCCGCCGAAGTCTTCCGGCACCACCATGCCGAGCAGGCCCAGCTCGCCCATCTTGCGCACCACGCCGTCATCGATCCAGCCGGCCTTTTCCCATGCCTGGGCGTGCGGCGCGATCTCGCCGCGGGCAAAATCCCGGGCCATGTCGCGGATCATGATCTGCTCTTCGCTCAGTTCCAGGTCTTGCATCTGTGTACTCCCAGGCTCACAGGCCTTCGAAGAATTGGTCGACCCGCTGGCGCTGCAGGCCGGCCAGGGTCGGCGGGTTCCAGCGCGGCTGCTTGTCCTTGTCGATGATCAGCGCGCGCACGCCTTCGATGATGTCGCCGTACTGGAACCACTGGCGGTCCAGGTGCAGCTCCATGGCAAAGCAGTCGTCCAGCGAGAGGTGGCGGCCACGGCGCAGCATCTCCAGGGTAACCGCCATCGCCAGCGGCGAGCGGCTTTCCAGCTGGTCGGCGGTGGCCAGCGCCCACTGGTGGCTGTCGCCGATGCTCACCGCGCGCAGCTGCTCGATGATCGCGCTCAGGTCGGGGAGGGCGAAGAAGTGGTCGATGACCGGGCGCAGCTTTTCCAGTGGCGCGTCGTCCAGCGTCTGGCTGCCGAGCTTGGCCAGCAGGTTTTGCAGGTCCTTGAGCGGGTTGCCGGTGAAGTTCAGGCGGTCCAGCCCTTCATCCAGGGCCGCGAGCTTGTCGCTGGGCACGTACCAGTCGGCCAGCCCGCAGTACAGCGCGTCGGCGGCCTGCACCTGGGCGCCGCTGACCCCCAGGTAGATGCCTAGCTCGCCCGGGATGCGCGGCAGGAAGTAGCTGCCGCCCACATCCGGGAAGTAGCCGATGCCGACCTCGGGCATGCCCAGCCGGCTGCGCTCGGTGACGACGCGCAGGTCGCAGCCCTGGGCCAGGCCCATGCCGCCGCCGAGGGTGAAGCCGTCCATCAGCACCAGCACCGGCTTGCGGTAGCGGTGGATCAGCAGGTCGAGGGCGTATTCCTCGGCGAAGAAGTCTTCGTGCAGGGTGTCGCCGGCCTTGTAGCTGTCGTGCAGCGAGCGGATATCGCCGCCGGCGCAGAAGCCCTTGGGGCCTTCGCCGCGCAGCACCACGGCCAGCACCTGCGGGTCGTCGGCCCAGCGGTCGAACTGCTGGCGCAGGCTGCGCACCATGTCCAGGGTCAGGGCATTGAGGCCGGCGGGGCGGTTGAGGGTGAGGTGGCCAATCTGGTTGCGGACCTCGGCCAGTACATGAGCCGTTGCCGAGGTGTGAGCGTGCGCGGTCATCGCGTTCTCCCTGCTTTGTTATTGATTTTCCAAGTGAAGTCTGGAGGCCGCTGGAGTATCGCGAGATCCTGGCATGCGAATTTGTCGTACACAATCGGCAAATATGCAGGGGGAGTCTGCGTTTTTGCCTGGGTCGAGTTTTTCAGCGTGGTCAAGATCGAGCGCCGCCCGCGCGGCGCATCGCGGATGAATCCGCTCCTACATTTGTTGCAACGTACCACGGTCTGTCAGGCCATGGTTGCCCGCTCTTGGCGCCCGCCGAGAAATTGCGTCGTACCAACAAGGCTGTCAACCATGGCCTATCAGGCATAGGTACGTTGCAACAAATGTGGGAGCGGATTCATCCGCGATGCGCCGCGCGGGCGGCGCTCGATCTCAACCGCGCCGCCTACCTCAAGCGGCCGCCAACCCTACGGTAACGTGCTCGCGGCGAATGCTCGCCAAGGGGATGGATACCAGCAGCAAGGTCAGCACCACGGTCACGCCAATGCCCCAGGCCGCCAGGCTGAACCCGCCCAGCGAAATCAACCCGCCGGAAATCGCCGGCCCTACCGCCAGCCCCAGGCTCAGGAAGCTGCTCGCCGCAGCCACCACACGCCCTTCGCGGTCCAGCGCGGCGGCCAGCCCGGTCAGGTAGCTCAAGGCATAGAAGTAGGTAATGCAGATGGTCATCACACCCATGGTGTACATGGGCTTGGAATGCTCGCCCAGCACATAGCACAGGCTGGTTGCGCCGGTCAGCAGGATGGCCAGGATCACCGGCGTGCTCAGCCCGAAGCGCTTGCCGATCATCGCCGCCAGCAATGGCCCGATCAGGCCGATGAAGGACTGGAACGACAGCAGCATGCCCAGCTCGTCTCCGCTGTAGCCCACCAGCGTGCCGATGCGCTCGACGAACGCCCAGCCCATGGTGTCGCGGGCCTGGAACACGAACATCGCCAGCATCATGCAGATCGCCGGCAGGCTCAGCAGCACATTGCTCGAGCCCTGGGGCGTGGTGTGCGTGGCGTCGGCCCGCGGCGCACGCTGCTCCATCACCGGGATCGCCAGCAGCATCAGCGCCATGGTCGCGGCCATCGCGTAGTACAGGCCGGCCAGCCCGAACAGCGCCATGACCTTGGCATAGCCGAGCATCACCACGATCATCAGCAGCACCGAGAGGATGTTCATGTGCCCGGCGATGCGGTCGGGCTGTGTCGCGCTGGCCACGCAGGCATTGCCGCAGGCCAGCGCCAGGCCGGCACCGACCCCGGCCACGCAGCGCACGGCGCCCAGGGCATAGAGGTCGGTCATGTGCGCACTTGCAAGGTTTGCGGCAATTGCCAGCAGGGTGCCCGCCAGCGCCAGGCTGCGGCGCGGGGCGCGGCCCATGAACGGCGCCACCAGCAACGAGGCGAGCATGGTGAAGATGAACTCGGCCGACATCAGTAGCCCGGCCTGGGCTTCGTTGAGCTTGAGGTCATTGATGATGGCGCTGATCAGAAACGGCAGCGCCCACAGGCCGAGCAGCCCCACGCCATAGGCGGAGGCGGCGGCGGAGAACACCAGGCTCCAGCTTTCGGGCAAGGCATTGCGTATTGTTTTTTTCATCGGGGGTGATCCCTGGTTGGCATGCATGGCATTACGAAAAAGCGCGCCAGTATGGCGCGCTCGTGGGCTAAAGGTTTACTGCTGCAGACTTTCGTCGACAGGCGTGCCGTCGTCGTACTGCGACAGCCACGCCACCATGGCATCGCGGTAGCGGGTGAAGCCCTTGTAGTCGACCAGCTCCTGGTCCAGGTCGCGGATCACCCGGTGCATGCGCTTAGCCCACTGCGGTGCGGCCTCGGCCAGCTCCTTGAGGCTGACCAGGTAGGTGCGTACCGGGAACAGCACCGCGTTGCTGCGCGGCAGGCGGTGCAGCGGTTGCAGTTCGATGCGCAGGTTGACCAGCTCGCCGGCGTTCTCCGGCGTCACCGTGGTGCGGTCCGGGGCCCAGTCCGGCAGGGTTTCGGCCGAGGTTTCCAGGCGCGGGTTGACGGTGATCGACCAGTTGGTGCGGCGCACCGGGTGGCCTGGGCGCAGGCGCAGCAGGAACTTCAGGGCGCGCTGCAGGATGCCCATTTCGTGCAGCTTGGGCACCGGGCCGTGGAACTCCATGAAGCTCATGCCCAAGTTGAAGCGCAGCGAGTAGTCGGCGCGCTGGGTGGCCATGCCGGCGCCCATCACCAGGGTTTCGTCACGCTCTTCGAGAAGGATGAACTCGCCCTGGGCCTGGCGGGTGATGTACTCCATCGGCTCCATCGGCAGGGTGCTGGCGTCGCCGAAGGTGAAGGTCTGGTCGATCTGCAGCGGGCGGTTGATCCAGTGCCACTGGCTGCCGTTCTTCTCCAGGGTGAAGTGCTCGGGGAAGTCCCGCGAGTAGCACTCCATCAGCAGCTCCAGCAGGTCCCACTGCGCTTCCATCATGTGCGGCAGGGCGGCGTAGTGCACGCCCGGCTGGCTGTCGAGGGTGTGCGCGCGGTGGTGGCACTCGGAGATGTAGTGCTCGTCGATGTCGAACTGCGCGCGCAGGGCGCCGACGCCGAACGGTACATGGGGCTCGACGTTCATCGAGTACATGTACTGGTCTTCCGGGTAGGGGAAGGGCAGGCGCAGGATCGCCTCGCGGCTGTTGCTGTAGGTGTAGTCGTCGCAGTAGGTTTCGATCGGCTTGAATACGGTCATGATGGTTTGTTCTCGTCTCAGAGGTCTACGACCAGGCGGCTGCAGGTGGCGCGGGATACGCAGGGCATGAATTTGCGGCGCTCGAGCTTGTCTTGCTCGCTCAGCCAGTCGTCGCGGTGGTCCAGCTCGCCGTCCAGTTCCAGCACTTCGGTTTCGCAGTAGCCGCAGGCGCCGCCGCGGCACAGGTAGGGCACCTTGTAGCCGGCCTGTTCGGCGGCTTCGAGCAGCGACTGGTCGGGCGGCACTTCGAGGGTCACGCCCTGGCGGGCGAGGGTGACGCTGAACGGCTGACCGCTGGAGCCCTGCTCGACGAAGCGCTCGTAGTGGATGTGGCTGTCGGTCCAGCCGAGGGCACGGGCGCTGTCGAGGGTGTCGTCGATCATGCTGTCCGGGCCGCACACGTACACGTGGCTGCCCAGCGGGCGTTCGGCGAGGATCTGGCGGATGTCCATGCGCGCATCGACGCCTTGCACATACAGCTGCACGCGCTCGCCATAGCGGGCCTTGAGCTCCTCGCCCAGGGCGATGTGCTCGGGGCCGCGCACGGCCAGGTGCAGCTCGAAGTCGGCCTGCTTGATGTGCAGCTCTTCCATCTGCGAGTACACCGGGGTAATGCCCACGCCCCCGGCGATGAACACGTGCTGGCGGGCGTGCTTGGCCAGCGGGAACAGGTTGGCCGGCTGCAGGATCTGCAGCAGCGCACCTTCCTCGACCTGCTCGTGCAGGTGGCGCGAACCACCACGGCCGCCTTCGACCCGGCGCACGGCAATCTGGTAGGCGCTGGAGTCGTAGGGCGAGCCCATCAGCGAGTAGGCGTTGCGGTGGGTCTTGTCACCGTCCTGCATCACCACCACCACATGGCTGCCGCCGGAGAACGCCGGCAGGTGCTTGCCGTGCGGGTCGACGAAGGTGAAGCGCTTGATTTCCGGGGTCAGCGTCTCGATGCGGGTGACCCGCACGCTGAGGGTTCCGTTATGGGTGTTCACGTGTCGAGCTCCTCGGCAGCTGGCATTTCGCCCGGGACTTCACCGTCGGCCTTGATGCCCTGGAAGGCGGCCAGGCGGCGCGAATAGTGGTCGCGTACCACCAGGTCCAGTTGGCAGCCGGGGCAGGTGAACACGCGGTGGGTGACGTTTTCGGTGTAGGTGTCGCAGTGCGCGCACCACACGCGCCGCACCAGGGTGCCGCTGTGTTCGCGCAGCACCTCGTCACGGTTCAGGTCCACCGCGTTGGCCGCCTGCATGGTGGTGCCGATGAAGCTTTCCGAGCCGCTCAGGTACAGCCGGGTGCCCATGTGCGCGCTGCCGAGCAGCTGGCGCAGGCCGTCGATCAGCGCCTGGTTGCTGTCGAACACCTGCAGCTCGCCGACGTCGGCCTTGCGCAGTTCGGCCAGGTGGTTGTGCCCGGAAAAGGTCTCGGTGGAGTAGAGCAGGGTGCTGGCCTGGCGCTGGGCCGCGGTCATGTCGCCGATCAGGCGCAGCATGGCCGTGCCGCCGCTGCCCTGGCCGGCGACCAGGTGGCGCAGGCCACTGGCCATCGGCTGCAGGCGGTCATAGACCGGGCGGCTCTTGATGCCGGTGATGAGCATGGTGTTTCACCTCGTGCAGGTGCTGGCAGGGCGCGCGGTCGGCGCGCAAAGCCATATTACCTATTGTGTTATATGTTTTGTGGCGAACGCGAAAACGGTTTTAGTGCTTGAACATCACGTGCCGCACGCAGGTGTAGTCTTCCAGCCCGTACATGGACATGTCCTTGCCGTAGCCAGACTGCTTCATGCCGCCGTGGGGCATCTCGCTGACCAGCATGAAGTGGGTGTTGACCCAGGTGCAGCCATACTGCAGGCGCGCCGCCAGGCGGTTGGCGCGCCCGACATCGGCGGTCCACACCGAGGAGGCGAGGCCGTAGTCGGAGTCGTTGGCGTAGGCCAGGGCCTGGGCTTCGTCGCTGAACGGGGTGACGCTGACCACCGGGCCGAACACTTCGCGCTGGACGATCTCATCGTCCTGGCGGGCGTCGGCCAGCACCGTCGGCTCGAAGAAGTAGCCCGGGCCCGGCACGCGGTTGCCACCGGTGACCACGCGGATGTGCGGCTGCGCCTTGGCGCGCTCGACGAAGCCTGCCACGCGCTCCAGGTGGTCGCGGGTGATCAGCGGGCCCAGCTCGGTCTGCGGGTCGTCCTGCAGGCCATGGCGAATGCTGCCCACCGCCTGGCCGAGTTTTTCCACGAAGGCCTCGTAGACGCCTTGCTGCACATACAAACGGCAGGCGGCGGTGCAGTCCTGGCCGGCATTGTAGAAGCCGAAAGCGCGGATGCCCTCGACGGCGGCGTCGATGTCGGCGTCGTCGAAGATCAGCACCGGGGCCTTGCCGCCCAGCTCCATGTGCGTGCGCTTCACGCTGCTGGCGGTAGTGGCGACGATGCGCGCCCCGGTGGCCACGGAGCCGGTCAGCGACACCAGGCGCACTTTCGGGTGGGTCACCAGCGGCTCGCCCACGCTCGGGCCCTTGCCGAACAGGATGTTGACCACGCCGGCCGGGAACAGCGCGTTGATCAGCTCGGCCAGTTTCAGCGCGGTCAGCGGGGTCTGCTCGGACGGCTTGAGCACCACGCAGTTGCCGGCGGCCAGGGCCGGGGCGAGCTTCCAGGCCACCATCATCAGCGGGTAGTTCCACGGCGCGATGGAGGCGACCACGCCCAGCGGGTCGCGGCGAATCATCGAGGTGTGGCCGGGCAGGTACTCGCCGCCGGCCGAGCCGTTCATGCAGCGGCTGGCGCCGGCGAAGTAGCGGAACACGTCGGCAACGGCGGGGATCTCGTCGTTGAGCGCTGCCTGGTAGGGCTTGCCGCAGTTCTGCGATTCCAGCGAGGCGAACACCTCGGCCTGCGCCTCGATGCGGTCGGCAAGCTTGAGCAGCAGGGCGGCGCGGTCCTTGGGTGGGGTTTGCGACCAGGCATCGAACGCCTGGTCGGCGGCCTGCACGGCGGCATCCACCTGGGCGCTGCTGGCCTCGTTGAGGGTAACCATCACCTCGCCCAGGGAGGGGTTGTAGACAGGCTGGCTGGCGCCCTCACCGGCAATCAGCTGGCCGTTGATGAGTAGGTTTGTTTGCATGGCGGTTCCCTTGAGGGGTTTTATCGTTGTGGTACAAGCCGTAAACATATGAAAACATATCTTAATGTTTGAAGTTTGCCAACTGCCAAGGCGATAATTGGTCGCAGGCCGCAAGCAAGCGGCCGCGCAGGGGTGGCGGCAACCGTATCAGCCGCCGCCCAATCGCTATAAGATACGGAACTGAACGTTTAGCCCCATGCCTCAGGGCCAGGTCGAACACACTGAAAAGGGAGAGTCAATTGAGTGCCCTGAATACTGCCCGCAGCACCGCGTTCATTCGCCTGCGCCAGGAAGGCCGTACCGACGAAGTGGCGCGCAGGCTGGTGGAGGCCATCGAACTGGGGCTGTTCACCGAAGGCCAGCAACTGCCCAGCGAAAGCGAGCTGGCGCTGCAACTGGGAGTGGCCACCGTGACCTTGCGCGAAGCGCTGGTGGTGCTGCGCCAGCGCGGGCTGATCGAAACCCGCCGCGGGCGCAACGGCGGCAGCTTCGTCTGCGCGCCGGTCGAGCTGCCCGAGCCGCTGCTCTTGGCCCGCCTGCGCGAAATGAGCGGCCCCGACCTGCGCGACCTGGGTGACGAGCAGATGGCGATCTCCGGCACCGCCGCACGCCTGGCCGCGCAGCGCAGCTCGCGCGAGCAGCAGGCGCGCATTGCCCAGCACATCGAGTCGCTGGCCCAGGCCAGCACGCGCCTGGCGCGCCACCGCGCCGATGCGCGGTTCCATATCGAGGTGGCGGCCGCGGCCCAGTCGCTGCGCCTGACCCACGCCGAAATGCGCCTGCAGTCGGAAGTCGGCGAGCTTCTATGGATGGAGGCGGCAGGCGGTGGCGAGGTCAGCGTGATCGAACACGAACACCGGGCGATTCTCGATGCCCTGGTCAACGGCGACGCGGTACTGGCCGGTGCGCTGGCCGAAGCGCATGTCAGCCGCGGCATCAAGCGCCTGATGGCACTGCGCCTGGAACTGCTGGCCGCAGGCGAAAGCCCGGCCTGACCCCTTGAGCACAACAACGTACAAAAATACCTGCGTGAGGAAATGCCATGTCTACCGCGATCGATAGCGACCCTCTGCTGCTCTGCGCCCGGCAGCTCAACAGCACGGTGGGCACCATCTTCGGCCAGGTGCGGCAGCTGGTGGATGTGGCGGCCGAGCAGTGGCGCCGGGTGCTGGCCGAAGGCCGCGAGCCGGCCTCCAAGGACCTGGCCCTGCTGCGCCCGGCCATCGATGAGCAACTGCTGGCCACCGGCGCCTTCGGCTGCGGCGGCGGGGTGATCGTCGAACCCGGCTGCCTGGCCGACCGCGAGATGCACCTGGAGTGGTGGTACCTGGCCGACGGTGGCAAGACCCTGCCGCTGCGCCCGAACTTCGACCGCCGCCGCGAGAACTTCTACGACTACACCAACATGCCCTGGTACGCCCGCCCGCGCGACTCGCGCAGCAGCAGCGTGGAAGGCCCCTACGTGGACCTCTACGGCACCAACATGTATGTGCTGACCTTCACCATGCCGATCCTCGTCGAGGGCCGCTTCATCGGCGTGGCAGGGCTCGACCTGTCGCTGCACAACCTGGAGAAGATGCTGGTGTGCAGCCTGATGCGCCTGGACAACGAAGCGGTGCTGATCAGTGCCGATGGCCGCATCATCGCCGCCAACACCGCCAACTGGTTGGTCGGCGACCTGGCGCCGAAGCTGCTCGACCCCACCCCGCTGGGCGGCGTGCGCCTGGTGCTGGAAGAACCCGAGGCTGGCTGGTCGCTGGTGCGCTTGCCATCGCCTCGGCGCTGATCGGCCTGCAATCGTTAACCTGAGCGTAACGATTGCGCCCCCGGCTTGATTGATCGGCCTGGGTAGCCCGTCCTACTGTGCCTCCACGACAGCGAACCCGTGGAGTCACCCAATGACCATAACCAACAATCCACCGCCGCAATGGTCGCGGCGGCGCGCCGAGAAGCAGCGCCGCCTCGAACGTGTGCGCCACCTGGCCGACGGTGTGGTGCTGCCTACCGAGCGTATCGTCGAGGCGCTGGAGCTGTTGATCGCCCCCGGCGACCGGGTGGTGCTCGAAGGCAACAACCAGAAGCAGGCCGACTTCCTCTCGCGGTCATTGGCCAAGGCCGACCCCGAGCGCCTGCACGACTTGCACATGATCATGCCCAGCGTCAGCCGCGCCGAGCACCTGGACCTGTTCGAGCGCGGCATCGCGCGCAAGCTCGACTTCTCCTTCGCCGGCCCGCAGAGCCTGCGCATTGGCCAACTGCTCGAAGACGGCCTGCTCGAAGTGGGCGCCATCCACACCTACATCGAGCTGTACTCGCGGCTGCTGGTCGACCTGATCCCCAACGTCACCCTGGTCGCCGGCTTCATGGCCGACCGCGAAGGCAACCTGTACACCGGCCCCAGCACCGAAGACACCCCGGCCCTGGTCGAGCCTGCCGCCTTCAGCGACGGCCTGGTGATCGCCCAGGTCAACCAGCTGGTGGACCGCGTCGACGACTTGCCACGGGTCGACATCCCGGCCTCGTGGGTGGATTTCGTGGTGGTCGCCGACCAGCCGTTCTACATCGAGCCGCTGTTCACCCGCGACCCGCGCCACATCAAGCCGGTGCATGTGCTGATGGCGATGATGGCGATCCGCGGCATCTACGAAAAACACCAGGTGCAGTCGCTGAACCACGGCATCGGCTTCAACACCGCCGCCATCGAGCTGATCCTCCCTACCTATGGCCAATCGCTGGGCCTGAAGGGCAAGATCTGCCGCAACTGGACCCTCAACCCGCACCCGACCCTGATCCCGGCGATCGAGACCGGCTGGGTCGAAAGCGTGCATTGCTTTGGCACCGAACTGGGCATGGAAGACTACATCGCCCAGCGCCCGGACGTGTTCTTCACCGGCCGCGACGGCTCGCTGCGCTCCAACCGCATGATGTGCCAGCTGGCCGGCCAGTACGCGGTCGACCTGTTCATCGGCGCCACCTTGCAGGTCGATGGCGATGGCCATTCCTCCACCGTCACCCGTGGCCGCCTGGCCGGCTTCGGCGGTGCGCCGAACATGGGCCACGACCCCCGTGGCCGGCGCCACGCGACCCCGGCCTGGCTGGACATGACCGTGCCCGAGACGATGCTCGAACGCGGCCGCAAGCTGGTGGTGCAGATGGTCGAGACCTACCAGGAAGGCGGCAAGCCCACCTTCGTCGAAACCCTCGATGCGGTCGAAGTGGCGAAGAAGGCCGGCATGCCCCTGGCGCCGGTGATGATCTACGGCGACGACGTCACCCACCTGCTCACCGAAGAGGGCATCGCCTACCTGTACAAGGCGCGCAGCCTGCAAGAGCGCCAGCAGATGATCGCCGCCGTGGCCGGGGTCACCGCCATCGGCCTGCGCCACGACCCAAAAGACACCCTGCGCCTGCGCCAGCAAGGCCTGGTGGCGCTGCCCGAAGACCTCGGCATCCGCCGCACCGACGCCAGCCGCGAACTGCTCGCCGCGCGCAGCATCGCCGACCTGGTGGACTGGTCCGGCGGCCTCTACAACCCGCCCGCACGGTTCAGGAGCTGGTGATGCAGACACTCGAAACCGTGGCGCCGCTGCGCCCCCCTGTGGGCGCCGGCTTGCCGGCGATAGGGCCAGCAAAAGCCAGCACAATCCCGCTGCACGATCACCTGGCCGACCTTGCCGTCGAGTCCCTGATCGACGAAGCCGAACTTTCGCCCAAACCCGGCCTGGTCGACCGCCGCAGCAGTGGCGCCCACCGCGACATGAGCCTGCCCCTGATGCACGCCTCGGCCCTGGCCCTGTGGCCATGCCTGCGGCAAATGGCCGAAGCCGCCGAGCAGCATGGCGCGGTCGGCCTACCGCTGCGTACCGCCCTGGGCCGCATCGGCCGCGAAGGCGAAGCCCAGATGCTGGCCGCTACCGGCGGCGTCAACACCCACCGCGGCGCCATCTGGGCCCTGGGCCTGCTGGTAGCGGCGCGCGCCCTGGACACCCGTGCCGACGCCGCAGCCGTAGCCGCACGCGCCGGCCGTATTGCCCTGATCGACGACCCGGCCGCCATAACCCCCGACAGCCACGGCAACCAGGTACGCCGCCGCTACGGCGCCAGCGGTGCCCGCGAGCAGGCCCAGCAAGGCTTCCCGGCGGTGATCGAACATGGCCTGCCGCAACTGCGCCGCAGCCGCGCCGCCGGCGCCAGCGAAACCCAGGCCCGCCTCGACGCCTTGCTGGCGATCATGGCCGCCCTGAGCGACACCTGCGTGCTCTGGCGCGCCGGCCCGCAAGGCCTGCAAGCCTTGCAGCAGGGCGCCCGCGCCGTGCTCGACGCCGGCGGTTGCGCCAGCCTCGACGGCCGCCGCCAGCTGCGCCTGCTCGACGCCCAACTGCTGCACATGAATGCCTCGCCAGGCGGCGCCGCCGACCTGCTGGCCGCCTGCCTGTTCCTCGACAAGACCGGGAGCCTGTGACATGGAAACCCTGAACTTTCAATTCCCCGCTGCCGAGCCCGGCCGCGGCCGCACCCTGGTCGGCTGCGTCAGCTCCGGCGACCTGGAAGTGCTGATCGAACCCGGCACCCCTGGCCAGCTGGACATCCAGGTGGTGACCTCGGTCAACGGCAGCAGCGCCCGCTGGGGCCAGCTGTTCCAGCGCCTGTTCGAAGGCCGCAGCGTACCGGCGGTGAAGATCGACATCCATGATTTCGGCGCCACGCCCGGGGTGGTGCGCCTGCGCCTGGAGCAAGGCTTCGAGGAGATCGCCCATGACTGACATCGCCCGCCTGCTGCAAAGCCGCAGCTTCGTCGAACTCGGTGCGCGCCAGCGTGCCCGCGCCTTGCTCGACCCCGGCAGTTTTCGCGAACTGCTCGGCCCCTTCGAACGGTTGATGTCGCCCTGGCTGCCGCGCCAGGGCATCGTGCCCCAGGCCGACGACGGCGTGGTCATCGCCAAGGGCCAGTTGCAGGGGCGCAACACCGTCATCGCCGCCATCGAAGGTGCCTTCCAGGGCGGCAGCATGGGCGAGGTGGGCGGGGCCAAGATTGCCGGCGCCCTGGAGCTGGCCATCGAAGACAACCGCAACGGCATCCCCACCTGCGCCGTGCTGCTGCTGGAAACCGGCGGCGTGCGCCTGCAGGAGGCCAACCTGGGCCTGGCGGCGATTGCCGAGATCCAGGCGGCGATCGTCGAGCTGCGCGCCTATCAGCCGGTGGTCGGGCTGGTCGCAGGTTCGGTCGGTTGCTTTGGTGGCATGTCCATCGCCGCCGGCCTGTGCAGCCACCTGCTGGTCACCCGCGAAGCGCGCCTGGGCCTGAACGGCCCGCAGGTGATCGAGCAGGAAGCCGGCATCGGCGAATACGACGCCAAGGACCGCCCGTTCATCTGGAGCCTGACCGGTGGCGAGCAGCGCCACGCCAGCGGTCTGGTGGACGGCTACGTGGCCGACGACGTCGAAAGCATTCGCCAGCAACTGCTGCAGTTGCTGGCCGCCACGCCCGCCGACCGCGCCGGCCAGCACGCCTGGTACCTGGAGCGGCTGGCCAGCCTGGGCGCCGACTGCCCGCAACTGGATGCCGCCGCCGTGCGCGCCCTCTACCAAGGAGATGCCCCATGAACCGTGCCCTCAACTGGCTGCCGGGCCTGGCCGGTGGCGAAGCCCTGGCGGGCTACCCCGCCTCGGTGAAGGTCATCGATGGCGAACTGGACCAGCGCCTGGCGCGCTTCATCGCCGTGGTGCCGGATGCCCAAAACCCATTCCCCCGCGCCCGCTCGGGCGAGGTCGGCCTGCTCGAAGGCTGGGGCCTGGCCAAGGCGGTGAGCGAGGCCATGGCGCTCGACCGCGATGGCGAAAAACGCGCCATCGTCGCGGTCATCGATGTGCCAAGCCAGGCCTATGGCCGCCGCGAAGAAGCCCTGGGCATCCACCAGGCCCTGGCGGGCGCGGTGCAGGCGTATGCCCAGGCACGCCTGGCCGGGCATCCGGTCATCGGCCTGCTGGTGGGCAAGGCCATGTCCGGGGCGTTTCTTGCCCACGGCTACCAGGCACAACGGCTGATCGCCCTGGATGACAGCGGGGTGATGGTGCATGCCATGGGCAAGGCGGCGGCGGCGCGCATCACCCTGCGCAGCGTCGAACAGCTCGAAGCCCTGGCCGCCGAAGTGCCGCCCATGGCCTACGACCTGGCCAGCTATGCCTCGCTGGGCCTGTTGTGGCGGCGCCTGAGCGTGGACAACGCCGATGCGCCGACGGCGGCCGACCTGGCGCAGGTACGTGCCTGCCTGGCCGAAGCCGTGCGCGATATCGGCCGCTGCACCGACCTGTCGTCGCGCCTGGCCGGCGAGCATCGCAGCGCCTCCCGCGAGGTGCGGGCACGCCTGCGCAGCCAATGGCAGGAGGCCTGAGATGAACGCCCCGCAGCCCCATGACCTGCTTTGGGGGATGCCCCCGGCAGCGTTGCCCGCCGACGCCCCGGCCTGGGCCCGCCAGGTACTCGCGGCCGGCCAGCCGGTGGTGGTACGCCGGGCCGTGTGCGCCGAGGGCTGGGTGGCCGTGGGCCTGCGCGGGGCAGGGCGGGAACAGCGCCTGGGCGTGCAGATGCCGCTGGCCGACATTGCCCGCCAGCTCAGCCCCGAAGCGCTGCGCTGGCAGGGTGACAGCCCCTGGGCTGCCTTGCAGGCGCTGGCCAGCGTGGCGCCCGTGCTCGATGCCAGCGGGCTGGCCTGGGGGCCCACCGGCAGCGTCGGTTATCAATTGGCCACGGGCGTTGGCGCAGTACACGCTGCCAGCGACCTCGATGTACTGCTGCGCACGCCGCAACCCCTGGCCCGGGCCAAGGCGCGCGAGCTCCTGGACATCCTCGACTGCGGCCCTTGCCGCATCGATGTGCAGCTGCAAACCCCGGCCGGCGCCGTCGCCCTGCGCGAATGGGCCGGCATGGCGCGGCGCGTGCTGCTCAAGTCGGCCAGCGGCGCGCAGCTGGTGGCCGACCCGTGGGCGTTGCTGGAGTGCGCAGCGTGAGCAGCCTGTTCGCCTTCCCAGGCCAGGGCGCCCAGCAGGCGGGGATGCTGCACCGCCTGCCCGAGGGCAGCGCGGCGCTGCTGGAGGAGGCCAGCGATGCGTTGCATCAGCAGGTGCTGGCGCTGGACACCGCGCAAGCGCTGCAGACGACCCGGGCCGTGCAGCTCTGCCTGCTGCTGGCCGGGGTCGCCTGGGCGCACTGGCTGATGCAGCGCAGCCCGGCGCCGGACTATGTGGCCGGGTTGTCGATCGGCGCCTACCCAGCCGCCGTCGCCGCCGGTGCCCTGGCCTTTGCCGATGCCGTGCGCCTGGTGGCGCTGCGCGGCGAGCTGATGCACTGCGCCTACCCGCAGGGCTACGGCATGACCGCCCTCAGCGGCCTCGACCAGGCGCGTGTCGAACACCTGCTGGCCGAGGTGGGCGGCGAGGTGTACCTGGCCAACCTCAACAGCGACAACCAGTTCGTCATCGCCGGCAGCGACAGCGCCATGGCCGCGGTCGCCGCCCGCGCCCGCCGCCTTGGCCAGGGCGTGGCCCGGCGCCTGGCGGTCAGCGTGCCGTCCCACTGCGCGTTGCTCGACGGCCCGGCCGCCGAGCTGGCCGCAGCCTTCGCCCAGGTGCAGCTGCGCCGCCCGCGCATCACCTACCTGAGCGGCAGCAGCGCGCGGCCGATCCACGACCCGCAACGCCTGCGCGATGACCTCGCCGGCAACATGGCGCGGCAGGTGGATTGGCGTGCCACGCTGCGCAACGCCTATGAACGCGGGGTGCGCCTGCACCTGGAGATGCCGCCTGGCAGCGTGCTCAGCGGCCTGGCCCGGCCGGTGTTCGAACAGGGTAGGGTGGTGGCCGTCGAGGGCACCCGGGCCGACACCGTCGATGCGCTGTTGCGCCAGGAGGTGGCCAACAACCGATGACGGCGCTGCAACTCGAAGAACAACAACAACCAACTTCGATACAAGCTGAGGACAACAACAATGATCATCTATGGTGTGGCTCTGCTGGCGGTGTGCACCCTCGCCGGCGTCATCGTCGGCGACTTCCTGGGCGTGCTGCTGGGCGTCAAATCCAATGTGGGCGGGGTCGGCATCGCCATGATCCTGCTGATCTGCGCAAGGCTGTACATGCAGCGCAAGGGCGGCATGAGCAAGGAGTGCGAGTTCGGCGTCGGTTTCTGGGGCGCCATGTACATCCCGGTGGTGGTGGCCATGGCTGCCCAGCAGAACGTGGTCACCGCCCTGCACGGCGGGCCGGTGGCGCTGCTGGCGGCCATTGGCGCGGTGCTGGTGTGTGGCCTGACCATCGCCCTGATCAGCCGCAGCCACCGCGGCGAGCCGTTGCCCGCGCTGGAGGCACCCACCCCTGAGACTGCGCAGGTAGCCCCTGCAGGAGGTCGCTGAGATGTGGCCGATCATTGACAATGCCCTGGAACACAATGGCCTGATCACGGCGTTCGCGGTGGTGGGCGGGATCATGTGGCTGTCGGTGCTGTTGTCCAAGTACCTGACTTTCGGCCGCGTGCATGGCTCGGCCATCGCCATCGTCATCGGCCTGGTGCTGGCCTGGGTCGGCGGTACCGTGACGGGCGGGCAGAAGGGCCTGGCCGACATGGCGCTGTTCTCTGGCATCGGCCTGATGGGCGGGGCGATGCTGCGCGATTTCGCCATCGTCGCCACGGCCTTCGAGGTGCAGGCCACCGAAGCGCGCAAGGCCGGCATGATCGGTGCCATCGCGCTGCTGCTGGGCACGGTGCTGCCGTTCATCGTGGGCGCTGGGGTGGCGTATGCCTTCGGCTATCGCGATGCGGTGAGCATGACCACCATCGGCGCGGGCGCGGTGACCTACATCGTCGGGCCGGTGACCGGTGCGGCGCTGGGCGCCAGTTCGGATGTGGTGGCGCTGTCGATTGCCACCGGGTTGATCAAGGCGATCCTGGTGATGGTGTTCACACCGGTGTCGGCGCGGTTGCTGGCGTTGGACAACCCGCGTTCGGCGATGGTGTTTGGTGGCTTGGCCGGGACGGTGTCGGGGGTGACGGCAGGGCTCGCGGCGACGGATCGGCGGTTGGTGCCGTATGGCGCGCTGACGGCGACCTTCCATACCGGGTTGGGGTGCCTGATGGGGCCTTCGATCCTGTATTTCTGTGTGCGCGGGTTGGTGGGCTGAAGGGGCCTGGGGCTGCTTTGCAGCCCTTTCGCGACACAAGGCCGCTCCTACAGGGTTACGCGGTAGTTTGTAGGAGCGGCCTTGTGTCGCGAAAGGGGCGCAAAGCGCCCCCAATCTCAATTCTCCCGGCTATACATCCGGCATTCAGCCAGCAACGCCAACAGGTTCGGCTCGCGCTCCCGCGCCTTCAGAAACACCACCCCAATATGCTGCTGCAACCGATACCTCTGCTGCAGCGCTATCAACTTCACTCGGTTCTCGTACACCGCCGCAATCCGCCCGGGCAACAGCGCAAACCCCACCCCCGAACTGACCATGCTGAGCAAGGTGAAGATGTCGTTCACCTGCATCGCCACCTTCGGCTCGAACCCCGCCTGCTGGAACACCTGCGCACCATCGCGGTGGGTGGCAAAACCCTGGGTCAGGGTGATGAAGGTGGAGTCGGCCAGGTCCGCCAGGTCCACCTCCTGCTGCCCGGCAAACGGCGAATCGGTGGGCACGGCGAGGAAGATGTCGTCGCAAAACAGCGCCAGCTGCTCGCAAGCAGGGTCGGCCACGCTCTCGTCCAGCGACACCAGGATCGCTTCCAGCTCGTGGTTCTTCAGGCGCTGCAGCAGCTCGACGTTCGAGCCCAGGGTCAGGTCGATGTTCAGCTCGCTGCGCCGCAGCTTCAGGCCCATCACCAGTTTCGGCACGGTCTTCACGGTCAGCGAATACAGCGCGCCCAGGCGGAAACGCTCGGCGTAGAAGCCTGCGGCCTCGCGGGTCTGGCGCACCATCTGCTCGGCGTCCTGGATCAGCTGGCGGGCCTTTTTCTCCAGCACGTAGGCGCTTTCCAGCGGGATCAGCTGGCGGCCTTCGTGCTTGAACAGTGGGCAGCGCAGGGCGCTTTCCAGGGAGTGGATGGCCCGGTGCACGCTGACCGCGCTGGTGGACAGCTCGGCGGCGGCGCGGCCGAGGTTGCCGCTGCGCATGAAGGCGAGGAAGGTCTCGAGCTTTTTCAGGGTCAGTTCTTCGTCGATCAGCATGGCGGGGCCCTGAAATGGAGGTGGCGCAGATCATGCCATAACCGGGGCCCTCAAGGGCCCTGCGGGAGCCGGCTTGCCGGCGATAGGGCCACCCCGATGTCCGGCTCACCCCGAAGGGTGATGGCCGCCCCCGCCAACCCATGCAAGAATTCCCCCATAACAACCCCGGCATGGGACCACGACAATGAGCAAAGACCGGCTGAAATCGCCCGACTGGTACGCGCAGATGGCGCGTGTCATCGACGCCCAGGGCGCGCCGGGCTTCGTCGAGGCGCTGTTCGCCGCGCTCAAGCTGCTTGCCCCGTGCCAGGCCATCACCGTGTTCCTCTACCCGCGCAAGGGCCTGCCCTCGGCGCTGTTCGTCAAGGACGAGGAAGGCCCATGGCTGCCGGAAGGCAACGTGCAGCGCTACCTCGAAGGCTACTACCTGCTGTGCCCGTTCTACCGCGCCTGCATGGACGGCGTGCCCGCCGGTTGCTACCGGCTGAGCGACGTGGCCCCCGACCACTTCAAGCGCAGCGAGTACTACCTGGCCTTCTACCAGCACGCGCACATGGAAGATGAGCCGAACTTCATCGTGCCATTGGACGAAGACCTGACCATCGCCGTGTCGCTGGCCAGCACCCAGCGCCTGAGCCGCCAGCAGGTCAACGACCTCAAGTGCGTGGCGCCCTGGGTCGCGGCCGTGGTGCGCCGGCAATGGGGCCACCTGGACATCGACGCGCTCGGCGGGCGCTTCGAGAGCGCCCTGGGCCGGCAGATCAACGCGGCGCTGAACAATTTCGGCTCCTCGCTGCTGACCGAGCGCGAATGCCGCATCGCCCAGTACCTGCTGCGCGGCCACTCGACCCGCTCGCTGGCCGAGCGCCTGGGCATCAGCGAAGACACGGTCAAGACCCACCGCAAGAACCTCTACACCAAGCTGGACATCGCCAAGCAGTCCGAACTGTTCTCGCTGTTCATCGACTCCCTGGCCCAGGCCCAGGAAGGCTTGAGCAAGGACCCGCTGGAAAGCTACCTGCGAAGGCGCTGACGCCCCCGCGACACCTCATACGAACGACAAAACCGGCCGCCCGTGCGGCCGCAAGGGAGACCTGCGTGCATACGAAAAGCGATTGGCAGCAGCGCGCTGCTGGGCAAAGCTTCATCACCTCGGCGCTGATCGACGGCCGCCCGCTGTCGGCGCGCTCCGGGCAAACCTTTGCCGCCATCAACCCGGCCACCCAGCAGCTGCTGGCCCAGGTGGCCGCCTGCGGCGAGGCGGAAATCGACCAGGCCGTGCGCTCGGCGCGTCGCGCCTTCGAACAAGGCCCCTGGGCGCGCATGGCGCCCTCGGCACGCAAGCAGGTGCTGCTGCGCCTGGCCGAGCTGATGATGGCCCACCGCGAGGAGCTGGCCCTGCTCGACTCGCTGAACATGGGCAAGCCGGTGATGGACGCCTACAACATCGATGTGCCGGGCGCCGCCAACGTGTTCACCTGGTACGGCGAGGCGCTGGACAAGGTCTACGACCAGGTCGCCCCCACCGCAGCCAACGCCCTGGCCACCATCACCCGTGAAGCGCTGGGCGTGATCGGCGCCGTGGTGCCCTGGAACTTCCCGCTGGACATGGCCGCCTGGAAAGTCGCCCCGGCCCTGGCCGCCGGCAACAGCGTGGTGCTCAAGCCCGCCGAGCAGTCGCCGTTCTCGGCCTTGCGCCTGGCCCAACTGGCCCTCGAAGCCGGCTTGCCGGAAGGCGTGCTGAACGTGGTGCCGGGCCTTGGCGAAAGCGCCGGCCGCGCCCTGGGCCTGCACCCGGATGTGGACTGCCTGGTGTTTACCGGCTCCACCCAGGTGGGCAAGTACTTCATGCAGTACTCGGCCCAGTCCAACCTCAAGCAGGTGTGGCTGGAATGCGGCGGCAAGAGCCCGAACCTGGTGTTCGACGACTGCCAGGACCTGGACCTGGCCGCCGAGAAGGCCGCCTTCGGCATCTTCTTCAACCAGGGCGAAGTGTGCTCGGCCAACTCGCGGCTGTATGTGCAGCGTTCGATCCACGACGAGTTCGTCGAGCGCCTGCTGGCCAAGGCCCGCAACTGGCTGCCGGGCGACCCGCTGGACCCGGCCAGCCGCGCCGGCGCCATCGTCGACAGCGCCCAGAGCGCCCGCATCATGGCCGCCATCGAGCAGGGCCAGGGCGAGGGCGCGCGCCTGCTGTGCGGCGGCCAGCGCCTGAGCTTCAACGGCTCGGACAACTTCATCGCCCCGACCGTGTTCAGCGACGTGCGCCCGGACTCGGCCCTGGCCCGCGAGGAAATCTTCGGCCCGGTGCTGGCGATCACCGCCTTCGACGACGAAGCCCAGGCCGTGCGCCTGGCCAACGACAGCGTCTATGGCCTGGCCGCCTCGGTGTGGAGCGATGACCTCAACCGCGCCCACCGCGTGGCCCGCCAGCTCAAGGCCGGCACCGTGTCGGTGAACACGGTCGATGCCCTGGACGTGGCCGTGCCCTTCGGCGGCGGCCGCCAGTCCGGCTTTGGCCGCGACCTGTCGCTGCATGCTTTCGACAAGTACACCCAACTCAAGACCACCTGGTTCCAGCTGCGCTGACCGACATCACGGAGAACGACCATGAACGCACCTTTCCAGCCGCAACGCGACACCCGCGATTACCAGGCCAGCGATGCCGCCCACCACATCCACGCCTTCCTCGACCAGAAGGCGCTCAACGCCGAAGGCCCGCGCGTCATCACCCGCGGTGAAGGCCTGTACCTGTGGGACAACGACGGGCGCCGCTACCTGGACGGCATGTCTGGCCTTTGGTGCACCCAGCTCGGTTACGGGCGCAAGGACCTGACCGCCGCCGCTGCCGCGCAGATGGACCAGCTGGCCTACTACAACATGTTCTTCCACACCACCCACCCGGCGGTGATCGAGCTGTCCGAGCTGCTGTTCAGCCTGCTGCCGGGCCACTACAGCCACGCCATCTACACCAACTCCGGTTCCGAGGCCAACGAGGTGCTGATCCGCACCGTGCGCCGCTATTGGCAGGTGGTCGGGCAGCCGAGCAAGAAGATCATGATCGGCCGCTGGAACGGCTACCACGGCTCGACCCTGGCCGCCACGGCCCTGGGCGGCATGAAGTTCATGCACGAAATGGGCGGGATGATCCCCGACGTTGCCCACATCGACGAGCCGTACTGGTACGCCGAGGGCGGTGAGCTGAGCCCGGCCGAATTCGGCCGCCGCTGCGCACTACAGCTGGAAGAGAAGATCCTCGAGCTGGGGGCCGAGAACGTCGCAGGCTTCGTTGCCGAGCCGTTCCAGGGCGCGGGCGGCATGATCTTCCCGCCAGAGAGCTACTGGCCGGAAATCCAGCGCATCTGCCGCCAGTACGACGTGCTGCTGTGCGCCGACGAAGTGATCGGTGGCTTTGGCCGCACCGGCGAATGGTTCGCCCACGAGTACTTCGGCTTCGAGCCCGACACCCTGTCGATCGCCAAGGGCCTGACCTCGGGCTACGTGCCGATGGGCGGCCTGGTGCTGAGCAAGCGCATCGCCGAGGCGCTGGTGGAGCGCGGTGGCGTGTTCGCCCACGGCCTGACCTATTCCGGCCACCCGGTGGCGGCGGCGGTGGCCATTGCCAACCTCAAGGCGCTGCGTGACGAGGGCATCGTGCGCCAGGTCAAGGACGACACCGGGCCGTACCTGCAGCGCATCCTGCGCGAGACGTTCGCCAATCACCCGTTGATCGGCCAGGTGCAGGGCGCGGGGCTGGTGGCGGCGCTGCAGTTCGCCGAAGACAAGGGCAGCCGCAAGCGGTATGCCAACGAGAACGACCTGGCGTGGCAGTGCCGCACCTATGGCTTCGAGGAGGGGGTGATCATTCGTTCGACCCTGGGGCGGATGATCATGGCGCCGGCGCTGGTGGCCACGCGCAGCGAGCTGGATGAGCTGGTGGAGAAGACCCGCATCGCTGTGGACCGCACTGCGCGCGGGCTGGGGATTCTCTGAGGCCGTAAAAGGGGCCGCGTTGCGGCCCTATCGCTGTAGGAGCGGCCTTGTGTCGCGAAAGGGCTGCAAAGCAGCCCCCGGATTTGTGCAGCACTGCTTCATCCAGGGGGCCGCGCTGCGGCCCTTTCGCGACACAAGGCCGCTCCTACAAGCCTACCCTCAATGCGGCGCGCGCGGGATGGTCTTGAGCAGGTCTTCCGGGCTGATGTGCCCCACCACCTGCGCCACCGCGCTGCCCGGCGTCGGCAGGTCGATGATGTGGCCCTTCATCTTGCCGATCACATGCATCTCGCACGGCTTGCAGTCGAACTTCAGGGTCAGCACCTCATCGCCCTGGATCAGCTGCATCGGCGCCACCTTGGTGCGCACGCCGGTCACGCCCTTGGCCTGTTTCGGGCACAGGTTGAAGGAAAAACGCAGGCAGTGCTTGGTGATCATCACCGGCACTTCGCCGTGTTCCTCGTGGGCCTCGTAGGCCGCATCGATCAACTGCACGCCATGGCGGTGGTAGAAGTCGCGGGCCTTATGGTTGTAGACGTTGGCCAGGAACGACAGGTGCGACTCGGGGTACACCGGCGCCGGCGTGGTCTCGGCCTTGCGCGCACCGCGCGGGTGGGCCTTGATGCGCGCTTCGGTCAGCGCCTCGATGGCTTCGCGGCGCAGGGCCTTGAGCTGCGAGTTGGGGATGAAGTACGCCTGCGGCGCGTCCAGCACGATGGCGTTGGCGTGGTACATCGTGGTACCCAGCTGGCCGAGCAGGTCATGCAACTGGTCCAGCGCCTGCTGCGGCTTGTTGGCGGCGCCGAACGGGCCGTCCAGTGCCACCTGCACGCTCACCCCTTCCTCGCTGCACACGCTGAGCATCAGCCGTTGTTCGGTCAGCACCGCATGCCACTCCACGCCCACCCGGCGCTCGGCCGAGGTGCGCTGCAGCGCTTGCTGCCAGTTGTGGTCGAGGTTGCGCGACAGCGGATGGTTGGGGCGCAGCTTGTGCAGGCCTTCGGGCATCTCGTTGGGCTCGACCCGGTAGCGGTAGCGCTTCTGGCCGTCTTCCTCGAACTCGCCACGCGGCTCGGCGATGTTGGCCCGGAAGCCCACCACTTCGCGCTTGACCAGCACGTTGAGGCCATCGCCGTTGGTCAGTGGCACCTCGGTGACCACCTGCATGTCACGCTTGCCGACCTTTTCCACCACACCCACCGGCAGCCCGGTGAAGGTTGGCGAGTCGAAGGCGCCGATGTCGACCTTGCGGTCGGTGACGAAGTAGTCGGTGCTGCCGCGGTGGAAGGTCTTGTCCGGGTCGGGCAGGAAGAAGTGCTCGGTACGGCCGCTGGAGGCGCGGGCCAGGTCCGGGCGGCCTTCGAGGATGGCGTCGAGCTCTTTGCGGTAGTGGGCGGTGATGTTCTTCACATAGCCCATGTCCTTGTAGCGGCCCTCGATCTTGAACGAGCGCACGCCGGCGTCGACCAGGTCGCTGAGGTTGGCGGTCTGGTTGTTGTCCTTCATCGACAGCAGGTGCTTCTCGAACGCCACCACGCGGCCCTGGTCGTCCTTGAGGGTGTACGGCAGGCGGCAGGCCTGGGAGCAGTCGCCACGGTTGGCGCTGCGCCCGGTCTGGGCGTGGGAGATGTTGCACTGGCCGGAGAAGGCCACGCACAGCGCACCGTGGATGAAGAACTCGATGGCCGCGTCGGTTTCGGCGGCGATGGCGCGAATCTGCTGCAGGTTCAGCTCGCGCGCCAGCACCAGCTGGGAGAAGCCGGCCTGGTCGAGGAACTTGGCCCGCTCCAGGGTGCGGATGTCGGTCTGGGTGCTGGCGTGCAGCTCGATGGGCGGGATATCCAGCTCCATCACCCCCAGGTCCTGCACGATCAGCGCATCGACGCCTGCGTCGTAGAGCTGGTGGATCAGCTTGCGCGCCGGCTCCAGCTCGTTGTCGTGGAGGATGGTGTTGATGGTGGTGAACACCCGCGCATGGTAGCGCCGGGCGAACTCGACCAGTTCGGCGATTTCGCCCACCTCGTTGCAGGCGTTGTGGCGCGCGCCGAAGCTCGGGCCACCGATGTAGATGGCGTCGGCGCCGTGCAGGATCGCTTCGCGGGCGATGGCCACGTCACGGGCAGGGCTGAGCAGTTCCAGGTGATTCTTTGGAAGGGACATGTCGTTATAGGTTCGGGCTGTCACGGTTTAGGGCGGCATTGTAGCGGTGAAATGCCTGGCTGGCACCTTTAGCTGCCGGGAGGCGGGGCCATGGCCGCTGGCGTGGGCCTGTCATCAAATGTGCTGGCGTTGTCGCGCGATGCGACGCAGCCGCCGCGCCCTGGGCATACATTGGCTTGAGCGCCATGCCACCCGCTGGCAGGCAACGCCAATCAAGGAGATGCCCATGCAGTTTTTCGACGATTCCCTGCACCCGGACACCATGGAGAAAGTGGTGATCACGGTCGCCCCCTATGCGCCCCAGTGGATGCCCGACGACTTCCCCGAAGACATCCCGCTGACCATGGACCAGCACGTGCAGGCCGCCGTGGACTGCTATGAAGCCGGCGCCACGGTGCTTCACCTGCACGTGCGCGAGCTCGATGGCAAGGGCTCCAAGCGCCTGTCCAAGTTCAACGAGCTGATCGCCGGGGTGCGCGAAGCGGTGCCGGACATGATCATCCAGGTCGGCGGCTCGATCTCCTTCGCCCCGGAAGGCGAGGGCGCCGAGGCGCTGTGGCTGTCCGACGACACCCGGCACATGCTGGCCGAGCTGATGCCCAAGCCTGACCAGGTGACGGTAGCCATCAACACCATCCAGATGAACATCACCGAGCTGCTGTACGCCGATGGCATCGAAGGCACCTCGCTGCTCGATCCGGCCACCCACGCCGCCTACAGCGAAATGACCGTGCCCGCCGGCCCAGGCTGGGTCGCCGAGCACCTCAAGCGCCTGCAGGCCAGCGGCATCCAGCCGCACTTCCAGCTCACCGGCATCCACGCCTATGAAACCCTCGAGCGCCTGGTGCGCAAAGGCATCTACAAAGGCCCGCTGAACCTGACCTGGATCGGCATCGGCGGCGGCTTCGATGGCCCCAACCCGATGAACTTGATGAACTTCGTCAACCGTGTGCCGGACCGGTGTACGCTCACCGCCGAATCGCTGCTCAGGAACGTGCTGCCGCTGAACACCATCGCCCTGGCCATGGGCCTGCACCCGCGGCTGGGCAATGAGGACACCCTCATCGACCAACATGGCAAGCGCTTTTCGTCGGTGGAGCAGGTGCGCCAGACGGTGCGCATCGCCCACGAGTTGGGGCGTGAGATCGCCAGTGGCAAGGAGGCGCGGGGCATCTACCGGATTGGTGAGCAGTACGGGTCCGTCGAAGAGACGCTGCAGGCCAATGGCATGGCGCCGAATCGCCGGCCGGGGCAGAAGGGGGTGCCGCAGCGCACGTGAATTGTAGGAGCGGCCTTGTGTCGCGAAAGGGCCGCGAAGCGGACCCGGCAATTATTGCGGTGCTGCAGAAATCCCGGGGCTGCTCCGCAGCCCTTTCGCGACACAAGGCCGCTCCTACAGCGGGCGTGTGTCCGAGGTATTACCGATAACAACAAAAACAGCTGAAGCCAGACTTCCAAGGAGCCACCGTGGCCTTTCACCCCAAAACCACCCACGACGAAATCGACACTTCAATCGGCATCCCGCGCCGCTACGCCTGGGCCGTGTTCGCCCTGACCTTCGGCCTGCTGATTTCCGACTACATGTCGCGCCAGGTGCTCAACGCCGTGTTCCCCATCCTCAAGGGCGAATGGGCCCTGAGCGACGGCCAGCTGGGGCTGCTCAGCGGCATCGTCGCGTTGATGGTGGGCCTTTTGACCATCCCCTTGTCGATGCTCGCCGACCGCTTCGGCCGGGTCAAAAGCCTGACGTTGATGGCGCTGCTGTGGAGCCTGGCCACCCTGGGCTGCGCCCTGGCCGAGAACTACCAGGAGATGCTGCTCGCCCGCTTCATGGTCGGCGTCGGCGAGGCGGCCTATGGCAGTGTCGGCATCGCCGTGGTGGTGTCGGTGTTCCCGCGCAGCATGCGCGCCACCCTGGCCAGCGCGTTCATGGCCGGGGCCATGTTCGGCTCGGTGCTGGGCATCTCCATCGGTGGGGTGGTGGCGGCGAAACTAGGCTGGCGCTGGTCGTTCGCCAGCATGGCGCTGTTCGGCCTGCTGCTGGCGGCGCTGTTCCCGCTGGTGGTCAAGGAAGCGAAGATCGCCCCGCAGCGCCTGGCCTCGGCGGCGAACCAGGCCCAGGCAGCGGTGCGCCAGCCGCTGCGCACCTTGTACAGCACCCGCTCGGTGCTGGCGGCGTACCTGGCCAGCGGCCTGCAGACCTTCGTCGCCGGCAGCATGATCGTGTGGATGCCCAGCTACTTCAACCGCTACTACGCCATGGGCGAGGGCCAGGCCGGGGCGCTGGCGGGGGTGATGGTGCTGTGCTGCGGCGCCGGGGCGATTCTCTGCGGCATGCTCAGCGACCGCCTGTGCCGGCAGTCGGCACTGCGCAAGATCGAGATCTCCATGGTGTTCTGCCTGGGTAGCTGCCTGCTGATGTCGCTGGCCCTGATCCAGGCCGCAGGGCCGCTGCAGCTGACGCTGATCGGCCTGGCCATGCTCATGGTCACCGGCATCAACGGCCCGACCATCGCCACCATCGCCAACCTGACCCACTACAAGGTGCATGGCACCGCGTTCGCGGCGCTGACCCTGGTCAACAACATGGTCGGCCTGGCGCCGGGGCCGTTCCTCACCGGCCGGGTCTCCGACGTGATCGGCCTGCACGGGGCGTTCCAGCTGGTGCCGATGATGAGCATCGCGGCCGCGGCGGTGTTCTTCTATATCCGCTGCCATTACCTGGACGACATCGCCCGCGTGCAGCGGGCCCAGGCCGAACCGGCCGCGGCCAAGCCCCTGATGCCGGCATCGTCATGACCTGGCATCGGCCAGCCCGGCGCCTCGCTGGGCGTTGCGCCAGGCGGCGGGCGGCATGTCGAACTGGGAAATGAACCAGCGGGTGAACGAGTTGGGCATCGAGTAGCCAAGCATGTCGGCGATCTGCCCCAGCGAATAACCCGGGTTCTTCAGGTAGCGCACCACCAGGTCGCGGCGCACGCTGGCGACCAGCGCGCTGAAGCTCACCCCTTCTTCATCCAGGCGCCGCTGCAGGGTACGCACGTTCATGCCCTGGCTGTGGGCGATCTGCGCCAGGGTCGCGCGGCCCATGGGCAGCAGCAGGTAGATGGCCTTGCGCACTTCGCCCGCCACCGAAGCGTCGTGCTTGCCCAGCAGCGAATCCATGTAGCGCTGCGCATGCCGGGCCATGGCCGCATTGGCCAGGGGCATGCTCGCGTCCAGGCTTGCGGCCGGGCAGAGCAGGCCGTTGAACTCGCAGCCGAACTCGACCTTGCAGCCGAAGATGCGCCGATGCACGCCAAGGTCGGCCGGTGGGTCATGGGCGAAGCACACCTTCAGCGGCTGCCAGTGGCTGCCCAGCAGCGCGGCGCAGAAGCGGTGCAGCACGGCGATCGCAAGCTCGATGGACTGGCGGTTGTGGGTGCCCAGGTCGGTCACCAGCTCTTCACGGATGATCACCGTGCTGCCCACTTGCTCGATGTGGATCGCCAGCGACTCGTTGATCTGCAGGCGGTAATCCACGATCACCTGCAGCGCATCGCGCAGGGTGGGCTGGTGGCTGAGCAGCAGGCTCACCTCGCCGAAATCGGCCAGGTCGCGCCGCTCGGCCATGCGCAGGCCGAGGGTGTCGCAACCGCTCAGGTGCGCCGATTTTTCCAGCAGGGTGATGCTGGCGCTGGCCGGTATGCGTTGGCTGGGGTCGCTGAGCAGGGCCGGGCTCAAGCCCACCTCGCCAAGCAGCGAGGCGACGTTGAGCTTAAGGTGGCGAGCGACATCCAGGTAATGGGCCAGAACCGCAGTGCGAGCATGTACGGGCATGGTGGGGCGACTTCCCTGTGGGTGATCAAGCGTGCTCGGTGCTGCGGCGCTGGGCGCCGCAGCATCAGCCGGGCGTTACTGGTTCAGCTCACGCAAGCTGGTCATGTCGATCACGAAACGGTACTTCACGTCATTGTGCTGCAGGCGTTCGAAGGCCTGGTTGATGTCCTGGATCGCGATCATCTCGCAGCTGGGCAGCACCTGGTGCTCGGCGCAGAACGCCAGCAGCTCCTGGATCGCCTGGATGCCGCCGATCAGCGAGCCGGCCAGGGTGCGGTTGTTGCGGATCAGCAAGCCGCCGTGGATCGGCTCCAGCGGCTCGATCGCCCCCACCAGCACCATCACCCCCTCGCGGCCGAGCAGCATCAGATAGGGGTTGACGTCGTGCCGGCTGGGGATGGTGTCGATGATGAAGGCAAAGGCATTGGCCGCCGCGGCCATGGCCGCGCTGTCACGCGACAGCAGCACATGCTTGGCGCCCAGCGCGCGGGCATCCTCGGCCTTGCCCGGCGAGCTGGTGATCACCGTGACCTCGGCGCCCAGCGCCACGCCCAGCTTCACCGCCAGGTGGCCAAGCCCGCCAAGGCCCACCACCGCCATTTTCGTGCCCTTGCCGACGTTGTAGCGGCGCATCGGGTTCCACACGGTGATGCCGGCACACAGCAGCGGCGCGGCGTAGCGCGGGTCGAGGCGCCGGGGCATGCGCAGCACGAACTGCTCGCGCACCACGATGTGCTCGGCGTAGCCGCCGTAGGTGGTATCGCCTGTGTGGCGGTCCTTGCCGTTGTAGGTCGGCGTCGGCCCGTGGGCGCAGAGTTGCTCCTGGTGGTCGTGGCACGGCGCGCACTGCATGCAGCTGTCGACTTGGCAGCCGACCGCCACCGGGTCGCCGACCTTGAAGCGGCTGACGCCACTGCCGACGGCGGTGACGTGGCCGACGATCTCGTGGCCGGGGACGATGGGGTAGAGCGTGTTGTTCCAGTCGTTGTGCACCTGGTGCGCGTCGGAGTGGCAGACGCCGCAGTAGGCGATGGCGATCGCCACGTCATCGGCGCGCAGCGCGCGCCGCTCGAAACGAAACGGGGTCAGGGGCGAGTGGGCGTCGTGGGCGGCATAGCCCAGGCAAGTGGTCATGGTCGAATCCTTGTGCAAGGCCAGGAACAACCCCCGGCAAGGGCCGGGGGAGGGTATTCAGATCGAGGGGCGCAGCCAGGGCGCCGGGGAGGTTTCGGGCGAGGCGATCTGGTTGACGATCCACTTGCCCATGCGCCGCAGCGGCTCGATGGAGTCTTGCGGGCCGGCCCATTTCAGGCCTGCCGCGTAGCCCAGCGAAACGATGCGCTGGGCGCCGTACAGCGGCAGGATGTCCTTGAGCTCGTCCTTGATGCTTTCCGGGTACACGCCCACGGTCTGGGTGTAGGCGTCCACTGCGTCGAGCATTTCGGTCAGCGTGTCGACCGGCACCAGGTTGGCGGTGCGGTCGTCCAGGCGCGGGGCGAACGACACGGCGTCGGCGGTCTGCGAGCAGATCACCGCGCCTTCGCCATCCAGCCCGCCGATCACCTGGTACCACTCGTCCTCCAGACGCAGGGCGTCGACTTCGGCCTTGAGCGCCGGGTCGTAGCGCTTGGGCACGGTGCTCAAGGTGTTGGGCAGGGTCTGCATGGCGTCGTAGACGTAGCGGCCAAAGGTGTTGAGCTTGGCAAGGCCGGCGTCGTCGGTGCCGCTCTGCACGTAGATCACCCGGGCGCATACGCAGGCCTTCTGGTTCAGTGCGCCGATGTCGCTGGCCAGGCGCACGGCGGCCTCGCGCATGCTCGCTTCGTTGTCGAAGGCGGCCTTGCCGATGATGCTGGCGCTGCGCTTGGGGTCCAGGGAAATCAGCTCCAGGCCCGGCTGCACGTAGCGGGTCACGTGCTTCATGGCGTTGTAGCCGCCCCAGGCGACGATCTTTTCCAGGTTCTGCGGCTGGTACAGGCGCTCTTCGAAGGCCTGGTCGCCGCCTTTCCAGTAAGCCACGCTCAGGTGCCGGGTCAGCGGGTGGTCGGGCGCCATGTCGACCATGGTGCGGGCGATGGCCAGGGCGGTGAACGGGTCGTTGGACGGCGCCTTGATGATCGCGTCGCTGCGCAGCACCATGTTGCGCAGGATGGTCAGCAGCGACAGCCCGGTGGCGTTGCCGGCGACGATGTGCAGGGTGCGCGCGCCGAAGCAGCGCACGTCCAGTTCGGTGCCATCGAGCAGGCGCTGCTTGACCCAGCCTTCCAGGTACTTGATGCCCACCGCGTTCTCCACCTGCTCGGTGACCGAGGCGCGGGTGAGCAGGTGGCGCAGGCCCAGGTAGCTGCCCTTGACCATGCTCGGGGTCACCGGGGCGGTCAGGTACGACAGCTCGCAGGCTTCCTGCAGGAACGGGTTGCGGTCGAACTCCAGGCGTTCGCCCAGGGCCTCGCAGTAGTCGAGGATGTCGTCGAAGCTCAGGCTGTACAGGTCGGCCAGCTTTGCCGGGTTGCCCAGCGGCAGCTGGTCGAGGTACTGGTGCGCGTCCGGGGTCTGGAAGATCAGGTCGCCACCGCGCCCGCCCACGTCGATCAGGTTGTCGGTGATGACCTTGCCGCGGATGATCATCGGTGCAATCGGTTTGTTCATGGGCTCAGCCCTCCAGGGTGTTGAGAAAGTCCATCGCCTGGCGATGGGAGTCTTCAGTTGCCGCGCAGGTGATCTTGTCGTCGCCGCCGTTGAGCTCGCTGTAGCGCTGGATCGGCCCGACCACGTAGCGGCTCGGCCGGCCGCAACTGCATGGTTGGTCCCACTCCACGGTGATTTCGTCGCCGGTGATGAAGCCGCCCCAGCGGAACTCGGCGCCCAGGTCGAAGAACGCCGCGCGCCCGGTGACGCGGCCCTGGCGCGGCAGTGGCTTGCTGGTGTCGGGGTCGAGCTGGAAGGGGATCACCGTGGGGGCGAAGTGGAAATGGCCGGCCTCGCAGCGCGCATGGGCGCCGCCGACCACCTCGGACATGGCGTAGGACTCGTTCAAGGTGCGCGCCCCGGTGAAGCGCAGCACGTCCTCGCGCCAGCCCTCAGGCTGCACCACGCCCTTGCCGCCCCCGGCGGTGTGCACGAACGAATCGGGGTGGAACACGCCTTCCAGGCCCCGTTCAAGGCCCGCCTTGGCCATGCTGTGCAGCAGGTTCCAGGTGGCGCCGATGTACACCCGCTGGCCCTTGAGCTGGGTTGCCATGCGGTCGAAGAAGGCCGCCAGGTGCTGGGGCATTTCGGCCTGCAACTGGTCGAAGGCCTTTTTCTTTTCCAGCAGCTGCGGGCTGATCACCAGGCGGTCGAGGGTACCTTTGGATTGCGCGGCGCGCAGCTTGGCGCCCAGGTGCAGCACGTCGGTGCTGAGGGTGGTGGGGTAGGCGGCATGGAAGTGCGATTCGCTCGGCAGCAGCGCCGGGATCATCGCCGCGTGCACCCGCACATGGCTCAGGTAGCCCTTGCGGTAGTAGGGGTAGATGGTGTGCAGGTTGGGTTGCGGGGTGTCGGGGTTGTCCATGTTCCACACCACCATCTTGCGCAGCTGGGCGAACTTGTCCCATTCGTGCACGCCCTGGGGCAGGAACGACAAGGTGCCGGAGGTGCCCGAGGTGTGGCTGATGCGCAGCTGCGGCACGCCTTCATCCATGGTCTGGAACCAGTCGTCCAGGCCTTGGCAGTCGCTGACGTTGACCGCCGCGATGGCCTCGGCGACCTCGGGCGTCACCAGCTTGCCCAGCCATTTGTTGATCTGCGCGTAGCTGCGTTTTTCCAGCAGCGAAGGCGGGTAGGACTTGTACACGGTGTGCTCGAACAGCAGCGGTACCACGTCGTCGAGCTGGTCGATGCGCTCCACGCCCTGGGCATCGGCGAGCTTTTTCAGGACCGGGATGCGCTGGCGCAGGGCGGCGAAGCGCTGCTTGAGGCCGCTGAGCTGCAAGGCGTCGATCTCGGCGCGGGGCAGGTGGTTCCAGGCGTGCTGGGAGTAGTTGACCAACGCTGCCGGATCGTTCAGCAACAGCTGGGTTTTTTGTTCTATCGACAGGGGGGCAGTGGGCATATTCGGGCTCGCTGTTCGACTCATGGGATCCGGCCGGGCCGGAGAGAAAGTGCGGCCCAAACATAGCAATGGCGAGTGCCGATTTGTTCCGGATTCCGGGTGTCGAGATGCACGCCTAACGCATTGAAAATAAAGTAAAAAAAAGAACATCAAGAACGCTGGATGGAGGCCATTCCGGATTCGATTTCAGCCTGCCGGGCAAAGGCGAAAGCCGGCTTAGACTGAGCCTCGCCCACTCATTTCAATGAGTGCGCAGCTGGCCCATTCCGAGCGCAATTCGAGAGGCTTTCATGTTGAAAATGCTATTTCAGACCACGCCTTCACTGATCATCGAGCGCGGTGCTTCGGCACGGCTTGCCGAGCATGTGCGGGCCAAGGGGTGCAAGTCGGTGTTGCTGGTGACCGATGCGGGGGTTGTCGGGGCGCGGTTGCTGGATGCGCTGCTCGCCGGGCTGCAAGGCGCGGGGATCGCCGTGCAGGTATTCGACCAGGTGCAGGCCGACCCGCCGGAACCGGTGATCCTGGCGGCGGTGGCGGCCGCCAGGGCCTGTGGTGCCGATTGCGTGGTCGGGGTGGGCGGTGGCAGTTCGCTGGATGCCGCCAAGCTCGCTGCGCTGTTGGCCTGCAGCGGCGAGTCGTTGAGCCAGGTGTATGGCATCAACCAGGCCAAGGGGCCGCGCCTGCCGCTGATCCTGCTGCCGACCACGGCCGGCACCGGTTCGGAAGTGACCTCGGTGTCGGTGGTGACCACTGCCGGCGGCGAGAAGAACGTGGTCTATTCGCCCTTGCTGTTCCCCGACCTGGCCGTGCTCGACGCCGAGCTCACCCTCGGCCTGCCGGCCCCGGTCACGGCCGCGACCGGGATCGATGCCATGGTCCATGCCATCGAAGCCTTCACCACCCGCAATCTGAAGAACCCGCTGTCCGACTGCCTGGCCCGCGAGGCGCTGCGGTTGCTGGCTGGCAGCCTGTTCCAGGCCTGCCGCCAGGGTGACGACGTGCAGGCCCGCGAGCAGATGCTGCTGGGCGCCTGCCTGGCCGGCATGGCCTTTGCCAACGCCCCGGTGGCGGCGGTGCATGCACTGGCCTATCCGCTCGGCGCCCGCTTCCACATCCCCCACGGGCTGTCCAATGCGCTGGTGCTGGGGCCGGTGATGCGTTTCAACCTGCCGGTGGTGGCGCCGCTGTACGCGCAGTTGGCCGATATCGTGATGCCTGGGTTGCGTGGCAGTGAGGTTGACAAGGCCACGGCACTGGCCGACTACCTGGGCGGCCTGGCCGGCGAGCTGGGCCTGGCCACGCGGCTGAGCGAGCAGGGCATCGCCGAGGCCGACCTCGAGGCGCTGGCCCAGGATGCGATCAAGCAGCAGCGCCTGCTGGGCAACAACCCGCGTGAACTGCATCTTGCCGATGTGCGGGCGATCTACAGGGAAATCCTGTGAGCAAGCCGGCGCGGCCCAGCCGCGAGGCCTTCCGCCATTTCACCCAGGTGCCGACGCGCTTTGGCGACAACGATGCCTACGGGCATGTGAACAACGTGGCGTACTACGGCTACTGCGAAACGGCGATCACCACCTTTCTGGTCGAGCAGGGCACCCTGGACATCGCCAGCAGCCCGGTGATCGGGTTGATCGTCAATTCCGGCTGCAGCTACTTCGCGCCGCTGGGTTTCCCCGACCGGGTCGAGGTGGGCATGAAGATCGCCCACCTGGGCAACAGCAGTGCGCGTTACGAGCTGGCGCTGTTTCGTAACCACGAGCCGCTGGCGGCGGCGGCGGCCCACGTGGTCTACGTGTACGTCGAGCGTGCCAGCAACCGCGCGGTGCCGATCCCGGGCCGGGTGCGTGACAAGCTGGCCCTGCTGCTCGACTGATCGCATACTCCGGGTGCTGCCCGCCGGTTTGCCAAGGTGGCGCTGGGCAGCATTGTGGAGAGACGACAGATGATCAAGGCAGACAAGCCGGGCGTGCAGGTGGCGATCCCGGCGCAGCCGCGCAAGGAGCCGCGCCAGGCACGCTCGGTGGCGCTGGTCACGGCGCTCAAGCAGGCCGGCCGGCAAATTCTCGAGAGCGAAGGGCGCGAAGCCTTGAGCGCGCTGCGCCTGGCGGAAGATTCAGGGGTGGCGATCAGCTCGATCTACGAATATTTCCCGACCATGGAATCGCTGATCGCGGCGGTGTTCGACGATTACCGCAGCGAGGCACGGCGCGGGTTGTACGCCGACATCATGGCGCTACCCGCTGGCACCACGCTGCTCGATGGCATCTTGCTGGCGTTGCGCGCCGTGCTCGCCGCGCACCACAAGAAAACCCTCTACGACCCAGCGTTCAGCGTGCGCTCCACCCACTACGACGAGCTGGTGCGCCTGGATGTGGTCAAGGCCAAGCAGATATGGAGCGCCACCGCCAGCTCGGCGCTGATGCAGCGCTTTGCCGATGAAATCCGCGTCAAGGACCGGGCCAAGGCCGAGTTCCTGGTGTACCAGACCTGGTCGGCACTGCCGCGGGCCATGCTGCTGGAGCGCCCTGGCTACCTGACCGACCCGGACACCCCGCAACTGCTGGCGCGTATGCTGCACGCCATGCTTACCCAGTGAGGTTGGGGGTGCCTTTTGAGGCCCCATCGCCGGCAAGCCGGCTCCCACAGGTACCTCACAGCGCTCAAGGCCTGTATCAGCCTTTGGCGGCCATCGCGGTCACTTCCACGCGCATCTGCGGGTAGGCCAGCGCCGCCACGCCCACGGCGGCACGCACCGGCCACGGCTTGCTGAAGAAGCGCTGGTACACCTCGTTGAAGGCGGCGCGGTCGGCCATGTCGGTGAGGTAGATGGTCAGGTGCATGACCCGGTCCATGCCGCTGCCGGCCTTTTCCAGGGCGTCTTTCAATGCCTGCAGGGTGCTTTCGCTCTGCTGCACGATATCGGCCTCGATATCGGCGGGAATCTGCGTGGTGACGAGAATGCCGTTGAACTCGGCGACGTCGGAGGAAATCGACTCGGCGTCGGAATCGGGGGTGAAGACGAGGTTTGCCATGGAATGTTTGCCTTGCAACGGAAGGAAAGCCGCAAGCCTACGCGAGCACGGCGCAGCGGTCGAGCCAGCGCCACCGTTTGGCCCGCGCACGTTGTAATAGCGCGCCCCGGCGGTCAGAATCGCGCCGATTGTGAAGAAGGGGTTTGAGTTGAACGAACAGACATTGTCGATGCGCCTGGAGCGTGTGGCGGCCCATGTGCCGCAGGGCGCGCGCCTGGCCGACATCGGCTCGGACCACGGCTACCTGCCGGTGGCCCTGGCGCTGCGTGGGGTGATCGAGGCGGGCGTGGCCGGTGAAGTGGCGCAGACGCCGTATGCCTCGGCCCAGCGCAACGTGCGCCGCAACGGCCTGGAGCAGCGCATCAGCGTGCGCCTGGCCGACGGCCTGGCAGCGATCCAGGCGCAAGACCGCATCACGGCGGTGAGCCTGTGCGGCATGGGTGGCAAGACCATGTGCGAGATTCTCGAGCGCGGCAAGCAGCACCTGGGCGGCCACCCGCGCCTGATCCTCAACCCCAACGGCGACGAGCGCGAGCTGCGCGGCTGGCTGATGGCCAACGGGTACCGCATCGTGAGTGAAGAGTTGCTGCGCGAGAACCGTTTCGACTACGAGATCATCGTGGCCGAGCCGGCAGCGGGTGAGGCGGCCTACAGCGCCGAAGAGCTGTACTTCGGCCCGCTGCTGATGCGCGAGAAGAGCCCGGCATTCCTCACCAAGTGGCAGCGCATGCTGCGCCAGAAACAACAGACCCTGGCCAACTTCGAGCGCGCGCGTGACGCCGTCCCGCAGGCAAAACGCGACGACTTCGCCCGGCAGATCGGCTGGATCAACCAGGTGCTGGCCTGAGTTACAGCTGCGAGCAGTTGCCCATCTGGCGGTAGTCGACTTCGCGGGTCTGGCCCTGGTGGTCGACATAGACCATGTGCGCGGTGCCGACCTGGCAGTCGGCGGCGTTGCTGGCCGGGGTGATGGAAATGACCTTGGCCACGTCCAGCGGCATGCCGTATTCGTAGGTGTCGCTGTTGGCCACCGGCTGGTTGCCGGCCGTGTCGGCCAGGGCGCCGAACGAGGCGAGCAGGGTAGTCAGGGCAAGCACGGCAATCGAGCGGGGGGTGTTCATGGGGGCTCCTTTTTCGATGTTTCACTCATCATGTATTCATTGGTGATCCTCAATAAATGGGCTAACTCGTGATAGATTCCTGCCCGGAACGCACGAATAAGAAATGCACAAGGAGCCAAGCCCATGGACATGCTGCACGCCATGCGAACCTTCGCCCGGGTAGTGGAGTGCGGCAGTTTCGCCGCGGCCGCCAATGCCCTGGATATATCCGCCGCGCAGGTATCGCGCATCGTTGCGGAGCTGGAGAACCAGCTGCAGACCCGCCTGCTGCACCGCACCACCCGGCGCCTGCGCATGAGCGAGGCGGGGGAGCGGTTTCTCGAGCGCTCGCGGCAGATCATGCTGCTGACCGAAGAAGCGATGGACGAGGCCCGCGGTGCCCACCTCACCCCGCGCGGGCGCCTGCGCCTGCATTGCCCGCATGGCCTGGGCATGCTGCTGATGCCGCTGGTGGCCGGCTACAACGCGGTGTGCCCGGACGTGGTGATCGAGCTGACCCTGTCGCAGCGCAACCCCGACCCCTTGGCCGAGGGCCACGACGTGGTCATCACCGTGGATGAAGCCTTGCCGGATTCGCAGCTGATCGCCGTGCCGCTGGGCACCATCTTCAGCATCCCCTGCGCGGCGCCCAGCTACCTGCAGGCCCACGGCGTGCCAGAGCGCCCCGAAGACCTGCACGAACACCGCTGCCTGCGCATGGCGTACCCGATGTACGAGGGCGACTGGGTGTTCCCGCAGGGCGTGGACCACTGCGTGATCGCCCCGCGAGACAGCTTCTTGACCAACGTCGCCGACGCCATGCTCAAGGCCAGCGAACTGGGCATGGGCATCGGCCTGCTGCCGTTCTACACCGCCAGCCAGGCCATCGAGCAAGGCCGCCTGCGGCGCCTGCTGGCGCCGTATCGGCTGAGGGAAAGTGCGCTGTATGCGATCTACCCGTCGCGCCATTACCTGGACGCCAAGGTGCGCACCTGGATCGACTACATGAAGGAGCAACTGCCGGCGCTGTTTGCCGGGCACGAACGCATTGTCGATGACGCGCAGTACTGGCGCTGACGCCTGGCATCCCCTCGGGCAAGGTGCCAAGGGGGTGTCGGCGGTCAGCGGCTGTCCTGGTCTTCGGCGGTGCCGCCGGTGTGGCCGGCGCCGCTGCCGGTAGCCTCGCCGGTGCTGTTGGAGCCGCCTGCGGCACCATCGGCGGCATCGGAATTGCTGCCGCTGTCGCTGCTGTCATTGGCTTTGCCGCTGCCAGGGCTGTTGACGCTGCTGTCGTCGCCGGCAGTCTTGCCGCCTTGCTGGTCGGCTTTGGGGTAGGCATCGGTGTTGGTGTCGGAGGGGGTGGATGCAGCGAAGCTGCTGGCGCTGCCAAGGCCCAGGGCCAGGGCGAGGCAAAGGGTGAGCGGGCGAATGCGGATCATGGCGTAGCTCCTGTGCGGATGATCTGTCATTCGTTTGGCTGGCGGGGGATGGCAGGGTGCCCGTGGTGCGACGGGCGGTCATGCTGGGGTGTCTGTGAGGGCCCTATCGCCGGCAAGCCGGCTCCCACAGGAAAACCACAGTACCTGTGGGAGATTCTATGGTTGGGGGCAAAGTTTTTTGCCCCCGTTACTGATGTATTCGCTTTGGTTTTTCATCAGGGCGAACGCAATTCTGGCTAATTTCCGGGACAGGATGACGAGGGCCTGCGT
>NZ_BQIP01000020.1 GCF_021602585.1 Pseudomonas faucium
ATTCTTTATCGGCGCTTTGGTGAAGGGGTGGGGCGAGGTCTCCCACGGTCTGTACTGCGGCTAACAGTCAGAATCGGCTTTGTCGTCCCACCACCCCTTCGAGTATCACCATACAAGCCGGCTTGCCGGCGATAAGGCCCTGAAAAACTCTATAATGACCGGCTTGTTGCCCGCGAGATCCGCCATGACCGCCATCCACATCAAATACCCCGCGCTGACCTTCAAGGCCGGCCGGCGCGCCCTGCGGCAAATCCGCGAGCGCGGCCTGCAAGCGGCCGACGTCGGCGTGCTGCCTGGCGCTGCCGGCGGCCCCAAGCCGTTGGGCATCCAGGGCCTGGACCTGGCGCTGTTCGGTGAGTGGTTGCCGACGGCGCCGCGCCAGCGCGCCTTGATCGGCGCCTCGATCGGCTCCTGGCGCTTCGCCAGCGCCTGCCTCGACGACCCGGTCGAGGGCCTGCGGCGCCTGGGCGAGCTGTACACCGAGCAGGATTTCGCCAAGGGCGTCACACCGAAGCAGATCAGCAGCAGCTGCCAGCGCATGCTCGATGACCTGCTGCAAGGCCGCGATGGGCAGATCCTCGCCAACCCGCACTACCGCCTGAACATCCTGGTGGTGAAAAGCCACGGCCAGCTCGCCCATGACCATCGCGGGCGCCTGGGCATGGGCCTGTCGTCGGTGATCGCCAGCAACCTGCTTGGCCGCGCGCGCCTGGCCCGGCATTTCGAGCGCATCATCCTGCACGACGAGCGCGCCGCGCCGCCGCTCGATGCCCTGACCGATTTCCCCTCGCGCTGCCTGCCGCTGGGCCTGGCCAACCTGCGCCACGCCCTGCTGGCTTCGGGCTCGATCCCGATGGTGATGGAAGGCGTGCGCGACATCCCCGGTGCCGGCGCCGGCACCTACCGCGATGGCGGCCTGCTCGACTACCACCTGGACCTGCCCTACCGCGGCGATGACCTGGTGCTTTACCCGCACTTCACCGACAAGGTGGTGCCCGGCTGGTTCGACAAGGCCCTGCCCTGGCGCAAGGGCGATGCCACGCGCCTGCAGAACGTGCTGCTGATGACTCCATCGGCGCAGTACCTGGCCGCCCTGCCCTTCGGCAAGCTGCCCGATCGCAACGACTTCAAGCGCTTCATGGGCGATGCCCCCAGCCGCAAGCGCTACTGGTACAAAGCCATTGCCGAAAGCCAGCGCCTGGGCGACGAACTGCTGGAACTGATTGCCACCGGGCGGCTGCATGAACGCCTGCAAGCCTTGTAGCGGCCATGCTGGTAGACTGCGCGCATTATTGATTCACACAGAGTTATGACAGCGTGGAAATCTTCAAGGAATTTACGTTCGAATCGGCCCACCGCCTGCCCAACGTCCCCGCCGGGCACAAGTGCGGCCGCCTGCATGGCCACTCGTTCAAGGTGGCGCTGCACCTGACCGGGCAGCTCGACCCGCACACCGGCTGGATCCGCGATTTTTCCGAGATCAAGGCGGTGTTCAAGCCGATCTACGAGCAGCTCGACCACAACTACCTGAACGACATTCCTGGCCTGGAGAACCCGACCAGCGAAGTGATCGCCAAGTGGATCTGGGAGCAGGTCAAGCCATTGCTGCCTGAGCTGTCCAAGGTGCGAATTCACGAGACCTGCACCAGCGGGTGCGAATATACCGGCGACTGAGCCGGCATCTTCACTGGGCCTATCGCCGGCAAGCCGGCTCCCACAGGGATATCACTGCGCTTGAGGCCTGTGCTGTTCCTGTGGGAGCCGGCTTGCCGGCGATAGGGCCAGCAGCCCCACTACAAGGGCCTCAACCCTGCCCACCCTCCACCGCATCGCGCAAAAAGCTCGGCGCGATATAGCGCTGGTAATGCGCCTCGGAAAGCAGAAAGAACTCGCGGTCGATGGCATCGCGCAACTGCGGCAGCTCCCAGTCGCGAAACTCCGGCAGCAACGCCATGCCATAAGCCTCCAGGTCACGAATCATCCGCGCCCCGCGAGCAATCAGCTGATACGCCCAGCAGTATTCCGACTGCTGCTCGACAAAGCGGATCGAGCGCTGCTGCAACTGCTGGCGCAACAGGCTTTTGTCGAACACCTCGAGCTTGGCCATCATCACCTGCACCAGCAACTGCTCCAGGCGCCGCCACACGGCGCGCTTCTGCTCGTCGTCGTAACCATTCCAGTGGATCACTTCATGGTGGAAACGCTTGCAGCCACGGCAAACCGTGTCTCCGTACACCGTCGAGCAAAGGCCGACGCAAGGGGTCTTGATGGACTGGTTGGACATGAAAAAACAACGGCTTGGCGGTGGAACACCGGCCCATGTTAGCCCTTTGTCTAACCAGGGTCACTCGTTAAAGTCGCCTGCACCGCCTTACCTTCCGGATTTTTTTGCCGTAGAATCATCCGGCCTTTTCAAAGGCAACAATGTCCGTTGGAAGCTGTTTTCAAAGCGTCACGAGCACAGTTAATCCGGTAGAACGGCGTTGGCCCGGCACATGCCCCCCGCATGTCCGTGCCAGCCCTCATCAGCTCCCCGTTCTGCAGGCGTAAAACTTTGAAAGCAGCTTCTGTAAGGATTCTCCGCGACCCTGGCTGGGCGGCCCACAAAGCCGTGATAGCGCATGGGTGTTGAGAATGCTGGATGAGCGTCCCGGACTCCCTTTAGGGACCACTGATGAGGGTAATAACTGTGCTTGAAGCCTACCGCAAACACATCGAAGAGCGTGCCGCCCTGGGTATCGTGCCCCAGCCGCTGAACGCCGAACAAACTGCAGGCCTGGTCGAGCTGCTGAAAAACCCGCCGGCCGGCGAAGAAGCCTTCCTCGTAGACCTGATCACCAACCGCGTTCCGCCAGGCGTGGACGAAGCTGCCTACGTCAAGGCCGCGTTCCTGTCCGCCGTCGCCAAGGGCGAAGCCAAGTCGCCTCTGATCGACCGCAAGCACGCCACCGAGCTGCTGGGCACCATGCAGGGCGGCTACAACATCGAGACGCTGGTCGCGCTGCTGGATGACGCCGAACTGGGCGCCGTCGCGGCCGAACAGCTCAAGCACACCCTGCTGATGTTCGATGCCTTCCACGACGTGGCCGAGAAAGCCAAGGCGGGCAACGCCCACGCCAAGGCCGTGCTGGATTCGTGGGCTGCCGGCGAGTGGTTCACCTCGCGCCCGGCGATCGCCGACAAGTACACCCTGACCGTGTTCAAGGTGCCTGGCGAAACCAACACCGACGACCTGTCCCCTGCCCCGGACGCCTGGTCGCGCCCTGACATCCCGCTGCACGCCCTGGCCATGCTGAAAATGGCCCGCGACGGCATCGAGCCGCAGCAGCCAGGTTCGGTCGGCCCGCTGGCCCAGATCGAAGCGGTCAAGGCCAAGGGCTTCCCGGTTGCCTACGTCGGCGACGTGGTCGGTACCGGTTCCTCGCGTAAGTCCGCCACCAACTCGGTGCTGTGGTTCTTCGGCGACGACATCCCCTACGTGCCGAACAAGCGCGCCGGTGGCTTCTGCTTCGGCACCAAGATCGCCCCGATCTTCTACAACACCATGGAAGACGCCGGCGCCCTGCCGATCGAATTCGACTGCACCAACCTGGCCATGGGCGACGTCATCGACGTCTACCCGTTCAAAGGTGAAGTGCGCCGCCACGGCAGCGACGAGCTGGTCACCAGCTTCGCCCTGAAAACCGAAGTGCTGCTCGACGAAGTCCGCGCTGGCGGCCGTATCCCGCTGATCGTCGGCCGTGGCCTGACCGAAAAAGCCCGTGCCGAACTGGGCCTGGGTGCTTCGGACCTGTTCAAGAAGCCAGAGCAGCCTGCCGATTCCGGCAAGGGCTTTACCCTGGCGCAGAAGATGGTCGGCCGTGCCTGCGGCCTGCCAGAAGGCCAGGGCGTGCGCCCAGGTGCCTACTGCGAGCCGAAGATGACCACCGTCGGTTCCCAGGACACCACTGGCCCGATGACCCGCGACGAGCTCAAGGACCTGGCGTGCCTGGGCTTCTCCGCCGACCTGGTGATGCAGTCGTTCTGCCACACCGCGGCCTATCCGAAGCCGATCGACGTCAACACCCACCACACCCTGCCAGACTTCATCCGCACCCGTGGCGGCGTGTCGCTGCGCCCAGGCGACGGCATCATCCACAGCTGGCTGAACCGCATGCTGATGCCTGACACCGTGGGTACCGGTGGCGACTCGCACACCCGCTTCCCGATCGGCATCTCGTTCCCGGCCGGTTCCGGCCTGGTGGCCTTCGCCGCCGCCACCGGCGTCATGCCGCTGGACATGCCAGAATCGATCCTGGTGCGTTTCAAGGGCAAGCTGCAGCCTGGCATCACCCTGCGTGACCTGGTGCATGCCATCCCTTACTACGCCATCCAGAAGGGCTTGCTGACCGTCGAGAAGAAAGGCAAGAAGAACGCCTTCTCCGGCCGCATCCTGGAAATCGAAGGCCTGGACGAACTGACCGTCGAGCAGGCGTTCGAGCTGTCCGACGCCTCGGCCGAGCGTTCCGCTGCCGGTTGCACCATCAAGTTGCCAGAGAAGGCCATCGCCGAGTACCTGACTTCCAACATCACCCTGCTGCGCTGGATGATCGGCGAAGGCTACGGCGATGCACGTACCCTGGAGCGTCGCGCCCAGGCCATGGAAGCCTGGCTGGCCAAGCCTGAGCTGCTGGCGGCCGACGCCGATGCCGAATACGCCGAAATCATCGAAATCGACCTGGCCGACGTCAAGGAGCCTGTGCTCTGCGCGCCGAACGACCCGGACGACGCCCGCCTGCTGTCCTCGGTTCAGGGCGAGAAGATCGACGAAGTGTTCATCGGTTCGTGCATGACCAACATCGGCCACTTCCGCGCCGCCGGCAAGCTGCTGGACAAGGTCAAGGGTGGCATTCCGACCCGTCTGTGGCTGGCTCCGCCAACCAAGATGGACGCTCACCAGCTGACCGAAGAAGGCTACTACGGCATCTACGGCAAGGCCGGTGCGCGCATGGAAATGCCAGGCTGCTCGCTGTGCATGGGTAACCAGGCACGTGTGCAGACCGGTTCCACCGTGGTCTCCACCTCGACCCGTAACTTCCCGAACCGCCTGGGCGACGCCACCAACGTGTACCTGGCATCGGCCGAACTGGCCGCTGTCGCTTCGATCATCGGCAAGCTGCCGACCGTCGAAGAGTACATGCAGTACGCCAAGGACATCGACAGCATGGCTGCCGACGTCTACCGCTACCTGAGCTTCGACCAGATCGCCGAGTTCCGCGAAGCGGCTGCCAACGCCAAGATCCCAGTGGTCCAGGCGTAAGCTGAGCTGTAAGGTGTAAAGAAAACCCCGGCAGAGATGCCGGGGTTTTTTTGTGTGCCTGTACTGGCCCTATCGCCGGCAAGCCGGCTCCCACAGGTTTCGTGAGCCAGTGCAGCAACTCAAATCACGAACAAGTCCACGAACCTGTGCACCGCCGTGCCCTCCAGCCGCTGCTGGTCCTTGCACAAGGCAAATATCGCCTCGCAGCGCTGCCGGGCAAAACGTGTCGCCAAATTCTCGCGAAACTTCGCCTCCAACAGCGGTATGCCCTCATCGCGCCGGCGCCGGTGCCCGAGCGGGTACTCCACCACCACCTGCTCGCTGCTGCTGCCATCCTTGAAGAACACCTGCAGCGCATTGGCAATCGAACGCTTGCCCGGCTCCAGGTACTCGTGGCTGAAGCGCGGGTCTTCGACCACCTCCATTTTCTCGCGCAGCCGATCGATGCTCGGGTGCGCGGCATGGAACGCATCCTCGTAATGCTCGGCCTCCAGGTGCCCGAAAATCAGCGGTACGGCCACCATGTACTGCAGGCAGTGGTCGCGGTCGGCGGCGTTGGCCAGGGGGCCGACCTTGGAGATGATGCGAATCGCCGACTCCTGGGTGGTGATGACGATACGGTCGATTTCATGCAGCCGGTTGCGCACCTGCCGATGCAACAGCAGCGCCGCCTCACAGGCGGTCTGGGCGTGAAACTCGGCGGGGAAGCTGATCTTGAACAGCACGTTCTCCATCACATAGCTGCCCAAAGGCTGCGCCAACCGCAGCTCACGCTGATCGGCAGGCTTGAGCGAAAGGTCCTTGTTGGCATGGCTGAACGACACGTCGTAAAAGCCCCACTGCGGCGCGCTCAGCACCCCGGGCACGCCCATTTCGCCGCGCAGGGCGATATCGGCCAGGCGCACGCCGCGGCTCGAGGCATCGCCTGCGGCCCACGACTTGCGCGAACCGGCATTGGGCGCATGGCGATAGGTGCGCAGCGCCTGGCCGTCGACGAAGGCATGGGACAACGCCGACAGCAACTGCTCGCGGTTGGCGCCCATCAACTTGGCGCACACGGCCGTGGACGCCACCTTGACCAGCACCACGTGGTCCAGGCCCACGCGGTTGAAGGCATTCTCCAGCGCCAGCACGCCCTGGATCTCGTGGGCCATGACCATGGCTTGGAGCACCTCGCGCATCATCAGCGGCGCCTCGCCGTTGGCCACGTGCTTTTGCGACAGGTGATCGGCCACCGCCAGGATGCCACCGAGGTTGTCCGAGGGGTGGCCCCACTCCGCCGCCAGCCAGGTGTCGTTGTAATCCAGCCAGCGCACGCTGCAGCCGATGTCCCAGGCGGCCTTGACCGGGTCCAGGCGATAGCCGGTGCCAGGCACCCGGGCGCCGTTGGGCACGACCGTGCCTTCGACCAGGGGGCCCAGGTGCTTGGTGCATTCGGGGAAGCGCAGGGCCAGCAGGCCGCAGCCGAGGGTGTCCATCAGGCAGTTGCGCGCGGTGTCCAGTGCCTCGGGTGATTCGACCCGGTAGCTGAGGACATAGTCGGCGAGGGTTTGCAGCACCCGGTCGTAGTCGGGGCGATCGTTCAGGTCTACGTTGGCGCTCATCGTATGCTCCCTTTGCAAAAGCTGGGGCTGCTCTGCAGCCCTTTCGCGACACAAGGCCGCTCCTACAAGGGCGGCGCCGTTCCTGTAGGAGCGGCCTTGTGTCGCGAAAGGGCCGCAAGCGGCCCCAGTCAACGAGAGCCGAGCGTCATGGGTGCATCAGAAGCTATCGCCAGGCACCCTCACCCAGCCTTCCATCAGCACGCGCGCGCTGCGGCTCATGATTGCCTTGGTCACCGTCCACTCACCCTTCACCTGGCGCGCCTCGGCGCCCACCCGCAACGTGCCGGACGGGTGCCCGAAGCGCACCGCGCTGCGCTCGCCCCCGCCCGCGGCGAGGTTGACCAGCGTGCCGGGAATGGCCGCGGCGGTACCGATGGCCACTGCAGCAGTGCCCATCATTGCATGGTGCAGCTTGCCCATGGACAGTGCACGCACCAGCAGGTCGATGTCAGCGGCGGCAACGGCTTTGCCACTGGACGCAGTGTAGGTGCTTGGCGGCGCGACGAACGCCACCTTCGGCGTGTGCTGACGCCCGGCAGCCTGGTCGATGTGCTCGATCAGGCCCATGCGCACGGCGCCGTAGGCGCGGATGGTTTCGAAACGGTTCAGCGCCTGCGCGTCACCGTTGATCGCATCCTGAAGCTCGGTGCCGGTGTAGCCGATATCGGCGGCGTTGACGAAGATGGTCGGGATGCCGGCATTGATCAGCGTGGCCTTGAAGCAGCCCACACCAGGCACTTCCAGGTCATCCACCAGGTTGCCGGTGGGGAACATGGCGCCGCCGTCGCCGTCTTCGTCGGCGGCAGGGTCTAGGAATTCGAGTTGCACTTCGGCCGCCGGGAAGGTGACGCCGTCGAGTTCGAAATCGCCGGTTTCCTGCACCTGCCCTTCGGTGATCGGTACATGGGCGATGATGGTCTTGCCGATGTTGGCCTGCCAGATGCGCACGGTGGCCACGCCATTGCGCGGAACGCGCGCGGGGTCGACCAGGCCGCTGCTGATGGCGAACGAGCCGACGGCGGCGGAGAGGTTGCCGCAGTTGCCGCTCCAATCGACGAAGGCCTTGTCGATGGCGACCTGGCCGAACAGGTAGTCGACATCGTGTTCAGGCTTGATGCTTGGCGAGAGGATCACGGTCTTGCTGGTGCTGGAGGTCGCACCGCCCATGCCGTCGATCTGCTTGCCGTAGGGGTCGGGGCTGCCGATCACCCGCAGCAGCAGGGCATCACGGGCGGGGCCAGGCACCTGGGCGGCTTCGGGCAGGTCTTGCAGGCGGAAGAACACGCCTTTGCTGGTGCCGCCACGGATGTAGGTGGCGGGGACTTTGATCTGGGGTACGTGTGGCATCGGTTTGCTGTCCTGGTGGTACGGCGAATAGCCTGGGGCTGCTTTGCAGCCCTTTCGCGACACAAGGCCGCTCCTACAGGGGAACGGCGCCGCCCTGTAGGAGCGGCCTTGTGTCGCGAAAGGGCCGCAAAGCGGCCCCCGTTTTCATCCTCAGGCACTAGCCTCAAGGAAGTCCTGGGCAAAGCGCTGCAGCACCCCGCCCGCCTCGTAGATCGACACTTCCTCGGCAGTATCCAGGCGGCAGGTCACCGGCACCTCGATGCGTTCACCATTGGCCCGGGTCACCACCAGGGTCAGGGTCGCACGCGGCTTGCGCTCACCCAGCACGTCATAGGTTTCGCTGCCCTCCAGGCCCAGGGTCTTGCGGTCGGTGCCCGGCTTGAACTCCAGCGGCAACACGCCCATGCCCACCAGGTTGGTGCGGTGAATGCGCTCGAAGCCTTCGGCGACGATCGCCTCGACACCCGCCAGGCGCACGCCCTTGGCCGCCCAGTCACGCGACGAGCCCTGGCCGTAGTCGGCACCGGCGACGATGATCAGCGGCTGCTTGCGCTGCATGTAGGTCTCGATGGCTTCCCACATGCGGGTCACCTTGCCTTCCGGCTCGATGCGCGCCAGCGAACCCTGCTTCACGCTGCCGTCTTCCTTGCGCACCATTTCGTTGAACAGCTTGGGGTTGGCGAAGGTGGCGCGCTGGGCGGTCAGGTGGTCGCCGCGGTGGGTCGCGTAGGAGTTGAAGTCCTCTTCCGGCAGGCCCATTTTCGCCAGGTACTCGCCCGCCGCGCTGTCCATCATGATGGCGTTGGACGGCGACAGGTGGTCGGTGGTGATGTTGTCCGGCAGCACCGCCAGCGGGCGCATGCCGCGCAGGCTGCGCTCGCCGGCCAGGGCACCTTCCCAGTACGGCGGGCGGCGGATGTAGGTGCTCATCGGGCGCCAGTCGTACAGCGGTGCCACTTTCGGCCCGCGGTCTTCCTCGATGGCGAACATCGGGATGTAGACCTTGCGGAACTGCTCGGGCTTGACCGCCGCACGCACCACTGCGTCGATTTCTTCGTCGCTCGGCCAGATGTCCTTGAGGCGGATTTCCTTGCCATCGACCACGCCCAGCACATCCTTCTCGATGTCGAAGCGGATGGTGCCGGCGATGGCATAGGCCACCACCAACGGTGGCGAGGCGAGGAACGCCTGCTTGGCGTAAGGGTGGATACGCCCGTCAAAGTTGCGGTTGCCCGACAGCACGGCGGTGGCGTACAGGTCGCGGTCGATGATTTCCTGCTGGATCACCGGGTCCAGCGCGCCGGACATGCCGTTGCAGGTGGTGCAGGCGAAGGCGACGATGCCAAAGCCCAGTTGCTCCAGTTCCTTCTCCAGGCCCGCCTCTTCCAGGTACAGCTGCACGGCCTTGGAGCCTGGCGCCAGCGACGACTTGACCCACGGCTTGCGGCCCAGGCCGAGCTTGTTGGCGTTGCGCGCCAGCAGGCCTGCGGCAATCACGTTGCGCGGGTTGCTGGTGTTGGTGCAGCTGGTGATGGCGGCGATGATCACCGCGCCGTCAGGCATCTGCCCTGGCACTTCTTCCCAGGCGCCGGCAATGCCCTTGGCCGCCAGGTCACTGGTGGCCACACGGGCGTGCGGGTTGGACGGGCCGGCCATGTTGCGCACCACGCTCGACAGGTCGAAGCGCAGCACGCGCTCGTACTCGGCCTGGGCCAGGCTGTCGGCCCACAGGCCGGTGGCCTTGGCGTAGGTCTCCACCAGCTTGACCTGCTGCTCTTCGCGGCCGGTCAGCTTGAGGTAGTCGATGGTTTGCTGGTCGATGGCGAACATCGCGGCGGTGGCGCCGTATTCGGGGGCCATGTTGGAGATGGTCGCGCGGTCGCCCAGGGTCAGGGCACGCGCGCCCTCGCCGTAGAATTCGAGGTAGGCGCCGACCACTTTCTGCTTGCGCAGGAATTCGGTCAGGGCCAGCACCAGGTCGGTGGCGGTGATGTTCGGCGCAAGCTTGCCGCTCAGTTCGACGCCGACGATTTCCGGCAGGCGCATCCACGAGGCGCGGCCGAGCATGACGTTCTCGGCTTCCAGGCCGCCAACACCGATGGCGATCACGCCCAGGGCATCGACATGCGGGGTGTGGCTGTCGGTGCCGACGCAGGTGTCCGGGTAGGCCAGGCCGCGGTCGTTGTGGATCACCGGCGACATCTTCTCCAGGTTGATCTGGTGCATGATGCCGTTGCCGGGCTGGATCACGTCGACGTTCTTGAACGCCTTCTTGGTCCAGTTGATGAAGTGGAAGCGGTCTTCGTTGCGGCGGTCTTCGATGGCGCGGTTCTTCTCGAACGCTTGTGGGTCGAAGCCCCCGCATTCGACGGCCAGCGAGTGGTCGACGATCAGCTGCACCGGTACCACCGGGTTGACCTGGGCCGGGTCGCCGCCTTTGTCGGCAATCGCGTCACGCAGGCCGGCAAGGTCGACCAGCGCGGTCTGGCCGAGGATGTCATGGCACACCACGCGGGCCGGGAACCAGGGGAAGTCGAGGTCGCGCTTGCGCTCGATCAGCTGGCTGAGCGAGGCGTCGAGGGTGGCCGGGTCACAGCGGCGCACCAGGTTCTCGGCGAGCACGCGGGAGGTGTAGGGCAGGCCGTCGTAGGCGCCGGGCTTGATCGCCTCGACCGCGGCGCGGGCGTCGAAATAGTCCAGGTCGGTGCCTGGCAGGTTCTTGCGGTATGTGGTGTTCATATCGTTATCAGGCTCGGTCACGGTGTTCGGTATGCAGGTGTGGCCTTGGGGGCGCTGTGCGCCCCTTTCGCGACACAAGGCCGCTCCTACAGGTATGCGCCGCGCCTGTAGGAGCGGCCTTGTGTCGCGAAAGGGCTGCAAGGCAGCCCCAGGGGCCTTCTGTATCAGCGCTGCTCGATTGGCACGAACTGGCGCTGCTCGACGCCGACATACTCGGCGCTCGGGCGGATGATGCGGTTGTTGGCGCGCTGCTCGAACACGTGCGCCGCCCAGCCGGTCAGGCGCGAGCAGACGAAGATCGGGGTGAACAGCTTGGTCGGGATGCCCATGAAGTGGTACGCCGAGGCATGGTAGAAGTCGGCGTTGGGGAACAGCCGCTTCTGCTCCCACATGGTCTTGTCGATGGCCTCGGAAACCGGGTACAGCACCTTGTCGCCGACTTCATCGGCAAGCTGCTTCGACCAGCCCTTGATCACCTCGTTGCGCGGGTCGGACTCTTTGTAGATGGCATGGCCGAAGCCCATGATCTTGTCCTTGCGCTCGAGCATGCGCAGCAGCTCGGCAGTGGCCTCCTGCGGGCTCTGGAAGCGTTCGATCAGCTCCATCGCCGCCTCGTTGGCGCCACCGTGCAGCGGGCCGCGCAGCGAGCCGATGGCGGCGGTGATGCACGAGTACAGGTCGGACAGGGTCGAGGCGCACACGCGAGCGGTGAAGGTCGAGGCGTTGAACTCGTGCTCGGCGTAGAGGATCAGCGACACGTTCATCACCTTGACGTGCAGCTCGCTCGGCTTCTTGCCGTGCAGCAGGTGCAGGAAGTGCCCGCCCAGGGTGTCTTCGTCACTGCTGCAGTCGATGCGCACGCCATGGTGGCTGAAGCGGTACCAGTAGCACATCACCGCCGGGAACAGCGCCAGCAGGCGGTCGGTCTTCTCGCGCTCGGCGTCGAAGGTCAGCTCGGGCTCCAGGGTGCCGAGCACCGAGCAGCCGGTGCGCATCACATCCATCGGGTGGGCATCGCGCGGGATGCGCTCGAGCACTTCCTTGAGGGCCTGGGGCAAGTCGCGCAGGCCTTTGAGCTTGCGCTTGTAGTCAGCCAGCTCGGCCTGGGTCGGCAGCTCGCCGTACAGCAGCAGGTAGGCCACTTCTTCGAATTCGGCACCGGCGGCCAGGTCGCGCACGTCATAGCCACGGTAGGTCAGGCCGGCACCGGCCTGGCCCACGGTCGACAGCGCGGTCTGGCCGGCCACCTGGCCGCGCAGGCCTGCGCCACTGAGTACTTTTGCTTCGGCCATGGTGTTTCTCCTTTCTTGAATTTGTTATGGAAGCTTTTCTGGCTAATTCGGGGTGGCTGTAGCGGCTCAGCCTTTTTTCTGCGCGAACAACGCATCCAGGCTCTGCTCGAAGGCGTGGTAGCCAATGGCATCGTAGAGCTCCATGCGGGTCTGCATGGTGTCGATCACGTTCTTCTGGGTGCCATCACGGCGCAGCGCGGTGTAGACATTCTCGGCCGCCTTGTTCATGGCGCGGAACGCCGACAGCGGATACAGCACCAGCGACACGTCGACCTCGCCCAGTTCCTGGGTGGTGTACAGCGGCGTGGCACCGAATTCGGTGATGTTGGCCAGGATCGGCGCCTTCACCCGGTCGGCGAAGGTCTTGTACATCGCAAGCTCGGTGATGGCCTCCGGGAAGACCATGTCGGCGCCGGCCTCGACGCAGGCCGCGGCACGGTCCAGCGCTGCGTTCAGGCCTTCCACGGCCAGCGCGTCGGTGCGCGCCATGATCACGAAGCTGTCGTCGGTACGGGCATCCACCGCCGCCTTGATGCGGTCGACCATCTCCTGCTGGGTGACGATTTCCTTGTTCGGCCGGTGGCCACAGCGCTTGGCGCCTACCTGGTCTTCGATGTGGATGGCGGCGGCGCCGAACTTGATCATCGAGCGCACGGTGCGCGCCACGTTGAAGGCCGAGGCGCCAAAGCCGGTGTCGACATCCACCAGCAGCGGCAGGTCGCAGACATCGGTGATGCGCCGCACGTCGGTGAGCACGTCGTCAAGGCCGGTGATGCCCAGGTCCGGCAGGCCCAGCGAGCCTGCGGCAACGCCGCCGCCGGAGAGGTAGATGGCCTTGAAACCGGCGCGCTTGGCCAGCAGGGCATGGTTGGCGTTGATCGCGCCGACCACTTGCAGCGGATGTTCAGCGGCAACGGCGTCGCGGAAACGCTGACCGGGGGTGCTCTTCACAGTCATTTCTCACCTCGTGGGCTGTTGTTGTGGGCGTCCAGATAGTGACGCTCGATGTTGCGCTTGGACGCGCCGATGTGGCGGCGCATCAGGAGTTCTGCCAGCTCGCCGTCACGGTCGGCGATGGCATCGAGAATGCGGTGGTGTTCGGCAAAGGCCTGGCGGGGCCGGTTGGGCGTGGCGGAGAACTGGATGCGGTACATGCGCACCAGCTGGTACAGCTCGCCGCAGAGCATCTTGACCAGGGTCTGGTTGCCGCTGCCCTGGATGATCCGGTAGTGGAAGTCGTAGTCGCCTTCCTGCTGGTAGTAGCCCTGCCCGGCCTGGAACGCGGCGTCACGCTCGTGGGTGTCGAGCACCCGGCGCAGCTCGTCGATGTCGGCCTGGCTCATGCGCTCGGCGGCCAGGCGGCAAGCCATGCCTTCGAGCGATTCGCGGATTTCGTACAGCTCGATCAGCTCGGCATGGTTCAGCGACACCACCCGCGCCCCGACATGCGGCACCCGCACCAGCAGGCGCTGGCCTTCGAGGCGGTGGATGGCCTCGCGCAGCGGCCCGCGGCTGATGCCATAGGTGCGCGCCAGCTCAGGCTCGGAGATCTTGCTGCCCGGGGCGATGTCGCCTTTGACGATGGCCGCCTGGATGCGCCGGAAGACGTTCTCGGACAAGGTTTCCGTTTCGTCTGACGCGGCGGGGCTGGGGCTGCTGAGGTCCAGCATATTGTCGACACCTTGCTAATCACTTGGGCAGAAATTAGCGAATCAAGCGTCATGAGTCAAAGACAAAATGAATATTGTCGACAATCGTCTAAGAACGAACTTACCCCTCGCCCGCGCTGTCAGATCGCGACGCGCTGGCGTCAAGACATCGTCGTGATAGAATGCCGCGCCTTCGAAGGATGGATAGTGTGTTTGTCATCAATTCATGTTGTTGACAGTTAATGAGGAAGGTTGCGCAGCCGTTGCCAGTCGCCTTGCCCCGAACCCTGCACAGCACCGCGCCAGGATTATGAGACTTACACCCGTTTTATTGCTGCTATGCCTCACCTTGCTGCCGGCCCTTGGCCAGGCGGCAGGCAAGACCGTGTACGGTCTGAACGAATACGCGCGCCTTGGCGACCTGGACCTGGAAGTGGCCGCCAAGCTCGACACCGGCGCCAAGACCGCCTCCTTGAGCGCCCGCGACATCAAGCGCTTCAAGCGCAACGGCGAAAGCTGGGTGCGCTTCTACCTGGCCATCGACGCCGCCCATTCGCACCCGATCGAGCGCCCGCTGGCCCGGGTCAGCAAGATCAAGCGCCGGGCCGGCGACTATGATGCGGAGTCAGGCAAGGCCTACACCGCGCGCCCGGTCATCGAACTCGACATCTGCATGGGCCAGGCCCGGCGCACCATCGAAGTCAACCTTACCGACCGCAGCGCGTTCCAGTTCCCGCTGCTGATCGGTTCCGAGGCGCTCAAGCACTTCGACGCACTGGTCGACCCAAGCCTTAAATACGCGGCCGGCAAACCTGCCTGTGCCACCGACGCTCCCAAAGCAGAGTAATCCCGATGCGCTCTCTTACCCTCCATCTGAAAGTCCTGATCACCGTGCTGGTGCTGCTGGGCGTGGCGGTCACCGCTTATCAGATCTTCTTCCTCGGCATCCCGGTGACCGAAGATGAAACCGATGACTTGTGGAACATCGACGCCAAGGTCGAATTCGTCGCCAGCACCAAGGACCCGGTCAAGGTGCAGATGTTCGTGCCGCCGCTGAACCGCGACTACGTCAGCCTCAACGAGAGCTTCATCTCCAACAACTACGGGGTCAGCGTCAACCGCGCCGACGGCAACCGCAAGGTGACCTGGTCGGCCCGCCGCGCCAATGGCAACCAGACCCTCTACTACCGCCTGGTGCTGACCAAGCGCTACAGCAACGAAAAGACCACCATCAAGGGCCCGACCTTCCGTGACAGCCTGGCCGTCGAAGGCCCCGAGAAGATCGCCGCCGAAGCCCTGATGGCGCCGATCCGCCAGCATTCGGCCGACGTCGAGACCTTCGTCAGCGAGACCATCAAGCGGGTCAACAACCTCAACGACGACAACGTCAAGCTGCTGCTGGCCGGCGACACCTCGGCCATGAAGAAGGCCCAGGTCATCGACCTGCTGTTGTCGATCGCCCACGTGCCGATGGAAAAGGTGCACACCATCCGCCTGGTGGCCGACACCCCGCAAACGCCTGAATTGTGGCTGCGCAGCTTCAATGGCAACGACTGGCTGTACTTCAACCCGGACACCGGCGAGCAGGGCCTGCCGAGCGACCGCCTGCTGTGGTGGACCGGTGACGACAACCTGATCACCGTCGATGGCGGCAAGAAGGCCAACGTCACCTTCAGCATGAACAACAGCGAGATGAACGCCATCCGCCTGGCCAAGCTGACCGACGAGAACACCGACGCCGACTTCCTCGAGTACTCGCTGTACAGCCTGCCGCTGCAGACCCAGCAGACCTTCATGATCATGGTGATGATCCCGATCGGCGTGCTGGTGATCCTGGTGCTGCGCAACCTGATCGGTATCCAGACCCTGGGTACCTTCACCCCGGTGCTGATCGCCCTGGCCTTCCGCGAGACCCAGCTGGGCTTCGGCATCGTGCTGTTCACGGTGATCACCGCGCTGGGCCTGTCGCTGCGCTCGTACCTGGAGCACCTGAAGCTGCAGATGCTGCCGCGCCTGTCGGTGGTGCTGACGTTCGTGGTGGTGCTGATTGCCGCCATCAGCCTGTTCAGCCACAAGCTGGGCCTGGAGCGCGGCCTGTCGGTGGCGCTGTTCCCGATGGTGATCCTGACCATGACCATCGAACGCCTGTCGATCACCTGGGAAGAACGCGGTGGCGGCCATGCCATGAAGGTGGCCATCGGCACCCTGTTCGCCGCATCGCTTGCGCACCTGCTGATGATGGTGCCGGAGCTGGTGTACTTCGTCTTCACCTTCCCGGCGGTACTGCTGATTCTGGTGGGCTTCATGCTGGCGATGGGTCGCTACCGCGGCTACCGCCTGACCGAGCTCGTTCGCTTCAAGGCATTCGTGAAGAAGGCTGACGCCTGATGTTTGGCCTGATCAAGACGTGGAAAGCCCTGGAGGCCCGGGGCATCATGGGTATCAACCGCCGCAACGCGGACTATGTGCTGAAGTACAACAAGCGCAGCCTGTACCCGATCGTCGACGACAAGATCATCACCAAGGAGCGCGCGCTCGCGGCCGGTATCCATGTGCCGGAGATGTACGGCATCATCGAGACCGAAAAGGAAATCGAAAAGCTCGACGAGATCATCGGCGGGCGCAACGATTTCGTCATCAAGCCGGCGCAGGGCGCCGGCGGTGACGGCATCCTGGTCATCGCCGACCGCTTCGAAGACCGCTACCGCACGGTGTCGGGCAAGATCATCAGCCACGAGGAGATCGAGCACCAGATCTCCAGCATCCTCACCGGGCTGTACTCGCTGGGCGGGCACCGCGACCGTGCGCTGATCGAATACCGCGTCACCCCCGACCAGATCTTCAAGAGCATCAGCTACGAGGGCGTGCCGGACATCCGCATCATCGTGCTGATGGGCTACCCGGTGATGGCCATGCTGCGCTTGCCGACCCGCCAGTCCGGCGGCAAGGCCAACCTGCATCAGGGCGCCATCGGCGTGGGCGTGGACCTTGCCACCGGCATGACCCTGCGCGGCACCTGGCTGAACAACATCATCAGCAAGCACCCGGACACCACCAATGCGGTGGACGGCGTGCAGCTGCCGAACTGGGATGGCTTCATGAAGCTTGCGGCCGGCTGCTACGAGCTGTGCGGCCTGGGCTACATCGGCGTGGACATGGTGCTGGACCAGGACAAGGGGCCGCTGATTCTCGAACTCAACGCCCGGCCTGGGCTGAACATCCAGATCGCCAACGACACCGGCCTGACCCAGCGCACCCACGCCATCGAGGCGCACCTGGAAGCGCTGGCCAAGGATGGCATCAGCGAAGATGCCGAGCAGCGGGTGCGGGTGACCCAGAACCTGTTCGGGCACGTGCGCCCGCGCTGAGCCACAAGGCCCGATCGCCGGCAAGCCGGCTCCCACAGACAAGGTTGGTGATACCCCTGTGGGAGCCGGCTTGCCGGCGATGGGGCCGCCATAGGCGCAACCCGAAGGTTTAATGTCGCGCCCAGCGCTAGGCGCTTTTCCTACACAGGTCTACAATCGCCCTCCTCGCTTTTTCATCGCCGTCCATTCTGATGCCGACCTGTACGCTCCACCCCCTGCCCTACCAGCCCGACCCCGCCGCCTACTTCGCCCGCTTGCGCCAAGCGCCCGGCGCGATCCTGCTCGACAGCGCCCGCCCCGGTGCCGAGCGCGGCCGTTTCGACCTGCTCAGCGCCTGGCCACGGCAGCACCTGCAAGCCCAACCCGACGAAGACGGCCGCGCCTTCCTGCTGCGCCTGCGCGCAGGCCTGGCCGAACTGGGCCCGGCACAGCTCCCCAACGGCGCCGAACTGCCCTTCGCCGGCGGCCTGATCGGCTACCTGAGCTATGACTTCGGCCGCCGCCTGGAGCACCTGCCCAGCCAGGCCATCGATGACCTCGGCCTGCCCGACGCGCAGCTGGGCCTATATGCATGGGCCATGGTCACCGACCACCTGCTCGGCAGCAGCCAACTGGTCTTCCACCCAAGCCTTGCCAGTGCAGAACGCGAACGCCTGATCGCCCTGTTCGAAGCCGCCGAAAGCACTGCACCGGGCGATTTCAAGCTGCTCGCGCCCATGCAGGGGGACCTGCAGCCCGAGCAGTACCGGGCTGCCTTCGACCAGGTACAGCACTACATCCAGGCCGGCGACTGCTACCAGATCAACCTCACCCAGCGCTTTCGCGCCCCTTGCCAGGGCGACCCCTGGCGCGCCTACCAGGCGCTGCGCAAGGCCTGCCCGACGCCGTTCTCCGGCTACCAGCAACTGGCCGATGGCAGCGCACTGCTGAGCTTTTCTCCGGAGCGCTTCATCCGCGTCAGCCAGGGCCAGGTGGAAACCCGCCCGATCAAGGGCACCCGCCCGCGTTCGGCCGACCCCCGCGAAGACGCCCGCAATGCCGAGGAGCTGCGCCACAGCCCCAAGGACCGCTCGGAAAACCTGATGATCGTCGACCTGCTGCGCAACGACCTGGGGCGCACCTGCGAGATTGGCTCGGTGAAAGTGCCCGAGCTGTTCAGCCTGGAGAGCTACCCCAACGTGCACCACCTGGTCAGCAGCATCACCGGCCAGCTGGCCGCCGGCAAGGACGCCCTGGACCTGATCGGCGACAGCTTCCCCGGCGGCTCGATCACCGGCGCGCCGAAGATCCGCGCCATGCAGATCATCGACGAGCTCGAACCGACCCGCCGCGCCCTGTATTGCGGCTCGCTGCTGTACGTGGATGTGCGTGGCGAGATGGACAGCTCCATCGCCATTCGCAGCCTGCTGGTCAAGGATGGGCAGGTAAGCTGCTGGGGCGGCGGCGCGGTGGTAGCCGACTCGAACTGGGCAGCGGAATACGAAGAATCGATCGCCAAGGTTCGGGTGCTGATGCAGACCCTGCAAGGCCTGTAGGCCAGCACGTCTGCCCTGCCATTTTTTGTTACCATCACCTCATTACGAGCGCACAGCGCCACAGCCAAGATGGAAACCGCCTGATGAGCCTACCCTTCGACGTCGCCGCCCTGGCCGCGACCTATGCCAGCAAGTCCCCGCAGGACATCCTCAAGCTCGCCTTCGAACACTTCGGCGACGACCTGTGGATCTCCTTCAGCGGCGCCGAGGACGTGGTGCTGGTCGACATGGCCTGGAAACTGAACAAGCAGGTCAAGGTGTTCAGCCTCGACACCGGCCGCCTGCACCCGGAGACCTACCGCTTCATCGACCAGGTACGCGAGCAGTACAACCTGCCGATCGAGATCCTCAGCCCTGACCGCACCAAGCTCGACCCGTTCGTCAAGGACAAGGGCCTGTTCAGCTTCTACAAGGACGGCCACGGCGAATGCTGCGGCATCCGCAAGATCGAACCGCTGCGGCGCAAGCTCGCCACCGTCAGCGCCTGGGCCACCGGCCAGCGTCGCGACCAGAGCCCAGGCACGCGCAGCCAGGTCGCGGCACTGGAAATCGACGGCGCCTTCTCCACCCCGGAGCGCACGCTGTACAAGTTCAACCCGCTGGCGCAGATGACCAGCGCCGAAGTGTGGGGCTACATCCGCATGCTCGAGCTGCCGCACAACAGCCTGCACGAGCGCGGCTTCATCAGCATCGGCTGCGAGCCCTGCACGCGCCCGGTGCTGCCGGGCCAGCACGAGCGCGAAGGCCGCTGGTGGTGGGAAGAGTCGACCCAGAAGGAATGCGGGCTGCACGCTGGCAACCTGATCAGCAAGGCTTGAATAGCTGGGGCCGCTTTGCGCCCCTTTCGCGACACAAGGCCGCTCCTACAGGGGTACGTATTCTTCTGTAGGAGCGGCCTTGTGCCGCGAAAGGGCCGCAAAGCGGCCCCATGCATTCTCAGCTCAATGCACCGGCAGCTCGACGCCTTCGAACAGCTCTTCGAGCTCTTGCTTGTTATGGCACTGGATCGCCTTGGCCATCACTTCACGGGTCAGGTGCGGCGCAAACTTCTCGATGAAGTCGCACATGAAGCCACGCAGGAAGGTGCCACGGCGGAAGCCGATCTTGGTGATGCTGGCCTCGAACAACTCGCTGGCATCCAGGGCCACCAGGTCGCTGTCGAGTTTGCTGTCGACCGCCATCCCGGCCACGATGCCGACGCCCAGACCCAGGCGCACGTAAGTCTTGATCACGTCGGCGTCGGCGGCGGTGAACACCACTTTCGGCGTCAGGCCACGATGATTGAAGGCTTCGTCCAGCTTCGAGCGGCCGGTGAAACCGAACACGTAGGTCACGATCGGGTACTCGGCCACCGCTTCCAGGGTCAGCTTGGGCAGCTTGGCCAGTGGGTGGCCCTGGGGCACGACCACGCAGCGGTTCCACTTGTAGCAAGGCATCATGATCAGGTCGCCGAACAGCTCCAGCGCCTCGGTGGCAATGGCGAAGTCGACGGTGCCATCGGCGGCCATTTCGGCGATCTGCATGGGCGAGCCCTGGTGCATGTGCAGGGCCACTTCCGGGTACTGCTTGATGAAGCTGCTGATCACCGGCGGCAGCGCATAGCGCGCCTGGGTGTGGGTGGTGGCGATGGACAGCGTGCCCTTTTTCTCGTTGGAGAATTCCTGGGCGATCTGCTTGATGCTCTCGACCTTGCGCAGGATTTCGCCAGCGGTATTGATGATGCGCTCGCCAGCCGGGGTGACACGGGTCAGGTGCTTGCCGCTGCGGGCGAAGACTTCCACACCCAGTTCATCCTCGAGCAGGCGGATCTGCTTGCTGATACCCGGCTGCGAGGTGTACAGACTCTGCGCCGTCGCGGAGACGTTGAGGTCATGGTGCGCCACTTCCCAGATGTAGCGCAGTTGTTGAAGCTTCATAGGTTTCCCTCGAATCAGCGGTAAGTCAGCGGCAGCAGGCAGCGACGAGATATAACTATATTAGTGGTTCTCGAAATAAAACTAGAACTATTTTGTTACACGCCGCTCCGAAACAAGCTGCCGCCAGCTTCAAGTTTTCCTACGCCCGAGGTGCTGCGAGAGCGGCACCATGTACACCGGAACCGGTGACAGCTGCAGCAGCCGTACCGCCGTGCGGCCCAGTGGCACGTCCACCCCGGCACCGGCACTGTGGCTGCCGAAGATCAGCAGGTCGACACTCAGCCGCTGCGCCTGCTCGAGGATCACCTGGGCCGGGTCGCCCTGGCGCACCCGCACCGCCTTGATCACGGCAAGGTCAGCGTCTTCGCCCAATTCGTCGCGAAAGTTTTCCAGCACCCGCTGCTCGATGTTGGCCATCACCGTGTTCACGCCCTCGCTGTGCAGCGCATCCAGCGTCTGCTCGTCGAGGTAGCTCTGCAACAGGGATTCGGCGAACTGGCCCATGGGCTCCACGGCGTGGATCACGTACAACTCCGCATTGAAGGTACGGGCCAGGGCCAGGGCGTGCTGCATGACGAAGGGCGCGTAGACACCGAGGTCGGTGGCATACAGCATGGAGCGGATCATTCGACCTCCTCGACTGCCGTTGCGGCAGAGCAAGCTTCAGCTTAGCAGCGCGCCGCCCACTCGCTTTGCCGTCCGGCGCACTGGCGCCGCGGGTTACAGCGGTATCAGCCGGCGCGGTTGGCGCGGTCGATGAAGGCCAGCGCCTGGTAGAGCATGTGCATGCGCGGCAGCTGGCAACCGGCAGCGCGCGCCTGCGCCAGCGGCTCGGCGTAGATCGCCTGAAGCTCCAGCGGGCGTTGCTCGGCATGGTCGTGGTACATGCTCGGCCAGTAGTCGGGCATCTGCTCGGTGACACGCAGCAGGTGCTCGGCATACCCCGCCGGCAGCGCATGGCCACAGGCCGCTGCACCCTGTACCACCTCCGCCATCAAGGCTTGCACCAGTTCACGGCTGTCGGCATCGGCCATCAGCGGCGTGGTGCTGGCACCGAGCAGCACCGACAGGCCGTTGTACGGCACGTTCCACACCAGCTTCTGCCAGCGCGCCTGGGCCAGGTCAGGCATGGCCTGGGAGTCGATGCCCGCCGCGCGGAACAGCCCTGCCCCTTGCTCGACGATCTCTGCACCGCCATCGCTGGCCGGCCCGCTGTGGTAACCCAGGTTGACCGCACCCAGGGCCTGGTGACGGATATCGCCGGGGCCCTGGCGGTTGACGCAAATGAAGCACAAGCCACCGAGCAGGTGCAGGTTGCCGGGCAAGGCCGGGCGCAACTGCTCTTCGACGCCCAGGCCATTTTGCAACAGCACCACCTTGGCATCGGCGGCGGCGGCCTGGACGATCAGCGGCGCCAGTTCAGCATTGCTGGTGGCCTTGGCCCCCACCAGCAACCAGTCACAGGCTGGCATGTCGGCGGCATTGGCGTAGGCCTGCACGGGCAGTTGCAAGGTGCCGTAGAGCGCGCTGTCCAGCTTCAGCCCCCGCTCACGGACCACGGCATATTCGCTGCGCAGCAGAAAATGCACGTCGAAACCGGCGCGCGCCAGCATCAACCCATAAAAGCCTCCGATGGCGCCACTGCCGATGATGCCGATGCGCGGTTTACGAGGGGCCATGCTGATCTCCTGAATGAAGTGGATGCGCTTTTTTACACCCTTTGCGGCATTCTGCGCATCCCGATGGCAGCGCAAGGCTGCCTGAGCAGGGAAAAACCCTGCCGCGACGGGCACAGGCCATTGTCGCAACCCCTTTAACGCGCTAAGGTTCGGCTCCCCGCTGCGAACATTCTTGCTGCTGGGCCGCACGGGGATTGCTGGCGGCCGGCACCCGTGACCTGACGAGTAACACGATGGCTGATTTACCGATCGATGACCTTAACGTTGCCTCCAACGAGACCTTGATCACCCCCGATCAGCTCAAGAAGGAAATCCCCCTCAGCGCCAAGGCCCTGCAGACCGTGACTGCCGGCCGCCAAGTGGTGCGCAACATTCTCGACGGCAAGGACCATCGCCTGTTCGTGGTGGTCGGCCCTTGCTCGATCCACGACATCAAGGCGGCGCACGAATACGCCGAGCGCCTCAAAGTGCTGGCCGAGGAAGTGTCGGATACGCTGTACCTGGTCATGCGCGTGTACTTCGAAAAGCCGCGCACCACCGTCGGCTGGAAAGGCCTGATCAACGACCCGTACCTGGATGACTCGTTCAAAATCCAGGACGGCCTGCACATCGGCCGCCAACTGCTGCTGGACCTGGCCGAAAAAGGCCTGCCGACCGCCACCGAGGCGCTCGACCCGATCTCCCCGCAGTACCTGCAGGACCTGATCAGCTGGTCGGCCATCGGCGCGCGCACCACCGAATCCCAGACCCACCGCGAAATGGCCTCGGGCCTGTCTTCGGCGGTCGGCTTCAAGAACGGCACCGATGGCGGCCTGACCGTGGCGATCAACGCGCTGCAGTCGGTGTCCAAGCCGCACCGCTTCCTCGGCATCAACCAGGAAGGGGGTGTTTCCATCGTCACCACCAAGGGCAACCCTTACGGCCACGTGGTGCTGCGCGGTGGCAACGGCAAGCCGAACTATGATTCGGTCAGCGTCGCCCTGTGCGAACAGGACCTGGCCAAGGCCAAGATCAAGCCCAACATCATGGTCGACTGCAGCCACGCCAACTCCAACAAGGACCCGGCGCTGCAGCCACTGGTCATGGAAAACGTCGCCAACCAGATCCTCGAAGGCAACCAGTCGATCATCGGCCTGATGGTCGAGAGCCACCTGAACTGGGGCTGCCAGTCGATTCCAAAGAACCTCGACGAACTGCAGTACGGCGTATCGATCACCGATGCCTGCATCGATTGGTCGGCCACCGAGAAAACCCTGCGCAGCATGCACGCCAAGCTCAAGGATGTACTGCCACAGCGTCAGCGCGGCTGAAAAAAACAGGGCCGCTTCACCCCCATCGCCGACCTGCCGGCGATGGGGGTGAAGCGGCCCTGTTTTTTTTAAGGAGTCAGGCCTTGCTCGAGTGGCGCTGCTGGCGCTCCATGTAGCGCTCTACATACGAGCATGATGGGATCACCGTGTAACCCATCTGGTCGGCGTACTCCAGGGCCTTCTCGGTCAACGCGGCAGCGATGCCACGGCCACGCAGGGCGTTGGGCACGAAAGTGCGATAGATATCCAGCGTCTGTTTGCCCAGGTCCATGTACGTCAGGTAGGCACGATGACCGTCCACGTTGGTCTCGAACTGATGACCGGCCTGGTCATGGTGGATGGTCAACGCTTCACTCATCACTACTCCTCGCAGGCCTTTTCGGCAGACCCTGACCTTAACCGATGCTGGTTTATCCGGCGGAGGAACCTCTACGCCACCTCTTGCCCCTTGGACCGCAAGCCGATTGCAATGGTTCTGCCGGCCGGCCACCCCAAATAGTAGGCGCGGCACCCGCGATTGCTCAAGGTGGTTGTGCTTAAAAAGTGGCAGGCTCGTGGCTTGCAGGCCCCGGCCTGCGTGGCCCACAACAGCAGCCGGATGTTCTACGGGTTAAGACGACGAACGACAGTTAAAGTCACCGTTAGTTCGCAAAAAAGTTCCTGTTCTACAACCGCTTGCAGCCGCTGCACGGTTTTTTCACAATTCCCCCACAAATCTTGTCGGCTACCCCTAGAGCAACATTTTTTTTGCAGTTCTTGCGCTCGGTCAGTTTACTTACTACAAGTAATGGGTACTATGTACGCCGGCCAGTTTCTCTTTTCCGAGAGATGGCTATTTAATAGAAAGTCCTTGAAGGGGAACACGATGAACAACGTTCTGAAATTCTCTGCTCTGGCTCTGGCCGCAGTTCTGGCTACCGGTTGCAGCAGCGTATCCAAAGAAACCGAAGCTCGTCTGACTGCGACTGAAGACGCAGCAGCTCGCGCTCAAGCCCGTGCTGACGAAGCCTACCGTAAGGCTGACGACGCTCTGGCAGCCGCTCAGAAGGCTCAGCAGACCGCTGACGAAGCCAACGAGCGCGCTCTGCGTATGCTGGACAAAGCCAGCCGCAAGTAATAATCCTCACGGATTGTTGAGAAGCCGACCCACTTGTGGGTCGGCTTTTTTATTGCCTCGGCAAACGCATCTAACAGATAGCAAAAGGCCTGCCCCGCACGCGTGTCCGGGGCAGGCCTTTGTTTGTGACGTTACTGCAGTTCTGGCGGGATGCTCGAAACCATCGGCGCAGTACCCTGGTTGCTGACCGGCACGGCAATCTCCACCGGCATGCCATCTTCCGCGGCAACCACATCACGCACCATGTCCCAGTTCATGCGCAGGTTGTTGGCCAGGTCTTCACGCTTGAGCAGCGCGTTGATCACCGCCGTGTGCTTGTCGACCACCGACGGGTTGCCATGATCGTCGAGCGGCGTGTGCGCCTCGAGGTAAACCTTGCCACCACTGATGCCGAACTTGTACGGCTCGTTGATGATGCGCACCTGGGTGCCGACCGGCACCATCTTCGACAGTTCGAGCACGTTGTTGTTGAGCATGCGGAAGCAGCCGTGGCTGGTACGCATGCCGATGCCGAACTTCTTGTTCGAACCATGGATCAGGTAACCCGGCACACCCAGGGTGAACTTGAACGGGCCCAGCGGGTTGTCCGGGCCAGCCGGTACCACGGTGGGCAGGATGTCGCCGTCCGCCGCATGCTCGGCACGGATCGACGCCGGCGGCGTCCAGGTCGGGTTTGGAGTCTTGGCGGTGATCTTGGTGCTCGCCACCGGCGAACCCCAGCCCTCGCGGCCGATACCCAGCGGGAAGGTGTAGACCACGTTCTGCCCTTTCGGGTAGTAGTACAGGCGGTATTCGGCCAGGTTGATGACCACGCCTTCACGCGGGCCCGGCGGCAGGATGTAGCGCGTCGGCAGGATGATCTCGGTGCCCGCGCCCGGCAGCCACGGGTCGACGCCCGGGTTGGCCGCGATCATTTCCAGGTAGCCGAGGTCGTTGGCGGTGCCGATGTCGGCGAAGGTGTCCTCGTACTTGGCCTTGATCACCTGTACCTGGCCAACGATGTCTTCACCGGGTGGCGGCAGGGGCAGCTCCAACGCAACGGCAGGGCCTGCTACCAGCAGGGCGGCCAGGGTCAGGCAACGGGTGACGGCGGGAAAGCGCGGCAACATCCGGTAAATCCTTCGAAAGGTGGGTCAAGACCAACGATTGTACACCCGCCCCGATGCAAGCGGGAGGCATCGGCGGCTTACAAGCGTTTCAGATGATGAAAGGCGATCAGAGTTCCGGCCAGATGGGGCGCATGCCGCGCCGCTGAGCGTCGAGAATCGCACGGCACAGGTCGCACAGGCGGCCGTCGCGGTAGATCGAGCGCGGCACGCCCGACCAGCGTGGCTGAGCCGGCAGCAGGCCGCCACACAGGGTGCGATCGACCGGCACGCCCAGTTCGAGCTGGCGGGCCACCAGGTGGACGCGGATTTCCTGGCAAGCGAACAGGTCGAGCTGTTCATCGGGCTCGATCAGTTGGTAGGCAAACAGGGACCAGGCAGGGCGCGGCATCGGGGGCTCTCGAAACGGGGGGCGCAACATTAGCCGAAAGCCGGCCCCGTTTAAAGCGTCACAGCAAGGGTTTTATCGCCGGCCAGGCATTTTCCAGCAAGCGCTGCTGGGCCCCTTGCGCCGGATGGATGCCATCGGCCTGCATCAGCTCCGGCACACCGCCCACGCCGTCGAGGAAAAACGGCACCAGCGGCACCTTCTTTTCCGTTGCCAGCTGTTCATACACGTTGGCAAACGCCGTGGTGTAGCGCACCCCGTAGTTGGGTGGCAGGCGCATGCCCAACAGGAGCACCTTGGCCCCCGCCGCGCGGGAACGCTCGATCATCGAGGCAAGATTTTGTTGCAATTGCTCCGGCGGCTGCCCGCGCAGGCCATCGTTGCCGCCCAGCTCCAGCACCACCAGGCTCGGCTTGTGCGCTGCAAGCAGCGCCGGCAGGCGCGCCTGGCCACCGGCACTGGTGTCGCCACTGATCGAGGCGTTGACCACCTGGTCGTCGAAACCTTCGTCCTTGAGCCGGGTCTGCAACAGAGAGACCCAACCCTGACGGGTATCCAGGCCAAAACCGGCGCTGATACTATCGCCGACTACCAGCAGTGTTCCCGCCACCGCGTTCTGGGCCAGGCAACACAGAGCCAGACCGGCACTCAACCACCACACTCGCATTGGATTCTCCATGGGCCCCAGCATTCTCGTTGCGCAGCACCTTAGCAAAGTGGTCCCCAGCGCGGAAGGCGACCTGACCATCCTTCACGCCCTCTCCCTCGACCTGGCCCAGGGCGACAGCCTGGCCATCGTCGGCGCCTCGGGCTCGGGCAAGTCGACCCTGCTGGGGCTGCTCGCAGGCCTGGACCGCCCCAGCGCCGGCAAGGTGATCCTCGCCGGCCACGACCTCGGCCCGCTGGACGAGGACCAGCGCGCCCGGGTGCGCGCCGAGCATGTCGGCTTCGTGTTCCAGTCGTTCCAGCTGCTCGACAGCCTCAATGCCCTGGAGAACGTCATGCTGCCCCTGGAGCTGGACGGCCGCCGCGATGCTCGCGAGCATGCCCGCACCTTGCTCGAGCGCGTGGGCCTGGGCAAACGCCTGACGCATACCCCGCGCCAGCTGTCCGGCGGTGAGCAGCAACGGGTGGCGATCGCCCGCGCATTCGCCGCGCAACCTGCCGTCTTGTTCGCCGACGAACCCACCGGCAACCTCGACAGCCACACCGGCGAGCGCATCAGCGACCTGCTGTTCGAGTTGAACAAGGAGCACGGCACCACCCTGGTGCTGGTGACCCACGACGAACGCCTGGCCCGCCGCTGCCGGCGCCAGATCCGCCTGGATGCGGGCCGCCTGGTGGCGCCGGTGGAGGCCTGATGAAACACATGCCGCTGCCCCGTCTTTGTGGCCTGGCCCTGCGCCAGTTGCTGCGCGACATCCGTGCCAGCGAGGTACGGGTATTGTTCTTCGCCCTGCTGGTGGCCGTTGCCGCCAGCACCGCCATCGGCTATTTCGGTGCCCGCCTCAATGGCGCCATGCAACTGCGTGCCAGTGAGTTTCTGGGCGCTGACCTGGCGCTGCAAGGCAGCGCGCCGGCCCGCGCCGAACAGATCGAAGCCGGCACCGCGCTGGGGCTGCGCCACGCCCAGGTGGTGGAGTTCACCAGCGTGGTGGGTGGCGATGCCGGCATACAGCTGTCGAGCATCAAGGCCGCCGATGGCGCCTACCCGTTGCGCGGGCAGGTTCGCAGCGCCGCCGCGCCCTATGCCGAGGAAACCCCCGGCGGCGGCCCGGCGCCAGGCGAGGCCTGGGTCGAGCCACGCCTGCTGGCGGCCCTGGGGCTGAAAGTGGGCGACAGCATCGATGTCGGCATGAAGACCCTGCGCATGAGCCGCGTGCTGACCTATGAGCCGGACCGCGCCAACAACTTCTACAGCCTGACCCCACGGGTGATGATGAACCTTGCCGACCTGCAGGCGACCGGGGTCATCCAGCCCGGCAGCCGGGTCAGCTACCGCGACCTGTGGCGCGGCGACAGCGAGGCCCTGGCGCAATACCGCCAGGCGCTGACCAACAACCTTGCCGCCAGCCAGCGCCTGCTCGACACCCGTGACGGCAACCGCCAGATCGGCGGGGCATTGGGCAAGGCCGAGCGCTACCTGAACATGGCCAGCCTGGTGGCGGTGCTGCTGGCCGGTGTTGCCGTGGCCTTGTCGGCCAGCCGCTACGCCGCGCGGCGCCTGGATGCCAGTGCATTGCTGCGCTGCCTGGGCCTCTCGCGCCATCAGGCGCTGGGGCTGTATTGCCTGCAACTGGCCATGCTCGGCCTGGCCGCCGCACTGGCGGGCGCCGTGCTCGGCTGGCTGGCGCAACTGGGCCTGTTCCGCCTGCTCCAGGGCCTGCTGCCCAATGAAGTGCCGCCCGCCGGCATCGTCCCGGCGTTGGCCGGCATCGCCACCGGCCTGGTCGCCCTCGCCGGCTTCGCCCTGCCGCCGATCGCCGCGCTGGGCCAGGTGCCGCCGCTGCGGGTGCTGCGCCGCGACTTGCTGCCGGTGCCGCCAAGCAGTTGGCTGGTCTATGGCGCCGCGTTGTTCGCGCTCGGGCTGATCATGTGGCGCCTGAGCCTCGACCTGCTGCTGACCTTCGCCCTGCTCGGCGGCGGCCTGCTCGCCGCCCTGTTGCTGGGCGGCCTGCTCCTGCTCGGCCTGCGCAGCCTGCGTCGGCTGCTGGCAGGCGCGCCGCTGACCTGGCGCCTGGGCCTCGGTCAACTGCTGCGCCACCCCATGGCGGCGGCCGGCCAGGCCCTGGCCTTCGGCCTGATTCTGCTGGCCATGGCGCTGGTGGCGCTGTTGCGCGCCGAACTGCTCGACACCTGGCAGGCGCAATTGCCCAAGGACGCCCCCAACCATTTCGCCCTGAACATCCTGCCCGACGACCGCCAGGCCTTTGCCCAGCGCCTGCATGAAGTGAATGCGGCCTCGGCGCCGCTGTACCCGGTGACGCCTGGCAGGCTTACCCAGATCAACGACCAGCCAGTACAGCAACTGGTCAGCAAGGACTCGGCCGGCGAACGCGCCGTGCAACGCGACTTGAGCCTCACCTGGGCGGCCGACCTGCCCGCCGGCAATGCCCTGACGTCAGGCCAATGGTGGCAAGCGCTGCCCTCGGGTGATGACATCCCGGGCGTATCGGTTGAAGCCGAGCTGGCCACCAGCCTGAAGCTTGAGCTGGGTGACCTGCTGACGTTCGACATCGGCGGCGAACAACGCCAGGCGCGGGTCAGCAGCCTGCGCAGCGTGCATTGGGACAGCTTCCAGCCCAACTTCTACATGATCTTCCAGCCCGGCACGCTGCAGGGCCTGCCGACCACCTACCTCACCAGCTTCTACCTGGCACCCGGGCATGACCTGGACGTGGTGGCCCTGTCGCGGGCCTTCCCGGCGGTCACCATCCTGCAGGTCGATGCACTGTTGGACCAGCTGCGCAGCATCCTCGCCCAGGTCACTCTGGCGGTCGAATACGTGCTGCTGTTCGTGCTGGCAGCGGGGCTGGCCGTGCTGTTCGCCGGGCTGCAGGCGACGCTGGACGAACGAATTCGCCAGGGCGCCTTGCTGCGCGCCCTTGGCGCGGCGCGGCCGTTGCTGGTGAAGGCCCGGCGTATCGAGTTCGGGCTGCTGGGGGCGGCCAGCGGTGCGCTGGCGGCGGTTGGCTGCGAGCTGATTACCCTGGTGCTGTACCGCTATGCATTCGACCTGCAGTGGAGCCCGCATCCTTGGCTGCTGGTGCTGCCGCTGGTCGGGGCGCTGCTGGTGGGTGGGGCCGGGGTGCTGGGGACGCGGCGAGCATTGAATGCCAGCCCGTTGACGGTGCTACGAGAAGGATGAGGCCCGGGCGAGCATCATCACTTCATTGCCCGTAGCTGATGCTGTTCACGTACCAAGTCGCTTCGCCGGTCGGCGTATGCACCAGCACCTCGTCGCCCTCCTCTTTCTTGAGCAGGGCGCGGGCCATGGGCGAATCGATCGAGATGTAGTCGTTGCGCCCGTAGATCTCGTCATAACCGACGATGCGAAACTTCTTGGTTTCGCCCTCGTCATTCTCGATCTCGACCCAGGCACCGAAGAACACCCTGCCCTCCTGCTGCGGCGAGTAGGCCACCACCTTGACGTCCTCGAGGCGCTTGCGCAGGTAACGCACGCGCCGGTCGATCTCGCGCAAGAGCTTCTTGTTGTACTGGTAGTCGGCATTCTCGCTGCGATCACCCAACGAGGCTGCCCAGGCAACCTTCTGGGTGATTTCCGGGCGATACACCCGCCACAGATGGTCCAGCTCCTTCTTCAGAGCCTCGTGACCTTCCGTGGTGATGATGTTGGTACTCAACAGCGCGCTCCTCAGCGTCGGGTAATCAGGCCCTGGCGCGCGATGCGGGTGAGGTGGCCGATCACTTCGGCGGCGTCCTGCGCGGTAGGCGCCTGGATCACGGCCAGGTCGAAACGGTCGTTGCCGAACTGCTCCAGGTGGCAGGCGGTTTCGGCGAACTGGATCAGGAATGCACGGGCCTGGCCCTTGCGCCGGGAAAGGCCTTCAAGGTGCCGCAAAAGGGTGGGCTGATGTTGGCCGCCGAGCAGAATGCGCGGTGTGCGGGATGCCTGGGGGGCAGGCAATGGGCTCAGACAGACACTGGTACGTGGGCAACTCATGGAGTTTTTCTCCGCCTCGCGAATCCCGCTGGGCAGCGGTGGGAGGCGTCACCGAACCAGCGCTTTAGCGGTATTTCGGATGACCCGGTGCCGGGGCGGTCCTGCGCCCCGCAAGTAGCTGTTTAAATCGGCGCAGGCGGTATCCTAGAGCCTCGAGCGGCAAGCTGCAAGTAGACCTTGATCGCAGCCTGCCTGGCTGAGTGCGGAGCGGGCGAGGTCAGCGCTTGGCCACACGTTCGAGCCGCGCCCGTTCGCGGTTGAACGCCAGGAAGTACTTGTTCACGCTGTTGACGAAATTCACCGGCCCCATGCCTACCTGCTCCATGGCCACCCGCTCGGTCTGGAAGAACCACTGATTGCCATTGAGGCCGCGCTTGCGCGCCTCCACGCGCATGGCCTGGACCCGCTCCGGCCCCAAGTTATAGGCCGCCAGCACAAAGGCCATGCGCTCGCGCTCGTTGATCTTCGGGCTGGCGAAGAACTTGCGCCGGATCAGCGCCAAATAGCGCGCGCTGGCCTGGACATTGCCGTCGACCGTGCCGGTATTGCTGACCCCGACCCGCTGCGCCGCCGACGGCGTGATCTGCATCAGGCCATGGGCCCCGCCGCTGCCGCGGGCCTGGGTATCGAGGGTGGACTCCTTGAAGGCCAGCGCGGCAAGGTTGAGCCAATCGATCTGCTGCGCCTGGCCATGTTTTTGCAGCACCGGGCGCAACGCGGCCAGGCGCTGGCGGTCCTTGCTGGCCAGGGGGTTGTGCACGCGGTACTGGCGCCGGTAGATGCGCTCGAACGCCGCATCCTGGTTCTCGGGGGCTCGGTAGCCCTTCAGGTAGCGGTCGACCGTCGCCAGCAACAGCGTCGCGTCACGCCGCACGTACCAGCGCATGGCTTGCGGCGGGCCAAGCTGCAGCCGGCTGTCCAGGCGCAGGCGCGGCATGACCCGAGCCCAACGCTGGGCGATCGGGCGCTCGACGATGGTCAGCTTGTAGATACCGGCCTGGACCATCTCCAGCACATCCTCCACCGCCAGGGTCGAATCGACCCATTCGACCTTGATCGGCGGCCGCTTGCGCAATGCCAGCTGCTGGTTGAGCTGCTGGATCAGCGCGCCGGCAGCACTGGCGCTGGTCAGCGCCACGGTGCGCCCGGACAGCTGCTCGACGCGGGTGAAGCTGCGCTCGCCCTTGCGCCCGACCAGCCACAGCGGCACCTGGTCCAGCACCGGCGCGCTGCCCTCCACCGCCCCTACCCCGGCCGGGTCGAGCAGCTCACCCGGCGCGGCCAGGTCGCCTTCGCCACGCTGCAACGCACTCAGCAGCTGCTCCTTGGCCCGCGGGATGATTTCCAGGCGGATCTGCTGGCCATCGCTGGCTCGGGCGTTGAGGTAATGCTCGAGCCCGCGCAGGCGGTAGTATTCGATGCCCACCGGTTCGCCCTTGACCTCGCCGGAGCTGTTGCGGCTCTGGTTGACCAGCACGCGCAGCACCTTGCTGCTGCGAATCTGCTCCAGGTCGCGCACCTTACTCGCCGGCACATGCTGCTGGGGCCCAGGCAGGCGTGCGTAGGCCGGGCCGACAGCAGTCAGCCCCAGCATCAGCAGCAGGGTCAGCAAGGTTCGCAGCATGGGGGAACGTGTCCGAGGTCGGTGGGCGTTATCCATAGGTTGCGTTCGTGATAAATGACGGTAAAAGACCACGGCAACAGCCTGAAGTTCTTGGTTTTTCCGAATATCGCGCTTTTTGCTATGCTGGCCGCCCCGCGGCACGAGGTAGCACCATGCAACTGATCGATATCGGCGTCAACCTGACCAACAGCAGTTTCCACGACCAGCAGGCGGCCATCGTCGAGCGCGCCATCGAGGCCGGCGTGGTGCAGATGATCCTCACCGGCACGAGCCTTGCGGTCAGCGAACAGGCGCTGGAGCTGTGCCAGCAGCTCGATGGCGACGGCCAGCACTTGTTCGCCACTGCCGGCGTACACCCCCACGATGCCAAATCCTGGGATGCCGACAGCGAGCGGCAACTGCGCCAACTGCTCGCTGAGGCGCGGGTTCGCGCCGTGGGCGAATGCGGGCTGGACTTCAACCGCGATTTCTCCCCTCGCCCCCTCCAGGAAAAGGCCCTGCAGGCCCAACTGGCGCTGGCGGCCGAGCTGCGCCTGCCGGTGTTTCTGCACGAGCGCGACGCCAGCGAACGGCTGCTGGCCATCTTGAAGGACTATCGTGACCATTTGCCGGCAGCCGTGGTGCATTGCTTTACCGGCGAGCGCCAAGCGCTGTTCGCCTACCTGGACATGGACCTGCACATCGGCATCACCGGCTGGATCTGCGATGAACGCCGCGGCACGCACCTGCACCCGCTGGTGGGCAACATCCCGCAAGGGCGCCTGATGCTGGAGAGCGATGCGCCCTACCTGCTGCCCCGTAGCCTGCGGCCGAAACCGAAGAACGGGCGCAACGAGCCGGCGTTCCTGCCCGAGGTGCTGCGCGAAGTGGCGCTGCACCGGGGCGAAAGCATCGAAGCCACGGCCGCGCATACCACGGCCACAGCCCGGGCATTCTTCCAGCTCGCTTGAGCGCGGGCATGATCGCACCCCGGCAAAAGCATTTGTTGATGCACATCAACGCTTCCCTGGCGAGAGCGGGCACAATGATGGCACCTTGCCAATATTGTTTCCGCTCAACTCAGAGAAGACCTACCCATGGGTGCCTGGCTTAGCAATATTTCCCTGAAGTACAAATTCTGGGCCGTCAATGCAGTGGCCTTTGTCACCACCTTGCTGCTGGTGCTGTATGCCGTGCACCTGGAGCAGCGCGCCCGCGCCGACGCCGCGCAGGCTCAGGCGCAGGCCCAGGCCGAGCTGCTGTCGGCCTGGCCCGCCGGGCAACCCTTGCCCCAACAGGCCAACGTGATCGCCTGGCCAGCCGAGCAGGCCCCAAGCGTTGCCGGCGAACCGCTGGAAGCGTTGCGCAACGCCCAGGGCTGGGTGGCATTGCCCGCCGCCTGGATCCTTGGCGACAACCCGCTGCGCGGCGCCCAGGTACTGCGCCACGGCGAACAGCAGGTGGCCGTGCTGGCCCAGTCGCCGAGCCTGCGCCAGGTGTTCTTCGACCGCTTCAGCAACTATGCCGTGTGCGTGCTGATCCTGATGCTGGCCATGCTCTGCGCCTCGCAGTTGCTGATCCGCTTCCTGCTGAGCCAGCTCAACACGCTCAAGGATGTGATGCTGCGCGTGGAAAAGACCGGCGACCTGTCTGCCCGCGTGCCACTGGCCAGCGGCGACGAAGTTGGCCAGATGGCCGGGGCCTTCAATGCCATGCAGCAGACCTACCACCGGGTGGTGGGCACCGTGGCGCGCACCGCCGGGCAACTGGATGCCGGCGCTGCGCGCCTGGCCGCGAGCATGAACGACGTGCGCCACGGCATGCTTGACCAGCAGAGCGAAACCGACCAGGCCGCCACCGCCATCAACGAGATGTCGGCCACCGTGCACCATATCGCCCAGCATGCCGGCGCCACCCGCGACCTGTCGCAGACCGCCGATGACCTGGCCGGCAGCGGCAAGGACGTGGTCGACCGGGTGCAGGACTCGATTGCCGGGCTGTCCAGCGGCGTGCAGCAGACTGCCGAGATGATTCGCCAGCTGGCCGAAGACAGCCAGAAGATCAACGGCGTGGTCGGGGTGATCCACAGCATCGCCGAGCAGACCAACCTGCTGGCCCTGAACGCCGCCATCGAAGCGGCCCGCGCCGGCGACCTGGGCCGTGGCTTTGCCGTGGTGGCCGATGAGGTGCGCAACCTGGCCAAGCGCGTGCAAACCTCCACCGACGAAATCACCCACATGGTCGCCGACCTCCAGGCCGGCACCCGCGATGCAGTGGAATTCATGCAGGAAAGCTCGTACAAGGCCGACGACTGCGTGCGCCAAGCCCAGGAGGCCGGCGCGGCGCTGGCCGAGATCACCGGAGCCGTGGCGCAGATGCGTGAGAGCAACACGCAGATTGCCGTGGCCGCCGAGCAGCAGAGCCAGGTAGCCGAAGAAATGAACCGCGCGGTGGTGAGCATTCGCGACGTCACCGAACAGACCGTGCAGCAGACCGTCGGCTCGGCCACCACCAGCAACGAGCTGGCCGCCTTGGCGGGTGAGCTGAGCAAGGCCATAGGCCAACTGAAGCTATAACCACCATAGCCAGCCTCGATTGGCTGGCTGTCCAGCGCAGCACTAAGCTTTGGGCATGACCGCGAGGAAATGCCCATGAACAAACGACTGCCCAATTTGCCCGCCTGGCAATGGCGCGGCTATCACCACAATCACCGCCACCCAACCAACCTGGTGCTGCACCTGATTGCGGTGCCGCTGTTCATCCTCGGCGCCTTGCTGGTGTTGTCTGGCCTGTTCGCCCTGGACCTGGGGCAGATCGCCGTCGGCGTCATCGCCTTGCTCGCCGGCTTGGGCATGCAGCGCCAGGGCCACCGCCTGGAGGCGCAGCAGCCGGAGCCGTTTGCCGACCGCAAGGATGCCATGCAGCGGCTGCTGACCGAGCAGTTCATCACCTTTCCGCGCTTCGTGCTCAGCGGCGCCTGGTTGAAAGCTTGGCGCGAACGGCACAAGCATCGGCATTGAAATCGATCGCCGGCAAGCCGGCTCCCACTCAGGCCTGAACTCGCGCCGAACCTGTGGGAGCCGGCTTGCCGGCGATGATGCCACCTCGCACATCAGGCAAACACGGTAACCGTCTGCCGGCTCAATGCCAGCAACTCCCCTTGCGCAGTCCACAACGTCGCCGCAGCATGCCCGTAACCTTCCCGGGCATGCTCGGTCTCCACGCAATAGCGGCACCAGTCCAGGGTCGACAACGTCGCGACTGGCTGAATGAACTCGATGGTCCAGGTCAGTGTGCTGCCTGCCGCAGGTTGCTTGAGAAACGGCATCAGGCTGGGCGGCCAGGCGTCCACCAAGGCCAGCAGATGAGCCTCGTTGACCTGCTCTTCGGCCACATCGCGCAAGCGCACCCACCCGCCCATCTGCCTGGACTGATTGCCGCTGAAGGGCAACCCACCGATGGCCCAGCGCAAGGCGACATGGCGCATGAACTCTGGCGTCACACCCTTGATGTAGGGTAGCTCCGGCGCAGCCTGATCCAGCGGTTTCATCGCCGGCGCCGGCAATGCGGGCACCTCGACCACCGAAGGCCGCCCCGCGCCGAAATTGCCCTGCACCAGGGTCACCACCTGCCCGCCCTGCACAGCACGGCCGAGCAAGGTGCTGACCGCCTTGCCTTCGCGCAGCACCTCGACTTCGAAGTGGGTCGGCACGTCTGGCGCCGCCGGCGCAACGAAGCTGATCGCCAGGGAGCGCACGGGGCGGTTGTCGGAGAGTTTCTGGCGCATGGCCTGGAACACCATCGCGGCCATCAGGCCACCGAAGGCGGCGCGGCCCTGGGCCCAGGTCGCCGGGATGCAGACCCCGTCGGGGCTCGCCTGCACGGCGTCGAGCAATTCATTGAAATTCATGGGCCGGCTCCTGCAGGCGGCAATGGATGTTCGCCCATACTAGCCAGCCATGCCTGCGGGATCAGCCCGCATATCGGTCATTTGCCGGGCTTGCGCCGCTTGAGTGCGGCCTGCAAGGCCTGCAGCGTGGCATCCGACTTGCGCTCGGCCTCGTGCAGCTCCTGCTCCCAATCAGCCTTGCACGGCGCCAGGTCGGCATGCTCGTCGGCCTGCAGCAGCCATTGCAGGCGGTCATGCCAGTTGCCCAGGTCGCCCTGGGCCTTCTTCAGCAAGCCCTGCAGCTTGCTCCCTGCGTGCTCGAGTTGCGGATAGGCCTGGTCGCCGTAGCGCACGCGCTTGATCAGCAAGCGCAAGCGATGACGGTCGTGGGCGGGGTCCTGCAAGGCCTCATCGAGCTTGCGCCACTGCTTGACCAGACGCTTGTCGACGCGCTTGCCCAACGACTTGGCCAGGCCCTCGCGCCCGGCGGCGCGCAGGAACAGCGGAAAGGCATCGAGGATGCCCAGCACCCGGCCCAGTTGAAGGCTTTTGGCCACGCTGGCAAAGGTTGCGGCGCGCCCTTGCAGGCGCCGCTGCCCCGGCTCGAGCAAACCACGCGCAATCAGCTCGCCGGCAAGCACCTCGCGATCGCGCAAGGGTGTGGTCAGGGTGCCGAGTGCCTTCGCCGCCGCCTCGAGCTGCTCGACGCCTGGCAACCCGCGCAGCGGACGCAGCAGGCTGCGCAGGCGCCGCACGCCGATGCGCAGGTCGTGCAGTGCCTCGCTGTCGGTATCGGCAGCCAGGCGCTCACGACAGGCCAGCAGGCGCACCTGCAAGGCCAGCACCTGGGCAACCACATGATCGAGCATGGCGGACATACGACGCTCCTCGGTCAGCGCCCGGCGCGCGACTCACGAATGTAGAAACGCGCCTTCTCGGCTTTGTTCGTGCAACCTTCGAAACCTTCGAACTGCTGCTGGGTCTTGGCCCCGGTCAGCAGCGACAACGCCTTGGAATAGCTGACGGTACCGGCAAAGCCCTCGGCCTTGGCCAGGTCGAGCTCCTTCCAGGCGGCATCCAGCTGCGTCGCGCAGCTATCGCGGTAGGCCGTCTTGCCCGCACAGCCAGCCAGGGCCAGGGCAATCAGAGGAAGGGAAATCCAGGCTTTCATCAGGGGTACCTCAATGGTTGGAGTAAAGTGGCTGTTCGACGCTCGGGCACCCGAAAAGTGCCGCTTCCGGCAGGCATTGCCTAGAGTCTACATTGAAGCACAGGCAACGCTCGGTGCATTGTAGGACCATGGTTGCACAGCCTAAGGATCGATCATGAGCAAACGCGTAGCACTGGTGTTGGGGTCAGGTGGGGCTCGGGGTTACGCCCATATCGGCGTGATCGAGGAAATCGAACGGCGCGGCTACGACATTGCCTGTGTCGCTGGCTGCTCGATGGGCGCGGTGATCGGCGGCATCTATGCCGCGGGCAAGCTCGAGGAGTATCGCAACTGGATCGAGAGCCTGGACTACCTGGATGTGCTGCGCCTGGTCGACGTGAGCTTTCGCCTCGGCGCGATTCGCGGCGACAAGGTGTTCGGCCAGATCCGCAAGATCGTCGGCGAGATCAACATCGAGCAACTGCGCATCCCCTACACGGCGGTGGCCACCGACCTGACGCACCAGCAGGAAATCTGGTTCCAGGAAGGCTGCTTGCACCAGGCCATGCGTGCTTCGGCGGCGATTCCCAGCCTGTTCACCCCAGTGATGCAGGGCAACCGCATGCTGGTCGACGGCGGCATCCTCAACCCGCTGCCGATCGTGCCGGTGGTGTCCAGCCACTGCGACCTGATCATTGCGGTGAACCTCAACTCCACCAACCAGAAGCAGTACCAGCTGCCGGTGATCGAGCGGCCGGCCGCGTTCAAGATGCGCTTCGATGCGCTGCTGAGCTCGCTCGGCTCGCGCCTGCCGTTCCGGCGTAAGCCCGCCGAAGAGCTGATCCGCATCGAGCAGGAGATCGTCGCCGAGGGCCTGGCGCCGCCAAGCCCGTGGCTGGCCGATGCGGCCGCCCCTGAAGCCCAGCAACCGGCGGCGGCGCCGGAGCGCGAGGGGGCGCCGAAATCGGCCACGGGGTCGTTCATCATCGACAACGTCGGGCCGGCTTCGCTGCTGGACCTGATCAACCAGAGCTTCGAGGTGATGCAGACGTCGTTGGCGCAGTACAAGATCGCGGGGTACCCGCCCGATGTGCTGATCAACGTGCCCAAGCGGGTTTGCCGGTTCTTCGAGTTCTACAAGGCGCCGGAGCTGATTGCGCTGGGGCGGGAGATTGCGCGCGATACGCTGGACAACTACGAGGGGGAGAAGCGCTAGGTTTCGCTTGCCTGTGCCGGCCCTTTCGCGGGGCAAGCCCGCTCCCACAAATACCTCATCGGCCTGCAGGGCAATGGGGTACCTGTGGGAGGTACAAGCCACACAAAAAAAACGGGCCGCTTCAAGCGGCCCGTTTTTTTACCGAACAGTCACTCAGTAGCGCGTGATGTCCGCTGTGCTTTCCAGCTGCTTGCGGTACGCCGCGAAGTCCTGCTGGCCCGCGCGCGAAGCGAGGTAGCGGCGAATCTGCTGCTTCTCTTCATCGCTGGCGGCCGCGCCTTCGTTGACGCCCTTGAGCTGCAGCACAACCAGGCTGCCATCGGCCAGGACCACGCTGCCGTATTCGGGCTTGTCCTTGGCTTGCGGCTTGGCCAGGCGGAACAGCGCCTGCAGCTCGGCGGGGTCGATACCGTCCTGGCCGCGGGTAACGGCTTCGAAGGCCTTCCAGTTCTGCCCATCGTGGCCAGCGGTGGCGGCGATGGAGCCGTCACGCAGGCCGGCGATCAGCTTGTCTGCCTTGGCCTTGAGTTCGGCAGTCGCCTTTTCCTTGGCCAGGTGCTCGCGGATGTTCTTGGCCACGGCTTCCAGCGGCATCTGCGCAGGCTTGCGGTGTTCCTTGACGCGCAGTACCACGGTGGTTTCCGGATCCAGCTCGATGGCGGTGCTGTTGGCAGCCTCCTCCAGCACTTCTTCGGAGAATGCCGCCTGGATCACGCCACGGTTGGCCGTGATGCCTTCACCACCCTCACGGCCGAACGGCGCCGAGGTGTGCACCTTGAGGTTCAGGTCCTGGGCCGGCTGGGCCAGGTCTGCAGCCTCGTAGGCTGCGTCCTGCAGTTGCTTGCTGGCATCGACATAGCGTTGCTCGACCAGCGGCATCTTCAGGTCATGGGTCAGCTTGTCCTTCAGGCTGGCGAAGCTCGGTACTTCCGGCGCCTGCTTGCCCAGCAGCTTGATCAGGTGGTAACCGAAGTCGGTGCGCACCGGGGCCGAAACCTGGCCGTCGTTGAGCTTGTACAGGGCCGTCTCGAACGCCGGGTCATATACGCCCGGGCCTGCGAAACCAAGGTCACCACCGTTGTTGGCGGAACCTGGGTCCTGGGAGAACTCCTTGGCCAGCTTGGCGAAGTCTTCACCTTTGGCCAGGCGTTGCTCGACCTCTTCGATGCGGGCCTTGGCCTGGGCATCGGTGACCTTGTCGTTGACCTCGATGAGGATGTGCGCGGCATGGCGCTGCTCGGCGAGGTTGGCGATTTCCTTCTCGTACTGGGCCTTGAGCTCTTCGTCGGTGACCTTGACCTGGTCGAAGAACGCCGACTTCTTCAGCTCGATGTAGTCGATGATCACCTGGTCGGGTGTCATGAACTCCTTGGCGTGCTGGTCATAGTGCGCCTTGACCTCTTCGTCGCTCACCTTGACCGCTGCCGGGTCGGCCTTGAAGGTCAGGGAAGCGAAGTCGCGGGTCTGGTTTTCCAGGCGGGCAAAGGCATCGACCTGCTGGTCGGTGACGAAGCTGCTGCCGGCGATGCCGGTGCGCAGCTGGCCAATCAGCATTTCCTCGGCAAGCATGTCGCGGAACTGCATGCGGCCGTAGCCCATCTGGCGAATGACCTGGTCGAAGCGGTCGGCGTTGAATTTGCCATCGACCTGGAACTCGGGGGTCTGCAGGATCACTTGATCCAGCTCGGCCTCGGAGAAAGCGAACTTGGCGTCTTCGGCGCCCTGCAACAGCAGCTTGCGCTCGATCAGCCCTTTGAGTGCGGCATCACGCAGCAGCTTCTCGTCCAGCAGTGCCGGGTCGAAATCCTTGCCCAACTGTTGCACGAGCTGGCGGCGCTGCATGTCGGCCGCTTGGCTCAGCTCATTGAGGCTGATGGTGTGCCCGTTCACCTTGGCGGCGTCCTGGCTATGGGTGGTGGCCTTGAAAATGGCATCGAAGCCGGTCAACGCCATCAGCACGACGATGAGGCCGATGATGGTCTTGGCAATCCAACCTTGTGAATTGTCCCTGATATTTTGCAGCATGCGTCCCCCAGAAACGGCTGTACCACTGCGTCGACAACCGCGGAGCGTGGGTAGAATCCTGATAAAAGAAAGGCGCATCCGAGGATGCGCCTTTTCTTAGCAAACGTGTCAGGCGGGAACGTTTGCGGCCCGCCGTCAGCGTGCTCGGACCTGGCCAGGCCGGGTCCGGCTGAAAGAGACGACTTAGTTGACGGCGTCTTTCAGGCCTTTGCCAGCCTTGAAGCCTGGAACCTTGGCAGCCTCGATCTTGATGGCCTTGCCGGTTTGCGGGTTGCGGCCGGTGCGCTCAGCGCGCTCTTTGACCGAGAAAGTGCCGAAGCCAACCAGGACGACGTCGTCGCCTGCTTTCAGGGCACCGGTCACGGAGTCGATCACAGCATCCAGAGCCTTGCCTGCGGCAGCCTTGGAAATGTCAGCCGATGCAGCGATAGCGTCAATCAGTTCCGACTTGTTCACTCTAAGTCCCCTTATTTCTCTATTGAGTTTGTTTCTAAGTATGTAATGAAAAGCTTATGAAACGTGCGCTGGGTGGCTTGTTGACAATAGCGTGCCGCTTTATAGCAAGGCCCCGAAAAAACTGTCAAGGAAAGCCCCCCAAGCAAAAACTACTAATGCGTGCTGATTCTTTCCTTAGCATCGCCGTCGCGCTTTTCATCTTTCGCGACAATCTCAGGAGCCACATCTGGCAAGGGCTCCGGGGCGTATTGCAGCGCAATTTGCAGGACTTCGTCAATCCATTTGACCGGTTTGATCTGAAGATCCTGTTTGATATTTTCCGGAATTTCCTTCAGATCGCGAACATTCTCCTCGGGAATGATCACCGTCTTGATTCCACCGCGGTGGGCTGCCAGCAGTTTTTCCTTCAGCCCGCCGATCGCCAGAACCTGGCCACGCAGGGTGATTTCGCCGGTCATGGCAACGTCGGCACGCACCGGAATCTGGGTCAGCGCCGAGACCAGCGCGGTGCACATGCCGATACCGGCACTCGGGCCGTCCTTGGGCGTGGCGCCTTCGGGCATGTGGATGTGCACGTCGTGCTTCTCGTGGAAGTCGGCCGCGATGCCCAGGCTGCGGGCACGGCTACGGACCACGGTTTGCGCGGCAGTGATGGATTCGACCATGACGTCGCCGAGCGAACCGGTCTTGATCAACTGGCCCTTGCCGGGGATCACCACCGATTCGATGGTCAGCAGTTCGCCGCCCACCTGCGTCCACGCAAGGCCCGTGACCTGGCCAATCTGGTCCTGCTGCTCGGCCAGGCCGTAGCGGAACTTGCGAATGCCGAGCAGGTGCTCGAGCTGCTCGCTGGTGACCTTGACCTTCACCTGCTTCTGCCCGGTGTGCTCCTTGACCACCTTGCGGCACACCTTGGCGATCTGCCGCTCGAGGCCCCGCACGCCCGCTTCACGGGTGTAGTAACGGATGATGTCGCGAATCGCCGAGACGTCGATCTCCAGCTCTTCCTTCTTCAAGCCGTTGGCCTTGACCTGCTTGGGCGTCAGGTACTTGACCGCGATGTTGATCTTCTCGTCCTCGGTGTAGCCCGGCAGGCGGATGACTTCCATGCGGTCGAGCAGCGCCGGCGGAATGTTCATCGAGTTCGAGGTGCACAGGAACATCACGTCCGAGAGGTCGTAATCGACTTCCAGGTAGTGGTCGTTGAAATTGTGGTTCTGCTCGGGGTCGAGCACTTCCAGCAGCGCCGAGGCAGGGTCGCCACGCATGTCGCTGCCCATCTTGTCGATCTCGTCGAGCAGGAACAGCGGGTTGCGTACACCCACCTTGGTCATCTTCTGGATCAGGCGGCCCGGCATCGAACCGATGTAGGTCCGACGGTGGCCACGGATTTCGGCCTCGTCACGCACGCCACCCAGGGCCATGCGCACGAACTTGCGGTTGGTCGCGGCAGCGATCGACTCGGCCAGGGAGGTCTTGCCGACGCCAGGCGGGCCGACCAGGCACAGTACCGGGCCACGGATCTTCTTCACGCGCTTCTGCACCGCGAGGTACTCGAGAATGCGTTCCTTGACCTCTTCCAGGCCATAGTGGTCGGCATCGAGGATTTCCTCGGCCTTGGCCAGGTCCAGGCGGACCTTGCTCTGGGCCTTCCACGGCACCTGCACGAGCCAGTCGAGGTAAGAGCGCACCACGGTGGCCTCGGCCGACATCGGCGACATCTGCTTGAGCTTGTTCAGCTCGGCCTGGGCCTTGGCCAGCGCGTCCTTGGGCAGGCCTGCGGCTTCGATGCGCTTTTTCAGCTCTTCGACTTCGTTGTGGCCTTCGTCGCCATCGCCGAGCTCTTTCTGAATGGCCTTCATCTGCTCATTCAGGTAGTACTCGCGCTGGCTGCGCTCCATCTGCTTCTTGACCCGGCCGCGGATGCGCTTTTCCACCTGCAGCAGGTCGATTTCGGCGTCGAGCAGGGCCAGCACGTGTTCGACGCGCGTGGTCAGGTCGACGATCTCGAGGATCTCTTGCTTCTGCTCGATCTTCAGCGCCATGTGCGCGGCCATGGTGTCGACCAGGCGACCAGGCTCTTCGATGCTGTTCAGCGACGACAGTACTTCGGCCGGGACTTTCTTGCCCAGCTGCACGTACTGCTCGAACTGCGACAGCAAGGTGCGCACGAACACTTCCGACTCGCGCTCGGCGGCGTCGGTTTCGTCGATCAGGGATACTTCGGCACGGATGTGCCCTTCTACTTCGCTGAACCGCTCGACGGCACCGCGCTGCTCACCCTCGACCAGCACCTTGACGGTGCCATCGGGCAGCTTCAGCAGTTGCAGAACGGTGGCGACGGTACCGACGCGGTACAGGGCGTCTTCGCCCGGGTCGTCGTCGGCTGGGTTCTTCTGGGCCAGCAGGAGGATCTGCTTCTCGCCCGTCATCGCCGCCTCGAGGGCTTCGATGGACTTTTCACGCCCCACGAACAGCGGGATGACCATGTGCGGGTAAACAACGACATCGCGCAATGGCAAAAGAGGCAAGTCGAGGGTGGTCTTCATGATTTCGCCTCTACAGCGGCCTTATGGCCGGAAACCGGTGGAAATGATGCTTGGACCTAATGTGGGGGCATGCCTGGGAAATTACAAGCGCTTGTATAGGAAAAGCAGAAAGGGGCCCGTAGGCCCCTTCTGCTTGCTACCGCCACCTGCCAATCGCCTGAATCAGGCGTCAGGCGCGGCCTTGGCTTGCGGCTCGCTGTTCTCGTAGATGAGCAGCGGCTGCGACGTGCCTTCGATGACGCTCTCGTCGATCACCACCTTGCTGACTTCCTTCTGCGAAGGAATTTCGTACATGGTGTCGAGCAGCACGCCTTCGAGGATCGAACGCAGGCCACGGGCGCCAGTCTTGCGCTCCAGGGCCTTGCGGGCGACGGCCTTGAGGGCGTCACTGCGGAACTCGAGGTCCACGCTTTCCATCTCGAACAGCTTGGCATACTGCTTGGTCAGGGCGTTCTTCGGCTCGGTGAGGATTTGCATCAGCGCCGCCTCATCCAGCTCGTCGAGGGTCGCCAGCACCGGCAGACGGCCGACGAACTCGGGGATCAGGCCAAACTTGACCAGATCGTCCGGTTCGACTTCGCGCAGCGATTCGCCGACCTTCTTGCCTTCTTCCTTGCTGCGTACTTCGGCGCCAAAACCGATGCCACCTTTGGTGGAGCGGTTCTGGATGACCTTTTCCAGGCCGGAGAAGGCGCCACCGCAAATGAACAGGATATTGCGGGTATCAACCTGCAGGAATTCCTGTTGCGGGTGCTTGCGGCCACCTTGCGGCGGCACGGAAGCCACGGTGCCTTCGATCAGCTTCAGCAACGCCTGCTGCACGCCTTCGCCCGAAACGTCACGGGTGATCGACGGGTTGTCCGACTTGCGCGAGATCTTGTCGATTTCGTCGATGTAGACAATGCCCATCTGGGCCTTTTCCACGTCGTAGTCGCACTTCTGCAGCAGTTTCTGAATGATGTTCTCGACGTCCTCACCCACATAACCGGCTTCGGTCAGGGTGGTGGCGTCGGCAATGGTAAACGGTACGTTCAGCAGACGAGCAAGGGTTTCGGCGAGCAGGGTCTTGCCCGAGCCGGTAGGCCCGATGAGCAGGATGTTGCTCTTGCCGAGTTCGACTTCGTCGCCCTTCTTGTCACGCTGGTTCAGGCGCTTGTAGTGGTTGTACACCGCTACCGACAGCACCTTCTTGGCGCGCTCCTGACCAATGACGTACTGGTCCAGGATGCCGCTGATTTCTTTCGGCGAAGGCAATTTGTGCGCGCTGCTCTCGGCCTGGGCTTCCTGCACCTCCTCACGGATGATGTCGTTGCACAGGTCGACGCACTCGTCGCAGATAAATACCGAGGGCCCGGCAATCAGTTTGCGCACTTCGTGCTGGCTTTTGCCGCAGAAGGAGCAATAAAGCAATTTGCCGCTGTCCTCGCCGTTACGGGTGTCAGTCATTCGATCGATCCAATCCGGTAGGCTTGAAACACAAGATGAAGGCAATTGCGGGCTTTTTCAAGTCCGCAGGTAGGCGCTTTCGGCACCTACCTGCTCTGGCACCTGAGGTCAGGAGGCCAGTTGCCGCTTGTCGTAGACCGAGTCGATCAGGCCGTACTCGGCCGCGCGCGAGGCGCTCATGAAGTTGTCACGCTCGGTATCGCGCTTGATGGTCTCGAGGTCCTGGCCGGTGTGGTAGGCCAGCAGCTCGTTCAGGCGCGCCTTGATGTTGAGGATTTCCTGGGCGTGGATCTCGATGTCGGTCGCCTGGCCCTGGAAGCCGCCCAGCGGCTGGTGGATCATCACGCGCGAGTTCGGCAGGCAGTGGCGCTTGCCCTTGGCACCAGCGGCCAAGAGGAAGGCGCCCATGCTGCAGGCCTGGCCGATGCAGATGGTCGAGACGTCTGGCTTGATGAACTGCATGGTGTCGTAGATCGACATGCCAGCTGTCACCGAGCCGCCTGGGGAGTTGATGTACAGATGGATATCCTTGTCCGGGTTTTCCGCTTCAAGGAACAGCAGCTGCGCCACTACCAGGTTGGCCATGTAGTCCTCTACCGGGCCAACCAGGAAGATCACTCGCTCCTTCAACAGGCGCGAGTAGATGTCGTAGGCACGTTCGCCACGGGCGGACTGCTCGATAACCATCGGGACCAGGCCGCCTGCGGCCTGGATGTCAGAGCTCTGCTGAATATAAGAATTGCGGGACATGTCCTGCGCTCACTCCCAAATAGTCATGGCTTGAATACGCACAAGCCAGCGCGAAGGCTGGCTTGTGGGGGTTTCCTACGAGTGACGCGTATTACTCAGCTTCGGCAGGCGCCTGTGCTGGCTTTACGGCATCTTCGTACGAGACCGACTTGTCGGTCACAGTCGCTTTCTGCAGAACAGTATCTACAACTTGTTCTTCCAGCACAACCGAACGGACTTCGTTCAGTTGCTGGTCGTTCTTGTAGTACCAGGCGATGACCTGCTCAGGCTCCTGGTAGGCCGAAGCCATCTCTTCGATCATCTCGCGAACCTTGGCGTCGTCCGGCTTGAGCTCGAACTGCTTGACCACCTCGGCAACGATCAGGCCCAGCACCACGCGGCGCTTGGCTTGCTCTTCGAACAGCTCGGCCGGCAGTTGCTCAGGCTTGATGTTGCCGCCGAACTGCTGAACGGCCTGCACGCGCAGACGGTTGACTTCGTTTTCCAGCAGCGCCTTCGGCACTTCGATCGGGTTGGCGGCCAGCAGACCGTCCATGACCTGGTTCTTGACCTTGGTCTTGATCGCCTGGCGCAGCTCACGCTCCATGTTCTTGCGAACTTCGGTGCGGAAGCCTTCCAGGGTGGTTTCCTTGATGCCGAACTGGGCGAAGAATTCTTCATTCAGTTCTGGCAGCTGAGGAGCCGACACGCTGTTGACGGTGATGGTGAACTCGGCGGCTTTGCCAGCCAGGTCCAGGTTCTGGTAGTCCTCAGGGAAGGTCACGTTGACAACGCGCTCTTCGCCCGCCTTGGCGCCTACCAGGCCATCTTCGAAGCCTGGGATCATGCGGCCGGAGCCCAGTACCAGCTGGGTGCCCTTGGCCGAACCACCGGCGAAGGCTTCGCCGTCGATCTTGCCGACGAAGTCGATGTTGAGCTGGTCGTCTTTCTCGGCAGCGCGCTCAACGGCTTCGAAGCGCACGTTCTGCTTGCGCAGCACTTCCAGCATGTTGTCCAGGTCGGCGTCGGCCACTTCGGCGCTCAGGCGCTCGACGTTGATCGACTCAAGGCCAGCAACGGTGAACTCAGGGAACACTTCGAAGATGGCGACGAATTCCAGGTCCTTGCCCTTTTCGAAGGACTTCGGCTCAACGGCAGGTGCGCCAGCCGGGTTCAGCTTCTGCTCGACGATGGCTTCGTAGAAGGAAGCCTGGACCAGGTCACCGAACGCCTCTTGACGGGCATCGGCTTCGAAACGCTGGCGGATCACGCTCATCGGCACTTTGCCTGGGCGGAAGCCCGCGACTTTGGCGCGCTTGGCAGTCTGCTGCAGACGCTTGTTGACTTCGTTCTCGACGCGCTCGGCCGGAACGGCGATGGTCATGCGGCGCTCGAGAGCGGAAGTGTTTTCAACAGAAACTTGCATGGATATTCCTCGTTGCACAGACGTTAGCCGGCGATAGCCCGACTCCAGAATCAAGGGCAAGCATTCTAGTGAGTCACGCAGCAGAAGTCACCCCACCCGGGACGACGGGAAACTACGCCGGTCGATTAGCTTGCAAGGCCCGCACGGCGTGCCGCCGGGCCCGTTCATATCAGGGGGTTGCACAGCGCCTTTTGGCACCACGCCGCCGAAATAACTTGTCAAACAACCACAGCCTCGGAAAACACCCTTATTCGGGGTCGATTTCGTTGAACTGGCAGTACTCTTCCCAGGCCATGCCCAGCGCCTCGGCCACTTCGCGATGGGTTTCCAGGCGCATGGCCTGGAGCTGCTCGGGGCTTTCGGCAATCAGTTGCAGCGCCAGCTCCCAGGGCTGGATGCCCTGCTCATCGGCGGCATCCTCGAAGGCCCACTCGATCTGCTGGGCCTGCTCGCGCGCATCGAGCTCGCGGATTTCTTCGAGCAGTTGCGGGTTCGCCTCGGCGAATCGCTGCAGCGCCAGGGCCTGGCGGGCTTCTTTGGCAATCATGGGTAATCCTCTACCGGCATACGGGCCGGGGTTTCAACCGGCTGAAATCTATCAGCTTTTATTGGGGTGCCACCAGAGGATTACAAGGGCCGCACGCATTCTTGCCAGCCAATAGCACATTCCTACGCAAGCGAAGTGCGCCTGGTGCCAGAGCACACCCCTGCCCACTCCTGAATCAGCCACCCGGCAAAAAGCAAAAGGGCAGCTCATGGGCTGCCCTTTTTACCGCCATGCCCTCAACAACTTGAAAGCACGCGCTTATATCAGATGGTGCGGACGAAGAGACTCGAACTCTTACAGCTTGCGCCGCTGGAACCTAAATCCAGTGTGTCTACCAATTTCACCACGTCCGCGCAACGCAGAAAAAACAAAAGCGCCCGATTATACAATCAAGGCGCCTTCGAAGAATATGGGGTGGACGATGGGAATCGAACCCACGACAACTGGAATCACAATCCAGCGCTCTACCAACTGAGCTACGCCCACCATATTGCGGTGTTGCTATGTTGCGGTACTGCCTACAGAAGCATGGTGCGGACGAAGAGACTCGAACTCTTACAGCTTGCGCCGCTGGAACCTAAATCCAGTGTGTCTACCAATTTCACCACGTCCGCGTAGCGCTTAAAACAAAGGCGCCAGATCTGCATCAAGGCGCCTCTGAAGAATATGGGGTGGACGATGGGAATCGAACCCACGACAACTGGAATCACAATCCAGCGCTCTACCAACTGAGCTACGCCCACCATATCGCTATACAGCCTTACTTGCTTGCCCAAGCTGCCTAATGGCGCACCCGGCAGGACTCGAACCTGCGACCATCCGCTTAGAAGGCGGATGCTCTATCCAGCTGAGCTACGGGCGCATAAGCTAAAAGCCTAACCGAACGAGTTACAAACCACCCATTCTGCCCGACTCTGCCAACCAGTGCTAGGCTGTGCCCGACAAGTGCGGCGAATCTTATAGGCGAGCCGTAGGAGCGTCAACACCTTTCTCAAAAAAATTTAAATTATTTAAGGGGTTAGGGGATTTGCCCGACCACCCGCCTTTGCCCTCGGGCCATGTCGTGCGAGAATGCGCCCTCTTTATTGTTCCTTTCTCGATGGTTAATCACGCGTCTATGACTGCACACCTAATCGATGGCAAGGCGATCGCCGCCAACCTGCGCAAAGAGATCGCTCAACGTGTCGAGGAGCGTCGCCAGCAAGGCCTGCGCACGCCGGGCCTGGCGGTGATCCTGGTCGGCACCGACCCTGCCTCCCAAGTCTACGTTTCGCACAAGCGCAAGGACTGCGAAGAGGTCGGCTTCATTTCGCAAGCCTTCGACCTGCCCAGCGATACCACGCAGCAAGCCCTGACCGAGCTGATCGACCGCCTCAACGACGACCCGGCCGTCGACGGCATCCTCCTGCAACTGCCGCTGCCGGCGCACCTGGACGCCTCGCTGCTGCTCGAGCGCATCCGCCCGGACAAGGACGTCGATGGCTTCCACCCCTACAACATCGGCCGCCTGGCCCAGCGCATCCCGCTGCTGCGCCCCTGCACGCCAAAAGGCATCATGACCCTGCTGCAAAGCACCGGCCAGGACCTGTACGGCATGGACGCGGTCATCGTCGGCGCGTCCAACATCGTCGGCCGGCCGATGGCCATGGAGCTGCTGCTGGCCGGCTGCACCGTGACCGTCTGCCACCGCTTCACCAAGGACCTGGCCGGCCACGTCGGCCGGGCCGACCTGGTGGTCGTGGCCGCCGGCAAGCCGGGCCTGGTCAAGGGTGAGTGGATCAAGCAAGGCGCCATCGTCGTCGACGTGGGCATCAACCGCCAGGACGACGGCAAGCTGGTGGGCGACGTGGTCTACGAGACCGCCCTGCCCCGCGCCGGCTGGATCACCCCGGTGCCGGGCGGCGTCGGCCCGATGACCCGCGCCTGCCTGCTCGAGAACACGCTGTACGCAGCAGAAGAGCTGCACAAGTAACATGGCGTGAAATGAAAACGGCACCTCAGGCAGGTGCCGTTTTTTTTGCCTGCACGCACGGCAATCCTGGCACTGCCAGGCAACACAGCCGATTCGGCTGCCACGGCCTTGAAATCAGCCGGTCCCGCTGCCCCGCCTCCCTGTTTCAGCCAACCTTGGCTCCGCGCCCGCGGGACAATAGCCCTGCGCCCACTCTGAGAGCGCTGCTGCAGGGAGACCCCCATGACCCGCTATATCGACGTGCAAGACATCGCCCGCCTGGTCAACCGCAAGGGCCTGGCCACCTGCCTGATGGAAATGGCCGAATACATCCGCCAGGACTACCTGCGCTGGCCGGCCTTCGAGAAATGCGCGCGGGTGGCCAACCACTCGCCCGAGGGGGTGATCGAGCTGATGCCGGTTGCGGACGCCAACCTGTACGCCTTCAAATACGTCAACGGCCACCCGAAGAACACCCGCGTAGGCCTGCCCACGGTCATGGCCTTCGGCACCCTGAGCGAAGTGCGCTCCGGTGCGCCGCTGCTGCTCAGCGAAATGACCCTGACCACCGCGATCCGCACCGCCGCCACCTCGGCCCTGGCGGCGCGCTACCTGGCACGGGAAGAAAGCCGCAGCATGGCGCTGATCGGCAATGGCTCGCAAAGCGAGTTCCAGGCCATCGCCTTCAAGACGATGCTGGGCATCGATGAAATCCGCCTGTACGACACCGACCCCAAGGCCACGGCGAAACTGGTGGCCAACCTGGCCGGCCGGCCCGGGCTGAAGCTGATCGTCGCCCACTCCGTCGCCGAAGCCGTACGCGGCGCCGACATCGTCACCACGGTCACCGCCGACAAGCGCAACGCCACGATCCTCACCCCAGACATGATCGAGCCCGGCATGCACCTCAATGCCGTGGGCGGCGACTGCCCTGGCAAGACCGAACTGCACCGCGACATCGTCGAGCGCGCGCGGGTGATCGTGGAGTACGAGCCACAAAGCCGCGTCGAAGGCGAAATCCAGCAGATGCCCGCCGGCTCGCCGGTGACCGAGTTCTGGCAGGTGCTGGCAGGCAAGGCCCCGGGCCGCGAGCACGCCGCGCAAGTGACCCTGTTCGACTCGGTAGGCTTTGCCCTGGAGGACTACTCGGCGCTGCGCTACGTGCTGGACACCGCGCGGGCCTTGAACATCGGCCAGGGCATCGCGCTGGTGCCCTCGCTGGAAAACCCCAAGGACTTGTATGCCCTGCTCCAGCCCCGGGTGGTGGGCATTCGCACCACGCCCAAGGCCGGTAGCGCATGTGCCTGATTGACCAGGGGCTGCACGCCAGCCCCTTTTTGCCTAACCTGTGCATGCCCCTTCGACAAAGAAGCCGACGTGCATGGACACCCAGGACACCCCACCGCCGCTGGACCGCATCGACCACGCCATCCTCGATGTGCTGCGCGTGGATGGCCGCATCACCTTCGAAAAGCTCTCCAGCCTGGTCCACCTCACCCCGCGCCCGTGCCTTGAGCGCGTGCGCAAGCTGGAGCGACGCGGCGTGATTCGTGGCTACGGCGCAATCATCGACCCGCACAAGGTCGCCCCGGGCCTGTCGCTGCTGGTGCTGGTGGCCCTGTCCAACCAGCGCGGGCGCGTCGCGCAAAAGGCCTTCGAGGCCGCCATGCGCGCCTGCCCGCAGGTGCACGAGTGCCACTTGATCAGCGGCCATTTCGACTACAGCCTGCAGCTGCACTGCCGCGACATGGAGCATTACCGGGTGCTCAGCGAAAGCTGGATGAACACCGAAGCCCTGCACATCGACAAGCTGGTCGCCCACCCGCACCTGGCCGTGGTGAAAAGCAGCGCAGGTACTGTCGACGGGTAGTGCCTATCTACCCGCGCTCCTGCCATCGGCATCGCTAGCCTCCCTGCTCCCCCCTCCCGCAGGAGCAGACGATGACGCATGCACACCACACCCACCTCGCCCTCATCCAACGCCAGATCCCCGACTGGCTGCGGCAAGCCAGCCCAGAGCAGCGCGCCGAACTGGCGCTGCTGATCCGCGACAGCCAGCAACAGACGCAGCGCCTGAAGCTGGCCCTGGCGCCCTTGCAGCCGATCGATGCCTTCTGCAAGCCGCTGCTGGAACACGCGCTGGCACGCTGGTTCCCGCAAACGCCAGTGGCGAGCCTGCTCCAGGCGCAGGTGTCGTTTACCGGTGACGCCCCGCGCAAGCACCTGTCGATGCTCGAAGCCGCCCTGCAAAATGCCGAAGCCGACACCCCTGCCAAGCTGCTGGCAGCCGACTTCAGCCCATTGGCGCTGGATACCGCGACCCTGGTCCGGGGCATCCGCAACCTGGACCTGGGCCAGCGCTACCGCGCCCACCTGGGCGATATCGTCGATAACGACGCTTTTCGTGCCCTGCTCGAAAAGCAGGACCGCAGTGCGTTACGCGCCGAACTGGCGATGGCCACCCTGCGCGGGCACCTCGACAGCCACGGCCAGGCGCTGGCACGGGCAGTGCTGGAAGACCAGGCGCAGATCACCCGCGAAAGCGGCAGCCGCGTTGTCCAGCGCCAGTTCATCACCCTGTTCGGCACGCCGCTCAATGGCCCGCTAGTCATTCAGTTGCAGGACCCCAGCGCAGACGAAAGCTGCCTGCTGTACCTGCCCGGCGACCCACAAGGCGCGCTGCGCCAGCATGCCTCGCTGGGCGAACTGCGAGCCGCGCTCACCGACCGCCTGGCCGACCATGACTTCCGTGCCTTCTTCATCCGCCACGTCCCCCTGCCGGAGCAGGCCGGTTTCCTCCAACGCCTGCGCGAAACCCTTTACCCCCACTACCCCTACGCCGAACTGCACCCCACCCCGCCGGTGCTGGACAAGGGCGACAGGTTCAGCTGGCTCAGGCGCGCCTTCCCCGGCCCGCGTGACATCTGGCAGGAAACCCGCGACAAGAACGCCAGGCTGCCACTGGGCCTGGAGCAGTGGCCAGGTGACTGCTTCAAGGCGCGCGCACGCACGCAGGTGGAGCGCAAGTTCATCGATGCCGCCAGCATTGCCGTACCCGTCGCTCAACTGGACGCCAGCGCACTACTGGCGCGCCTGGAAAGCTGGCTGGGCGCCGGGCTGACGGTGCTCAACCTGGCCAGCTTCTTTGTGCCAGGCCTTGCCGAATTGATGCTGGTGGTGGGTGGCGCGCAGATCGTCGACGAATTCCTCGATGGCGTTCACGCCGCCAACGCGCAAGACAGCGACGCGGCCATCGCCCACCTGTTCGGCGTGATCGAGAGCCTGGTGCAGTTCGCTGCGCTGGGCGCCGTGGAAGCACTGAGCGTACCCGCAGGCCCACTGCAGGGTTGGCATCTGGTCGACAGCGAGGCCGGCACTCGGCTGTGGCACGGCGACCTTGCACCCTTCCACCGCGAAGCACCAGGGCAGCTGACCGTGCGCGCCGATGGCCTGCATCAGGGGCAAGGGCGAACCTGGCTGAAAACGCCCACCCACAACTACCCGCTGGAGCAGGCCGGCAATGGCGGCCGTCGCCTGGCCGCAGCGCCAGGGCAGCGCGTGCGGCCGAGCTTGCAGGGCATGGAGCCCGGGCCGTGGATCTTCGCCCATGAACAACCGCTGCACTGGGATCGCGCACAGCTGTTGCAACGCCTGGCCACCAGCGCGAGAGATATGGACGCGCCTGCACTGCAGCGCGCCTTGCAATGCAGCGGCTACGACGAAGCGGTGCTGCGCCGGGTCATGGTCGATCGCGAACCCGCCCCGGCATTGCTGCTCGACGCCCTGGAGATGCTCGGCGGCCAGGTCCCGCCTGCGCCCGCGCGGGTAGCCCAGGGCGAGTTGCTGGCACGGGATTTCCCCTCGCTCAGTGCCCGGGCACAAGCCGAGCTGCTGGCCCAGGCACGCCCCGCCGACCTGCTGCAGATGCAACGCACCCAGCGCCTGCCCCTGCGCCTGGGCGAGTCCGCCCGCCTGTACCTGAGGGAAGCCCGGATCAACCGCGCCCTGGCCCGCTTGCACCAGCCCGGCGGCCCGGTCGAAGATCGCGACGCCCTGGTGTTCGGCGCCCTCGCGCAGCTGCCCGGCTGGACGGGCGAGGTTCGCATCGAACTGCGCGAAGGTTCGGTTTCCGGCCGACTGCTGCAGGCCTGCGGCCCGGAGGCGCTGCCGGCGAAACGCATCGTTCGCAGCGAAAAAGGGTACGAGCCGCTCAATGAGCAAGGCGAGGCCCTGGCCAACCGGGCGGACATCTTCCAGGCGCTGCTCAATGCCCTGCCCGACAGCGAACGCACCGCCCTCGGCCTGCAGATCCATGAGCCCGACGCGCTCAAGGATGCCCTGCTCGGCCTGCTCGGCCTGCTCGCCAGCGATCGCGCCTCGGCAGCGCGGCACCTGGGCATGCAGCCGGTGCGCCCCTGGTACCGTTTGCCACGGCGGCTGCCCGGCGGCCAGGTCGGCTATCCCTTGAGCGGGCGCGGCCTGGGCTGGGTCAGCGAAGACGAACTGTTCAACCGGCTGTTCCCCTCCACCGAGCCACAAGCGCACCAGGCGCTGCGCCAACGCCTGCTCCAGGAAGCAGGAGGGCAACCGTTGAGTGCGTTGCTCGAACGCCTCAGGGGCGAGTACCTGCAGCTCGAAAGCACCCTTCAGCTGTGGATCCATGACCCGCATGTCGCCAACGGCACCTCGCTGGAGGCACAGCGCGCAGTGCGCGGTGAAGCGGCCAGGCGCCTGCGCATGGCCTGGCGCCGCGAATCGACCCATGCTGCCAGCAGGGTCGACCATGTGATTCTCGAGCTCGATGGCCACAACCTGGGGCAGTTGCCCACCCTGCCGGCACCGATGCCCCATGTGCGGCAGCTGCGGATCACCTACCTGTCCGGCTCAGCGGTTGACAGCCTGGATGATTTCCTTGGCGCCTTCTCCAACCTGCAGACCCTGGACCTTGAGTACAACACGCTGGAAGCCATCCCGCCCTCGATCGGGCAGATGGATGCCCTGCAGAGCCTGGACCTGTCGAGCAACAGCGTGGACCTGGCCGAGGCTGCCAACCTCGAGCTGCTGGCCGGGCGGCGCAACCTGCGGCGGCTGAACCTGGGCAACGCGCTCGACGATCTCCCGGTCGCCGCGCTGGAGCGGCTGGCGAGCCTGCCGTCGCTGACTACCCTGGCCATCGACAACAATGGCCTGAACCTCACCACCGAGCACTTCGAGGCGTTGCAGCGCTGGCCGTCGCTGATCGACCTGAGCATGACCAGCAACGACACCACCCTGAGCGAAGAAAGCCGGGCCGCACTCGCCCGCCTGAACCGCATCCAGACCCTGTTCCTCGGCGAAAACCCGCTGGACCTGGCACCCGATGTCAGCGGCTGGCACCAGTTGCAGGCCCTGGACCTGCAGCAAACCGGCATAGACGAATGGCCCACCGGCCTCACCGAGCTGATGAACCAGCGCCCGCTGCAACTGCACAGCCTGGACCTCAGCGAGAACGAGCTCACCGAAGCCCCTGACCTTCAGGGCAGCGCGTTCGCCGAGGCGGTGCATGGGGCCGAGCCACGCGCCTCTTTCGACTTCGACAACAACCCGTTCACCGAGCAAGCCCACCAGCGCCTGGCCGAAGCCGGGTTGCCCGCGCTCGGCGACGTCGAGGTCGAAATCCCCTGGTACATCGACTGGCCTGACGAATTGCAGGAGCACCACGCGATGACCGCCGACGACCCCTCATGGCAGCCGCTCTACCAGTTGTTCGAGCGGCTGACCCTGACAGCCGACTACCAGAGCCAGCCAGGCCTCGTGCGCACCCGCATGCAGCACGTGCTGCGCACGCTCAGCGAGAACCCCGGCGAAGCAGCCGAGGGTGGATGGGGCCGGGCGCAGTTGCACGAGCAGGTAATGGAGGCGATCGACGATGCCACCCAAGGCTGCGTCGATCAGGCCAGCCTGCTGTTCCAGCAGGTCGAAACCGACGTGATGCTGTGGGACGCGGTCAACACCGCGGCGCCCGGCACGCACAGCGAGCAGGTGGCCCTGAACAGTGCTGCCGGCCTGCTGCGCCAGCAGCGCCTCGACGAGCGCATCGGCGACCTGTTCAATGCCCGCGTGGCCCGGCGCCGGGCACTGGCGCAAGCGGCTGATGCGCAAGCACGTGAAGCTGCCCCAGCGCTGGACGCCGACGACGACCTCAACGACGTTGCACTGACCGAGCCGGACTACAACGTCGACGAAATCGAAATGGCCCTGCACGCGCGCATGCAGCTACGCGGGCCGCTCGGGCTACCGCCGCAACCGCAGGTGATCCGCTTCGACTACCTGGCACGCCTGAGCCCGGCGACCGTCAACCGCCTGGGCGCTGGCGTAAACGCGCAGGTGGACGCCGCCCTGTTCAGCCAATGGGCATGCGACCAGCGCTTCTGGCAGCAGTGGCTGCGCCGCCTGCGTGCCGGGGAATTCCAAGCGCTGGCCAGGGAATGGGAGGCGGCAAGCGAGTACCACAGCGAACTGACCGAGCCCACGCAGAGCCTGGGGGACTACACCGGGCCACGCGTACCGGCGGCCTACATCGATGCACTGGAGCGCGAACTGGGCCACATCGACGGCCTGCAGTGGCGCCAGGGCGGCGCCTTGCAGCGGGTCGACCTGGTGTCCGGGCGCCATGCCGATGAAAGCGCCATCTACCAGCGGGCCAGCGAGTTGCTGCTCAGCACCCGCAAGGCAGCCGAAGACGCGCTGCTGCGCAGCCTGACCGAGGCCATGGCCAGCACCCTCACCTGAACCGGCTAGGCATCCTGCCATTCGCTGGGTTGCCGATAACCCGCCACCCACGGCACCACCTGGGTGGCGGGCATCGGTGGGGCAATGCAGTAGCCCTGCGCCAGTTCGCAGCCCAGCGCCATCAGCACCCGCCCATGCTCGACACTTTCCAGCCCTTCGGCCACCACCTCGCGGCCGAAGGCCCGCGCCAGGCCGATCACCGCGCCGGTCAGGGCCAGGTCGTCCTGGTCGTGGAGGATGTCGCGCACGAACGACTTGTCGATCTTGATGGTCTGGGTCGGCAGCCGCTTGAGGTAGCTCAACGACGAGTAACCGGTGCCGAAATCATCCAGGGAAAACCGCACGCCTAGCGCCTGGCAGGCTTCCAGGCAGCGGCTGACATGCTGCAAGTTGTCGATCGCCACCGACTCGACGATCTCCAGGTCCAACCGGGCTGGGTCGACATGCGGATAGGCCGCCAGCAACTGTTTCAGCCGTTCGACGAAATCGCCACGCTGCAAATGCCGCGCCGCGATGTTCACGCTCAGCGACCAGGGCTTGCCCAGCCGCTGCCAGGCCAGCAGGCGCTGCAAGGCCTGGGCGATCACCCACTCGCCGATCTCGACGATCAGGTCGGTCTGCTCCACTAGCGGCAGGAACTCGCCGGGCAATACCAGCTCGCCCGAGGGGCGCTGCCAGCGCAGCAGTGCCTCGAAGCCCAGCACCTGGCCGGTGCGCAGGTTGACCTTGGGTTGATAGTGCAGGCTCAGCTCGCGGTTGCGCAGCGCCCAGCGCACCCGCGCCACGGTCTGGTGGGTGGCCTTGAGCTCGAGCTCCTCGGACACATCGAACACCTGGTAGCGGTTGCGCCCGCGCTGCTTGGCCACGTACATGGCCTGGTCGGCATGGCGCACCAGGGTGTCGGCGTCCTCGTCATCCTGCGGGAACAAGGTCACGCCGATGCTGGCGCTCAAGGTCAGGCGCTGCTCGCGGATCACATAGGGCGCGGCCAGCGCCCGCAACACCCGCTGCAGGGCCATATGCAACTGCTGGGGGTTGTCGACGTGGCGCAGGATCAGCACGAATTCGTCGCCCGACAGCCGCGCCACGGCATCGCCGCCACGCAGGATGCCCTTCAACCGCTGCGCCACTTCCACCAGCAGCAGGTCGCCGGCCGCGTGCCCGTAGCCATCGTTGACCGCCTTGAAGCCGTCCAGGTCGAGCATGCACACCGCCAGCGCAATATCTTCCCGGCGCGAGAAGGCCAAAGCCTGGTTGAGCAAGTCGGACAGGTAGGCGCGGTTGGGCAGGCCGGTGAGCACATCGTGCCCCACCCGCCACTGCAAGGTGTGCAGCAACTGGCGCTTCTCGGTCACATCGAAGCGGATCGACACATACTTGCGCACCTTGCCGCTGGCCGGGTCCACCAGCGGCACCATGGTGCTGTCGACCCAGTACAGCGAGCCGTCCTTGGCGCGGTTGCAGATCTCGCCCTTCCACACCCTGCCCGCCGCCAGCGCCCGCCACATGCCGAGGAAGAACTCCGGCTCGTGCAGGCCCGAATTGAGAATGCGGTGGTTGGCCCCCAGCAGCTCCTCGCGGCTGTAGCCGGAGATGCTGCAGAACTGCTGGTTGACGTAGGTGATACGCCCGCGCAGGTCGGTTTCGGAAAAGATCGCGGCCGCGTCCACGGCCGCACGGTAGTTATCGTCCATAAGCATCCTGCTTCAGCGGTTGAAGCGCTCCACCAGGGCGCGCAAGCCGGCGCACACCTGCTCCAGCTCCGCACCGCGCGAGGCGGCGGCGTTGGCACTGTGGGCGCTTTGCTGGGCAATGCCCGCCACGCCATTGATCTGCCGCGAAACGTCCTCGGCCACTGCCGACTGCTGCTGCGAGGCGGTGGCCATCTGCTGGCTCATGCTGCTGATGCGCTGCACTGCATCGCGGATGCCATGCAGGGTCTGCTGCGCCTGCTGCACCTGGGCCACGCCCTGCTCCGCTGCCGCGCTGCCCTGGCTGGCCATGCCCACGGCCTGCTCGGCGCCGCTGCGCAGGGCGTCGATGATGCTCTGGATGTGCAGGGTCGATTGCCGGGTCTTGTCGGCCAGGGCGCGCACTTCATCGGCGACCACCGCAAAACCGCGGCCTTGCTCGCCGGCCCGCGCCGCTTCGATGGCGGCATTGAGGGCCAGCAGGTTGGTCTGCTCGGCGATGGCGCGGATCATCCCGGTGGCCTCGCCAATCCCGGCGCACTGGCCGGCCAGGTGCAGCACCGCCTGGTTGATCTGCTCGACGGTGGCGGCCAGCGCCTGGATCGCCGCGCCACTGGCATCGGCCACCTGGCTGCCCTGCTCGGCCAGCAGGTGCACGGTCTGTGCTTCGCCTGCGCTGAGTTGCACATGGCTGGCGACCTCGCTGATGGAGGCGGCCATCTCGGTCATCGCCGTGGCGCTGAGGTCGGTTTGCGCGCGTTGCTCCAGCAGCGCCGCCTCGGTGCCGCGTGACAGGCGCCCGGCGTCCTGGGCGGCCACGGCCATTTGCGTGGCCAGGTCGCTCAGGCGCGTGAGCGCGGTCTTCAGGCGCGCTTCTTCGCTGGTCAGCACCAGTTGCAACTGCCCGGCCGTACCGGGCAGGTCGCTGTAGGTCAGCGCGGCCAGCGGGTCGGCGAAGGTGCCTTCGGCGCCCTCGATCACCTGCTGCATCTGCCGGCCGAGGCTGTTGCGCATCCACAGCCCGTAGGCCGCGAACAACGCCAGGGTCAGGCCCTGGCCGGGCAACCCGGGCCAGAGCTGGTTGGCGCCCACGGCAAGCACCCCGCCCAGCAGTGGCAAGGCCAGCGCCTGGCCCAGCAGCGCCAGCCGGCGGCCCGCAGGCAGGGGGGCCTTGCCCTCGGCCAGGCGCGCGTACAACGCCTCGGCCCGGCGCACCTGCTCACGGCTCGGGCAGACCCGCACCGACTCGTAGCCCACCACCCGCCCGCCTTCGCGTATCGGTGTGACATAGGCATTGACCCAGTAGTAGTCGCCATTGCGGCAGCGGTTCTTGACGATCCCCATCCAGCTCTTGCCGGCCTTGAGGTAGCGCCACATCAGCTCGTACACCGCCGGCGGCATGTCCGGGTGGCGTACCAGGTTGTGCGGGCTACCGATCAGCTCGGCTTCGCTGTAGCCGCTGATGGCGGCGAATTCGGGGTTGCAGTAGGTGATCAGGCTGGCGGTGTCGGTGGCCGAAATCAGCCGCTGATCCTGGGGGAAACATTGCTCGACCGGGGTTACCGGCAAGTTGAGGCGCACGATGAGACTCCATTCACTGACGGCCCGGACGCTGCCCTTTGGCAGCCATCGGAACCGATCCACGTCGATCCGCTCCAATGTGCAAATGTGCATCCAGCAGCCCGGGCCTGGCGCCCGATCGGGCTGGATGCGCGACGTTGACTATCCGGTCAAGCCAAGAATTCTACGAAATCCGTCACAAAAATGAAATGAAAGTGATGAAATATGGCGTTGTGCTATATGGATGAATATCGTTAAGTTCTTGATTCTGCATGGGAATTAAGTGATGACGAGATCAGGTCTGGGTTTTGCCCTGCGCCGCTACCGCAAACTGGCGGGTCTGACGCAGGCACAATTCGCCGAACGGACCGGTTTCGATCCCAAGACCATCAGCCGCTTCGAAACCGGCACCTACAGCCCCAGCATCGACGCCCTGTTGATGTTCGCCGGGGTACTGGGCATCAAGCCCAAGGAATTCTTCGCCGAACCCGACGACGAACAGGAGCAGCGCGCCTATCTGTTCGGCGTCATCCACAACGCCCCGCCCAAGGATCTTGGCAAGCTGATTGCAGCGGTCGACCAGGTGCTGGCCAAGCCCTGACTCCGTTCGTCCCACCGCTTGAGTGACCCTTTCCCACCCACGCACCGGACTAGAGCCCGGCAGGCCATCGTGCACCACAACTGGTCAGACCGGTAAGGCCAAAAACCCTTGCCTTGTAGGAAATTTCGCGGTTTTATGGCTCCGCGCTAAACAAACCGGTAAGACCACAAAAATAAATAAGTCCTGCGCTCTTTCGCCCCGTGCGGCACCGAAGCAAGGACACCGACAGAGATACCTCCCATGCTCAAATGGTGCTCGCGTTCGATCTTCCTGCAAGTGGTGCTCGGCCTTGCCCTCGGCATCGCCTGCGGCCTCAGCTTCCCCGACCTTTCCCTGCAACTCAAACCCCTGGGCGACGGCTTCATCAAGCTGATCAAGATGCTGATCGGCTTGATCGTGTTCTGCGTGGTGGTCAGCGGCATTTCCGGTGCCGGCGACCTGAAGAAAGTCGGCCGCATCGGCCTCAAATCGGTGATCTACTTCGAAGTGCTGACCACCATCGCCCTCGTCATCGGCCTGGTGTTCGCCTTCAGCAGTGGGATCGGCAGCGGTGCCAACATCCACCTCGACCAGCTGTCCAGCGCCGACGCCAGCAGCCTGGCCGAGCGTGGCCAGCACATCCACGGCGCCACCGCGTTCTTCATGGACCTGATCCCGACCTCGGTGGTGGGCGCCTTTGCCGACAACAACATCCTCCAGGTCCTGCTGTTCTCGGTGCTGTTCGGCAGCGCGCTGAACCTGGTGGGCGAATCGGCGGCCGGCATCTCGCGGCTGATCAACGAACTGAGCCACGTGATCTTCCGCATCATGGGCATGATCGTGCGCCTGGCGCCGATCGGCGTGTTCGGCGCCATCGCCTTCACCACCAGCAAGTACGGCCTGGAATCGCTGCAGCACCTGGGCGGCCTGGTGGCGCTGTTCTACCTGACCTGCGCAGGCTTCGTGCTGATCGTGCTGGGCACGGTGATGCGCATTTCCGGCCTGAAGCTGCTGCCGTTCATCAAGTACCTGCGCGAAGAGCTGACCATCGTGCTGGGCACCGCCTCCTCCGACGCCGTGCTGCCGCAGATCATGCGCAAGCTCGAGCACCTGGGCATCGGCAGCTCCACCGTCGGCCTGGTGATCCCCACCGGCTACTCGTTCAACCTCGATGGCTTCTCCATCTACCTGACCCTGGCCATCGTGTTCATCGCCAACGCCACCGGCACGCCGCTGGAAATGACCGACCTGCTGACCATCCTGCTGGTGTCGCTGGTGACGTCCAAGGGTGCCCACGGCATCCCAGGCTCGGCGCTGGTGATCCTCGCCGCCACCCTCACCGCCGTGCCGGCCATCCCCGTGGTGGGCCTGGTGCTGGTACTGGCGGTGGACTGGTTCATGGGCATCGGCCGAGCCTTGACTAACCTGATCGGCAACTGCGTGGCCACGGTGGCCATCGCCCGTTGGGAAAAGGACATCGACCTTGAGCGCGCGCAGAACGTGCTCGATGGCAAACCCGGCTTCGCCCATGCACCGCGCAAGGCCGCCAACGCCCATCAACAGGAATTCTGAGCCCATGTGGCCGGCGCTGGCGCCGGCCCTTTCAGGAGCGAAACGTGATCAGCTCATCGACCGTCGTCACCTCAGTGGTGGAAAAACTGCGCCAAGCCCTGGCCCGCGGCCAATGGCGCTCCGGCGACATGCTGCCGGGCCAGCGTGAACTGGCCGAGCAACTGGGCATCAGCCGCCCCAGCCTGCGCGAAGCGGTGACCGTGCTGGAAACCCTGGGCCTGGTGCGTTCGATGCCGGGCAAGGGCGTGCTGGTGCTGGACGCCGAGGCCGCCACGCTGGAAACCGCCAGCGATACCGCCGCCGCCAGCCTGGCCGACGTGCTGGAGCTGCGCTACACCCTCGAACCCTTCATCGTCGGCCTGGTGGCGCAGTCGGCCAACAGCCAGGACATCGGCCAACTGCGCCTGACCCTGATGGACATGCGCGAAGCCCTGGAGGCCGATGACAGCGAGGCCGGTGCCAAGGCCTACATCGCCTTCCACGAAGCGCTGTTCGCCCTGACCACCAACCCGATCTTCCAGAGCGTGGTGCAGCAGACCGGCAATGCCCTCAAGCAGAGCGCCGGCATGCTGCGCAACTCGCCCGAGCACCTGGCCGCGCGGCTCAAGGAAAACGAAGCGGTGGTGCGCGCCATCCGCGAGCGCAACAGCGCCCAGGCCAGTGCCCAGATGCGCTTGCACATCCTCGCCGAGGGCCAGCGCATGGGCATCGAACTGAACATCCCGGACGACCATCCGCAGCCCTGACCCAAAGGAGAGCGACCATGACCGCCTGCGCCCACGCCGCCCCCCGCCTGCCTGCCCTGCTCGCCGCCGGCGAAACCCGCCTGTCGGCCGAGCAGATCTACCCACGCCTGTTCGACGCCATCCTCGAGCAGCGCCTGCCGCCTGGCAGCCTGCTGCCCGAACAGGCCCTGGGCAACGCATTCGGCGTCAGCCGCACGGTGATCCGCCGGGTGCTCGGGCGCCTCTCGGACCAGCAGGTGGTGGTGCAGCGCCCCAGCCACACCGCGCACCTGGCCGCCCCGGACCCGCAACAGGCGCGCCAGGTGCTCAGCGCCCGGCGCCTGGCCGAAACCACCTTGATCAGCCTGGCCGCGCAGCGTGCCCGGCCGGCGCAGGTGCGCCAGTTGCGCCAGCTGGTGGAGCGCGAACGCCAGCATCACGAACGCGGCGAGCGCTGTGCGGCGATCCGCCTGGGTGGCGAGTTCCACCTCAAGCTCGCCCAGGTGGCCGCCAACGCACCGCTGGCACGGTTTCTCAATGGGCTGGTGCCGATGACCTCGCTGATCATCGCCCGCTACGAATCGCCTTGCTGCGACCACTGCGCCTGGCAGGAGCACGCGGCGATCATCGATGCCGTGGAAGCCGGTGACGAAGGGGCGGCGCTGGCGTTGATGCACGAGCACCTGGACCGTCTGGAAGACAAGCTGAACCTGGAGTGAATGGGCCGCTGCAGCTGTGGCAGCCGGCTTGCCGGCGATGGGCTGCAGCGCAGCCCCCAGCACCGCGCCCTATACTCGGATAACCGCCCAGCCTCTACCCCAGGGAGGCCACCGAGTGAGCTTGCGCATCCCCCTGCTGCTCTGCCTTGTGCTGGCCCTCGCCGGCTGCGCCGGCAAACGCCCTGCTCCGCCGCCGCCGCCCGCCGTACTCAACCCCGCCGCCTGGCAACGCATCGACCAGGAGCTGATCGATGCCTCGGTCGGCGCCGCAGGCTCGGCCAACGACTATGCGCGGCGCTCGATGCGGGTGTGGAAGGAGCAGGTGCAGCAGCGCACCGAGAGCGATTTCATCCCCTGGTTCACCGGCTACTGGACCCAGCAATGGCTGACCCTCAAGGTGGCCTGGTACAAGCTCGACAGCGGCGAAGGCCGCGAGCCTGCGGAAAAACGCCTGGCCCTGTACCTGCAGGAGCAGTACCACAAGCGGGTGATCGACCCGGTGGCTGAGCAGATCAACCCCGAAAGCATCCGCGACCGCGCCTGCGAGCTGTACATCCAGCTGTTCGGCCAGCAGTTGCCGGCCATCATTCAGCGCTACAACGCCCCGCCCGAACAGGTCAGCCAGCGCCTCAACCGCATCCCGGCGATCAACCTGGGCCCGCCACCGGCGCGCAATGCCAGCCTCTACCAACTGCTGCGGGCCAAGGCCCTGGACCAGCAACCCGCCTGGCTGGCCCTGCGCGAATACCTGCATCAACAAGCCGCCAAGGGGCCAGGCAGGACCGATGTCGGCCTGTCATCGGTGGCCAACCGGGCCAGCGAAAAACTCGGCGCCACGCTCGCCCCACGGGGCATCGCCAGCGCCGTGGCGAGCGCGGTGGGCAAGGTGGCCGGAGCGATGATTTCGGTGGCGGCGGCGGGCTACGGGATGATCACCCATGACCGCGACCACCCGGAGATGGTCGAGCAGTTGCGGGTGATCCTCAACGTGGCGCTCAACCAGGAGTGGCAGGAGTTGATGGAAAACCGCCAGAGCGGGGCCATGGCGGGGGTGTACTACTTGTCGGGGCAGGTCGAGGACAGCCTGCTGGCCAGTGCGCCACGGGCGCAGGAGCCGGAAGAGGTGCCACAAGTCCAGCAACCGTTGCTGATTCGCCTGCCCTAGCGGCGCCTCAGGCAGTGGCCATGGCCGATGTCGGCAAGCCAAAGATGCGATCGAACGCCCAGTTGTAGGCAAAGGTGTAGCACGGCACCAGAATGATGAACGCCAGGTCCACCAGAAACGCCTCGACCAGGCTCATGCCCAGCCACCAGGCAATCAGCGGAATCAGGTACACCACCAAGGTCAGCTGGAACCCCACCGCATGCGCCACCCGCCGCGCCACGCTGCGCCCGCGCTTGGCCTGGCGGCTTTCCCAGTACTCGAACAGGCTGTTGTAGATCAGGTTCCAGAGCATGGCGATGGTGGTGATCATCACCGCCAGCGGCCCGGTGTGCGAGGCCTGGGTGTCGGACAGATACGCCAGCCCCAGGGTCGACATGCACAGCCCGATCAGTTCATAGAAGGTCACATAGACCAGTTTGCGTTTGACTCCCTGCACCGGGAAAACCTCATGTCGCGAAAACGAAGGGCGCAAGGATGCTTCAATTAACCTGACAGAAAAAGTTGGCAGCTTTCAGATTAACTGACAGCATGCGCCCATGAACTTTTCCAGCGACAACATCCTGCTGTTTCTCGCCGTGCTCGACCGCGGCTCGTTCTCGGCAGCGGCCCGGGCCTTGCACCGCGTGCCCTCGGCGGTAAGCATGGCAATCGGCAACCTGGAGGCGGAGCTGGGCTATGCCCTGTTCGAGCGCGGCCCACGCGAAGTGCGCGCCACCGCCCAGGCCCTGGCGCTCGAACCCCACGCGCGGCTGATCGCCGAACAGCTGGGGCTGTTGCAGGTGCATGCGCTGGAGCTGTCCCAGGGGCTGGAAAGCCGCCTCACCGTGGCCGTGGTACCGGACATCGACCACCGCCCCCTGCTGGCCGCCATCGCCAGCCTCGGCGAGCGCTTTGCGCTGCTCGACATCGACTTGCTCAGCGCCCCCCAGGACGAAGCCCTGCAACTGCTCGACAGCGGCCGCGCCGACCTGTGCGTGGCCTTCGCCGGCCTGCAGGTCGATGCCCGGCGCGGCTTCCAGCACGTCGGTACGCAAACCCTGGTGGCGACCCTGGCGCCCCATCACCCGGCCCTGCGCGAAGGCCGCATCCGTAACCTTGAAGACCTGATCGAGGTGCGCCAGATCCTGGTGCGCAGCCGCGACCTGCCGCTGCTCGACCCGCGGGCGCTGATCGGTGCCACGCACTGGTCCACCGACAGTTTCGACCTGGCCCTGCAGATGGTCGAAGCCGGCCTTGGCTGGGGTGACCTGCCACTGGCCCGGGTCGCGCCGCTGATCGCCAGCGGCCGGCTGGTGCGCCTGGCGTTCGGCAACACGCGCAACGAACTGCAGTTGCCCATCCACGCCCTGTGGCGCAAGCAACAACCGCTGGGCCAGGCAGCTCGCCTGCTGATCGAGCAGCTGGCGCACCGCTAGGGGTGCCGTCCGTCGCCTGCGGCGCAAGACAATGCGCCGGCATTTCAATGTTTTACCGCCCGCGCCGATAGCTCAGGAGACAGGCCCCGCCAGCGCGCCACAAGCGCGCGGCGCCCTCCCCTCCATGGCTTAAGGTCTCGAAACATGAACCTGAAATTTCGCCACAAAATCCTGCTCAGCGCCTGCGGCGTCGTGGTGCTGGCATTCGCCCTGTTCACCCTCTACAACGATTACCTGCAACGCAACACCTTGCGCCAGAACATCGAAGCGTCGGTCCAGCAGGCTGGCGCCCTGACCGCCAGCAGCGTGCAGAACTGGATGAGCGGGCGCATCCTGGTGCTGGAAAACCTCGCCCAGGACATCGCCACGCAAGGGGCCGGCGACACGCTGGCCGGGCTGATCGAGCAACCTTCCTACACGCGCAACTTCCTCTTCACCTACCTGGGCCAGGCCAACGGCGTGTTCACCCAGCGCCCCGACACGCAGATGCCCGCCGGCTACGACCCGCGCCAGCGGCCGTGGTACGCCAGTGCGGCGAACGCCGGGCAGACCGTGCTCACCGCCCCCTACCAGGGCGCTGTCGGCGGCCTGATGGTGACCATCGCCACCCCGGTCAAAAGCAAGGCCAGCGGCGAGTTGATCGGCGTGGTCGGCGGCGACCTGACCCTCGACACCCTGGTGCAGATCATCAATTCGGTCGACTTCGGCGGCATCGGCCATGCCTTCCTGGCCGACAGCGAAGGCCAGGTGATCGTCAGCCCCGACAAAAGCCAGCTGATGAAGAACCTCAAGGACATCTACCCCGGCAGCGGCCTACGCGTGGCCGCGGGGATGCAGGATGTGCAGCTCGATGGCCAGGAGCGGCTGATCTCGTTCGCCCCGGTGGCCGGCCTGCCGTCGGCGCAGTGGTACATCGGCCTGTCGATCGACAAGGACAAGGCCTACGCCGCCATCGGCCAATTCCGCACCTCGGCGGTCATCGCCATGCTCATCGCCGTGGTCGCCATCGCCGTGCTGCTGGGCCTGCTGATCCCGGTACTGATGCGCCCGCTGACCACCATGGGCCGGGCCATGCGCGACATCGCCGAGGGCGAAGGCGACCTGACCCGGCGCCTGGACGTGCAGCACAAGGACGAGTTCGGCGAACTGGCCAGCTCGTTCAACCGCTTCGTCGAGCGCATCCACACCTCGATCAGCGAAGTGTCCTCGGCCACGCGCCTGGTGCATGACCTGTCGGAGCAGGTGGTCAACGCCTCCAATGCCTCGATCATTGGCTCCGAAGAGCAGAGCATGCGCACCAACAGCGTTGCCGCGGCGATCAACCAGCTGGGCGCCGCCACCCAGGAAATCGCCCGCAACGCCGCCGACGCCTCGCAGCATGCCAGCGGCGCCAGCGAACAGGCCCACGGCGGGCGCGAGGTGGTGGAGGAAACGATCAGTGCGATGACCGCCCTGTCCCAGCGCATCAGCGAGTCCTGCGCACAGATCGAAACGCTCAATGCCAGCACCGACGAAATCGGCAAGATCCTCGACGTGATCAAGGGCATTTCCCAGCAGACCAACCTGCTGGCGCTCAACGCCGCCATCGAGGCTGCGCGCGCGGGCGAGGCTGGGCGCGGCTTTGCTGTGGTCGCCGACGAGGTACGCAACCTGGCGCACCGCACCCAGGAGTCGGCCGAAGAGATCCACCGCATGATCACCGGCCTGCAGGTGGGCTCACGCGAGGCGGTGCACACCATGAACACCAGCCAGGTGTCCAGCGAGCAGACCGTGCAGGTGGCCAACCAGGCCGGCGTGCGCCTGGCCAGCGTGACCCAGCGCATTGGCGAGATCGACGGCATGAACCAGTCGGTGGCGACCGCGACCGAAGAGCAGACGGCGGTGGTCGAGAGCCTGAACCTGGACATTACCCAGATCAACGCGCTGAACCAGCAAGGGGTGGAGAACCTGAATGAAACCCTGCGCCATTGCGATGCGCTGGCGCAGCAGGCCGGGCGCTTGAAGCAACTGGTGGGCAGCTTCCGCATCTGAGGTGAGCCCATCGCCGGCAAGCCGGCTCCCACAGGCAATATGCTGCAGCCAAAATCGCATGAAACCTGTAGGAGCCGGCTTGCCGGCGATTGGGCTGCGCAGCAGCCCTAGGCCACCGCCACCTTGCCCTGCCTGCCGCGCCGCAGCCAGGCCAGCAACACCGCCGCCATCAGCACGAACCCCAGGTAGCCGAACAGCGGATACACCTGCCCCACCAGGCTGATGAAGCCCACCAGGCTGCAGACGAACGCCACCACCCCGGTCACCACCGAGCCCCAGCGGAACTTGGCGGTGCCCGCCGGCAGCAGCCGGGACAGGAACGAGAACAGCGTGCCCACCGCCGTGTTGACGATCATGCCGAAAATGATCAGGCACATCACCAGCCCCAGCAGCGGTGAAACCTCGTTGGCAATCGACAGCATCGGCATCGGCAGGTCGGCGACGCTGTCCAGGCGCGACAGCAAGCCTGCGCTCATCACCAGCATCAGCCCACCCAGCGCGGCGCCGCCGAGCAAGCCGCCCCATATCGCGGTCTTCTCGCCCTTGGCCGAACCGCCAAGAATCGCCAGGATCGGCGCGCCGGCGACGATGTTGTACGACACATACAAGAACGCCCCCAGCAGCCAGTGGCGCGTACCGGCCTGCTGCTGGCTGGCCAGTTGGTCGAGCATGGCGAAACTCTGCCCGCGGGTGAACACGGCATACAGGGCGATGGCCGAGGCCACCAGGATCAGCAGCGGGGTGATGGCGCCGATGGCGACGATCACCTTGCGCACGTCCAGACACACGATGCCCACCACCAGCAGGGTCACCAGCACGCTGCCGGTCAGCGCCGGGATGCCGAACTGCTGCTCCAGCAAGGCACCGCCGCCGGCCAGCATGACCACGGTCACGGCGAACATGAAGAAGGTGATCAGCCAGTCGACGAACAAACCCAGGTGGCGCCCGCAGATGGCCTGGATCACATCCTTGTGCGACGTCGCCCGCTGGCGATTGCCAAGCGCCGCCAAGGCCATGCCCAGGAAGGTGAACAGCGCGGCGCTGACCAGCGCCCCGGCCAGCCCCCAGACGCCGAAATCGACGAAGAACAACAGCAATTCCCGCCCGGACGCAAAGCCCGCCCCTACGATCACGCCGACGAAGGCCCCGGCGATCTTCAGTTGTTCTTGCATGTGAACCTCAGGTTATTTTTGTTGTGTGTGGGTGGCCCCGTCGCGGGCATGGCCGCGACGGGGCTGCACTCAGCCCTGGCCGATATAGGCCTGCACTTCGATTTCCACGTCCACGCCCAGCGCCAGTGCTGAGGCCACGGTGGAGCGCACCGGCAGCGCGTCGCCGAAGAAGGCCTTGTAGACCTCGTTGAAACCGGCGAAGTGGGCCATGTCGGACAGCCACACGGTCACCTTGACCACCTGGTCGAAGCGCGCGCCGCAGGCCTCCAGGCTCTCGGCGATGCGCTCGCAGGCGGCGCGGGTCTGGGTCTGGATATCGCCACGCACCACCTCGCCCGCCGGGCTCATCGGCACCTGCCCGGAAAGGAACAGGAAACCGCCCGCCTTGACGGCACGCGAGAACGGGAATGGCAGGCTGCTGGGGAAACGCTGGATGTCGTTGCTCATGCAAAGCTCCTTTCAGGATGACTGGAAACGTGCCGGGGACAGGCGCTCGGGCGCCACGCCCTGGGCAATCAGGCTCGGGCACAGCGGCTGCCCGAGCAACAGGTCGGCGGCCAGGCGCGAAGCACCGGCCGCCGACTGGATACCATAGCCGCCCTGCGCCGCCAGCCAGAAGAAGCCCGGCGCGCGCGGGGCGAAGCCGATCACCAGGTCGCCATCGGCGACGAACGAACGCAGGCCCGCCCAGCTGTGGCTGGGGCGGCGGATGGCCAGGGTGGTCATGGCTTCGATGTTGTAGATGCCCAGGGCGATGTCGAGCTCTTCGGGGGCGGCGTCCTGCGGCTCGACCGGGTCGGCGTTGGCGGGGGAGCCCAGCAACTGGCCGGCGTCGGGCTTGAAGTAGAAGCTCTCGTCGACACCGATCACCGCCGGCCAGCGGGCGAAGTCCTGCTCGGCCGGGCCGGGGAAAGTAAAGGCGCTGCGCCGGCACGGCTGCAGGCCGATCGGCGCCACCGCGCATTGCGCGGCCACCCGGTCGGCCCAGGCGCCTGCGGCATTGACCAGCTCGCGCGCCTGCAACTGGCTGCCGTCGGCCAGCGTCACATGCCACACGCCATCCAGGTAACGGCCTTGGAGCAGCTCGGCATTGCAGCGCAGCTCGCCGCCGGCGGCGCGGTAGCCGCGCAGGAAGCCCTGGTGCAGGGCATGCACATCGAGGTCCATGGCGCCTGGCTCGTGCACGGCACCGGCGATGACTTCGTCGCGCAGGCTCGGCACCAGCGCCAGGGCGGCTTCGCGGTCCAGCAGGCTGACGTCGGTGCCATTGGCCAGGTTCTGCGCGTAGGTGGCTTGGAGCAATTCGCCCTGCTCATGGCTGGCGACGTACAGGCAGCCACGTGGCTCCAGCAGCGGGTGCTCGCAGAAGCCGGCCGGCGGCGTTTCGTAGAACGCCCGGCTGGCGCGGGTCAGGGCCTGGATCTGCGGGGTGCCGTAGGCCTCCATGAACATCGCCGCGGAGCGCCCGGTGGAGTGGTAGCCCGGCTGCGCTTCACGCTCCAGCAGCAGCACCTGGCGCTGGCCCGCCAGGCGGTAGGCCAGGGAGGCGCCGGCAATGCCGGCACCAATGATCAAGGTGTCGTAGATCGGGGTCATGCACGCTCCTGCCAGGGAATTATCATTTATGAGAATTCTAATATATGAGAATTTAGAATTAAGCAAGGCCGCAAGGTAAGATGCCCGACCTTTGCCCTACACCGAGAGCCGCGAATGCCCGATGACCGCCCTGCCGCCACAGGCCGCCCCACTGCCCTGCCCCTGCTCGATCGCGCCGAGGTTGGCGGGCGCCTGCGCCAGGTGCGCAAGGCCCGCCAGCTGACGCTCAAGCAGTTGTCTGCGCTCAGCGGTGTGCCGGTCTCGACCTTGTCGAAGATGGAATTGGCGCAGGTGTCGGTGGGCTACGAGAAACTCGCCGCCGCAGCGCGGGCGCTGAATATCGACATCGCCCAGCTGTTTCGTGCCAGCGGCTCGGTGAATGCCCCGGTACCTGTGACCGTGGTGGTCGACTCCTTGCCGGCGGCGGCGGGCTACTCCACCGGCACCTACGACTACCACCCGCTTGCCGGGGACTTCCCGCAGCGGCGCATGACCCCCGCCTATGCCCGCATCATCGCGCGCGAACGCGGCCAGTTCGATGACTTTATCCGCCACCCCGGGCAGGAGTTCGCCGTGGTGCTGAGCGGGCGCGTGCGCATCGAGTTCGAAACCGGCGAGGCGGTGCGTATCGGCCCGCAGGAAACGGCGTATTTCGACAGCCAGGTGGGGCATATCTACCTGTCGGAAAGCGACGACGGTGGCGACGCCCATGTGATGGTGGTGATGACCGACCGCTGAGCTGCCGCTGGTTATAACCTAATAACGAACAAGTCTATTTGGCTATAAAAACTCCCTATATGCTGGCACCCATCCGATCACGGGCAAAGCTGGGCAGTCGAGTAGCGTATGGATGTAGGTTCTTTCGGTTTCACCCTGGCCGGACTGGTTGTGGGTTTCATCGTCGGCATGACCGGCGTGGGTGGCGGCTCGCTGATGACGCCAATCCTGCTCTGGTTCGGCATCAACCCCGCCACCGCCGTGGGCACCGACCTGCTCTACGCCGCCATCACCAAGGCCAGTGGCGTCTGGGTGCATGCCCGCAACAAGAACATCGACTGGAAGATCACCGGCCTGCTGAGCCTGGGCAGCGTGCCGGCTGCGGCACTCACCCTGCTGTTCCTCAGCACCCTGCACACCGACACCTCGGCGCTCAACGCCATCATCAAGCAGGGCCTGGCGGTGGTGCTGATCCTCACCGCGCTGGCGATCCTGTTCAAGTCGCGCCTGCAGGCCTTCGCCAGCCGCCATGCCGGTGACCACTATCACTTGAGCGACCGCAGCCTGAATATCCTCACCGTGCTGACCGGCGTGGTGCTCGGGGTGATGGTCACGCTGACCTCGATCGGTGCCGGCGCGCTGGGCACCGTGGCGCTGTTCCTGCTCTACCCGTTCCTGGTCACCCGCCGCCTGGTGGGCACCGAAATCGCCCACGCCGTGCCCCTGACCCTGGTGGCGGGCCTCGGCCACGCCGGCATGGGCAACATGGACTGGTCGCTGCTGGGTTACCTGCTGCTCGGTTCGTTGCCCGGCATCTACCTGGGCAGCCACCTCACCGGGCGCATCTCCGACCGCGTGCTGCGCCCGTGCCTGGCGGCGATGCTGCTGCTGATCGGCTACAAACTGGCATTCTGAAGCGGCCAGGCCGCGATAAAGTCGCGGCCTGGCAGGAACACTGCGGTACGATCGCCAGTCCAACTAGGCGAAATGCCACCAGAGCCCGTTCAATGCCAGCCACCCCCAGCCCGTTACTGCTCGCCCTGCGCGAAGGCACCCTCACCTGCCACAAAGCCCTCGAGGCGCGCCTGCCGTTCTTCGATGCCGGCTTCGACACCGCCGCCTACAGCCGGCTGATGCAAGCCTACTACGGCTTCCACGCGCCGCTCGAAGCGCGCCTGGGCGCGTACCAGGAACCCTTGCGCGCCAAGACCCCCGCACTGGCCCTGGACCTGCAGGCCCTCGCACTGAGCGCCAGCGACATCGACACCCTGCCCTTGTGCCAGGCCTTGCCGGTGGTGCGCGACGAAGCCAGCGCACTGGGCGTGATGTACGTACTGGAAGGCTCGACCCTGGGCGGCCAGGTGCTCAAGCGGGCGATGGCCGAGCGCCTTGGCCTGGGGCCGAGCAGCGGCGCGGGGTTTCTGGATGTGTATGGCGCCCTTACCGGGCGCTACTGGCGCGACTTCCTCGAGCGCCTCGACCGGGCCCCGAGCGCCCCGGCGGCGCAGGCCGCCACCGTGCAGGCAGCAATCGACACCTTCGCCTGTTTCGAACACTGGCTGGGGCAGCGCAACGTGCTCAACCCGGCGCCGGTCAACTGACCCACTGCCACAGCCCCCAAGCCGGCAGTGCGCCGGCCAGCCACACCGCCAGGCGCGGCCAGTAAGGCAACAGCACGACCAGCAGCAGCCCGGCCAGGGACAGCAACGCGCACCACGCCACCGGCCCCATCGCCCAACCCCAGGCCTGGGCGCACAGCCACAGGCTGGCCAGCAGCGCCAGCCAACCCGCGCCGCGCAGGAGCTTGCCAAGCACGGCCGGGCACTCGCGCTGCCATACCTGTTTGTAGTGCCGCTGCAGCCCCTGGCACAGCCCGAGCATGCCGGCATAGGCAAACAGCCCGGCACCTGCGATCAACAGCATCATGCGCCCACCTCCAGCCGCCGCCCTGCCCCGACCTTGCGCGTTGCCGGCTGCGCCCGCTGAACGCGCAGCGCCACCAGGCCCAGCAAGGCGCCCAAGGCCAGCGCGCCTGCCGCCACACCCAGGCGCAACGCGTCATCCAGCCCGCCGAACGCCACCAGGCCCATGCACAGCAGCGCCGCCAAACCCAGTTGTTCGACCCAAGCCTGCCGCGCCGGCCTCACGCCCGCGTGCAGCAGCGCCAACAACCACAGGCCGAAGAACGCCCGCACTTCCCAGGCCTCGCGCCCGGCCAGCTCCATCGGCAACAGGCGGCTGGCCCACAACAGGCCCACGCACGCCAGCAGCAGCCCGGAAACGAAGCCGACATTGCACACCTCGGCCAGCCTGTACCAGCGGTGGCCAGGCGCTTCGCTGCTGGCGTACTTGCGCCCGCGCTTGACGCAGAACAGCACCAGCCCGCTGGCGATCATCACGCAGCTGATCACGCCGCAGACGAAGTACAGCCAGCGCATCGGGTAGCCGCCGAACTGGGCAAAATGCAGGCCGGCCATCACCCGCTGGGTCAACGGCGCCGCCCGCCACTCGCTGACATCGCTGAGTAGCGCGCCGCTGACTCCGTCGAAGACCATCGCCTGGCCCTTTGACAGTGCGATGCGATTGCCCAGTTCGGGGCGGATTTCGATACGTGCTCCTGCAGTGTTGGGGTTGCGGATGTTGAACCCGGCGATCGGCCCCAACCGCGCCTCGGCCTGGGCCAGCAACGGCGCGATGTCGACCAGCTCGGCCGGCTGTTTGCTCAGCGCCCGTGGCTGCTCCAGGCGGGCGTTGCCCTGGGCCTGGAAGTAGGCGCGGTTGTCGCCGGCGAACAACGCATCGACGCCGGCCGGGATGTAGATGAGCATGAAGATCACCAGGCCGGTGTAGGTGATCATCAGGTGGAACGGCAGCAACAGCACCGCGCTGGCGTTGTGAAAGTCCAGCCAGGAACGCTGGCCCTTGCCGGGCCGGAAGGTGAAGAACTCCTTGAAGATCTTCTTGTGGATGACGATGCCGGTGACCAGCGCCGCCAGCATCACCAGGGCCAGCGCCCCGACCACGAAGATGCCCCAGTTGCGCGGCAGGTCGAGGGTGAAGTGAAAGCGGAAGAAGAAGTTGCCGCCGACGCTGTCGCGCACCGCGATGGGCTCACCACTGCCTGGGTCCAGTTGCACCCCGCCGCCATGGCGCCGCTCGCCGGTGGACACCCGCAGCCCAGGGGCACGCTCGGTCGGCAGGCTGACGCCCCAGTTGCCGGCCTGGGCTTCGTTTGCCTGCAGGTAGTCGATGGCACGTTGCGCGGCGGTGGCCTGGGGCACTGCTGCCGACGGAATCTCCGGCTGCATCCAGTGGTTGAGCTCCTTGTCGAAGACCGCCAGGGTGCCGGTGACGAAGATGGCGAACAGCAGCCAGCCGAAGATCAGCCCGGCCCAGGTGTGCAGCCAGGCCATCGATTGGGTGAAGGTGTTTTTCATGCCAGCCACTCCAGGGCCTGGGGCCAGAAACCGACCAGTGCCAAGGGCACCGCCACCGCCAGCGGTGCCCAGGCGCGCAGGGCGTCACGGCTGGCGAAGGCCCAGAGGATGGCCAGGGTGTAGAAGATGAAGGCGGGCAAGGTGGCGACGATGACCGCGTCGCGGTCGGCCAGTGGCAACAGCCGGGCCAGGCAGGCGGTGGCGGCGTAGCTGAAGGCATAGCCGCCGAGCAGCGCGGCGGCGCTGCGGGAGAGGATTTGCAGCCAGGCGGGGGGGTTGCTCATTGGGGGATTCCTTGAGGTCATTGTGGCATTGGGGCTGCTTTGCAGCCCTTTCGCGACACAAGGCCGCTCCTACAGGAACATTCGCCTGCCTGTAGGAGCGGCCTTGTGTCGCGAAAGGGCCGCAAAGCGGCCCTGCAATCAGAAGGAGATATTCAGCGCAGCAAACAACGCCCGCCCCGGCTGGTTATAGGTATTGGCCCCCGAGCTGCTGGCATTGCCGCCACGCAGAATCTGCTTGTCGAACACGTTGTTCACCCCCACCCGCACGTCATAGTTGGCGTTGAACTTGTACCCGGCACTCACATCCACCAGCCCATAGGCCTCGACGTCCTGCTGCGCCTCGCTGTCGTACTTTTCCTGGGTGCGGTAGTTGTAGGTCGGCGACTTCTGCTTGCCGTAGTAGGTACCGGCCAGCTGGAACGACAGCTTGTCGGTGGCACGCCAGTCGAGGGTGCTGTTGACCGTGTACTCGGGGATCACCGACAGCGGCTCGCCGGTCTCGCGGTTGTCGTTGTCGAGCATCCAGGTCAGGTTGGTGTTCCAGTCCAGCACCGGGCTGAGCTCGACGAACAGGTTGCCCTCGATGCCTTCCACCCGCGCCTTGCCGGCGTTTTCCCACTGGGTCACGCGGCGGCCGTTGTTGATGGTGTAGAGCAGGTCGGTGCCGCCGATGATCTTGTTCTGGTAGTCGTTGCGAAAGTACGTCGCGCTGGTGCGCCAGCTGCCACGGTCGTACAGCAGGCCGATTTCCTTGTTGACGCTGATCTCCGGCTTGAGGTCGGCATTGCCCTGCAGGTAGCAGCCGCCCGAGTTGCCCTGCTGCACGCTGCAGCCCTGGCCTCGGCTGTAGAGCAGGTAGTTGGGGTTGGACTGGTACAGGTTCGGCACCTTGTAGGCCCGGGCGATGCCGCCCTTGACCGACAGCGCCTCGGTGAGCTTGTGCGACAGGTTGAGGCTGGGGCTGAAGTTGTCGCCGAACATCTCGTGGTGGTCGAAGCGCAGGCCTGGGGTCACGGTGGTGTCGCCAAGGATGATGTTGTCCTCGACGAACAGCGCGTAGCTCTTGGCGGTCATCTTCGAGTCGCTGCGGTCGAAACCGATGATCGCGTTGCCGCTGCCGCCGCTCGGGTCGAAACTTTGCGGGCGGAACGAACCCTGGTCATTGAGCGACTCGTACAGGTACTCGCCACCCAAGGTCAGCACGTGCTCGGTGCTGCCCATGGCGAACGGCAGGTTCACCTCGCTGCTCAGGCGCGTGTTGCGCAGCCGCGACATCGCCGCACCACTGTCGTTGATCGCCCCTTCCGGGCCACCGGCCAGGCCCTCGTTGAGGCGCCAGTTGCGCACGTACTCGTAGGCCAGGGTGCTCTTGCTGGTGCCCCAGGTGAAGTCGCCCAGGTGGGTCAGGTCGTAGGTGTTGCGCTGCATGACGTTGGTTTCGTGGCCATACAGGCTGTCGATCAGTTCGAGGTTGCCGCCGCCGTTGCTGTTCATGGTGTCGCCGGCGTAGATGTTGCCCTGGCGGCTGTAGCCTGCGCTGGCCTCCAGGCGGTGCTCGTCGTTGAGCTTCCAGCTCAGCAGGCCGTTGATGTCCTTGTTGCGCACGCCCTCGCGGCCGGCCACCAGCGCGCTGTTGGCATGCCCGGCGTTGATGTCCAGGTCGTCGGCGTCGGTCTTGGCCAGGCCACCGAACAGGCGGAACCCGAGGTCGTCGGTAAGGCCGCCGCTGAGGTTGAAGTTGGCGCGGCGGCTGGCGCCTTCGGCGCTGTCTTCGGGCATCTGGGTGTAGAAGTTGAGGTTGCCCTTGAGCTCATCCGTGGGCCGCTTGGTGATGATGTTGACCACCCCGCCCATGGCCCCGGAGCCATAGCGCGCGGCCGCCGGGCCACGCAGGATCTCGATGCGCGAGACCGCCTCGGCCGGCACCCAGTTGGTTTCGCCGCGGGTGTCGCGGTCGCCGTTCCAGCCGTAGCGCACGGCGTTGCGCGCACTGGAGGGCTTGCCGTCGATGAGGATCAGGGTGTTTTCCGGGCCCATGCCGCGCAGGTCGATCTGCCGGTTGTTGCCGCGTGCGCCGCTGGCGCTGTTGCCGGTCAGGTTGACGCCAGGCTCGCGGCGGATGATGTCCGAGAGGTCGTTGGCCGGCGGGCGGCGCTTGATGTCTTCTTCGGTGATGATCGAGGAGCCCAGCGCCTGGCGCGCTTCGCGCTCGGCGGTGATCAGGGTGTCCTGGATCACCAGCGCCTTTTCCCCTGCCGGGGCCTGCAGCACCTCACCGGAACGCTGCGGCTCGGCGTCGGCGGCATTGGCCAGCATGGCTGGCGATGCCAGGGCGACGAAGGCCAGGGCCACGCTGTTGGGTGAGGTTTTGCACTGCATTGACACATCTCCTGCGGATCATGGGCGAACGGCACACCCCAGGCGGATGCCGGGAGCCTTCGCCCACCGGCCTCGTTTGGGGGCCAACAGGGATGGTGAATATAGTGATTCTCAAATGAGTTTAAATCTTATTTACGAAACTTACATGTTTGTAACGGAACTTGTCCGAAGCGACGGTGGCCCGTGTACAGTCGGGACCGCCCTTCCCATCCACGTCGAGACAAGCTGTCCATGCTCACCGCCGCACTGATCTTCCTGTTCACCCTGACCCTGGTCATCTGGCAACCCAAAGGCCTGGGCGTGGGCTGGAGCGCCACCCTCGGCGCCGCGCTGGCGCTGCTGTTCGGGGTGGTCTCGCTGCACGACATTCCTGCCGTGTGGGCCATCATCTGGAACGCCACCGGCACCTTCATCGCCCTGATCGTCATCAGCCTGCTGCTGGATGAAGCCGGGTTCTTCGAATGGGCCGCACTGCATGTGGCGCGCTGGGCGCGAGGCGACGGGCGCCGCCTGTTCGCCTTCATGGTGCTGCTGGGCGCGGCGGTGTCGGCGCTGTTCGCCAATGACGGTGCGGCGCTGATCCTCACCCCGATCGTCATGTCGATGCTGCTGGCGCTGCGCTTCTCCCCTGCCGCGACCCTGGCCTTCGTCATGGGCGCCGGCTTCATCGCCGACACCGCCAGCCTGCCGCTGGTGGTGTCGAACCTGGTCAATATCGTGTCGGCGGATTACTTCGGCCTGGGCTTCAACGCCTATGCCGCCGTGATGGTGCCGGTCAACCTGGTGGCGGTGGCGGCCACGCTGCTGGTGCTGTGGCTGTATTTTCGCCGGGACATTCCGCAACGCTATGCCACCGATGAGTTGAAGCTGCCGGCCATGGCCGTGCGCGACCGGGCGACCTTCCGTGTCGGCTGGGTGGTGCTGCTGGCGTTGCTGGCCAGCCTGTTCGTGCTCGAACCGCTGGGCATCCCGGTCAGCGCAGTGGCCGCAGCGTGCGCGGCGGTGCTGTTCGCCGTCGCTGCGCGCGGTCACGTGATCTCCACCCGCCGCGTGCTGCGCGAGGCGCCGTGGCAGATCGTGGTGTTCTCACTGGGGATGTACCTGGTGGTCTATGGCTTGCGCAATGCCGGCCTGACCGACTCGCTCACCAGCGCGCTGAACTGGCTGGCCGGCCACGGGATGTGGGCCGCCTCGCTGGGGACAGGGCTGATTGCGGCGCTGTTGTCGTCGGTGATGAACAACCTGCCCAGCGTGCTGATCGGCGCGCTGTCGATCCATGCCAGCGAGGCGCAGGGGGTGGTGAGGGAGGCGATGATCTACGCCAACGTGATTGGCTGCGACCTGGGGCCGAAGATCACCCCGATCGGCAGCCTGGCCACGTTGCTGTGGCTGCATGTGCTGGCGCGCAAGGGCGTGAGTATTGGTTGGGGGTACTACTTCAAGGTGGGGGTGTTGTTGACGGTGCCGGTGTTGCTGGTGACGTTGGCGGCGTTGGCCTTGCGGTTGAGTCTTTGAGTGTGTCGGGCTGCTGTGCAGCCCATCGCCGGCAAGCCGGCTCCCACAGGTCCTCAAGGGCGGCGCGGAACCTGTGGGAGCCGGCTTGCCGGCGATGGGCCGCGCTGCGGCCCCCGCGATGTCACAAGCCGTTCACCCGCCACAACCCCGCCATCTGCGTGGTGAACCCCGCACTCATCAACTCCCGCCGCATCGCCCACTCCCCCACTGCCGGCACCGCGGCACTGCGCAGCGTGCCCCTACCCCAGCGCGCGTTCACCCCGTCGATCACACCCATCACCCGCTCGGCCTGCGCCGTCTGCGTTGGCGTGAACAGGTCGCCGGTGAACTCGCCGCGCTGGCACAGCTCCAGCAGCAGCACCTCGGCTTTGCTGTAGCGAAAGCCCTGGCGATAAACCCGCTCCAGCGCCTCCAGCGCCATGCGGGTGAGCAGTCGCACATCGTCGGTGGGATACGGCAGCTGCACCACCACGCCATTGGCATAACGGGGCTCGTCCGGGTTGAACATGCCGGTGCGGATGCTCACGCGCATGCGCCGCGCCAGCGAGCGTTGCCCGCGCAGCTTCTCGGCGGCGCGCATCACGTAGGTGGCCACCGCTTCCTTGATCGGCGCCAGCTCGGTCAGGCGCTGGCCGAACATGCGGCTGCAGCAGATTTCCTGGCGGGGCGGGTCGATTTCCTGCAGCTGCAGGCACGGCGTGCCGGCCAGTTCGCGGGCGGTCTTTTCCACCACCACGCTGAAGGTCTTGCGCAGCAGGCCAGGGTCAGCGCGCGACAGCTCCCAGGCGCTGCGGATGCCCATGGCCTGCAGGTGCGCGGTCAGGCGCTTGCCGATGCCCCATACCTCGGACACGTCGCACTTTTTCAGCACCCACTCACAACGTGGCCGGTCGCGCAGGTCGACCACCCCGCCGCTCTGCACCGCCCAGCGCTTGGCCGCGTGATTGGCCAGCTTGGCCAGGGTCTTGGTGCCGGCAATACCGACCCCGACCGGGATGCCGGTGTGCTTGAACACCCGCTCGCGGATGCCACGGCCCAGGTACTCGAGGTCGCCAGGCATGCCGCTAAGGTCGACGAAGGCTTCGTCGATGGAATACACCTCCAGCGCCGGGACCATGCCCTCGATCACGGTCATCACCCGCTGGCTCATGTCGCCATACAGCGCATAGTTGGACGAGAACGCCACCACCCCGTGACGGCGCAGCAGGTCCTTCACCTGGTAGTACGGCTGGCCCATCTTCACCAACGGCTTGGCCTCGGCGCTGCGGGCAATGATGCAGCCGTCGTTGTTGCTGAGCACGACGATGGGCGTGCGCAGCAGGTCGGGGCGGAACACGCGCTCGCAGCTGGCGTAGAAACTGTTGCAGTCGACCAGGGCATAGACAGGAGAAGGTTTCATCGGGCGGGTTCACGAATACTGTATTTATATACAGTTAACCACAGCGCCGGGCGCACGCGCTGCCCACTCATCCGATTTGCATCCTGCGCCCAGGCTCCTACAGTTTCGAACGTAGCGATCGCGCCGAGGCTCCACCATGCGCAGCGTCGAAAAAACCGCACCACCGGCCGCCAGCAAGGCCTTGCCGAAGATCCCCCGCAGCGTCTGGGCGCTGGGTTTCGTGTCGATGTTCATGGACATTTCCTCGGAGATGATCCACGCCCTGCTGCCGCTGTACATGGTCACCGTGCTCGGCACCTCGGTGGTGGCGGTGGGCGTCATCGAAGGCATTGCCGAGGCCACCGCGTCGATCACCAAGGTGTTTTCCGGCGCCCTCAGCGACCGCTTCGGCAAGCGCAAGCTGCTGACGGTGCTGGGCTATGGCCTGGGCGCGCTGACCAAGCCGGTGTTCCCGATGGCTTCGGGGCTGGAATGGCTGATCGGGGCGCGTTTCGTCGACCGGGTCGGCAAGGGTATCCGCGGCGCGCCGCGCGATGCGCTGGTGGCCGACGTGACCCCGGCCGAACTGCGCGGGGCGGCCTTCGGCCTGCGCCAGGCGCTGGACACGGTCGGCGCCTTCCTCGGGCCGCTGCTGGCGATCCTGCTGATGTGGCTGACCGCCAGCCACTTCCAGACGGTGTTCTGGGTGGCGGTGATCCCGGCGTTTCTGGCCGTGTACATTCTTGTCGCCTTCGTCCGCGAACCGCCGGCTTCGGCAGCGAAAAGCAGCGCCCGCTCGCCGCTGGCATGGCACCAACTGGCACGTTTGGGCCCGGCCTACTGGCGCCTGATCGGCCTGGCGATGGTGTTCACCCTGGGCCGCTTCAGCGAGGCGTTCCTGCTGCTGCGAGCCCAGGACATGGGCCTGGCGCCGCTGTGGGCGCCGGCCGTGCTGGTGTTGATGGCGCTGGCCTACGCGCTGTCGGCCTACCCCGCCGGCGCGCTGTCGGACCGCGTCGGCCGGCGCGGCGTGCTGATGACCGGGCTCGGCTTGCTGGTCGCGGCCGACGTGCTGCTGGCACTAGTGCCGGGCTGGGCCGGGCTGGCGCTGGGGGTGGTGGCCTGGGGCCTGCACCTGGGCTTTACCCAGGGCATCTTCGCGGCGCTGATCGCCGACAGCGCGCCGGCCCACCTGCGCGGCACGGCGTTCGGCCTGTTCAACCTGCTGACCGGGCTGGCGCTGCTGGCCGCCAGCGTGGTGGCGGGGCTGCTGTGGGATGGGCTGGGCTTTCAGGCCACCTTCCTGGTGGGCGCCGGTTTTGCCGGCGCGACCTTGCTGGGCATCGCGCTGCGGGCCTCATGAATGTGGGTCGTGGCTGCGCACGCTGAAGGTCACCACTCCCCAGATGGTCAATTCGTCACCCTCCATGATGTAGCGTGGCGCAAACCGCGGGTTTTCCGAGCGCAGCACCACCTGCGCGCCAATGCGTTGCAACCGCTTGCACAAGGGTTCGCCGTTGACCGCGGCAATCACGATATGGCCGTGGCGCGCCTCGATCGAGCGGTCGACCAGCACCAGGTCGCCGTCGAAGATCCCGGCGCCCTGCATGCTGTCGCCGTCTATCCTGACCAGGTACATGTGCGGCGCGCGCAGGTTGAACAACTCGTCCAGCGAGATGGGTTGCTCCATGTGGTCCGCCGCCGGCGACGGGAACCCCGCCGGAACGCGAAACAGGTAGCGCGGCAGCGCAGCGCTGCCACAGGTGAGCGGGCCCAGGATGGAAGCCATGTCACTGCCTTGAATAATAACTGTATACATATACAGTAATGATATGCCTGCGACCCGGTCAATCTCGGCGTAGGAAATTTCGACAAGTGGGGTGCATGCCATGTGCGGACGCTTCGCCCAGTACCAGGGCCTCGCCGATTACCTGCGTGAACTGGACGCCGAGCAGGACGTGATCAGCGGTTACGACAACCTGCCCATCGGCCGCTACAACGTCGCCCCCGGCAGCCGCGTGCTGATCCTGCACAACGCCGCCGACGGCCTGCGCATCGACCCTTGCCACTGGGGTTGGGCGCCGTTCTGGGCCACCGGCAAGCGGCCTGCGCCGATCAACGCGCGGGTGGAGACGGTGACCACCGGCAAGTTCTTCAAGGCCCTGTGGCCCCAGGGGCGGGCCCTGGTGATGGCTGATGGTTGGTACGAATGGGTAACCGACCCCAACGACCCCAAGCGCAAGCAGCCCTATTTCATTCGCCTGAAAAACCAGGCGCCGATGTTCATGGCGGCGCTGGCGCAGGTGCGTGTGGGGCTCGAGCCGAACGAGGGGGATGGCTTCGTGATCATCACCGCTGCCAGTGATGCCGGGATGGTCGATATCCATGACCGCCGGCCGCTGGTGCTGGCGCCGGCGGATGCGCGGGCGTGGATCGACCCCCAGGTGCCGGCCGCGCAAGCCGAGCGGCTGGCGCGCGAGCAGTGCTTGCCGGTGGAGGCGTTCGAGTGGTTTGCGGTGGGCAAGGCGGTGGGGAATGCGCGCAATGAAGGGGCTGAGTTGATCGTGATGCACGACGCGTGAATGGCGGGGGGTGTTCCGGCCCTATCGCCGGCAAGCCGGCTCCCACAAAGTACCTGTGTACCTGTGGGAGCCGGCTTGCCGGCGATGGGGCCAGCCCATACACCTACACCTGCAGCTCAACCTCCGGCCGCTGCTCGAGGAGCGACCACCCACCCTGCCCATCCACTTCCAGCCGATGGGTATGGAAGTCCGCCAGCGTGCTGCGATGCCCCACACTCACCAGCAAGGTCTGCGGCATCTCCCGGCGCAGCAGCGAATACAGCGCATGCTCCAGCCCTTCATCCATCGCCGACGTCGACTCATCGAGAAACACCACCTGCGGCCGGTTAAACAGCACCCGGGCGAACGCCAGGCGCTGCTGCTCGCCCACCGAGAGGATGTGCGACCAGTCGCAGCTCACCTCCAGCCGCTCAGCCAGGTGCGCCAGGTTGACCTGGCGCAGGGCCTGCTGCATGCGCGGCATGTCCTCGGCCGTGCCGCCGGCGGGGTAGGCGATGGCGGTGCGCAGGTCGCCCAGGGGCAAGTACGGGCGCTGGGAGAGGAACAACGCCTGGGTGCCCGTGGGCCGTCGCACTTCACCCTCGGCATACGGCCACAAGCCCGCCAGCGCACGCAGCAGGGTGGTCTTGCCACTGCCCGAGGGGCCCTTGATCAGCAGCGCCTGGCCGGCGTGCAGGCGCAGGTCGAGGTTGGCGATCAGCGCATGGCCATCGGGGCGCAGCACCTGCAGCCCGCTGATGTCCAAGGCCTGCGCCTGCTCCTCGGTGAGCACCCGCGGCAATGCGGCGGCCTGCCGGTTGGCATCGAGAAAACCGGTCAGACGGTCGAGGGTGGCGCGGTATTGGGCGAAGGTGTCGTAGGACTCGCGGAAGAACGACAGCGAATCCTGCACCTGGCCGAACGCCTGGGAGGTCTGCATCACATCGCCCAGCTTGATCGCGCCACTGAAAAAGCGTGGCGCCTGGAGGATGAACGGGAACACCACGGCCACCTGGCTGACCCCCAGGTTGAAGCCGCTGAACTTCAGGTTCCGGTACACCAGCGCCCAGACATTGACGATCAGCGCGCCGAAGCGCCCGAGCAAGGTCGCCCGCTCCACCGGCGCGCCCTGGTAGAAGGCGATGTTCTCGGCGTTCTCGCGCAGGCGCATCAACGCGTAACGGAAGTTGGCGGTGAGTTTTTCGTTGAGGAAGTTCAGGCGGATCAGCGGCTGGCCGAGGCGGAAGGCAACCCACGTGGCGATCAGCACATACACATAGACGGCGAACACCATCGCCCGCGGGATCTCGTAGCCGGCCACCGTCAACGGCGCCGACAGCCCCCAGAGGATGCCGGTGAAGGCCACCAGCGACACCAGCGCGCTGACCGCGCCCAGCGCCAGCGACACCGAGTTGGTGACGTAGGCGTTGACGTCCAGCTCGATACGCTGGTCGGGGTTGTCCACCGGCTCGGCGAGGAACTGGCCGCGGTAGTAGGCATCGCCGTGCATCCAGTCACCGGTCAGGCGTTCGGTCAGCCACACGCGCCACTGGATGCTGAACGCCTGGGTCACGTAGAAGGTGAACAGCGCGCGCAGCACGTGGAGGGTCGCCAGCACCGCGAACACCCCCAGCAGGTACCAGAAGGCTGCCTGGTCGAGGGCCTGCAAGGCGCTGTAGAAGCCGTTGTACCAGAACGAGAACAGCACGTTCATGCGCACCGAGAACAGCGTCAGCACCAGCAGCAGGGCAAACCCGAGCAACGGCCGCCAACTGCGCCGGAAGGTGAAGTACGGGCCGGCCAGCTGCCAGAACTGCCGGCCCCAGCGCGTGTAGCGCACGGCCAGGGCAGCGGCGGCGGTGAAGCCGATGAGGGTGATGAACGAGGCGATTGCAAGCCAGCTCAGGCTCTCTTGCAGGGCCTGGTGCCAGTTCATGTCCATGGGGGGGTATCCGTGCAGAGTGTTTCCGCGAGCGTAGCATTGTGCCGGGATTATTCTGGCCTAAATGACGGACATTTCATGTTGTCTGTACCGGCCCTATCGCCGGCAAGCCGGCTCCCACAGGTACAGAGGTACATAGGTGCTTTGTGGGAGCCGGCTTGCCGGCGATAGGGCCAGTGCAGCCAACGCCTAACCCAAAGCCTCCACCACCTTGGGGTCCAGCCCCTGCCCCGCATTGGCCGCTATCCACTCCCCCAGCTGCTGGCGCATCGCCGGGGTCCAGAAGCTCAACAGATGCTGCCGCACCCCCTTCACCGCCAGCTCATGGCTCGGCTCACAATCGAAATAATGGGCAATCTGGTTGGCCATCTTGACCAGGTTGTCACTGCTCATCGGCGCACCTCGGCTTGCTCCGCGCTGCGCCGCTCCTCGAGCAAACGCCGCTGTTCATCACTGAAGTCCTGGTAACGCTTCTGCCACTGCGACGGCTGGAACACCTTCACCACCTCCACGGCCGTGACCTTGTATTCCGGGCAGTTGGTGGCCCAGTCGGAGTTGTCGGTGGTGATCACGTTGGCGCCAGACTCGGGGAAGTGGAAGGTGGTGTACACCACCCCCGGCGCCACCCGGCCGCTGACCTTGGCGCGCAGCACCGTCTGCCCGGCGCGGCTGCCGATGCCTACCCAGTCGCCGTCGCGGATGCCACGGCTCTCGGCATCGGTGGGGTGGATTTCCAGGCGGTCGGCATCATGCCAGGCGACGTTGCCGGTGCGCCGGGTCTGGGCGCCGACGTTGTACTGGCTGAGGATGCGCCCGGTGGTCAGCAGCAGCGGGTAGCGGCTGTTGACCTTCTCGTCAGTGGGCACGTAGCCGGTGAGCATGAAGCGCCCCTTGCCGCGCACGAACTGGTCGATGTGCATGGTCGGGGTGCCGTGGGGCGCTACGTCGTTGCACGGCCACTGCAGGCTGCCGTGGCGGTCGATCTCGGCGTAGCTGACGCGGCGAAAGCTCGGTGTCAGGCGGGCGATCTCGTCCATGATCTCGGACGGGTGGCGGTAGTGCATCGGGTAGCCCAGGGCGTTGGCCAGGGCCACCGTGGCTTGCCAGTCGGCCTTGCCGGCCAGCGGCTCCATCACCTTGCGCACCCGCGAAATGCGGCGCTCGGCGTTGGTGAAGGTGCCGTCCTTTTCGAGGAACGAGCTGCCCGGCAGGAACACATGGGCGAACTTGGCCGTTTCGTTGAGGAAGATGTCCTGCACCACCACGCACTCCATGGCGCGCAGGGCGGCGGTGACGTGCTGGGTGTTGGGGTCGCTCTGGGCGATGTCCTCGCCCTGGCAGTACAGGGCCTTGAAGCTGCCATCGAGCGCGGCTTCGAACATGTTGGGGATGCGCAGCCCCGGGTCGGGCTGCAGGGTCACGCCCCAGGCCTGCTCGAACTCGGCGCGCACGCCTTCGTTGGAAATGTGCCGGTAGCCGGGCAGCTCGTGGGGGAACGAGCCCATGTCGCACGAGCCCTGCACGTTGTTCTGCCCGCGCAGCGGGTTCACCCCTACCCCTTCGCGGCCGATGTTGCCGGTGGCCATGGCCAGGTTGGCGATGGCCATCACCGCGGTGCTGCCCTGGCTGTGCTCGGTCACGCCCAGGCCATAGTAGATGGCCGCGTTGCCGCCGGTGGCGTACAGCCGGGCGGCGGCGCGGATTTGTTCGGCAGGCACGCCGCACACCGGCCCCAGAGATTCCGGTGCGTTTTCAGGCAGGCTGACGAAGTCGCGCCAGCGGGCGAAGTCCTCGGTTTCGCAGCGGGCATCGATGAAGCGCTGGGCCAGCAGGCCCTCGCTGACGATCACATGGGCCAGGGCATTGAGCATGGCCACGTTGGTGCCTGGGCGCAGTTGCAGGTGCAGCTCGGCGCGGGCGTGGGGCGAGTCGACCAGGTCGATGCGCCGCGGGTCGATGACGATCAGCCGCGCGCCCTGGCGCAGGCGGCGCTTGAGCTGCGAGCCGAACACCGGGTGCGCGTCGGTGGGGTTGGCACCGATCACCAGCACCACATCGGCCTGCATCACCGAGTCGAAGCTCTGGGTGCCGGCCGACTCGCCCAGGGTCTGCTTGAGGCCGTAGCCGGTGGGGGAATGGCAGACACGCGCGCAGGTGTCGACGTTGTTGTTGCCGAACGCCGTGCGCACCAGTTTCTGCACCAGGTAGGCTTCTTCGTTGGTGCAGCGGCTGGAGGTGATGCCGCCAATCGAATCGCGCCCGTACTTGAGCTGGATGCGCCGGAACTCGCTGGCGGCGTAGGCCACCGCCTCGTCCCAGCTGACTTCCTGCCACGGGTCTTCCAGGCGTTTGCGGATCATCGGCCGGGTGATGCGGTCCGGGTGGGTGGCATAGCCCCAGGCGAAGCGGCCCTTGACGCAGGCGTGGCCGTGGTTGGCGCCGCCGTTCTTGTCCGGGACCATGCGCACCAGCTGGTCGCCCTTCATCTCGGCGCGGAACGAGCAGCCGACGCCGCAATAGGCGCAGGTGGTGATCACCGCCCGCTCGGGCTGGCCGAGCTGCACCAGGCTTTTTTCAGTGAGGGTCGCGGTCGGGCAAGCCTGCACGCAGGCGCCGCAGGAGACGCATTCGGAGGCCAGGAAGTTGTCGCCGCCCGCGGCGGCCACCCGTGATTCGAAACCACGCCCGGTGATGGTCAGGGCGAAAGTGCCCTGGATGTCTTCGCAGGCGCGCACGCAGCGGCTGCAGACGATGCATTTGCTGGGCTCGTAGTCGAAGTACGGGTTGGAGGTGTCCTTTTGCTCGGACAAGTGGTTGGCGCCGGCATAGCCGTAGCGCACCTCGCGCAGGCCGACCTGGCCGGCGACGGTCTGCAGCTCGCAGTTGCCGTTGGCCGAGCAGGTCAGGCAGTCCAGCGGGTGGTCGGAGATGTACAGCTCCATCACGTTGCGGCGCAGGTCGGCCAGGCGCGGGGTCTGCGTGCGCACCACCATGCCTTCGCTGACCGGCGTGGTGCACGAGGCCGGGTAGCCGCGCATGCCGTCGATCTCGACCATGCACATACGGCACGAGCCGAAGGCTTCGAGGCTGTCGGTGGCGCACAGTTTGGGGATGCTGGTGCCGAGCAGCGCCGCGGCGCGCATCACCGAGGTGCCGGCGGGCACGCTGATGCTGCGCCCGTCGATGTTCAGGCTGACCTGTACGTCGCTGTCGCGGGCGGGGGTGCCCAGGTCGCTGGCGGGGTCGAAGTAGTTGATCACTGGGCGGCCTCCGGGGTGGTCAGGCCGAAATCGGCGGGGAAGTACTTGAGCGCGCTGGCCACCGGGTAGGCGGTCATGCCGCCCATGGCGCACAGCGAACCGTATTGCAGGGTGTCGCACAGGTCGCGCAGCAACAGGGCCTGGTCGTGGCGCTCCGTGAAGCCACTGCTGGCGATCAGCCGGTCGACCACTTCCATGCCGCGCGTCGAGCCGATGCGGCACGGGGTGCACTTGCCGCAGGATTCCTCGGCGCAAAACTGCAAGGCGAAGCGCGCCATGCTGGCCATGTTCAGGGTGTCGTCGGCCACCACCACCCCGCCGTGGCCCAGCATCGCGCCCATGGCGGCGAAGGCCTCGTAGTCCAGTGGCGTGTCGAAGTGGCTGGGCGGGACCCAGGCGCCAAGCGGGCCACCGACCTGGGCGGCCTTCAACGGCCGGCCGCTGGCGGTGCCGCCGCCGTAGCCTTCCACCAGCTCGCGCAGGGTCAGGCCGAAGGCACGCTCGACCAGGCCGCCATGGCGGATGTTGCCGGCCAGCTGGAAGGCCATGGTGCCCAGCGAACGGCCCATGCCGAAGTCGCGGTAGAACGCCGCGCCCTTGGCCAGGATGACCGGCACCGACGCCAGGGTGAGCACGTTGTGCACCAGGGTCGGCTGGCCGAACAGGCCCTGCAGGGCTGGCAGCGGCGGCTTGGCGCGGACGATGCCGCGCTTGCCCTCGATGGACTCGAGCAGCGCGGTTTCCTCGCCGCAGATGTAAGCACCGGCACCCTCGCGCACTTCCAGATCGAACGCCTGACCGCTGCCGGCCACGTCCGCGCCCAGGTAGCCGGCAGCGCGGGCGATGGCGATGGCCTGGCCCAGCACGCGGATGGCGTCGGGGTATTCCGAGCGCACATAGAGGTAGCCTTTGCTGGCCCCCACGGCGAGACCTGCGATAAGCATGCCTTCGATCAGCAGGAACGGGTCGCCCTCCATCAGCATGCGGTCGGCGAAGGTGCCGGAGTCGCCTTCGTCGGCGTTGCACACCACGTACTTCTGCACGGCCACGGCGTCGCGCACGGTTCGCCACTTGATCCCGGCCGGGAACGCCGCGCCGCCGCGCCCGCGCAAGCCGGAATCGAGCACGGCCGCGACCACCTCGGCAGCGCCCAGGGCCAAGGCCCGCTCAAGGCCAGTGAAGCCGCCATGGGCGCGGTAGTCGTCCAGCGACAGCGGCCGGGTGATCCCCGCACGGGCGAACAGCAGGCGTTGCTGGCTTTTCAGGTAAGGGATCTGTTCCACCGGCCCCAGCGCCAATGAATGGCCGCCCGGCTCGCCGGCCAAGGCATCGAGCAGCGCGGGCACCGCCTCAGGCGTGACCGGGCCAAAGCCGTTGCGCCCTTGCGGGCCATCGCACTCCACCAGCGGCTCCAGCCAATAAAGGCCGCGCGCGCTGGTGCGCTGGATGTCGATGGGCAACTGCCGGCGCTCGGCCTCGCGCTGCAGGGCCGCGGCGACCTGGTCGGCGCCCACGGCTCGCGCCACGGAATCACAGGCAATGAACAGCTTCAGCATGCTGCGTCCTCCAGGCAACCGTTCACCAGCGCCCGCAGGCGTTCGGGGGTGAGCCGTGCATGCACCTGGCCGTCCAGCTCCAGGGCCGGCGAACAGGCGCAGGCGCCCAGGCAGTACACCGGGCGCAGGCTGATGGCGCCATCGGCGCTGGTGCCGTGGTCGTCCAGCGCCAGCTGGTCACGCAGTTGCGCGGCCAACGCTTCGCTGCCGCGGCTCTGGCACGACTCGGCCCGGCACAGGCGCAAGGTATGGCGGGCCGGCGGCGCAGTGCGAAAGTCGTGGTAGAAGCTGATCACCCCGCGCACTTCGGCAAGGCTGAGGTTGAGGGCGTGGGCGACCTGAGGCACGGCGGCCTCGGGGATGAAGCCGATGGCGTCCTGGATGGCGTGAAGGATCGGCAACAGGGCGCCGGGGGCGTCCTTCTCGCGGCTCAGGATGCTCTGGATGGCAGGCAGGTGAAGCAGTTCATCAGGCATTCAGCGGACCTCGGCATCACGGACCCTGCCTGGATGGGTAGGCGGGGCAGGTATCCGGCGTGTTCTGCTGCGGCATACCGGCCACGCCACGGTTGCGTGTCGGCCGCCTCCTTGCCGATGGCCGTGCGTCTGCGCGCACTGGGCTCACGGCATCACACAAGCATGGCACTTGTAGCGCCAGGCAGATGCATGCGAGCGACCAGGCGCGTCCTGAAACCGACCCGCTCAGAACAGCTCGATGGGCAGGCTGACGATCAGCCGATTCTCGGTGAAGTCGTTCGTGCCGAAATCACGCCCCACCTTGGCATTGATCCAGCGAACGCTCAGCCCCTGCAGCTGGCGAAACTGGAAGGTGTAGGTGAGCGCCACATCACGCTCCCATTCGCGCCCATCCGCCGTGTCGGCATTGCGCACCTGGTCGCCATGGGTATAGCGCGCCAGCAGCATCAAGCCGGGGATGCCCAATGCGGCAAAGTTGTAGTCGTAGCGCAGTTGCCAGGAGCGCTCGTTGGCGTACACGAAGGTGTTGGCGAACATGTCGTTGGCCAGGGTGCTGCCCAGGGTGCGGTCGATGGTGACCCAGCCATCCTCCCCGTACATCCGCTGCAAGCCCAGGTAGAAGCGGTGGCCGCCGTGCGCGGCCGACAGCAGCAGCGACGCCGCCTGGTTGTCCAGCTGCCCCGCGAAGGCTCGCCCCGCCTCGCGCGTGTCGAAGGCGCCGAGCACGCCGCCGAGCGTCCAGCCACCTAGCGGCTGGGCATGGGCAATGCTGTAGTAGTTCTGCCGGTAGACGTCTTGCAGCTCGGCCGTCCATGCACCCAGCACCGACGCCTGGCCCAGGCGGTACTCACCGCCCAGGAAGGTGAAACGGTCCGAGGTGGCCGTTGCCACGGTGCGGCCGGCGATCGATGGATAAAGCGCTTCGCTGTCCGCCGCACTGCGCGGGCTGAAGGCGTGGATGCGCCCGGCCTGCAGGGTGAGGTGGTCGATGGCGTTCGAGGTGAGCATGGCGCCCTGGAAGCTCTGCGGCAGCAGGCGGCCGTCGTTGTAGCGCAAGATCGGCAGCTCTGGCAGGAGTTCGCCCACACGCAATTCGGTACGCGCCAGGCGCACCTTCGCGGTCAGGCCCAGCCGCCCGTAATCACCCGGGGCGCGGCCGTCATCATGGTCATAGGGCAGCAATTCGGTGCCGGTGCGGTCCGGGCTGCTGTCCAGCTTCACGCCCAACAGCCCCAGCACATCCAGCCCGGCGCCGAGCACCCCCTGGCTGTAGCCGGAGGTGGCTTTGAAGATGAAGCCCTGGGCCCATTCCTGGCGCTGGCTTTGCACCGCGCCGGTGTCGCGGTAGTCGCGATCGAAGTAGTAATTGCGCAGCAGCAACGTCGCCTTGCTTTCGTCGACGAGCCCCGCATCAGCATCCAGCGCGCAGGCGCACAGGCACAGCAAACCCGCCCAGCCAGTGGGCAGCTTGACGTTCAACATGGCGAATTCCTTTGTTGTACTTGTTGTGGAATACGGCGGACGTGACTTACTGCACCAGCAACAGCGCCCCGGAGACGAAGGCGAAGATCAGCACGAAGCGCCTAAGGCGCGCTTCATCGAGGTAATTGCGCACCCAGTTGCTGGCGATCACACCCAGCGCCAAGGGCAAGCACAGGGCCAGCACCGGAGACAGCTGTTCGGTGCGCAGATGCCCGCCCAGGGCCAGCACCACCAGCGAGATCACCTCCCCCACCAAAAAGCACAGCGCCACCGACCCTCTCAAGGTGGCCACCGGCGAGTGCTGGTACACCAGGGCAAGCGGCGGGCCACCGACGCCGGTGGCGGTTTCGGTAATGCCGGTGATGACCCCCGTGGAAATCAGCGCCCGCCGCCCCGGCACGAAGGAAGGCGCCATCCAGGTGACCAGGCAGGCGGCGATGGTCGACAGGCCGATGAACAGGTTCAGCTGCGAAAGCGGCAGCCAGAGCAGGATCCACACCCCGCCAAAGGTGCCGGCGAAGCGCCCCAGGGTAATCCACGAACTGCCCCTGAAGTCGATGGCGCGGCGTTCGCGCCAGGCGACGGCTGCGTTCAACGGCAGCATGAGGATCAACAGGCTCACCGGCAGCGTCTGGGGCGCCAGCAGGCCCATCACCGGCGCCACGATCAGCGCGAAGCCCATGCCGGTGGCGCCCTGGACGAGCGCGCCGCAGGCCACGGCGACAGCGATGAGGTACAGGGGGTCGAAAGGTAGATTCATTTTTTGCTCGTTCCACGGGAGTCACGCCACAGTCGGCAGGGGATGCACTTTATGGATGGGCGCCTGGTGCACGACGCTTCTGGCCAGCTCGTCCACCTGGCGCATCAGCGCGCGGGCGTCCCAATCGGTCGGCCAGCCTTGCCACAGGCGCAGCTTGCCGTGCACCACGACGGCCTGGATCTGCTCGCGGTTGGCCAGCCGGACCAGGTCCCAGCTGAGGTTCCACGACGGCAGCAGCTCCGGCACCGCCAGGTCCACCAGCAAAAAATCCGCCGCCCGGCCGGCGGCGATGCTGCCGGTCACCTGGCCCAAGCCCAGCGCGTCGGCGGCCTGGCGGGTCGCCATGTCGAGCCACAGCTGGCCACCGCCACACACCGAGTCGCCGACCGGCAAGCCATGGGCAAAGCGTTGCGCCGCCTCGGCGTAGTCGAGCAGGCGGAAGCCATCGCCGCGGGTGCCATCGGTGCCGAGCGCCACGGGGATGCCCAGGCAGTGCATCAAATGCGCCTGGGCCACGGCATTGCCCTTCCAGGCACTGGCCACCGGGTTGTAGCTGACCGTGGCGCCGCTCTCGCGCAACAGGCAGATTTCGTTCGAGGTGAGCAGCGTTGCGTGGGCGAGCAGCGCCCCAGGGCCCAGCGCACCGGCCCGGTGCAGGTGCTCCAACGGGCGCACGCCGTAGCGTTCGAGCGAGCGCTCGACCGCGACCAGGTGCTCGTTGACATGGCTCTGGAACACCCTCCCCGCTTCACGGCACAGGCCATACACCGCCCCCAGGGTGCTGTCGGTGGCAATTTCCGGAATCGGCACCGCCAAAGACGGCGTGATCAGCGGGTCATTGTCCCACTGCGCGAGGTGTTGCTGCGCCCGCGAAAGCACCCCGGCGGCATCCAGCACCCGCTCACCTTCGAGGTCGTTGCAGGTTTTTGCCAGCACGCAGCGCATGCCCACTTCATGCACCGCCTGGGCGATGGCCTCGACCCCTTCCCTGGAGCGGGTACCGGCATCGCACACGGTGGTGAAGCCGCCGCGCAGCGATTCGAATGCCGCCAGCTTGCTGGTCAGGTACAGCAGGTCGGTATCGAGCGAGCCCTCGAGCGGGATCCACACCCGGCGGAAGATCTCCGACGGTTCGCCAAACACCAGCCCTTTGCCAAAGCTCTGGCTGAGGTGGTGATGGGTATCGATGAAGCCGGGCATGATCAACTGGTTTTCCAGCCGCAGCAGCGCATGGCCTGGGTACCGGGCCTGCAGCAGCGCCAGCGGCCCGACGTCGGCAAAGCGGCCATCGACCACCAGCACGGCCTGCCCGCGGCGCGGCCCTTCGGGCAGCAACAGCCAGTCAGGGGCCAGCAACTGGCCGGCAGCCAGCAGTTGTTCAGGCGCAAGCGCCAAATGCTTGGAAACAATGGAGTTCATAAGTGAGCCTTAGTGTACGCGTCAGGGATTGAGCAGCTTGGCCTTGGCATCTGCCGAAGAGGCTTTGGCGCCCGTGCAATGGAAGAGGAAGTTCATGACCGCCGCAGTGAGCGCGCCCATGGCCACGCCGTTACCGAGCAGGCCGGCCACGCCACTGGGGAACTGGCTGTAGACGCCCGGCACGAGAATCGGCAGCAGGCCGACTGCCAGGGCGACAGACACCACGTACAGGTTGCCGTGGCTGCGCATGTCCACTTTGCGCAGCATGTCGATGCCCATGGTGCCGACGATGGCGAACACGATCAGGCTGGTGCCGCCGACCACGGCCTCGGGCACGCCTTCGATCAGCCGCGCCAGCGGCGCCAGCACGGCGAACAGCAGCAGCAACACCCCGGAAACGGCCGTTACATAGCGTGAGCGCACCTGGGTGGCGCGGATCACACCGATGTTCTCGCCGCTGGTGATGATCAGCGAAGTGCCCATGAAGCCGCCCAGGATCGAGGTCAAGGCGTCCCCGCGAATGGTGCGCACCACATCGCGGTCGACATCCAGGGGCTTGTCCACCGCCTCGCTGATCGCCACCGTCTGCCCCGTGGCCTCGACCATCGAAACCAGGCAGAACAGCATCAGCGGGATGGAGGCGAACAGGTCGAAGTGCGGCACGCCAAAGGGCATGAAGGCAGGGAGGCTGAACAGCGGGGCGTCACCGCCGCCTGAATAATCGAAAGCGCCCAGCGCCACCGCCAGCAAGCTGCCCCCCAGCAGGCCGAGCAGAATCGACAGCTGCGCCAGCATGCCCCGCAACAGCCGGGCGCAGGCCACGGTGATGGCGATGGTGGCGAAGGCCAGCAGCAGTTGCTCGGGCGCGGCGAAGTGGCTGCTGCCAGGCTGGCCGACGATCAACTGCCCCGAGAGCTTGACCAGGTTGACCGCCACCAGCAGCAACATGGTGCCGACCACCACGGACGGAAAAAACCGCAGCAGCCGTCGGAACAGCGGCAATACCAGGAAGTAGAACGCGCCCGTGAGGATCACCGCACCGGACGCGGTGGCGACCCCGTTCTGCTGGGCGATCAGGATGAACAGCATGATCGGCGCGCCGCCCGGCAGCATGATGAACGGCAGCCGCGCGCCACAGCCGCGCAGGCCCAGCGACTGCACCAGCGTGCCCAGGCCGCAGACCAGGAAGGTGGCGCTGAGCAACTGCAGGGTCAACGCACTGGAAAAGCCCAGCGCGGTGGCCATCAGAAACACCGAGGCAATCGGCGATGCCGCCATCACCAGCACATGCTGGGCACCAAACATCAACAGCTGGCGCCAGGGCAGGCGCTCGTCAACAGGGCAAAGCGGTGTATCCACGCGATTCGGCATATCCCACCTCAAGCTGAGCCGCCTTGGGCGGCCCATTGAATTATTGTTATTAAGCGCTGGGTGAAGCCGCCTGGAAAATGCAGGTATTTACCAGACCAAATCGATTTTTATACTTACCCAAATCGATTTAGTTGAAATCTAGACTCAACCCTTGGCAGTGTCAACGGCTGTTCGACACGGGCCGCCAAGTAGCCGCTGACTTTGTGGCAGCGTATAACTGCGGCCATCGTTCAAAGAGCCGCCCCGCCCATGCCCAGCAGCCCTTCTCGCCGCCCCACCATCGCCGATGTCGCCGACGCTGCAGGCGTTTCGCGCACCACCGTTTCCCACGCCTTGAACGACCGTGGGCAGGTCGACCCGCAGACGCGGGCCATGGTCAAGGCCGTGGCCGAGCGCCTTGGCTACAGCCCCAACCTGCGCGCCCAGCGCCTGCGCACCGGCCGCGCCAATGCCATCGCCCTGCTCTCGTCCATGCCATTCGCGGTTGCCGGTGGCTCCTCGCGCCTGGGCTTCTTGATGGAGATCGCCGCCACCGCGACCGAGGCGGCCATGCGCCAAGGCGTGGCACTGGTGCTGGTGCCGCCGATGGACGAAGCGCAGGCATTGCTGCACACGCTGGACATCGACGGCGCGGTGATCATCGAACCGGTCGCCGACGACCCCAACGTCGCCTGCCTGCGCAAGCGCGGGGTAAACGTGGTGACCATCGGGCGCCAGCCCGAGGCCCGGGAGGCGCTGCCGTACATCGACATGCACGGCGAACAGACCGGCGCGCTGCTGCTCGAGCACCTGCAGCGACAGGGCGCACGGCACATCGGCCTGATCATCGGCGCGCAGGCCCGGCATTCCTACCTGGACATGGAGCGGGCCTACCGCGCCTATTGCGCGCGTCACGGCCAGGTGGCGGCGATCGTGCGGGCCGATGAAGGCGGTGGCGAAGCGGCGGGCGCGGCGGCCTGCCTGCAACTGCTGCAGGCACACCCTGGCATCGACGGCCTGTGCGTGCCGGTCGACGCCTTCGCCACCGGCGCCGTGCAGGCGCTGCAGGGCAGCGGGCGGCAGGTGCCGGAGGATGTGAAAGTGGTCACCCGCTATGACGGCTTGCGTGCGCGGGAATGCTCCCCACCCCTGACATCGCTGGACATGCACCTTGAAGAGGTGAGCGCGCTCGCCATCGAACTGCTGTTCGAACACATCAACGGCACTGGCGCGCGCGAATGCATCCATGCCCCCATGCCCAGCCTGGTGGTGCGCGACTCAACCCGGCAGGCATAGCGCCATTCGCGCCACTTGATGGATTTTCCATGCCTGGATGACGCAATTTTCACATACGGCAGATTAGCGTCACCGCCTTTCGGCAGCGTGCCCACTTGGCCGCCGCCATGGTTCTAAGAGGCAAACGTGGCAAACACTGCATCCCCATCCGCGCCCAAGCGCGTGGACTGGGCCGGCCTGGGCTGGCTCCTGCTGTTCTTCTGGTACTTCTCCGGCGTCACCCAGGCGCTCTTGCTGTTCAGCGGCACGACCGGCTTTGCCGGCTTTCGTGACTCGCTGTTCCTCAGCACCCTGTGGCTTGCCCCGGTGCTGTTGCTGCCGCGTTTCACCCGCGCCACCACCGCAGTCATCGGCCTGGTGCTGTGGGCTGCCTCGCTGGTAGGGCTGAGCTACTTCGGCATCTATCGCCAGGAGTTCTCGCAGAGCGTGATCTTCGTGATGTTCGAGTCGAACACCGCCGAAGCCGGGGAATACTTCAGCCAGTACTTCAACATCTGGCTGATGCTGGCGTTGCTGCTGTACACCGTGGGCGCCGTGCTGCTGTGGAAACGCGTGCGGCCGGTCACCCTGCCCCTGCGCAGCCGCCTGCCGGTGGTGCTGCTGTTGCTGGCGGCCACCCTGGTGTTCCCGTTTTACAAGCAGATGGTCACGCAGGAACGCAACTTCGCCGACGCCCTGGAGAAGGTCCAGCAGCGCATGGAGCCTGCGGTGCCGTGGCAACTGCTGGTGGGCTACAAACAGTACCGCCAGCAGCTCGACAACATGCAGGCCCTGCTGGCCCAGAACGCCGCGCTGCCGCCCTTGCAGCAGCTGCAGGACAGCAGCGGCGACGCCCCGCGCACCCTGGTGCTGGTGCTGGGCGAGTCGACCACCCGCGAGCACATGCACCTGTATGGCTACAACCGCGACACCACGCCCAACCTCGACGCCCTGGCCGCCAGCGACAAGGGCCTGACGGTGTTCCAGAACGTGGTTTCGCCGCGCCCCTACACCATCGAGGTGATGCAGCAGATCCTGACCTTCGGCGACGAGCAGAACCCTGACCGCTTCCTCACCGACCCGTCGCTGATCAACTTGATGAAACAGGCAGGCTACAAGACCTTCTGGATCACCAACCAGCAGACCATGACCAAGCGCAACACCATGCTCACCACCTTCTCCCAGCAGACGGACGAGCAGGCGTACCTGAACAACCAGCGCAGCCAGAACGCCAGCCAGTACGACGATGTGGTGCTCGCGCCGTTCGAAAAGGCCCTGCAGGACCCGGCCAAGAACAAGTTCATCATCATCCATCTGCTTGGCACGCACATGGACTACCGCTACCGCTACCCGCAGGACTACGAGCACTTCACCGACCGCCAGGGCGCCCCTGCGGCGCTGAGCGACAGCCAGGTGGAAACCTACAACTTCTATGACAACGCGGTGCGCTACAACGACTACGTGGTGTCGAGCCTGATCAAGCGCTATGCGGCCACCACGCCCAACGGCTTCTTGATGTACCTGTCGGACCATGGCGAGGATGTGTACAGCTCCGGCGACCATGACCGCCTGGGCCGCAACGAAGGCGCGCCGACCCGGCCGATGTACACCATCCCGTTCCTGCTGTGGACGTCCCCCAGCTGGCAGGCGGCCCACCCGCGTGACCTGCAGGCCCTGGCCAACCGGCCGTACAGCAGCTCGCACCTGATCCACACGCTGTCGGACCTGGCTGGCCTGAGCTACGACCGCTTCGAGCCGGCGAAAAGCCTGGTGAGCCCGCAGTTCGTGGTGGCGCCGCGCTGGATCGGCGACCCGTACCGCAAGGACGGCCTGCACGAGTTCGACAAGCTGCCCCAGGACAAGGCCGAGCAGGTGCAGAAAACGGCCGACATCAGCCAGGAACAACCCGCCAGGCACTGAGCCCTTAGCGCCTGCCCAGTGCCAGCCGTGCGGCAAACAGGACGAAGACCAGGCCTGTCGCACGGTCCATCCACTGGATGACCCTGCCCCGGCGCAACACACCCGCCAGTGACTGTGTTGCGCCGATCAGGGCCATCGACCAGAGCAACCCCAGGGCCACGTGGATGCCCACCAGGCCGAATGTCCAGGCCACCAGCGGCTGGCCCTGCGGGATGAACTGCGGCAGGAAGGACACGTAGAAAATCCCCACCTTCGGGTTCAGCAGGTTGCCCAGCATGCCTTTGAGAAACCAATTGGCTTGCCCGCGCCCCTCCCCTGCAACGGCCCCCAGCGACTGCCTGGGCCGCACCAGCATGTTCACCCCCAGCCACGCCAGGTAGGCGGCGCCGCAGTACTTGAGGATGTCGTAGGCCAGCGCCGACACCGCAAGCAGTGCGCCCAGGCCAAAGGCAACCGCAGCGCCCCACAGCAGGCAACCGGCATTGATGCCCAGCGCGGCACGCAGCCCTTGCTGGCGGCCCTCCACGGTGGCGGTGCGCAGGATCAGCGCGGTATCCAGGCCCGGGGTCAGGGTCAGCAAGGTGGCAGCGAAGGTGAAGGCAAGCAGGTTGTCGGCAATGGACATGGGCATTCGTGCCTGAGGGTGAAATGGCTTGAGGTTAGCATGCCTCCCCCGGCGCTCATCGCAGGCGACTTGCTTTTTACATATGGAAATCCGTATATTCGATTATCCATATGTAAAGGGCCCTGCCATGCTCACTCCTCCCGAGGTCTTCAAAAGCTTGTCCGACGAGACCCGCGTGCGTGCCACGCTGCTCATCACCCGCCTGGGCGAGCTGTGCGTCTGCGAGCTGATGTGCGCCCTGGACGACAGCCAGCCGAAGATCAGCCGCCACCTGGCGCAACTGCGCAGCAGCGGCCTGCTGCTCGACCGCCGCCAGGGCCAGTGGGTGTATTACCGCCTCAACCCCGAACTGCCCGCCTGGGTGCACGAGATGCTGCAGCTGACCTTGCAGGCCAATGCCCAATGGCTGCAGGACAACGCCTCGCGCCTGCAGAACATGGACGGCCGGCCCGTTCGTGACGCCGCCTGCTGCTGAACCCTCGAGCGAGCCTGCCATGCTGATTGCAGTAGCTGTCTTCGTCTTCACCCTGGTTCTGGTCATCTGGCAACCCAGAGGCCTTGGCGTCGGCTGGAGCGCGGCGCTGGGCGCGCTCATCGCACTGGCTGCCGGCGCGGTTTCCCTGCAAGACATCCCCACCGTCTGGGCCATTGTCTGGAATGCCACCGCCACCTTCATCGCCGTCATCATCATCAGCCTGTTGCTGGATGAAGCAGGCTTTTTCGAGTGGGCCGCCCTGCACGTGGCACGCTGGGCAAAAGGCAGTGGCTACCGCTTGTTCGCCTTTTGCGTGCTGCTGGGCGCTGCGGTGTCGGCACTGTTCGCCAACGACGGTGCGGCGCTGATACTTACGCCCATCGTCATGTCGATGCTGGTCGCTTTGCGCTTTTCGCCGGCGGCGACGCTGGCATTCGTCATGGCCGCAGGCTTCATTGCCGACACGGCGAGCCTGCCGCTGGTGGTCTCCAACCTGGTGAACATCGTCTCGGCCGACTACTTCAAGCTCGGCTTCGCCGAGTATGCCTCGGTGATGGCACCGGTGAACCTGGCCAGCGTGGCCGCGACCTTGCTGGTGCTGTTCGTGTTCTTCCGTCGCGACCTGCCAAGGCACTACGCCCTTGACGCGCTGCAACAGCCCAGCGCAGTCATCCGCGACCGCGCCACATTCGTGGTGGGTGGGTGGACCCTGCTGTTGCTGCTGGTCGGCCTGTTCGCACTGGAACCGCTGGGTATCCCGATCAGCGCGGTGGCTGGCATGTGCGCAGCGCTGTTGTTCGCGGTCGCCGCGCGCGGCCACAAGATCTCTACCCGCCGCGTGCTGCGTGAGGCGCCCTGGCAAGTCGTGGTCTTTTCCCTGGGCATGTACCTGGTGGTGTACGGCTTGAAAAATGCCGGGCTCACCGATTTGCTCACGCAGCTGCTCGACCGCCTGGCCGAGCACGGCGTGTGGGGCGCCGCCTTGGGTACTGGCCTGCTTTCAGCGCTGTTGTCGTCAGTCATGAACAACATGCCTAGCGTATTGATCGGCGCGCTGTCGATCCAGGCGAGCGGCGCGGACGGGCTGGTGCGCGAGGCGATGATCTACGCCAACGTCATCGGCTGCGACCTGGGGCCCAAGATCACCCCCATCGGCAGCCTCGCCACGCTGCTCTGGCTGCATGTGCTGGAACGCAAGGGGGTACGCATCACCTGGGCGTACTACTTCAAGGTCGGCATTGTCCTGACCCTGCCCGTCCTGCTGATCACCCTTAGCGCCCTGGCCCTGCGCCTGAGCTACTGAAACCCGACCTGAACCGAGGAGCCTTTCATGCGAGTTCTTTTCATGTGCACGGCAAACAGCTGCCGCAGCATCCTGTCCGAAGCCTTGTTCAACCACATGGCCCCCGCCGGGTTCGAGGCGATCAGTTCCGGCAGCTTCCCCAAGGGCCAGGTACTGCCGCGCAGCCTCAGCACCCTGCAGCAAGCCGGCATCTCCATCGAAGGCCTCAGCAGCAAAGGTAACGATGCCTTCGAAGGCAACCCGCCCGATATCGTCATCACTGTGTGCGACAAGGCCGCCGGCGAAGCCTGCCCGGTGTATTTCGGCCCGGCGCTGAAAGCTCACTGGGGGCTGGCGGACCCGTCCGACGTCACAGGCAACGAAGCCGCCATAAGCGCCGCCTTCAACTCGACCCTCGCCCATATCGAAAAACGCTTCCAAGCCTTCTTTGCACTGCCTTTCGACGCCCTCGACCGTGACCAGCTCAAGCACGAGCTGGCCCGGATCGGCGCGCTCTGAGCAGGAGGACCCATGTCAGAAGAACTGCCCAACCTCGACCTTTCCCTGTTCGATGCTCCGCCCGCCAAGACGCGCAGCAGCGAGCACAAGCCGCGCATCCTGCTGCTCTACGGATCGACCCGCGAGCGCTCCTTCAGCCGCCTGCTGGTGGAAGAAGCCGCGCGCCTGCTCGAGCATTTCGGCGCCGAAACCCGCATTTTCAACCCCTCCGGCCTGCCCCTGCCTGACGATGTGCCGGTCGAGCATCCCAAGGTGCAGGAGCTGCGCGAGCTGGTGCAGTGGTCCGAAGGCCAGGTCTGGTGCTCGCCGGAGCGCCATGGCGCGCTGTCGGCGGTGTTCAAGGCGCAGATCGACTGGATACCCCTGGCGCTTGGCGCGCTGCGGCCCACCCAGGGCAAGACCTTGGCGGTGATGCAGGTGTGCGGGGGGTCGCAGTCGTTCAATGTGGTCAACCAGCTGCGCGTGCTCGGGCGTTGGATGCGCATGTTCACCATTCCCAACCAGTCGTCGGTGCCCAAGGCTTACCTGGAGTTCGATGAGGCTGGGCGGATGAAGCCTTCGGCGTATTACGACCGGGTGGTGGATGTGATGGAGGAGTTGGTGAAGTTCACGCTGTTGCTGCGTGATCGGCAGGATTACTTGGTTGATCGGTATTCGGAGCGTAAGGAGAGTGCCGAGGCGCTTTCGTCGCGGGTGAATCAGCGGGCGATTTGAAGGGGCGGATGCCAGGCGCTGTTGGTAAACTAGCGGCCTGTGCGATTGATTCGAGCAGGTACGGCGCGCGCTGTTGTGCCGACCTGCGGATGAAACGCTCCAAACGCCTTGAAAATCGGTATGGAACCCGTTGAACGTGAACACTGCAAACCAAAACACGCGCCCTGAGCCGTCACGCCGCTTCAGCGCTGCACCGATGATGGATCGGGTCGATTAATCGGGAAAGCCCTGTGGTTACGGGGCCTGTAGACATGCCGTGTTTTTGCTGTAGCAAAAATTAAGCAAGAGGGAAGGAATAGCCACATAAGTGGCTATTTTTTGGTCAGGAAAAAGGCAGCATCCCGGACTGGCATTGCAGGTGTTTCTATCACTTCAGGCTCATTGCTCGCCCGGATCACTCAAGGCTCGCTTGCAACTGGTTCCGTTCCTATCCAATAGGTTCGGTAGGCCGATACCTTCACGACATCACCGGCCCTCAAATTTCCACTGAACCCACCCGAACCGCCCTCCACAGCCATGAGGTATTGCTTATGGGCTGCAGAGATGTCGATGCGCTCAACGAGCGGCAGGGGTCTTCCATTGAGGGTTGCTTCCCGCACGACAGCGCTATGTCCAAACTGGAAAGACCCAGTCTCGATACGTTGCGAAGCACTGTGCTGTTTGGTGGATATACGCAATGCGGTAACGGCCTTCCCCGCACCACTCCATGTCGAGAGCTGATCACCGGACTCAACACGCTGCAGCAATTCGGTTCCGCTGGCATTGATCGGGTATATCTGGGCTCCCGCCAATGAGAATCCATGCAGGTCTTGCATTGCCCTAACCGACATATCGATGGTGTTCCCGGTTCCCTGGAACACATATCCAACCGAGACCCTGGCCATCACTGCGCGGTCTTCCGCAGGGCTGAGGATGTCGTAAACCTCATCGACCGCAACCTTGTCCACCGCGCTGAAGCCTTCCCGCAACGGCTGATTGTTGCCGGATCGAACGGATATCGAAATCCTCCGGACTGACGGGTAGATCTGCGTCCTGGTCTGGCCATTGGATGAAAGCTTCGCGTCACCACCAACCTCGACCAGGTCGCCAGAAACCACTGTCTTGAATTTCCAGCTACCCGGCGATGCTTGCTCGCTGGATATAAGAGTTGCTGCGCTCTTATCAACTGACACGACCCTGTAACGCGTGCCTTCCTGATCAGTCCATTGGCTGCCAACCTTAACCCTTGAACTGATAGGGATAGACACACCAAAGAAAGCACCATGGTTCGCCCCGATATACGTGCCATTGAACTTCACTGGCACAGCTTCGTCGCGCTCCGCAGAAACGAGATAACCCCGAGCAAATGGAATCTCCCCATTAGCAGGAACTATCCTAGCTCCGCCATAGTTCACCACTTGATTCCCGAGAGCTGGATCTTGGAGTTCAACCCTTCTAATAAGGTTACGGTTTATTCCGAAGGAAGATCGGATAAAAACCGAGTCGCCAACGAGTGACGCCTCAGTTTCGTTTCCTGCGAAAACGCTCGTCGACCCTAATACTGCCGCAACACCAAAGATCAACAGCTTCATGCCTTCCTCTTAGAACCAGAAATACGGATCGTGATACGGGATTGACAAGTACAACGTGCAAGATGTCGGAGTTCCCGTAACGGTTGGGTCGGGACGATACGCGATGGTGCCACTTGAGCCAACCGTGAATAGTCCGTTTTTCCCAGTGATGTCAGGGTTTGACTTGAAATTGGCACCAGCGAAGCCGGTAAAGTCGGCAATCGGAATAGTGCCCAAGGTCACTGGCCCCGTAGGCACTGTAGCTAGGTTCACGATGATCTCAATACTGCGGTCGCTGATCCGATACCCGGTGAAGCGCCCTGGCTCGGTGGAGCTGTTGACAAGGCCACTGGCGCTGATGTCTAAGGCTTTCCACATTGGGTCTCGGCGAATCGCTTGCTTCTTCGAGGTAACGGAGAGCCCGAAGCGCTGAGCCAGTGTCTCGGCCACCAGCCGGTGTCCAATCTCCTCCGGGTGTACCCCTGACGAAAGTCCGCGTTGCGTGCGCTGGGCCTCGGTGTACTGAGCGCCGGAGACAGTCCAGATCTGATCTGCTTCAATCAGCACGGCATTGGGGATGCTTGCTGCACCGAGCCGCAGAGATGCTTCTCTGACATCGATGCAGTGCGTCGGTCAGGCAAGAGGCCATTGGTGAGACGATATTTCCCTTCGTCGCGCAGGCACATTGCATAGGCAATGGCTATTTGCTACATTCCCGCGATTTTTTGCGCGCCGCGCAAGCCAGTCAGGCTCATAAGGGATGGCCAGAGTGACCAAACGAAGCAACCTATTTGTCATCGCAGTTGCCGCAGCGGTAATTGCATCGATCTTCACCTTGGGTGAATGGCGACTGAACAAAAAAAACATTTGGGATGAGCTTGCGCAAGATGCCCCTGAGCAGCCGGAACAAGCTGCCACCTTCCTCAGGGAAGCCATCAGTAACTTCAGCGATGCCCAGCTCTCGAATCTGGCCCGATCGATCGTTGAGTCTCGGGATATAAAATTTTCGCAGACGCTCACAAACTCCTTCATCTACACCGGCAAAGATAAAGAAAGCAAAAGACTCGCCGTATTTATTGCTGAGCAAGGATTCATCCTGAAAGGCGATATTGTACTCGCCAACCGTGCGGCCCTTGAGTACAAGATGGGTAGGTTCGTTCAGAAAAACGTTGAGAAAGCAACAACCATCTTCACTAGTCCTGTATTGATAAATGTTCCTATCTCGAAATTTTACCTTGCAGAAATGTTGCTAGATGATAGCAACCCTAATAAGGATCCTATTGAGGCGCAGCGACTTCTAAAAGAATCCGCAGCAGCAGGGATTGTAGCGGCAAAGAAAAAGCTTAAGGAAACGATGTGAGCGCTTTAAAGTACAGACCAGACATTGACGGACTTCGGACGATTGCCGTTCTTGGCGTCATACTCTTTCACTTAAGCCTGCCATTCATACCCGGCGGATTTGTTGGTGTTGACGTATTTTTTGTCATATCTGGCTTTTTAATTACCGGCCTGATACGTGATGCGGTGGAGCGAAACAAGTTCAGCTTCGCCAATTTCTACATTAGGCGGGTAAGGCGACTGATACCTGCGGCGGCCTGCACCATCATTGTTTCGTTCATCGTCTCGTTTCTACTTCTGTCTGGCGAGCATTTCAAGAGCTCTGCAGCTTCGTCAGTGGCCGCGCTCTTCTCGGCCTCCAATATATGGTTCTGGCTTGAGAGTGGGTATTTCGATTCGTCTGCGCTGACAAAGCCACTGCTGCACACCTGGACGCTGAGCGTTGAGGAGCAGTTCTACATGGTTTGGCCAGCAGCTCTGGTTTTCCTGCTATCGGCGCGCAGTCGCCTGGTAGCCCCTGCGATCCTGTTCATCTCTGGATGCATTAGCCTCTACTTCGCCTGGGCCTGGATCCGTCTCGATCCAACGTCTCCGTTCTTCCTCATGCCATTCCGGATCTATGAGTTTGCGATTGGTGCGCTGCTGGTGTGGGCGCCGGCAAACCGCATGCCCAACAAGGCTAACGAAATCCTACTTGCAGTCGGTCTTTCGGTAATCGCATGGTGCATGGCGACATTTACAGAGAACACGCCGTTCCCCTCATACACAGCCCTTCTCCCCTGCGCGGCGGCTGCCTTGGTGATCTATTCGGGCGGCGCCAAGCGCTTAGGGTGGCTGCTGAGAAACCGGGCGATGACATGGGTTGGCGAGCGCTCCTACTCCCTGTATCTGACACACTGGCCGGTCATCGTCTTCTACAACTATTACATCTTCACCCAGCCAAGCACCTTCGACATTGTCCTGATGGGCGTGATCACCCTGATAACTGCCCAAGCCCAGTATCGCTACATTGAGGTGCCACTGCGTGTGCGTGGCGGCTCCAGTCCGTCTGTGAGCAACAAGCGGTTCACTGCATACCTTGCAGCGCCGGCGAGTTTACTGGTGGCTTTCGGCGTGGCGGTTTACTCGCAGAACGGGTGGGAATGGCGTATCGCCACTGACAAGCAGGCGTCGTCGGAAGTAACCCAGGCCATCGATCTGCGACGCAACGACTGGCACAATTCGCTGATCTCGACGTACTCGAACGCTCAGGATGTTGGCTCCCGAAATCCGGACGCCAAGACGGCGCTGATTATCGGTGACAGCCACGCGGCACACATTCGCGGGGCCTTCGACTACATCGGGAAAAAGCACAATATCAAGGTAACGCTCTGGTATTACGTAGGCTGCAACCCGCTATTCGGAACCACCCACATCTTTGCTGCGCCCGATCCGCGAGAGGAAGGTTGCCGCATTCAGAACAATGCCTGGGAAAATCACCTTAAGACGAACAAATATGACTACGTGATCATTTCCTCACGATGGGCGTGGGCTGTTGAGCCGAGCCAGTACGGTCCGTACAAGGTGCCGCAGCAATACATCGTGGACACCGCCAACCCAGTGAAAACAATCGACGCCTCCAGAAAGGTCTTTGCGGAAAAGCTGGGCAGCACAGTAGACGCGGCGCTGAAGAGCGCCGGGCAAGTGATTGTGTTTGCACAGTCGCCGAACATCGGAAAATCGCTGGACGGTTGCGACAACGTCCCTCGATACATTTTAAGCGAACGCCAAGTGATCGAGCGCTGCAAGGCTCTCGATAAGCCAACAATTCTGCAGCGCCAAGAGTTCACGAACAGCGTTGTTCGAGGTATTGCGGCCAGCAGAGAAAGAGTACACGCCGTAATACCGACTGAGTACTTCTGCAGTGACGACCAAGAAAACTGCGTGACCTCAGCTGACGGGTATCGGCTGTTCCAGGACGAAACTCACTTCACCGTGGAAGGGGCCAAGTACCTAGCGCTCAAGTGGGAGAAAACGCCAAGTTTCCCATTCGGAAAACTTATTACAAACAAGTAGATATAAAGCTGTGACGGCGAGAAACCTCGCCGCCACATACTCCACAAATTAGAAACTCCTATCCTCCTCGAACCAGACTCCAGATATAAGTCGCAGCTTAATGAAGCTGTTTGACGATGTCGCCACAACGTTCGAATTTCCCTTGAGCCGCATTAAAGCGTTGTTGTGGACTAACGTCGTGAACTGATCTAGGCGAACGTTGACTAACTGTTCTTCAGCGCCACCAGAGAAAGTCGTAATACTCGTAGCTGCAGTATTCGCTGTTTGGAAACGGCCACCGTAAGAAACCGATGGTGTTGTGGCGCCAGCCGAAAAGTTAACGACAATCGAATCGCAAACGTCGTTATTCCTGTAAGTGCTGAAATGAAGTCGACCACGACTGATGAAGACCTTTGATGCCACAGGCGGCCCAGCAATATCAGAGAACATCTGACCTACTAGCTTGCAGTTCACCAACCGCCCGGATGTTTCCTCGTACACGCACAGGTAGTAAGCCATATCGGCATTACCGAACACGACGTTGTCCGCGATAATGTTTCTGGTCAGACTCAGGTTAGAGTTCGAATCAACTTGGGCAATGTAAATTGCGGCAACCGACCGACCTGGCGCACCCTCTCGAATTGTGTTGATGCGAATCACATTACTGTCAGCGTTCTGGTAGGCCCACTGCGTAGCCCCTGGCGCCACGGTTCCCGGCGCCTGGTAGTTTGGCCTGGAGTACAAAGCACCTGCAGGCCGGTCGGCAATTGCCTCCCAGTCGCTCTCCAGTGCGATGCCCGCAAGGTAGTAGCCACGGATATCGTTGTCGATGATGCGGTTGTGCTGCATCCCGCAACCCATGTAGATGCCGTAGTTTGTGTCTGCGTATATCTTGTTTGTGGTGATGAGGTTTCGTTGCGCGCCAGTTGTCAGGTTGATAACCGCCTCGCCGGTGCCTGCTGGCTGCACACCTGGCTCCCGCTTACAAACGTTGCCTATGACAATGTTTTCGATGCAGCCATAGCCGAGAAGAACCGCCGTGGAAAGAAAGTTTGATAGTTCGTTGTTCGCTACCACGGTCCACGCACACGACTCCGCCATATAGACGGAACGGTGGTTCTGGCCTGTCATTACGTTTATTGCAATTAGAGTACGCTCGCAGCCCAGCAAGACTACGCCGTAACTTCCGTTAATGAGATGGTTATGAACAATGATGTTGTCGGAGCATGGGATTGTCGCCCGGACTGTGGCGCCGCTGTTGGCGAAGTAGCCAGCAAATTCGGCCCCCTCGCCGATGAAGTCGATCAACAGACCTCAACTTGTTGGGTTAGCCACGCCAGTGATTTTGTTTCCGTAGACCAGATTCCTGTTCGATGCCTTCCAGAAGGCTATACCGTAGTGATTGATGGCATCGTCAGTGAAACCGAAGATCTCGCGCCCCAGCGTCTTCTGCATGTAGGCCGCGGGGAAGCTCTTGAACTGGGTGACGAAGCGCAACAGGTCACCGGGGACGGTACCGGGCTGCGTGCCCTGGTTCATGATCGAGCGGGTGCGCGCATCCGGCTCCAGCACTGCATAGGTAACACGGTCGTTGACGTAGGCGCGCAGGCTGCGCTTCAGGTCCTGGCGAGTTTCGCGGATAGCGCCCACGGATACGGGGCGATTGCGACCGGACAGATACTCCCCGATACGCTCATCGCTGATTCCAGATATGCCATCAGGGGTCATGTAGTCGCGGCCATCGGCCATTCGCATGTCCATGTCCCGCAGAAGATCCCACTTGCCCGCGTCGAGGTCGTAGAGGCCCAAGGCGCGCTTGAAATCGGCGTTCAGCGCCCCCCAGCCCTTGCCTTTGTTCTGCGCCAGGTTGTGCGCCATCATCAAGCCGGCGCTGGCTTTGTTGGCATCGGTCCACCAGGACAACCCGTTGAGCCGGAAGAACTGGCTCATGCCGCGGGACATCTTGCCGCCCACCGAGTCGTCGGCGGAGAAGCGGCGCATGATCTCGCCGCGCATCGAGTCGGCGTAGACGCCATAGGCCGACAGGATCTGGCGCTGCTCGGCGCTGCCCCTGCCCTTCAGCAGGCCGGCGCCCATCTCGGCCAGGCTGCCAAGGAAGCTCTGGCCCTGGTACCGCATCTCGCTGGCCGCCACCGGCAAGTCGGTGAAGCTGGAAAGTAGCGCGCCGCCGAGCTTGGACAGCGACTGCCATGCCCGGACGTTGGCGGCCACTCGCGCCTGGGTGGCATTGCCAGGAATGCGCGTCTGCCCGCTGATCTCCTTGAAGCGGTTGTCGATCACGCCACGGCGGGCGGTGTTGAAGTTGGCCAGGGCGGCTTGGCCGACTTCGAGCGCTTGAGCGGCGTGAATGGCACGCTGATCGATCTGTTCACCCGCGACCAGTACATCCGCTTCCACGGCAAAGAGCCCCCGTCAGGCTGGCGCGAGGCTACGCCGGAGGACATCCGTCGCGCCGCCGGCGGCCGCCGCCCCGATGCGGTGTTCATCAGCTCTCCCTGCAAGGGCGCCAGCGGGTTGCTGTCCGAAACCATGAGCATGACCCCGAAGTACCAGGCCCTGAACGAGCTGACGCTGCGCTGCATCTGGCTGTTCGGCGAGGCCTGGCGCGATGACCCGGTGCCGCTGCTGGTGTTCGAGAACGTTCCTCGCCTGGCCAGCCGCGGCCGGCACCTGCTGGACCAGATCGGCGCCCTGCTCAGCCACTTTGGCTATGCGGTTGCCGAAACCACCCACGACTGCGGCGTAATCGGCGGCCTGGCCCAGAGCCGCAAACGCTTCCTGCTGGTGGCCCGCCACGTCGAGAAGGTACCGCCGTTCCTGTACGAGCCGGAGAAGAAGAACCTGCGCGCCGTGGGCGATATCCTCGGCCGCATGCCCCTGGCCGGCGACATCGAGCAGGCCGGCCCCATGCACCGGGTACCGGCCCTGCAATGGAAGACCTGGGTTCGCCTGGCCCTCGTCGAGGCCGGCAAGGACTGGCGCAGCCTGAACGACCTAGCAATCGAGGATGGCTACCTGCGCGACCTGATCATCGTTCCGCAATTCCGCGAAGGGTTCTTGGGTGTGCACGACTGGCAGGAGCCGGCCGGCACTGTTGCTGCCCGCAGCGGCCCAACCAACGGCAAGTTCTCGGTCGCTGATCCGCGCGCCAGGGCCGGCGCCCTGCAGTACCAGCAGTACGGCGTTCGCCGCTGGCAGGACACAAGCGGCGCGGTGATCGGGGTGAAGAGCCCTGGGCAAGGCACGTTCAGCGTGGCTGACCCACGCCCAAACGGTGTTCGCCATAACAACGTGTACCGCATCGTGAAGATGGACACCCATGCCGGTACTGTCACCGGCGGCCAGTCGCCGAGCGCAGGCGGCCAATGCATCGCTGACCCTCGCCACGTTGGTATTGGGCATGGGAAGTACAACGTAACTCAATGGGATCGTGCGGCTCGCACCGTCATCGCTGGCAGCACCACTGGCCAAGGCGCCTTCGCAGTGCAGGACCCGCGCCCAGGCATGCGCCGCACCAAGGGCGATGCCTACCTGACCGGTGGCCACTATGGCGTCGTGCCTTGGAGTGGCTCTGCTGGGGCCGTTTCCGCCAGCGCCATGCACGACAACGGGCGCTGGAGCGTTGCCGATCCCCGCTTGCCCGAGGCCAACGATCGGCTCACCTGTGTGATCGAGTCGCTCGACGGCACCTGGCACCGCCCGTTCACCACCCTGGAGCTGGCCGCCCTGCAAAGCCTGGTGGAGCCAGAGGAACAGCTGGAGCTGGACGGCCTGAGCGATCAGGCCTGGCGCGAACGGATCGGCAACGCGGTACCGCCGGCAGCGGCGGAGGCCATCGCCCATGTGATGGGAACCACCCTGCTCCTGGCCGCCCAGGGCGAAACCTTCATGCTCAGCAGCATGCCGATCTGGGTTCGCCCGGTTGCGGTTGGGCTGAGCGTTTCCCAGGTCAGCAGATCCTGACCATGCCGCTCCGGGCAACCGGCGCCTGCTGGAGATCACCATGAGCCCAACCGCCCAGGCAGCCCTTGACCGGGCTCGCCGCTCTACCCCTGCGCCTGTTCCAGCCTACTCCACCGAAACCGCCATTCGCCCCAAGCCCATCCCGGTGCTGGTGGTGCGCGGCCCCATCAACGAATACATGCGCCAGCAGGCACGCAAGGAAGCCACTGACACGGTCCTGGCCATGCACCGCACGCTGGCCGCTACCAACGGCGTGGCCCTGGTGGTGGGACACCTCAAGCGCACCGCCGCCGACAAGCCCGGCAGCCACATCGCCGGTTACCTGGACGTCATTCAACTACTGGAGCAAGGACAATGAGCAACGACAAGGCAGCCATGCTGCGCACAGGCTTCTACACCACCCAATCGCTGGGCGACAAAGGCTGCATCCGCATCGACTTCAAGTCACTGGCAGAGCTGCACCAGGCTGACGACGAGCTGCGCGCCTTCCTGACCAAGTCAACCGAGCAGCACCAGGACGAGCCGGTGGCGCTTCCCTCCTGCAATGCCAAGCTGAGCGATTCCCACGACTGGGACCAAGGCTATCGCGGGGGCTGGAGGGCCTGCCTCGACGAGATCTCCAAGCTGGGGCCGCTCTACACCCACGCCGATCCTTGCGACGTTGAGTGGCTGCGCTTGGAGCTGAAGAACTGCACGCAAGCCTTCCATGCCTTGAAAGCTGGGAACGAAAGCCTGCACGCCCAGCTTGCCGAGCAGGCTGCGCTGCTGGATGAGGCTTATCAGCACGACATAGGAACGGCGCTCAAGCGCAAGATGCGCGCCCACCACGACGCCCTATCCGCCGGCGCAGGGCCGACCGAAAGAGAAGCACAGGCGATTCTTCGTGCCCCGGCTGAGATCGATGAGCGGGCGGAGTATGTAAAGTCCTGCCAAGACCACGCCGAAATGGCTGGCTTCGACCCCAGCATCCTGGACTTCACCCGCAGCCAGGATGACCCGGAAAGCTACGCAGACACGCACACCCAGGCGGGCTGGAGCAGTTGGAAGGCGCGTGCCACCCTGTCCGCCGGTCCAGAAGCGATAGCGCCAGGATGCACCACCTGCAACGACGAGGGCGCCGTCGGCAACATCCTCGACACCGTGCCATGCCCGGACTGTGCAGCAGCGCCGCCGGCCGAGCACGATGAGCAAGCAGCGTTTGAGCGTGCTTTCGTCGTTCAAGAGGGGGTGTGCTTCTCTCCAGAGCGAAAGGAATACCGCTCGATGAATGGCCGCAATATCGAGGAAACCGACTCCATTGACTTGAACCTACGGCTGTCGGGCTGGATGGCGCGCGCCGCACTGGCAGGCTTCAAACCTACTGTCCTCTCCAGGTGCGTGCTGTGCGACCAGCTGCAGGCCGACCTGACAGCGCTGGACGAAAAGCTCGACCAGACGCAGGACCTCTTGCGCTACATGGTCTACGACTACCGTTCGGTCGTTCAGGCCGGCTACGACAAGATCACCGGGCTTGGCGGTGACTGCGACAGCATTTCCAAGATGCTGGACGATAACCCCAACTACCAGAAAGCGCTGGCTCTGCTCCTGCCCGACCTTGAAAGCCGGCCGGAAGAGCGCGGCACACCGGAAACCGAACCTTGCTCAGGGTGCGGAACGCCAGGCTGGACCGGCGCCTGCAACAAGTGCATCCCTTACTGAGGCCGGCGCCGTGAAGCACACCACCGTCTTCTGGGCCCGCCTCACCGCAGCAGCCTTTGCCTTCCTGATCGGCGTGGTGCTGACCATCTACGCCACCAACCACCGCGTGGCCCAGGCCGATGACCAACACCCGCCACCACCCGCCGGCGACCAGTTCGACGAAGGGCCGGTGCTGGCCAGGCTGCCGGCCACCCACCTTGCCCCTGTCCGTTACATTTTCTGAGAGGTCAACATGAATACCGCCTTCCTGCTGATGGCCCAGTACAACGGCCAGGCCATCATCCCCATCGAGCTGGTCTGCAAGGACTACTTCGACATCACGCCCACCAAGCTCAAGGCCAAGGTGGCCAAGGGCGAAATCAACCTGCCGCTGGTCTGGATGGAATCGAGCCAGAAGGGTGCGCGCGGCGTGCACCTGAATGACCTGGCTGCCTACATCGATGACCAGCACGCCAAGGCCAAGGCCGAGCAGGACAAGCTTATGGGGCGCGGTCTTCGGCGCGCCTCTTGAGCCTCTTTTGGGCCTCGATAACGGGGCCCGTTACCACCTCCTCCAGAATCTCCCACCCTTCATAAGGGTCTCCCTTCCCCCGCAGGTGCGTATAGCGCCGCATCGAGTTCCAATCCCGGTGGCCCGACACGCTGGCCACGCGCGGAATATCCCACCCCTTTTCGAACAAGCGGCTGACGCCATCGTGGCGCAGGTCGTGGAAGTGCAGGTCGTCGATCTCCAAGAAGCTGCAGGCCCTGGTGAACGAAGTCGAGATCGACTTTGCGTTGTACGGGAACACCTCATCAGCTACGCGAGGCATCGACTGCAGGATGCGCCAGGCCTCATCGGGCATGTGACACCACACATCGTTGCCGTACTTCTGGCCAGGGTTCTTCATGTCGGTGATCAGTGCCGACTGCTCATGGTCGTTGAGCGCATCCCATCGTATCCGCGTGATCTCTTCCTGACGCCGGGTCGAGAACAGCGCGAAGACCACCACCCGCACCATGTCGATCTCCTGCCGCCTGGCGTCGCGCACCTTCTGGAAGTACTTGATGATGCGTTCCAGTTCCTCCCGAGTCGGTCGGCGGTTGCGCTCGACGCTCTTGGTCACGGCGCCCATCTTCTTCAATACTCGCCGTGCATCGGGCATGGCCAGCGGGTCGACCTCATACCCCCATGCGGGCCTGGCCACGGACAGAACGGCGCCCAGGTGCGCCAGATCATTGCCGACCGTCTGCGGCTGGATGCCGTCCTTCTCGATGCGGTCCATGGCGTAGTCGACCAGCTTCTGGCTTGTCAGCTCCTGATCCGCAACCTGACCGAGCCAGCTTTCGCCTATCGCCTTGAGGGTTGCGCGCTTGGTCTTGCCCAGCGGCCGCAGCTTTTCGTACTCGACCAGGTACTGGTCAATCATCTGCTTGACCGTCACGCCCTTCCGGTTGGCCTTCTCGATGGCGCCAGGTTCGTACAGTTCGGCCTCACGCTTCCTGATCCAGGCCTGGGCCGTCGCCTTCCGGTCGAACGTCTGGCTTTCCTGATAAACTGCCTTCCCTTCCTTCATGATGCGGATCTGGGCGGTGAAGCCCGATGACCCGTCCTTGCGCTTGCGCTGCGTGATGGTTCCCATGATTTGCTACACGGCTGTTTGCGGTTGCTACATTGTAGCAAGCGCAGTAGCAAAACCAGCAAGAACCAGAATTAAGCGGCAACAAACAGAGATAGAGAAATGCCCCAAAAACAAGCAGGAAACCCCGGAACCTCAAGCGATACGGTAGTCAGGAGGTTTTCTGTTGCACCGATGATGGACTGGACCGACCGCCACTGCCGGTTCTTCCTGCGTCTGCTGTCCAAGCACACCCTGCTCTACACCGAAATGGTCACCACCGGCGCCCTGCTGCACAACGACGCCCACCGTTTCCTGCGCCACGACGTGTCGGAACACCCGCTGGCCCTGCAACTGGGCGGCAGCGTGCCGGCCGACCTGGCTGCGTGCGCGCGCCTGGCCGAGCAAGCGGGTTACGACGAGGTCAACCTCAACGTCGGCTGCCCGAGCGACCGGGTGCAGAACAACATGATCGGCGCCTGCCTGATGGCGCATCCGGCGCTGGTGGCCGATTGCGTGAAGGCCATGCGCGATGCGGTGTCGACGCCGGTGACGGTCAAGCACCGCATCGGCATCAATGGCCGCGACAGCTATGCCCAATTGTGCGACTTCGTCGGGCAGGTGCGTGAAGCGGGTTGCCGCAGTTTTACCGTGCACGCGCGGATCGCGATTCTGGAAGGGTTGTCGCCCAAGGAGAACCGCGAGATTCCGCCATTGCGCTATGACGTGGCGGCGCAGCTGAAGGCGGACTTCCCGGACCTGGAGATCGTGCTCAACGGTGGCATCAAGACCTTGGACGAGTGCCAGGCGCACCTTGAGACGTTCGACGGGGTGATGCTGGGGCGCGAGGCGTACCACAACCCTTATCTGCTAGCCGAGGTGGACCAGCGGCTGTTCGGCAGCGAGGCAGCGGTGGTCAGCCGCAGTGAGGCGATGGCGCAGTTGCGGCCTTACGTCGTTGCGCATATGCAGAGCGGTGGGGCGATGCATCACATCACCCGGCATATTCTTGGGCTTGGGCAGGGGTTCAAGGGGGCGCGGCGGTTCCGGCAGCTGTTGTCGGCGGATATTCACAAGGCGCCGGAGCCGCTGGTGGTGTTTGATCAGGCGGCGGAGCTGCTGCAAGGGCGCTGAGTTTGCAGTAGCCGGTTTGCAGGCGATGCCAGCATTGCACTGCATGGCACCGGCTACGCCGGTGTTCGCGGGGCAAGCCCGCTCCCACAACGGTTGCGGCAGCTTTTAGAGATCCAGGTCGGGGAAGGGAACCTCGTGCGGGCGGGTGACTCGAATCATCACCTTCGCCATTTCGCCCCCGCCCCACAGGCCCCTTGAGCGGCCGTCGGGGCTCGGGTAATGTCGAGCAATCGCACAGGACAGAGCACGCCATGACTTCCAAGCTGGAACAACTCAAGCAGTTCACCACCGTGGTCGCCGACACCGGGGACCTGGACGCCATCACCCGCCTCAAGCCGGTCGATGCCACCACCAACCCGTCGCTGCTGCTCAAGGCTGCCGCCATCCCTGGCTACGCCGACCTGCTCAAGCAGGTCAAGGCCGATGCCAAGGGCAATGTCGACCTGGCCTGCGACAAGTTCGCGGTGGCCGTGGGCTCGGGCATCCTCAAGGCCATCCCCGGGCGTATCTCCACCGAAGTGGATGCCCGCCTGTCGTTCGATGAGCCGGCGCTGCTGAACAAGGCCCGCCAGCTGATCGCCCTGTACGACGCCGCTGGCGTATCCAAGGACCGCGTGCTGATCAAGCTGGCCTCCACCTGGGAAGGCATCCGCGCTGCCGAGAAGCTGGAGAAGGAAGGCATCCAGACCAACCTGACCCTGCTGTTCTCCTTCGCCCAGGCCCAGGCCTGTGCCGATGCCGGGGTGTTCCTGATTTCGCCGTTCGTGGGCCGCATCTACGACTGGTACAAGAAAAGCACCGGCCAGGAGTACGTGGGTGCCGATGACCCAGGCGTGCAGTCGGTCACGCGCATCTACAACTACTACAAGGCCAATGGCTACGACACCGTGGTCATGGGCGCCAGCTTCCGCAATATCAGCCAGATCGAGCAACTGGCCGGCTGCGATCGCCTGACCATCAGCCCGGAGCTGCTGCAACAGCTCAGCGACGACCAGGGCGAGCTGCCACGCATGCTCAAGCCGGGCAATGCCGGCGAGGCCAAGCAGGTGCTGAACGAAAGCCAGTTCCGCTGGGCGATGAACGAAGATGCCATGGGCACCGAGAAGCTGGCCGAAGGCATTCGCCAGTTTGCGCGGCACCAGGAGAAGCTGGAGAAGTTGATGGCTGACAAAGCCTGATACATCTCAGGTTTGCCAGGCGGGCGGGAAATGTTCAGCATTTTCCGCCCGTTTTTGTTTCATCTGGTTTGATTTGAACGCCAGGGTTTCTTCGTGGTGCAAGCCATGCGAAGAAGCCCGCTTAGCCCCGAGCTGTCGATGACCTCCTGCGCCCCACTGCCCAAAGTGCTCGTTGGCCCGATACTGCGCCGCCTGGAACCCCAGCGCCTGGCCATCTGGCTGGTCGGCACGCAACCCTTGCAACCCGAGCTCATCATGGACGCTGCGGCCAAGGTCGATTGCCAAGTCATCCCCGTAGGCCAGCACGCCTTCATCCACCTGCTGGACATCCACTTCAGCCAGCCCCTGCCCTGCGACATCGCTCTCGAGTACGACCTGCTCATCGATGGCCTGGGCATCGCCAGTTGGGCGCCGTACCTGCTCTACCCCGGCCAGCAACGCCCCAACCTGGTGCTGCGCGGCCACCTCGAGCAGCTGCTGCACGGTTCCTGCCGCAAGCCACACCACCCGGCCAGCGATGGCTTGCTGTGCGCCGACCGCTTGCTGTTGGCCTGCCAAGACCCGCAGCAGCGCCCTGCCGTGCTGCTGATGACCGGCGACCAGGTGTATGCCGACGACGTCGCCGGGCCGATGCTGCGGGCCATCCATTCGCTGATCGAACGCCTGGGCCTGTACGACGAAGCGTTGCAAGGCGCGGTGGTCGCAGGCAGCCAGGCGCTCTATCGCCACCCCGCCAGCTACTACCACCGCGCCGACCTGCTGCCCGCCCAGGCGCGCAACGAAAGCCTGCGCGAGCGCTTCTTCGGCGGCAAGCGCAAGCCGATCTTCTCTTCCAGCAACGCCGACAACCACCTGGTGACCTTCGCCGAGGTGCTGGCCATGTACCTGCTGGTCTGGTCGCCCGTGCCCTGGCAACTGGTCAGCCTGGGCATGCCCGCAGGCCTCGCCGAGCCGCACCAGGCGCGCTACAGCCAGGAGCTGCCGCTGATCGAGGCGTTCGCCGCCAACCTCGGCGAGGTCGCGCGGGTGATGGCCCACCTGCCCTGCCTGATGATCTTCGACGACCACGACATCACCGACGACTGGAACCTCTCGGCGCAATGGGAAGAAACCGCCTACGGCCACCCCTTCTCGCGCCGCATCATCGGCAATGCCTTGCTCGGCTACCTGCTGTGCCAGGCCTGGGGCAACGACCCGGACGGCTGCCAGGCGCTGGTCGGGCAATGCCAGCAGCTGGGCAGCCAGCCCCGGGATGCCCTGATCGACGAGTTGCTGCGCTTTAAGGGCTGGCAGTTCAGCCTGCCCAGCGAGCCGCCGCTGCTGGTGCTGGACACCCGCACACGGCGCTGGCGCAGTGAAAGCGACCTGGCCAAGCCTTCCGGCCTGCTCGACTGGGAAGCGCTGTGCGAGCTCCAGCAAGCCCTGCTGGATCACCCTTCGGCGATCATCGTCTCGCCAGCGCCGATCTTCGGCGTGAAGTTGATCGAGACGGTGCAACGGGTATTCAGCTGGCTGGGCTACCCGCTGCTGGTCGATGCCGAGAACTGGATGGCCCACCGCGGGGCTGCGCAGGTGGTGCTGAACATCTTCCGCCATTCGCGCACGCCCGGGCATTACGTGATCCTGTCGGGCGATGTGCACTATTCGTTCGTCTACGAGGTGCTGATCCGCCATCGCCAGCGCAGCCCGCACCTGTGGCAGGTGACCAGCAGCGGCATCAAGAACGAGTTCCCCCGGCGCCTGCTGGATGTGCTGGACCGGCTCAACCGCTGGCTCTACTCGCCGCGCTCGCCGCTCAACTGGTTTACCAAGCGGCGGGAGATGGAGGTGGTGCCACGTACACCCAGCCACAGCAAGGCCGGGGAACGGTTA
>NZ_BQIP01000021.1 GCF_021602585.1 Pseudomonas faucium
AGTCCAGACGCTGGGCCTGCTCACGCCAGAAGCCGTCCGGGTTGATCACCGATTGCTGGTACATGGCCTTGTAGGTGGCCTCGTCGGTCAGGGTAGTGGCCGCAACCTCGGGACGAACGGGATACAGGTGCGCTGCACTCATCTTGGTTACCTCTGTGCAAGGGTTGTTGTTATCGGTCACAGGCCGCGCCTCAGATCTTGAAGCGGCTGAGCAGGCGATCCTGCTGGCCGACCTGTTCGACCATCTGCGAGCACTGCAGCACCTGTTGGTCGGCGCTGCCGGAAACCGCCAGGCTGATGTCGCGGATGGTGGTGGTGTTGCGGTTGATCTCTTCGCTGGTGACGCTCTGTTGCTCGGCGGCGGCGGCAATTTGCAGGGTCATGTCGTTGATGCGCTGGATCGCCTCGCGGATGCGCTCCAGGGTCTGGTTGGCGGCATGCGCATCCTCGGCCGTCTTGCCGGCGCTTTCGCGGCTTTGCTGCATGCGCCCCTGGGCGTGCTTCACGCCGCTTTGCAGCTGGTCGATCATCTCGCGGATTTCCTGGGTGGACTGCTGCGTGCGCGAGGCCAGCGAGCGCACTTCATCGGCCACCACGGCAAAGCCGCGGCCCGACTCGCCGGCCCGCGCCGCCTCGATGGCGGCATTGAGCGCGAGCAGGTTGGTCTGGTCGGCAATGCTGGTGATCACCGCCACGATCGATTCGATGCGCTGGCTGAGCATCGACAGCTCGTTGATGGCGTGGCCGGTGTCGTTCATTTCGTCGGCCAGGCGCTTGATGGCCCCGGTGGAACGCGACACCAGGGCGACCCCGCCGTGGGTCTGCTCGGTGGCCACCAGCGCGGCTTCGGCTGCGGCCTGGGCATTGCGCGCGACGTCTTCGGCGGTCGCCGCCATCTCGGCCATGGCCGTGGCCAGCTGGTCGAGCTCCTGCAACTGCAGCTGCACCCGGCTGGCGGACTGGTCGGCTGCGCTGGAGGTTGCGGTGGAGCTTTCACGCACCTGCTGCGAGCGGCCCTTGACCTCGCCGATGAGCGTCTTGAGGTTGGCCAGCAGGTGGTTGAATTCCCGCGAGACCAGCGCCACTTCGTCGTTGCCGGCCACCTGCAGCTCACGGGTCAGGTCGCCTTCGCCGCGGTTGATGTCTTCCAGCGACTGCTTGAGGCGGTCCATCGGCCAGAGCAGGCGGCGCACCAGCATGCCCAGCACCAGCAGGCTCAGCAGCACGCCCAGGGCGGTGCCGATGAGCGCCCGCCAGGTCAGCGTATGGGCGGCGGCCATGACGATGTCCTGGTCCAGCACCACGCCGATGTACCAGTCCATGCCCTTGAGCCCGGTGAGTGGGACGAACGACACCAGCAGGGCCTTGCCGGCGCTGTCGATGTCCTGCAGGCGGCCTTCGAGAGCTGGCGTTTGGCCGCCGAACAGCGCGCTGTAGGGCTGGTCGTTGAGGGCGGCGTCGGGGTGGGAAATGATCTTGCCGTTCTTGTTCAGCAGGAACGCATAGCCGGCGCCGCCGAAGTCCAGGGTATTGATGGCCTCGGCCACCTGGGTCAGGCGGATGTCGCCGCCGAATACGCCGAGCGGGCGGCCGGCGTCGCTGATGCGGGCGACTGCCGAAATCAGGATCTCGCCGCTGGTGGAGTCTTTGTAGGGGTCGGTCAGCACCGCCTGGGCTGCGCCCTTGCCGCTGGCGTACCAGGGGCGGGTGCGGGCGTCGTAATCGGGCTTGGGGTTCCACGAGGAGGTGTTCTTGATGGGTTTGCCATCGGCGTCGAGGGCGCCGAACACCAGCTTGAACTCATCCTTGAGCAGGGGCGAGTCGAAAATGCGCTGGGTGGTTTGCGGGCTGTACTGGCTGTCGATCGCCTGGGCGGCCAGGTCCATCAGGTGGAGTTTGCCGTTGAGCCAGTTTTCGATCTGCCGGGCCACGGCAGTGCTGGTTTCGACGATGCTCGCCTGCACCTGGTCGCGCAGCAGGGTGCGCACCTGGCTGACCTGGGCCAGGGACAGCAGGCTGGTGGTGACGCACAGCACACAGGCAGCCGCGAGGCTGACCTTGTAACGGATTTTCATTGGCGGTTCCGATGATGGGAAAAGTACCGGCCCTATCGCCGGCAAGCCGGCTCGCACAGGATCTTGGGGTGCCTGTAGGAGCCGGCCCGGTTTAGAAGAAGCCCAGCGGGTTGATGTCGTAGCTCACCAGCAGGTTCTTGGTCTGCTGGTAGTGGTCGAGCATCATCTTGTGGGTTTCACGCCCCACGCCGGACTTCTTGTAGCCACCGAACGCGGCGTGCGCCGGGTACAGGTGGTAGCAGTTGGTCCACACGCGGCCGGCCTTGATGCCGCGGCCCATGCGGTAGGCGCGGTTGATGTCGCGGGTCCACACCCCGGCGCCGAGGCCGAACTCGGTGTCGTTGGCGATGGCCAGGGCTTCGGCTTCGTCCTTGAAGGTGGTGACGCTGACCACCGGGCCGAAGATTTCTTCCTGGAACACGCGCATCTTGTTGTTGCCCTTGAGCAGCGTCGGCTGGATGTAGTAGCCGGTGGCCAGCGAGCCTTCGAGCTTCTCCACCTTGCCGCCGGTGAGCAGCTCGGCGCCTTCGTCCTGGGCGATCTGCAGGTACGAAAGGATCTTCTCGAACTGCTGCTGCGAGGCCTGGGCGCCGACCATGGTGTCGGTGTCCAGCGGGTCGCCGCGCTTGATCTGCAGCACCTTCTTCATCACCACTTCCATGAACTGCGGGTAGATCGACTCCTGCACCAGCGCGCGCGATGGGCAGGTGCACACCTCGCCCTGGTTGAAGAAGGCCAGCACCATGCCTTCGGCGGCCTTGTCGATGAAGCTCGGCTCGGCCTGCATGATGTCTTCGAAGTACACGTTCGGCGACTTGCCGCCCAGCTCGACGGTGGACGGGATGATGTTCTCGGCGGCGCATTTCATGATGTGCGAGCCGACCGGGGTGGAGCCGGTGAAGGCGATCTTGGCGATGCGCTTGCTGGTGGCCAGCGCTTCACCGGCCTCGCGGCCATAGCCTTGCACCACGTTGAGCACGCCAGCGGGCAGCAGGTCGCCGATCAGCTCGACCAGCACGGTGATGCCCAGCGGGGTCTGCTCGGCGGGCTTGAGCACCACGCAGTTGCCGGCGGCCAGGGCCGGGGCGAGCTTCCAGGCGGCCATCAGGATCGGGAAGTTCCACGGGATGATCTGCCCGACCACGCCCAGCGGCTCGTGGATGTGGTAGGCCACGGTGTTTTCGTTGATTTCGGCGGCGCCGCCTTCCTGGGCGCGGATGCAGCCGGCGAAGTAGCGGAAGTGGTCGACGGCCAGTGGGATGTCGGCGTTGAGGGTTTCGCGCACCGGCTTGCCGTTGTCCCAGGTTTCGGTGATGGCCAGCACTTCGAGGTTCTGCTCGATGCGGTCGGCGATCTTCAGCAGCACGTTGGAGCGGTCCTGTACCGAGGTGCGGCCCCAGGCGTCGGCGGCGGCGTGGGCGGCGTCGAGGGCCTTGTCGATGTCTTCGGCGGTGGAGCGGGGGAATTCGGCGATCAGCTTGCCGTTCACCGGGGAGGTGGTTTCGAAGTACTGGCCCTTGACCGGGGCCACGAACTCACCGCCGATGAAGTTACCGTAGCGGGGCTTGAAATTGACCTTGGCGCCTGGCGTGCCGGGGTGTGCATAACGCATGGGGATTCTCCTGGGTGTCACGAGTGCGTGTTGTCGTTCGGGTAAGGGCAGGGCGGCTCAGCAGGCCTGCGGGGTTTCGCCGCGGGCCAGGCGCCGGTTGATGTCATCGATGACTGCCGGCAGCTCGACGATGGTGTCGATCAGGTAATGCGGGCGGGAGGGCTCGAACAGCTTGACGATGCGTGCACGCTCTTCGGCCAGCTTGTCCGACGGCAGCGCCTGGTACAGCTGGTAAGGCAGCCCCAGCGCGTTGCCCGAACAGGTCAGGGCGACCGTCCACATGCCCGCCTTGCGCCCTTCGAGGATGCCCGGCCAGGTGTCGTCGACCTTGACGCAGGCCGCCACATCGTCGATGCCCAGGGCGATGACGTTGGCCAGTGCCTGCGACGGCCACGGCCGCCCATTGGGGGTTTCGTCGGTGGCCACGACGTGGTCGGCGACATAGCCGTTGTGCCGGGCCAGCTCCACCACCTTGTCCATCACCACCTTCGGGTAGCCGGAGCAGGAACCGACCTTCATGCCCCGCCGGCGAACGTCGGCGATGGCCTCCAGCGCCCCCGGGATCAGGGCGGAGTGGACGGCGATCTTGTCGATCTGCAGCGGCATGAAGCGCTTGTACAGCGCGGTCACATCGTCATCGGTGGGCGTGCGGCCGAACACCTTGCGATACCGCTCGGCGATTTCCGGCAGGTCGCACAGGGTGCGAATGTGGTCCCACTTGCCCATGCCCATCGGGCCGCGGGCTTCTTCCAGCGACACCGAAACCCCGAATTCGGCGAAGGCTTCGACGAAAATCTGCGTCGGCGCGAACGAGCCGAAATCGACCACGGTACCGGCCCAGTCCAGGACGACGGCTTGCAGTTGCGAAGGTTTTTCATAATGCATGGCAGGTGCTCCAGGGAAAGGTCAGGCGGTTCAAGAGGTGCTGCCAACAACGGCAGGCTGCAGGGGCGCCGGCTCCAGCACCGTGGTTTCCACGGTTTTCGGGCGGCTGTTCCAGAACGGGATGAGCATTGCGCTGGCCAGCAGTGCGGCACCGGTGAACACCAGGAACACCGTGATGGTGTCGAAGTACCCCGGCAGCAGGCCGCCGAGCACCGCACCGACCGAACCACAGCCATTGACGAAACCGGCGGCGGAGGCCGCGCCATCCTTGCTGCCGAAATCGATGGCGGCCGAGCCGCTGATCATCGAGTCCGGCCCGTACAGGGTCAGCCCCATCATGAACAGCAGGCCCACCACCACATACAGGCTGCCGCTCTGCATAGCCGGCACGAACAGCGCAAGGCACACGGTCAGCACCACCAGGCTGAGCACGCAGGCGGGGATGCGCCGGGCGCCGAAGTACTTGTCCGAGGCAATGCCGATGAGGATGGGCCCGATCAGCCCGGCCAGCTCGAAGGAGGTCGGCACGATGGCCGATGCAACCTTGCCGATCTCGGGCATGCGCTCGTAGATGATCACCGGGCCCCACAGCAGGATCGCGTAGCGGGCGGGCTTGAGCATGAAATAGGCAAGGCCCAGGAACAGCACGGTGCGGTTCTTCATCACCGTGCGCAGGCCGGCCCACATGCTTTCGCGCGGCACCGCCACCGGGCTGACCGGTTCCAGCTCGATCTCCACCGGTGGTAGCCCCACGTCTTCCGGGCGGTTGCGCTGCATCAGGAAGAACAGCACGGCCACCACCAGCACCACCGCGGCGCTGCTGAAGAACGCGATGCGCCAGTCGTGGTAGGCGTCATACGCCCACCAGCCGGCGAAGGGCGTGGCCACCAGCCCACCGAAGGCGTAGGAGGTACTCCAGTAGCCGAGCACGCGGCCACGTTCACGGGTGCTGAAGAAACTGCCCACGTTCTTGCACAGCCCCGACCAGCCGGTGGACTGCGCCAGGCCCTGCACCAGCATGCAGGTGGCGAAGATCGGCAGGGTGGCGTAGGTGCCCATGAGCAGGGCCGCCAGCGCCGAGACCACCAGGCCGCTGAGCACCACGACCCGCGGGCCGAAGCGGTCGGAGAAGTTGCCCCAGAGGAACTGGCCGACGGCATAGGCCGTCAGGTACAGGGCATCGAGGTTGGCCATCATGGCCTTTTCCAGGACGAAATCCGGGTCTTCGCCGATCCCTAGCTTGGCGACGGAAAACGCCTTGCGGGTGAAGTAGAAGGCGGCATAGGCCACCCAGGTGATGAGAAAGACTTGCACGCGCCAACGTTGCAGCGATTTCCAGCCTGTGGCGAGAGGGCTTGCAGGATTGTTCATGGTGTTCTGATCCCGTGGTGGGGTGCCAGACAGCGCAAGGTCATGGTTTTTTGTGGTTGTTTTCGAGACTGCACGAGGCCTCCATGCGTACCCCGCCAGCCGTGCCCGCGCGCGGGCATCAGCCGGTCATGTGTTGCGACCAGTCAGGGGTTGCAGGGTCAAGAAAAGGCCCTTGCCCAAGGGGACGATCCACTCGCCCCCCTGCTCGATCTGGCAAGGGCCTTTAAACGGTGTGATCAGGCAGTGGCGTGCTGCATTTCGACGTTCATCGCCAGCAGGCTGTCGGCGATGGCGCGCAGCAGCTGGTGGACGACGTGTTCGTCGATCTGGCCGATGCAGCCGATGCGAAAGCTTTCGGCGACGGTCAGCTTGCCGGGGTAGATGATGAAGTTGCGCGACTTCAGCTCGTCGTAGAAACGCTTGAACTCGAAGTTGGGGTGCTCGGGGCTGAAGAAGGTGGTGATGATCGGCGACAGCCAGCGGTCTTCGAGCAGGGTCTTGAAACCCAGCTCGCGCATGCCGGCCACCAGCACGTCACGGTTGCGCGTATAGCGCGCCAGGCGCCCGTGCACGCCACCTTCGGCGTCGTGTTGCTCCAGCGCCTTGTGGAAGGCCACCACGCTGTGGGTCGGCGGGGTGAAGCGCCACTGGCCGGTCTTTTCCATGTACAGCCATTGCTCGTACAGATCCAGGCTCAGCGAGTTGGCGCGACCTTTGGCGGCTTCCAGCACGCTGCGGCGGATGATGACGAAGCCAAAGCCCGGGATGCCCTCGATGCATTTGTTGGCCGAAGACACCACCACATCGAAAGGGATGTCCTGCACGGTCAACGGCACCGCGCCGAAGGAGCTCATGGCGTCGATGATCAGGCTCTTGCCATGGGCCTTCACCACCTCGGCGATTTCGCGCAGCGGGTTGAGGATGCCCGAGCTGGTTTCGCAGTGCACCAGGAACACGTTGGTGACGTCGGGGTTGGCCTTGAGCAGGGCGTCCACTTCTTCGGGCTGCGGCGGCAGGTAATCGCCCTTGTCCAGGGTGACGAAGGCGCGGCCCAGGTACTCCAGGGTCTTGGTGGCGCGCTGGCCGTAGGCGCCATTCATCAGCACCAGGGCCTTGCCATCACGGGGGATGGCGGTGGCCAGCGCGGCCTCCACCGAGTAGCTGCCACTGCCTTGCAGCGGCACGCAGGCGAAGCTGTCATCGGCCACGCCGGCCATGGCCAGCAGGCGCTTGCGCACCTCTGCCGTCACCTCGTTGAACGCCTTGTCCCATGAACCCCAGTCGCGGAGCATGGCTTCTTTGGTGGCCTTGGAGGTGGTCAGCGGGCCTGGCGTCAGCAGGTAGGGTTCGCCCAGGGCGGGCGCTGCCAGCGGGTGGGAGATGGGGAACTCGGCTTTGGTCATGATCTTCTCCGGCATGTTGTTTTTGTAAGGAGTGATGCATGGCGTGATCAGAACATTGGCGTTGAAATAAAGAAAATCGATTTATCACATTTCACAAATAAGCTGAGCTTATTACTGGCCCTGCAGGCGTTGATTCAGGCCTTGTCCGCCTTGCCAGCGGCGGCGGCGAACTTGGCCAGGCGCACATCCAGCCGGCGCGGGCGGCGGTCGTGGTCCTCGGCGTGCTCCTTGCGGCGTATGGCATTGCGCACCATCAACGAACCCAGGTAGCGGATCGGCTCGGGTGGGAAATAGCCCAGAGGGCCGTTGAGCAACGGCGAGCGTGTCCAGGCGTTGTCCAGCCCCAGCACCAGCGATGAGAGAATCTGCCCGCCCATGTGGCAGGGGCCCACACCACTGCCCGAATAGCCGAAGCCATAGAAGATGTTGCGCTTGGCGCCCAAGTGGCCGAAGAACGGCAAGCCTGTGACCGAGCGATCCGAAGGGCCGTTCCAGGTCGCTGCGATGTCGACGCCGGTGAAGGCGGGGAAGAACTTTTCCAGCGAGTCGCGCAGCAGGCCCGCATACGGCGACGGCTGGTCGAACACCGGCAGCATGCGCCCGCCGAAGGCGAAGGTGTTGCCGCCTTTGCCCAGCATGATTCGCCCGTCGGGGGTGTTGTGGTAGTAGTGCACGAAGATGCGCGAGTCGAGCACGGTCACCCCGCTGGTCAGGCCGATGCGCTCGAGCAGGTCGGGGCGCGGTTCGGTGATGATCATGTCGCTGGAGACGATCGCCACCGAGCGCTGGAACTGCGGGAATGCCCGGGCCATCCAGGCATTGATCGCCAGCACCACGTTCTTGCAGGTGACTGCGCCACGGGGGGTGGTGACCGTGGCCGGCAACCCTTCATCCAGGCTGACCATCGGCGTGCCCTCGTGAATCCGCACGCCCAGCCCCAGGGCAACGCGGCGCAGGCCGCGTACCAGCTTGCCCGGCTGCACGCTGGCCGCAGCGGGCGAGTACCAGCCCTCCAGGTGCTGGGCCGAGCCTGCCATGCGCTGCACCTCGGCCAGCGGGCGCTTGGCGAAGGTGTTGATGCCATGGCGCTGCAGCGCGGCGACCACCGCATCCGTCGAGCCTACCTGCGCCTGGCTGGTGGAGGTGTACAGCGTGCCGTCGAGGCGGTAATCGGCATCCACCGCGTATTTTTTGCAGAAGTCGCCGATCGCGTAGATGCTCTGTTCCGACGCCTTGACCAGGCGCACGGCCTCTTCCAGCCCGAACAGGCGCTCCAGGGTGAAGAACTTCGCCGACCAGGACAGCGCACAGCCGCCATTGCGCCCACTGGCCCCCGCGCCGCAGATGTCGGCTTCGACGATCACCACTTCGAGTGCGGGGTTCTGCTCCTTGAGCATGATGGCGGTCCACAAGCCGGTATAGCCGCCACCGACGATGCAGACATCGGCCTGGATGTGCTGCTCAAGGGGCGGGCAGGGGGCATCTTGCTGGGTTTTCAGCGCTTGTTCGAGCCAGAAAGGTCGCATCGGGTGTCTCCGAAAAAAGGGGCGCCATGCAGGGTGGTGCCTTGCGAAAAGCATCCTCGCAGTGCACTGTGCATAAATAAAATCGATTAAACGTATGCACACATAGGCCAGTCCTATGGAGGGAAACCCATGGCGATTTCACACACCCAGCTCAAGGCTTTTCATGCGGTGGCCCTGCACGCGAGCTTTACCCGTGCGGCAGAGCAGCTGTGCCTGTCTCAACCGTCGGTGTCCGACCAGGTGCGCAAGCTCGAGGACTGCTACGGGGTGCTGCTGTTTCTTCGCGAAAAGCGCCAGGTGCGCCTCACCGAGGTGGGCGAGCGCCTGTTCGGCATGACCCAGCGCCTGTTCGACATCAGCGTCGATGCCCATGACATGCTGATGGACTACCGCACGCTCTCGACCGGGGCGCTGAACCTGGCCGTGGACGCGCCGGTGCATGTGCTGCCCTATGTGGCGCGCTTCTGCGCACGCTACCCCGGGGTCGATGTGAAGGTCGAAACCGGCAACACCGATGAGGTGCTGGAGCGGCTGTTCGGCTACAAGACCGACATCGCGCTGCTGGGCCGCAACATCGAAGACGAGCGGCTGATGTGCCTGCCCCTTCGCAGTGACCCGATGCTGGCGTTCGTCGCCCATGACCACCCCTGGGCGCAGCGCGCGTCGGTCAGCCTGGCCGACCTGGCCACGGTGCCGCTGGTGCTGCGCGAGCAGGGCTCGGTGACCCGGCTGGCGGTGCAGGAGGAAATGGCGGCGGCCGGCTTGCCCATGCGCAAGGCCATCGAGGTCGAGGGGCGTGAGGCGGCGCGCGAGGCGGTGGCGATCGGCATGGGGGTAGGCGTGGTGTCGGCGGCCGAGCTGGGCTCGGACTCGCGCATCCGCGGCCTGCCGATCACCGACAGCCAGCACCGCTTCAGCGAAACCCTGGTGTGCCTGCGCGCGCAGAGCTCGCGGCGCATCCTGGCCACCTTCTTCGATGTGGTGCGCCAGACGCTGCAAGGCGATCGCTGAGCGACCCCACCCATTCGGGTTATGGCCCCCTGGCAGATTCCACCGGATAGTGGCTCCATCAGCTCGCCCGAGCCGATCCTGATCACACGATGGAGTTGCTATGCGCAAGGCATTGAAGGTGATTTCCAGCTGGTTGATGTGTTGTACCGCCACGGCCGCCCTGGCCGGCGAGGCAGACACCAGCAACACGCTCAGGTTGTACAACTGGACTGACTACATCGGCGAAAACACCCTCGCCGATTTCGAAAAGCAGACCGGCATCAAGGTGATCTACGACACCTTCGACGGCTACGAGACGGTGCAGACCAAACTGCTCACCGGCCGCTCCGGCTACGACCTGGTGATGCTCAACGCCTCCCTGGTGCCGCCGCTGATCAAGGCCAAGGTGTTCCAGCCGCTGGACAAGTCCAAGCTGCCCAGCTGGGCCAACCTCGACCCGCAGGTGGTGCAGCACATGCAGGCCTTCGACCCCGGCATGGTGTACTCGGCGCCGTACACCTGGGGCAGCTCCGGCATCACCTACAACGTCGACAAGATCAAGCAGCGCATGCCCGATGCGCCCATCGGCTCGCTGGCGATGCTGTTCGACCCGAAGATCGTCTCGCGCTTCGCCGACTGCGGCGTGACCATCATGGACGCCCCCAGCGAAGTCATCCCGCTGGCCCTCAAGTACCTTGGCAAGGACCCGCAGAGCGCCAAGCCTGCCGACCTCAAGGCCGCCCAGGACGTGCTCATGGGCGTGCGCCCTTACATCAAGAAGTTCGACTCGGTGAACTACCTCACCAGCCTGCCCAACGGCGACGTGTGCATGGCCCTGACCTGGTCCGGCGACTACGCCACCGCCCAGGCCCGCGCGGTGGAGGCGAAAAAGGACATCAACCTGGCGTTCTTCATTCCCAAGGAAGGCTCGCTGATCTGGTTCGACAGCCTCTACCTGCCCAATGACGCCCCGCACGTGGCCAACGCCCACCGCTTCATCGAATACCTGCTGCAGCCCCGGACCATGGCCGATGTGACCAACTACATCCACTACGCCAACAGCAACGCCGCCGCCACGCCCCTGGTGCAGGCCGACATCCGCAACGACCCGGCGATCTACCCGGACGACCAGACCCGCGAACGCCTGTTCACCCAGAAATCCCAGGACCCGCAGGCCATGCGCGCCATCACCCGGGTCTGGAGCACGGTCAAGACCGGCATCTGACACCTTCTACCGTACCGATCCGACAAGGAACCGCTCATGGCTACCCCGACTCGCAAACTGGCCGCCGCCCCCCTCAACGCGCTGCTGGTCGAGGCCGACAAGGCCCACTACATGCACGGCTACCACATGTTCGACGAACACGCCGAGCAAGGCGCACTGAACATCGAAGCCGGCGAAGGCGCCTACATCTACGACACCGACGGCAACCGCTTCCTCGATGCCGTGGGCGGCATGTGGTGCACCAACATCGGCCTGGGCCGCGAGGAAATGGCCCTGGCCATCGCCGATCAGGTGCGCCAGCTGGCCTATTCCAACCCGTTCTCCGACATGGCCAACCCCAGGGCCATCGAGCTCTGCGAAAAGCTCGCAAGCCTGGCGCCGGGTGACCTCAACCACGTGTTCCTCACCACCGGCGGTTCCACCGCCGTGGACACCGCCTACCGGCTGATCCAGTACTACCAGAACTGCCGCGGCAAGCCGCACAAGAAGCACGTGATCGCCCGCTACAACGCCTACCACGGCTCCACCTGCCTGACCATGTCGATCGGCAACAAGGCCGCCGACCGGGTGCCGGAGTTCGACTACGCCCACGAGCTGATCCACCACGTCTCCAACCCCAACTTCTACCGGGCCGGCGAGGACATGGACGAGGCCGAGTTCCTCGACTTCCTGGTGGCCGAGTTCGAGGACAAGATCCTTTCCCTGGGCGCAGACAACGTCGCCGCCTTCTTCGCCGAGCCGATCATGGGTTCGGGCGGGGTGATCATCCCGCCCAAGGGCTACTTCCAGCGCATGTGGCAGGTGTGCCAGACCTACGACATCCTCTTCGTCGCCGACGAGGTGGTGACCTCGTTCGGCCGCCTGGGCACCTTCTTCGCCTCCGAGGCGCTGTTCGGCGTCACCCCCGACATCATCACCACCGCCAAGGGCCTGACCTCGGCCTACCTGCCGCTGGGCGCGTGCATCTTCTCCGAGGGTATCTGGAAGGTGATCGCCGAACCCGGCAAGGGCCGCTGCTTCACCCACGGCTTCACCTACAGCGGCCACCCGGTGTGCTGCGTGGCGGCGCTGAAGAACATCGAGATCATCGAGCGGGAAAACCTGCTGGCCCATGTCAACGATGTCGGCAGCTACCTGGAGCAGCGCCTGCAGACGCTGGCAAGCCTGCCGCTGGTGGGCGAGGTGCGCTGCATGAAGCTGATGGCCTGCGTCGAGTTCGTGGCCGACAAGAAGACCAAGGCGCTGTTCGCCGACGAGGTGAACATCGGCGAGCGCATCCACCTGCGGGCCCAGGCCAAGGGCTTGCTGGTGCGGCCGATCATGCACCTGAACGTGATGTCGCCGCCGCTGATCATCACCCATGCCCAGGTCGACCAGATCGTCGACACCCTGCGCAGCTGCATCCTCGATGCCGCCCGCGAGCTGACCGAGCAGGGCCTGTACCACGGCCAATGACCCACCTGCACGCAAAGGTGCGCGCGCATGCCCCGGCCGGTAGACTGCGGGGCATGAGCCGAGCACACGAAAACACCACAATAAACCTGCCGTTTCATGCCCTGCAGCAATGGCACAGCGCCCTGCAACAGGCTTTCGCCCACAGCGAGGGCGCCGACGCGCTGGCCTGGCTGGCAGCGGCGATCAGCCAGCTGGTGGGCGCCGAGTCGATGCTGATCAGCCTCGAACGCAAGGGTCAACCGCCGCAGCTGCTGTACCAGCAGGGCATCCCGGACCGCTACCACGAGGCGGTGCTGGAGCGCTATTTCGCCGCGGGCTACCTGCTCGACCCGTTCTGCCTGGCGGTGGAAAAGGGCCTGGCGCAGGGTTTCTATCACCTGGAAGACATCGCCCCGGACGACTTCTTCGACAGCGAGTACTACAAGTCCTACTACCTGGGCACCGGGTGCAGCGAGGACAGCTACTTCATCGTCGACCTGGGCAACGACAGCAAGATCTCCCTGAGCCTGTTCCAGGGCTGCAGCGGGGCGCGCCTGGGCATCGAGCAGCTGCACCTGCTGCAGGCCGTGGAGCCGATGGTCCGCGAGCTGCTCACGCGCTTTGCCAAGCACGGCCTGGCCCAGGCGCCGCAAGCCAAGGGCAGCGTGCAGGCGGCCTTCGACAGCTTTGGCTGCGGGGTGCTGACCCAGCGCGAGCGGGAAGTGGCGCAGATGGTGCTGCAGGGGCACTCGGTGAAATCCACGGCCCATGAGCTGGGGATTTCGCCGGAGACCGTGCGCATGCACCGCAAGAACCTCTACCTGAAGCTTGAGATCAACTCGCAGTCGGAGTTGTTTGCCCAGTTCATTGGCTGGCTGCGGCGGGTTTGAGCGGCACGTAGATATCCGTTTGCCACTGATCCAGCGGCGTCTCGGGGTGCACGCTCAGGTAGTGGAAGAACAGCGGATGGTCGCGCAGCTCCTCGCCGCTCGAAGGCAGCCAGTCACGGTAGAGCGGGTAGATGGATTCGCCGATGTAGTCGGGCGAGCCCACATGGCGAACCACCGCGCAGCGCCCGGCCGGGATGATCTTTTCCTGTACGCCGAACGCATTGGGCCGCAGCGCTTCCTCCAGCTCGCCACAAATGGCGAAGCGAAAATCTTCGCTGGGGGTGGTGTCGGGGTTGCCATAGGGGATGCCGAACGTGCGGCTGCTGGCCACCGGCGACTGGCCACTTTGCATGCGCCATTGGCGAAAGCGCTCGACGCTTTCACCCAGCAGGCCGGGCGCGCCGTGGTGTTCGAGTGCAGCCAGGTGGGTTTCGGGGAACTCAACGATACGAATCTGCATGGTGATACTCCTGGAAAAGTGGGGGACGACGAATACCGCACTCCAGGCCTGCCAGTTCGGGGCCTTGGCGAACATGCTCGGCGCCATGGCGAAGGCACGCTTGAACGCCCTGGAAAACGCCTCGGGGCTCTCGAAGCCGGCATCGAGTGCCACGTCGAGCACAGCCGTTGCCGGCTCTGCGACCAGCCGGTGCGCTGCACGTCGAAGCCTCATCAACTGCACGTACTGGGAAACCGGAACGCCCACGTAGGCCGAGAACTGCCGATGAAAATGGAACGCCGAGAAGTGGGCGATCCGACTCAAGGTGTTTACCGACAGGTCAGCGTCGAGGTGGCTGTCGATGTGGGCAAGCACGGCTTCGAAACGTTTTGCGTAGGCGTGACGGCTGGGTAGGTCAGTCACCGAGGGGAACCTCCTGAGGTGCGGTGAGCGGTAGCATCTCTTTTGGGGCAGCCAGGGCGCCTAGCCGTGTTTGCTCGAATGTATTCTTGTGCCTACTGCAGCGCGGAGTAAATGTGCAGACGCTAACTCCAATAAAATGGGGAAAATACCTCGATTCTGCGGTTAAGACGCAACAAAAGGGAATTAGCTAAGCGTGTAGGTTTGCTTGATTCAATAAGTTTGCGTGCTGATAGATGTGATGGGGGGCTCTGGTGATCAGCCGTGCTCTCGATTTAGCCAACAAGCCCCGAGCGGCGGTCGCCGATAAATCACCACCCCGTGATCCCACTCATATCCGGCAGCTTGTGCGCGATGCCCTTGTGGCAATCGATGCAGGTGGCTTCGCCGCTGGCCAGCGAGGTCGAGTGCATGGCGGCGGCGCGCTTGCTCTGGCGGGTGAAGTCCATGAACTGGAAGTTGTGGCAGTTGCGGCACTCGCGCGAGTCGTTGGCCTTGAGCCGGGCCCATTCGTGTTCGGCCAGCTCGCGGCGGTGGTCGAGGAATTTCTCGCGGGTGTCGATGGTGCCGAACAGCTTGCCCCAGACCTCCTTGGACGCCTGCATCTTGCGCGCGATCTTGTGCGTCCATTCATGGGGCACGTGGCAGTCGGGGCAACTGGCGCGCACACCGGAGCGGTTGGTGTAGTGGATGGTGTCCTGCAGTTCGACGAACACGTTGTCGCGCATCTCGTGGCACGAGGTGCAGAACTTCTCGGTGTTGGTTAGTTCCAGCGCGGTGTTGAAGCCGCCCCAGAAGATGATCCCGGCAATGAACCCGCCCAGCGTCAGAAAGCCCAGGCTGTAGTACACGCTGGGGCGACGCAGGACGCCCCAGTAGTCCTTGAGCAGGGCGAGCAGTGCTTTCATGGCGCCTCCTCAGGGTTTTTTCGCGGCGTTGGCGTCGTCTTGCAGCAGCTGGTCGATGGTCTCGAAGCTGTTGCCCACCAGCGGCTGCACGTCCTTTTGCACCACATGGCACTGGTTGCAGAAGTAGCGCCGTGGCGACACCGCGGCCAGGGCCTGGCCGTCGCGGTCCATGTAGTGGGTGATGCTGATCGCCGTGGCCTGGCTCTTGGCGCTGTTGGCGCGGCTGTGGCAGCTCAGGCACTTGTTGCCGTTGATGTCGATCTGGTAACCGCGGATGGCGTGGGGGATGGTCGGCGGCTGGTCGGGGTAGTTGCGTTCGCGCTTGAGGTCGCGGTTGTCGTCGTTGGCGATGGGCGCGGCGGGCATGCTCTGGGTCAGCGTGCCGCCTGGCCGGCGGCCGTCGGGCCCCGGCGCATCGAGGGGGTAGTCGACCTCGGCGGCCAGCGCCAGGCCGAGGGTGGCCAGCAGCAACAGGGGCAGCATTGGAAAAGGCATGGCGGGCCTCCTCAGGCCAGGCTGATCAACTCGATGCGGATTGCGCATTTCTTGTAGTCGGTCTGCTTGGAGATCGGGTCGGTGGCGTCGAGGGTGACCTTGTTGATCAGCTTGTTGGCGTCGAAAAACGGCACGAACACCAGGCCCCGCGGCGGCTTGTTGCGCCCCCGGGTTTCGATGCGCGCACGAATTTCACCGCGCCGGCTGACCAGCTTCACTTCACTGCCACGGCGCGCCTGCAGCGCCTTGGCATCCTCGGGATGCATGTACACCAGGGCGTCGGGCACGGCCTTGTACAGCTCTTCGACGCGCTGGGTCATGCTGCCGGTGTGCCAGTGCTCCAGCACCCGGCCGGTGCTCAGCCAGAATGGGTATTCGGCATCCGGGGCTTCGGCGGGCGGCTCGTAGGGCAGGGCGAAGATGATCGCCTTCTTGTCGGGGTAGCCGTAGAACTGCACCTCGCTGCCTTTTTCCACATAGGGGTCGAGCCCTTCGCGGTAGCGCCAGCGGGTTTCCTTGCCGTCGACCACCGGCCAGCGCAGGCCGCGCTCCTGGTGGTACAGGTCGAAATCGGCCAGGTCGTGGCCGTGGCCGCGGCCAAAGCGGGCGTATTCCTCGAACAGGCCCTTCTGCACGTAGTAGCCAAAGGCCTGGGCTTCGTCATTCTTGTAACCGGCTTGCATCTGCTCGACGGGGAACTGGTCGACCTGGCCGTTTCTGAACAGCACCTCGTACAGCGTCTTGCCCTGATACTCAGGCGCCTTGGCCAACAGCTCGGCAGGCCAGACTTCGTCGGTGGTGAAGCGTTTGGAGAATTCCAGCAACTGCCACAAGTCCGACTTGGCATCCCCCGGCGCAGTCACCAACTGATGCCAGAACTGGGTGCGGCGCTCGGCATTGCCGTAGGCGCCTTCCTTTTCCACCCACATGGCGCTTGGCAGGATGAGGTCGGCGGCCTGGGCGGAAACGGTGGGGTACACATCGGAAACGATCACGAAGTTCTCGGGTTTGCGCCAGCCCGGCAGCACCTCCTGCATGACGTTGGGGCCGGCGTGCATGTTATTGCTGGCCTGGGTCCAGTACACGTTGAGCACGCCGTCCTTGAGCATGCGGCTCTGCTGCACGGCGTGGAAGCCGACTTTCTCCTGGATGGTGCCGGCCGGCAGCTTCCAGATCTGCTCGGCGGTGGCCCTGTGCTTGGGGTTGGTGACCACCAGGTCGGCCGGCAGGCGGTGCGAGAAGGTCCCGACTTCACGGGCGGTCCCGCAGGCCGAAGGTTGCCCTGTCAGCGAGAACGGGCTGTTGCCGGGTTGGCTGATCTTGCCGGTGAGCAGGTGGATGTTGTAGATCAGGTTGTTGGCCCACACCCCACGGGTGTGCTGGTTGAAACCCATGGTCCAGAACGACACGACCTTGCGCTTGGGGTCAGCATACAGCTCGGCCAGGGCCTTGAGCCGCTCGGCCGGCACCCCGGACTCCCTGGCGGTGCGCTCCAGGGTGTAGGGTTTGACGAACGCTGCGAACTGCTCGAAGGAGATATCGCTCCAGGTGTTGGCCTTGTCGGCATTCCTGGCGCGGGTTTCCAGGGGGGTGTCGGGGCGCAGGCCGTAGCCGATGTCGTCGGCGCCCTGGGCGAAACGGGTGTGCCTGGTGATGAAATCCTGGTTGACCGCGCCGCTTTCGATGATGTGGTTGGCGATGTAGTTGAGGATCAGAAGGTCGGTCTGCGGCTTGAACACCATGGGGATGTCGGCCAGCTCGAAGCTGCGGTGCTCGAAGGTCGACAGCACCGCTACCTTGACCTGGGGCTGGCTCAGGCGCCGGTCGGTGACCCGGGTCCAGAGGATCGGGTGCATCTCGGCCATGTTCGAGCCCCAGAGCACGAAGGCATCGGTGGCTTCGATGTCGTCGTAGCAGCCCATCGGCTCGTCGGCGCCGAAGGTGCGCATGAAGCCCATCACCGCCGATGCCATGCAGTGGCGGGCGTTGGGGTCAATGTTGTTGCTGCGAAAGCCGGCCTTCATCAGCTTGTTGGCGGCGTAGCCTTCCCACACCGTCCATTGCCCCGAGCCGAACATGCCGATGGCCTCGGGGCCTTTGCTTTTCAAGGCTTGCTTGTACTTCTGCGCCATGATGTCGAAGGCCTGGTCCCAGCTGATCGGCTGGAATTCGCCCTGCTTGTCGTACTGGCCGTTGCGCATGCGCAATAGCGGCTGGGTCAGGCGGTCGACGCCGTACATGATCTTGGACAGGAAGTAGCCCTTGACGCAGTTGAGGCCGCGGTTGACCTCGGCCTTGATGTCGCCGTGGGTGGCGACCACGCGGTTGTCGCGGGTGGCCACCATCACGCTGCACCCGGTACCGCAGAAGCGGCAGGGCGCCTTGTTCCAGTCCAGGGTGACCAGGTCGGCCTCGGTCACCAGGTTGCTGGCGCTGCTGAAGACCGGCAGGCCGGCGGCGGTCGCGGCGATGGCGGCGGCGTGCAGCTTGGCGAATTCTCGGCGAGTCAGGCTCATTCCAGGCCTCCTGCGGGGTCGAGCAGTTCGTGGTAGACCAGCGCGGCATTGAGTACACCGGGCATGCTGCCGATCTGTTCGATGCAGCGAAGAATCTGGCTTTCGTGCGCGGCCTCGAGCACCACCACCAGCTTGCCCAGGGGGCTTTCCTGGTGCAGCTCCAGGCCTGGCAGCAGGCGCAGGTTGGCCTTGACCGCGGCAAACAGCTCGGGGCGGGCGTGCACCAGCAGGCTGGCGATGTGCACGGGCTCATCCATGGGCTTGGCCATCAGTTGGGCGGCCCGGGTGGGCCCAGCAGCAGTTGCGAGAACCAGACGATGAACCCGTAGCCGCCGACGATGACCACCGACAGCAAGGGGAAGAGGCAGGCGACAAGGAACAGGAACAGGCGGGTTTCCTTGCCGCGCTGGCTTTTTTGCGCAGGGTCAGGTGGCATGGATCAGCCTCCAGGCAGGATGCCTGAAGACTAGATCACACCGTTGGCGGGTGTTTTCGCGACGACCAGTGGTTAACTGGACCTCAGCCCGCCAGGGCCTTGAGGAGTTGCTCGTTGAAGGCCGGAATGTCGTCTGGCTGGCGGCTGGTGATCAGGTTGCCATCCACCACCACCTTCTCATCCACCCAGTTGCCACCGGCGTTGCGGATATCGTCCTGCAGGGTCTTGTAGCTGGTCATGCGCTTGCCCTTGGCCAGGCCGCTCGACACCAGCAACCATGCGCCGTGGCAGATGACCGCCAGCGGCTTGCCGGCCGCATCGTGGGATTTCACCAATTGCTGCGCCCCGGGGATCAGGCGAATGGTGTCGGAATTCTGTACGCCGCCGGGCAGCACGAGGGCGTCATAGAGGTCGCGCTGGGCGTCGTCGAAGGTTGCGTCCACGGCGAACGCGTCGGCGGGCTTGTCGTGATGCCAGCCGCGTACCGAGCCTGCCTTGTCACTGAGGATATCGACCACCGCGCCGCTCTGCTTCAAGGCGTCACGGGGGCCGGTGAGCTCGACCTGTTCGAAGCCGTCGGTAACCAGAATGGCCACGCGCTTGCCGTTCAGTTGTGCACTCATGGGGGTGTCTCCTTTTTGATGGGCCTGCAATAGGGGCCGGCGACAAGGCGGCAAAGTTCCGGCGCGGTGCGTGAGCGGGCAGTGCGGTGCATGGCACCGGCTTTGCCGGTGTTCGCGGGGCAAGCAGCGCTTCTACAACGTTGCACGTGAGCAGCGGCTGGCTAGCGCTGCAGGTTATCGCGCATGCCATCCGCCGACGGCTCTGCCACTGGCCGCGGGCAGGGCGCGCAGGCGCTGCCCATGGCGCGGTACTCCTTGCGCAGTTTGCGGATGTCTTTGTTGTCCAGGGCTTCCAGGTCAAGCACCGAGCGCTCTGCCGACTGGGTGGCGCGGATCAGCTCGTCCAGCTTCACATGGATGATGTCGTTGTCCCTGTTCTGCGTGTTCTGGATCAAGAAGACCATCAGGAAGGTGATGATGGTCGTGGAGGTGTTGATGATCAGCTGCCAGGTATCGTTGTAATGGAACCACGGGCCGGAAGCTGCCCACATGGCGATCAGGATGACGGCAATCAGAAACGTACTGGGCTTGCCGGCATTGTTGGCAAGCCATTGGCAGAACTGGGCAAATTTCATGGTCAATCTCCAACTCGGTCTGAAATTCTGACCACGGCGGAGCGTTGAAATTTTTTTTTACATTTAGCCCGCCGATGGAAAATCCGCCCAGCAAGCACTTTGACCTGAACTTAGCAGCCCGGCGTGGCATCACTGTAGGGAATGGTGGCGTGCTGGCCAGATCCACAGGTCAGGCAACGCCCAACGACTTCCTGGAGTGTCCGAGTGCCTCGCATCATCACGCCCGCCACACCTGAACATGAGATCGAGCAGAAAAGTGCGCGGATGTTCGGCACGCCCAAGGAGCGCCTGGATTTCTACCGGCGCGAAATCCAGTACGAAACCACGATCCTGGCCAACCGCACCGACGCCTACCTGGCCGCTCAGTCGTTCCTGGTCATTGCCTTCGTGGCATCGATGAACAACCTCAACCCCAGCTGGGGCGAGATGTTCACGTTGTTCATGCCGGTGTTTCTGGCATCGCTCGGCGTGCTCAGCTCATTGAATGCCTGGCCAGGCATCCGCGCCGCCTACCGGATCATCGAGCACTGGCAGCTCAAGCAGAGCCACCTTTTGCGCAGCGAGCCGATGATGGGCCTGGCGTATGACGAATCGCCGCTGTTCTGCGAGGCTGAGACTTCACGGGAAGGGCACCGCAAATCGCTGCTGTTCTCGCTGCGCACGCCTTGGATCTTTCTCGGCTTCTGGATCTTGCTGGGGATTTACGCGGTTTATATCCAGTTGGCGTGATGGCGGGCCTGTCACAGGCTGTCGGGGTCGCCGAAGAACATCTGGATACGCGAGCGCAGCCAACGCTCCGCCGGGTCGTTGTCCTGCGCCCCGCGCCAGGCCATGTGCAGCTCGAAACTGCGCACCTCGATTGGCAGGTCTTCGGCGCGCAGGCCGCCGGCGGCGGTCAGCGCATCGGCGGTGTAGTCCGGCACCGTGGCGACGATATCGGTGCCGGCCAGCAGGCTCCCCAGGCCGTTGAACTGCGGCACCGCCAGCACCACATGGCGCTTGCGGCCGATTTCTTCCAGCGCTTCGTCGATGAACCCGGACAGGTCGCCGGCGAACGACACCAGCGCATGGGGGCGGGCGCAGAAGTCGTCCAGGGTGATGCTGCCGGGCACGCTGTCGGCGCGCAGCAGCTTGGGCATGCTACGGCGCAGCACCTTGCGCTTGGCGTTGGCCGGCAGGTCGCTGGTGTAGCTCACGCCCACCGAGATTTCGCCCGAGGCCAGCAAGGTCGGCATCAACAGGTAGTTGACCCGGCGCACCACCAGCACGATACCGGGCGCCTCGGCGCGGATGCGCTTGAGCAGTTGCGGCAGCAGGGCGAATTCGGCGTCGTCCGACAGGCCGATGCGAAACACCGCGTTGCTGGTGGCCGGGTCGAACTCGGCGGCGCGGCTGACCGCGGTGGAGATCGAGTCCAGCGCCGGCGACAGCAGGGCGAAGATCTCGTGGGCACGCGCCGAAGGCTCCATGCTGCGGCCGGTGCGCACGAACAGCGGGTCGTCGAACAGGTTGCGCAGGCGCGACAGCGCCGCGCTGATCGCCGGCTGGCCGAGGAACAGTTTCTCGGCGGCGCGGGTCACGCTGCGCTCGTGCATCAGGGTTTCGAACACGATCAGCAAGTTGAGGTCTACGCGACGCAGGTCGTTTCGATTCATCGGTGTGCTTCGCCTAAAGTGGGGCAGGGGTGAATCTTAAGGCCAAAGGCTGTTACCCTGCACCGATTTCCGGGGGCCAATGCACAGCAAAGTCAGGTGCCCAATCGATGACAGGCATGTCGACTATTAACGGCCACTGATGGTCTAACGGCTAAAGCCCGGATAAAGTCCGTGGTAATACGAGATTCACAAAGGCGAGGTATGCGATGTCCCGCATGATCCGTTTCCACAAGTTCGGCGCTGCCGATGTGCTCCGTTGCGAGGAGCAGGCCGAACCGTCTCCAGCCGTCGGCGAGGTGCAGATCCGCGTCGAGGCGATCGGCGTGAGCTGGTACGACGTGCTCTGGCGGCAGAACCTGGCACCGACCCAGGCCCGCCTGCCAGCCGGGATCGGCAGTGAGATGGCGGGCGTGGTGACGGCGGTCGGCGAGGGTGTCGACGATATTGCGGTGGGCGATCGGGTGGCCAGCTTCCCGGCCGCCAGCGCCAACGAGCACCCGGTGTATGGCGATGTGATCGTGCTGCCGCGCACGGCCATCACCCGTTACCCCGACGTGCTCACGCCGATCGAGGCCAGCGTGCACTACACGCCGTTGCTCATCGCCTACTTTGCCTACGTCGACCTGGCCCGGGCCAAGGCCGGGCAGACCGCCCTGGTGACCGACGCCAGCCACTGCGCCGGGCCTGCCTTCGTGCAGCTGGGCAAGGCGCTGGGGCTCAAGGTGTTCGCCGCCACCAAGGAGCCCGAGCAGCGTGAATACCTGCTGGGGCTGGGCGCCGACAAGGTGATCGTTACCGAAGAGCAGGACCTGCTGATGCAGGTGGGCAAGTACACCGACGGGCGTGGCGTGGACATGGTGCTCGATGGCATGGGCGGGCCGCAGATGTCGTTGCTCGGCGATGTGCTGGCGCCGCGCGGCAGCCTGGTACTGTATGGCCTGCAAGGCGGCAACCAGACGCCGTTCCCGGCCTGTGCGGCGTTCCAGAAGAACATCCAGTTCTATGTGCATTGCATCGGCAACTTCACCGGCAAGCCGGAGCTGGGCATCAGCCAGGACCAGGTGGCCTTGCAACGGGCCTTGCGCGACATCAACCAGTTCACCGCCGACCAGCTGCTGACGCCGCAGATCATCAAGGTGTTTCCGTTCAGCCAGGTGGTCGAGGCGCATCGCTGCATGGACGAATGCCCTTGTGGCGGGCGCGTGGTGCTGGACATGGGGCAACCCTGAAAGCGCTGTCATGCTGAAAATGACCCGGGCTGAGTCCCGGGTTTTTTCTGCCTGTTAAACAGAAAATTCCTACATTTAAAGTTCAATCTTCCTATATCCATTCCGAGTGAAAATTGCTGCGCAATGTTATTGCCTTCAAACGTCTGCCGCCTATGGATAAAGAGATTGTGTGGGTTGGTTTTGTCCTTGAGCCTGCATGGTTTTTTTACCGCTGTCTGTATCTTTTATTCATTCGGCAACACTTGATAATGGCGCAATGACAGTTTACGCAAGGAGCGTGCGATGGAGAGGGCGAGGCCCCGCGGCGGCTCTGGGCGCCAGGCGGTGGGTGGGCGAAGGGGGTGCTTTTTCTCCATGGCTTGGCGACAGCGTTTAGCTACTTCAGTTTTCCTGACTTCAAACAGGAAATTTCCCAGATTAATTTCACCGCGCAATTGTTCGTGCAGACACTAGCTGTGCGGTGCATGACTGAAGCAGTGAGGTAAGCCGTGAGCAATATTCACGATCAGGCAATGCACTATATCTACCAACAAGTTCTGGAACGCTTGCTGGCCCACATGTCGCAACCCCAGCGCGCTTCCTTGCAGCTGCTGATCCAGCGCCTGCTGTTGGCGGCCGGAGGGCCGGATTACATCGGCACCTTCAGGTTGCTGGTGGTGCAGGGCGCCGATACCCGCAGCACGCGCCTGCTGGCCATCTTGCGTGCGGCGCAGTTGAGCATCGCCCTGCGAGCGCCCATGACCTTCCAGCTGCAGGTGCGGGTGGTGGGCCTGCCGGCAGCCAGCGGCGCCTTGCTGCAGCACCACGAGCGCAATTTCGATGCGCTGTTCATGCATGACGACCCGCGCGTTGACTTGCAGATGGTCAACACCGGCATGGTCGAACCCTTCAACCGCCAGCCCCGGGTCGGCGAGCCCTGGCCGCTGGCCCGCGATGCCTTGCTGCTGTTCGGCCACCTGGCCGACGCGCGGCCCGAGGCGCTGCTGGGCAGCCGGCTGCACCTGGAGCTGGCGGCGGCGGTGGGCCTGGCGTGCGAAGGCCAGCCGTGTGCGGACGCACTGGTCACTGCCATGCCCTTGCGCCAGCGGCGCCGCTACCTGGCCTGGGCGCGCCGGAGCCTGCGCCTGGCGGGGGACAACGGCCTGGTCATCGAGCAGCCCTGCCTGGCGGCCCTGGCCGAGCGGCTGGGCCAATTGCATGGGCTGGCCAGCCTGCCGGTGGGTGAGCCGCAAATGCCCGGCCATGAGCAACCCGAACAGGCACCGCTGAGGCTGCTGGCGATCGACGACCTGTTGCCCCAGTTGGTGAACGAAGGTGAACTCGACCGCATGATAGGCCACCGTACCGAGCCCGCCCACGATGCCACGCCACTGGCAGCCTACCTCGACCCGCTGGCGCTGACCCAGTTGCAGGACCTGCACGCCCGCTGCCTGGCGCCTTCGCCGCGGCGCGAGGCCCTGCGCCTGGTCGGACAGCGGGCGCCGGGCAGTCCGCCAGGGCCGCAACAGGCGCGTTTCACCCAGGCCTACGGCATCGACCAGGCCCAGCTCATCTGCATGCTGTATGGCCCGTTCGCCGAGCGCGGCCGGGGCCTTGAGCGCTTCTTGCGCTGTCGCCACCCGGACATGCTGGTGGCCTTGCCTTACCTGCACCGCGCCCTGCAGGGCAAAACCTGCCCGGATGCGGTCAAGCACTGGCTGGTCAACACCAGTGGCCTTGCCCTTGGGCACTTGCGCGCCATCTATGGCGGGCGCCTGCACAGCGCCACCCGGGGTCTGCTGACGGGCCTGGCGCGGCGTGATGTGCAGCTGCGCTGGCTGGCTCGCGAGGCCGCCCGCTGATGGGGCGAGAGTTCGCCTACCACAAGGTGTATCGCTACTTGCAGGCGCTGGTCGATCAGGCGCAACGCGGCGGCGAGCAGCGCCTGCCGTCGTTGCGCACCCTGGCCCGGCGCCTGCGGGTGTCGCTGGCCACTGTGCAGGCCGCGTATGGCCTGCTGGAAAATGAGGGCCGTGTGCGTTCGGTGGCCAAATCTGGCTACTTCGCCCAGCTTGTCGTGAACACCACCCAGGCGCGTGTGCAGCGCAGTACCGAGCCGCTGCAGTCGGGCCTGGAGCGCACGCTGTTCGCCCATGAACGGCGCCTGGCGCGCCAACGTGCGCAAGCCTTGCCGGTAGCGCCGGGCGGCGCAGGCGTGCGCCTGCGCGAGGCCTTGGCCCACCGCTACAACCGCGCGGCTCACCCGCCTTGGAAGGCCGACCACGTGCACCTGGGCCCCGACGTGCAGGCCGTGCTGGAAACGCTGCTGACGGCGTTGGCGCTGCAGGGCGGCACGGTGGTGGTGGCGTCACCTTGCTGCTGGCGCCTGCTGCAGGTGTTGCAGCGCCTTGGCATGCAGGTGCTGGAAGTGCCCTGGGACAGCCAGGGCGGCCTGGACCTGGCAAGCCTTGCGCAGATGCTTGGGCAAGGTTCGGTGCGCATGCTGATCATGCCGTCGTGCCTGAGCCTGCCGGGCGGGCAGATGGTCTCGGTGCAGGATCAGCAGCAGGTTGCCCGGATGCTGGCAGGGCACCCGGTGTGGCTGCTGGAAAACGACCTGGACAGTGAACGCTGTTTTTCCGCGTTACCCGCCATGCGCCTGCGCGATCGTGTCGATCAGCGCTGGTTGCTGGTGCTGGGTTCGCTGGAGGCCACGGTGGGTGCCGAGGCGCCTTACGCTTATGTGCTGGGGCGTCACCCGGTGCTGGGCGAAGCGTTTGCCCGGCGTGCCTACCAGTTGCCGCCGCTGCGCCAGCAGGCGCTGGCGCAGATGCTAGGGAAGGGCGAGATCGACCAGCACCTCAGCCGGCGGCGCGTGGCGCTGGGCCAGGCGATGCGGCAACTTTGCCAGCTATTGCACGCACAGCTGGGTGGGCAATTGGCCTTCAACTTGCCGGAAGGCGGCCATGGGGTGTGGGTGCGCATGCTGCAGCCGGTGCCGGCGCAGCGCCTGGAGTCGGCGATGGCGGGCACCGCGTTGCTGGTTCTGGCAGGGTCGCAGTTCAGCCTGCAGGGGCGCTACCAGCACTACCTGTTGCTGACCTGGACCGGGGAGCAGTTGGGTGCGCTGCCCGAGGCCTTGGGCAGGTTGGGCGAAGCGCTGGCGATGCCAGGCGGCTGAAGAAGGGCCAGCAGGCACCTTTCGTCGGCCGATGCGCGGCCGTGGGGGAATGCGATCCATGGCGCTTGCCAGTGCGCGTTATCTGTATGTATAAACAGTGTCCATTCCTGCTGCCCGACCTTGCCCGTGATCGCCCATTCCGTCGAAGACCCTTTGTACTACCTGCACAACTTCCGCCAGGTATTGCAGTGGGTCGAACAGCGCTACGCCGACCTGCTCGACGCCCAGGAGCTGGCTTTTCTGCAGGCCTTCGCCGCCCTGGAGCAGCCGGCCCAGGCGCTGATGGTGCGCATGGCGATGCGCAAGGGCGAGCTGTTTCGCAGTGACCGGCTCGACTACGCCGAGATTGGCGATACTTTGCACGCACTGCAGCCCCTGCAGGCGTTGGGGTGGGTACGCGAGCCCGAACAATTGAGCCTGGAGCAGCTGTTCGCGCTGCTGCGCAAGGACGAACTCGCCCACGGTTTCGCCGGGCAACTGAGCCGGCCGCGCGCCGCCAAGAGCGAGCTGTACGCCCAGCTGCAAGCCCTGGCCTTGCCACCCCGGCCGCTGGCGCACTGGTTCGCCGAAGCGCCGGTGGGCATCTTGCAGTGGTGCCTGCAGCCGCTGTGCGACCGCATGCGCTTGCTGTTCTTCGGCAACCTGTACCAGGACTGGTCGGACTTCGTGCTGGCCGACCTGGGCCTGCTGCGCTACGAGCAAGTGCCGTTCAGCCCCGGTTCCCGAGCCTTGCAGCAGCGCAGCGAAATCGACCTGGCAATGGCCCTGCACCACTGCACCGTGCGCTTGGAGCAGGGCGAGGCGCCGGCGGTGATCCTCGAGGGCCTGGCCCACTGGCACAGCGACAACCCCTGGCTGGCGCGGCGCCACGGGCGGCTGCTGTTCGCCCTGGGCCAGCAGTGCGAACGCTTGGGCGACTGGGACCTGGCCCTGGCGGTCTATGCCCGCAGCAACCATGCGCAAGCACGCATCCGCCAGGTGCGCGTGCTGGAACGCTGCGAGTGCTGGCCCCAGGCCCACGAACTGGCCATGCAACTGGCCGCCGCACCCGCCAATGCCCTCGAAGTGCAGGCCCTGCAGCGCATGTTGCCGCGCCTGGCGCGCAAGCTCGGCGGGCCTGCACAGCCGCGCCAGCGCAGCACGGCGCCGCACCTGATTGAGCTGGAACTGCCGCGTGAACTCGCTGCGCTGGGCGTCGAGGAGGCCGTGCGCCAGCACCTGGCTGAAGCCGGCGGGCAGGTGCACTACGTGGAAAACACCTTGCTCAACAGCCTGTTCGGGCTGTTGTGCTGGGAGGCGATTTTCGCGCCGATCCCCGGCGCCTTCTTCCACCCGTTCCAGGCCGCGCCGCAGGACTTGCACGACAGCGACTTCCAGCTGCGCCGCGCCGCGCTGTTCGACGCCTGCCTGGGGCGGCTCGACGATGGCAGCCACCGCCAGGCCATCCTCGACTGCTTTGCCGCCAAGCACGGTTTGCAATCACCGTTCGTGTTCTGGCCGATGCTCGACCAGGCCTTGCTCGAACAGGCCCTGGCCTGCCTGCCGCCAGCGCACCTGAAGCAGTGCTTCCTGCGCCTGCTGCAGGACATCCGCAACAACCGCGCCGGCATGCCCGACCTGATCCAGTTCTGGCCCGAGCAGGGGGCCTACCGCATGGTCGAAGTGAAGGGGCCGGGCGATCGCCTGCAGGACAACCAACTGCGCTGGCTGGCCTTCTGCGCCGAACACGGGCTGCAGGTGGCGGTCTGCCATGTGCGCTGGAGCGAGCCGGCGTGAGTTACAAGGTGGCGGTGCGCGCCTTGTGCGAATTCAGTGCCAAGGTCGGTGACCTGGACCTGCGCTTCACGCCGTCGCCCACCGCCCAGGAGGGCATCGAAGGCCACCGCCGGGTCGTGGCGCGGCGTGCCGCGGGCTATGAGGCGGAAGTGGCCCTCGAAGGCCAGTACCAAGGCCTGCAGGTGCGCGGCCGCGCCGATGGCTACGACCCCGTCGCCAACCGCCTGGAAGAGATCAAGACCTACCGCGGCGACCTCGCCCGCCAGCCCGCCAACCATCGCCAGCTGCACTGGGCCCAGGCCAAGGTCTATGCCTGGCTGATGTGCCAGGCGCGGCAGTTGCCCGCCATCGAGGTGGCGCTGGTGTACCTGGACGTGGACAACGACGGCCAGACGCTGATCAGCGAGCCCTACCGCGCCGAAGTGCTGCGCGAATTCTTCGAAACCCAGTGCAGGCGTTTTCTGGCCTGGGCCCAGGGCCAGGAGCAGCGCCTGGCCGAGCGCGACCGGGGCTTGCAGGCCCTGGCGTTCCCTTACCCGCAGTTTCGCCAGGGCCAGCGCCAGCTCGCCGAGACCCTGTACAAGGCCGTCAGCACCGGGCGCTGCCTGATGGCCCAGGCCAGCACCGGCATCGGCAAGACCCTGGGGACGCTGTTTCCGCTGCTCAAGGCCATGGTCCCGCAGCAGCTCGACAAGCTGTACTTCCTGACCGCCAAGACCCCAGGCCGGGCGTTGGCGCTGGATGCCCTGCGCCAGGTGCACGCGGCGTCGCCCCAGCCGGCCCTGCGTACCCTGGAGCTGATCGCCCGGGACAAGGCCTGCGAATACCCGGGCAAGGCCTGCCACGGCGAGTCCTGCCCGCTGGCCCAGGGCTTCTACGACCGCCTGCCGGCGGCACGCGAGGCAGCGGCGCAGCAACCCTTGCTCGATCGCGACACCCTGCGCGAGGTGGCCCTGGCGCACCAGGTGTGCCCGTATTACCTGGGCCAGGAGATGGCCCGCTGGGTCGATGTGCTGGTCGCCGACTACAACTACTATTTCGATGCCCATGCCTTGCTCTTCGGCCTGGCCCAGGCCAACCAGTGGCGGGTCGCGGTGCTGGTGGACGAGGCGCACAACCTGGTCGAGCGCGGCCGTGGCATGTACAGCGCCAGCCTCGACCAGGGCCAGTTGCTCGCCCTGCGCCAGAGCAAACCGCCGGGCCTGACCAGCGCACTGGACCGCCTGAACCGCCAATGGAATGCCCTGTACAAGGCGCAGCGGGCGCCGTATGAAGCCAGCGAGCGCTTGCCCGAGGGGTTGTTGAGCGCGTTGCAGCAATGCATCGGGCTGATCCAGGAGCGGCTCAACCAGCAGCCCACCGAGCTGGACCCGCAGGTGCTGCAGTTTTTCTACCAGGCCCTGCAGTTCAGCCGGGTTGCCGAGCTATTCGACGAGCATTTCCTGTTCGACATCACCCAGCGCGAGGGCCCGCGCAAGCGCCGGCTGGCCACCTTGTGCCTGCGCAACGTCAACCCGGCCCGGCTGCTTGGCCCGCGCATGCAGGCGGCGCGCAGCGTGACGCTGTTTTCCGCCACTCTCAGCCCCCGGCATTTCTACACCGACCTGCTGGGCATGCCGGCCGATACCGCCTGGCTGGAGGTGGCCGCGCCGTTTCGGGCCGAGCAGCTCGAAGTGCGCATCGCCAGCCAGGTGTCGACCCGTTACCACGAGCGCCAGGCCTCGCTGGCGCCGATCGTCGCGCTGATTGCCGAGCAGTACCAGCGCCAGCCCGGCAACTACCTGGCGTTCTTCAGCAGCTTCGAATACCTGCAGCAAGTGGCCGGCCTGCTGGCCGAGCAGCACCCGGGCATCACGCTGTGGGCCCAGGCGCCCGGCATGGACGAAGCCGCGCGCCAGGGGTTTCTCGAACGCTTCGTGGCCGATGGCCAGGGGGTCGGTTTTGCCGTGCTCGGCGGCGCTTTCGGCGAAGGCGTGGACCTGCCCGGCACGCGCCTGATCGGCGCCTTCGTCGCCACCCTCGGGCTGCCCCAGGTCAACCCGGTCAACGAGCAGTTCAAGCAGCGCCTGGGCCGCCAGTTTGGCGCAGGCTTCGACTATGCCTACCTGTACCCCGGCGTGCGCAAGGTGATCCAGGCGGCAGGCCGCGTAATTCGCGGCGACCAGGACCGCGGCGTGCTGGTGCTGATCGACCAGCGCTTCGCCGAAGCCCGGGTGCAGCAGATGTTTCCCAGCTGGTGGCGAACGGCCAGCGAATAATCCCCGACGGGCCGTCGCGCGGCTTTGCAACTCCCAGTACACTGCGTGTTCCAACCCCAACATTCGTTGAACTCGAGGTTTTTGCATGACGCTCAGTCCTTTGGCAGGCAAGCCGGCTCCGGCCAGCGTGCTGGTCGATATCCCCCGCCTGCTCACCGCTTACTACACCGGCCGCCCCGACGCCGCCGTGGCGGCCCAGCGCGTGGCCTTCGGCACATCGGGGCACCGTGGCAGTTCGTTCGACCTGAGCTTCAACGAAAACCACGTGCTGGCGATCACCCAGGCCATCTGCCTGTACCGCCAGGAAAAGGGCATCGATGGCCCGCTGTTCATCGGCGCCGACACCCACGCGCTGTCCGCCCCGGCCGCCGCCAGTGCCCTGGAAGTGCTGGCGGCCAATGGCGTGCAGGTGATGCTGTCCAAGGACGATGAGTACACCCCGACGCCGGCGGTGTCCCACGCCATCCTCTGCTACAACCGTGGCCGCGCCCAGGGCCTGGCCGACGGCATCGTCATCACCCCCTCGCACAACCCACCGCAAAGCGGCGGCTTCAAGTACAACCCGCCCAATGGCGGCCCGGCCGACAGCGACGTGACCAAGTGGATCGAGGCCAAGGCCAACGAACTGCTGGCGGCGGACCTGGCCGGGGTCAAGCGCATGGCCTACGCCCAGGCGCTGCAGGCCGCGACCACCCAGCGCCATGACTACGTCACGCATTACGTGGCCGACCTTGAAAATGTCATCGATTTCGAGGTGATCCGCTCCGCCAACCTACGCCTGGGCGTCGACCCGCTGGGCGGGGCAGGGGTGCGCTACTGGTCGGCGATCGCCGAGCGCTATCAACTGAACCTGGAAGTGGTCAACACCGAGGTCGACCCGACCTTCCGCTTCATGACCGTGGACTGGGACGGGCAGATCCGCATGGACCCATCCTCGCCTTACGCCATGCAGGGCCTGATTGGCTTGCGCGAGCGTTTCGACGTGGCCTTCGCCTGCGATCCGGACCACGACCGCCACGGCATCGTCACCGCCGATGGCCTGCTGCAGCCGAACAACTACCTGGCCGTGGCCATCGACTACCTGTACCGCAACCGCCCGCAATGGCGCAGCGACGCGGCCGTGGGCAAGACCGTGGTGTCCAGCGGCCTGATCGACCGGGTGACCGAGCGCCTGGGGCGCGAGCTGTATGAAGTGCCAGTGGGCTTCAAGTTCTTCGCCCAGGGCCTGTTCGACGGTTCGTTGGGCTTTGGCGGCGAGGAGAGCGCGGGTGCTTCGTTCCTGCGCAGGGACGGTTCGGTCTGGGCGACCGACAAGGACGGCCTGATTCCGGCGCTGCTGGCGGCCGAGATGACCGCACGCACCGGGCGCAACCCGAGCCAGGCCTATGCCGACCTCACCGCGGCGCTGGGCAAGCCGTTCGCCACGCGGGTCGAGGCCAAGGCCGACCCACGGCAGAAAGCACTGCTGAGCAAATTGGCGCCGGAGCAGGTGAAGTCCACCGAGCTTGCCGGCGAGCCGATCGTGCAGATCCTCAGCCACGCGCCGGGCAACGGCCAGGCGATTGGTGGCCTGAAGGTGATGACCGCCAACGGCTGGTTCGCCGCGCGGCCTTCGGGCACCGAGGATATCTACAAGATCTACGCCGAGAGCTTCATCGACGAGGCGCACCTGCAGCGCCTGGTGGCAGAAGCGCAGGTGTTGGTGGATGCCGCGATTGCCTGATTGAGGGGTGAGCCGGGGGCTGCTTTGCAGCCTCATCGCCGGCAAGCCGGCTCCCACAGAACGATTAACCCTGTGGGAGCCGGCTTGCCGGCGATGAGGCCGCTAAGCGGCCCCGGTCACTCAAGCGACATCGACCAGCACGATCTCGCTGTCTTGCACTGCGGTCACCCGCAGCACTGCTTCATCCTCGATGGCCAGCCCATCCCGGGCCTTGGCCTGCACCCCGTTGACCTCCACCAGCCCCTTGGCCGGCACCAGGTAACCCCGGCGCCCGGCATCGAAGCGGTATTCGGCCGTTTCGCCCGCTTTCAGCGTCGCCGCCAGCAGCCGTGCATCGGTGCGAATCTGCAGGCTGTCCTCATCGCCGGCGCGGCCGCTGGCCAGGGTCACGAAGCCTTCGCCACGTTCACCTTTGGGGAATGGCCGCGTGCCCCACGACGGTGCATCGCCCACGCGCTCCGGGATGATCCAGATCTGGAAGATCCGCGTGTCGACCTTCTCCAGGTTGTACTCGCTGTGCACGATGCCGCTGCCGGCGCTCATCACCTGCACGTCACCGGCCTCGGTGCGGCCTTTGTTGCCCAGGTTGTCCTGGTGGGTGATGGCCCCTTCGCGCACATAGGTGATGATTTCCATGTCGCGGTGCGGGTGCGGCGGGAAACCGCTGCCCGCGGCGATCAGGTCGTCGTTCCAGACCCGCAGGTTGCCCCAGTGCATGCGCGCCGGGTCGTGGTACTCGGCGAACGAGAAGTGGTGGTGGGCGTCGAGCCAGCCGTGGTTGGCATGGCCCAGGCTTTCGAAGGGTCGCAGTTGCAGCATGGTCGTGCTCCTTGAAGCGGTGGAATGGAGCCATGATGCGCCAAAGAAAGATCGAAAATAAGCGTAAATATCGGCTTATTATCATCGCTTAAATCGATATTTGTATCCGCGATTCATTCTCCGGTTCGTCGCCTAATCCACTGATCTGCAAGCATTCGCTGGCGATTTTTGGCAGATGGGGCGAACATGCCCGCTGATTGGAATTTCAACGGAGTGACCGTGGCCCACGAGCAACCCCAGGCCCTCGCCGAACTGACCCCGCCCGCCCAGTTGCCCTGGTTTCGTCGCCTGCTGGCGCGCCTGTTTGGCCGTGGCCTGACCGGCCTGCAGGCGCAACATCGCGACTCCTGGTTTCACGGCCACGCCAGTGGCCAGCGCAGCGGCCATGCCGATGGTGTGCGCGAAGGCTTCGAGCAGGGGCGGGTGGAGGGTTACGAAGCCGGCCGCCAGGTGCTGGTGATCCGCGATTCGCGCCCCGACATCGCCGCCGTGCCCGGCCAGGACGACAAGTTGTTCGACGACTGGCGCCTGCCGCTGACCGCCGAGTTGAAGAAGCGCTTCAAGGCCGACGTGGCCCAACGCCTGCCCGCCGAGGCCCAGCCCAGCGCCGCGCAGTGGAAGCTGATCTTCAGCGACACGCCCTCCACCTGCGTGGTCGCAGGGGCCGGGGCGGGCAAGTCCACCTCGCTGGTGCTGCGCATCCTGCTGCTGCGCCACTACCTGGGCTACGAGCTGGACGCCATGACCGTGGTCACCTTCACCCGCGAGTCGCGCAAGGACTTCATCAAGCGCCTGGTGCAGGTGTTCGCCTTGTGGCAGCTCGACCTGCCAGCGGCCCGCGCCCGCGAACTGGTGCGCACCTTCCATTCGCGCATCCTGCCGCTGGTGCGCAGCCTGCCGGGCTTCGGCCAGCTGCGTGCGTTCGAGACCCTGGGCAACGAGATGCCGGCCGGGCAGGAAGCCGAAGCCGACAGCAACCCGTTCGACCTGCGCCTGAACGACGCCCAGCGCCAGCAGCTCAACCTGTGCTACCACGACCTGCTCGGCGAAAGCCCGCGCTTTGCCCAGATCATCGCCACCCTGCGCCGTGAAGCCTTGCAGCTCAAGCCGCTGGACCCGGACCACCCCGACGTGCAGAAGCGCGTGCAGGTGACGCAGCTGGCGGCCCAGCGCGACGAAGAACTGTGCGATGTGATCGAGGATCTGTGGTTCGCCGCCGGCGCCTGGCCGATCAAGGGCATCGAGCCGTGCCGCGAAACGCTCGAGATCCGCGGCAGTCGCTTCCACGTCCATGGCCGCCTGGAAGGGCTCGATGCCTGGGTGGTGCTGGGCTTCGACCCCTCCGAAAGCGCCCAGTACCAGCGCCCAGGGGCCAAGCTTGCGGTGCGCGCGGAGTGGGCGGTGAAACGCACGCTGCTTCAAGCTTTCTGCGATAAGCCATTGATCTGGCTGGATAACTACGCCATGGCCCGGCGCCTGGCGGCCTCCTTGGCGGGCGATGCAGTGGCTGGCCCTGGCTTCGAATACAAGGTCAAGGGCGAACTGGCCCCGGCGCCGTTGCTGGACGCCTTCGTCGGCGCCGCCAACTTCATCGAGAACCTGGGCCTGGAGGTGAACAGCGCGGTGGCCGCGATGAGCTTCCCCACCGGCGATCCCGACGCGCTGTTCTTCGAGGCCCTGGCGCTGTACTGGAAAGCGCTGGAGGCCCACCTGCTGAGCCAGTCGCCGCCGGTGATGAGCTACAACCGCATGTTCGCCCTGTTCGGCGAGAACAACCCGGAAAACCTGCAACTGCTGCCAGACCCGCTGCTGCGCCCGCTGGCGCACCTGATGATCGACGAGTTCCAGGACGTATCGCCGCAGATCGTCAGCTGGCTGCGCGCCAGCCTCGCCGAAATCCGCCGGCGCGGCCCGGCCATGCACACCGGGCGCCACGCCCAGCATTCCTCGCTGATGTGCGTGGGCGATGACTGGCAGTCGATCTATGGCTGGCGCGGCAGTTCGCCGAAGTATTTCATGGAGTTCGCCAAGGCCTTCCCGTCGCCGGCCAACACCCGGGTGATGCTGGTCGACAACTACCGCTGCCAGCAGCAGGTGATCGACGCCGCCGAGCACCTGGTCAAGGGCACGCCGGCCATCGCAGGCAAGAAAGCCCGCGCTGCCGGGCCTGCGGCACAGCTTGCAGGCTCGCCGGTGAAAGTGTTCGAGCGCGACGAGGCGGCGTTGGGGCAAACGCTGATCGAGCATTACCAGCGCGGCGAATCGGTGATGATGCTGTACCGCAAAGGCAGCGACAAAGCCCTGATGGGCGAGCACCTGCAGCCGGTGCTGCAGGCCGAGGCTGCGCTAGCGCCTGAGCAGCGCCGCCTGCGCCAGCTCACCTACCACAGCGCCAAGGGCCTGCAGGCCGATGCCGTGTTCATGCTGGGCGACTGCCAGTACCTGACCAGCTCGCCCTACAAGAACCAGGTGTATCGCCAGGCCGGCCTGGGGCGTGCCGGCGATGCCCAGCCGTTCGACACGGCGCAGAAGGAGGAGGTGCAGCGCCTGGCCTACGTGGCGGTTACCCGCGCGGTCAGGCACTGCTACTGGCATGTGGAGGCGTCCAACGGCGAAGTGGCGGCGGCGCCGCGTGCGTCGAGCCAGGTGGATGGCCGGCAGGTGTACTTCGAAGACCTGCGCGGCCAGTAGCGGGCCTTAGTTGTTGGGGTCCTGCTCGCCGGTCAGTTGCTCGAACAAGGCCTGGCGAGCCAGGTCGCGGCCGGCGTTCAGGCGCCGGCTGGCCTGGTCGTAGGCCTGGCTGTCGAGGTCCATCCTGCGCAATTGGCCGGTTTCATCCAGCGGCGGCTGGGGCATCACGTCGGTGATCGCCTGCAACACCGCCTGATCCAGCGAGGCCACCGCTTCGTTTTCAGCGTCCAGGCAGTAGTCCAGGTACTGCAGGCCCTGGTACCAGCGTTCGTCGAAGGCCGCGAACTGTGCGGCGAAGTGCTGGCCGAGATAGCGTTGCCAGGTGGGCAGGCGTGCCACCCAGGCCCGGCGCTCGGCGGCTGTCTGGTCGAGCGCGAGCACCGCATCTTCGACGGCTCTTGTCACGTGCCCTGAAACCATCGCCTCGGCGCGGTAGAGCATGCCTTGGCTGGTTTCCGGGAAATCCAGCGTGAATGCCAACGATTGGCGCAATGCCAGGCGGATTTCGATCAGGTCCGTGCCGCCGAGCAACAGGTGATCGTCAGCCAGCCGATCGAGTTCATCCAGGGCAGGCAGGGCCAGGTCTTCAAGCGGCGCTTCGGGCGGCAGGCGCTCCAGTTCCAGCAAGCGTGCCTGTCGTGCCAGGCGGGCGAGCTGGATCCGCTCGGCCAGTGCGTTGACCATTTCGCGGCGATAGAGCCTTCTGAAGAAATTGAACAGGTAGTAGGGGCGGTCGGCTTCCTGGGCAAGCTCCCTGAAGGCCAGCACTTCGAGCTCGAGGGCGCTGAAGCCATCGGCACCGGCATCACCGCAGGTCGGTGGGTATTCTTGCGCGACCGTCTCCAGGTGGCTGCGCAGCGCTTGATCCCTGCCGGCCTGTTCCAGCAACTGCCAGACCTGGGTGGTCATCTCCGGCAGGTTGTCCCGGGCCTGCGCCGAACCTGCGACACGTTCCACGACGTCGCGCAGATGAGGGTTGGCATTGTCCGCGAACAGATCGTCCCAGAGCGCGCGCCGATCCGGGCTGGCGTGCTGCGGCCAGAAGTCTTCGCTGGCGTCCGACAGTTCGCTGTCGCTGTCGATTTCCACACCCGCGGCACGCAACCTGCGATTGCTTTGCTCGTCCAGTTCATTGGAATTGAAGTCCCACCCGCCATCTTCGCGAGCAGTGCGTAGAGCCTGGGCGAACGGGCTGGCGAGAATTGGCTCGAGGTCTGGCAGCGCGGCGATCGGGTTGTAGCTCAGGCCGAGCGTGCGCAGTTGCAGGTCGGCCCGAGTCATCAGCGCCGTGAGCCCGTTTGGCCAGCTGTGCAACAGGCAGTTGCGCAGTTGCAGGTTGGCCAGCTGGGCCAAGCCGGTCACATCCGGTGCGTGCTGCAGGGGGTTGTTGGTCAGGCGCAGCTCGCGCAGGTGGGCCAGGCTGGAGAAGCGCGCGGCCAGGTCTGGTGTCAGGGCGATCTGGTTGTTTTCCAGATCAAGGTATTCGATGGGCAGTTGGGAAAAGGTCTGCAGATCTGCATCCGTCAGCCGTATCTGGTTGAGGCGTAAGTTCAACCGGCACAAGCGGGTCAACCCAGCCAGGCGCTGGCGCATGCTCGCGGTCAGGGCATCGAGCTGGTTGTTGCCCAGCTCCAGCACTTCCAACTGCGGGGTGTAGGCGAGCGCCGCGAACAGCTGTTCGAAGTCCAGCTCCGGGCTTTGCGCGACGCGAAGCGTGCGCAGCGAGGGGAAGCTCTGGAAGAAGTCCGCGGGCAGGGTGCTGATGCCGATGTTGCGGATATTCACCGAGCTGATGTGGTCGAAGCGCGCCGGCAGCGAGGGCAGGCCCCCGATCTCCAGGGTTTCCAGGTTCAGGCTGTCTGGGTCGTCCCGGCGCCAGGCGCGGTTGAACAGATCGCTCGCCGAGGCGCGCCTGGCGCGCTCTGGCTCGGGCGCTTGTTCCTGCCATTGGCGCAAGGCATCGGCGAGTGTGTCTCGCTCGAATTGCAGTGCACGAATTTGCTCGGCGAGATTGCCGCGTTGGCGCAGCTGACGCAGCAATGCGCTGAGCTCAGGCTCGGGCAGGCCCGGATACAGTGCGCGTAGCTGCCGCTGCGCCGGGTTGGCGAAGGGCCGCCGGCCACTGAGCGGATAACCCGCGCGGCCATCCGCCAGGCGCATGGGCGAACGGTAGCCTGGCCGGATCGGTTGCTGGCCGATCAGCTTGGCCGCATGGGCGCGGTCGGCGGCAGCGCGGTAGAAGCGTTGCTGGGCATCGGCGTCGGGTTGCTCGGCCTTCAGGGCCGCATCGAGCGTTGCGCTGTCGGCGTTGGCCAGTTCTGGCCGGTACAGCCCCAGCAGTGCCTTGTTCAATCGGGCATGGGCCTGCAGTGCCCGGGCTTCCTCAGCAACGCGCAGGGGGACTCGGCCATTGCCCAGGTGCTGGCGCTCGCTGGCGCTGATCCTGGCCATGACCTGCTGGAGGGCTCGGTGGGGCACGCCGGGAAACTGCCCGGCAATGACCTGGGCCTCCTGGGACAGGGCGCTTGCATGACGGGTGTAAAGGCGCTCGAACAGCGCTTGGCGATTGCTTTGAAGGTGGCGAGCGAGTTTATCGCTCAACGCCTTGGCCTGGGCGGCCGCGTCGCTACCTTGCAGCCCCAGCTCGTTGATGGCTTGCTCATCCAGTTGCGCCACGATCCGTGCGCTGAGCTGGCCGTTCTCCAGTTCGCTGCGGTTGATCTCGATCTGCACCGGGTAGGCTTCATCCGCTGTGCCGTAGCGCGTGTAGTCTCCCCAGCTTTCCGGCCCGCTGTAGGCTTTGATCACGTGCTGCAGGGGCCAGTCTTCGAGCTCGGTGATGCTCGGTAGCGCGAAGTTCTTGTAGGCAGCAAGCGGCTTGTCATGGCGCACACGGTCGATGATGTCGTCCACCTGGCGGGTGGACCTGAGTCGGTCGAGGATATCGGCGAGCAGGGCGGGGGTGGGTTGTGCGCCGACTTGGGCGTGGCGCAGGGTGTCGGCGTGTTCCCCGGCGCATTGCATCGCGGCGTTCAGCGCGCTGTCATCCAGGCCTTCGCTGATCGGCCCCAGGCGCCGCAGCAAGCGGCGCTGGTCCCATTCGGCCGGGTTTTCATGAACGGTGCGCCAGGCGCCTTCGCCGTTGCCCAGCAGCGCTGGCCGGTAGGCCTGTGGATCTTGCGGGTGGTTCACCTGCCAGCGGCCGTCCTGTTGCACCTGTTCGAACAGCTCGCCCTCCATTCGCACGTAGTAGCGGCCATCGAGCGTGTAGCGGCCTTGGGCGTCAGGTTCGAGGTGTTCTGGAATCGACTGGGCGTTGGCATAGCCTTTCAAGGTACCGCTCCAGAGTTGCTCCTTGCCGTCTTTGACGATGCTCTGCAGGCCGTCGACGAAACCGGAGGCCTTCAGCGCAACGCCCCCCGCGCCTATCGCACCGACCACGGCGACGTTCAGCAACACCGACTCCAGCTGCGCCAGGGCCTGGGCGTTGTCGCCGTCCTCCCAGGCCGAGACGCCCTCGAACACGCTCTGCAGGACCTGCGAGGCACCGAGGGTGAGCATGATCGGGTTCAGGCAGGGCACGAACATGGCCGCGACGTTGACCACGTTCAGGCCGATGTCGAACCAGTACTCAAGGTTGCGCAGGCGTACCTGGGCGTCGACATCGGCAGTGGGTACGGCGATCTTGCGGGCATCTGCCCTGAGCCGCACCAGGTGGTTTGCCTCCAGTGCCGACCAGGGGCGGGTGGGCAGGGGGTGCTCCTGGGTTTCAAGGTGGATCGAGTCGCGCACTTGCGGCGGTTCGTCGGGCAATTTGTCGGCGTTGCTGAACAGTGCCTGCTGCAGGCGCGTGTTCAGGTCGGGTTGCTGCGCTTGCAGGGCCAATGCCACGAAGCGTCGGCGGTAGTCGCTGTTCAGCAGCTGGGTACGCAGATGCTGGTAGGCCTCGCCCAGGGAGGCGAAACCATTGACCGAGTCTTCATCTGCGGGGTTAAAGAGGAACACCGGGTCATGGCTGCGGTTTTCTTCAGGTGCGATGAACAGCATTTCATGGATGGGCGTGCCAAGCAGCTGCACCTGCCAGCAGCGCAGGGGGCGGCCTTCATAAGTGGGCTCGGCTTCGCCGGCACACAGTTGGTGCAGTGCGGCCGAGGCGGTGGCGCCAAGCTGGCCCTTGCAGGCGGCGATGTGCACCTGTACCCGAAACGCATCGCGCCGTGCGGCTACGGCCAGCTCATGCAGCCGGCTTTTTTCGGGGCCTTCGAAGATGGCGTCCAGATGCGCTTGATAACGCTGGCCCAGGTCCAGCGCACGGGTCTGTTCGATGAAGTCGCCGAGGCTCAGGCCCTCGATTGGCAGGATGTCCTGGCGGCTGCGCTGCAGGCGGCTGAACGAGGTGGTGTCGGCGGGCCCTTCGAAGTTGTGCAGGGCGGCTTCCAGCAGGCTGCGATACTGCGCAGGGCCCTTAGGCACGATTTCGTTGAGCTCCGATGGGGGGCGAGACCCAGGGGGCACGCCAAAGGGAAGTTTCACCTCGGTGGGCTGGTACACGTACTGCGCCTGGTCAACCGGGATGTTCAGGTTCAACTGCTGTTGCAGCAGCGGCGTGCAGAACGTGGCGAGATTCTGCAGGGCACCCAAGGCCGCCTGCAACGCCTGGTGGCTGGCGTCACGCTGGGCGATGGCACGCTGCAGTGCCTGGCGGGTGGGCGTGTCCGCGGCGGTGTACCAGGGATAGGCGGCACCGTCGGCGTCCAGGTACTCCTTGCGCAGGCTCTGCACGATGCGGCTGGCATGATCCGGGTGCAGGGCCTTGCTCCAGCCAGGCAGGGTACGCAGGATCTGGGCGTGGTGGTACGGCGTGTAAGTCATGGCGTTTCTCCAGTCGAAGGAGGCGCCATGGGGCCGCAGCAGAGCGCTTGGCGTGCGGTAATTAGTTGCGTGAGGGGCGTCGGTCACGCACATGCGGCTGTCGGCGAGGGGCCAGCGGCGGCCGGCCGGCTGGGCCATGGTAGGGTGCCGGCCTGACGAGTACGCGCCAGGCACCAGCCAGGGAGAGAGAGCATGCGTTCGCCGTTCAGTCCCAAGGACCATCTGCTGGACCTCGACGGAATAGAAATTGCCGTGCGCTGTTGGGGCCCGCAAGACGGCATGCCGGTGCTGGCCTTGCACGGCTGGCTCGACAACGCCGCCTCGTTCGAGCGCCTGGCACCGATGCTCGAAGGCTGCTTCGTGGTGGCCCCCGACCTGGTCGGCCACGGCCGCTCCGACCATCGCCGCCATGACAGCGGCTACTACCTGTGGGAACACGCCGAGGACATGCTGGCGGTGGCCGAAAGCCTGGGCCTTGGCCAGTTCCATGTGCTGGCCCATGGCATGGGCACCGGCATCGCCTCGCTGCTTGCGGCCATGAGCAGTGGCATCGCCAGCATGATCTTCCTCGACGGCATGGGCGCGCCGTTCACCGTGGCCGAGAGCGACCGCGTGCAGCACCTGGCCCGCGCCTACCGGCTCAAGCGCATGGTGCAGCGCAGCCAGCTGCAGGGTTTTGCCGAGGCCGATGGCAGCCGTTTCGACAACCTCGAAGCGGCCCTGGAGCAGCGGCGCAAGCGCCTGGATGGCGAGCTGTCGGAAGAGGCGGCGCGGCTTTTGGCGCTGCGCGACCTGCTGCAAGTGGGCGAGGGTTATTGCTGGCGGCATGACCCGCGCCTGGTACTGCCCGAGCCGATGCCGCTGACCGAGCGCGAGGCTTGCGACCTGCTGCGCGAAATCCGCTGCCCGCTGTACCTGCTGCTGGGCCGCCAGGGTGCGTTCACCGGTGCTGCCTTCGAGCAGCGCCAGCCGGCCTTGCCTGACCACGCCCGGGTTTCCTGGCACCCGGGTGGGCACCATCTGCACCTGGAGGCGCCGGAGCGTGCCCTGGCCGAGCAGATCCTGCGTATCCTCAGCCGCCATGAAGGCGGGCTGTTGCAACGCCTGGTCAACGAGTGAGCAAAATGGCCAGCCAGCCGCTGGCTGGGCTATGGTGGCTGACGCCGCCGAGCAACCGCCACAAGGAGACCTGGCATGCGACCGTTCACCCTCAAGCACATCGACCACCTGGTGTTGCGCGTCAGTGACCTGCCCCGCAGCGTGGCGTTCTACCGCGACCTGCTGGGCTGCACGGTCAGCCGCGAGCGCGCGGATTTAGGCATGGTCCACCTGGCGACTGGCACGGCAATGATCGATCTGGTGACCCTCGATGGCCCGCTGGGGCGCCCAGGCGGCGCGGCGCCGGGGGCCGAGGGGCGCAACCTGCACCATTTCTGCCTGCGCATCGAGCCGTTCGACGAGCAGGCCATTACCGCCTACCTGCAGGCAGCCGGTGTGGCGGTGGAGCCTGCGGAAAAACGCTATGGGGCAGAGGGCGAGGGGCTGTCGCTGTATTGCTACGACCCCGACGGCAATCAGGTCGAGCTCAAGGGCCCGGTGCCGGTTTGACGGCGAGGCGCCTTGCCAGGGTGCACTGGTTTCTGGGGTGATGGCATCCGCCGATGCTGGCAAGTGGATATCCCGGCAAAGCCGATTATGCTTCAGATACCTTGCTGCGAATCGAGGCGGCCCGCCTCGTCGTGCTTCGCGCAACCAAAGCAAGCCCTAGGGCCTGGGTGCGACGGTGAAATGGGTGTGAGGTACTCCGGCCTGCGATCACGACAAGACGGAGGCAACCCATGGCGGTTCTCGACAGCGCATCCACGGGCAGTAGCGCGCCCCAACGTGGCATCACCAAGGAGGAACGCAAGGTCATCTTCGCTTCCTCCCTGGGCACCGTGTTCGAATGGTACGACTTCTACCTCTATGGCTCACTGGCGGCGATCATCGCCAAGCACTTCTTTGCCGGTGTCAACGAAACCACCGCGTTCATCTTCGCCTTGCTGGCCTTTGCCGCAGGTTTTGCCGTGCGGCCCTTCGGCGCCATCGTGTTCGGCCGCCTGGGCGACATGATCGGGCGCAAGCATACCTTCCTGATCACCATCATCATCATGGGCCTGTCCACCGCGATCGTCGGGCTGCTGCCCAGCTATGCCAGCATTGGCGTGGCGGCGCCGGTCATCCTGATCAGCCTGCGCCTGCTGCAGGGCCTGGCGCTGGGTGGCGAGTACGGCGGGGCGGCAACCTACGTGGCGGAGCATGCGCCGAAAGGGCGCAGAGGCTTCTTCACCGCATGGATCCAGACCACCGCAACGCTTGGCCTGTTCCTGTCGCTGCTGGTGATCCTGGCCTGCCGCACGGCAATGGGTACCGAAGCCTTCGAGGCCTGGGGCTGGCGCATTCCCTTCCTGCTGTCGATCCTGCTGCTGGCGATTTCGGTGTACATCCGCCTGCAGCTCAACGAGTCGCCGGTGTTCATGAAGATGAAGGCCGAGGGCAAGGCGTCGAAGGCGCCGCTGACCGAGTCGTTCGCCCGCTGGGAAAACCTCAAGGTGGTGATCATGTCGCTGCTCGGCGGCACCGCCGGCCAGGCGGTGGTGTGGTACACCGGGCAGTTCTATGCGTTGTTCTTCCTGTTGCAGACCCTGAAGATCGACCCACAGACTGCCAACCTGCTGATTGCAGGCTCGTTGCTGATCGGCACGCCGTTCTTCATCGTGTTCGGCAGCCTGTCCGACCGCATCGGCCGCAAGAAGATCATCATGGCGGGCTGCATCATCGCCGCGCTGACCTATTTCCCGATCTTCAAGGCGCTGACCGAGTACGGCAACCCGGACGTGTTCGTCGCCCAGGAGCAGAACCCGGTGGTGGTGGTGGCCGACCCTGGCCAGTGCGCCTTCCAGTTCGACCCGGTGGGCAAGGCCAAATTCATCAGCTCCTGCGACATCGCCAAGAGCCTGCTGGCCAAGCGCGCGATCCCCTACCAGAACCAGAAGGCCGAGCCGGGCAGCGTGGCGCAGATCCGCATCGGTGAGCGGGTGATCCCAAGCTTCGACGGCAGCACCCTGGCCCCGGCAGACCTCAAGGCCCAGAGCGATGCCTTCACCGCGACCCTGACCGGCGCCTTGAAAGAGGCCGGCTACCCGGAAAAAGCCGACCCGGCGAAGATCCACTACCCGATGGTGCTGTTGCTGCTGACCATCCTGGTGATCTACGTGACCATGGTGTACGGGCCGATCGCGGCCTGGCTGGTGGAGCTGTTCCCGGCGCGTATCCGCTACACCTCGATGTCGCTGCCGTACCACATCGGCAATGGCTGGTTCGGCGGCTTCCTGCCGACCGTGGCCTTTGCCATGGTGGCGGCGACCGGGGATATCTACTACGGGCTGTGGTACCCGATCGTCATCGCGCTGATGACGGCGGTGCTGGGGATCTTCTTCATGCCCGAGACCAAGGACCGGGACATCAACCACACCTGAGGTTTGCCTGGCGGTAGCCGGCTCTTGTGGGAGCCGGCTTGCCGGCGATGAGGCCAGTGCATTCAGTCAAAATAGCCGCGCAGGCTGTAGGCATAGCCAATGTCCACAGCCTTGGCCTCACCCCGGCTCCAGCGCTTTTTCATGACGAACTCGAAGGCCGGCTCGTACAAGCCGTCACGCACCAGCGCCCCCGCCAGCACCTCGACGTCGTACCAGCCATTGTCCAGCTCGATGATCGGCCGCCCCGGCACCTGGTAGCGGGCCAGCAGGTCGCCGAGGGTCTTGGGCGTGAAATGCTGCAGGATGCGCCAGGTGTAGAGCATCACGGCGCGGTTCTCGACCTGCAGCACGTAGCCGTTGCGCCGATGCTTGAGGCGGCTGCCCGGTTCGAGCAGCGCGGGCGGGTGGCCGTCGAGGGTGAAGAGGATGTGGTAGGGCAGGTTGTCGACCCCGGCCAGCGGCAGCACGATGCCTTCCTGCACCGCCCGGTCGCCGCTGTCGTGGTGGGTGAATTCGCGGGCCAAGTCGTCGGGCAGCTGGTGTTCGTGCTTGAAGCGTTCGAGCAACTGGATGTCACCGACCAGAAAGTAGTCGACCAGGTCGTTGAGCACTTCGCTGAATTCGTGGCGCATCTGTTTTCCTTGTTGTGGCGCACGGGCAACAGCAGCCAATGTAGCGAAAGGCTGGTTGGCCTGCCAGGGGCCGGCCGCTAATGCTTCTGGGCGATCTGGATCAGGTTGCCGCAGGTGTCGTCGAACACCGCCACGGTGACCGGGCCCAGGTGGGTGGGCTCTTTGGTGAACTTCACGCCCGCCTTGCACAAGCGGGTGTACTCGGCCTGGATATCGCGCACGCCGAACGAGGTGGCGGGGATGCCATCCTGCTTGAGGGCGGCCTTGTAGGTCTTGGCGGCGGGATGCATGTCGGGCTCGAGCACCAGTTGCACACCGTTGGGGTCGTTGGGCGAGGTGAGGGTGAGCCAGCGGTACTGGCCCATGGGGATGTCGTCCTTGGGCTCGAAACCGAGCACGTAGTGGTAGAAAGCCAGGGCCTTGGCCTGGTCGTCGACGAGGATGCTGGTGACAACGATCTTCATAGGCAAACTCCCTACCTGTGGGCCGTTAGCTATCAGTAAAGACCCTCTGGATCATTTCACCAGCTTGCTGCATTTCCAGATCGATGCGCAGGGGGCCGGGCAATAGGCTTTGCGGGCTAGCCACGCCAATGAGGAGATCTGCCATGAAAAACAGCGAAATGGATGCATTGCCCCGTTCCGAGCCCCACGATCGCGCCGCAACCGAGGGTGCGCTCACTGAGAAGTTGCCCCGCAACAAAAGGGGGATGGCGCCGGTAACAGGGTTTCGTTGTGACCCGAGCTATAAAAAGATCGGCGATGATTGCGTACCTGCCAACCCCGAGTTCGATTGACCTCGACGAGCCCTGAAACCCCAGGCAAGCCTGTGATGCCGCACAGGCCTGCCTGCCTGGCGCAGCAAAATATGCTCAAGGCATAGGCAAATCCTTGATCATCCAGCAGCCCGCGCCTGCGGCGGCGCGGTAAAGTGGCAGGATAATTCCAAAGGCGCCACCTGGCGGCGCCAAAGAGGTGCCTGTGGCTTCCTATACCTTGCGACAACTCAAATACTTCGTCACCACCGTCGAGGCCGGCAGCGTCGCCGAGGCCTCGCGCCAGCTGTACATCGCGCAGCCCTCGATCTCCACGGCGATCAAGAGCCTGGAAGAGAGCTTTGGCGTGCAATTGTTCATCCGCCACCACGCCCAGGGCGTGTCGCTGACCCCCAGTGGCAAGCGCTTCTACGCCAAGACCAAGACGCTGCTGCAGATGACCCACGAGTTCGAGCAGAACGCCCTGGCCGACAACGACACCGTGGCCGGGCAGATCGACATCGGCTGTTTCGAGACCGTGGCGCCGTTGTACCTGCCGCGCCTGATCGCAGGTTTTCGCCAGCGCTACCCAGGCGTCGACATTCGCCTGCGCGATGGCGAGCAGCAAGACCTGATCCAGGGCCTGACGGCGGGCACCTTCGACCTGGCGTTTCTCTACGACCACGACCTTGACGGCACCATCGAGGCCGAACCGCTGATGCCGCCGCAAAAGCCCTACGTGCTGCTGCCGGAGAAACACCGCTTTGCCGGCCAGGCGCAGGTGTCGCTGCGCGACCTGTGCCCGGAGCCGATGATCCTGCTGGACGTGGCGCCGAGCCGCACCTACTTCGTGAGCCTGTTCAACGAACTGGGCCTGACGCCGAACATCGTCTTCAGCTCGCCCTCGATCGAGATGGTGCGCGGGATGGTGGGGCAGGGTTTTGGCTTCTCGCTGCTGGTGACCCGGCCACATTCGGAGTGCACCTATGACGGGCAGAAGCTGGTGACGCTGGACATTGCAGAGCCGGTTGCGCTGTCGGGGTTGGCCGCGGCGCGGCTGAAGCGGGTGCAGCTGACCAAGCCTGCGCAGTTGTTCGTGGAGTTCTGCCGCGAAGAGCTGGCCAAGTTCTGAAACAGCATCGCCGGCAAGCCGGCTCCCACACAAACCCCACATGCCTTAAGACTGTGAAGCTTCTGTGGGAGCCGGCTTGCCGGCGAATGGGGCGCAAAGCGCCCCCGGCCCATCAATGAATCACTGCTGATCCGGCACCACGGCAATCACATCGATTTCCATCAGCCACTCGGCCTGGGCCAACCCCGCCACCACCAACCCGGTGGAAATCGGGTACACGCCCTTGAGCCATTTGCCCACTTCCTTGTACACCGGCTCGCGGAAGCGCGGGTCGGTGATGTAGGTGGTGGTCTTGACGATGTGCGACAGGTCCGAGCCGGCTTCCTCGAGCAGCTGCTTGACGTTCTTCATCGCCTGCTCGGTTTGCGCCCGTGGGTCACCCAGGCCTACCAGGCGCCCTTCGAAGTCGGTACCTACCTGGCCACGCACGTAGACGGTGTTGCCCGCCCGCACGGCCTGGCACAGGTCGTTGTCCAGGGTCTGGTTGGGGTAGGTTTCCTTGGTGTTGAACATGCGGATGCGAGTATGAGTAGGCATCAGTGGGCTCCGAGGGTGCTGACGTTGCTGATCGATGGGGTGTGCTGGTCTTGCGCTTCGCGCTGTTCGCGGTCGCGGTAGGCCAGGTAGGTGCGTTGGGTGGCGATGTGGCCGGCGACGTGCTTGGCGTCGTGCCACACGCCCCAGATGAACGACGAGCCACGGCGCGACAGCCAAGGCAGGCCGAGGAAGTACACGCCAGGCTCGCGCGATACGCCGCGCTGGTGCTGGGGCTTGCCGTTGGCGTCGAAGGTGTCGACCTGCAGCCAGCTGAAGTCCACGCCGTAGCCGGTGGCCCAGATGATGCTGGTGACCCCGGCCTGGGCCAGGTCCAGCTCCAGCAGCGGGTTGCTGACGCACGCCGGGTCGGGCAGGCGCTTGCGCGCTTCGGGCTCCAGCGGCAGGTCCAGGCCGTTGCGCTCGATGTAGGCATCGGCGGCATCGAGCAGGGCCAGGTAGTTTTCGTCGCCACGCTGGATGTTTTCGGCCAGGTTGTCCTGGAAGCGCGCCACGCCGTTGTCGAACGACTGGGTCAGGCCGACCAGGGTCATGCCTTGGTGGGCGAGGGCGCGGAAGTCCACGGTGTGGCCGCCGCGGGCACCGCTGACGGCGATGGTCACGTGCTCGCGGCCAGGCTTGGCGATTTCTGCATCCCACTCGCCCAGCACGCCCAGCCACCAGCAGAAATCACGGTTGCGGTAGGCACGCGGCGGGCGGTCATGGGCGCCGACCGAGAGGTACACCTGGCGCCCGGCGCGCATCAGTTCTTCGGCGATCTGCACGCCCGAGGAGCCGGCACCGACGACCAGCACCGCGCCTTGCGGCAACTGCTCGGGGTTGAAATAGGCCGCGGAGTGAATCTGGTGCAGCTGCTCATCCTTGGGCGCGATGGCCGGGATGACCGGACGCTGGAACGGGCCGGTGGCCGCAACAATACGGTTGGCGCGGATCACGCCTTCGTTGGTTTCGACGGTGAAGCCTGGGCGGTCGGCGTTGCGCACCACCTTCTTCACTTCGATACCGGTGCGCACCGGCAGGTTGTATTTGCGCACGTACTGCTCGAAGTAGTCGGCAACCTGGTCCTTGCCGGCGAAGGCATCGGCGTCGAGGTTGAATTCAAGGCCTGGGAAGCGGTCGTGCCAGACCGGGCCGTTGGCCACCAGCGAATCCCAGCGGCCGGTGCGCCAGGCCTCGGCGATGCGCTTGCGCTCCAGCACCAGGTGCGGCACGCCGAGCTTGCTCAGGTGTTCGCTCATGGCCACGCCGGCCTGGCCGGCGCCGACTACCAGGGTGTCGATTTCGATATTGTTCAGTGTCATGTCCGAGCCCTTGTTCAGGCGGTTTTTGTCAGGTCGGTTGTGGAGGACCGCCGTTACCTGGGGCCAGACTAGGGATGCCGCCGAAATCGCGAAAATAGTATTTAGCTAGTGCTTGCCGATAAAACGGCGAAGGCCTTGAAAGCCGGGGCTTGCAGCGATGATTCAGGGTATTTTTCGAGTGTTTTCGAGGGCGCTGTACGGCCTTAGTTTTTTCCTCTTCAAGGCACAGGAAAAAGGTCGTTTCGCGCACTAGAGGGTTCTGTTCAGATTGCCTGCAATCGCACAGAACAACAGGAGCATTCACATGACCTTTTCCATCATCGGGCGCTGCCAGGAAACCGGCCAGGTCGGCATTGCCATCAGCTCGTCGAGCATCGCCGTGGGCGCCCGTTGCCCGTGGGTACGGGCCGGTGTCGGCGCCGTTGCCACCCAGAACATCACCTTGCCTGCACTGGGCCCACAGATTCTCGATGCGCTGGAGCAAGGCCAGCTGCCACCCGCGGCGGCGCTGGACCGGGTGCTCAGCGCCAATGGCTGGAGCGAATACCGCCAGGTCACGGTGATCGACAGCAACGGCCAGGTGGCGCTGTTCACCGGTAAAGAAGCTTTGGGCGTGCACAACGCCGTGGCCGGCGAGCAGTGCGCGGCGGCCGGTAACCTGTTGTCTTCGGTGCAGGTGCCCGAAGCCATGGTGCAGGCCTTCGAGCAGGCCGGTGGGCACCTGGCCGATCGCCTGCTGGCGGCCATGCACGCGGCGATGGCCGCCGGTGGCGAGGCCGGGCCGGTGCATTCGGCGGCGATGAAGATCGCCGGCGAATTGACCTGGCCGCTGGTGGACCTGCGCGTGGACTGGGCCGAGCAAGACCCGATCGGTGAACTCGACGGCCTGTGGCAGGCCTACCGCCCGCAGATGCAGGACTACGTCACCCGCGCCCTGGACCCCACCACCGCGCCAAGCTACGGGGTGCCGGGCGATGAGTGAGTTCAGCAGCCGCGCGTTGCTTGCGCGGTTGGTCGGCTTTGCCACGGTCAGCCGCGATTCCAACCTGCAACTGATCGAGTTCGTGCGCGACTACCTGGCCGGGCTCGGCGTACACAGCGAGCTGTTCCTCAACCCGGAAGGCACCAAGGCCAACCTGTTCGCCACCATCGGCCCCGAAGGTGTGGGCGGTGTGGTGCTGTCGGGGCATACCGACGTGGTGCCGGTGGACGGCCAGGCCTGGACGCTCGAACCGTTCAGCCTGACCGAGCGCGATGGCCGCCTGTATGGCCGTGGCACCGCTGACATGAAAGGCTTCATTGCCTCGGTGCTGGCGGCGGTGCCGGCGTTTCTCGCGCAGCCGCTGCGCATGCCGGTGCACCTGGCGTTTTCCTATGACGAAGAGGTTGGCTGCCTGGGCGTGCGCTCGATGCTGGCGGCGCTGCAACAGCGGCCGAACAAGCCGCGGCTGTGCCTGATTGGCGAACCCACCGAGCTCAAGCCTGTGCTCGGGCACAAGGGCAAGCTGGCCATGCGCTGCCAGGTGCAGGGCGCGGCGTGCCATTCGGCGTATGCGCCTTATGGGGTCAATGCCATCGAGTATGCCGCCAAGCTGATCGGCAAGCTGGGTGAAATCGGCGAGGCACTGGCGCTGCCCGAGCACCATGATGCGCGCTTCGATCCGCCGTTCTCGACGGTGCAGACCGGCGTAATCAATGGCGGCCGGGCGCTGAACATCGTGCCCGAGGAATGTGCATTCGACTTCGAAGTGCGTGCTTTGCCAGGGTTCGAGGCGCAGGCCGTGGCTGACCAGTTGCAGACCTATGCCGAGGCCGAGTTGCTGCCGCGCATGCGCAAGGTCAATGGCGCCAGTGCGATCCGTTTGGCGCCCTTGAGTGCCTACCCGGGGCTGGCCACGCCGGCAGACAGCGAGGCGGCGCGGTTGGTGGCGCTGCTCAGTGGCTCGGAGGCGTTCGGCACGGTGGCGTTTGGTACGGAAGGTGGGCTGTTCGACCAGGCTGGCATTCCCACGGTGGTGTGCGGGCCCGGGAGCATGGACCAGGGGCACAAGCCGGATGAGTTCGTCAGTGTCGAGCAGTTGCAGGGGTGTGATGCGATGCTGCTGAGGCTGGTGGATTACCTCAAGCAGGGGGAGTAGTGCTGGCCCCATCGCCGGCAAGCCGGCTCCCACAGGACTGGTGTGGGAGCCGGCTTGCCGGCGATAGGGCCGCAGGGCTTAGAAGGTCGCCTTGACCTGCAGCCCCACTACCAGCGCGTTGTCGATGTCCTTCCCGGAGAACGCGCCCGGCTCGATGATGTACTGCACATCGGGCCGCAGGTTCAGCCACGGCGTGGCCTGGTAGCCATAGCTCAGTTCGATCAACTGCTCGGCGTTGTCGATGTTGGGGAACGGCTGCCCGGCATTGAACGCGGCATCTTCCAGCACGTCACGGCTGCGCGGGTTGGGCACGGCGCGGCCATAACCCAGCGCCACGGTGTCACGTGGGCGGCCGGCGAACGGCTTGGACAGCACCACGCCTGCGCCATACCACTTGGTGAACGGCGACGCCGCCTCGCTCGACGCCGAGTACTGGCCGAAGGCGTGCAGGCTGCGGCCCGGCGAGCCGGCATCGTTCCACACCGCCTGGTCGACCAGCAGGTAATGGCCGCCACGGCCGGACACTTGCTTGTCGCTGCCGATGCGCTTCACGTCGGAGCTGTCGTAGTAGTAACCCAACTTGTATTCACCGGGCAGCTCGCCCTGCAGCTTGTACACCAGCTCCACCGGCAGCACGGTGCCAGTGGTGTGCTTGGGCCCCAGGTGCCAGGCGCGGCTGGAGTTGCCGTTGCTTTGCGGGTCGACGTTGAACGCCGCCACGCGCAGTTGCCAGGACGGCGACAGGTCGTACTTCACCCGCGCGCCGAGGTGGGCGTTGGGGTAGTTGGTCCAGCCGCTGCCGCCGGACATGTTCAGCGGATGGCCGCAGAAGCCGGCGTTCATGAAGTTGCACAGGATGCCGCTGTCCAGGCCGCCGAGGTCGTTGCCCATGGCCATGTAGCCGAGCTTGACGTTGAGCGCGGGGGTGAACAGGGTGCGCTCGTAACTCAGCTCGGTCAGGCGGGTGTACAGGCCACCGTAGTTTTCCTGGATCGGCAGGCGGTTGCCCACCAGGTCTTCCGAGGCGCTGTTGCCGCGGCGGTCGTTGATGGTCAGCTGGATTTTGCCGCCGTTGTCCAGGCCGTACAGCTTCGACAGGTCGAACTGCGCCCCCAGCTTGATGTTCTGCGAGTAGCGGGCCGAGCGGTGCAGGCCGCCATGGGCGTTGTAGGCGGTTTCACCGCTGTAGTCGCCGGTCAGCTTGACGCCGTCTTCCTCGAGCTGGTGGCGCAGGCCGCCCCAGTCGCCGGTCAGGGTGTTGCGGGTCATCAGGTCGCCATCGGCCAGGGCGGTGGTGCTGGCCAGGGCGAGAAGCAGGGGAGTCGTGAGGCGAAAAGCGGATGGCATTGCGGGGTCTCTTTTTATCTTTCAGGGCCTCATCGCCGGCAAGCCGGCTCCCACAGGTGTGGGAGCCGGCTTGCCGGCGATGAGAACGACGCGATTTATGGCAGTGCGTAGGAAATCACATAGTCGCCACGGTCAGTCGACTGGCGGGCGCCACCGGCGGTGATGACCACGTACTGCTTGCCGGTCTTGGGCGAAACGTAGGTCATCGGGCCGCCCTGGCTGCCGACTGGCAGGCGCGCCTTCCAGATCTCGTTGCCGTTGCTGCTGTCGTAGGCGCGCAGGTAGAAGTCCTGGGTGCCGGCGATGAAGATCAGGCCGCCTTGGGTCGACAGGGTGCCGCCAAGGGTGGGCAGGCCGATCTTGATCGGCAGGTGCATGCGGATGCCCAGGGGGCCGGTGTCTTCCACGGTGCCGACCGGTACCTGCCAGGCCACCTGGCGGGTCTTCATGTCGATGGCGGTGAGGGTGCCGAACGGCGGCGCCTGGCACGGGATGCCGGCGACCGACAGGAAGCGGTTCTTGTTCACCGCATATGGGGTGCCCTTGAGCGGCACGGCGCCCATGCCGGTGTTCAGGGCCTCGCCACCGGAGGCGGCCGCGGCCTTGTTCTGCGACGGGATCATCTGGATCCACAGGCCCAGGCGCATGTCGTTGACGAAGATGAAGCCATGCACCGGGTCAGTGGAGATGCTGCCCCAGTTCATGCCGCCCAGCGAACCCGGGAAGCTCAGCGACAGGTCGGTGCCTGGCGCGGTGTACAGGCCGTCGTAGCGCATCTTCTTGAAGTCGATGCGGCACAGCAGTTGGTCATACGGGGTGGCGCCCCACATGTCCGACTCGGTCAGGGTTTGCGCGCCGATCTGCGGCATGCCGACCGATTTCGGCTGGGTCGGGGAGTACGGCTCGTTGGGGATGTTGCTTGGCTTGACCGGCACTTCGTCGACCTGGGTCAGCGGCTTGCCGGTGGCGCGGTCGAGCACGTAGATCTGGCCAGCCTTGGTGCCGATCACCACCGCAGGCACGGTCTGGCCGTCGTCCTTGGTGAAGTCGATCAGGCTGGGCTGCATCGGCAGGTCGAAGTCCCACAGGTCGTTGTGCACGGTCTGGTACACCCACTTCTGGTTGCCGGTGGTGGCGTCCAGGGCCAGCACCGAAGCACCGTAGGTGTGGTCCAGGGTGTTGCGTTCAACGCCGTAGATGTCGGTGGACGAGGAGCCCATCGGCAGGAACAGGGTGTTCATCGCCGGGTCGTAGGACATCGGCGCCCAGCTGTTCGGGGTGCTGCGCACGTAGGTGCTGTCACCCTGCGGTGCCTGGCGATCCTCGGGGTTGCCCGGGTCGAAGGCCCAGCGCATTTGCCCGGTGATCACGTCGAAACCACGGATCACGCCACCTGGCATGTCGGTCTGGACGTTGTCGGCAACACGGCCGCCCACCACCACGGTGGTACCGGCCATCAGCGGCGCCGACGACAGCTGGTAGTAGGAGTCCGGCACGTCACCCAGGCCTGCCTTGAGGTTGACCTGGCCGTTGTTGCCAAAGCCCTGGCAGAACTCGCCGTTGTCGGCGTCGACGGCGATCAGGCGGCCGTCGATGGTGTTGGTCAGCAGGCGACGCTGGCAGTTGGCGCCGGCCGGCACGCTGCCACCGGTGATCGGCGAGCTGTTCGGCTGGGTCGGCTGGGCGATGGCGGCGGTGGCGTCGAAATAGGCCATGCCGCGGCAACGCTGCCAGACCTTGGACTGGGCGTTGATGGCGTTCTTCCACAGCTCCTTGCCGGTGTCGGCGTCCAGCGCGATCAGGTTGTTGTGCGGGGTGCAGATGAACACCTTGTTGCCGATCTGCAGCGGGGTCAGCTGGTCTTCGGCACCGTTGCCGTCGCTGATGGCCACGTCACCGGTGTGGTAGGTCCAGGCCACCTTGAGCTTGTCGACGTTGTCGCGGTTGATCTGGTCGAGCGCGGCGAAGCGGCTGCCACCTTCGGTGTTGCCGTAGTGCGCCCAGTCTTTCTGCGCCTTGCCGGCTTCGACCGGGGTCATGCCCGGGCCCTTGCCGTTGGGGGCGACGCTTGGGTGGGCAACGAACATGTTGCCGGCGGCGATCACCAGCACCACGGCCAGCACGCCGGCGATGCCGTAGGCACCGCGGCCGGCGCTGGCGCCGCTGGCGCGTGCCAGCAGCGGGTAGACCAGCGCCACCACCATGCCGATCGCGCCGAACATGAACAGGCGCGAGAACAGCGGCCAGAACACCAGGCCGGTGTCGACCACTGCCCAGATCGCGGTACCGAGCAGAAAGGCTGCGTACAGCCAGGCGCCGGCCTTCTTGCGGCGGGCGATGAGCACACCGGCGATGGCCATCGCCAGGCCGCCGATCAGGAAGTACCAGGAACCGCCCAGGCCGGCCAGCTTGACGCCGCCAGCGGCGAGGAGCAGGCCGAGCAGGGCGATGACCACGCCCAGGCCGACCAGGAGGATTTTTGTGGCGCCAGCGGCGCGCGGTGTTTCGTTCATGCCAGGGATCTCAGCAGGTGGAATGCGCGCAGTTTAAGCCCTTAGCAAGCTAATTAACAAGTTAGTACATAATCTTGTGAGGCTGATTGTCGCAGGCTTGAACTTGCGGGTTTGTCGCGAAAAGTTTAGATCAGGCAGTGAACAATGCTTTAAAAGCAGGTGTTTGTTGGTGTTCCGAGCGCTGCTCAGACTTTTGTATTAGGCACCAAAGGGCCTGCCGCAAGCAGGCCCCTTTTCTTGCCTAGAACTGATAGGTGCCGGTGAGGATGGCCGCCCGGCTGGCGCCATACTCGACGGCCGACGAACGTGCGGCGTTGCCGTTCTGCTGACGCACGCGCTCCACGTAGGCTTTGTCGAACAGGTTGTTGACGTTCAACTGCAGGTCGAGCTGGCGGTTGACCCGGTACCCGACCATGGCGTGGTGCAGCCAGTAGGCATCGAGCTTGGCGTTGGTGCTGGAGGTGACGTTGCGTTCGCTGACATAGCGGGCGCCATAGCCGAAGGTCCACGTGGGGGTGAGCTGGTAGGTGGTCCACAGGTTCAGCGAACGCGGCGGGGTATTGCCCAGCGCCTGGCCCTTGCTGGCGAAGCCGTTGCTACCTGCGGCCGCCTTGAGGGTTTCGCTGTCGAGGAAGGTGTAGTTGGCGAATACCGTCCAGCGTTCGCTCAGGTGGCCCGTGAGCCCCAGTTCCAGGCCCTGTACGCGTTGTTTGCCGGACAGCACGGTGGAACCGTCCGCCAGCGTTTCGCGGGCGTTGCTCTTGACGATATGAAACAGCGCGGCGTCCAGCTCCAGTCGCTGGTCGAGCATCAGCCATTTGCTGCCCAGTTCCCAGGTCTGATTCCTTTCCGGCGCGAGCCCTTCGGTGGTTGCACTCAGGCCCCGCGCGTTACTGGCCAGTGACTCGGCCGAAGGGTTGAAGGAGGTGCCCCAGGCAAGGTAGACGCGCCCGTGTTCGGTGGGTTTGTAGACCAGCCCGGCCCGGCTGCTGACGGTATGGTCGAGGCTGTCGAAGGCCGAGGTGCGCTCGTGGGCCGGGGAGTACCCCTTGGCGCTGCCGGCGAAGCGGTCGTGGCGCAGGCTCAGGTGCAGGTCCCAGCGCTCGTTCAAGGCGATGCTGTCGAACAGGTAGAGGGCCTGGTTGTCCAGCGCGGTTTCGGTGTAGCCCGAAACCGCCTTTTGCACGGGGCCGCTCCAGTAACCGGGCGGGTTCTTCAGCGGGTAGCCGTTGGCGGGGTAGCGCGGGGTGCCCAGGCCATGGTTGTAGGTTTTCAGCGCCAGCGTTTCGCGTGACAGCTCCACGCCCATCACCCAGTCATGTTCCAGGCCCAGCAGCCGGTGGTGGCCACGCAGGCTGGTCTGGCTGATCCACATCTGCGTGGTGGCGTCGCGGCCGTAGCCCTGCGGGCCGGCAGGCAGGTAACGCCCAGGGGGCAAACCGCGGGTGCTGACGTGGGAGGCAGAGACCACGGTGTCACGCCTGAGCTGGCTGTAGCGGGTCAACTGCTGCAGCTGCAGTTGTTCGTTGAAGTCATGTTGCAGATCGAGCGTCAGCTGGTTCTGCTCGATGTGCTCCTTGTCGAGGTTCTTCCAGCCGAAGTACTGGTCGCGCTCGACACCCGCCAGGCGCTTGCCGTCCAGCGCCGGCACGCCGTAGTCGGGCAGGTTGTCGTCGACCTGGTGCAAGGCGCTCAGGGTCAGCCAGGTGGCGTCACTCAGGCCCAGTTGCAGGGCCGGGGCTATGCCCCAGCGCTGCTGGTCGATGCCGGGGCGGCCGGGCACTTCGTTGCGGTGCGCCATCAGGTTGAGGCGTGCCGCGCTGCCTTGGCCGACAGCGGCCAGCGGCTGGTTGCTGTCCAGGGTCAGGCGTTGATAGCTGGCGCTGCCGAGGCTGCCGCCCAGGCGGGTGAAGGCCTGGTGGTCGGGCTGCTTGCTGATGAGGTTGATGTTGCCGCCGGTGGCGCCGGCGCCGCCGAACACTGAGCTGGGGCCTTTGATCACCTCTACCTGTTCGAGGTTGAAGGTGTCGGAGCGCGTGGTCTGGGCGCTGTCGCGCAAGCCGTCGACCTGGATGCTGTTGCTCGCCGAAAAGCCGCGGATGTTGATGTTGTCGCCAGAGCCGCCACCGCCTTCACCGGCGTTGAAGGTGATGCCGGAAACATTCGACAGCACCTGGCGCAAGCCCAGCGCCTGCTGCTGGGCAAGCACCGGGGCCGGGACCACGGTGATGGTCTGCGGGGTGTCGAGCAAGGGGGCCAGTTGCTTGATCGACGCGGAGCGTTCGGTACGGGGGCTGGTCGAGGCGGGCGCGTTGACCTGCGTCTCTTCAAGCTCGATCAAGGGTTGCACGGCGAGGGCATTGCCACACAGGGAGGCGGCGCCCAGGCCAAGGGCGGAACTGCGCAGCGCGCTGCGAAGGGTGCGATCGGTTGTAAGGTGGTGCATGCGTGAATGTCCAGCGTTGGTGAGTGAAGCCGGGCTGTGAGTGGTTTTCACAGGCGAGCGGGGGCACTGCGCCATGGCCAAGGGCCGCGCAGGGGGGTCAAGGAAAAGAAGTCGGGGCGATCAGGTCAGCTGGCAGGCCAGGGCGCTGCGGTGCCGTAGAACACGGCTAGCCAAACGGTATGGCTGCCCTGGGCGGTCCACTCCACGCGGTGCCGGCAGTGGGCCGGGATGTCCAGGCAATCGCCGGGTGCCAGCAGCCGGGTGTGGGATTCATGCTCCAGGCGCAGGCCGGCACTGCCGCTCAGCAGCAGGATCCATTCGTTTTCGGGCTGGTCGTACCAGAAGCCGGGCGGGCTGCACTGGCCGCTGGAAACGATGCGTTCGATACGCAACCCAGGGCGCTTGAGCAGGTCGTCGACCCACTCCGGCGCGGCGGGGTTGCAGGAAGGGAGAGGGGTCAGGAGGTTGGAGGGTGTCATAGGGAATCTCGCTCTACAGGAGTTCATTCACTATGGACTTCATCGAAAATCGGCGCGCCTCATGGGCACCTACTCAGCGTGTAGGACTTTTCTGAGGCGCTAGGCAAAAGGATACATATGGACAAGCTTCTGCCGATCCTGCGCGTTATCGGCTGAGCGGCAAGGCCACGCCAATCAGCGCGAACAGGCTGCCGCAGCAGCGGTTGAAGCCCTTGCCGCCCTTGGCCAGCCAGGGGCGCACGCGAAATGCCATCCGTGCCAGCAGGTACTCGACCACGAACTCCACGCTGGCGAAAGTCGCCGCCATGATCACGAACTGCAGCAGCAACCCGCGATGCGGGTCGAGAAACTGCGGCAGGAATGCGCCATAGAACAACAGCACCTTGGGGTTGGCCACTGCCGACAGCAGGCCCTGGCGGAACAGGTCTGCATTGCCCAGGCTGGCCGTGCGCTGGCTGGCCTCCAGCTGCAAGGCCGGGCTGCGCCAGAGCTGGATGCCGAGCCACAGCAGATAGGCCCCGCCCACCCATTTGAGCACGGTCAGCAACGAAGCCGAGGCTTGCAGCAGGGCGCTCAAACCGAACATGGCCAAGGCAATCAGGGCACTGAAGCCGAACACCCCGCCGACAATGGTGAACAAGGTGCGCCGGGCGCCATACAGCGCACCGTGGGTCAGGGCCAGCAAGCTGTTGGGGCCGGGGGTGAGCGACAGGCCGATGCTCGCCAGCAGATAGAGGAGCCAGGTATCCAGTGCCATGGAAAATGCCTTGAGTTCGAGATGGCTGCCAGTTTAAGGGACGGCGCGCGATGCCGAGGGTATTATCTGGACATTCCATGGTGTTATCTGGACACGCCGGTCATGACCCCCGATATCCGCTTGCTGGTTCTGCCGTTGCCGGACTTTGCCCTGCTGCCCTTTGGCGCCTTTCTCGACAAGCTGCGTTTCAGTGCAGACGATGAGGACTACAGCCGACAGCGCTATTGCGCCTGGACACTCGGCGGCTTGGCCGGTGAACCGGTGGTGTCGAGCAGCGGGGCGGTGCTGCAGGTCGAGGCCATTGCCGAGCAGCGCCTGGCCGACTACGACTACCTGGTGCTGTTTGGCGGTCGCAATGCCGAGGCAACGGCGCGGTTGGCGGGGCAGTACAAAGGCCTGCTCAAGCGCGCAGCCCGGGCCGGCGTGAAGCTGGTCGGCATCGACAATGCGGCGTTCCTGCTGGCGGCCTGCGGCTTGCTGGACGGGCACAAGGTGGTGGTGCACTGGCGGCACGAGGCCGAGTTTCGCGCCAGCTTCCCCCACCTGGAGCTGCTGCCCGAGCAGTTGTACTGCATCGACGGGGCGCGCATCACCTGCGCGGGAGGCACTGCGGCCATCGACCTGGCGGTCGAGCTGTTGTCACGCAGCTGTGGGCGCGCGCGTGCGCTCAAGGGGTTGGCCGACATGCTGGTGGACGAATCCAGGGACAGCCGCCATGCCTTGCGCTCGCTGGAGGCCGGCCCAGGCCAGGGGCGCCAGGTGCAGCGCGCCCTGGCACTGATGCGTCATCACCTGGCAGCGCGCTTCTCCATCGAGCAGCTGGCGCTGGATCTGGGCATCAGCCGACGCCAGCTGGACCGCCAGTTCCAGGCCAGCCATGGCATGAGCGCCAAGGCCTGGTGGCAGGAGATGCGCCTGCAGCAGGCGCGCTGGCGGTTGCTCAACTCCAGCCACAGCCTGGGGCAGATTGCCGACGAGGTAGGGCTGGGCGATGCCAGCTACCTGGGGCGCTGCGTGCGCCGGCGTTTTGGTTGCACGGCGCTGGCGTTGCGCAGGGGCGCTTGAGGGCACAGAGGCTAGAGCTTGTGGGGTATTCGTGGGAGCGGGCTTGCCCCGCGAAGAGGCACGCCCATACACCTGCGTTGCTTGGCACGGGCTGCGCCCGTGTTCGCGGGGCAAGCCCGCTCCCACAATCAAGGCGCTTGCGCAGCATAAAGCACAGCTTGCTCACTGCGGGGTGCCGAACAGCCCCGTCCAATAGATGCCGGCGTCGCTTTTCGGGTCCACGGCATAGGCGGCGCCGAGCTCGCGGTAGTCCGGGTTCATCAGCGTCGCGCAATGCCCGGGGCTGGCCAGCCAGCCATCCACCACCTTCTGCGCGGTGTCACGCCCGGCGGCGATGTTCTCGCCAATCTGCTGGTACAGGTAGCCTGCCAGCTCCGCACGGTCGCCCGGGGTGCGCCCGTCACGGTCGATATGGTCGAAGAAGTTCTGGTTGGCCATCGCCCGCGTATGGGTCGCCGCCACGCCGGCCAAGGTGGTGTTCCAGCTCAGTGCCGGCGCTGCGGCGAACGGCTGGCCGCCGCATTGGCGCGGCGCCTTGCGCGCAACGTTGATCGCCTGCAGCAGCTTCTGCCCCTCGGCCTGCCAGTCGCCCAGGCGCCCGCTGAGCAGCGGGCGGGCGAGGACGATGCGCCAGTCGCGGCCCTCCTGGCTGACACCGATATCGACGAACTGCGGGTCGAGCACCACCTGGCAGAAGCTCTCTTCGATGGCATGCATGGCGGCGCGGGCATCGCGGGGGCCGGACAGGCTGATGGCCTGGACATTGACCATCGGGTAGGCGGCGCGGGTCATGGCCTGTTGCAGGTCGCGGGTACCTTCCGGCGACAGGTCCAGGCGGGTGTCGCTGTTGAGCGGCGGCAGTTCCAGCGATGCCTCGCCACCACAGGGCTGGGCCTGGCTGCGGTAGGCATTGATCGAATCGATCAGCTGCGCCTCTTCGCCGGTGGCAGCCAGGCTCCCGGTCGAGATGACCAGGCCCAGCGACAAGGCGGCAACGGATGACAGGACGCGCATGTGGATCTCCCTGTGACTGGCAGCGTCTTGGTATGCGCTGCTCATCCTACACAAGCCCAGGGTTTTTGGCCCGGAATCGTGCGAAGCAAAGTTGAGCGCCGGCAAAGGCTTGCGGGCGGCAAAAGAGGGAGTAGACCATGGGTCGCCAGAAAAGTGCGAACGGTTGGTAATCATTCGCACCATCAGCCACCGCTGATGCGCTCAGCGTGCCAGGGCCTGGTTGGGTTTGTAGAACAGGAAGTGCCGGGTCTCGGCCGTCTTGCGGTAGGCCTTGGCCCAGTCGGGATGTACGTTGCGGTCATGGAAGTAGAGTGCGCCGCCGGTTGTATCCTTGAGCTGCTGATTGAGTGCCTTGCGCGCGATTTCCTTGGCCACGTCGTAGCGCTGCGCTTCTTCGACCTGGTCGGGGCGCCCGTCGCACCACCAGGAAAACTGGCACGACTTGCTTTCCACCCCTTGCTTGACCACGCCGCAGATGGTGTTGGGGAAGCCCTCGTGGCCCAGGCGGTTGAGCACCACGCTGGCGACCGCGCTCATGTCCTGCGCATCGGCGCCCTTGGCTTCCCAGTAGATGGTGCGGGCCAGGCAGGTGATGCTGTCATCCATCGGCGCCTGGCCTGCGGGGTCGACTGCCTTGACTTCGCCGGGGGTCAGGGTCTCGGTCTTTTTCGGCGGAGGGGCGTCATTGGCCACCTTTTCTTCGAGCACCTGCGCCTTGTCTTCGGCCACTGCGGCCTTGGCAGTGTCGGCGGCATGCAAGGGGCCTGCGAGCAGGGCCGTGGTCAATCCGATCACCATCCACGAGCAGCGCATGGTTGAGCTTCCCAAATGTGCGTTGCCTCACAGTCTAGCCAAGCGCCATCACTTGAGCGTAAGCATTAGCACCAAAGGCAGGGTGACGGCGGCGAGCACGGTCTGCAGGGCGATGATGGTGGCCATCAACGGGGCATTGCCGCCCATCTGCCGGGCCATGACGTAGGACGATGATGCCGTTGGCAGCGCCTGGAACAACACCGCCACCACCGCCGCCTGGCCACCCAGGCCCAGCAGCCGGCACAGGCCCCAGGTGGTCAGCGGCATGACCAGGAACTTGAACATCGACGCCGCCATCAGCGGCCGCACCTGTTGGCCAACGCTCGCACCGCCCAGCGCCGCGCCTACGCACAGAAGGCCCAGGGGCAGGGCCGCCTGGCCCAGGGCCTTGACCGTCGGCTCCAGGCCCGCCGGCAGGCCCAGCCCGGTCACCCGCAGCAGCAGCCCGCCGGCGCAGCCGACGATCAACGGGTTGGCAAAAATGGCCCGCAGCACCGTGGCCGGCGAGCTGTGGCGGGCGCTGAAGCGCGCGAACACCAGCACGCACAGCAGGTTCACCAGCGGCACGATGGCAGCGTTGGCCACGGCCGCCAGGGCGATGCCGGCGCTGCCGTAGATGCCGGCGGCGAGGGTGGCGCCGATGTAGTTGTTGAAGCGCACGCCACCCTGGAACACCGAGGTGAAATCGGCGCCATCATGGTTCACCGCGCCTTGGTAGAGCACCAGCAGCACGGCGCCGAGCAGGGTCGAGAGCATCAGCACACCGACCATGCCCAGCACCGGCACGCCATCGAGGTTGGCAGTGGCCAGGCCATGGAGAAACAGCGACGGCAGCAGCACGTAGTAGCTCAGGCGTTCGGCACCTGGCCAGAAGCTCTCGGCGAGAAAGCCGCGGATGCGCAGCAGCGTGCCCAGGGCAATCAGCAGGATGATGGGCACTAAGGTGGTGAGCAGCAGGTGGAGCATGGCGGGCGTTCCGTGATCGGGTACGGGCACAGGTTAGTCGCACCGATCAATCATTAAAAACGCGTATTTCTGCAGCCACCGTTGAGGAAAACTGCACGGTCAGTCACGCCTCAAGTGCAGTCTTGAGCACCGCGCTCAAATGCCGCCGCTGGCTTTTCTCGTGTTCCAGAAGCACCACCCGGCGTTTGAGCTGTGGCTCGCCGAAGGGCAGGCAGGTTGCCGCTGGCAGCCTTTGCAAGTCGTCGTCAGCCATCGGGATGATCGCCACCCCCAGCCCCATGACCGCCATGCTCGCCAACGCTTCCTGGCTGTCCAGCTCCATCTGTTCACTGACCTGCAGGTGCTGGCGGCGCAGCTCCTGCTCGATCTGCCGGCCCGCCCAGGCGCGCTTGTCGAAGCGCAGGAAAGGCTGGCTGGCCAGCAACTGGGGCAGGCTCTGGCCGGCGAGTTCGGGGCTGGCGATGGCCCAGAAGCGGTCTTCGAACAGCGGGGTGAAGTCCAGGCTCTGCGGGTAGGGCATGACCGGCTCGGTGGTGATCGCCGCATCCAGCTCGCCGTCCTCCACGCGCCGCGCCAGCTCTGCCGACATGCCCGAGGCCACGCTGATGTGCAGGTCCGGGTGGTGCGCCTTGATCCACACCAGCGCCTTGGGCAGGCGGCGCGCCAGCACGGTGTGGATCGCGCCGAGCCGTAGGCGGCCACGCAGGCTCGGCCCGCTGGCCAGGGCATCGGCCAGTTCGTCGTAGGCCGCCAGGATGGTTTCAGCGCGCGCCACCGCCAGCTGCCCGGCCTCGGTCAGCACCACCTGGCGCCGGCTGCGGTCGAACAGCACCACCTGCAGTTCGTCTTCGAGGGTCTTGATGTGCAGGCTCACCGCCGACGGCGTCAGGCTGAGCAGGTCGGCGGCACGGGCGAAGGTGCCGTGGCGGGCGATGGTCACCAGGGTGCGCAGGGCTTTGAGAGACACGCGGGCAGGCTCCGGGGTTGAGCGGGCGAGGCGCTATTGTGTTTCAGTCTGTGGCTGGAGGGAATGCCCGCAGGCCTTGGCAGTCCGATCTCTTGCGCGGGCGCTATGCCCGTGTCACCTGCCATGGAGAAAACCGATGAAAGCAGCGCTATTGACCGCATTACTGGCCTCTACCGGCCTCGCCCAGGCCGCGCAGACCGTGGAGCTGAAGCTCGCCGGGCCAGACGGCCCCGGCAAGTCGATCGGCACCATCAGCATCGAGCAGAACCAATACGGCACCCTGCTGACCCCCGACCTCAAAGACCTGCCGCCGGGCGTGCATGGCTTCCACTTGCACCAGAACCCGTCCTGCGCCCCCAGCGAAGAAAACGGCAAGCCCGTGCCCGCCGGCGCGGCAGGTGGCCACTGGGACCCGGGCAAGAGCAATGCGCACAAGGGCCCGTATGACGACAGCGGCCACCGCGGCGACTTGCCGGCGCTTTATGTCGGTGCAGACGGCAAGGCCAGCTACCCGGTGCTGGCGCCGCGGCTCAAGGCTGACGACTTCAAGGGCCACGCGTTGATGGTGCATGCCGGCGCTGACAACCACAGCGACCATCCGGAAAAACTCGGCGGTGGTGGTGCCCGCTTCGCCTGCGGCGTCGTGCAGTAACGCGCCTCAGGGCTGGCGCTCGGCCACCGCCCGCAAGGTGCGCAGGGTCACGACCGGCGCATCCACCACGAAGCGGTTGGCCAGCCAGCCGGGCACATCGCCGGCCGGGTCGGCCTGCAACTGGTAGGTCACTTCGGTTTCGCGCTCGCCCAGCGGCTTCATCACCCACTCGCCATTGAGGTGCTGCACGCGGATCAGCCCGGGTTCCTCGGGCAGCTTGTTGGGCTCGGCGCTCAGGTGGCGCACCAGGGTGCCGTCGTCCAGGCGCTCGGTGGTGACCTTGAGGATGATGTCGCGCGGCAGCGTCGGCCACGGCAGGTTGGTGGTCAGGTACACCCAGGTGCTGTCGCCGTCGACCCCGACCAGGCGCATCTGGTCACAGGCATACAGCCATTTGCAGGCCACGCGCAGGTTTTCCTGCAGGTCGACCAGGGTGCGCACGCTGGCCTTGATGGTGCTGACACCACGAAATTGCTGGTAGGGGGAATCGGCCGCGCCGCTGAGGTAGACGCGAATGCCTTCGCGGTCGTAGGCCAGGTTCCAGCCATCGTCGGCCAGGGCGCTGGTGGCCAGCAGCAGGGCGCCAAGCAGCAGGCAGCGGTTCATGGCGAGTACCGCGCAAAAGGGGAAACTGCAGTATGCGCGGCAAAAACGAAGCCCGCCAGGTTGGCGGGCTTCGTTCAGCAACCTGGGATCAACGCTTGGGGTTGAGGGTCAGGTGCACGTGACGGTTGACGTCCTTGTACAGCAGGTAGCTGAACTTGCCTGGGCCGCCGGCGTAGCACGCCTGCGGGCAGAAGGCGCGCAGCCACATGAAGTCGCCGGCTTCCACTTCGACCCAGTCCTGGTTCAGGCGGTACACCGCCTTGCCTTCGAGCACGTACAGGCCGTGTTCCATGACGTGGGTTTCAGCGAACGGAATCACGCCGCCCGGCTGGAAGGTGACGATGTTGACGTGCATGTCGTGGCGCATGTCGGCCATGTCGACGAAGCGGGTGGTGACCCAGCGGCCTTCGGTGCCCGGCATTTCGATGACGGTGGCGTTGTCGCGGTGGGTGACGAACGACTCGGGGATGTCCAGGCCTTCGACCTTCTGGTAGTGCTTGCGCAGCCAGTGGAAGGTGACGTTGGACTTGCTGTTGTTGCGCAGGCTCCATTCGGCGCCTGGGGCGAGGAAGGCGTAGCCGCCCTGGCCCAGGGTGTGGAGCTTGCCTTCGACGGTGATGTCGATTTCGCCTTCGACGACGAACACTACGGCTTCGGCGTTCGGGTCTTGCTCAGGGCGCTCGCTGCCGCCTTCCGGCGCCACTTCGACGATGTACTGGGCGAAGGTTTCGGCGAAACCGGTCAGCGGGCGGGCGATGACCCACATGCGCATCTTGTCCCAGAACGGCAGGTGGCTGGTGACGATGTCACGCATCACGCCCTTGGGGATGACGGCATAGGCTTCGGTGAACATGGCACGGTCAGTCAGCAGCTCGGTTTGAGCCGGGTGCCCACCGTGGGGGGCGAAGTAGGAGTGATTCGACATGAACGGTCTCGACTTGTTGTTCTCTCCCCGTGCCTTGGACCACACCGGCCGGTGCGTGCAGGGGATGTGCGGACAGCATATGGGCCAGCCCGCGGCATCCACAAATTAAATGTTGAAATACCCGGTATTTGCTTACTGAATGTGCACCTGCTGGCCTGCATGGGCCTCTGGCAGGCGGTCGCCCTTGCCGAACAGCTTGTGGCGCAAGGTGCCCTCGGCATAGCTCAGGGGATAGCGACCGCGGCGTTGCAGCTCCGGTATCAGCAGCTCGACGACGTGGGTGAGGTCGTCCGGCTGCACGGCGTAGGTCAGGTTGAAACCGTCCACGCCGGTCTGGTCCAGCCAGTGCTCCAGCTGGTCGGCGATGGCCTGCGGATCACCCACCAGCACCGGGCCGCGGCCGCCAAGGCCGACGAACTCTGCCGCTTCGCGCACGGTCCAGCGCCGGTTCGGGTCGGCGGCGGTGAAGGCCGCCAGCGCGGCGCGGCCGGCGTCGTTCTCGACGTATTCGATATGGGTGTCCGGGTCGAGGCCGGCGAAGTCGATGCCGGTCCAGCCCGACAGCAGGGCGAGGGCGGCGTTCAGGTCGACGTAGCGGCGGTACTCGGCAAAGCGCGCCTGGGCCTCTTGCGTGGTAGGGGCGACGATCAGCAGCGCCTGGGCATAGATCAGCACCTCGTCGCGGCCACGCCCGGCCTCCTCACTGGCAAGGCGGATGCCGTCGGCATAGCGGCGCAGCACCGTGGGCGTCGGCCCGCTGATGAACACGCATTCGGCATGGCGGGCGGCGAACTGCTGGCCACGCGCCGAGGCGCCAGCCTGGAACAGCACCGGGGTGCGCTGCGGTGACGGCTGGCACAGGTGCATGCCAGGCACCTGGAAATGCTCGCCGGCATGGCCGATGGCGTGCACCTTGCTCGGGTCGATGTAGCGGCCGGTGTCGCGCTCAAGGCGCACGGCGTCGTCTTCCCAGCTTTTTTCCCAGAGCTTGTACAGCACCTGCAGGTATTCCTCGGCCAGGTCGTAGCGCTGGTCGTGGCCAAGCTGGCGAGCCAAGCCCAGGTTGCGGGCGGCGCTGTCCAGGTAGCCGGTGACGATGTTCCAGCCAACCCGGCCATTGCTCAGGTGATCGAGGGTGGACATGCGCCGGGCGAAGGGATACGGGTGCTCGTAGGTCAGCGAAAAGGTCACGCCAAAGCCCAGGTGCTCGGTTACCCCGGCCATCGCCGGCACCAGCAGCAGCGGGTCGTTGACCGGCACTTGCACGCCGCCGCGCAGGGCGGCTTGCGGGCCGCCCTGGTAGACGTCGTAGATGCCCAGCACGTCGGCGATGAACAGCGCATCGAACAGCCCGCGTTCGAGCAGGCGTGCCAAATCGGTCCAGTAGTCCAGGCGGTTGAAGGCCACGCTGGTGTTGCGTGGGTGGCGCCACAGGCCAGGCGACTGGTGGCTGGCGGCATTCATGCTGAAGGCGTTGAAGCGGATCGGGCGGGGCATGGCTGGGGCTCTTCGGTCAAGGCAGCACGGAGGTCGGGTAGACGGCATCGGCCACCTGCAGCTTGTGCGGGATCAGGCCCAGGCCCTGGAAGGTGTCGGCCAGCTTCTGCTGTTCGGCGACGATCTGCGGGGTGATGGCCACGGCGTTGTAGTTGCGCCGCTCGCTGGCTACCTGCAGCACGCTGGGGTTGATGCCCAGTTGCGGCGCCAGCAAGGCGGCAACCTCGGCAGGTTTGGCGTTGGCCCACTGGCTGACCTTGCCCAGCTCTGTGAAGAAGGTCTTGAGCAGCGCGCGGTGCTGGTCGGCGAAGGCCGCGGTAGACAGGTAGAAGGTGCGGTTGTTGGTCAGCCCGCTGCCATCGCGCAGGCTTTTGAGGCCCGGCTGGCTTTGCGCGGCGGCGAGGAACGGGTCCCACAGGGTGGCGGCCTGCACGCTGCCCGACTGCAGGGCGGCCACGGCATCGGCAGCATTGTTGACGTAGGCCGGGGTGATGTCCTGGTAGCTCAGGCCGGCCTGCTCCAAGGCCACGGCCAGCAGGTACTGGGCATTCCAGCCACGGCCGGTGGCCACGCGCTTGCCTTTGAGGTCCTGCACGCTGGCCAGCTGGTCCTGCTCGCGCACCACCAGGCCGATGCCGCGCGGGTAGGGCTGTTCGGCGGCGAGGTAGACCACCGGTTTGCCGGCGGCCTGGGCGAACACCGAGGGCGCATCGGCAGCGTGGCCCAGGTCGATGGCACCGGTGCTCAGCGCTTCGAGCAGTTGCGGGCCGGCGGCGAACTCGTGCCAGGTCACTTTCACGCCTTGCGGGGCCAGGGCTTTTTCCAGCGCGCCGCTGCCTTTGAGGATGTTGATGCTGTTGAATTTCTGGTAGCCGATACGCAGGGTCTTGGCGTCATCGGCGACGGCGCTGGACCAAGGCAGCAGGGCGCTGGCGACGGTGGCCAGGAGGCCGCCGACTAGCAGGCGGCGCAGGGGCGAGAAGGCACGGGCGGGCATGGGAGAAGCTCCTTGAACGGCTGGCTGGGGATGTTTCCAGCCTAAGGAGATGGCGATTGGCTTTCAATTTTTTAATTCCATTTGGTTAGATTGATTTGTTCTTTTTATATCCTTTTGTGTGTGGATGATTTCGCCTGACGCCACGCTCGCGAGAAGGTTCCGGCGCATTGACATTTTTTTCACATTCCACTGCTAGGATCCTTTGCACTTTCCAGGAGCCCCAAGCCCATGCCCATCCTGCGCCAGCGCGGCACCCGTATCGCCCTGACCACCACTGCTGCAGTGCTCACCGCCACCCTCGGTTTCTTCGCCTGGCAAAGTTTCTACCCGGTCCAGGCCAGCAATGGCTGGGGCGTCGATGTGCTGCACCGCGACGTGACCAAGGCCGCCTCGCTGCTGGTGCAGGCCGATGGCAGCCTGCTGGTCAGCCGCGAACTGGACGATGGCCGCGGCAGCATCCTCAAGATCACCGCCCAGGGCGAGCGCGTGGTCCTGATCGACAAATTGTCCAAATCCGACGGCATGGTCGCAGCCCAGGGCGGTTGGGTGTTCAGCCAGGAGGGCGGGCAGGCGCCGGTCAGCCTGTCGCGTGATGGCCAGGTCACCCACCTGTTCGACGGCGACAGCGTGCAGGGGCTGTGGAACGATGGCGACCACCTGTACGCGATCGAGGACCGCAAGGGCAATGGCCGGCTGATGCGCTACGAGTGGGCCAGCGGCAAGCTCGAGGTGCTGCGCGCCAACCTGACCGAAACCGAAGGCCTGACCCGCTGCGCCGACGGCCGCCTGCTCTACACCGAAAAAGCCACCGGCAAGGTGCGTGCGCTGGCCGACGATGGCCAGGACCCGGTGGTGGTCGAGGGCCTGCGCAACCCCACCTTCCTGCTGTGCGACCAGCGTGGCCTGTGGATCAGCGAAGACAGCACCCACCGTGCCCGCCTGCTGCGGGTCGATGCCGACGGCACCCAACACACGGTGCTGACCTTCCTCAAGGCGCCCCAGGCCATCACCCCGGACGGCAAGGGCGGTTACCTGCTGGCCGAAGGTGGCCGCAACCGGGTCTTGCACCTGACGCCGCCAGCCGAGCAAAGCACCGCCCAGCGCTAACTACCAGCGTCACGACGAACTTAGGTGGTGGCGCTCATCACGCAGCCGCCCAAGCAGGATCGCGGCGGCGTTACTCGGCCACCAGCAACAGCGACTGCGGCACGGCGCTCTGCGGGTGTTGCGGCTCCTGCAGGCTGGCCAGCCTGAACCCGGCCATGTCCAGTGCATTCAGCCAGCTGGCCAGGGTGCGGAAGTACCACGGCATGGGCTTCCAGTGCCCGGCGAAGCCGCTGAAGGACTCCTCGCGCCAGCCATCCTGGTAGTCGCCGTTGGCCACGCTCCAGGGGTGCAAGGTCTGGATCAGCATCGCGCCCCCGGGTACCAGCAGCGTCTTCAGGGTGGCGAGCAGGGGGATGATGTCCTGCTGCAGCAGGGCGAAGTTGGCGCAGATCAGGTCGTAACCGGCACCTACGCCTTTGGCGCTTTCGACCAACTGCTCATAGCTGGCCTGGTACACCCGCGGCGAACCGGCCGCCTGCGCCGCGGCGACCAGCGCAGCGTCGCCATCCACGCCGGTGGCGTCGATGCCGCGATCGGCCAGGGCGCGCAGCAGCCAACCTTCGCCGCAGCCCAGGTCCAGTACCCGCTCAGGCTGGCGCGCCAGGATGGCCAGCAGGATCGCCTGGTCGGTCACTTGCCGGCGGCTTTCGATGGCGCCGCTGCGCACGGCGTCGATCCAGGCCTGGGCATTGTGCTGCCAGCTTCGCAGCACGGCGGTTTCGCGGCTTGGCATTGCACCCTCCAGTGCAGTGGGGTTGCTCAAGCATAGGCGTCCGCCGCAGGGTTTTGCGCTGCCGCCCGCTCGATGCCTTGCAGGGCTGGCCGGCCATAGAACAGCAGCGCGGTCGCCCAGCTGGCGAACCAGACGACGATCCCGGCCCAGAAGGTGTGCGACATGTAGTGCCAGCCCTGCAGCACCCGCGTGGTGCCATACACGAAACCAATCAAGAGGATCGCCACCAGCAGCTTGCGTGCATGCTGCCAGCGGTGGCGCAGGGCCACGAAGTACAGGGCCAGCAGGGTGAAGCCACTGGAGGCGTGGCCACCAGGCCAGCAGCGGCCATCGCCGGCCTTGCTCAGCAGGGTGAAGTTCTCATACCACTCCTTTTGCAGCTCATGGCCACCGTACAGGGTGGTTTCCACCGGGCAATACACGCTGGTGTGGCTTTTCAGGTAGTGGATCACCGTGGTGCTCAGGGCGAAGGCGACCACCACATACAGCAAGTCGCGGCGATGCTGGGCGGTAAAGCGCAGTACCGGGCTGATCCGGGTCTTGTCGAACAGGCGGGTTATCCCCGCGTTCGGGTGGTTCTGCAGGCGTGGCCAGATGAACGACAGCAGCGAGCCGATCACCGCCGCCTCGCCGGTCCAGTCCGGCAGGATGCGTGGCCACTTGTGGGTAACCTTCTCGAACCACTGGTCATGCAGCAGCGGGAAGCTGCCGGTGGCCGGGTCGATCAGCAGGTTGCTGATCCAGCGGTCCAGCTCGGTGAGGTCGAACAGCAAAAAGACCGCCACAGCCAGCGCCAGCGGCAATGCCAGGTTGTTGATGTAGAACGTGGTGCGTGAAGGGGTTGATGTGGTTTTGGACATGGTTCTGGACATGGTTACTTCCCTGTGACGCTGACGAGTTCGCGCCATTGTTTGGCATTGAGTTGGCCCAGGATATGGGGTTTGCCGTCGCTGCCCTTGGTGACGAACAGCGCGCTGGCGTAGCCACTGTCACGCTGGCCGCCGGGTACGTCCAACTGACGTTCCAGTTGGTCGATGCAGCCGCTGTGGGTCACCAGGATCAGGTTGCGGGCATCACGCTTGTGGGCAAACGCGGCGTCGGCGAACGTGCTGTCGCATCGCATCAGCCAGTCCTGGGTTTCGATGGCCTTGCCGAAAATGAACGATGCGGTCTGGCGGGTGCGCACTTCCGGGCTTGCAAGCACATCGGCCGCGCCCAGGCCCAGCTGCCTGATGCCGTCGCCCACGGCCTGCGCCGCCTGGCTGCCATCGACGGTGATGCCGCTGGGGTCATCGAGGCAGGCATGGTTGGAGCGATCGCAGCGTTCGGCATGGCGCACCAGCACAATCACCTCGCCCTTGGCCCAGGCCGCGTAGACGCCGTGCTCGCTCATCTGTTGCACGCTGCCCAGGTCGCTGACCTGGGGGCGGGAAAAATGCCAAAGGCCAAGCAACGACACCGCCAGCAGCCCGCCAAACAGCCAGTGCAAGCGCCGACGCCTGAGGCGCGCGGGGCGCAGGGGTGTATCGATCACATTCTCCAGCATGCTGGCACTCCAGGGCTCGGGTCCGAAGGGTGGGCCGCCTGGCCTGTCACCCGAAACTGGCGGCACATTAGCCTTGTGTTTGTGGCGCTGGAGTGAAGCGGATGTGAAAAATATGCAGGACGTACAGCCTGGACGCTGGCCATACCCGACAAAATCCGTCAGCTAAGCTTGTGCAGGACTTTTCCGACAGCGAGTTCGCGGGAGTAGAAATGAACATCACGCTCAAATCGAAGCTGCTGGTGGCCGGCATGACGCTGGCCTGGGGCATGCTCAGCGCCCAGGCCGCCGAGAGCAAGAAGGTCGATGTGCTGCTGGTGGGCGGCGGCATCATGAGCTCGACCCTGGCGGTGTGGCTCAACGAACTGGAGCCTGGCTGGTCGATGCAGATGGTCGAGCGCCTGGACAAGGTGGCCGAGGAAAGCTCCAACGGCTGGAACAACGCCGGCACCGGCCACTCCGCCCTGGCCGAGCTCAACTACACCCCGGAAAAGGACGGCAAGATCGACATCAGCAAGGCGGTGGAGATCAACGAGTCGTTCCAGGTCACCCGCCAGTTCCTCGCCTGGCAGGTCAGGCAAGGCGTGCTGAAGAACCCGCACTCCTTCATCAACACCACCCCGCACATGAGTTTCGTCTGGGGTGACGACAATATCCGCTTCCTCAAGAAGCGCTACGAAGCGCTGCAGGCAAGCCCCCTGTTCAAGCCCATGCAGTACTCCGAAGACCCCGCGCAGATCCGCAAGTGGGTACCGCTGATGATGGAAGGCCGCGACCCGAACCAGAAGCTTGCGGTGACCTGGACGCCCATCGGTACCGACGTCAACTTCGGTGAGATCACCCGGCAGTACGTGGCCTACCTGCAGTCGCAGCCCAATTTCGACCTCAAGCTCTCCACCGAAGTCGAGGCCATCACCCGCAACGACGATGGCTCCTGGCATGTGGAGTACAAGAACCTCAAGGATGGCAACAAGGCCGCCAGCGATGCCAAGTTCCTGTTCATCGGTGCCGGTGGTGCGGCGTTGCCGCTGTTGCAGAAATCCGGCATCGATGAGGCCAAGGACTATGCCGGCTTCCCGGTGGGCGGCTCGTTCCTGGTGACCGACAACCCGACCATTGCCGAGCAGCACATGGCCAAGGCCTATGGCATTGCCGCCACCGGTGCGCCGCCGATGTCGGTGCCGCACCTGGACACCCGTGTGCTCGATGGCAAGCGCATGATCCTGTTCGGGCCGTTCGCCACGTTCTCGACCAAGTTCCTCAAGCAGGGCTCGCTGCTCGACCTGTTCGCCAGCGTGAGCGTGCACAACACCTGGCCGATGGTGCGTGTGGGCGTGCGCGAGTTCGACCTGGTGCAATACCTGGTAGGCCAGGTGCTGCAGTCCGACGATGACCGCTTCGACGCCCTGCGCACCTACTTCCCCAAAGCGAACAAGGCTGACTGGCGCCTGTGGCAGGGGGGCCAGCGCGTGCAGATCATCAAGAAAGACCCACAGCTGGGCGGCGTGCTCAAGCTCGGCACCGAAGTCGTGACCTCCAAGGACGGCAGCATCGCCGGCCTGCTCGGCGCCTCGCCAGGCGCTTCCACGGCGCCGCCAATCATGCTCGATTTGCTGAACAAGGTGTTCAAGGACAAGGTGGCCTCGGCGGCCTGGCAGGCGAAGATCAAGCAGATCATCCCTTCGTATGGCATGCACCTGAACGATCATCCTGACGAGGTGCTCAAGGAGTGGGCGTATACCAACGAGGTGCTGCAGCTGAACCCGCCGACGGCTGCGGCCGCACCAGCGACCGCACCCTAGGCGAGGGCTAGACTTACGACGAGACATCATCATCTTTCAAAAATGACCACCGCCCCCTCGGACCGGACTTCCCCCGTCGACGGTGGCCTTCTTGCAGAGGAGGGCTGGTCATGGACGAGGCAAGGCTTCACGATTTCATGGGCAAGCTGGTGGGCGACATGGGCGCGGCGGCGACCCTGGCCAATGTCATCCTCGGTGACGAGCTGGGGCTCTATCGGGCCATGGCCGACAGCCAGCCGACCACGCCCGAGGCGCTGGCCGCCCGGACCGGTTGCCACCCGCGGTTGGTGCGCGAATGGCTCAATGCCCAGGCGGCGTCGGGCTACATGACCCACGACAAAGGCCAGTTCGTACTGCCCGAGGAACAGGCCATGGCCCTGGCGCTGGAGGATTCCCCCGCCTACATGGCTGGCGGTGCGGCGGTGGTGGCGGCGCTGTTCCACGACAAGGACAAGCTGGTGGCCGCCATGCGCGGCGATGGCGGCCTGGCCTGGGGCGACCATCACCCCTGCATGTTCAGCGGCACCGAGCGGTTCTTCCGGCCGGGCTATCGCACCTTCCTTGTAGCCCAGTGGCTGCCGGCGCTCGACGGCGTCGTCGCCAAGCTGCAGGCCGGGGCGAAAGTGGCGGATGTGGGCTGCGGGCATGGCGCTTCCACGCTGGTGATGGCCCAGGCGTTCCCTGCATCGACGTTCGTTGGCTATGACTACCATGCGCCGTCCATCGCCACGGCCACCACGCGCGCGCGCGAGGCAGGGCTGGAGGGGCGCGTGAGCTTCCAGCAGGCCTCGGCCAAGGATTACCCGGGCCATGACCATGACCTGGTGTGCTTTTTCGACTGCCTGCATGACATGGGCGATCCGGTCGGTGCGGCGCGGCACGCCTACCGGGCGCTGAAGGCCGACGGTACGGTGATGCTGGTGGAACCGTATGCCGAGGATTCCCTGGACGGCAACCTGACGCCGGTGGGGCGCTTGTTCTATGCCGCGTCGACCTTCATCTGCACGCCGAACTCGCTGTCCCAGGAAGTGGGGCTGGGGTTGGGTGCGCAGGCGGGTGAGGCACGCTTGCGAGCGGTGTTGGAGGAGGCGGGGTTCAAGCAGTTTCGGCGAGCGACGCAGACGCCGTTCAACCTGATTCTGGAGGCCAGGAAGTAGCGACTGCCCCACAGATACCTGTGGGAGCCGGCTTGCCGGCGATAGGGCCGCAACAGGCAAAAAAGAAGGGGCGCCCTATGGGCGCCCCTTCTGTCTACTGCTTAGGCTTCAGCGTCCCAGGGACGATCGCCTTTTTCATCTTTCACGCGGGTCGGCAGGCCCATCACGTCCAGCGCCTTGAGGAACGGCTCGGCTGGCAGCTCCTCGACGTTGACCATGCGCTTGGCATCCCACTCGCCACGGGCGACCAGCAAGGCGGCGGCCACAGGCGGCACGCCAGCGGTGTAGGAAATGCCCTGGCTGTCGGTCTCGGCGTAGGCCTCTTCGTGGTCGGCCACGTTGTAGATGAACACTTCGCGCGGCTGGCCGTCCTTGGTGCCCTTGACCAGGTCACCGATGCAGGTCTTGCCGGTATAGCCGGGGGCCAGCGAGGCCGGGTCAGGCAGCACGGCCTTGACCACCTTGAGCGGTACCACTTCCAGGCCTTCGGCGGTCTTGACCGGCTGCTCGCAGAGCAGGCCCAGGTTCTTCAGCACGGTGAACACGTTGATGTAGTGCTCGCCGAAGCTCATCCAGAAACGCACGTTCGGCACGTTGAGGTTCTTGGAGATCGAGTGAACTTCGTCGTGGCCGGTGAGGTACAGGTTCTGCGAACCCACCACCGGCAGGTCGTCGGTACGCTTGACTTCGAACATGGTGTTGCTGGTCCACTGGCTGTTCTGCCAGCTCCAGACTTGCCCGGTGAACTCGCGGAAGTTGATTTCCGGGTCGAAGTTGGTGGCGAAGTACTTGCCATGGGAACCGGCATTGACGTCGAGAATGTCGATCGAATCAATGCTGTCGAAATACTGCTGCTGCGCAAGTTTTGCGTAGCTGTTCACCACACCCGGGTCGAAACCGACGCCGAGAATGGCGGTAATGTTCTTTTGTTGGCACTCTTCGAGGTGTTTCCACTCGTAGTTGCCGTACCACGGCGGGGTCTCGCAGATCTTGCCCGGCTCTTCGTGGATGGCGGTGTCCAGGTAGGCGACACCGGTATCGATGCAGGCACGTAGCACCGACATGTTGAGGAACGCGGAACCGACGTTGATCACGATCTGCGATTCGGTCTCGCGGATCAGCGCCTTGGTCGCCTCGACATCGAGGGCGTTGAGCGAGAAGGCCTGGATGTCGGCGGGTACCTTGAGGCTACCCTTGGCCTTGACGCTGTCGATGATGGCCTGGCATTTGGAGATGTTCCGTGACGCGATAGCGATACGACCCAGTTCGTCGTTATGCTGCGCGCACTTGTGGGCCACCACCTTGGCGACACCTCCTGCACCAATGATAAGAACGTTCTTCTTCAATTTACCTGTTGCTCCTTACTTTTGAGTGCCGGTCTTACGACAGGCTGGAAACGTAGTCTTCGAAACCGAACTCGCGCACCAGTTCGACGCTGCCGTCGAGCTGCTTGACCGCAATGGACGGCATCTTCAAACCGTTGAACCAGTTTTTCTTGACCATGGTGTAGCCCGCCGTGTCGATGAACGACAGGCGATCGCCGATGGCCAGCGGGCGATCGAACTGGTACTCGCCGAAGATGTCACCGGCCAGGCACGATTTGCCGCAGACCATGTAGGTGTGCTCGCCATCGTTGGGGGCCATCTTGGCGTTGAGGCGGTAGATCAGCAGGTCGAGCAGGTGCGCTTCGATCGAGCTGTCGACCACGGCCAGGTGCTTGCCGTTGTACAGGGTGTCGAGCACGGTCACTTCCAGCGAGGCGCTGTTGGTGATGGCGGCCTCGCCCGGCTCCAGGTAGACCTGTACGCCGTACTTTTCCGAGAAGGCCTTCAGGCGCGCGCAGAACGCATCGACCGCGTAGTCTTCGCCGGTGAAGTGGATGCCGCCACCCAGGCTCACCCATTGGACCTTGTGCAGCAGGTGGCCGAAGCGCTCTTCGATGTGCGTGAGCATCTTGTCGAACAGGCCGAAGTCACCGTTCTCGCAGTTGTTGTGGAACATGAAGCCGGAGATCTGTTCGATGACCTTCTCGATCTTCTCCGGGTCCCACTCGCCCAGGCGGCTGAACGGGCGCGCCGGGTCGGCCAGCAGGTAGTCGGAGCTGCTCACCTGCGGGTTGACGCGCAGGCCGCGGACCTTGCCTTCGGACTGTTCGGCAAAGCGCTGCAGCTGGCCGATCGAGTTGAAGATGATCTTGTCGCAGTTCTCGAGCATTTCCTCGACCTCGTCGTCGGCCCAGGCCACGCTGTAGGCGTGGGTCTCGCCGGCGAACTTCTGGCGGCCGAGCTTGAGCTCGTAGAGCGACGAAGAGGTGGTGCCGTCCATGTACTGTTGCATCAGGTCGAAGACCGACCAGGTGGCAAAGCACTTGAGGGCGAGCAGGGCCTTGGCGCCGGAGTTTTCGCGCACGTAGGCGATCTTCTCCATGTTGGCCAGCAGCTTGGTTTTATCGATGAGGTAGTACGGCGTCTTGATCATTTAAAGGCCCCCGGCAAGGCCGGCCAAAAAAAGGACACGCATTGTGCCTTCACTTGCTGCATATCGAAAGGGTGGGAGCAGTATTTCGTCGTGCTCGTTGCCCTTGGAGCGGGATTTCTTGCGTTGTGCAGGGGGCATTGGAACAGGGTTGTGTGAACATCCTGATCACGGGGTGTGCAGCTCAATGAAAATCCGATGAACAGCCGCTGCGTGGAGCGCAGCTGGCCAATCTGTAGGGGCGGGTGCGGTGGATCGTTCGATTACTTGAGTGATCGGCCGGCCTCATCGCCGGCAAGCCGGCTCCCACAAGGTTCGGTGCAGGGTCTCCCACAGGGTTCGGTGCAAGGTCTGTGGGAGCCGGCTTGCTGGCGATGAGGCCGGCAAGATCAACGTCAATCGACCTGCTTCAACCAATCCTGAATCTGCCCCAGTGTCGCCGTGGCCCCGCCACACACCACCACCAGCACGTTCTGGTAGCCGCTCAATGCCTTCGCTTCATAGGCCACCGCCAACGCCGCCCCGCAGGCAGGCTCCACCAGCACGCGATGATCGTTCAGGAACCGCTCGCACGCTTGCAGCGCCGCACGATCGCTCACCAGCACACTGTGCACCGGGTGCTCGCGCACGCACACCAACGCCTGGTCTGCCACCCGCTTGGCACCCAGCGAGGTGGCCACCGAAGCGATGCGCTCCAGCTCCACCGAATGGCCCGCCTGCACCGCCGCGTGCAGCGAAGCGGCGCCTTCGGTCTCTACCGCCAGCACCGGCACATCATGCCAGCCATTGCGCTTGAGGCCTTCGACCACGCCGCTGAGCAGCCCGCCGCCACCCACCGACAGCAGCACTGCGTCAGGCTTGTAGCCCGCCGCCGCCAGCTCGTCGACCAGGCTGGCATGGCCGGCCCACAGCAGCGGGTCATCGAAGGGGTGAATGAAGGCATCGTTCGGCCCGACCAGGGTTTGCGCCAGCGCGTTGGCCTCCTGCCAGGAGCTGCCATGCACCACCACCTTGGCGTCTTCCTGATGCAGCAGCTCCTTGGCCCGCTCGGTGGTGGTTTCAGGCACCACTACCGTTACCGGCACGCCCAGTTTGCGACCGGCATAGGCCACCGCCAGGCCGGCATTGCCGCCGGAGGAGGAAACGAAATGGCGCGCGCCACGGGCATGGTGGACTTCGCAGGCATGGCCCACGCCACGCAGCTTGAACGAGCCGCAGGGCTGCAGGGCATCGAGCTTGAGCCAGACCGCACGGCCAGCGGCCAGCGAAAGAGGGCGGGATTCGATCAGGGGGGTGTGGATGTGCAGGGTCATCAAGGAGCTCCACGACGCTTCATTCGGTATGAGCAGAGAGGGCCAATGCTCGAGGGAGGGCTGAATGGTAGCGCGTGTCGCCTGGTGCATGTCGTTGAATTTGTGGTGATGTTGAAATCGAGCGCCGCCCGCGCGGCGCATCGCGGATAAATCCGCTCCTACATTCATTGCAACGTGCCACGGTCTGTCAGGCCATGGTCGTCCGCTTCTAGCGCCCGCCGAGAAATCGCGTCGTGCCACCAAGGCTGACAACCATGGCCTATCAGGCATAGGTACGTTGCAACAAATGTGGGAGCGGATTTATCCGCGATGCGCCGCGCGGGCGGCGCTCGATTTACGCAACGATGCAAACCTCTAGCGAACAATCATCCCAGCGCAGGCGTGCGCGGCGGGATCATGCGGCGCGAGCCGGTCGACTCGAATGCGGCCGCGAAGCTCAGCAGGTTGTTGTCGCTGTAGGCGCGGCCGGCGAAGGTCAGGCCCACCGGCATGCCGATGTCGGCCATCACGCCCATCGGCACGGTCACGGTCGGCACGCCCAGGTGGCGGATGGCGAGGTTGCCGTTGGCCACCCAGATCCCGTTGCTCCAGGCGATGTCCGCAGAGGCCGGGTTGACGTCGGCATCGGCCGGGCCCACGTCGGCCACGGTCGGGAACAGCACGGCGTCCAGGCCCAGGTTGTCCATCCAGTCTTCCAGGTCGAGCTTGCGGGTCTTCTCCAGGCCGCGCAGGCCGTCGGGCAGGGTTTCGATCTGGTCCCAGGTCTTCAGGCCGCGCTTGGCCATGTTGACGTACTCGTCCATGCCGGCAGCCAGGTCGTCCTCACGGTTGGGCAGGGTGCCCGGGTCGTGGGGGAAGATCTGCGGGCCATCGACGTCGGCCAGGCGGTTGAGCTTGGGGTCGTCGTTGGCGCGCAGGAAGTCGTCGAACGCCCAGCCCGACAGCTCCCACAGCTCGTCGTGGAGGAATTCCTTGCTGACGATGCCGCGGTTGTACACGGTGGGTGCGCCCGGGCGGTCGCCTTCGCAGTTGGACACCAGCGGGAAGTCCACTTCGATGACTTCGGCACCGGCCGCTTCCAGGGCCTGGCGGGCCTGCTGCCACAGGTCGATGACGGTGACGCGGGTGTTGATGCGCTGGCCGGTCGGGCCGCCGATGCCCGGTTTTTCCGAAGTGCCGGCCTCAGGGTCGGCATTGATGTACATGCGCGGCACGCCGAAACGCTTGCCCTTGAGCGAGCTGGCATCGACCGCCAGGTCCAGGTAGGACGCCGGGCGCACCTTCGAGGCGGCCGGGATCGGCACCCACGGCTGCAGGCGCCACAGGTCGCCACGCGGGTCGGCGTCGTCGGCCACCACCACGTCGAGGATTTCCAGCAGGTCGGCCATGGTCCGGGCATACGGCACCACCACGTCCATGGTCGGCGTCAGCGGCCAGTTGCCGCGCACCGAGATCACCCCACGCGAGGGGGTGTAGGCGCACAGGCCGTTGTTCGAGGCAGGGCCACGGCCGCTGGACCAGGTTTCCTCGGCCAGGCCGAAGGCGCTGAAGCTGGCGGCGGTCGCGGTACCGGCGCCGTTGGAGGAGCCAGAGGCGAACGGCGCGGTCAGGTAGTTGGCGTTGTACGGGCTTTCGGCGCGGCCATACACGCCGCGCTGCATGCCGCCATTGGCCATCGGCGGCATGTTGGTCTTGCCCAGGCACACGGCACCGGCGGCGCGCAGGCGCTCGATGGTGAAGGCGTCGCGCTGGGCCACCAGGTCCTTGAAGGCCGGGCTGCCGGAGGCGGCTGTCAGGCCCTTGACCAGGTAGCTGTCCTTGGCGGTGTAGGGGATGCCATCCAGTGGGCTCAGCAGCTGGCCCTTGGCGCGGCGGGCGTCGGAAGCCTCGGCTTCTTTCAACGCTTCTGGGTTGCGCACTACCACGGCGTTCAGGGCGGTGGCGGTATCGGCTCCATCGTAGGCGTCGATACGCGCCTGGTAGGCCTTGACCAGCTCGACCGCCGTCGTGCGGCCTGCTTCGAGCGCATCGCGCAGCTCGGCAATGGAAACCTCGGTTACCTCGATCATGCTTTCACCAAAAATTGTGCAGGTGGGGGCTTTTGCGAGGAGTGTACAAGAAGGTGCCAGGGGAGGGAGGTTTGCGCGGCAGAAATGGTTTTTTGCAAGGGGGCATTGTCGCCCCGGTGGCGGCGGGCTTGCCCCGCGAAAGGGCCGCAAGGCGGCCCCGTTACGCTCAGTCCAGGTCCGCCGCGGCATGCCGCTCGGGCACCTGGGTGTCTTCATCGCCCCAGGTGCGGTTGACCCGCGTGCCGCGTTGCACGGCCGGCCGCTGGGCAATCTCTTCGGCCCAGCGCTGCACCTGTGGGTACTCGTGCACCGCCAGGAACTCCGCCGCGCCATACAGGTTGCCGCGCACCAGCTGGCCATACCAGGGCCACACGGCAATGTCGGCAATGCTGTATTCGTCGCCACCGAGGTAGCGGCTTTCGGCCAGGCGGCGTTCGAGCACATCCAGCTGGCGCTTGGCTTCCATGGTGAAGCGGTTGATGGCGTACTCGAACTTCTCCGGCGCATACACATAGAAGTGGCCGAAGCCACCGCCCAGGTACGGCGCCGCGCCCATCTGCCAGAACAACCAGTTCAGGCTTTCGGTGCGTGCGGCAGGGCTCTTGGGCAGGAATGCACCGAACTTTTCGGCCAGGTACAGCAGGATCGAGCCGGACTCGAACACCCGCACCGGCGGTTCGACGCTGCGGTCGAGCAGGGCGGGGATCTTCGAGTTGGGGTTGACCTGGACGAAGCCGCTGGAGAACTGGTCGCCCTCACCGATGCGGATCAGCCAGGCATCGTACTCGGCGCCGGCGTGGCCAAGGGCGAGCAGCTCTTCGAGCAGGATGGTGACCTTCACGCCGTTGGGCGTGGCCAGTGAATACAGCTGCAAGGGGTGCTTGCCCACCGGCAAGTCCTTGTCGTGGGTGGGGCCTGCGATCGGGCGGTTGATGCTGGCGAACTGGCCGCCGGACGCCGCGTCGTTGCGCCAGACCTTGGGCGGGACATAGGGGGGCTTGCTCATGCACGAACTCCTTGAATGGCGTGATGCAGACACATACAGACGTTGACCTGCATCTATGCCATGGGTTCGTCGCCCAGCGCAAATGCATTGCGCGCATGGCGCGGATGCGCCGCCAACGCCATCAGAACGTCGGCGGGGTGATCACCCAGACCACCACGGCGTCCACCTCGCCGGGGTTGCCATAGCGGTGCGGCTCCTGGCTTGAGAAGCTGAAGCTGTCGCCTTCGCTGAGCTGGAAGTAGCGCTCGCCCACCCACAGCTCGAAACTGCCCGAGAGCAGGTAGCCGGCTTCTTCGCCTTCGTGGCTGTAGCTCTGCTGGCTGTAGGTGCCGGGCGGAAAGCGTGAATGCAGCATCTCCAGCTGGCGGTTGGGCTGGGGGGTGAGCAACTGGTCGACGATGCCGTCTTCGTAATGCACGCTCAGCCGGCTGTTGCGCCGCACCACGTAACCCTGGTCTTCGGGGGCGGTGGTGGCTTCGCTGGCGAAGAACCACTGAATGGTCACGCCCAGGCTGCGGGCGATGTTGAACAGCGCCGGGATCGACGGGTACGACAGGTTGCGCTCGAGCTGGCTGATGTAGCCTGCGGTCAGTTCGCTCTGCGCCGCCAGCTCCGCCAGGGTCATGCCCCGGCGTTTGCGCAGGCCGCGAATGCGGGTGCCAAGAAACTGCGGCGCGGCGCCGCCGTCTTCGGCGGCGGGCGGGGTCTGGGGCTGCTGGCTCATGCGCGTCGGTCCATCGGGAAAGCGGCAGTATGGCCAGCCTCAGAGCGCCCAGGCAACTGTCAGGCCATCATGGATCGCCTCCTCGGCGGTGCGCGGCGCCAGGCAGTCGCCGATGCGCCGCACCTCGACCAGCCCGGCCAGTTCCTCGGCCAGGGTGTCTTGCGGCTGGTGGCCCAGGCACAGCACCAGGGTGTCGATGCCCTCGAAGATCATCGGTTCGCCGCTGGCGGTGTGCTGCAGGTACACGGTGTTGTCGTCGCAGCCGTACAAGCGTGCATACGGGGTGATCGGGATGCCCAGGCGATGCAGCTCGCCGGCCAGCTGGTCGCGCACGTACAGCGGCAAGTTTTCCCCGCAATGGGTGCCATTGACCGCCAGCTGCACCTGGTGGCCATCGCGCACCAGGCGTTCGGCGATGCCGGGGCCGACCCAGTCGCAGCGCCAGTCCAGTACCATGACCGAACGGCCTGGGGTCACTTCATTGCGCAGCACTTGCCAGGCATCCACCACCTGCAGTTCGCCGCTGCGTTCGAAGGCCGGCCAGTAGGGCGTCGCGCCGGTGGCGGCGATCACCAGGTCCGGGCGCTCGCGTTCGACCAGGGCGCGATCGACCCGCGTATTACGTACCACGCGTACACCCGCCAATTGCATTTCGCGCTGCAGGTTGGTGCTGGCGCCGCCGAACTCGGCGCGCCGGGGCAGCAGTTGCGCCAGCAGCACCTGGCCGCCGAGCTGCGCGTTGGCTTCATACAACGTGACGTCGTGCCCGCGCGCGGCCGCCACGGCAGCCGCCTTCATGCCGGCAGGGCCGCCGCCTGCCACCATGATGCGCTTGGGCGCGGTGGTGGGCTTGAGCGTGCCGTACTGCAGCTCGCGCCCTGTTTCCGGATGCTGGATACAGGAGATCGGCAGGCCCCGGTGGAAGTGGCCGATGCAGGCCTGGTTGCAGGCGATGCAGGCGCGCACGTCCTCCACCTTGCCTTGCTCGGTCTTGCCCGGCATGTCCGGGTCGCAGATCAGTGCGCGGGTCATGCCGCAGACATCGGCCTGGCCACGGGCCAGGATCAGCTCCGCTTCCTGCGGCTGGTTGATGCGTCCGGTGACGAACAGCGGGATGTCCAGGCGCTGCTTGAAGGTACCGGCCTCGCGGGCCAGATACGCCGGCGCGATGGCCATCGGCGGCACGATGTGCACGGCGCCGCCGAGCGAGGCCGAGGTGCCGGCGACGATGTGCAGGTAGTCGAGCTGGCCTTGCAGGGCTTCGGCGGCGGCCAGCGATTCATCTTCGCTCAGGCCCTCGCTGTCGCGCTCGTCGGCACTGATGCGCAGGCCGACGATAAAGTTTTCGTCGGTGGCCGCGCGCACGGCCTGCAGCACTTCGCGCAAAAAGCGCAGGCGCTGTTCCAGGCCGCCGTTGTAGCCGTCGCTGCGCAGGTTGACCCGTGGGTTGAGGAACTGCGCCGGCAGGTAGCCATGGCTGGCCACCACTTCGACGCCATCCAGCCCGGCCTGGTAGAGGCGGCGGGCGGCATCGGCATAGCCCTGGACGATCTCGTCGATCATCGCCTGGTCCAGCGCCCGTGGCATCACCCGGAACCGTTCGTTGGGCACGGCCGAAGCCGAGTAGGCGACTGCCAGCAGGCCGTCGGCCGACTCCATGATTTCGCGCCCGGGGTGAAACAGCTGCGACAGCACCACCGTGCCATGGGCATGGCACGCCTCGGCCAGGCGCCGGTAGCCGTCGATGCAGGCATCGTCGGTGGCCATCAGCACATGGGAGGTGTAGCGGGCGCTGTCGTGCACCCCGGCCACCTGCAGCACGATCAGCCCCACGCCGCCTGCGGCGCGGGCGCTCTGGTAGGCGATGAGCTTGTCGTTGACCAGGTTGTCGCTGGGCAGGCAGGTGTCGTGGCCGGTGGACATGATGCGGTTCTTCAGGCGCTTGCCACGGATCTGCAAGGGCTCGAACAGGTGAGCGAAGGCGGTCGACATGCGGTGCTGCTCCCGTGTTGTTCTTGTTTTGATCATGAAAGTGTAGCGCCAGTAAAAAATCAACTTGTTTTTTTACTGGCGCCCGACTAGGTTTTTCTCACCCACGCCAGTGGGCATGTCCTCACAACAACAAGAAAACGGGCCCTTCGGGCACCGGCAGGAGGCAATTCGATGCAGGCATTCCCTCGCAGTACCGGTTTATGTGCAGCGCTGTTGGCCGTCGGCCTTGGCAGCGCGCAAGCAGCGCCGCAGATGGTCGTGGTCGGCTATGGCGGCGCCGGTCAGAAAGCCCAGGATGTGGCGATCTTCCAGCCTTTCAGCGCCCAGGACGGCAGCCAGTTGATCCAGAGCGAATACAACGGCGAGATGGCGCGTATCCAGGTGATGGCCGATACCGGCAATGTCGACTGGGATGTGGTGCAGATCGAAGGGCCGGACCTGGCCCGGGGCTGCGACGAGGGCATCTACGAGCGCCTCGACTGGCAGCGGCTGGGGCACGCCGCCGAACTGATACCCGATGCCGCCCAGGCCTGCGGCTCGGCGGCACTGGTGTGGAGCGTGGCGATCGCCTACGACCGCAACAAGCTGGCTGCGGCGCCCGGCTCCTGGGCCGACTTCTGGGATGTGAAGAAGTACCCGGGCAAGCGCGGCCTGCGCAAGCGCGCGGTGTACAACCTGGAATTCGCCCTGATGGCCGACGGCGTCAAGGTCGATGACGTGTACAAGGTGCTGTCGACCCCGGCGGGGGTGGATCGAGCCTTCGCCAAGCTCAGCGAACTCAAGCCCTACATCCAGTGGTGGGATGCCGGCGCGCAACCGGCCCAATGGCTGGCCGCCGGCGACGTGGTGATGACCTCGACCTACAGTGGCCGCATCGCCGTCGCTGCGCAGCAGGGCAGCCCGCTGGCCCTGGTGTGGCCGGGCAGTTTGTATGGCATGGATTACTGGGCCATCATCAAGGGCTCGAAACATGTCGACCAGGCCAAGCGGCTGATCAGCTATGCCAACCAGCCCGATACCCAGGTGCGCTATGTCGAGCAGATTCCCTATGGCCCGACCAACACCCAGGCGGCCGCCAAGCTTGACCCGGCACTGGCCAGCTGGGTGCCGACCTCGCCGCAGAACCTGCAGGGCGCCCTGGCCATGAACGTCGACTTCTGGGTCGACCATGGCGAGGAGCTGGAGCAGCGGTTCAATGCCTGGGCCAGTAAATGAGTGAAGGATGACCAACCATGAGCACTGCTGAACAATCGTTGCGCGAGCAATTGGCCGCCTGTTACCGGCTGATCGCTCACTTTCGCATGTCGGACCTGATCTTCACCCACATCTCGGTGCGCCTGCCGGGGCCGGAGCATCATTTCCTGATCAACCCCTACGGCCTTCTGTTCGACGAGATCACGGCCTCCAGCCTGGTCAAGATCGACCTGCAGGGCAGGCCGGTGGAGCCGACCCCGCACCCGGTCAACCCGGCCGGCTTCGTCATCCACAGCGCCATCCACGGCGCCCGCGAGGACGCCCAGTGCGTGCTGCACACCCATACCCGCGCGGGCTGTGCGGTGGCGGCGCTGGAGTGCGGGTTGCTGGCGGTGAACCAGATTTCCATGGAGTTCTACGGCAAGGTGGCCTACCACGCCTACGAGGGCATCGCCCTGGACATGGACGAGCAGCAGCGGCTGGTGGCGGACCTGGGCGACAAGCCGGTGATGATCCTGCGCAACCACGGCCTGCTGACCACCGGGCGCAACGTGGCCGAGGCGTTCCTGCGCATGTACTACCTGGAGAAGGCCTGCGAGATCCAGCTGGCGGCGCAGAGTGCCGGGCAACTGGTGCTGCCGGCGGCAGAGGTGTGCGCGCACACCGAGCGGCAGTTCAACGAGCCGGCGCGGGGGCTCAAGCAAGGCGAGCTGACCGACCCGGATGCCCTGCAGCTGGCCTGGGCGGCGTTGCTGCGGATGCTCGACAGAACGGCGCCGGATTATCGCAACTGATTCCAACCTCTGGACCAAGCAGCAAGGCCTGCTGCAGAACTTGTGGGAGCCGGCTTGCCGGCGATAGGGCCTGACTGTGCTGGCCTCATCGCCGGCAAGCCGGCTCCCACAGCGACTCTGGAAGCCCAGGGCTCAACGCAACTCAGGGACGATCATGCGGGCCGGGGCTTGGGCGGCGCGGTGCCGAGCCACCCAGTAATAGAGCAGGCTGGGCACCACCAGGCCGATCAGCCAGGACACATCCACGCCGCCCAGGTGCGCGACCATGGGGCCGGTGTACAGCTTGATGTCGATGAATGGCATCTGCACCAGCACGCCTGCGGTGTACACGCTGATGCCGGGCCAGTTCCAGCGGCCGTAGCGGCCATCGGGGTCGGCCAGCGCGGGCACGTCGTAGCGCTCCTTGGTGATGAAGTAGTAGTCCACCAGGTTGACCGCACTCCAGGGCACGAAGAACGTCAGCAGGAACAGGATGAACGACTTGAAGGCGCTGAGGAACGAGTGCTGGCCGAGCAGCGCCAGCAGGGTTGCGGCGCCGACGATCAGCAGCACGAACAGCAGGCGCTGGGTGCGGCTGATCGCAAGATTGCCCCGGAAACCGCTGATGATGGTGGCGATACACATGAAGCTGCCGTAGGAATTCAGCGTGGAAATGGTCACCTTGCCGAAAGCGATGCTGAAATACAGCAGGGCCGCCGTAGTCCCCACGCCGCCCAGGCCGACGATGTAGGCCACTTCGCGGCCGGAAAATTCACCGCCAGCGATGGCGGCGGCGAATACCCCGAGGATCATCGAGGCCTGCGCGCCGATCACCGAACCCAGCCCGGCGGCGAGGAAGGTCTTGAGCGGCGAAGTGCTGCTGGGCAGGTAACGCGAATAGTCGGCGACGTAGGGGCCGAAGGCGATCTGCCAGGATGCGGCCAGTGACACCGCGAGCAGGAACGAGGCCCAGCTGAAGTGGCGGTTGTCGAGCAACTGGCCGATGTCGGCGATCAGCAGGATGCGGCTGAACAGGTAGACGAAGGCGATGAGGCCGAGCACGCTGGCGATCCGCCCGATCCAGTGGATCACCCGGTAGCCGGCCAGGGTCGCAAGCACGATCACCGCGGCGAAGATCAGAATGCCGGTGCTGTCGCTGACGCTCAGCAACTGGCCGATGGCCTGGCCCGACAGCACCGTGCCAGTGGCGGTGAAGCCCAGGTACATCAGGCACACCAGCACCATCGGGATGGCCGCGCCATAGACCCCGAACTGCACCCGGCTGGAAATCATCTGCGGCAAGCCCAGGCGCGGGCCTTGGGCGGCGTGCAGGGCCATGACCGCGCCACCGATCAACTGCCCCAGCAGCAGGCCGATCAGCGACCAGAACACGTCGCCGCCCAGCACAACGGCCAGGGCGCCGGTGACGATGGCGGTTATCTGCAGGTTGGCGCCTAGCCACAGGGTGAATTGGCTGTACACCTTGCCATGGCGTTCGGCCTCGGGGATGTAGTCGATCGAACGCCGTTCGAGCACGGGTTTGCTGGACATTTGGGGCTCCGCTTCATTGTTTTTGTGTCGGGGAGGGGCCACGGGCGGCACGTCGCATGCGCGGCCTGGCTCTGATATGAGCATGTCTATACAAGTAGGGTCAAGTGAAGCTTGCCGGCCACGACAGCTGACTGTTACGCCAGGCTGGGCGGCAACTGTGCCGGTCCTTGGGCGAGCGATGGCCGTATGCTGTAACGAAATATGTCTAGAACGCCTGAATAAGGAAGTAGTCGCAATGCCACTGAAGGATTTGCTGATCGCCCTGGTGGTCATCGTCGCCTGGGGTATCAATTTCGTGGTCATCAAGGTCGGCCTCGATGGCCTGCCACCGATGCTGCTCGGGGCGTTGCGCTTTTTGCTGGTCGCCTTCCCGGCGGTGCTGCTGGTCAAACGCCCGAAATTGCCGTGGCGCTGGCTGATCGCCTATGGCGCGACGATTTCGCTGGGCCAGTTCGCCTTCCTCTTCCAGGCCATGTACAGCGGCATGCCGCCGGGCCTGGCGTCGCTGGTGCTGCAGTCGCAGGCCTTCTTCACCCTGGGCTTCGCCGCGCTGTTTCTCGGCGAGCGGCTGCGCCTGGCCAGCGTGCTGGGCCTGCTGGTGGCCGCCAGCGGCCTGGCGCTGATCGGCAGCGAAGACGGCGGCCACGTACCGATGGTGGCGCTGCTGCTGACCCTGTGCGCGGGGGCCATGTGGGGCATGGGCAACATCATCACCCGCCGCTTCGGGTCGGTGGACTTGGTGGCGCTGGTGATCTGGGGCGGGCTGATTCCGCCGCTGCCGTTCCTGGCGTTGTCCTGGTGGCTGGAGGGGCCGGCGCGGATCAGCCATGCCTTGCTCAACATCGGCTGGAGCTCGGTGCTGGCCCTGGCTTACCTCGCGTTCGTCGCCACCATGCTCGGCTACAGCCTGTGGAGCACCTTGCTGTCGCGCCACCCGGCAGGCAAGGTCGCGCCGTTCTCGCTGCTGGTGCCGGTGATCGGCCTGAGTTCTTCGGCGTGGTTGCTGGGGGAGCGGCTAACCGCGGTGCAGGGGTGGGGCGCGCTGCTGGTGATGCTGGGGTTGCTGGTCAATGTGTTCGGGCCCAAGCTCGGGCAGCGCTTGAGGGCTGCCAGCGCCCAGTGAGCAGGGCTTTGTTAGACTGGCGTCTTTGCCAGGCCAATGGAGCTCCCCATGATCATTTCCACCACCAGCCAGCTCGAAGGCCGCCCGATAGCCGAGTACCTCGGCGTGGTCAGTTCCGAATCGGTGCAGGGCATCAACTTCGTGCGCGATTTCTTCACACGCTTTCGCGACGTCTTCGGGGGCCGCTCGCAGACCCTGGAAAGCGCACTGCGTGAGGCGCGCGAGCAGGCGACCGAAGAACTCAAGGCGCGGGCACGGCAGTTGCAGGCCGATGCCGTGGTGGGTGTCGACTTCGAAATCAGCATGCCGTCGGTGCAGGGCGGCATGGTCGTGGTATTTGCCACCGGCACCGCCGTGCGCCTGAAGTAGGCAAAGTGCCACTGGTCGGCTGGCGATTTGCTCGGCCGGGCAGTCTGCAAATGACCGGCTAGTCTCACTTTCACAGGCTGCGTTTTCCTAGGCAAACCCTGTTGTTGCCGGCGCAGTCGCCACTGTGGGAGACGGGGCATGAGCGAGTCCTTTTTCGAAGACATGAACGATGCGTTTCCGATCAACAGCCAGGTGCGCTGCGGCCAGTCGGCCTTCCGCCTGGGCTTCGCGCACATGACCCTGGACGATTCGGAACAACTGCAGCCGGCCCATCTGCAGCGCGCCAAGAAGGGCCGCTTCACGCCGAGGCTTCCGCCGAAAAAGTGACACTGTTCACACAACCCCGCCCAGTGGCGGGGTTTTTCTTGTCGTTGCTTGACCCGGCTCATGGTAACGGCGGGTTGCGCTCGCCCGAGCCCGGCAGTTGTGGTTTTCTGGCGCGACATCTCAGGCAAGGAAGGAGTGAGGTTCCATGCGAGTCAGGGAAGAAACCTACTGGCAGTGGGCGGATGCGCAATTGCACAGCCGCTGCCACGATGAAGCGTTGAGCGATGGCACCACCCTCGATGTGCAAGTGCGCCTGTCGCGGGTGGGCGCCACGCAATTGTTCCTGGGGCTGTACGGCCAGGATGGCAGGGCGTTGCTGGAGGAGTACTACCCGTCACGCCCCGGCGAAACCATGACCCGGGCATTGGTGTGGGGTGTCGACCGCGCGCGGGCACTGGCCATCGGCGCCCTCGAAATGCCGCAGCGGCAGCGGCGCCGGGCATGAAAAAGCCCGGCCAGAAGGGCCGGGCTCAGGAAGTGGTGCAATCGCTCAGTTGAGCGGATCGATCACCTTGACTGCCTGCCGCTCACGGGCGGCGGGCCATTCTTGTTGCAGGGTCTGCAGAACGCGGCCGACGAACTCGGTGTCGGCGGCGGCCTTCTTGCCGACGTAGCCCTGGCCACGGCGGTAGACCTTGAAGCGGGCGCGCATGCTGGGCAGGTGCGCTTCGAATTCATCTTCGATGGTGTTCGGCGGCAGGCGGTCGAGGCGCACTTCGCCGGTTTGGCTGACCCACAGCAAGTGGTCGTCGAGGCTGTCTTTGCGCAAGGCGAACAGCTGGGCCAGTTGGTCGATCGTAGGATTGTTGTTCAAGTTCATCATAAAGCCCCCATTACCCATTGTTTGGTGATTTTCACAGTTGGCGCCACACCATGTAGCGCACTACCAAGGCTGCTACAGCAGCATCGCAACAGGGGCTTTCTCACGCTGCCTTTTGGACAGTTCCCTCTCCACGGACAACCTGCGTTACCGCGCAGGCCGTCTGGAACACCCTTGCCACCGCTCCCGATCGGGGAACGGCTTCATCATGCACAAGGGCGATGAACGGCGTCAACCGTTTTGTAGTGAATATTTTTAGTCACTACATATTGTTCGACAATCCACGTGCGCAGGCCGGTCACTGGCCAAGGTTGGCGAGAATTCGGTAGGCGGCGCGCACCCGCGCGTCGTTGGGGTAATTGCGGTTGGCGAGCAATATGATGGCCTTGCCTTCGCTTGGAATGAACGCGGCATAGGCGCCAAAACCATTGGTCGAACCGGTCTTGTTGTACCAGGCCTGGGTTGCGGCAGGCAGGGCCGGGTCGAGGCGCTGGGTGGCCTGGGGCTCGCGGATCAGCCGCGGGCTGTTGCCATCGACCAGGGTGTCCAGCGACACCGGGTAGGGGTAGCGCTCCCAGCCCAGCCCCTGGGTCATGGCGCCCACCTGGAAGTAGCCCGCCTGGGTGATGGCCAGTGCCTTGCGCAGCGCCTGGGGTAGCTCGGCCGGTTGCACCTGCAGGCGCACGTAGCGCAGCAGGTCGCGGGCGCTGGTCTTGATGCCGTAGGCCTCATCGGCAAAGGGGCCTGGGCTGACCCGCACGGGGCGGTTCTGGGCATCGTAACCTTGGGCATACAGGCTTTGGGCCTTGGCCGGTACTTGCAGGTAGGTGTGCTGCAAGCCCATCTGCGGCAACAGGCCCTGGCTCATCAGCTCGGCGAACGGGCGCTTTTGCGCGCGCGCGGCGAGGTCGCCGAACAGGCCCAGGCTTGGGTTGGAATAGCAGCGCTGGGTGCCGCGCGCGCTGCGCGGCTGCCAGTTGCGCAGGAAGGCCAGCGCCTGCTGGTCGGTCTGTACCTCGTCGGGGAACTGCAAGGGCAGGCAGTCGGCACTGTAGGCGCCCAGTTCCAGCACGCTGGCTTCACCCAGCGCGGTGCCGGCCAGGGCCGGCTGGTAGCGCCGGGCCGGGGCCTGCAGGTCGAGCCTGCCTTCGGCGCTGGCCAGGGCGGCGAGGGTGGCGGTGTAGGTCTTGCTCAGCGAGCCGATCTCGAACAGCGTATCGGCGCTCACCGGTTCACCGCCGGCCTTGCTCGCCACGCCATAGCTGAAGTACTGCGCCTGGCCGTTGGCGAACACCGCCACCGCCATGCCGGCAATGTCGTGCTCCTTCATCAGCGGGGCGATCACAGCGTCCACCTGGGCCTTGAGTGAAACGCCGGCATGCGCGGTGGCGCTGCCCAGGGCGATGGCAGTGGCGGCAACGAGCGGGGCGAGGCGGGTGAGGGGCATGCAAGGGTCCTTTTCGGGATTGTGTCCGTTGAGCGACACCGGCGGGGGTTCCGGCGTTAGCAGGAAAAAACCGCAGACCTTATCGTGTGCCCTGCACAACGACAAGACGGAAACGGTTATGAAGTATTTGCGCATGTTGTTCGACAATTTCACCCTGGCATTGCTCGGGGTGGTATTCCTCGCCACGGTGCTGCCCTGCTCGGGCGACGGTGCGGTCTACTTCGGCTGGCTGACCAACCTGGCCATCGGCCTGCTGTTCTTCCTGCATGGCGCCAAGCTGTCGCGCGAGGCGATCATCGCCGGTGCCGGGCACTGGCGTCTGCACCTGTTGGTGTTCTCTTGCACCTTCGTCATGTTCCCGTTGCTGGGCATGGCCTTCAAGCCGCTGTTCGTGCCGCTGGTAGGCAACGAGCTGTACCTGGGCGTGTTGTACCTGTGCGCCTTGCCGGCCACCGTGCAGTCGGCCATCGCCTTCACTTCGCTGGCACGCGGCAACGTGCCGGCCGCCATCTGCAGCGCGGCCGCCTCCAGCCTGCTGGGCATCTTCCTCACGCCGCTGCTGGTGATGATGTTGCTGGGCGCCAGTGGCGACACCGGCTCGGGCCTGGATGCGGTGCTGAAGATCACCCTGCAGCTGCTGGTGCCGTTCGTGGCCGGGCAGATTGCTCGCCGCTGGATCGGGGCCTGGGTCAAGCGCAATGCCCGCTGGCTGAAACGGGTGGACCAGAGCTCGATTTTGCTGGTGGTGTACACCGCGTTCAGCGAGGCGGTGGTCACCGGGCTGTGGCACACCGTGTCGCCGCAGCACCTGGCAGGGCTGTTCGCCGTGTGCGGGATCCTGCTGGCGGTGGTGCTGTTCGGCACGCGCCTGCTGGGCAAGGTGCTGGGCTTCAACCTCGAAGACCGCATCACCATTCTTTTTGCCGGTTCCAAGAAGAGCCTGGCCACCGGGGTGCCCATGGCGCAGGTGCTGTTCGTGGGCAGCGGCATCGGGGCGATGATCCTGCCGTTGATGCTGTTCCACCAGATCCAGCTGATGGTGTGCGCGGTATTGGCCCAGCGCTATGCCAGCCGCGAAGAAGCGCCTGAACAAGCGGCGGCGTCTTCCTGAACCCAAGGCGCCTTCACGCCGGCCTCTGCACAGGGGCCGGCTAGCGCGCCTGGCCTGAGCTGCGTTCGCGCAATGCCTTGGCCACCTCGGCCTCGATCTTGTAGGCCGGCCCCTCCAGTGCCTGGTAGTCGCGCGTGTAGCGCCGGGCAAAATCCTCTACGCCCAGTTCCTGATACTGCTGCACATGCTTGAGCTCGTGGGCCCACAGCGCCACGTTGTCCTCGGCATCGCTGGCATGGCGGAAGATGATCGTGTCGATCAGCGTCACCGCGTTCACATCGGGGTTCTGCAGCATCGCGTTGGCGGCGCTGACCTGCTGTTCGTCGCCCACCCGGTAGCGCGCCGCGTCGAGCACGGCAAAGTCGTACCAGGGCTCGAGCTGGGCGCGGATGTGCAGAGGGATGGGTTGGCTGCCGCTGGCAGTGGCCTCATCGCGGGCCTGGCGCAGGGCGAAGGCCAGGCTGCTGGAGGCCATGACCTCGACGTCCTTGAGCACCTGGCCAGCCTGGCCCGGGTCGATCGGCGCGCAGAAGCACCCCATCAGGCATACCTGGTATTGCCCGGGCGGGCAGGTTTGTTCGGCCATCACCGGCACACTGGCCAGTATCAGCAGCAGCAGGCTAGCGGCTCTCATTCAAGGCCTTGTCGACGAAGCTTCGGCTGGCGGCCAGCACCTGGGCCTGCACGCTTTCGCTGGCGAGCATGCGCCCGACCACCAGCGCACCGACACATTGGCTGATCAAGGCCCAGGCCAGGGTGTCGTCGCCCAGGGTTTCGCTCCAGGCCGCGTGCAGGCTCACTAGCCAATGCTCGGCCTGCTCGCGCACCGGCCGCTCGGCCCGGGCAATTTCCACGCCCAGAGGCGGCAAAGGGCAGCCGCCTTCGGCATTGTGCAGGTGCGCCATGCTCAGGTACTGCTGCAGGCAGCGTTCCAGGCGCTCGCGGCTGGCGCCTTTCTGGGCCAGGCGCGCCAGCGGGCTGTTGCCCAGCTCCTGGCGCACCACTTCGGTGAACAGGTCATCCTTGGACGGGAAGTGGTTGTAGAAGGCGCCGCCGGTCAGGCCGATGGCTTTCATCAGCCCGGCGACCCCGGTGCTGGCGAAACCGCCGCGCTTGGCCAGCGCACCGCTGCTGGCCAGCAGCTTGTCGCGGGTCTGTTGCTTGTGATCGCTGGAGTAGCGCATGGAAACCTCTGAGCGCTGGCTTGACGTTGGGGGCGATCATAACATAGCGTTCGTTTACTAAACGATCATTCACCCATGGAGGCGCACGTGGCAGAACAACAAAAAGTGGTGCTGGTGATAGGTGCGGGAGACGCCACGGGCGGCGAAATTGCCAAGCGTTTCGCCCGCGAGGGCTACATTGCCTGCGTGACCCGGCGCCAGGCGCAAAAGCTGCAACCGCTGCTGGACGAGATCCGCGCGGCGGGCGGCCAGGCCCATGGGTTTGGCTCCGATGCACGCAAGGAAGAGGAGGTGGCGGAGCTGGTCGACACGATCGAGCGTGATATCGGGCCGATCGAAGCCTTTGTCTTCAACATCGGCGCCAACGTGCCCTGCAGCATCCTCGACGAAACCCCGCGCAAGTACTTCAAGATCTGGGAAATGGCGTGTTTCGCCGGCTTCCTCACTGCCCAGGCAGTGGCCCGGCGCATGGTCACCCGCGAGCGCGGCACGCTGCTGTTCACCGGAGCCACTGCCGGTACCCGCGGCGCAGCCGGGTTCGCGGCCTTCGCCGGGGCCAAGCACGGCTTGCGCGCCCTGGCCCAGAGCATGGCGCGGGAGTTGGGGCCGCGGAACATCCATGTCGCCCACGTGGTGGTGGACGGCGCCATCGATACGGCGTTCATCCGCGACACCTTCCCTGAGCGCTACGCCCTCAAGGATCAGGATGGCATCCTCGACCCCGCGCACATCGCCGACAGCTATTGGTTCCTGCACGCCCAGCCGCGCGATGCCTGGACCTTCGAACTCGACCTGCGCCCGTGGATGGAGCGCTGGTAAGCCCCGACTTTTCAAGGAGAGTGCCGCATGAGCAAGACCGTCGAGTTCTTCTTCGACCTGGGCAGCCCCGCCAGCTACCTGGCCTGGACCCAACTGCCCGACCTGTGCGCCCGGCAGGGCGCAACACTGAGCTACCGGCCGATGCTGCTGGGCGGGGTGTTCCACGCCACCGGCAATGCATCGCCGGCAATGATCCCCGCCAAGGGCCGCTACATGTTCACTGACCTCGGCCGTTATGCCGCGCGCTATGGCGTGCCGTTCGGGCTGCCGCCGGGGTTTCCGCTCAACACCTTGGCGCTGATGCGCGGCGTGATGGGCACGCAGATGCACGCACCCGCGCGCTTCGAGGCGCTGCTGGCGGTGCTGTTCAATGGGCTATGGGCGCAGCGGCGCAACCTGGGGGAAGCTGGCGTGCTGGACGAGATACTGCGCCAGGCCGGTTTCGACCCCGCGCAGTTCCACGCCCTGGCGGCAGACCCTGAGGTAAAGGCCGCGCTCAAGCAGGCGACCGAAGAGGCTGTGGCGCGCGGGGTGTTCGGCGCGCCAACGTGCTTTGTCGAGGGGCAGATGTATTTTGGCCAGGACCGCCTGGACTTCGTCGAGCAGGCGCTGGGTCAGCCGGCGCGCAGCTAGCGCTACCGGCAGCCGGGTATCAGAAATTGGCCGGGGTGTTGGCGCTGATGATTTCGGCCTCATCCTGGCCGATGTTCTTGAAGCTGTGGGGCAGGGTGGTGGGGATGTAGTAGCCATCGCCGGAGTTGAGGATGCTCACCTGGCCATCGACCCACAGTTCCACGGTACCGCGGGTGACCAGGCCACATTCTTCGCCTTCGGCATGCACGATCGGCTCGCCCGAGTCGGCGCCCGGGGCATACAGCTCGCGCAGCATGCGCATCTGGCGCGCCTCGACACTGGCACCGACCAGCAGCATGCGCAGGCCATTGCGGCCCAGGTCCGGTTGTTCACCGGCGCGGAATACGAAACGTTCTTCGCGTACCGGTTCGTCGAAGCTGAAGAATTCCGCCAGGGTCATGGGGATACCTTCGAGCAGCTTCTTCAGGGAACTGACCGACGGGCTGACGCGGTTCTGCTCGATCTGCGAGATCGTCGAGTTGGTCAGCCCGCTGCGGCGGGCCAGCTCCCGCTGGGAGAGGTTGTTGCGTTCACGCACCAGTTTGAGTCGTGTCCCCGTGTCCATAGCCGCCTTGTAATTAGAGGTGTTAAAAATAATGGGCGACGCATTAAAACACACTCTGCACGCTTGCGCGCTGTGCTTCTCAAGCCCGCTGATCGCGCGGCATCGGCCATAGCCCGACCAACAGCAACAGCAGCGCCACGGCCAGGAACGGCAGGCGCGGGTCGACGGCATACACCAGTGTCCCGGCCAGCGGCCCGATCACCGCGCCCATGCCTTGCGCAGCGCCAATGGAGCCTGCGGTCGAGCCCTGTTCCGAGGCCTTCATGGCATTGGCCGCCAGTGCCGAGAACGACGGGAAGACGAAACCCATGCCCGCCGCCGCCACGAAGTAGCAGCCCCACAGCCATGGCGCGCTGGTGGCCAGCGCACCCGCCGCAAAACCCAGCGCCGAGACACTGGCGCCGACCCGGATCATCTTCAGCGGTGGCCACTGCAACTGGCGCAGGATGACCTGGGACAGGATCAGCGCCACGCCGACGGTGGTCAGTGCAATGCCCGCGGTTTGCGCAGCCTCTGCCGCCCCGAGGTGCAAACGGTCGAGGGCGAAGAAGCCGACGATGATCTGCGAAACGGTGACGCTGAGCATCGCGCTGAAGGCCACCAGCAGCGGCCGGCGCAGGCGTGGGTCGTTCAACCGCACCGGGCTCGGCGCATGGCTGTGGGCCAGGGGCTGTGGCTTGAGCTTGAACAGCAGCACCAGAAACGCCGTGGCCGGCAGCAGCGACATCACATGGAACGGCAGGGCCAAGCTGTGCTCGGCCAGCAACGCGGCCAGCGCTGGCCCCAGCACCAGGCCGACGGCGCTGGCGGCACCCAGCGAGGCCATGGCGCGGGCCCGGCGCTGGGGTTCGACATGGTCGGCGATCAGTGCGTTGCAGGCCACCGGGATGGCGGCGTAGAAGGCGCCGATGGCGCCACGGGCGAGCATCAGGCCAACAAAGGCCAGGGTCGCGCCTGGCAGCCAGTGCAAGGCGCCTTCGATGAACAGGCACAGCACCCAGTAGGCCAGGGTGAAGCCGGCACTGCCCAGCAGCAGGATGCGCCGCCGGCCCAGGCGGTCGGCGGCACGGCCCCAGGGGCGAGCCAGCAGCACCCAGACCACCCCGGCCACGGTCACTGCCGCGCCGGCTTGCCAGGTGGCCATGCCGAGCAGGCGGGCGATCGGCCCGATCAGCGCGACGAAGGCCATCATCGACATGGTGCAGGCCATGGTCACCAGCAACAGCGGGCGCAAGTCCAGGGTGCTGGCGGGAACGAAGGTGGCAGTATCCTTTGCGGCATTCATTGAGGCATTCCAGGGCAGGTCGACAGGCAAGAGTAATGAGAATGCTTGCCGGGTGTCGAGCCTGCCTGGGCAGCCTGCCATCATTCGCTGCGGCGCAACGGGCCTGGCCACATGCTGCGCAATACGCCATCTCGACGCACCAGGGCATGCATCAGCGCAGCGCCCAGGTGCACCACGACGGTGGCGAACAGCAGGTAGCCGGCCCAGCCGTGAGCCTGGCGCAGTACCGCATACAGCTGCAGGTCGTGCGGGGCGATGGCCGGCAGCTGCAAGGGGCGCGGATAGCCGCCGGCCGAGAGCATGGCCCAGCCCAGCAGGGGCATGGCCAGCATCAGGGCATAGAGCAGCACGTGCGAGGCGCCCGCTGCCCAGCGTTGCAGGGGCGGCAGGTCGCGGGGCAGGGCAGGATGGGGCAGGGCCAGGCGCAGGCCGATGCGCAGCAGCACCAGCACCAGCAGCGCCAGGCCGGTGGCCTTGTGCAGCTCGACCAGCAGCGGGTGGCGCGGCGACAGGTCGGCGACCATGCTCACGCCGATGAACAGCATCGCAATGATCAGGATCGCCATCAGCCAATGCAGCAACCGGTGCAGCGGGTGGAAGGCTTGCGGGTTCATGGCTTGGCTCCTGTGCCGAGCGATTCGCGGCTGCGGCGGTTGAACGATTCCGAATAGGCGGCCGAGCGGGCGGCGAGGATCGGGTCGGCGGACGCTTCGATGCCACGGGGCAGGATCAGCGGGTCGAAATTCAGGTCGCGGCAGGCGCCTTGCTCCGGGCCATCAACCTGTTCGACCACCAAGGTGCCGGCGTCGACGCTGCGTCGCTCGGCGGGCCAGGGTTTGGCCGGGTCGTCCACGGCATCACCGGGCTCGGCCAGTACCAGGCGCAAGGTCCAGCGCAGCGGGCCCTGGGCCAGGCGTTGCTGCAGGTCGTGTTGCAGGAACTGCTTGTCGTCGACCTGGCCAGGCAGCGGCGAGAACGGTGTTTGCGGCTCCAGTTGCCAGCGCACCGGGTGGGCCGTGCCACTGCCATCGATCAGGCGAAAGGCGTTGATGCTGTGGTACTGGGTGCTGGCGAAGCTGTCGCTGGGCTTGTAGCTGGCGGCCCACTGGCGGAAGGCGGCGCTTTCCGGGTGGGCGGCGAAAAATGCCTGCATCTTCGCCGGGTCCGGTTTGCCGGTGCCGGGCACCGGGGCCCCAGCCAGTACCTGCTCGTAGAAGCCTTGCGGGTTGCTGACGGCAAGCACCGGTGGGTTGTTCATGCCGGTGCGCCAGATTTGCCCGTCGTCGGTGCTCAGCTGGATCGCCAGGCTGCGCACCGGTATGCCGGTGTCCGGGGCGAACGGGTTGGCGCCGCCGATGGCGAAGCGGCCGATCACCGGCACCCGGGCCTGGCTGAAGGCGCGCGCGGTCGACAGGCTGGCAGCCTGCCCACTGGGCTGGAAGTAGCCGCTGATGCACAAGCCCTTGGCGTGGTTCTTGCGATAGCCCGCGTAGTGCCCGGCCTGGGCCTCGAAGGTGTCGATGATGCGTTGCGGCGTGAGCCGTGGCCCGCCGACCCAGCCGGCGGCGTAGGCAAAGCCTGCCCCCAGGGCCAGCATCACGGCGCCGATGCCCGCCAGGCGCAAGGCCTTGGCGGGCCCGTGCAAAGGTGCGTTCATGGTGATCGTCCGGTTCAGTGAAGGTGGCAGTACGACGGGGCAGGGAAAAACTTATTCCATCGCCTGGAATAAATTTTGTCGCCAGGCGTCTGCCCCCTACACTGACAACCCCAAGGGCCGGTAACCTGCCATGCACGACCTGGACGAACAGCAATGGCGCGAGCTGCTGCAGCGGCTGCGCCGCTTTGCCCTGTGGCTGACCCGCGAGCCCGGCAGCGCCGACGACCTGGTCCAGGCCACTGTCGAGCGCGCCTTGAGCCGGGGTGGCCAGCAGCGCGAGGCAGAGGCGTTGCGCGCCTGGTTGTTCACCATCCTTTATCGGTTGTTTCTCGACAGCAAACGGCGTGAGCGCCTGCATGCCCGCTGGTTGTCCTGGTTCGGCCGCGCCGAGCAGGAAGAGCAGGCACTGGGCGGCAATATCGAGAACATCGTCCTGGCCCAGGCCGACCTGCAGGCCTTCGCCCGCTTGTCGACCGAACAGCGGGCCCTGCTGTTGCTGGTCAGTGTCGAGGGGCTGAGCTACAAGGAGGCCGCCGCGGCCCTGAACATACCCATCGGTACGGTGATGTCGCGCCTGTCCCGCGCCCGTGCCGCCCTGCGCGACTTGACCGAAGGCAGCCCCCAGCCGCCGGCCTTGCGGAGATTGAAATGACACGCCTTATTCCCAGCGAAGATGAACTGCACGCCTATGTCGACGAGCGCCTGGCGCCGGCGCGGCGTGCCGAGGTGCAGGCCTGGCTGGCAGCCAACCCGCAGCAGGCTGCAAGAATCGAGGCCTGGCGCAGCGATGCCCGGCGGCTGCGTGCGGCCTTGGCGGGGTTTGGCGAGCAGCCGGGGGGCACGCAGCTTGACCTTGCGCAGGTGCAGCGGCGCTTGCGCCAGCGCCGCCAGCGGCGCCTGGCCTCGGCAGCGGTTCTGCTGTTGGCGCTTGGCGTAGGTGGCATGGGCGGCTGGCAGGCGCGGCAGGTGACGTTGGCAGGCAGCGAATTGCCCATGGCCGATGCCGTGCAGGCCCATCGCTTGTTCGCCGGCAGCGAGGCGCTGGATATCCAGGCCAGCGACCCGACCCAGTTGCGTGAATGGCTTGGCAGGCATTTCAACCGCGTGGGGCAGTTGCCGGACCTTGCCGGCTACGGCTTCCAGCCTGTCGGCGCGCGCTTGTTGAGCAATGAACAGGGGGCGGCGGCGTTGCTGGTGTTCCAGGACCGCAATGGCCAGCGCATCAGCCTGTTCCTGCGCTCGCCAGGCGATCGTTACCAGCGCATGCCGGACGGGCAGCGGGTCGATGGGCAACTGGAGGCGCGGTACTGGTCCCATGGGGCGTACAACTTTGCCCTGGTCAGTGCGGCCGACGATGTGCGGGGGGCGGGGGTAGGGGAGGTATTGCGGTTGGGGTTGTAAGGCGTTTAAGCGAAGTGGCCTGGCGGAGTTTTTTCAGTGTTGCGAAAATCGAGCGCCGCCCGCGCGGCGCATCGCGGATAAATCCGCTCCCACATTTGTTGCAACGTACCTATGCCTGATAGGCCATGGTTGTCAGCCTTGGTGACACGACGCGATATCTCGGCGAGCGCTAAAAGCGGACGACCATGGCCTGACAGACCGTGGCACGTTGCAACAAATGTAGGAGCGGATTTATCCGCGATGCGCCGCGCGGGCGGCGCTCGATCTCAAAGGCGACATCTACCCAAAGGCAAGCACCCAGCAGCCTCACGCAACCTCAGCTCAACTCCAGCCAGATCGGCGCATGGTCCGAAGGCTTCTCCATCCCCCGCAGTTCATAGTCCACGCCCGCCGCCTTGATCCGCGGCACCAGGTGCTGCGAGGCCATGATCAGGTCGATGCGCAGCCCACGCTTGGGCTCATCCTCAAAACCGCGGCTACGGTAGTCGAACCAGCTGAAGCGGTCGTTCACCTCGGGATACAGGTGGCGGAAGCTGTCCACCAGCCCCCAGCCCTTCAGGCGCTCCATCCACTCGCGCTCCTCGGGCAGGAAGCTGCACTTGCCGGTCTTCAGCCAGCGCTTGGCGTTGTCCGGGCCGATGCCGATGTCGCAGTCCTGGGGCGAGATGTTCATGTCGCCCATCACCAGCACTGGCTGGTCCTGCTTGAACTGGCCTTCCAGCAACGCCTGCAGGTCGCTGTAGAAGCGCTGCTTGGCCGGGAACTTGGTGGGGTGGTCGCGGCTTTCGCCCTGGGGGAAGTAGCCGTTCATGATGGTGATCGGGTTGCCGTCGGCGTCGGCGAACGTGCCCCAGATGAAGCGGCGCTGGGCATCTTCCTCATCCGTGGCAAAGCCCTTGTGCAGGCTCAGGGGGGCCTGGCGCGAGAGCAGGGCGACGCCGTAGTGGCCCTTTTGCCCGTGGTAATGCACGTGGTAGCCCAGGGCCTGCACGTCGGCCAGGGGGAACTGATCGTCGCTGACCTTGGTTTCCTGCAGGCCGATCACGTCCGGCTGGTGCTTTTCGATCAGCGCCGCCAGCTGGTGCGGGCGGGCCCGCAGGCCGTTGATGTTGAAACAGAGGATCTTCATGGAAAGACAATCCCGGTAAAAGGCCGGATGCTAGCCGACATCGGCCACGATCACCAGCATGGCGGCTTTGCCGAGGCGCTGCTAACGTGCTGTCAGGGGTGAACGAAGCGCCGTGGGGCACCTCCAAGGCACTGTATGCCCATTCCAGGAGGACATCCCGCAATGCCCGAAGCCACAGTTGCCCAGGCCCGCATCTGCACGCTCGACGATGGCTACAGCCGCGAGGCCCGCTCGCTGCTGTACCACGCCTACCGTCACGAACCCACCTTTGCCTACATCTTCGAAGCCCAGCGCCCAGGCTACGAGCGGCGCTTGCGGGTGATGGTGCGCGAGTGGGTGCGCCAGCATTTCTACCTGCAGTTGCCCGCCATCGGCCTGCTGCTGGATGACCGCCTGATCGCCCTGGCGCTGATCGTGCCGCCGCAACGGCGCCTGGGCGTGGCCGACAGCTGGGCCTGGCGCCTGCGCATGCTGCTGGGCACCGGCCAGCGCTGTACCCGCCGCTACATGGACTACCAGGCGGCATTGGCCAGCTGCCTGCCCACAGGCCAGGTGCACATGTTGCCGCTGCTGGGCGTGCACCCGCAGTTTCGCGGCGGCCACTACGGCGAGCAATTGTTACAGGCTGTGCACGACTGGTGTGCCGAAGACCCCAACACCCAAGGCGTGGTGCTGGATTCCGGCAACGAGCATTACCTGGCCTTCTACGAGCGGCAGGGCTACGAAGAAATTGGCGAGGTGGCGGTAGGGCCGATCCGCGAGCGGGTGTTCTTCCATCCCAACCCATTGCCTTCCATGCCCACTTCTGCCTGATGCGCGCCAGACGGCTCCCTTGAGCGGCTGGCTCTGGTAGCATGCGCGGCATGACGTATTCAGGAAGACTGACCTGGGGCCTGGTTATCTGGGCCGCCAGTTTCGCAGCATGGGGCCAGAGCGAGTTGCTGGTGCAGGTAAAACCGGCCAACAAGGCGCTCAAGGCCAATGTCGAGGGCTATATCGGCAGCCTTGGAGACCGCGATGAGGAAGCGCTGCTGCGCTTCAGTCGCGGGGCACAGGAGCAGGCGCGCAAGGCCGCGCAGGCACTTGGCTACTATCAGGCGCAGATCGACACCGAGGTCAAGCCGCCGACCAAGGCCGACCAGCCCGCAAAGCTCATCATCCACATCGACCCGGGCGAGCCGGTGCGCCTGCGCAACGCGACCGTGCGCATCGAAGGCCCGGCCAGCGAGATGAAGGCCTTTCGCGTTCCCGACAGCAAGGCCCTGCGCCCAGGCGAGCCGCTCAACCATGGCCTGTACGAGGACGCCAAGCGGCTGATCCAGAACCAGGCATCACGTTACGGCTTCTTCAGCGGGCGTTTCAGCCGCCAGCGCCTTGCGGTCGACCCGCAAGCGGGCGTGGCCGACATCGAACTGGTCTACCAGAGCGGCCCGCGCTATCGCCTGGGCGCGGTCCAGTTCAGCGGCGATTCACCGCTGGACCAGGACCTGCTGCAACGCATGGTTTCCTTCAAGCCCGGCACGCCCTATGACTCGGAGCTGATCGCCGAACTCAACAACGACCTGCAGTCCAGCGGCTATTTCGAAGGCGTGCGGGTAGATGCCGCGCCCACCGCCGCGGTGGACGAACAAATCCCCGTGGATGTGCGCCTGGACATCCGCAAGCCACGGACCATGGGCCTGGGCCTGGGCTTTTCGACCGACGTCGGCCCGCGCGCCAAGGCCAACTGGACGCGCCACTGGGTCAATGCCCAAGGCCACAGCTACGGCTGGGAAACAGAGCTGTCGGCGCCCCGGCAGAACGTCGGGCTGTGGTACGACGTGCCGCTGGATCCGCCGTTGACCGACAAGTTGCGCTTCGCCGGCGGCTACCAGAACGAAGAAATTGCCGGCACCGACACCCTCAGCAAGCTGCTCACCGTCGGCCCGGAATGGCACAGCAAGTTGCCCAGCGGCTGGCAGCGGGTCATTTCCCTGAAGTACCAGCGCGAAGAGTACCGGCTGGGCGACGACTCGGGGCTGAGCAACCTGCTGATGCCCGGCGTGAGCTTTTCCTACCTGCGCAGCGACAACCGCATCGACCCGCACAATGGCTATCGCCTGCAGTTCGACACGCAGGTGGCCAAGGAAGGGCTGGTTTCCGACACCAACCTGCTGCACGGCAATGTCCTGCTCAAGGGCCTCACCACCCTGGGCCACAACCACCGGTTCCTGGGCCGTGTGCAGTTCGGTGGTAGCGCCACCAACGGCTACAAGAACAACATCCCGCCGTCGCTGCGCTTCTTCGCCGGTGGCGACCAGAGCGTGCGCGGCTACGACTACCAGACGCTGTCGCCGAAGAACAGCGACGGCGACCGCATCGGTGGCCGCTACCTGGTGGCCGGCAGTGTCGAGTACCAGTATTCGCTGAGCGAAAAGTGGCGCGTGGCGACCTTCGTCGACCAGGGCAATTCGTTCAACACCCTGGAGCTGCCCAGCCTCAAGACCGGGGTCGGTTTCGGCGTGCGCTGGGTCTCGCCGGTCGGGCCACTGCGCCTGGACCTGGCCAAGGCGCTCGATGACGACGGCGGTATTCGCCTGCACTTCTCCATGGGGCCTGAGCTGTGATGCGTGTGTTGAAATTCATTCTGCTGGGCGTGCTGGGCAGTGTGCTGCTGGTGCTGCTGGGCGTGGGCCTGTTGCTCGGCACCGAAGGCGGCAGCCGCTGGGTACTGGGCAAGGTGCCGGGCCTTGCGGTCAGCGACTTCAAGGGCCGCCTGGCCGGTACCTGGCAGGCCAGCCAGTTGAGCTGGGTCGATGCAGGCAACCGCGTCGAGCTGCAGGCGCCCTTGTTGAACTGGTCACCAGGCTGCCTGCTGCGGGCCAAATTGTGCATCGAACAGCTGCACGCCGAACGCATCGACATGGCCTTTGCGCCGAGCGATCAGCCTGCCGCAAGCGGCCCGTTGCAGCTGCCGACGTTGCGCCTGCCACTGGCCATCGAGGTGGGTGAAGTCAAGGTCGGCCAGGTGCGCCTGGATGGCAGCGACCTGCTGGGTGACCTGCACCTGGCAGCGCACTGGACGGCCAGCGGCCTGCGCATCGATAGCCTGCAACTGCAGCGCGACGATTTGCAGGTGAGCCTGCAGGGCGACCTGCAGCCTGAAGGTGACTGGCCCGTGCAACTGCAGGGCCAGGTGCAGTTGCCCAAGGTAGAAGGGCAGGCCTGGCAACTGGCGTTGACCGCCAAGGGCGAGCTGCAGAAGACCCTGGACCTCGATGCCGTCAGCACGGGCTACCTCGATGCGCACCTCACCGGCAACCTGCAGGCACTGGCCGAACACCTGCCGGCCAAGCTGCAGATCCGCTCCGAGGCGTTCAAGCCAAGCGCATCGCTGCCCGACACGCTGCAACTCAACCAGCTCAAGCTCGACGCCGAAGGCGACCTGCTCAAGGGCTATCAGCTGTCCGGCAGTGCCAGCCTGCCCGCCGAGCAGGCGCCGATCGCCCTGGCGTTGACCGGCAAGGTCGATGCCAAGGGCGCGCAACTGCAGGCCCTGGATTTGACGGCCAGCGACAGCCAGCGCGTCAAGTTGCAGGCCAGCGCCGATTGGCAGAATGGGCTGTTGGCCGACGCCCAGCTGGACTGGCAGGACTTCCCCTGGCTGCGCCTGTATCCGCTGGAAACACCGCCCCAGGTCACCCTCAAGCGCTTCAACGCCCAGGTGCAGTACCGCGATGGCAACTACCAGGGCACCTTCAACGGCGACCTCGATGGCCCTGCCGGAGCCTTCAGCGTGGCCAGCCCGTTCGACGGCGACCTGAGCCAGGTGCGCCTGCCGCAACTGGCCCTGGTTGCCGGGCAGGGCAAGGCGGCCGGCAGTGTGGCCGTGCGTTTTGCCGACACCCTGGCCTGGGATGTCGACCTGCAACTGTCGGCACTCGACCCGGCCTACTGGCTCGCCGAGCTGCCCGGTACCCTGGCGGGCCCGCTGCGCAGCAAAGGCGAGATGAAGGGCGAGCAGCTGACCCTGGACGCCCAGCTCGACCTCAAGGGCCGCCTGCGCGGCCAACCGGCGCTGCTTAAAGTCGAGGCCCAGGGTGCCGGGCAAGCCTGGACCCTGGGCGCGTTGTCGGTGCAGTTGGGTGACAACCGCATCAATGGCAGCGGCAGCCTGCAGCAGCGCCTGGCGGGCCGGGTCGACCTCGACCTGCCGCGCCTGGGGCAGCTGTGGCCCCGGCTGCAGGGGCAGGTCAAAGGCCGGCTGGATGTGAGCGGCACGCTGCAGGCGCCGCAAGGCAAGCTGAGCTTGCTTGGCCAGCAACTGGCGCAGGCGGAAAACCGCATCCAGCGCCTGGACCTGGATGCCAACCTGGACAGCGCCCAGCGTGGCCTGATCGAACTCAAGGCCAACGGCATCCGCCTGGGCGATACCGTGCTGGGCACCTTGAGCGCCAATGGCAAGGGCGACATCCGCCAGCAGGCGCTGACCCTCGCCCTCGATGGCCCGCAGCTGAAACTCGACCTGGGCCTGGACGGCCAGCTGAGCAAGGGCGACTGGCGCGGCCGCCTGGCCAATGGCCGGGTCCAGGCCGGCGGCCAGGACTGGCAATTGCAGGCGCCGGCGCGCCTGCAGCGCCTGGCCAGCGGCCAACTGGACTTCGGCGCCCATTGCTGGCGCTCCGGCCAGGCCAGCCTGTGCGGCGAAGATCAACGCCTGGCGCCTGAACCGCGGCTGCGTTACCACCTCAAGCAATTCCCGCTGCAGAGCCTGGCCCAGTGGCTGCCCAAGGACTTTGCCTGGCAGGGCCTGCTCAATGCCGACGTCAACTTGGACATCCCCGCCAGTGGCCCGAAAGGCACGCTGAGCATCGATGCCAGTGGCGGCACCCTGCAGGTGCGCGACAAAGGCCGCTGGATCGACTTCCCCTACCAGATGCTGCGTATCGACAGCAGCCTGGCGCCACGGCGCATCGATACCCGCCTGGCGTTTCGCGGCGAGCGCCTGGGCGAGCTCAGCCTCAACACCCGGCTCGACCCGCTGGGCAAGAACAAACCGCTGTCGGGCGACTTCCGCCTGGCCGGCCTCGATGTGTCGATTGCCCGGCCATTCGTGCCGATGGTCGAGCGCCTGGCGGGGCAGTTGAATGGCAGTGGCCAGCTGTCCGGCACCTTGCTCAACCCACAGGTCAACGGCAACCTGGTGCTCAGTGGCGGCGAAGTCAGCGGCGCCGAATTGCCGGTGAGCCTGCGAGAGCTGTCACTAAAGGCCGCGATTGCCGGCGAGCAGGTGCAGCTCAATGGCGGTTGGCGCAGTGGCGATGCCGGGCGTGGCCAGTTGACTGGCCAGCTGACCTGGGGCCAGGCCCTGGGCATGGACCTGCACCTGCAGGGCGAGCAGTTGCCGGTGACGGTCGAGCCTTACGCAACCCTGGAGGTGGCCCCGGACCTCAAGCTGCAGATGATCGACGACAAGCTGGCGGTGACCGGCAAGGTCCAAGTGCCCAAGGGCAAGATCACCATCCGCGAGTTGCCACCCTCGACGGTCAAGGTTTCCGACGACACCGTGATCGTCGGCCACCAGACCGAAGAGGGCAAGGCGCCCATGGCCATGGCCATGGACATCGATGTGGAAGTGGGGCGTGACAAGCTGTCCTTCAGCGGCTTTGGTCTTACCGCCAACCTGCTCGGCCACGTGCACATCGGCGACAACATGGACACCCGCGGCGAGCTGAGCCTTGCCGATGGCCGCTACCGGGCCTATGGCCAGCGCCTGACCATCCGCCGCGCACGCCTGTTGTTCGCAGGGCCCATCGACCAGCCTTACCTGGATATCGAGGCGATCCGCCAGGTCGACGATGTGATCGCCGGCATTCGCCTGAGCGGCAGCGCCGAGCAACCGACCACCAAGGTGTTTTCCGAGCCGGCCATGAGCCAGGAGCAGGCCCTGTCCTACCTGGTGCTGGGCCGCCCGTTGGGCACGTCGGGGGAGGATAACAACATGCTTGCCGAGGCTGCGCTTGGCCTGGGCCTGGCCGGCAGCGCGGGGCTCACCGGCAGCCTGGCGTCGAGCCTGGGGATCGATGATTTCCAGCTCGACACCGAAGGCTCCGGCAACACCACCAGCGTGGTGGCCAGCGGCAACCTGACCGAGAAGTTGAGCCTGCGCTATGGCGTCGGGGTGTTCGAGCCGGCCAACACCATCGCGCTGCGCTACAAGTTGAGCAAGAAGGTCTACCTGGAGGCGGCCAGCGGCTTGGCGAGCTCGCTGGATATCTTCTACAAACGCGATTTCTGAGGGCCGTCAGCGACAGGTGGCGGCCTCGATGAACTCGTTGGTTTCCGGTGGCGG
>NZ_BQIP01000022.1 GCF_021602585.1 Pseudomonas faucium
CAACATTCGCGAACCGGGCCAGCCGCTCGGGCCGCGCAGCCGCGGCGAGCTGGTGGCGGGGTTCCTCAAGGGTGAGCTGGGTGTCGAGGCTTACCTGGACCAGGTCGCCAGCCGCAGCGGGCAATATTCGGGGTTCAACCTGCTGGTGGGCGACAGGGGCCGGCTGGGCTACCTGCATGCCCGGGATGCGGCGCCGCAGCTGCTTGAGGCAGGGGTGTACGGGCTTTCCAATGCCGGGCTGGATACGCCTTGGCCAAAACTGGTGAAGGCCCGCGCGGGGCTGGAGGGCTTGCTGGAGTCGGCGCAGCCGCAGCAGTTACTGGCCTTGCTGGCCGATGCGGAGCCGGCGGCGGACAGCGAACTGCCGGAGACGGGGGTGGGGGTGGCGACCGAGAAGCTGCTGTCGAGCGTGTTCATTGCCAGCCAGAACTACGGAACGCGGGCCAGCACTGTGTTGATTGTCGATGATCAGGGCAGAAGGCGGCTGATCGAGCGCAGTTTCGGGCCGTTTGGCGGGCACTTGGGGGAAGTCGAGTTGATGGTCTGACGGGCCTCATCGCCGGCAAGCCGGCTTCCACAGGAGTCCCCACATTTCCTGAGCTGTGGGAGCCGGCTTGCCGGCGATAGGGCCAGCAGGTACAGCACACCTATAAAGTCTTGTTCGCCCCAGGCCCGATCATCCGCGCCAAGCCAAGGTTCTTCAGCGCCAGCTGCAGCGAGCTGTGGATAACTTGCGGGTTGTCATGGCTCATGGCCTCGGCCAGCAGCTCCTGGGCCTTGCTCATGTTCATCTGGCGCAGCATCCACTTCACCTTCGGCAGGTTGGTGGCGTTCATCGACAGGCTGTCGAAGCCCATGGCCATCAACAGGATCGCCGCCGCCGGGTCACCGGCCATTTCGCCGCAGATGCTCACCGGCTTGCCTTCGCCATGGGCATCGCGCACCACGGTATTCAGGGCCTGCAGCACCGCCGGGTGGAGGTAGTCGTAGAGGTCGGCGACCCGCGGGTTGTTGCGGTCGACCGCCAAAAGGTACTGGGTCAGGTCGTTGGAGCCGACCGACAGGAAGTCCACCTGCCGCGCCAGCTCCTTGGTCTGGTACACGGCCGCCGGAATCTCCACCATCACCCCCACCGGCGGCATCGGCACATCGGTACCTTCGTCGCGCACCTCGCCCCAGGCGCGGTGGATCAGGTGCAGGGCCTCTTCCAGCTCGTGGATGCCCGAAATCATCGGCAGCAGGATGCGCAGGTTGTTCAGGCCTTCGCTGGCCTTGAGCATGGCGCGGGTCTGGACCAGGAAGATCTCCGGGTGGTCGAGGGTCACGCGGATGCCGCGCCAGCCCAGGAACGGGTTCTCTTCCTTGATCGGGAAATACGACAGCGACTTGTCGCCGCCGATGTCGAGGGTACGCATGGTCACCGGCAGCGGGTGGAAGGCCGCCAGTTGCTCGCGGTAGATCGCCAACTGCTCCTTTTCGCTGGGGAAGCGCTGGTTGATCATGAACGGCACTTCGGTGCGGTACAGGCCGACACCTTCGGCGCCACGCTGCTGGGCACGGGCGACATCGGCGAGCAGGCCGGTGTTGACCCACAGCGGCATGCGGTGGCCGTCGGGGGTGACGCAGGGCAGTTCGCGCAGGGCATCGAGGCCCTGGGCCAGCTGGCGTTCTTCCTCGACCACTTCGCTGTACTGCTTGCGCAGCACGTCGCTGGGGTTGGTGAACACCTCACCCTTGTAGCCGTCGACGATCATCTCGATGCCGTCGACCTTGGAATACGGCAGGTCGACCAGGCCCATCACCGTGGGGATGCCCATGGCCCGGGCGAGGATGGCAACGTGCGAGTTACCCGAACCCAGCACCGACACCAGGCCCACCAGCTTGCCTTCGGGCACTTCGCCGAGCATGGCCGGGGTCAGCTCTTCGCTGACCAGGATGGTGTTGTCGGCATACACCAGCGATTGCGAGCGGGCTTCCTGCAGGTAGGCCAGCAGGCGGCGGCCAAGGTCCTTGACGTCGGAGGCGCGCTCGCGCAGGTAATCGTCGTCCATCAGCTCGAAGCGGTTGACGTGCTCGCCGACCACCTGGCGCAACGCGCCCTGCGCCCATTGGCCGGTCTTGATGACTTCCATCACCTCGCCGCCCAGGGCCGCGTCTTCGAGCATCATCAGGTACACGTCGAACAGCGCGCGCTCTTCCGGGCGCAGCTGGGTGGCCAGCTTGGCCGACAGCTTGCGCATGTCTTCGCGCACGCCTTCGAGGGCGTTCTGGAACAGTTTGAGTTCGCCGTCGATGTCTTCGACGGCCTTGTCCGGCACCACTTCGAGGTCGGCCGGCGGCAGCATCACCACCGCCCGCCCGACCGCAGCGCCCGGCGAGCCTGGCACGCCGACGAAGCGCGCTTCCTGGATGCCCTTGCCCTGGCGGCCCAGGCCACGAATCGAGCCGGTGGCCTCGGCATGGGCGATAACCCCGGCGAGCTGCGCGCTCATGGTGACCAGGAAGGCCTCTTCGCCTTCATCGAACTGGCGGCGCTCTTTCTGCTGGATGACCAGCACGCCCACCACCCGGCGGTGGTGAATGATCGGCGCGCCGAGGAACGAGGCGAACTTCTCTTCACCGGTTTCGGCGAAGTAGCGGTAACGCGGGTGATCGGCGGCGTTTTCCAGGTTCAGCGGCTCTTCCCGGGTACCGACCAGGCCGACCAGGCCTTCGTTGGGGGCCATGCTGACCTTGCCGATGGAGCGCTTGTTCAGGCCTTCGGTGGCCATCAGCACGAAACGGTTGGTTTCCGGGTCGAGCAGGTACACCGAGCAGACCTGGCTGCCCATGGCCTCCTTGACGCGCAAGACAATGATCCCCAACGCCGTCTTGAGATCTTTGGCGGAGTTCACTTCCTGGACGATCTTGCGCAGCGTATTGAGCATGGCTCGGGGTCGAACTCCGTCGTCAGTCGCGCGTCAGCAGACGCGGTGCTAGCTCTTTCAGGGCGCGGCGGTATACCTCGCGCTTGAATGTCACCACCTGGCCCAGCGGATACCAATAGCTGACCCAACGCCAGCCGTCGAATTCCGGTTTGCCGGTCAGGTCCATCCGCACCCGTTGCTCATTGCTCACCAGGCGCAGCAGGAACCACTTCTGCTTCTGGCCGATGCACAGCGGTTGGCTGTGGGTGCGGACCAGACGCTGGGGTAAACGATAACGCAACCAGCCGCGGGTGCAGGCAAGAATTTCCACATCATCGCGTTCAAGGCCAACTTCTTCGTTCAGCTCGCGGTACAGGGCATCTTCCGGCGTCTCGTCAGGGTTGATACCACCCTGCGGGAATTGCCAGGCATCCTGGTTGATCCGCCGAGCCCATAGCACCTGCCCGGCATCATTCGTAAGAATGATCCCGACATTGGGGCGAAAACCATCCGGGTCGATCACGGCAGCAACCTCGCAAACGCATGTCACCGCATTGTTCCACAAAGCCTGCGAGCGCAGCAACGCGCCCGCCAAGCTTATGTGCAGCGCGGTGAAAACTCCGTATTCTGCGGGGCTACCCTGTAGCTGATGCGAGTACCCGCGATGCGCCTGGCTTTATTCGACCTGGACAATACCCTCCTCGGTGGCGACAGCGACCATGCCTGGGGTGACTACCTGTGCGAGCGGGGCATTCTCGACCCGGTCGCCTACAAGCAACGCAACGATGCCTTCTATCAGGACTACCTGAACGGCACCCTGGACCTGCAGGCCTACCTGGCCTTTTCCATGGAAATCTTCGCGGCCACCGAGCCCGCGCAACTCGACCAGTGGCATGGCGAATTCATGCGCGACTGCATCGAGCCGATCATCCTGCCCAAGGCCCTGGCCTTGTTGCAGCAGCACCGCGAGGCCGGTGACCAGCTGGTGATCATCACCGCCACCAATCGTTTCGTGACCGCGCCCATTGCGCGCCGCCTGGGCGTGCGCGTGCTGCTGGCCACCGAATGCGAGATGCGCGATGGCCGCTATACCGGGCGTAGTACCGATATACCGTGCTTCCGTGAAGGCAAGGTGACGAGGCTGGAGCGCTGGATGCTGGAGAACGGCTTCGATCTGGAGGACAGCTATTTCTATAGCGACTCGATGAATGATTTGCCGTTGCTGGAGCGGGTGACGCACGCGGTGGCGGTGGATCCGGACCCTAAGCTGCAGGTGGAGGCCGAGCGGCGTGGGTGGCCGGTGATTTCGTTGAGGGATTGAGAATGCCGGGGCCGCTTTGCGGCCCTTTCGCGACACAAGGCCGCTCCTACCGGGGGGCGCGTTCTCTGTAGGAGCGGCCTTGTGTCGCGATGGAGGGCGAAGCCCTCCCCTGCCTCAAACCGGCTTGGCGCCCATCAGCCCGGCAATGGACAAGAAGCACACCCCACTGAACACCGCCAGGGCCAGGGTAAACCGCAACCCCACCACCTCGGCCCTGCGCAGCCGGTTCAGGCGCACCAGCAGCCACCACACGGCAAACGCGCCAAGCGTATAGATGACGCTGGACGCCAGCACCCACGCCTGCCCCAGCGGCCAGCCGACCAGATGCACCAGCCACCAGCCGGTGAACGGCATGCTCACCAGGCACACGCCCATCAGCAACCAGACGAACACCAGCGGCCGGCGCAGCAGCTTGGCATAAGCCTCTGCATCACCCTGGCGGCGGGCACGTACTGTCCAGATCGCCAGGCCCAGTGCGCCCAGCAGCAGCACGGCTGTGGCGATGATGTGCAGCGTCTTGAGGGTTGTCAGGTGTTCCATGGCTTCATGTCCTTGAGCGGTAAGGCAAGCTTAGCCGCTCAGCCCAGGAACAGCCGATAGGCCGGGTTATCGGTTTCGTCCCAGTACGGGTAGCCAATCTTGGCCAGCGCCGCCGGCACCAGGTGGCGCTCGTCTTCGGGCACCTGCAGCCCCGCCACCACGCGCCCATCGGCGGCGCCGTGGTTGCGGTAGTGGAACATCGAGATGTTCCAGCGCCCGCCCAGCTTGTTGAGGAAGTTGAACAACGCCCCCGGCCGCTCGGGGAACTCGAAACGCAGCACGATCTCGTCGCGGGCGCCGGCCGAATGGCCACCGACCATATGGCGGATGTGCAACTTGGCCAGCTCGTTGTCGGTCAGGTCGGTGACCGGGAAGCCCTGCTCGGTCAACTGCTGCACCAGCGCGGCGCGCGGGTCGTTTTCCGGGTGGGTCTGCACGCCGACGAAGATGTGCGCCTCGTCGGAGGTGTGCTTGCGGTAGTTGAATTCGGTGATCTGGCGCTTGCCGATGGCCTCGCAGAAGGCCTTGAAGCTGCCCGGGCGCTCGGGGATGGTCACGGCGATGATCGCTTCGCGCTTCTCGCCCAGCTCGGCACGCTCGGCCACGTGGCGCAGGCGGTCGAAGTTGACGTTGGCGCCGGAGTCGATGGCCACCAGCGTCTGCCCGGTGACGCCCTTGAGCTCGACATACTTCTTGATCCCGGCAACGCCCAAGGCGCCGGCAGGTTCGGTGATCGAGCGGGTATCGTCGTAGATGTCCTTGATTGCCGCACAGATCTCGTCGGTGCTGACGGTCACCACCTCATCCACATGCAGGCGGCAGATGTCGAAGGTGTGCTGGCCGATCTGCGCCACCGCCACGCCATCGGCAAACAGCCCGACCTGCGGCAGCACCACGCGCTCGCCAGCAGCCATGGCTGCCTGCAGGCAGTTGGAGTCGTCCGGCTCCACACCGATCACCTTGATTTCCGGGCGCAGGTACTTCACGTAGGCGGCAATGCCGGCGATCAGGCCACCGCCACCGACCGGCACGAAGATCGCGTCCAGCTGGCCAGGGTGTTGGCGGAGAATTTCCATGGCCACGGTGCCCTGGCCGGCGATGGTGTGCGGGTCGTCATAGGGGTGGATATAGACGAAGCCCTTCTCATCGACCAGTTTCAGCGAATAGGCCAGCGCCTCAGGGAACGAGTCGCCGTGCAGCACCACCTTGCCGCCCCGCGAACGCACGCCTTCGACCTTGATCTCCGGGGTGGTCTTGGGCATCACGATGGTGGCCTTGATGCCCAGCTCGCGGGCCGCCAGGGCCACACCCTGGGCGTGGTTGCCGGCCGAGGCGGTGACCACGCCACGGGCCAGTTCTTCAGGGCTCAGTTGCGCCAGCTTGTTGTACGCCCCACGGATCTTGAAGGAAAACACCGGCTGCAGGTCTTCGCGCTTGAGCAGAATCTGGTTGCCCAGCCGCTTGCTCAGCTGTGGGGCGCTCTGCAACGGGGTTTCGACAGCGACGTCGTAGACGCGCGAGGTGAGGATCTTCTTGACGTACTGTTCGAGCATCGGGAAAGCATCACTGGCCGCGGGACAAGGGCTGCGAGTCTACCCCAGCGCTACGTCGGGCGACCACAGCAAAGCCGCCCAAGCCGTTATACTAGGCAACTTTGAAACCGCCCTGCCCCTTTCGGAGCCCGCATGACCCAGGACCAACTCAAACAGGCCGTCGCCCAGGCCGCTGTCGACTTCATTCTGCCCAAGCTGGATGAAAAGAGCGTCGTCGGCGTCGGAACCGGTTCGACCGCCAACTGCTTCATCGACGCCCTGGCAAAGCACAAGACCGCCTTCGACGGCGCGGTCGCCAGCTCCGAGGCCACGGCCCAGCGCCTGAAGGGCCATGGCATCCCGGTGTATGAGCTGAACAGCGTCAGCGAGCTTGAGTTCTACATCGACGGCGCCGACGAAAGCGACGCGCACCTGAACCTGATCAAGGGCGGCGGCGCGGCGCTGACCCGCGAGAAGATCGTCGCGGCCGTGGCCAAGACCTTCATCTGCATCGCCGATGCCAGCAAGCTGGTACCGGTGCTGGGCGCCTTCCCGCTGCCGGTCGAAGTGATCCCGATGGCCCGCAGCCACGTGGCGCGCCAGCTGGTCAAGCTGGGCGGCGACCCGGTGTACCGTGAAGGCGTGGTGACCGACAACGGCAACGTGATCCTCCACGTGCACAACCTGCAGATCACCAACCCGGTGGAGCTGGAAGCGCAGATCAACGCCATCGTCGGCGTTGTGACCAACGGCCTGTTCGCGGCGCGCCCGGCCGACCTGCTGCTGCTGGGCACCTCCGAAGGCGTGAAGAGCCTCAAGGCCGAGTGATGCCATCACCGGCAAGCCGGCTCCTACAGCGCACAACCCTGTGGGAGCCGGCTTGCCGGCGATAGGGCCGCAAAGCCCAGTCAATCCGCCGGCTGCTTGAACACATAGAACAGGTTCGGCTCACTGACCAGGTAGATGGTCCCCGCCTCGTCCATCGCAATCCCTTCCGCCTGCGGCACCGTCTCCTTCAACCCCTGGAACCCCTTGCGCAACGACAAGGTACTCAGCGGCCTGCCCTGAACATCCAGCTCCAGCACCAGCCGCGACTCATCCGACAGCGCCAGCAAGTGCCCACTGCGCTCATCGAACTGAAGGCTGGAAAGATCACGCACGAACAACCGCGAATCGCGCTTGCGGTCCTGCACCACGTGCACCGCGTAAGGCTGCTCGGGGTTCTCGTGGGGGAAGCCCAGCACCTCGTAGATCAGCATCGGGTCACGCTCCTTGGCCACGAACAGGCGCTTGCCTGCAGAGTCGTAGGCCAGGCCTTCGAAGCCCTTGTTACCGTTCAGGCCAATGCCCAGGGACAGCTGCTCGGCATCGCCGGCATCGAGAAACGGCGTGTCGTCTTCGACGCGCACGCGGATCAAGCGCTGCTGGCGCTCATCGGTAATCACGTAGCTGTTGGGGCCGATGTACTCCACGGCTTCCGGGTCGCCGAAGCCGGTCAATGGAATGCGCCGCAGGATGCGGCCATCGAGGGACAGCTCGATCAGCTCGGAGCGGGCGTTGGTCACCGTGAACAGGGTCTTGCGGTCGGGGTCGTAGGTCAGCGCCGAAAGGTCATCATCAAGCCCCTCGACAGGCTGCGCCTCGACCACCACCCGGTAGCGGTCCAGGCCCATGCTCTGCTCAGCCGGCTGCCACCAGGTCTTGAGGTTGAACCAGGTGCGCTCGAACAGGCGAAACTCCTGCCCGGCCAGGCCCAGTAGCAGCAACCCGGCAATGACAAGAAGCAATGGCAGACGAACATAACGGCGCATAAAGGCAGACTCGGCTCAGGGGGTGGCGAATCTAACCATGGGTGTCTGAAGTAAAGCTTAATCCCAGCGTCGGAATGATCTGAAGCTATTGTGGGTTCTTTTTGAAGCGATAGAAGAGTGCCGGTTCGCTGACCATGTACAGGTTGCCCTGGTCGTCCATGGTCACCCCTTCGGCCCGCGGGATGGTGTCCTTGAGGCCGTTGAAGCCACCCAGCAGGGTCATGAAGCTGACCTGCTGGCCTTGCTCGTCGAGCTCCAGCAGCATGTTGGAGTCGGCCGACAGCACCAGCAGATGCCCCGTGCGCGGGTCGACGGAAAGCGCCGAGAGGTTGCGCAGGTCAAGCTCGTCGCTTTCCAGCGCCTGTTTTTCACCCTTGAGCGGGGTGCGCCCGTCGGTCGCCCAGGTGTACAGCTTCGGCGGCCGTTCCTGGCCGATCACCAGGCGCTGGCGCATCGGGTCCCAGGCGATGCCTTCGTAACCCTTGTTGCTCTTGGGCGACGGGCCCAGGTCGTGGCTCTGGAAATCGGCATGGTTGAGCGATTTGGTTTGCCCATCCACCTTGACCACGGTCAGGTCATGCAGGCGTTCATCGGTAATGGCCAGCTGGCCATCTTCGAGCACGGCGACGCCTTCGGGGTTGTTCCAGCCCACCAGGGGGATCTGGCGCAGCACATCGCCTTCCAGGCTGAGCTCGACCAGGAACGGGTTCTTGCCCATCACGGCGAACAAGGTGCGGGTCTGGGGGTTGAACGCCACGTCCGAGGCTTCGTCATCGTCCATGCCCGGCAGCGGCTTGGCATCGATATCGACCTGGTAGTCCGGCAGCCACACGCTTTCGCTGCGCTCGGCGCTGCTTTCGAAGCCTTCCTTGACCCACAGCAGCCCGCGGTCATCCCAGTGCATGGCCACCGACAGGCCATAGCCGATCACCGCAGCCACGGCCAGGGCGAATGGCCAGCGCCGGTAGAAGCGGCGTTTTGGCTTGGGGGTCGAGGATGCGCTGGAAGAAGAGGCCATGCAGGGGTTCCTGGTGAAATGGGCGAAGATTCGCGCATTATCCGGATGGGTTGTGAAAAAACGGTAAACCGCGTTGCTTGCGCGCTCACTGTGGGAGCCGGCTTGCCGGCGATGAGGCCCTTAGTGGTTTGCAGGGGCCCTATCGCCGGCAAGCCGGCTCCCACAGAGAGAGAAGGTGCTCAGTAAAGGCTCAGAGCACCCGGCTCTCGAAGCGGCTCACACCCGGCAGCTCCAGCACCAGCTCATCGCCCACATTGAACGGGCCAACGCCAGCCGGCGTGCCGGTGAGGATCACATCCCCCGCCTGCAGGGAGAAATGCCGGGCCATGTACTGGATCATCGGCACGATCGGGTTGAGCATCATGGCGCTGTTGCCATCCTGGCGCACTTCGCCGTTGACGGTCAGGCGCACCGGGATATCGGTTACATCTTCAAAGGCTGCGGCGGAAACGAACGGCGGCAGCACGCAGGCGCCGTCGAAGCTCTTGGCCAGTTCCCAGGGCAGGCCCTTCTCCTTGAGCTTGGCCTGCACGTCGCGCAGGGTCAGGTCCAGCGCCGGCGCATAACCGGAAATGGCGTCCAGCACCTCCTCCTCGGAGGCATGGGTGGACAGCGACTTGCCCAGCAGCACGGCAATTTCCGCCTCGTAGTGCACCGAGCCACGCTCGGTCGGGATCTTGAAGCCACCTTCCAGCGGCACCACGCAGCTACCCGGCTTGATGAACAGCAGCGGCTCGCTGGGGATGGGGTTGTCCAGTTCCTTGGCGTGCTCGGCGTAGTTGCGGCCGATGCACACCACCTTGCCCAGCGGGAAGTGGATGCGCGTGCCGTCTACGTACTGGTGCTGGTAACTCATGGCCGACTCCTAGGCTGCTGCTTTTTATTCGGGAGCGAAGATCTTACCCGGATTCATGATGCCGTTAGGGTCGAACACGGCCTTTATTGCCTTCATGCAGGCAATTTCATCAGCCGAGCGGCTGTACCCCAGGTAGTCGCGCTTGGTCATGCCCACGCCATGCTCGGCGGAGATCGAGCCGTTGTAGCGCTGGACGATCTCGAACACCCATTTGTTGACCTTGGTGCACGAGGCAAAGAAGTCATCCTTGCTCATGTGCTCGGGCTTGAGGATGTTCAGGTGCAGGTTGCCGTCGCCGATATGGCCGTACCAGACCACTTCGTAGTGCGGGTAGTGCTCGCTGACGATGGCATCGATGTCGCGCAGGAACGCCGGCACCTTGGAAACGGTGACGGAAATGTCGTTCTTGTAGGGTGTCCAGTGGGAGATGGTTTCCGACAGGTATTCGCGCAGCTTCCACAGGTTCTTGAGCTGGGTTTCGCTCTGGCTCATCACCCCCTCCAGCACCCAGCCTTGTTCCACGCAGTGCTCGAAAGTAGCCAGCGCCTCGTCGGCCACCGATTCGGTGCTGGCCTCGAACTCCAGCAGGGCATAGAACGGGCAGTCGGTGGCGAACGGCGCCGGCACATCGCCCCGCGCCAGGATCTTGGCCAGGCCCTTGTCGGAGAAAAACTCGAACGCGGTGAGGTCGAGCTTGCCCTGGAAGGCATGCAGCACCGGCATGATCGAATCGAAATCCGGCGTGCCCAGCACCATCGCGGTAAGGTTGCGCGGGGCGCGGTCCAGGCGCATGGTCGCCTCGACCACGAAGCCCAGCGTGCCTTCGGCGCCGATGAACAACTGGCGCAGGTCGTAGCCGGTGGCGTTCTTGATCAGGTCCTTGTTCAGCTCGAGCAGCTCGCCCTTGCCGGTGACCACCTTCAGCCCCGCCACCCAGTTGCGGGTCATGCCGTAGCGGATCACCTTGATGCCGCCGGCGTTGGTGCCGATGTTGCCGCCAACCTGGCTGGAGCCGCTGGAGGCGAAATCCACCGGGTAATAAAGGCCCTGCTCTTCGGCAAACGCCTGCAGCTGGCGGGTAATGACCCCTGGCTGGCAGACCACGGTGCGGTCGAAGGCGTTGAAGTCGAGAACCTGGTTCATGTAGTCGAACGAGACCACCACCTCGCCATTGGCCGCCACGGCCCCGGCCGACAGCCCGGTGCGGCCGCCCGACGGCACCAGGGCAATATGATGGCGATTGGCCCAGCCGACGATCGCCTGCACCTGCTCCACGGTCCTCGGGAACACGATGGCCGAGGGCGCGGGCGGATAATGCTTGGTCCAGTCCTTGCCGTAGGCCTCCAGGGAAGCCGGGTCGGTGAGGACCTTGCCCGGGTCAACAAGGGTCATCAGTTCATCAATTACCGCCGGGTGAGTCATCGCTGGAACTCTCGACTTATTCATAGTCACCCTGAGCACTCTTCACCTGTCGGGATAAGCTCAGATTGTGTCGCGTATGCTAGCATAGCCCTCCCGCTGTTCATGCTAAGGCCGCCGCTGCGCCTAGCATCACCCCTCGCCATTTTTTCTCCGGGATACAGGTTTACGCAGATGAGCAAGACTTCTCTCGACAAGAGCAAGATCAGGTTCCTTCTTCTTGAAGGTGTGCACCAGAACGCGGTCGATACCCTCAAGGCTGCCGGCTACACCAACATCGAATACCTCACTGGTTCGTTGCCGGAAGCCGAGCTGAAGGAAAAGATCGCCGATGCCCACTTCATCGGCATCCGCTCGCGCACCCAGCTGACTGAAGAGATCTTCGACTGCGCCAAGAAACTGGTCGCCGTCGGCTGCTTCTGCATCGGCACCAACCAGGTCGACCTGGAAGCTGCCCGCGCCCGCGGTATCGCCGTGTTCAACGCGCCGTACTCCAACACCCGTTCGGTCGCCGAACTGGTGCTGGCCGAAGCCATCCTGCTGCTGCGCGGCATCCCCGAGAAAAACGCCTCCTGCCACCGTGGCGGCTGGATCAAGAGCGCGGCCAACTCCTTCGAAATCCGTGGCAAGAAGCTGGGTATCGTCGGTTACGGCTCGATCGGCACGCAACTGTCGGTACTGGCCGAGAGCCTGGGCATGCAGGTCTACTTCTACGACCCGCTGACCAAGCTGCCGCTGGGCAACGCCGTGCAGGTCACCAGCCTGCACGAGCTGCTGGGCCTGGCCGACATCGTGTCGCTGCACGTGCCTGAGCTGCCATCCACCCAGTGGATGATCGGCGAGAAGGAAATCCGCGCGATGAAGAAGGGCTCGATCCTGATCAACGCCGCCCGCGGCACCGTGGTCGAGCTGGACCACCTGGCCGCCGCGATCAAGGACAAGCACCTGATCGGCGCCGCCATCGACGTGTTCCCGGTCGAGCCGCGCTCCAACGACGAAGAGTTCGAAAGCCCGCTGCGTGGCCTGGACAACGTGATCCTGACCCCGCACATCGGTGGCTCCACCGCCGAAGCCCAGGCCAACATCGGCCTGGAAGTGGCCGAGAAGCTGGTCAAGTACAGCGACAACGGTACCTCCGTATCGTCGGTCAACTTCCCGGAAGTGGCGCTGCCGGCCCACCCAGGCAAGCACCGCCTGCTGCACATCCACGAAAACATCCCGGGCGTGCTCAGCGAGATCAACAAGGTCTTCGCCGAGAACGGCATCAACATCTCCGGTCAGTTCCTGCAGACCAACGAGAAAGTGGGTTACGTGGTAATCGACGTCGACGCCGAGTACTCCGACCTGGCGCAAGAGAAACTGCAACAGGTCAAGGGCACCATCCGCTCGCGCGTCCTGTTCTGAGCGTAAGCGCTGGATGAAAAAGGGAGGCCCTGGTGGCCTCCCTTTTTTTGTACTTACTTCACCTCGACGGTGATCTTCTTCGACTCGACACTGGGTTTGAACGGCACGTGGTACTGGTCGCCCAGCACCAGTTGCAGCGTGTGCTTGCCTGGGGCCAGGGTGATGGTGGCCTCGGTCTGCGCCTTGCCAAAATGCAGCACTTGCGGGCCGGCCGGCAGCGCTACGCCGCTCTCGGGCATCAGGCTGGTCGGCAGTGGCTGGTCGGCGACAGGTTCCTTGTCGACGTCTACCAGCAGGTGATGATGGCCCGTGTGCGGCGTCTGGTCGCCTGCAGGCTTGAGGCCCATGCCCTCGATGCCGAACTTGACGGTGAAGGTCTTGTCGACCGTGGCGCCATCGGCGGGGGAAACGATGAAGACCTTGGCATCCTTGGGCGGCTCCTGGCTCTTGAGCGCATCCGCGGCGCTGGCCACCACTGCGGCCCCCATCAGCAGACCGGCAACCGCAGCACGCGAAAATAGGCTGTTCATTCACTTCTCCTGTGATTCACTTAAAGACCGCCGCCACTAAAAACCTGTGGCGGCGGAAGTTCACCATAGCCCACAAAGAGAAATATTTCAGTTAGGGTTAAACCTCGCCAAGGCTTCAAGGTCATAGGCTGCGCTCGACCGCAACGAAGGAACAAAGTTGCGGCGCTCGTTATTTATCTGCCAAAGAAAAAGGGGCACTACATGCGTTCGACCATAGGCGTACTGCTTGCAGTACTGATCACGCCATTGGCTCAAGCCGAGCTGATTGACGACATCGCCGACCGGGGCGAACTGCGCATTGCCGTGCAGGCCGACAATTCACCGTATGCGTTCAAGGAAAACGACCATCTGACCGGTTTCGACATCGAGTTCGGCCAGGAGCTGGCCAAGCAGCTGGACCTGCGCGCCGAGTTCATCGAAACCCCCGCGGCAGAGGTGCTGCCCGGGGTGGAAAGCGGCAAGTACGACGTGGCGCTGACCCCGTCGAGCGAAACGCCCAAGGGTGACGGCCCGCTCGATGTGAGCCTGCCGTTCGGCGAGAAGAAGCTGGTGATCCCGTTCCAGAAGGACAACCCGGCCTTCGAGAGCGCCGTGAACAACGCACTGCAACGGCTCAAGGACAGCGGGCGTACTGCCGAGCTCGAGCAGAAGTGGTTCAAGGGTGTGCAGGAGACCGCTGCCGGGCAGTAGCCACCACTGGCCTCATCGCCGGCAAGCCGGCTCCCACAGGGTTCGAGGTTGCCCATGTGGGAGCCGGCTTGCCGGCGATGGGGCCCGCAGCCTCAACCTCAAACTTCAGCCAACGCCCGCTGCGCCTCGTCCAGCTCCAGCTCGCTGAACACCAGCACCCCTTCACGCCGCAGCAACGCCGTGGTCACCCCCTCTCCCGGCACCTTCACCCCACTGAACGTGCCATCGTAGGTCAACCGGTTACCACAAGACGGGCTGCCCGCCTTGAGCACCGCCACGCGGATGCCATGCCGGCGCACCAGCCGCAGCGCCTGCTGCGCCCCGGCCAGAAAGGCCGCACTGACATCCTCGCCCGCCACCGTCAGCACCTGCGCGCCGCCGTCGAGCACCGCCGCGCCCTGCCCGCCCGGAATCTCCGCAGGCGGCCGTGGCGTCGGCAGCCCACCGGCCACCTCGGGGCACAACGGCACGACCCGGCCTTCGGCCTGCCACCGCTGCAACAGGCCCGGGTGCCCGCTGGCTCGCCCGTCGTAGCGCACCGGCTGGCCCAGCAGGCAGGCGCTGACCAGCACCTTGGGCAGGTCAGAACAGGTCATTGCCACGGCGCCTGAACCAGCCGGTCAACGACAGCCGATCCCGCAGGGCGGGCAGCACTTCATGGGGGACTTCACCCGACAGAAACACCACCAGGCTGCCGGCCTGGGGCGCCACATCGTGCTCCACGCCGCCCTTCAGGAACATGCGCAACTGCCCGCCATCCTGTGCCTGCCAGTTTTCGTTGAGGTACAGCACCGCCGAAACCATGCGCCGGTCATCGTCGCGAAAGCGGTCCAGGTGCCGGCGGTAGAAGGCCCCAGGCGGGTACAGGGCAAAGTGGCACTCGAAGTCTTCAAGCCCGAGGAACAGGCCCTGGTTGATGGCCAGGCGCAACTGGTCCATGGCCGCCAGGTACTGATCGCAGGCGTCGGCCTGGCCGGGGTCGATCCACTGGATCTGATCACCGCGGATGGCCTCACGCACTTCCTGGGCAACACCGCGCCCCACCCCGGCCGGGTTGAGTTCGCCTTCGGCATCGCGGCGCCGGCATTCGGCTGCGAGCGCGCGCACCAGGTCGGCGGGCAGGAACAGTGCCTGCTGGGACCAGCCATGGGTGGCCAGATCGTCGACGACGGCCGCAAGCATCGGGTGTTCAGGGGATATGTGCATGGCGCGCATCATATCCATAAGCCCTGCACTCGCACAGCGCCACTTGGCCGAGAAACACGCGCCTATCTCGACAAACCGGCGTTTTGCCACGGACAATAGCCACCTGCCGACAGGAGTCCTTAATGCACCGTCTGTTTTCCCTGTTCTTGCTGATGATCTGCACCATGCCTGTCTGGGCAGACAGCCTCGATGAGCTGTACAAGGCGGCCGGCTGGCCCGACCAGCGCGCCCACTTCAACGACGCCCTGGGCGCCGCCCAGCAGCGCTACCGCAACAGCCTGCCGCCGGCGGTCTACCAAGCACTGGTCGACAACAGCAACCAGCGCTTCCAGGCCCAGGCCATGGACCGGCGGGCCCAGGCGCAGCTGCGCGCGACCCTGCCCGACCCGGCGCCGGCGCTGGCGTTCTTCCAGTCGCCACTGGGGCGCAAGATCGTCGCCGCCGAACTGCTGGCCACGCGCAAGGACCAACTGGCCAAGAACGCCAAGGGCCTGCCGAAGATGCAGGCCAGCGACAACCGGCTCCTCATCATCGGCCACCTGGCCCAGGCGCTGCCTGCCCGCGAAGCGGGTGCCGAGGTCAGCCTGGCGATTGCCGGGGTAGCCGCCGACAGCTTGAGCTCGATGATCCCCGGCCTGTTCGGCGGCGGTCAGGCGCAAGGCCTGCTCGACGGCCAACGCCAGCGGCTGATGAACCAGATCGGCGCCGACCTCAACAACACGCTGCTGTACGTCTACCGCGACCTGTCGGACGCCGAACTCGAAGAGTTCGCCACCTTCGCCGAATCGCCGCAAGGCAAGGCCTACTACCAGGCCGCCATGGCGGCCGTGCGCGCGGGCCTGGCGGTGGGGCAGAACGGCGCAGACCTGAAGTAGTCAGCCCAGGCGCTGGTCGATGAAGTCGAAATAGCGCTGGCGGATGCCCGGCAGCTCGTTGGCCAGGTGGTGGCGGGCCTCGGGCAGCAGCAGAATGTGCGGCTGGTCGAACTTGGCCTTGAGCACCTTGAGGTTGTAGGGCCAGTCCACCGTGCCGTCCGCCTCGCCCTGCACGATCAACGGCCGCCGGCTGCTGGCCGGCGCCGCCTCGATGCGCTTCACCCAGGCCATCAACGCCCCCACCCACGCCGTTGGCAGGCGCCGCGGTTGCAGTGGGTCGGCCTCCAGGAACGGCAGGAAGTTCGGGTCGTTGGTGTTTTCGCTGAAGCGCCGCTCGATGCCGTTGACGAAGTGACGCAGCACCCGGTAACTGAACTTCGACCAGCGCCAGGCACGCGGCCGCACCAGCGGCGCGAGCAGGATCGTCTGCCCATCGATGGGGCTCTGCGCGCCCTTGTGCAGCAGATGGTCAACGGCGATGGCACCGCCCGTGCTCTGCCCGCACAGATGCCAAGGGCTTGGTAGCTCGAGCTGCCGAGCCTGTTCGAACAAGGCATCGAGCACCTGCTGGTAGATCGCGAAATCGCTGATGCTGGCTCGCTCGCCGCTGGACAGGCCGTGGCCTGGCAGGTCGCAGCTGATGACCGCGTAACCCAGCTTCAACGCCCACTCGATCACGTGCCGATACAGGCCCATGTGGTCGTAGTAGCCGTGCAGCAGGAACAAGGTCGCGACGGGCTGCTGCGGCACCCACACCTGGCCGACCAGCTCGAAGCCCGCTGCCTGGAAGCCCCCCAGCCAGCTTTGCAGCGGCAGGTCCAGGCCATAGAAGCGCTGGTAGTGCTGCGCCTCGGCAGACAACAGCTGGCGTGCGCCAAGGGGCGCGAGGCTGGCGCGCAGGCGGTCGGGGTGAAAAGCAGCAGGCATGGGTACATCCACAGCGAAGCGAGTATTGACCTGGGATATTCAGCTCTGGGCTGCATCATGGCAAGCTTGGGACACCTGCACCGGCCCTGTCGCCGGCAAGCCGGCTCCCACAATGTTCGCGGCGAAGCGCAACCTGTGGGAGCCGGCTTGCCGGCGACAGGGCCAGTGAATCCACCTCAAGGCCCCAGCGCACCCCATGCAGACCCGCCTAGCCAAACCAACCCTCACCGCGCTCGCGTTGCTACTCGGCGCCGCAATCCTCTGGCAGGCGTACTCCAGCTTCCAGTCCCGCTACCTGCGCCCCTTCGACAACCAGGCCACCCTCTTCGACGGCAGCCAACTGCGCCTGCCCGCCGAGCTCGCCGGCCCCGGCCCGATCCGCGTGGTGCATTTCTGGGACCCGACCTGCCCGTGCAACGTCGGCAACCAGCAGCACCTGGGCGACCTGGTCAGCCAGTTCGCCAGCCAAGGCGTGGCCTTCCACGTCGTGCAGAAGCCAGGCACCCACGGCCAGTTGCCCGCCAACCTCGCCAGCCTCGAGCCCATCGCCCAGCTGCCCGGCAGCGAGCACCTGCCGGCATCCCCCGCCGTGGCCATCTGGGACCGCCAGGGCCACCTCGCCTATTTCGGCCCCTACAGCGAAGGCGCCGTTTGCAACGCCAGCAACAGCTTCATCGAACCGATCCTCAAGGCATTGCTCGACGGCCGCCAGGTCAGCGCGTCCAACACCTTGGCGGTGGGCTGCTATTGCCCCTGGGCCGGCTGACGCACCCGCGCCGGGTTGCCCATCACCACGGCGCCGGCCGGCACATCGCGGGTCACCACGCTGCCGGCGCCCACCACGGCGTTGTCGCCGATGCTCACGCCAGGCAGGATGATCGCCGCGCCACCGATCCACACGTTATTGCCGATGCTCACCGGCCGCCCGCTTTCCAGGCCGGTGCGCCGCACTTCGGGGTCCAGCGGGTGGTCCGCGGTGTAGATCTGCACGGCCGGGCCGATCTGGCAGTCGTCACCGATGTGCACTGGCAGCACGTCGAGGATCACGCAGTTGAAGTTCATGAAGCAGTTGCGCCCCACGCGGATGTTGTAGCCGTAGTCGCAATAGAACGGCGGGCGAATCACCGTGCCTTCGCCAACATGGCCGAAGTGTTCGGCGAGCAGGCCGTTGCGGGCGTCGTTGAGCAGTTCGACGCTGTTGTTGTAACGGTGCATCCAGTGCTTGTTGGCAATCTGCTCGGCTTGCAGCTCGGGGCAGCCGGCGTGGTAGAGCTGGCCGCTGAGCATTTTCTGTTTTTCGCTGAGGGACATGGGATCTCCTGTGGGGGCTATGCTCTGTCCGGAATCCGTCGATGATCGGACCACAGTTTCCGCTCGAATGCACAAGGAGTTTCGATGAAGCGCAGCCTCACCCTGTTGGCCGTGGCGGTGGTGGCAGTGGCCGCCGGCGCCGGTTACTGGTACGTGCAGAGCAAGCTGCCGCAACGCGAGGGCGAGGTGGCGATCAGCGGGTTGCAGGCGCAGGTCACCGTGCGCTACGACGCCCGCGGCGTGCCGCACCTGCAAGCGCAGAACGAGCAGGACCTGTACCGCGCCCTGGGCTACGTGCACGCCCAGGACCGCTTGTTCCAGATGGAAATCATGCGCCGCCTGGCCCGTGGCGAGCTGGCCGAGGTGCTGGGCGACAAGCTGCTGCCTACCGACACGCTGTTTCGCAGCCTGCGCATCCGCGAGCAGGCGGCGCTGATGGTGCAGCGCCAGGACCACCAGTCCCCCGCCTGGCAAGCGCTGCAAGCCTACCTCGATGGCATCAATGCCTGGCAGGCCAGCCACCGCAAGCCGATGGAGTTCGACCTGATCGGCATCACGCCGCGGCCGTTCACCGCTGAAGACACCCTGAGCATCGCCGGCTACCTGGCCTACAGCTTCGCCGCCGCATTTCGCACAGAACCTGCACTGACCTACATCCGCGACCAGCTCGGCCCGCAGTACCTGAAGATCTTCGACCTCGACTGGCAGCCCGACGGCGCACTGGCCCCCCCACTGGCGGCAGCCGACTGGCAGAGCCTGGAAGCACTGGCCCGCCTCAGCCACGAGGCCCTCAGCGACGCCGGCATCCCGCAGTTCGAAGGCAGCAACGCCTGGGCCGTTTCCGGCAGCCGCACCCGCAGCGGCAAGCCCTTGCTGGCCGGCGACCCGCACATCAGCTTCGCGGTACCGGCGGTGTGGTACGAGGCCGAGCTGTCGGCGCCGGGCTTCAACCTGTATGGCTACTTCCAGGCGCTCAACCCGTTCGCGCTGCTCGGGCACAACCGCGACTTCGGCTGGAGCCTGACCATGTTCCAGAACGACGACGTCGACCTGATCGCGGAAAAGACCAACCCCGCCAACAGCGAGCAAGTGCTGGTCGATGGCCAGTGGCGCACGCTGGAAAAGACCCAACAGCAGATCGCGGTCAAGGGCGAGCAGCCTGTCACCATCAACCTGCGCCGCTCGCCCCACGGGCCGATCGTCAACGACGTGCTCGGCGCCACGGCCGGCACCACGCCGATTGCCATGTGGTGGGCGTTTCTGGAAACCGAAAACCCGATCCTTGACGGTTTCTACCAGCTCAACCGCGCCGATACCCTGGCCAAGATGCGCGAAGCGGCAGCCAAGGTGCAGGCACCGGGGCTCAACTTCGTCTGGGCCAACGCCCGCGGCGATATCGGCTGGTGGGCCGCCGCGCAGCTGCCGATTCGCCCGGACGGGGCCAACCCGGCGTTCATCCTCGATGGCGCCAGCGCCCAGGCCGACAAGCTGGGTTTCTACCCGTTCAGCGTCAACCCGCAACAGGAAAACCCGGCCAGTGGCTACATCGTCTCGGCCAACTTCCAACCACCCGCCGTGGTGAGCATTCCGGGTTACTACAACCTGCCGGACCGGGGCCGCCAGCTCGATCGCCACCTGACCGACCCGCAGGTGAAGTGGGACACCAGCAACAGCCAGGCGCTGCAACTCGATACCGCCAGCGACTACGGCCCGCGCACCTTGGCGCCGCTGCTGGCGACCTTGCGCAAGGTCGCCCAGGGCGACGAGGAAAAGGAGCTGGTCGAGCAACTGGCGGCCTGGCGCGGCGATTACCCGCTGGACTCCACCAGCGCCACGCTGTTCAACCAGTTCCTCTTCGACCTGGCATACGCGGCGCTGCATGACGAACTGGGCGACACCTGGTTCCCGGTGCTGATCAGTACCCGCGCCATCGATGCCGCGCTGCCGCGCCTGGCCGCCGACGCCGGGTCGCCGTGGTGGAACACCAAGGGCGCCAACCAGCGCAGCGACCGCACCAGCGTGGTACGCCTGGCCTGGCAGCAAAGCCTCAAGCACCTGCGCGAAACCTTCGGCAACGACCCGGCAAGCTGGCAGTGGGGCAAGGCCCATACCCTGACGCACAACCATCCGCTGGGGGTGAAGAAGCCGCTGAACCTGCTGCTCAACGTCGGGCCGTTTGCCGCGCCGGGCACGCACGAGGTGCCCAACAACCTGTCGGCGAAGCTGGGGCCAGCGCCATGGCCAGTGAACTACGGGCCTTCGACACGGCGGCTGATCGACTTTGCCGACGCCGGGCAGGCGCTGACCAGCAACCCGGTCGGGCAGAGTGGGGTGCCGTTCGACAGGCACTATTCGGATCAGGCACAGGGGTATATCGAGGGGCGGTATCAGCGGGCGCAGATGGGGGTGATTCCGGCGCAGAGCACGTTACGGTTGCTGCCTGGTCGGTAAAGGGCTGCTTCGCAGCCCATCGCCGGCAAGCCGGCTCCTACAGGAGCAGCGGCGCCCTCACTGTGGGAGCCGGCTTGCCGGCGATGGGCCGCAAAGCGGCCCCGCATTTCAACCCTGCCACTTGCCCCCTTCGACGATCACGCTCTCAGGCTTGGTGTCATCGCTCAGTTCCTTGCGCACATACTGGTCATACAGCTTGAGCAGGAACTTCTCCTCGCCCAGCTTGGCCAGCTCGGCATTCACCCAGTCACGCAGCTCGGTGTTGCCCTTCTTCACCGCCGGCGCAATCGGCGCCTCTTCGCCCAGCAGCTGCGGCAACACGCGGTAACCCGGGTTCTGCTTGGCCCAGCTGAACAGGATCAGGTTGTCCTGGGCGTAGGCGTCGCCACGGCCGGCGGCCAGCGCTTGCAGCGATTCGCTGTTCTTCTCGAACTTCAGCAGCTTCCAGTCCGGGTGGTGCTTGCTCAGCCAGATGTCTGCCGTAGTGCCGGTGGTGACGATGGTGGTCTTGCCGGCCAGGTCATCGAGCTTCTGCACCGCGCTGCCGTCGGCGACGATGGCCTGCACGGCCACGCGCAGGTTGGGGTTGGTGAAGTCCACCGCTTCCTTGCGCTCGGGTGTCACGGTCATGTTGGCGAGGATCAGGTCGACCTTGTCGCTTTGCAGGAACGGGATGCGGCTGGCTGGCTCGACGGCGACGAACTCCACCTTGTTCTCGTCGCCGAGCAGGTCCTTGGCCAGGCGCCGGCCGATGTCGGTGTCAAAACCCACATAGCGGCCGCTTTCATCGACGAAGCCGAACGGCGGCTTGTCGGTGAACACGCCGACGATCAGCTTGTCACGCGCCTTGATGGTTTCCAGGTAGCTGGTCGCAGGCGATGCCGCGGCAGGCTTGGCGGGTTCCTCGGCCTTGTTGCAGCCGGCCAGCAGGGCCAGGCCGAACAGCGGCGCCAGCAGTTTTGTAAGGGGGGCAGTTTTCATGACAGTTCCTTATGCAGTGTCTTGGGCAGGCTTTCGACGAAGGAGAATTTGTCCAGGAACTGCTGCGCTCGTGCGGTCCGCGGCTGGCTGAAGAAGCTCTCGGGGTCGCTCTGTTCAAGGATCCTGCCGGCCTCCATGAACACGATTCGGTCGGCCACCGCGCGGGCGAAGGCCATTTCGTGGGTAACGATAAGCAAGGTCATGCCGTCGCGGGCCAGGCCCTGGATCACCTGCAGCACCTCCTTGACCATCTCCGGGTCGAGGGCAGCGGTCACCTCGTCGAACAGCATCACCTGCGGGTTCATGCACAGCGCGCGGACGATGGCGATGCGCTGCTGCTGGCCGCCGGACAGCTGGCGCGGGTAGGCGTCGCGCTTGTCCAGCAGGCCGACGCGGGCCAGCAGGGCTTCGGCCTGGGCCTGGGCTTCGGCGCGCTCGCGCTTCTGCACCTTGAGCGGGCCCAGCAGCAGGTTGTCGATCACCCGCATGTGGCCGAACAGGTGATAGCTCTGGAACACCATGCCCACCCGCTGGCGCACCTGGCGCCAGTCGGTGTCAGGTGCCAGTAGCGCTTCGCCGGCCAGGCGCAGCTGGCCGCTGTGCGCATCTTCCAGTCCATTGAGGCAGCGCAGCAGGGTGCTCTTGCCGCAGCCGCTGGGGCCGAGGATCACCACCACTTCGCCGGCCTCTACCTTGAGGTCGACATCCTTGAGCACCTGGTGCTCGCCGAAATACTTGTTGAAACCCTGGAATTCGATCAGTGCGCTCATGAGTGGGCCCAGCGCCGCTCCAGCACGCGCGAGGCGGCGGACAGCGGGTAACAGACGATGAAGAAGAACAGGAACAGCGCGCCGTAGATCAGCACCGATTCGTAGGTGCGCTCGATGATCTGCTGGCCCACCTTGATGACATCGACCACACCGATCAGCACCGCCAGCGAGCTGGTCTTGATGATCCGCGTGTAGATGTTGATGGTCGGCGGGGTCATGCGCTTGAGCGCCTGGGGCAGCAGCACATGGCCGTAGAGCTGGGCGCCGGACAGGCCGATCGACAGCCCCGCCTCACGCTGCCCGCGCGGCAGCGACTGCAAGGCGCCGCGCACCACTTCGCCGACCTCGCTGGCGCCCCACAGCCCGAGCACCAGCACCGCGCACCAGAAACTGGGGATGCTCAAGGCGAAGAAGATCGGCAGGCCGAAGAACACCAGGTACAACCACACCAGCACCGGGATCGCCCGGAACAATTCGAGGTAGACCTGCAAGGCGATGTTCAGCAGGCGATTGCCGAGGGTTGCCAGCACGCCGTAGAGCACGCCACCGAGGGTCGCGAAAACGATGCCCAGGGCCGAGATGGCCAGGGTTTGCGCCGCGCCACGGCCAAGCTGCGGCAGCGACACCAGCAGCAGGTCAAACGCCGAACTGGCCATGTTGCAGCCTCCTTTCCAGGTAGCGCAGCAGCAGCGACAGGGGCAGGAACAGCAGCACGCAGAGCAGCGTCAGCACGGCGAGCATTTCGTAGGTCTTGTAGTAGAGGGCGATGTAGTTCTTGGTGGTGTAGAGAATCTCGGGCACGGCCACGGCCGACACCACCGTGGTTTCCTTGAGCAGGAAGATGAAGTTGGCGAACAGCGCCGGCAGGCTCAGAAGGCCCGCCTGGGGCAGGATCACATGGCGCAGCAGCTGGCCTTCGGAAAGGCCGATGGCGCGCCCGGACTCCAGTTGCGCACGCGGCACCGCCTCGACACCAGCGCGCAGCACTTCGGTGAGGTAGGCGCCGCCCATGAAGGTCATGGTGATGATCGCCGCAGCGAAGCCGGAGATGTTCAGGCCCAGGCTGGGCAAGGCGAAGTAGACGAAGAACAGCTGGATCAGCAGCGGCGTGTTGCGCGCCAGCTCCACGTAGCCCTGCACCAGGCGCCACAGGTAGGGCGTGCGCAAGACCAGCAGGGTGGCATTGACCAGGGCGACCAGCAGCGAAGTGGCAATGGCGATCAGGCCGACCTGCAAGGTCACGCCCACGGCCTTGAAGAATGCCGGAAGTGTACTAAGAATGAAGGCGGTGTCGAAGGTCATGGAACGGGCCTCGACAGCGTGTTTGGGAAGTACGGCATGGGCAAGTTCTACCGGGTGCGCAGTGCACGATCAGTAGACTCTAAAGGTATAAAAAACTTTTAATAAATACCTTTATTGCATATTGATATCACTGAAACTTTACTGCCAGGGATGCCTCAAACAGCTTTAGAACGCGGCTTGCAAGGCCATCAAACCAACAAGGACGATAACGATGAATTGCCCCTGCTCAACCGATAGCAATGAACAGATTCTGTGGCTGATGGCGTTGCGCCGGGCGCTTGGCAGCTGAACATTGATTTACCTGGGCTGGCCCTATCGCCGGCAAGCCGGCTCCCACACGGCAGCATCCACTCGCCACAAACAAAAACGCCGGCGCAAAATGCGCCGGCGTTTTCGATTGCAGGGTCAGCCAGGCGAGTCAGAACGCCGGCAGCACCGCACCGCTGTACTTCTTGGCGATGAATGCCTTCACTTCAGGGCTGGTCAGGGCCTTGGCCAGCTTCTGGATCGCATCGCTGTCCTTGTTGTCCGGGCGCGCCACCAGGAAGTTCACGTAAGGCGAGTCGCTGCCCTCGATCACCAGCGCATCCTTGGCCGGGTTCAGGCCCGCTTCCAGTGCGTAGTTGGTGTTGATCATGTCCAGGTCGACCTGGTCCAGCACACGCGGCAGCATGGCCGATTCCAGCTCGCGGAACTTCAGCTTCTTCGGGTTCTCGGCGATGTCTTTCGGCGTGGCCAGGGCATTTTTCGGGTCTTTCAGGGTGATCAGGCCAGCCTTCTGCAGCAGGATCAGCGCGCGGCCGCTGTTGCTGCCTTCGTTGGGAATGGCAACGGTGGCGCCATCCTTGAGCTCGGACAGGTTCTTGATCTTCTTCGAGTAGCCACCAAACGGCTCGACGTGCACGCCTACCACGGTTTCCAGGTGAGTGCCCTTGCCTTCGTTGAAGCTCTTGAGGTACGGCAGGGTCTGGAAGTAGTTGGCGTCCAGGCGCTTCTGGTCGACCTGCACGTTAGGCTGCACGTAGTCGGTGAAGACCTTGATTTCCAGGTCCACGCCTTCCTTGGCCAGGGTTGGCTTGATCAGCTCGAGGATCTCGGCGTGGGGCACCGGGGTGGCGGCAACCACCAGTTTCTCGGCAGCGGCGGCCAGGCCGGAGAACGACAGGGCAGCGGCCAGGGCCGTGGTCAGCAGGGTCTTGTTCATGGTGGTCCTTGTTCTGTTTCTGGCCATCGGCGATGGCAAAAAGTCGGTTGCCCAACCGGTTCACCCGGGAGCGTGAGGCGGACAATACCGAGATTTTTTATTCCGGAACAATATCTTTTAATTCGCTGCTTATTCCGAAAACAAATAGCCATCACGGCATTCGCTTATACCGATGTCTAGCGCGCCAGGTCCGGCAGGTCGAGGTCTTCGGGCTGGATCTCTTCGCTGTCATTGACCAGCAAGGCGAAGTGGATGACGTTCTCCAGTTCGCGGGTGTTGCCCGGCCAGGCATGGGCCTCCAGCAGCTGTTGCGCGGCTTCGCTGATCAGCGGCAGCGAGCGCTGCAGGCGCACGCAGTAGATGCCCACGAAGTACTCGGCCAGCGGCAGGATATCGCCGCGCCGCTCGCGCAGCGGCGGCAACTCCAGGGCGCCTTCGAGCAGGTACTGGTACAAACGCTCGTTGAAGCGCCCGGCACGCACTACCCGCGCCAGGTCGATGCTGGTGGCGGCCACCAGGCGCACATCCACCGCCTGCGGCTGCTGCGCGCCCACCCGGGTGACTTCGCGGTTTTCCAGCGCTGCCAGCAACTTGCCCTGGATCTCCAGCGGCAGGTCGGCGATTTCATCCAGGTACAAGGTGCCGCCGTTGGCCGAACCGAACCAGCCGGCACGGCTGCTGGCGGTGCCACCCTGGGCTCCGGCGCTGTAGCCGAACAGCTCGGCATCGGCGTAGGTCGGGCTGATGGCGGCGCAGTTGACCGACACGAACAGCCCTGCCCGGTCGCTGGCGCGGTGGATCTGCCGCGCCAGCAATTCCTTGCCGGTGCCGGTCTCGCCGCGGATCAACACCGGCAATGCTTGCGGCGCCAGCCGTTCCAGCGCCTGGCGCAGTTGCTGCGAGCGGGGGTCGATGAACACCAGGGCCTTGGCGCGGATGCTCAGCGGGCTCTTGTCCAGTTCGGGGAAGGTCAGCAGCGGCTGGCCGAAGGGGTTTTGAAAAGTCATGCGTAACTCCCGCCCCGGGCTGTAGGTGGCCGGGCGTCAGGCAAAGGTGATCGGTAGGGGTGGATCAGGCGCGACGCAGCGCACGCTGTTCGACCCGGCTCTGCAGGCGATACAGGTAGGCGAAGCCCTGCTCCCAGCGCTCATGCCCGGACTTGACGTTGATGTGCCCGGCATTGCTCAGCAGCCCGGCTTCCGCGCCCCAAGCCTGGGCCAGGTACAGCGCGCGCGGCACGCTGACGGCGGGGTCGTTGTCCGAACTGACCACCTGGCTTGGGAACGGCAAGGCCTGCTGCGGGATCGGCGCAAAGTTGCGCAAGGCCGGTGCGCAGGTCGGGCGCTCGACATCCGCCGGCGCCACCAGCAACGCACCGCGAACGCGGCGCAGCAATGCCGGGCTGGCCTGCGCCGCCCAATGGGCAACGGTGATGCAGCCCAGGCTGTGGGCGATGAGGATCACCGGCGAAGGTTCGGCGGCGATGGCCTGCTCCAGTGCCTGCACCCAGTCGTGGCGCTGCGGGGTCAGCCAGTCGTGCTGCTCGACCCGGGCGCTGTTGGGCAGGCTGCGCTGCCAGTGGCTTTGCCAATGATTGTCTGGCGATCCTTGCCAGCCCGGCACAATCAGGTAACGAATCGACTCATTGCGCATGGGGACGCCTCCAGTAAGTTTGCGTGCTTGCGGTCCAGTATAGGGCGGCAGTTATATCAGTAAAGGAATAAGAAGCTATTTATTAATAACCAAAACATCAAAAGTACTGACCCGCATCAATAAAAAAAGGGCCATCCCCTGCCAAGAGATATGGCCCTAAGCACTTGCCTGAAGAGGGTTGCCCGGTCAGCGCGCGGTGATCACCGCCAGCTTGCTGATGCCGGCACGTTCGATGGCCGCCATGGCACGCGCCACTTCGCCGTAATTCACGCCGTCGTCGGCCTGGAGCTGCACGCGCACTTGCGCGTCCTTGTCCTTGGCCGCCTTGAGGTTGGCTTCCAGCGACTGGGGCTGGATCTCGTCCTTGTTGATGAACAGCTTGCCGTCGCCGTCGATGCTCACCACCAGCGGGTCCTTCTGCTCCACCGGGGCCACGGCCTCGGTCTTGGGCAGGTTGATGGGGATGGCGTTGGTCAGCAGCGGCGCGGTGACGATGAACACCACCAGCAGCACCAGCATCACGTCGACCAGCGGTGTCACGTTGATCTCACTGAGGACTTCGTCGCTGTCCTGGGTCGAAAAGGCCATGTCAGGACGCCTCCTTCACAGGCTGGGTGAAGCCGGCCTGGGCCTTGTGCACCGCCGGGTGCACCAGCACGCGGAAGGCACTCTTCTGGGCCAGGCTGTAGAAGTCGTGGGCGAAGTCATCGAGGTCGGCGGCGGTCAGCTTGAGGCGGCGCAGGAAGTAGTTGTAGACCAGCACCGCAGGCACCGCGACGGCGATACCGACACCGGTCGCCACCAGCGCCGCGCCGATCGGCCCGGCCACGGTTTCCAGGCTGGCCGAGCCGGCCGCGCTGATGCCCTTGAGCGCCTCCATGATGCCCCACACCGTGCCGAACAGGCCGATGAAGGGCGAGGTGCTGCCGATACTGGCGACCACGGCCAGGCCGGTTTCCAGCGAACGGCGCTCGCGCACGATCTGCTGGCGCAGGGCGCGCTCGAGGCGGTCCTGGTGGTTGATGGCCTGGCTCAGGTCGCTGGCCTGGGTATCGCCGACGGCGATCGCGGCATAACCGGACTGCGCCACGCGGGCTGCCGGGCCCGGTGACTCGTGGCTGATTTCGGCAGCCGAGTCCAGGCTCGACGCCGCCCAGAACTGCTGGTGGAAGCGTTTGTCCTGGCGCTTGAGCCGCACGAACTGCACGACCTTGACCAGGGCCAGGCCCCAGGTGACGACGGAAAAACCGACCAGCAGCCAGATGACTGCGCTTTCAACGGATTCGAGGGGGGATGCCAGCAGGCTCATGATGATGTCTTCCTGTGTTCTGCGAAAAAGTTAACGAAGCTTGAAATCGATCGGCACGCTGACCCAGCCGGCCTGGGCCACGTCGCCCTGCTTGGCGGGCACGAAGCTCCAGCGCTTGACCGCGGCCAGGGCGGCGGCGTCGAGGGCGTCGCGGCCGCTGCTTTTCTGGATCTGGATCTGCCCCGGCTTGCCGCTGGGCAACACCTCCACGCGCAGCAGCACGGTGCCTTCCCAGCCACGGCGCTGGGCCATCTGCGGGTATTCCGGCGCCGGGTTCTTCAGGTAGGCGGCGTTGGCCGAAGCTGGCGTGACCGGCGCAGGCGCCGGTGGCGCGGGCGGTGCCGGGGCCGCTACCGGTGCCGGGGGCGGCGCTTCGACCGGCTTGGGCTGTGGTTTGGGTGGCTGCTTGGCCACAGGCTTGGGCAGCGGTTTTGGCTTGGGTTTGGGCTTGGCGGCCAGCTCGTCGACCACCGGCGGTGGCGGCTCTACCACCGGCGGTGCCGGGGCAGGTGGCGGCGGCTCGACCACAGGCGGCGCTGGGGCGGCGAACTCGATGGTCATCGGTGGAACCTGTGGCGGCACCACCGGCAGCGCGGGCGTCGGCGCCTGGCTGACCCAGTAGGCGGCGGCGCCATGCAGGGCCAGCACCAGCAAGGCCAGCGCCAGCTTGTCGCGGCGCTTGAGGCCACTGACCGGCGTGCGTTGCAGGCGCAGCTGGCCCAATGGCTGGCGTAGCGTCCGTCCGAGCTCGACCAGGTCACCCGGGGCCGGGCGCCATGGCTGGTCGTAGGCCCTCACGGCCGTTTGGACATTACCCATTTGATCAAACTCCTGGGGGTTCTTGATTCAGGTGTGTGGCTGAATCATCGGGGTCAGGGGCTTATCTCTTAAAGTAATGTTTAAAATTAAAGCTAGATCATTTGCGCATATAGGATTTTGCCAGATGTTGCAAAGCCGCGCCGTTCGTGGGGTTGGAGCGAATGGCCAGAACAGCATGCATTCGAGGCATTTGAAATATTCGTGCAAGGCATGGGATTGCTGCGAGGGCTCTGCCCTCGATCGCCGGCAAGCCGGCTCCCACAGGGACCGGCGCTGCAGCTGTGGGAGCCGGCTTGCCGGCGATGGGCTGCAAGGCAGCCCCAACAAACGCCCAGGCAATAAAAAACCCGGGACCATGCCCGGGTTCTTCACTCACAGCTGGCTCAGATATCCGCCACCTTCTGCCAAACCTTCGGCCTGAAGAATAGCGTCTCGCCACGCGCCAGCCCGGTCAGGCTGTCGTGGTCCTTGACCACCTCGGCCTCGATCAGCTCGCTCTGCCCTTCCACCTTCAAGGTCACCCGCGTGGTAGCCCCGAGCGGGCGAATGTCACGCACCTCGGCAGCATGGTGGCCCTCGGTTTCATGACGCGACAGCGACACCTCGTGCGGGCGGAACAGCACGTGCTGCCCTTCGCTCAAGGCCAGGCGGTTGGAGTCGCCGAGGAAGTGGTAGACAAAGTCGTTGGCCGGCTTCTCGTACACCTCGCCGGGCGAGCCGATCTGCTCGATCACGCCCTTGTTCATCACCACGATGCGGTCTGCCACTTCCATGGCCTCTTCCTGGTCGTGGGTAACGAACACCGAGGTCAGGTTGATGTCCTCGTGCAGGCGCGCCAGCCAGCGGCGCAGCTCCTTGCGCACCTTGGCATCGAGGGCGCCGAACGGCTCGTCGAGCAGCAGCACCTTGGGCTCCACCGCCAGGGCGCGGGCCAGGGCGATACGCTGGCGCTGGCCACCGGAAAGCTGCTCGGGGTAGCGGTCGGACAGCCAGTCCAGCTGCACCATGTTCAGCAGCTCATGCACCTTTTCGGCAATCTTGCTCTCGCTCGGGCGCTCGCCCTTGGGCTTCATGCGCAGGCCGAAGGCGACGTTGTCGAACACGCTCATGTGGCGGAACAGCGCGTAGTGCTGGAACACGAAACCGACGTTGCGATCGCGCACGTCATGGCCGGACACGTCCTCGCCATGGAACACGATGCTGCCGTCGTCCGGGGTTTCCAGGCCGGCGATGATGCGCAGCAGGGTGGTCTTGCCGCAGCCGGAAGGGCCGAGCAGGGCCACCAGCTCGCCGCTGTGGATATCCAGGTTGATGTTGTCCAGGGCCTGGAAGCTGTTGAAGCGCTTGCTGACGTTACGAACTTCGATCGACATGAATCATTCCTCCGCGGCGCTATGGCGCAGGCGGTTAATACGGTTCTCGCTCCACTGCTTGAGCAGCAGGATGAAGAGCGCCAGGATCAGCAGCAGGCTGGCCACGCTGAAGGCCGCGACATGGTTGTACTCGTTGTAGAGGATCTCCACGTGCAGCGGCAAGGTGTTGGTCACGCCGCGAATGTGGCCGGACACCACCGACACCGCGCCGAACTCGCCCATGGCCCGCGCGGTGCACAGCACCACGCCGTAGATCAGGCCCCACTTGATGTTGGGCAAGGTCACGTGCCAGAACATCTGCCAGCCGTTGGCGCCCAGCAGGCGCGCGGCCTCCTCCTCTTGCGTGCCTTGCTCCTGCATCAGCGGGATCAGCTCGCGGGCAACGAAGGGCACGGTGACGAAGATGGTCGCCAGCACGATGCCGGGCAAGGCGAACACGATCTGGATGTCATGGTCCTGCAACCAGGGCCCGAACAGGCCCTGGGCGCCGAACATCAGCACGTAGACCAGGCCGGCGATCACCGGCGACACCGAGAACGGCAAGTCGATGAGGGTGACCAGCACGCTCTTGCCGCGGAAGGTGTACTTGCTCACGCACCAGGCGGCGCTGACGCCGAACACCAGGTTCAGTGGCACCGAAATCGCCACCGCCAGCAGGGTCAGGCGCAGGGCCGACAAGGCGTCGGGTTCGAAGATCGCCTCGAAGAAGGTGCCGAAGCCGTTCTTCAGCGCCTGCGACACCACGATCACCAGCGGCAGCAGCAAGAACAGCGCGAACACCAGCCAGCCAAGGCCGATCAGGATGCGCCGCGAGGTGGAACTGCCACGCCGCGCGGCATTGGCGGCGGCACTGGCGCTCAGGGATGAACTGGACATAGCCGGGCCTCCTTCAAGGGGTTTCGATGCGGCGCTGCAGCAGGTTGATCAGCAGCAGCAGGATGAAGGAAACCACCAGCATCAGCACGCCGATGGCGGTGGCGCCGGTGTAGTCGTACTGGTCCAGCTTGACCATGATCAGCAGCGGCAGGATCTCGGTCTTCATCGGCATGTTGCCGGCGATGAAGATCACCGAGCCATACTCGCCGACGCCGCGGGCGAAGGCCAGCGCAAAGCCGGTGAGCCAGGCCGGCAGCAGGGCCGGCGCCAGTACGTGGCGAAACACCTGCAGCGGCTTGGCGCCCAGGCAGGCCGCCGCCTCCTCGACTTCACGGGGGATGTCGGCAAGCACCGGCTGCACCGTGCGCACCACGAACGGCAAGGTGACGAAGGTCAGCGCCAGGGTGATGCCCAGCGGTGTGTAGGCAATCTTGAAGCCCAGGTCGGTGGCGAACTGGCCCACCCAGCCTGCCGGCGCGTACAGGGCTGTCAGGGCGATGCCCGCAACCGCCGTGGGCAGGGCGAACGGCAGGTCGATCATCGCGTCGATGACCTTGCGCCCGGGGAAGGTGTAGCGCACCAGCACCCAGGCCAGCAGGGTGCCGATCACACCGTTGATGATGGCGGCGAACAGGGCGGTGCCGAAACTCAGCTTGAGCGCGGCGAGTACCCGCGGCGCACTGATGATGCTCCAGAACTGCTCCCAGGTGAGCTGCGAGGCATGAATGAACATGGCCGCCAGCGGTATCAGCACGATCAGGCTGAGGTACACCAAGGTGTAGCCCAGCGTCAGCCCGAAGCCGGGTATGACGGGGGAAATGCGACGTGACATAAATATCCCTGGTTGAACGCACGAAGCCCGGGACGAATCCCGGGCCGGTGCTAGCTACTGAATCCCGGGGCTGCTGTGCAGCCCATCGCCGGCACGCCGGCTCCCACAGAAGGTCAGCGGTGAACCTTGTGGGAGCCGGCTTGCCGGCGATGGGCCGCCACGCGGCCCCGCTTTTCCATGGCCGGTTACTGTGCCTGATAAATCTGGTCGAACACACCGCCGTCATTGAAGAACTTGGGCTGTGCAGTCTTCCAGCCACCGAAGTCCTTGTCGATGGTGACCAGGTCCAGTTTCGGGAATTGCTTGCCGAATTCGGCAGCGACTTTCTCGTCACGCGGGCGGTAGAAGTTCTCGGCGGCGATCTTCTGGCCGGCCGGGCTGTAAAGGTACTTCAGGTACGCCTCGGCGATCTGCTCGTTGCCCTTTTTCTCGGCGTTCTTGTCGACCACGGCCACCGGCGGCTCGGCGAGGATCGACAGCGAAGGCACGACGATTTCGAACTTGTCGCTGCCGCCGTCTTCCTTCAGCGCCAGGAAGGCTTCGTTTTCCCACGCCAGCAGCACATCGCCCTGGCCGTTGTTGACGAAGGTGATGGTCGAGCCACGGGCGCCGGTGTCCAGCACCGGTACGTGCTTGAACAGCTCCTGCACGTAGGCCTTGGCCTTGTCTTCGCTGCCACCGGCCTTCAGGCCATAGGCCCAGGCGGCGAGGAAGTTCCAGCGGGCGCCGCCGGAGGTTTTCGGGTTGGGGGTGATGACCGAGACGTCTTTCTTGATCAGGTCGCCCCAGTCCTTGATGCCTTTCGGGTTGCCCTTGCGCACCAGGAACACGATGGTCGAGGTGTACGGGGTGCTGGCGTCCGGCAGGCGCTTCTGCCAGTCCTCGGGCAGGGTCTTGCCGAGCTTGGCGATTTCGTCGATGTCGCCGGCCAGGGCCAGGGTCACCACGTCGGCGCGCAGGCCGTCGATCACCGCACGGCCCTGCTTGCCCGAGCCACCGTGGGACTGCTGGATCTTCACCTTGTCGTCCGGGTGAGCCTGTTGCCAGTGCTTGATGAATTCAGCGTTGTACTGCTGGTACAGCTCACGGGTCGGGTCGTAGGACACGTTCAGCAGTTCGTAGTCCTTGGCGATTGCGGAACCGGCAAAAACGGCACTGGCCAGGGCGGCGAGCGCATAACGGCGGATGGACATGGTGAAGCTCCCGATTGGCATTTTTCTAGTTGTGAAGGTGGGGCGGTATCAGCCGGGCTTGTTGCCGGGCTGCTGCAGGCGGAACTTCTCCTTGCGCTCGATCTGCACGACCTGGGCGTTGTGCACGGTGATTTCCACCGCACCGAAACGCAGGTCGCGCAGGGCGCTCTGGATTTCACGCAGAATGGTGGCTTCGTCCTGACCGTCGATGCTTCGCAGCGATGCGCTCATGCTCGTTCTCCTGTTGAACAAGGGTGCCGGGCAGAGGTTTGAAGGGGGTTTGCGCCTGGCTTGAGGGCAATAGTAGTGAGGCGCGGATATTCTTAAAAATACTGTTTAAGAATGTTTATATAACTTTTTTTGTTTAGCCGAAAAGGCCCCATCGCCGGCAGGAACAACAGCGTCAGCAGCGTTGCACTGATGATGCCGCCGATCATGGCGTAGGCCATCGGCCCCCAGAACACCTCGCGGGCAATCGGGATCATGCCCAGGCTCGCCGCCGCCGCCGTCAGCAGGATCGGTCGACGGCGGTGGTTGGTGGCTTCGACCACCGCGTCCCACGGCGAATAGCCCTGGGCCTCGAACTCGTCGATCTGGGTCACCAGGATCACCGAGTTGCGGATGATGATGCCTGCCAGGGCCAGAATCCCGAGGATCGCCACGAAGCCCATCGGCGTGCCCGTCGGCACCAGCGCCAGCACCACGCCGATCAACCCCAGCGGCGCCACGCTGACCACCAGGAACAGCTTCTGCGTGCTGTGCAGCTGGATCATCAGGAAGGTCGCCATGAGGAACAGCATCAGCGGGATGACCTTGCGGATCGGGCCCTGGGCCTTGGCGCTCTCCTCCACGGTACCGCCGGTCTGTACCTCGTAGCCGACCGGCAGCTTGCTGGCGAAGTCGTCGATCTTCGGCTTCAGCAGCGCCACCAGGTCGGTGGGCTGGATGTCGCCGTTGACCGACGCCTTGATGGTGATGGTCGGCTTGCGATCGCGGCGCCACACCAATGGCTGCTCGAGCTCGTAGCGCACGGTGGCGAAGGCCAGCAGCGGTATCGAGGTGCCGCTCGGGGTGACGATCTGCAGGTTCTGCAGGGTATCGGGCGAACCCCGCTCGCTGTCCACGGCCCGGGCGACCACATCGATCAGGTAGATGTTGTCGTTGACCTCGGTCACCGGTGCGCCACTGACGATGCTGTTCATCACGTTGGCCACGTCCTCGGACGACAGGCCCAGCTGCCGCGCCTTGTCTTGGGCGATCTCGATGCGCAGCACTTTGCCTGGCTCGTTCCAGTCGTAGATCATCTCGCCGATGTGCTCGTCGCTGTTGAGCAGCGTGGCCAGGTCGATGGCGTGCTTGCGCACCTGGTCGATGTCCTTGCCACTGACCCGGTACTGGATCGGCCGCCCTACCGGCGGGCCCATTTCCAGCGACTGGACGTTGGTGCCGATGCCGACGAACTCCTCGTGCAGCAGCTTCTGCAGGCGCGCCATCATGCCCGCGCGTTCCTCGAAGCCCTTGCTGACGATCACCAGCTGGGCGTAGTAGGGGTTCTGCAGTTGCTGGTCCAGGGGCAGGTAGAAGCGGATCGCGCCCTGGCCGATGTAGGTGCTCCAGCGCACCAGGTCCGGGTCGTCCTTGATGCGCGCCTCGAGGCGGTCGACCACCTTGCGCGTTTCCTCGATCGAGGCGTTCTGCGGCAGGTTGAGGTCGACGAGGATTTCCGGGCGGTCCGAAGACGGGAAGAACTGGTTCTGCACGAAGCGCATGCACACCAGCGAGAGCGCGAACAGCACGATGGTGCCGATGATGGTCAGCCAGCGGTTGCGCATGCACCACAGCAGCCCGCCCTCGAACGCCCGCCCTACCCGGCCCGGCTCGGCCTCATGGGCCTTGAGCTTGTCGGCCTTGAGGATATGCACGCCCAGCACCGGGGCGAAGAACACCGCGACCACCCACGACACGATCAGCGCCACGGCGATCACCGCGAACAGGGTGTAGGTGTATTCACCGGCCGAGCTGGCGTTGAGGCCGATCGGCACGAAGCCGGCCACCGTCACCAGGGTGCCGGTAAGCATGGGGAAGGCCGTGGAGGTGTAGGCAAAGGTCGCCGCCTGCTCCTTGCTCTCGCCCATTTCCAGGCGTGTGACCATCACCTCCACGGTGATCATCGCATCGTCCACCAGCAGGCCCAGGGCGATGATCAGCGCCCCCAGGGAAATCCGCTGCATGGTGATGCCGCTGTACTCCATGAACACGAAGACCATGGCCAGCACCAGCGGGATCGAGCAGGCCACCACCAGCCCGGCGCGCACGCCAAGGCTGACGAAGCTCACCGCCAGCACGATGACCACCGCTTCGAACAGGGCGCTGGTAAAGCCACCAACCGCCTCCTTCACCACCACCGCCTGGTCAGAGACGGTGTGCACGCCAATGCCCACCGGCAAGTCGTTGACCACGCTGTCCATCTTCTGCTTCAGCGCCGCGCCGAACACCTGGATGTTGCCGCCGGCTTTCATGCCGATGGCCAGGCCAATGGCGGTCTGGCCGTTGTAGCGGAACATCGGCGATGGCGGGTCGACGTAGCCGCGCTCGATATCGGCGATATCGCTCAAGCGGAAGAAGCGGTCGTTGATGCGCAGGTTGACCGTCTGCAGGTCTTTTTCCGAGGCGAACTGCCCGGTGGTGCGCACCGAGATGCGCTCGGGGCCGGCCTCGATCACCCCGGCCGGGGTCACCGCGTTCTGCTGTTGCAGGGCCTGCATGACCTGGCGCTGGTCGATGCCCAGGGCCGCCAGTTTGCGCGTGGAGAACTTCAGGTAGAGCACTTCGTCCTGGGTGCCGACCAGCTCGATCTTGCCGATGTTGGGCACCTCGCGCACTTCGGCGCGGGCCTGTTCCACGTAGTCGCGCAGTTGCCGCAGGGTCATGCCGTCGGCGGTGAAGGCGTAGATCGAGCCATACACGTCACCGAACTCGTCGTTGAACGCCGGGCCCTGGATGCCTTGCGGGAATTGGCCGCGGATGTCCTGGATCTTCTTGCGCACCTGGTACCAGATTTCCGGGATGTCGGCGGCCTTGGTGGTGTCGCGCAGGTAGACGTAGACCGTCGATTCGCCGGGGCGGGTGTAGCTCTTGGTGTAGTCGAGCGAATCGAGCTCCTCGAGCTTCTTCTCGATGCGGTCGGTGACCTGGTACAGGGTTTCGTCCTGGGTCGCGCCCGGCCAGCGGGTCTGGATGACCATGGTCTTGATGGTGAACGAGGGGTCTTCCTCGCGCCCCAGGTTGAAGTAGGAAAAAATGCCCATCAACAGGCCGACGAACATCAGGTACCAGACGAACGACTGATGGCGCAGCGCCCATTCGGAGAGGTTGAAGCTTCCTTTCATTGTGCATCCTCGTCGAATGTGACCTTCTGGCCAGGCTTGAGGCTGTTGACGCCAGCGGTGACCACACGCTCGCCGGGTTGGACGCCGGACGCCAGCACGATGCTGTCGGCCGTGCGCTCGATCAGGGCCACGTCACGGGTGGCGACCGTTTTCTGCTGCGGGTCGATCACCCACACCTGGGTCTTGCCGTCGTGCTCGAGCAGCGCGCTCAGCGGCAGCTCGCTGCGCGGGGAAATCGCCGAGGTCAGGGTGACGCTGATGGCGGTGCCCAGGTGGAAGGCGTCAGGGGTGTTGGCCAGGGTCAGGCGGGCGCGCCGGGTGCGGGTGGCGGCGTCGGCCTGGGGCTCCAGCTCACGCAGGGTGGCGGTGGTGTTGATGCTGCTGTCGAGCTGCGAGGCGACGGTGAAGGTGAGGTTCTTGGTCAAGGCTTCGGCAATGCCGATCGGCAGGTCGATCACCGCTTCCTTGACGTCTGGCCGGGCCAGGGTGACCACCGCCTGGCCGGCCGTGACGGTCTGCCCGGCTTCGGCCTGCCAGGCGGTGATGACTGCCGCATGGTCGCTGCGCAAGGTGCTGTAGTCGAGCTGGTCGCGGGCCTGGCTGACCGCCGAGCGGGCCTGCTCCAGGCTGGCGCCGGTGGTTTTCAGGTCGGTCTGGGCGATGTCCAGCTGGGCCTGGGCGCCGACGCCTCGGTCATACAGCTGCTGTTGCCGGCGGGCATTGGCCTGGGCGTTGATCCACTGCGCCTGGATCTTGGCCAGGTCGCCTTCGGCCGCGCGCAGCTGGTTCTGTTGGTCGGTGGGGTCGAGGGTGGCGAGGATGTCCCCGGGCTTGACCGAGGCGCCCACGTCGAGCCAGCGCCGGGCGATACGCCCCGATACGCGAAAGCCCAGGGTGCTTTCGAAGCGCGCCTGGATGGTCCCAGCGAAGCGCCCCAACTGCGCCTGGGCCTGGGCCTCGACCAGGGTCGAAAGCACCGGCCGCACCGCCTCGGGTGGCGCCTCTTGCTTGCCACAGGCCGTCAGCAGCAAGCCGGTGGCGAGTACACACATCATCCGCTTCATGGTGCAGCCCCCCCGTCCTTGGCATCGACCTTTTCCACTTCCATGCCCGGATGAAGCAGCTGGCCGCCGCTGACCACCACGGTTTCACCACCCTTGATGCCTTGGGCGATGACCACCTTGCCGGTGAGGTAGCGGGTGACCTGGACCTTGCGCAATTCGACCTTGTCGCCCTCGCCCACCACCCACACGGCCGGCTCGTGCACGGCCTTGGTCAGGGCCGCCCAAGGCAGCTCGATGCTCGGCCGCCCCTGGGTATTGGCCGTGGCGGTCACCGGCGAGCCCAGCTGCATGCCCGCTGGCACGTTGCGCAGGCCCACCTTGACCTGCACCGTGCCGCTTTGTGCCGAAACCGTCGGGGTGATTTCGCGCACGAACCCCTGGGCCTGGACCTTGGGGTCGTCCAGCAGGCTGACGATGACCCCGGCTTCGCTGGGTGGCGCCACCAGCAGCGACTCGTAGACGTTGAATACCGCATCCCGGTCGCCATCGCGGGCCAGGCTGAAGATCGGCATGGTCGCCTGCACCACCTGGCCGACCTCGGCCTGGCGCTCGGTGATGACGCCATCGGCTTCGGACATCAGGGCGGTGTAGCTCAATTGCTCGTTGGCGTTTGCCAGTTGCGCCTGGGCCGCCTTCAGCGCGCTCTGGTTGCTGCGCAGCGCGGCCTCGGCGGAGTCGTATTCGCTCTGGCTGGTGTAGCCCTTGGGCAGCAGCTTTTGCTGGCGCACGAACGCCGCGCTGGTCTGCGTCACCCGCGCCTGGGCGGCGAACACCTCGGCCTTGGCCGAGTCGACGTTGTTCTGCAGGTCCTTGGGGTCGAGCCGCGCCAGCACCTGGTTGGCCTTGACGTGATCGCCCACATCGACGCTGCGCGAAATGATCTTGCCGCCCACGCGGAAGGAAAGGTCGGTCTGTACCCGCGCCTGGACATCGCCGGTGAGGGTCACCCTGGCTGCAAAGTCGGTGGGTTGAACCTGCAGCACCCCGACCCGAGGCTTGGGCTCCGGGGGTTGTTCCTTGCTACAGCCTGTTAGCAGGTACAGCAGGCCCAGGCCTGCCAGTAACAGTGGACGCGTCACCCTCATGCAGGCTCCTAGCTTGCGCACAAATGATTTGTGAGATGCGACTGTCAGCGTAGTTCAGGGTTCGATAAACGGCACTGATGGGGATCAGTTGGGTGTTGGAGGGGATGTGGCGCTCGATTTCACGAACGACCGGAACGCTTCAGATACACAAAGGGCCGCAGTGCGGCCCTTTGCGATCGATCAGACCGATGCCGCAGCAGGCATCGGGCGCTTGACCTGCGGCGACGACACGTTGGCCGCAGCGCCTTCCTCGATGGCTTGCTGGATCGCCTTGCGACGACGTTCCTCGGCCCGGCGGCTGAAGTACCAGACGAAGAAGGTCACCAGCGACACCGACAGCAGGATCAGGCTGGCCACCGCGTTGATCTCCGGCTTCACGCCAAGGCGCACCGCAGAGAACACTTCCATCGGCAAGGTGGTCGAACCCGGCCCGGACACGAAGCTGGCCAGAACCAGGTCATCCAGCGACAGGGCGAACGACATCATGCCGCCCGCCGCCAGCGACGGCGCGATCATCGGGATGGTGATCAGGAAGAACACCTTCCACGGCTTGGCACCCAGGTCCATCGCCGCTTCCTCGATCGACAGGTCCAGCTCGCGCAGGCGCGCCGACACCACCACCGCCACATAGGCGGCGCAGAACGTGGTGTGGGCGATCCAGATGGTGACGATGCCACGCTCCTGCGGCCAGCCGATCATCTGCGCCATGGCCACGAACAGCAGCAACAGCGACAGGCCGGTGATTACCTCGGGCATTACCAACGGCGCGGTGACCAGGCCACCGAATAGCGTGCGGCCCTTGAAGCGGGTGACCCGGGTCAGCACGAAGGCGGCCAAGGTACCCAGCGCCACCGCCGCCACCGCCGTGTAGCAGGCGATTTCCAGCGAGCGCATCACCGAACCCATCAGCTGGGTGTTGTCGAGCAGGCCGACGTACCACTTCACCGACCAGCCGCCCCACACCGTCACCAGCTTCGAGGCGTTGAACGAGTAGATCACCAGGATCAGCATCGGCAGGTAGATGAACAGCAAGCCGAGCACCAGCATCAGCTTGGAGAAACCGAAGCGCTTCATGCTCTGCCCTCCATTTCTTTGGCCTGGCTGCGGTTGAACAGCAGGATCGGCACGATCAGGATTGCCAGCATCACCACTGCCAGGGCGGATGCCACCGGCCAGTCACGGTTGTTGAAGAACTCTTGCCACAGCACCTTGCCGATCATCAGGGTTTCCGGGCCGCCGAGCAGTTCAGGAATCACGAACTCGCCCACCACCGGGATGAACACCAGCATGCAGCCAGCGATGATGCCGTTCTTCGACAGCGGCACGGTGATCTTCCAGAAGCTGTTGAAGGTGCTCGAACCCAGGTCCGATGCAGCTTCGAGCAGGCTCGGGTCGTGCTTCACCAGGTTGGCGAACAGCGGCAGGATCATGAACGGCAGGTACGAATAGACCACGCCGATGTACACCGCAAGGTTGGTGTTGAGGATCTGCAGCGGCTGGTCGATCAGGCCGATCCACATCAGGAAGGCGTTGAGCAGGCCGTTGTTGCTGAGAATCCCCATCCAGGCGTAGACGCGGATCAGGATCGCGGTCCAGGTCGGCATCATGATCAACAGCAGCAGGACCGTCTGGGTTTCCTTCTTGGCGTTGGCGATGGCGTAGGCCATCGGGTAGCCAATCAGCAGGCAGAGAATGGTACTGAAGAACGCCATCTTCAACGAGCCGAGGTAGGCCGAGATGTACAGCTCATCCTCGGTCAGCAGCCCGTAGTTGGCCAGGTTCAGCACCAGCTGGACCTTGCTTTCGACGTAGGTGTAGATCTCGGTGTAAGGCGGGATCGCCACGTCGGCTTCGGCGAAGCTGATCTTCAGGACGATGAAGAACGGCAGCATGAAGAACAGGAACAGCCAGATGAACGGTACGCCGATCACCACATGCCGCCCCTCCGGGGTAAGGCGCTGGAAGGCTCGCTTGAGCTTGCGAAGTTTCATGACCGCAGTACCACGCCGCTGTCGTCTTCCCACCACACGTACACTTCATCGCCCCAGGTCGGCCGGGTGCCCTGGCGCTCGGCGTTGGCGACGAACGACTGCACCACCTTGCCGCTCGGCAGCTCGACGTAGAACACCGAGTGGCCGCCCAGGTAGGCGATGTCGTGGACCTTGCCGCGCGACCAGTTGTGCTCGAAGTCCGGCTGCGTGGTGGTGACCAGCAGCTTTTCCGGGCGCAGGGCGTAGGTGATGTGCTTGTCTTCCACCGAGGTGGTGATGCCGTGGCCGACGTAGATCTTGCGCTCCAGTTCCGGGCTGGCAATGATCGCGTGGCCTTCGGCGTCGTCGACCACTTCACCCTCGAATAGGTTGACGTTGCCGATGAACTCGCACACCAGGCGGCTGGTGGGGGTCTCGTAGATGTCCACCGGCGAGCCGATCTGGGCGATCCAGCCCAGGTGCATGATGGCGATGCGCTGGGCCATGGTCATGGCCTCTTCCTGGTCGTGGGTCACCATCACGCAGGTCACGCCCACGCGCTCGATGATTTCCACCAGTTCCAGCTGCATCTGCGAACGCAGCTTCTTGTCCAGGGCGCCCATCGGCTCATCGAGCAGCAGCAGTTTCGGGCGCTTGGCCAGCGAACGGGCCAGGGCCACACGCTGGCGCTGGCCACCGGAGAGCTGGTGCGGCTTGCGCTTGGCGTACTGGGTCATGTGCACCAGCTTGAGCATCTCGGCCACGCGGGCGTCGATCTCGGACTTGGCCATGCGGTCCTGCTGCAGGCCGAAGGCGATGTTCTGCGCCACGGTCATGTGCGGGAACAGCGCGTAGGACTGGAACATCATGTTGATCGGCCGCTCGTAGGGCGGCATGTCGGTGATGTCGACGCCATCGAGGAAAATCCGCCCTTCAGTCGGGCGCTCGAAGCCAGCGAGCATACGCAGCAAGGTCGATTTGCCAGAACCGGAGCCACCCAGCAGGGCGAAGATCTCGCCTTTGCGGATTTCCAGGGACACATCGTCCACGGCTACCGTTTCGTCGAATTTTTTTGTGACCCGGTCGATCTTGACCAGCACCTGCTTGGGTTGCTGGCCACCCTCGAGGGCTTTCTTATAGGCACCGGAGGCAACTGCCATGAGTGAAACTCCCAACAAGATTTTGTTGCCCGCCGCTGCGTCAGTGGCGGGCCTGGATTGTTACTTGCCCGACTTGACCTTGGTCCAGCTACGGGTCATCAAACGTTGCACCTTGGGTGGCAACTCACTGTTGACGAACATCTTGTCCAGCACTTCCTGCGGTGGGTATACCGCGGCGTCAGTCCTCACGGCCTGGTCCATCAGGTCGCCAGCCTTGGGGTTCGGGTTGGCGTAACCGACGTAATCACTGACCTGGGCGATAACCTCAGGTTTCAGCAAATAGTTGATGAAGGCGTGGGCCTCTTTGACGTTCTTGGCATCCTTGGGGATCGCCAGCACATCGAACCAGAGGTTGCCGCCTTCCTTGGGAATCGCGTAGGCCAGGTTCACGCCCTTCTTCGCCTCTTCGGCGCGGGCCTTGGCCTGGAATACATCGCCGGAGAAACCTGCCGCGACGCAGATGTCGCCGTTGGCCAGGTCGGTGATGTACTTGGACGAGTGGAAGTAGGTCACGTACGGGCGTACCGCCAGCAGCTTCTTCTCGGCCTTTTCATAGTCCTTGGGGTCGGTGCTGTTGGGGTTCAGGCCCATGTAGTTGAGCACCGCCGGGAGCATTTCGTCAGCCGAGTCGAGGAAGGCCACACCGCACTTGGAGAGCTTCTTCATGTTCTCGGGCTCGAACAGCACGGCCCAGGAGTCGATGGTGTCCACGCCCAGCGCGGCCTTGACCTTGTCGACGTTGTAACCGATGCCGTTGGTGCCCCACAGGTAAGGCACGGCGTACTGGTTGCCGGGGTCGTTCTTTTCCAGGCGCTTCATCAGCGACGGGTCGAGGTTGGAATAATTGGGCAGCAGGTTCTTGTCGAGCTTCTGGAACGCGCCCGCCTTGATCTGCTTGCCGAGGAAATGGTTGGACGGCACCACCACGTCATAGCCGGTGTTGCCGGCCAGCAGTTTGCCTTCCAGGGTTTCGTTGGAATCGAAAACGTCTTGCACAGGCTTGATGCCGGTGGCTTTTTCGAAGTCCGCGAGTGTGTTCGGGCCGATGTAGTCCGACCAGTTGTAGAAATGCACCGTAGGCGCCGCTTGGACGCTGCATGCCAGCGTCAGGCCCGCACCGGCCATCAAGGCCTTGCGCAATACAGAAATAGACAAGTGGGTGGTCCTCACAATCAGTGCCTTGGTAACGGCGCAGTGCTGCTGCGCAGGCAAAACCGGCGCGCAACTTACCTTCGCAGCTTCGATGCCGCAATCATCAATTGCCATTCACTGGCTCCAGGCCGGAAAACCCCGGCCTGGAGGTGTTGCATCGGGCTTACTTGCCCGACTTGATCTTGGTCCAGCTGCGGGTGATGGCGCGCTGGGTGGCAGCTTCGGGGGCTGCGATCGCGTACAGCTGTTTCTTCACGTCAGCCGGCGGGTAGATGCTCGGGTCGCTGGTGATGGCCTTGTCGACCAACGGAGTAGCGGCCTCGTTGCCGTTCGGGAAGCGCACGGCGTTGGTGATTTCGGCCATGACTTCCGGCTGCATCAGGAAGTCCATGAACTTGTAGGCCGCATCCTTGTGTTCGGCATCTTTGGGGATGGCGACCATGTCGTAGAAGGTACCGGCGCCTTCTTTCGGAATGATGTAGTCCACCTTGACCTTGTCGCCGGCCTCGTGGGCGCGGGCCTTGGCCTGCTCGACGTCACCCGAGTAACCGACGGCCACGCAGATGTTGCCGTTGGCCAGGTCGCCGATGTACTTGGACGAGTGGAAGTAGGTGATCGAAGGACGGATGCTCAGGAACAGGTCCTCGGCCGCCTTCAGGTCTTCCTTGCTGGTGCTGGTGGTCGGCTTGCCCAGGTAGTGCAGCGCGGCCGGCAGCATTTCGGTCGGCGCATCCAGGAAGCTCACGCCGCAGCTCTTGAGCTTGGCGATGTTCTCAGGCTTGAACACGGCGTCCCACGAATCGATCTTGTCCACGCCCAGCGCGGCCTTGACCTTCTCCGGGTTGTAGCCGATGCCGATCGAGCCCCACATGTACGGGAAGGCGTGCTTGTTGTCCTTGTCGCTGGCATCGCCAACGGCCTTGAGCAGGTCTGGGTCGAGGTTCTTCCAGTTCGGCAGCTTGGAGCGGTCGAGCTCCTCGTACACGCCAGCCTTGATCTGCTTGGCCAGGAAGTTGTTGGACGGCACGACGATGTCATAACCCGACTTGCCCGCCAGCAGCTTGGCTTCCAGGGTTTCGTTGCTGTCGAAGACGTCGTACTTGACCTTGATGCCGGTCTGCTTCTCGAACTTGGCGATGGTGTCCGGAGCGATGTAGTCCGACCAGTTGTAGACGTTCAATACCTTGTCTTCAGCCTGAACCGCGGTCGCCATGGCACCCATCAGGGCGGCGGCCAGCAACGTCTTGCCCATTTTATTCATGCGTCATGCTCCAGATTTTTTTGATTAGCCATCCGTTCAGCTGCCAGGTCCCGCAGTACACGCGTTGGGCGACTGAAACAGTCGCTAGTCTGGCAAGTTACAAGGCGCTGTTTCAAGGAAAGCAGCCCCTTGTAACCAACTAATGTCACAACGCTAGCCTAGCAAAGGCTCACTGGATCGCTTCGAGGGTCAGGTCCAGGCACTTGCGCGCCTTTTCCACCAGCTCGTCGACCTCTGCGTGGCTGATTACCAGGGGTGGTGCAATGATCATGGTGTCGCCTACGGCGCGCATGATCAGGCCGTTTTCGAAGCAGAAGTTGCGGCACACCATGCCCACGCCTTTGCCTTCGTAGCGGCTGCGGGTGGCCTTGTCCTTGACCAGCTCGATCGCGCCGAGCAGGCCCAGGCCGCGAACCTCGCCCACCAGTGGGTGGTCCTGCAGTTCCCGCAGTCGTTTTTGCAAGTACGGTGCCACATCCGTGCGCGCCTTCTCGACGATCTTCTCGTCGCGCAGGATGCGCAGGTTTTCCAGGCCCACCGCGGCCGCCACCGGGTGGCCGGAGTAGGTGAAGCCGTGGTTGAAGTCACCGCCTTCGCTGAGCACCTTGGCCACGGTGTCACGCACGATCACACCGCCCATGGGGATGTAACCGGAGGTAAGGCCCTTGGCGATGGTCATCAGGTCGGGCTTGAGGTCGTAGTAGTCGGAGCCGAACCACTCGCCGGTACGGCCGAAACCGCAGATCACTTCGTCGGCGACGAACAGGATGTCGTACTTGGCGAGAATCTCCTTGACCTTCGGCCAGTAGCTGTCCGGCGGGATGATGACCCCGCCGGCGCCCTGGATCGGCTCGGCGATGAAGGCGGCGACGTTGTCCTCGCCGACTTCCAGGATCTTCTTCTCCAGCTGTTCGGCAGCCCACACGCCGAATTCATCCGGGCTCATGTCGCCGCCTTCGCCGAACCAGTACGGCTGCGCGATGTGCACGATGCCCGGGATCGGCAGGCCGCCTTGTTCGTGCATGCCGCTCATGCCGCCCAGGCTCGCGCCGGCCACGGTGGAACCGTGGTAGCCGTTGATGCGGCCGATGATGGTCTGCTTGTGCGGCTTGCCCTTGAGCGCCCAGTAGTGGCGAACCATGCGCAGCACGGTGTCGTTGCCTTCGGAGCCGGAGCCGGTGAAGAACACGTGGGTCATGCCTTCGGGCGCGACGTCGGTGATTGCCTTGGCCAGCTCCAGCGCCGGCGGGTGGGCGGTCTGGAAGAACAGGTTGTAGTACGGCAGCTCGCGCATCTGCTTCTCGGCAGCCTGCACCAGCTCTTCACGGCCGTAGCCGACCGCCACGCACCACAGGCCGGCCATGCCATCGAGGATCTTGTGCCCTTCGCTGTCCCACAAATGCACGCCCTGCGCCTTGGTGATGATGCGCGGCCCCTTCTCCTTCAACTGCTTGTAGTCAGAGAAAGGTGCAAGGTGGTGCTCGCCGCTCAGGTTTTGCCATTCACGGGTTTGCGGGTTTTTGACGCTCATGTGCTTCTCCAGGGTCCACAGGCCGCCGGTGGGCGGCCTCAGGGGTTGATCACACAGCAAACAGCAGGAACTCTCGCTCCCAGGAGCTGATGACGCGCTTGAAGTTCTCGTGCTCGGCGCGCTTGGTCGCCACGTAGCCGGTGATGAATTTCTTGCCCAGGTACTGGGTCAGCGCGCGGCTGACTTCCATGCGTTCCAGGGCGTCCTCGATGGTCAGCGGCAGGCGCAGGTTGCGCCGCTCGTAGCCACGGCCTACGACCGGGGCACTCGCCGCGATGCCTTCGACCATGCCGATGTAGCCGCACAGCAGGCTGGCGGCGATGGCCAGGTAAGGGTTGGCGTCGGCGCCCGGCAGGCGGTTCTCGACGCGGCGGTTCTGCGGGCCGGCATCCGGTACGCGCAGGCCGACGGTGCGGTTTTCTTCGCCCCATTCGACGTTCACCGGTGCCGAGGTGTCCGGCAGGAAGCGGCGGAACGAGTTGACGTTGGGGGCGAACAGCGGCAGCGCTTCGGGGATGAACTTCTGCAGGCCACCGATGTGGTGCAGGAACAGCTCGCTCATGCTGCCGTCTTCATTACTGAAGATGTTCTTGCCGGTGGTGGCGTCGACCACGCTCTGGTGCAGGTGCATGGCACTGCCCGGCTCGCCGGTCATCGGCTTGGCCATGAAGGTGGCGGCCACGTTGTGCTTGAGCGCCGCCTCGCGCATGGTGCGCTTGAACACCAGGATCTGGTCGGCCAGGTGCAGGGCGTTGCCGTGACGGAAGTTGATCTCCATCTGCGCCGTGCCGTCTTCGTGGATCAGCGTGTCGAGGTCCAGCTGCTGCAGTTCGCACCAGTCGTAGACGTCCTCGAACAGCGGGTCGAATTCGTTGGCGGCCTCGATCGAGAACGACTGGCGGCCGGTTTCCGGACGGCCCGAACGGCCAACCGGCGGCTGCAGGGGGAAGTCCGGGTCTTCGCTGCGCTTGGTCAGGTAGAACTCCATCTCCGGCGCGACGATCGGCTGCCAGCCTTTGTCGGCGTAGAGTTTGAGCACTTTCTTGAGGACGTTGCGCGGCGACAGCTCGACCGGGTTGCCCTTCTTGTCGTAGGTGTCGTGGATGACCTGCGCGGTCGGCTCGATGGCCCAGGGCACGAGGAACACGGCATCTTCGTCGGGGCGGCAGATCATGTCGATGTCGGCCGGGTCGAGCAGTTCGTAATAGATATCGTCGTCGACGTAATCGCCGGTCACGGTCTGCAGCAGCACGCTCTCGGGCAGGCGCATGCCTTTTTCGGCGATGAATTTGTTGGTTGGCGAGATCTTGCCGCGGGTGATGCCGGTCAGGTCGCTGATCAGGCATTCGACTTCGGTGATCTTGTGCTCTTTCAACCAATCGGTGAGCTGGTCGAGGTTGTTACTCATAGATACCTCAGGAGGTAATGTGGTCCGCGCGTTGATTCTGGATGGAGTGGATTGCTAAAGCAAAAACACCCACGCAGGAGCACAGTGGATACACTGGAAACCAGCGAGTCCGTAATGAGTTCGAAAGGCAGGAAGACAAGAAGCGCAGCGAAATGACGCTTTGAGGCCAGGTCCGGGCGCGCACAGCGTCAATTATTGCGGCCAGGGCGGCCACAGCGCGATTGATGCTTGCAGGAACGGCAGGTATACCCGAGCGCACTGCACAGGCAGCGCTTTCAGGTCGCGACAAGCGGACCATGTGACCCTCGTATTATTGTGTTCTGGGTTGGACCCGAGCTTAGCCTTGTTCATTTTTTTACACAACACCTCCGTAAAAAATAAAACACGGCATGTCGGAGATAGCCCTGGGCGGCGTAAATAGCGGATAATGGCACGCCCCGATATGCAGCAAATCTGCCGTCGATGTGCCATTTCAGGGCATCATGGGGTTGGCTTGACATCAGTAGGGCTTTTCGATTGACTGGTCCTGCAAGCCCCCCTTGATTGATATTTTTAACAACAAAGGTGTTGCATCATGTCGGTACCCCCGCGTGCCGTTCAGCTTAACGAAGCGAACGCGTTCCTTAAGGAACATCCTGAGGTTCTCTACGTTGACCTTCTGATTGCAGATATGAATGGTGTGGTGCGCGGCAAGCGCATAGAGCGCACCAGCCTCCACAAGGTTTACGAGAAAGGCATCAACCTGCCGGCCTCCCTCTTCGCCCTGGACATCAACGGTTCCACCGTCGAAAGCACCGGGCTCGGCCTGGACATCGGCGATGCCGACCGCATCTGCTACCCGATCCCTGGCACCCTCTCCAACGAACCTTGGCAGAAGCGCCCGACCGCGCAGCTGCTGATGACCATGCACGAAATCGAAGGCGAGCCGTTCTTCGCCGACCCACGCGAAGTGTTGCGCCAGGTGGTGAGCAAGTTCACCGACATGGGCCTGACCATTTGCGCGGCATTCGAGCTGGAGTTCTACCTGATCGACCAGGAGAACGTGAATGGCCGCCCGCAGCCGCCACGCTCGCCAATCTCGGGCAAGCGCCCGCAGTCGACCCAGGTCTACCTGATCGACGACCTCGACGAATACGCCGACTGCCTCCAGGACATCCTCGAAGGTGCCAAGGAGCAAGGCATCCCGGCCGACGCCATCGTCAAGGAAAGCGCCCCGGCGCAGTTCGAAGTCAACCTGCACCACGTTCCCGACCCGCTCAAGGCCTGTGACTACGCGGTACTGCTCAAGCGGTTGATCAAGAACATCGCCTACGACCATGAAATGGACACCACCTTCATGGCCAAGCCCTACCCGGGCCAGGCAGGCAACGGCCTGCACGTACACATCTCCGTGCTGGACAAAGATGGCAACAACATCTTCACCAGCGAGGATCCCGAGCAGAACGCCGCGCTACGTCACGCTGTCGGCGGTGTGCTCGAGACCCTGCCCGCGTCCATGGCGTTCCTCTGCCCGAACGTCAACTCGTACCGCCGTTTCGGCGCGCAGTTCTACGTACCGAACGCGCCGAGCTGGGGCCTGGACAACCGCACCGTGGCCCTGCGCGTGCCGACCGGTTCGCCCGATGCCGTGCGCATCGAGCACCGCGTGGCAGGTGCCGACGCCAACCCGTACCTGATGATGGCTGCCGTGCTGGCTGGCGTGCACCATGGCCTGACCAACAAGATCGAGCCGGGCGAGCCGATCGAAGGCAACTCGTACGAGCAGCTCGAGCAGAGCCTGCCAAACAACCTGCGCGATGCCCTGCGCGAGCTGGACGACAGCGAGATCCTCAACAAGTACATCGACCCGAAGTACATCGACATCTTCGTCGCGTGCAAGGAGAGCGAGCTGGAGGAGTTCGAGCATTCGATCTCCGACCTCGAGTACAACTGGTACCTGCACACCGTGTAAACGAAAACGCCGCCCATCAGGGCGGCGTTTTTCATTGTGATCTTGGGGCTGCCTTGCAGCCCTTTCGCGACACAAGGCCGCTCCTACAAAACCCCGCACTCACCTGTAGGAGCGGCCTTGTGTCGCGAAAGGGGCGCAACGCGCCCCCAAATATCACAACGGCTTCTCGAAGATCTTCGAATTGCGCTGGTAGTTGTAAAGCGAAGCCCGCGCCGCCGGCAGCCGCTCCACGCCACTGGGGGTAAAGCCCCGCTCACGGAACCAGTGCGCGGTGCGCGTGGTAAGCACGAACAAGGTATTCAAGCCCAACGCCCGCGCGCGCTCCTCGATGCGCTCGAGCAGCTCATCGCCACGCCGCCCATGGCGATACTCCGGGCTCACCGCCAGGCACGCCAACTCCCCGGCCTGCGAATCGGCAATCGGGTACAACGCCGCACAGGCGATGATCATCCCTTCACGCTCGACCACGCTGAACTGCTCGATCTCCCGCTCCAGCACCTCACGCGAGCGGCGCACCAGGATGCCCTGCTCTTCCAGCGGGCTGATCAGCTCTAGCAAGCCACCGACATCTTCGATGGTGGCCTCGCGCACCACTTCGAACTGCTCCTGCGACACCAGCGTACCGCCACCGCCACGGGTGAACAGCTCGGTCAGCAGCGCACCGTCCTCGGCATAACTGACGATATGGCTGCGCGCCACACCGCCCTTGCACGCCTCGGCGGCCGCATCCAGCAGCTCGGCCTGGTAATCGCTGCCCAGGCGCGCCAGGTGCGGCGCGATCTGCTGTGGGCGCAGCTCGCGCACCAGCTTGCCGTGCTCGTCGAGCAGGCCAGGTTCGGCGCCGAACAGCAGCAGCTTGTCGGCACCCAGCTCGATGGCGGCGCGGGTGGCCACGTCTTCGCAGGCCAGGTTGAAGATTTCACCGGTGGGCGAGTAGCCCAATGGCGACAGCAGCACGATGGAGCGCTCGTCGAGCAGGCGGCTGATGCCCTTGCGGTCGATGCGGCGCACTTCACCGGTATGGTGGTAGTCCACCCCTTCGAGCACGCCGATCGGGCGCGCGGTCACCAGGTTGCCGCAGGCCACGCGCAGCCGCGAGCCCTGCATCGGCGATGCGGCGATGTCCATCGACAGGCGCGCCTCGATGGCCAGGCGCAGGGCGCCGACCGCATCGATCACGCAGTCCAGGGTGGCCGCATCGGTGATGCGCATGCCGCGGTGGTAGTGCGGGGTCAGGCCGCGGGCCGCCAGGCGGCTTTCGATCTGCGGGCGCGAACCGTGCACCAGCACCAGGCGCACGCCCAGGCTGTGCAGCAGCACCAGGTCGTGGACGATGTTGCCGAAATTCGGGTGTTCCACCCCATCGCCGGGGAGCATGACCACGAAGGTGCAGTCGCGATGGGCATTGATGTACGGGGAGGCATGACGCAGCCAGTTGACGTAATCGGGCATGACAGGGCCTGTGGATAAAGGGGACGGAGAACGTTGGATGACACGGCGTTCAGGATCATCGTCGGAACAGGCTTGCGGTCACGCGCGGTCTCCTCTAGGCAAGAACGAATCAGCAGGGTGGACGTTTACTGGAGGCAATAGTGCCGGATCAGGTCACGCAATAGACGCACGGTAGGCTCGATTCGTGACATTTCCAGGTATTCGCCGGGCTGGTGGGCGCAGGCGATGTCGCCAGGGCCGAGCACGATGGTCTGGCAGCCCAGCTGCTGAAGATAAGGCGCCTCGGTGCCGAACGCCACCGCTTCGGCGCGATGCCCGGTGAGGCGCTCGGCCACCTGCACCAGCTCGGCATCGGCCGCCTGTTCGAACGGCGGCACGGCCGGAAACAGCGGCGCGTAGTCGATGCGGACTTCAAAGCGCTCGGCCAGCGGCCGCAGTTTTGCGCCAATGGCCGCGCGCAGCTGCTCCACATCCATGCCTGGCAGCGGGCGCAGGTCGAATTCCAGGGCGCATTGGCCACAGATGCGGTTGGGGTTGTCACCGCCATGGATGCAGCCGAAGTTCAGGGTCGGCGTGGGTACGCTGAATTGCGGGTTGCGGTAAGTGTCCTGCCATTGCCGGCGCAGGCCCATCAGCTCGCCCATCACCGCATGCATGGCCTCTAGGGCGCTGTGGCCCAGGCTTGGGTCCGAGGAATGGCCGCTGCGCCCGAGGATGTCGATGCGCTCCATCAGGATGCCCTTGTGCATGCGGATCGGCTTCAGGCCCGTGGGCTCGCCGATCACCGCGGCCCGGCCGAGCGGCTGCCCGGCCTCGGCCAGGGCGCGGGCGCCGGACATCGAGCTTTCTTCATCACAGGTGGCGAGGATCAGCAACGGCTGCTTGAAGTCATGTTCGAGCAAGGGGATCACCGCCTCGATGATCAAGGCGAAGAAGCCCTTCATGTCGCAGCTGCCAAGGCCCACCCAACGGCCATCGACCTCGCTGAGCTTGAGCGGGTCGCTGGCCCACAGCTGCTCATCGAAGGGCACCGTGTCGCTGTGCCCGGCCAGCACCAGGCCGCCTGGGCCAGTGCCGCGGCTGGCCAGCAGGTTGAACTTGCCCGGGCTGACCTGCTGGATATCGCAGCGAAAACCCAGGTCGCCCAGCCAGCCCGCCAGCAGGTCGATGACCTGGCGGTTCGACTGGTCCAGCGCAGGCTGGGTGCAACTGACCGAGGGCGCGGCGATCAGCGCGGCAAACTGGTCTTTGAGCGTGGGCAACGGCATGCGCGTACTCCTCGGAAGCGTTGCCCATCATAGGGCTATCCGCCGTAAGGAATAAACCGTTGCCAGCCCAGTCCTGTAGACTGCACGGCAATCACGCCTTCCCTTCGAGCCTGCGATGCACAAAGAAACCGAACTCAAGCTCCGCGCCAGCCGCGATACCCTCGCCGCCCTGCGCGAGCACCCTCTGCTGAAAAAGCGCAACAAGTCCGGCTGGCAGACCCGCGAACTGCTCAACCAGTACTTCGACACCCCCGAGCGTGACCTTGCCGCCGCCCGTGTCGCCCTGCGCCTGCGCCGTGACGGCGAGGAAGTGATCCAGACCCTGAAGTGCCGTGGCCAGAGCGTGGCCGGCCTGTCCGAGCGCAACGAGTACGAGTGGCACCTGGACAAGGTCAAGCTCGACCTGAAAAAGCTCGACGCCACGTGCTGGCCCGAGCAGCTGGCCGACCTGGACAAGAAAACCATCAAGCCGCTGTTCACCACCGATTTCACCCGCGAGTTCGCCGAAATCGCCTGGGGCCGTGGCAAGAGCAAGGTGGTGATCGAGGCCGCGCTGGACCAGGGCTTCGTGATCGCCGGCAAGCAAAAGGAAGAGATCTGCGAGCTGGAGCTGGAGCTGCGTGAAGGCGCACCGGAAGCCCTGCTGGAGCTGGCCGCCGAGCTGGCCGCCAGCCTGCCGCTGATGCCGTGCGACATCAGCAAAGCCGAGCGCGGCTACCGCCTGCTGGAGCCGGACAGCTACGAGCTGAGCCTGCCAAGCACCGAGCTGGACGCCGAAATGGCCCTGGACGATGCCTTCACCGCCCTCGCCTGGCAACTGCTGGGCAGCAGCCAGCGCCTGGCCGAGCAATACCGCCACAATGGCCACTGGCGCCTGCTGCAAGACTGGGTACAGTGCCTGGCCGAACTGCGCGCGCTGGTCAGCAGCCTGGGCCAGGCCGCGCCACGTGCCACCACCCGCGACCTGCGCGCCAGCCTCGACGCGCTGCTGGAAGACTGGCGCCCGCTGGTACAGGCCGGCAACGATGACGAAGACATCCGCCGCGCAGCGCCCGAGCAGTTCGTCGACGAGCTCGAAGACGTGCGCTGGGGCCAGTTCTCCCTGGAAACCTCGCGCTGGCTGCTGGCCCGCACCTGGACCGTGGAGCGCAAGGGCCGTGGCGAGCGCCAGGGCAAGGCGCAACTGGCCAGCTGGCTGGGGCACCTGCTGGGCGAGGAAGGCCGTGCGCTGAAACTGCCGCTGTACACCCAGCGCCCGGAAGACCTGGCCGAACAGCTGCCGCGCATCGAGCAGTTGCTGGCCTGGCTGCACCATGCACGCCAAGTGCTCGAAGCACCGCAGATGGACCGCCTGTATGGCGACCTGAAGAAGCTGCATGAGCTGGCCGAACAGCCACTGGGCGAAGAGCCTGGCGAGCTGCTTGAAGCGCGCATCGACCAGGCTCGGGCGATCGACCAGAGCCGTGGTTGGAAGCATCTGCTCAAGGCTTGATTGCGCAGCGGCCTCATCGCCGGCAAGCCGGCTCACACAGGTACACCACTGAACCCTGTGGGAGCCGGCTTGCCGGCGATGGCGTCAACGCATCAGTGGCAGGCTGGTAGTGGACTTGATCTCCGACAGCGCCACGATCGAATTGACCTCCTGAATCCCAGGCACGTTCGACAGCTTTTCGAAGAAGAACCGCTCATATGCCTCGATGTCCGAGGTGACGATGCGCAGCAGAAAATCCACCGACCCCATCAGCACGTAACACTCCAGCACTTCCGGAAAACCGCGAATCGCCTCGGTGAATTCGGTGAAGTTGGAGCGGCCATGGGCGTTGAGCTTCACCTCGGCGAAAATCTGCGTGTTCAGGCCCACCTTCTTGCGATCGAGCAAGGTCACCTGGCCGCGAATGATCCCCTCCTCCTTCAGCCGTTGAATACGGCGCCAGCAAGGCGATTGCGACAGCCCCACCCGCTCGGCGATCTGGGCGCTGGACAGCGAGGCGTCCTCCTGCAGCAGCTCGAGAATACGCCGGTCGTAGGCGTCCAATTCGCTCAGCATGATCAATCCTCTAAAACTGCGATTTACGAATAGATCTATTCGTCAACTTGGCAAACACGTCGAATCATAGCGAAAAAATGCCGGCCACAACCTGCAACAATTTCTCCCACCTCAGCGGAGACCAGCATGAACGCACTCGAACGCCCCCAACCGCGCAGCGATGTCTGGGCCGCCCACGCCAGCCACAGCACCGTGCGCTACTGCCTGCAGGCCGAAGCCGAGCCGGACAGCCTGTGCCGCGTGCTCAACCTGTTCGCCCTGCAGTTCCTGACCCCGCACAGCGTGCAGGTCAGCCAGCGGGATGACCTGCTCGACATCGAAATTGGCATCGGCGGGCTGAGCTGGCATCGGGCAGAGGTCATCGCGCAGAAACTGCGCAACCTGGTGTGTGTCGGGGACGTGACCCTGGAGAATCAGGTGCGCATGGAGATGGCGGTGGTCTGAACGGGCCCAGCAAACCTTCGAAACCTATTGCTCGCCCTGCAACCACCCTCCCCGGCTAGCCTTGCCCAGGCATTCATCACCTGGCACGGACGCCACCATGCACACCTGCGACGATCACGCCCTCGACCTGGCACAACTGCTCGAAGCCCTGCAGGCTGATCAGCATTTGGCAGTAAGCGACGCCCGCCGGGTACTCGAGGCCGCCGCCAGCCATCCAGGCCAGCACCCGCTGGAAACCATCGCCGCGCTGCAGCTGCGGGACCTGCGCAATCCTGCCCGCTGCCTGCACCTGGACAGCCTATGCCAATGGCTCGCCGGCAAGGTCGGCCAGCCCTTCCTGAACATCGACCCGCTGCAGCTCGACCTGGCCCAGGCCAATGGCCTGATATCGCCGGCCTTCGCGCGGCGCCATGGCATCTTCATCGTTGCCAGCGACGCCCACAGCATCACCGTGGCCAGCGCGCAGCCCTACCAGAACCACTGGCAGGCCGACCTCGCCCGCAGCCTCGGCAAGCCGATCGTGCGGGTGTTGGCCAGCCCGTTGCAGCTACGCCAGCTGGGCCAGTCGATGTCGCGCCTGGCCCATTCGGTACAAGGGGCGCAGCTGCAGCAGTCGGCCAGCGTCGGCGAGCTGGAACAGTGGCTGGAGGCAGGCAAGCGCCAGGCCGAAACCGGAGCCAACGACGCCCATATCGTGCACATCGTCGACTGGCTGTTGCAGTACGCGATCACCCAGCGCGCCAGCGACATTCACCTCGAACCCCGGCGCGACCAGGGCCACTTGCGCTACCGCATCGATGGCTTGCTGCATACCGTCTACGCATTCCCGGCGAGCGTCACCCTGGCGCTGGTCAGCCGGCTCAAGCACCTTGGGTGCATGGACGTCGCAGAAAAGCGCCGCCCGCAGGATGGCCGGGCCAAGCGCAGCCTGCCCGGCGGGGCCGAGGTGGAAATGCGCCTGTCGAGCCTGCCGACCGCGTTCGGCGAAAAGCTGGTGCTGCGCCTGTACGACCCGCAACAGGTGCAGGAAGACTTCGCCCAACTCGGCCTGGAAGGTGAGCAGCTGGCCCACTGGCAAGCGCTGTTGCAGCGCCGCCAGGGCATCCTGTTGGTCACCGGCCCCACCGGCTCCGGCAAGACCAGCACGCTGTACGCCAGCCTCAAGCAACTGGCCACGTCTGAGGTCAACCTGTGCACCATCGAAGACCCGATCGAGCGCCTCGAGCCCGCCTTCAACCAGCTGCAGGTACAACCGGCCCTGGGCCTGGGCTTTGCCGAGGGTGCGCGGGCGCTGCTGCGCCAGGATCCGGACATCATCATGATCGGCGAAATCCGCGACCGCGATACCGCCCTGGTAGCGGTGCAGGCAGCGCTGACCGGGCACCTGGTGCTGTCGACGCTGCACACCAACGACAGCTGCAGCGCCATTACCCGCCTGCAAGAGCTTGGTGTGGCCGACTACCTGATAAGGGCCACCCTCGCAGGCGTCATGGCCCAGCGCCTGGTGCGGGTGCTGTGTCGCCAATGCCAGGGCGGCGCATCGAGCGGCAACGGCCAGGCGTGCCAGCTGTGCCGAGGCACCGGCTTCCATGGCCGCACGGGGTTGTACGAGTTGCTGGTACCCAGCGACAACCTGCGCGCACGAATAGGCGCCGATCTGCTCAGCCTGCGACGGATAGCGCTGGATGAAGGGTTGCAGGACCTGCAACGCTGCGGGGAGGCGAAAGTGGCCCGTGGGCTGACCCGCTTCGAGGAGGTTCTGCGGGTCTGTTCCTGAGCAAAAAACCCTTGTATTCAAGGAACTTGCGCCTGTCTCAAAGGATCAAACCGGCAACTTCTACCCTCACCCTCCGAGGTGTTTCAACATGCGTTTCAAAACCGCCATCGCAGCCGCTGCCCTGCTTTCGTTGCCTGTAAGCTCCGCAATGGCCGATACCTTCTGGCGTAACGTGCTCTCCTCCGGCGCTACCACGGCATCGACCTACCTGACCTCGCGCGATCACAAGCTGGTGCTCGCCGCGCAGGACGATGCAGGCAGCTTCGTCGCCAGTGAAGGTGCGATTCGCGGGCCGTTCCTGGAATCGGCCATCCGCCAGGTGCGGGCTGAGAACCCCGGCATGCAGGCCTCCGACATGGAACTGGCCAACGCCATCCTGGCCAAGAACGCCGTCGCCGAGTAACCCCGTTCAGCGATAAGCCTCCACCGGCACGCACGCGCAGAACAGGTTCCTGTCGCCATACACGTTATCCACCCGGTTCACCGCCGGCCAGTACTTGTGCTGACGCACGTGAGCGCTGGGCGCTACCGCCTGCTCCAGGCTGTAGGGCCGGCTCCACGGCGCCAGCACGTCGGCCAGGGTATGCGGGGCGTGCTTGAGCGGGTTGTCCTCTGCCGGCCAGCTGCCGTCCTGCACCTGGTCGATCTCCGCACGGATCGCCAGCATCGCCTCGATGAAGCGATCCAGTTCCGCCTTCGACTCGCTTTCAGTGGGCTCGACCATCAGCGTGCCCGGCACCGGGAACGACATGGTCGGGGCATGGAAGCCGTAGTCCATCAGGCGCTTGGCAACATCCTCTTCGGTAATGCCGGTCTGCGCCTTGAGCGGCCGCAAGTCGAGAATGCATTCGTGTGCCACGCGCTGGTTGCGGCCGCGGTACAGCACCGGGAAGGCGCCGCCGAGCTGGCTGGCCAGGTAGTTGGCCGAGAGGATCGCCACCTCGCTGGCATCGGCCAGTTGCGGGCCCATCATGGCGATGTACATCCAGCTGATCGGCAAGATGCTCGCGCTGCCCCAGGGCGCGGCACTGACCGCGCTGTTGTTCGGGTCAAGGCCGGGTACCGGCACCACCGGGTGGCTGGCCACGAAGGGTTTCAGGTGGGCACGGATGCCGATCGGGCCCATGCCGGGGCCGCCACCGCCGTGGGGGATGCAGAAGGTCTTGTGCAGGTTCATGTGGGAAACGTCGGCGCCGATATCGGCTGGCCGCGCCAGCCCGACCTGGGCGTTGAGGTTGGCGCCGTCCATGTACACCTGGCCGCCATGCTGGTGCACGACGTCGCAGATTTCCCGGATGCCCTCCTCGTACACGCCATGGGTCGAGGGGTAGGTGACCATCAGGCAGGACAACCTGTCCCCCGCGGCCTGCGCCTTGGCCTTGAGGTCGCCGAGGTCGACATTGCCGTCATCGTCGCATTCGACGATCACCACCTCCATGCCAGCCATCTGCGCCGACGCGGGGTTGGTGCCGTGGGCCGATGACGGGATCAGGCACAAGGTGCGCTGGGGCTGGTGGCGGCTGCGGTGATAACGGGTGATCGCCATCAGCCCGGCGTATTCGCCCTGGGCACCGGAATTGGGCTGCATGCAGATGGCATCGAAACCGGTAATGGCGCACAACCAGCTTTCCAGCTCGTCGATCATCGCCTTGTAGCCGGTGGCCTGGGCTGCGGGCGCGAAGGGGTGAAGCTGGGCGAAGGCCGGCCAGGTAATGGGGATCATCTCGCTGCTGGCATTGAGTTTCATGGTGCAGGAGCCCAGCGGGATCATCGACTGGTTCAGCGCCAGGTCCTTGTTCTCCAGCTGCTTGAGGTAGCGCAGCATCTCGGTTTCGCTGTGGTGCAGGTTGAACACCGGGTGCGCCAGGAACGGCGTGCGCCGCACCAGTGCGGCAGGGATGCCCTCGGGCAGTGCCTGCTGGTCGAGCGTGGCGATGTCCAGGCCATGGTCGACGCCCAGGAAGATGTCGAGCAGCTTCAGTACCGTGTGCTCGGTGCAGGTTTCGTCGAGGCTGACGCCCAGGTGGCCGCGGCCCAGGATGCGCAAGTTGATGTGCGCCGCTTCCGCGCTTTCGATGATCGCCGCCTGGGCGCCGCCGACGTCCAGGGTCAGGGTGTCGAAGAAGTGCTGGTTGAGGCGCTTGAGGCCCTTGGCCTCGAGGCCCGCGGCCAGCACGAAGGTCAGCCGGTGCACGCGCTGGGCGATGCGCTGCAGGCCCTCGGGGCCGTGGTACACGGCGTAGAAGCCGGCCATGTTGGCCAGCAGGACCTGGGCCGTGCAGATGTTGGAGTTGGCCTTTTCGCGGCGGATATGCTGCTCGCGGGTCTGCAGCGCCATGCGCAGCGCGGTGTTGCCACGGGCATCGCGCGACACGCCGATGATGCGCCCGGGCATGGCCCGCTTGTAGTCGTCGCGGCAGGCGAAATAGGCCGCATGCGGGCCTCCGTAGCCCATCGGCACGCCAAAGCGCTGGGTCGAGCCCAGCACCACATCGGCGCCGAGCTCCCCAGGCGGCGTCAGCACCACCAGGCTGAGCAGGTCGGCGGCCACGCAGGCTACCGCGTGCTGGCCATGCAGCTGGTCGATCAGCGGTCGCAGGTCGCGCACCTCGCCATGGGTGTCGGGGTATTGCAGCAAGGCGCCGAACACCTGGTGCTGGGCGAGGTTATCCACAGCATCGACGATCAGCTCGAAGCCGAACCCTTCCGCACGGGTACGTAGCACCGACAGGGTCTGCGGGTGGCAATGTTCATCGGCGAAGAATGCATTGCTCTTGTTGCGTGCCACGCGCTTGGCCAGGGCCATGGCTTCGGCGGCAGCAGTGGCTTCATCGAGCAACGAGGCGTTGGCCAGGGCCAGGCCGGTGAGGTCGATGACCATCTGCTGGAAGTTCAGCAGCGCCTCCAGCCGGCCTTGGGCGATTTCTGGTTGATAGGGCGTGTAGGCGGTGTACCAGCCGGGGTTTTCCAGCACGTTGCGCAAGATGACGGTGGGGGTGACGGTGCCGTGGTAACCCATGCCGATCAGGCTGGTCCAGACCTGGTTCTGCGCGGCGTAGCTGGCGAGCTTGGCCAGCGCGGCCTGTTCGTCCAGGGCGGGCGGCAGGTCGAGGGCGCGGTTGAAGCGGATGCCCGGTGGCACGGTCTGCTCGATCAACGCGTTGCGGCTGTCGAGGCCGAGGGCCGCAAGCATGGCCTGCTGCTCCGAGGCATCGGGCCCCAGGTGGCGGCGCAGGAAAGGGTTGAGCTCTTGCAGTTGATGCAGGGATGGCGACTGGGACATGACGACGCTCTCTTCCTAGACCAGGTCTCATGGAGACTTATAAGTCTAGGAAGGATTGCCGAGTGTGCGGGAAAACTTGCTTGGGTAGTACTGGCCTCATCGCGGCTGAAGCCGCTCCTACAGGTAATCGACCGGCTTGTAGGAGCGGCTTCAGCCGCGATGGGGGGCGCTGCGGTCTTACTCGCCGATTGCGGCTTTGTAACCTGCCGCATCCAGCAGCTTGTCGAGCTCGGCCTTGTCGCTCGGCTTCAGCTTGAAGATCCACGCGCCGTAAGGCTCTTCGTTGAGCAGCTCAGGGCTGTCGGCCAGCGCCTCGTTGACCGCGATCACTTCGCCACCGACCGGGGCGTAGATATCGGAAGCCGCCTTTACCGACTCGACCACACCAGCCGCGTCGCCAGCTGCGAACACCTTGCCGACTTCGGCCAGTTCGACGAACACCACGTCACCCAGGGCTTCCTGGGCGTGGTCGCTGATGCCCACGGTGACGCTGCCGTCAGATTCCAGGCGCGCCCACTCGTGGCTTTCGGCAAAACGCAGATCGGCGGGGATATTGCTCATGTCTTGAATTCCTCGTTTGGGTCAGCGGTTCGGCCCGCCGTTAATTGTCAGATCAGAATCTTGCCGTGGCGCACGAAGGTGGGCTTGACCACCCGCACCGGGTACCACTTGCCGCGAATTTCCACCTCAGCACGGTCACCGGTGGCCATGGGCACGCGTGCCAGGGCAATGGACTTGCTCAGCGTAGGAGAGAAACTACCACTGGTGATCTCCCCTTCGCCAATGCCGGCAACGCGAACCACCTGATGGGCACGCAGAACACCGCGCTCTTCCAGCACCAGGCCAACCAGTTTGTCCTGCACGCCACGCTCGATTTCCGCCAGCAGCCCGGCACGGCCGATGAAGTCGCGCTCGGCAGGTTCCCAGGCGATGCTCCAGCCCAGGTTGGAGGTAAGCGGGGTGTGGCTTTCGTCGATGTCCTGGCCGTACAGGTTCATGCCGGCTTCCAGGCGCAGGGTGTCGCGGGCGCCGAGGCCGCTGGGGGCGATACCGGCGCCGACCAGGTCGTTGTAGAAGGTGACGGCTTCCTGGCCGGGCAGGATGATTTCCAGGCCGTCTTCGCCGGTATAGCCGGTGCGGGCAATGAACCACTCGCCGTCGGCGATGCCTTCGAACGGGCGCAGCTCACGAATCAGCGCGGCGCGCGAGGCGCTGAGCAACGCGGCGACCTTCTCACGTGCCTGCGGGCCCTGGATGGCCAGGATGGCCAGGTCCGGGCGCACCTCGAACTCGACCGAGAACCCGCCCTGCTGGGCCTTGAGCCAGGCCAGCACCTTGGCGCGGGTAGCGGCGTTGGTGACCAGGCGATAGCCGGATTCGGTGCGGTAGGCGATCAGGTCATCGATGACCCCGCCCTCTTCATTGAGCAGCGGGCTGTACAGCGCCTTGCCGACAGCGTCGAGCCGCGCGACATCGTTGGCCAGCAATCGCTGCAGCCAAGCGGTGGCATCAGGGCCACCGACGTCGATCACGGTCATGTGGGAAACATCGAAGATCCCGCAGTCGCTGCGCACCTGATGGTGCTCCTCGACCTGCGAGCCATAGTGCAGGGGCATGTCCCAGCCACCGAAATCGACCGTCTTGGCGCCAAGCGCCAGGTGCAAGTCGTACAAGAGCGTGCGCTGTCCCATGGGTTTCTCCTTCCGGGCGTGGCGAAGCGGCAGCGGTCGATGACGTTTAATCGTCAGCTCTTCTTGTAGGACCCGCCGCGCGAATGCCGCGCATTGTAGCCGCAAGGGCGCGGGCTGGCATCCTCAGTGACTGTGACCGGGGCGACGAGCGGAACGACGAATCAGCCCGATGACTGGCAACAGGCCCACCAGCACCAGCGTCAGCGCGGGCAGCGAGGCCCGCGCCCACTCGCCTTCGCTGGTCATCTCGAAGACTCTGACCGCCAAGGTATCCCAGCCGAACGGCCGCATCAGCAGGGTGGCGGGCATCTCCTTGAGCACATCCACAAACACCAGCAGCGCTGCGCTCAAGGCACCCGGCACCAGCAGCGGCAGATACACCTTGAAAAACAATCTCGCGCCGCCGACGCCCAGGCTGCGCGAGGCCTCGGGCAGCGACGGGCGGATGCGCTCCAGGCTGCTTTCCAGCGGCCCGTAGGCCACCGCGATGAAACGCACCAGATAGGCCAGCAACAGGGCTGCCAGGCTCCCCAGCAGCAGCGGTTTGCCGGCCCCGCCGAGCCAGGTGGAAAGCGGGATCACCAGGTGATTGTCGAGGTAGCTGAAGGCCAGCATGATCGACACCGCCAGCACCGAGCCCGGCAAGGCGTAGCCGAGGTTGGCCAGGCCGACGCCGGCACGTATGCCGCCGGTCGGCGCCTGGCGCCGGGCGAAGGCCAGCAGCAAGGCCACGCACACGGTGATCAGTGCGGCCATGGCGCCCAGGTACAGCGTGTGCAGCACCAGGCCGATGTAGCGTTCGTCCAGGTCGTGCCGCCCGCGCTGCCAGAACCACGCCAGCAACTGCAGCAGCGGGATGACGAAGGCGCAGGCGAACACCAGCAGGCACCAGCCGCTGGCCAGCAGCGCCTTGACCCCGCGCAGGTGGTACAGCGCCTGCCCGCGAGGCCGCTCGTTGCCACTGCGGGCCGCGCCGCGTGCACGGCGCTCGCCATACAGCACCAGCATCACCGCCAACAGCAGCAGGCTGGCGAGCTGGGCAGCGCTGGACAGGCTGAAGAAGCCGTACCAGGTCTTGTAGATGGCGGTGGTGAAGGTGTCGAAATTGAACACCGCCACCGCGCCGAAATCGGCCAGGGTTTCCATCAGGGCCAGGGCAATGCCTGCGCCGATGGCCGGCCGCGCCATGGGCAAGGCGACTCGCCAGAATGCCTGCAACGGCGACAGCCCCAGCACCCGCGCCGCTTCCATCAGGCCCTTGCCCTGGGCCAGGAACGCCGTGCGTGCGAGCAGGTAGACGTAGGGGTAGAACACCAGCACCAGCACCGTGATCACCCCACCGGTGGAACGCACCCGCGGCAGGCGCATGGGCCCGAACACTTCGCGCAGGGCGCTTTGCACGGGGCCGGAGAAGTCGAGCAGGCCGACGAAGACGAAGGCCAGCACGTAGGCGGGGATCGCGAACGGCAGCATCAGCGCCCAGTCCAGCCAGCGCCTGCCGGGGAACTCGCAGAGGCTGGTGAGCCAGGCCAGGCTCACGCCGAGCACCGTTACGCCCACGCCCACGCCCACCACCAGGGTCAGGGTGTTGCCGAGCAGGCGGCTCATCTGGGTGTCGAGCAGGTGCGACCAGATCTGCAGGTCGACCGATTGCCAGGCCAGCAGCAGGACGCTCAGGGGCAGCAGCACCAGCGCGGCGATCAGGGAGACCGGGAGGTACCAGCGGCGTTGGGGGGTGTGGGGCAAGGCTCGAATCTCGGTGATGATGGCGACCGCTTTGCGGTCGATCGCGGGCAAGCCCGCTCCTACAGGGAGCGGGCTTGCCCGCGATAGGGCCCTTGCAGGCCCCGCAAGGATAAAGCCTGGCGCTTAGTTCCAGCCAGCCCGATCCATCAGGCGAATGGCCTCGGCCTGGCGCTTGCCAGCCACTTCGACCGGAATGCTGTCGGCCTTGAAGCTACCCCAGGCCGCCACTTCTTCCGAAGGCTTGACCTTCGGGTTGGCCGGGAACTCCTGGTTGATGTCGGCAAACAGCTTCTGCGCCTTCTCGCCAGTCATCCATTCCACCAGCTGCTTGGCCGCTTCCGGGTGCGGTGCATGCTTGGTCAGGCCGATGCCCGAGAGGTTGACGTGCACGCCACGGTCGCCCTGGTTGGGCCAGAAGATCTTCACCGGCAGGTTGGGGTTCTGATTGTGCAGGCGGCCGTAGTAGTAGGTGTTGACCACCCCCACGTCACACTGGCCCGCCTCGATCGCCTTGATCACGGCGTTGTCGTCGGAGAACACATCGGTGGACAGGTTGTTGACCCAGCCCTTGACGATCTGCTCGGCCTTGGCCTCGCCGTGGTTCTCGATCAGCGTGGCGGTCAGCGACTGGTTGTAGACCTTCTTCGCCGTGCGCAGGCACAGGCGGCCTTCCCACTGCTTGTCGGCCAGGGCTTCGTAGGTGGTCAGCTCTTCGGGTTTGACCCGCTCGGTGGAGTAGATGATGGTGCGCGCACGCAGGCTCAGGCCGGTCCAGTCATGGGAGGAGGCGCGATACTGCGGCGGGATGTTCTGGTCGATGATGTCCGACTTGATCGGCTGCAGGATGCCCATCTGCTCGGCCTGCCAGAGGTTGCCGGCATCGACGGTGAGCAACAGGTCGGCCACCCCGTTCTCGCCCTCGGCCTTGATGCGCTGCATCAGCGGGGCTTCCTTGTCGGTGATGAACTTGACCTTGACCCCGGTTTCCTTGGTGTAGGCGTCGAACACGGGCTTGATCAGCTCGTCGATGCGCGAGGAGTACACCACCACTTCATCCGCTGCCTGAGCGGTGCCGCCGAACAAAGTCAGGGCCAGGGCGGCCAGTAGGGGCTTGCGTGGCAACATGGAAAGCACTCCTCGGATCGTATGAGAGGCGCAAATGGTAGTGAATCCCATTTTCCTGCTCACCTACCTAGCAGTTACCGGATGTTGCAAGGACTGCCTTGCAGTCCAATCGCCGGCAAGCCGGCTCCCACAGGCCCGACAACCTCAAGCCTTGGCCAGATCTGGCAGATCCCCTGAAAGCCCCAGCGCCTGCCGCACGAACAGCGCCTTGGCCTCGGGCATCTGCTCCACCAGCTTCAACCCGCTGTTGCGCAACCAGCGCAACGGCAGCGGATTAGCCTGGAACAACCGCTCGAAGCCTTCCATCGCGGCCATCAGCGCCAGGTTGTGCGGCATGCGCCGGCGCTCGTAACGGCTGAGCACCTTCACATCCGCCAGGCGCTCGCCGCGCTCGCAGGCATTGACCAGCACCTCGGCCAGCACAGCGGCATCGAGAAAGCCCAGATTGACGCCCTGGCCCGCCAGCGGGTGGATGGTGTGCGCGGCATCGCCGATCAGCGCCAGCCCCTCATCCACATAGCGCTTGGCGTGGCGCTGGCGCAGCGGCACGCACACCCGTGGGTCAGCCTCCAGCACTTCGCCCAGGCGCCCCTCGAAGGCGCGCTCCAGGGCCTTGCGGAAGGCCTCGTCAGGCAGCGCCATGAGCTGCTCGGCCTGCTCCGGGGTGGTCGACCAGACGATCGAACACCAGTCCTGCTTGCCATCACGCAACAGCGGCAGGAATGCCAGCGGCCCTTCGTCCGTGAAACGCTGCCAGGCCGTGGCCTGGTGCGCGGCGCTGCAGCGCACGCTGGTGACGATGGCGTGGTGCAGGTAATCCCACTCGCGGGTTTCGCAGCCGGCCAGGCGGCGCACGGCGGAATTGGCGCCGTCGGCAGCCACCACCAGCGGCGCGCGCAGGCGGCGGCCGTCGGCCAGGGTCAGCAGCCATTCATCGCCCGAGCGGCGCAACTGCTCCAGCCGGGCATTGGCCAGCAGGCCGATGTCGCTGTCGTGCAGGCGCTCCAGCAGGCCGTCCTGCACCACGCGGTTCTCGACGATGTGGCCGAGCACCTGGGCGTGCACGCTGGCAGCCGAGAAATGAATCTGCCCGGTGCCGCTGCCGTCCCACACGTGCATGTCGGTGTACGGCGCGGCGCGGCGCTTGGCGATGCCTTCCCAGGCGCCCAGGCGCTCGAGGATGCGCTGGCTGGCGGCCGACAGGGCACTGACCCGCGGCTCGAACGGCGCCTGTTCATCGAACGGCTTGACCGACAGCGGGCCACCGTCGAGCAGGAGAATTTCCAGGCCGCTGTGGCGCAACGCCAGGGCCAGGGCGCTGCCGACCATACCGGCACCGACAATCAACACATCTGCGCGCATTTCCATGCCTTACGCCAGCCTCGCTTGCGGCTTGAGCCGCACGTATAGGGTTTTATCGACCCGCGCCACCAGCTCGCCGGCAGCGTCGCGGATATCGACCTGCAAACGGGGCAGGTACTTCTTGCCGCTGGCGGTCTGCTGGCGGATCTCGTCCAGCAGCGCGTCATCGACGTGGAATTCGGCATACACCGGGCCCTTGCCCGGGGCGATGAAATCGATGCTGGCGGCCTTGTCCCAGACGATGTACTCGCGGCCCAGTTGCTCGATCAGCAACAGCATGTAGAACGGGTCGACCATCGAGTACAGGCTGCCGCCGAACTGGGTGCCGACGTAGTTGCGGTTCCAGCGCGTGAGCTTCATGCACACCTTGACGCTGCGCATGTCCGGGCTGATGTGCTGGATGCGGATACCGGCGCCGAGGTAGGGCGGGTAGAGGTTCAGCAGCCAGCGCAACATGCGCGCCCGGCGCGCCAGCTTGCGCGGGTTGCTCATGCCTGGCCTCGCGGATCGGGGCGGGTGCCCAGGCCCATGGCCTGGCGGGCGAACCAGCTTTTTGCCGGGGGCAGCAGGTCGAGCCCGAGCAGGCCGATGTTGCGCCCGGCGGCCAGCAATGGCTGGTTGCTGCCGAACAGGCGGGTGACCTGGTCGGAGAAACCGATGGTCAGGGCCTGGTCGAGGCGCTGGCGCTGGTGGTAGGCCTGCAAGGTTGCCAAGTCGCCTGGCTGCTGCGGGCCGGCCAGCAGCGCATCGGCCAACGACTGCACATCGCGCAGCGACAGGTTGAAGCCCTGCCCGGCAATCGGGTGCAGGCTGTGCGCGGCATTGCCGAGCACCACCAGGTGCGGGCGCACCTGCTCCTGCGCCTCGACCAGCGCCAGCGGATAGAGATGCCGGGCACCCACCTGGCGCAGCGCGCCAAGGCGGTAGCCGAAGGCATCCTGCAGCTCGCGCAGGAAGCTGCGTTCGTCGATTTCCGCCAGGCGCCTGGCGTCCATCCCCTTCCGGGTCCAGACCAGCGCGCAGCGGTTCTCCGGCAGCGGCAGCAGGGCCATCGGGCCTTGCTCGGTGAAGCGTTCGAAGGCTTGGCCGCGGTGGGCCTCGCCCGGGGTGATGTTGGCGATCAGCGCGCTCTGCTCGTAGGGCGTGCGGCGCACATGGATGCCCAGTTGCTCGCGCAGGCCAGAGCGGCCGCCATCGGCCAGCACCGCCAGGTCGCATTCGAGCAGGGTGTCGTCTTCCAGCTGCAACCGGTAGCCACCGTCGATGGCCTGCATCGCCCTGACTTCGGCCGGGCAACGCCAGCTCACCACTTCGCGGTCCAGGCCTTGCCACAGGCACTGGCCGAGCCAGGCATTCTCGACCACATAGCCGAGCGCGGGCACGCCCTCTTCCTGGGCATCCAGCCGCGTGGCGCCAAAGCGGCCACGGTCGGACACATGAATCTGCTGGATCGGCTCGGCCCGTGGGCTGATGGCCTGCCACAGGCCAAGCTGCTGGTAGATCTGCCGGGTGCCGAACGACAGCGCTGAGGAACGCGCGTCGTAGCTCGGCTGGAAGCTGTCGCCGGGCGCGAAGGGCTCGATCAGCACGATCTTCCAGCCCCGCGCCCTGGCCCCTGCCTGCAGCGCCAGGGCCAGGCTCGCGCCCACCAGGCCGCCGCCAATGATCGCCAGGTTGACCCGACTCATGCCGCGTCCTTGCGCGCAGCCTGCATCAGCGCCTCGATCTCGCCGACCGTGCTGGGCACGCCCGATGTCAGAATTTCACAACCTTGCCTGGTGACCACCACGTCGTCCTCGATCCTGATGCCGATGCCGCGCCATTTCTTCGCGACATTCTGGTTGTCGGCGGCAATGTAGATGCCTGGCTCGACGGTCAATGCCATGCCCGGTTCCAGCACGCGCCACTGGCCGCCGACCTTGTATTCGCCGACATCGTGCACGTCCATGCCCAGCCAGTGTCCGGCACGGTGCATGTAGAAGGCCCGGTAGGCCTCGTTGTCGATCAGTGCCTGCACCTCGCCCTTGAGCAGCCCCAGTTCCACCAGGCCGGCGGTGATGACCCGCACGGTCGCCTCGTGGGCGTGGTTCCAGTGCTTGCCCGGGGCGATCTCGGCGAAGGCGGCGTGCTGGGCCTTGAGCACCAGCTCGTAGATGGCCTTCTGCTCTGGCGAAAAACGCCCGCTGACCGGGAAGGTGCGGGTGATGTCGCTGGCATAGCAGTCGATCTCGCAGCCGGCATCGATCAGCACCAGGTCGCCATCCTTGAGCGGGGCGTCGTTTTCCTGGTAATGCAGGATGCAGCCATTGCGCCCGGCGGCCACGATGGAGCCATAGGCCGGCATCTTCGCCCCGCCCTTGCGGAACTCGTAGTCCAGCTCGGCTTCCAGGCTGTACTCGTGCAGCCCGGCCCGGCATGCCTGCATGGCCCGCACATGGGCCCGCGCGGAAATCGCCGCGGCGGCGCGCATCACCTTCACTTCCGCCGCCGATTTATACAGGCGCATGTCGTGCAGCAGGTGATCCAGCGCAACGAACTCGTTCGGCGGCTGGGCGCCGAGGCGGGCCTTGGAGCGGATCACGTTGATCCAGTCCATCAGCCGGCGGTCGAACTCGGCGTTGCTGCCCATGGCGCTGTAGACCCGCTCGCGGCCCTCGATCAGGCCGGGCAGGATTTCGTCGATGTCGGTGATCGGGAAGGCATCGTCCGCGCCAAAATCACGGATCGCGCCTTCCTGCCCGGCACGCAGGCCGTCCCATTGCTCGCGCTCGGGGTTGCGCTCGCGGCAGAACAGCACGTACTCGCCATGCTCACGGCCCGGGATCAGCGCAATCACAGCCTCAGGCTCGGGGAAGCCGCTGAGGTACTGGAAGTCGCTGTCCTGGCGGTACACGTGCTCGACATCGCGGTTGCGGATGGCGACCGCGGCAGCCGGCAGGATGGCAATGCTGTTGGGGACCATCTGCGCCATCAGCGCCTTGCGCCGACGGGCATACTCGGCCTTGGGTATGTGGCTCATGGGCAGAACTACCCCCGGTTGATCAGTGCAGCGATGGTTTTGGCGCAGGCGCGGCAGGTGCGGCCAGTTCCGTGTACAGCAGCAGCGGCGCGACGCGCAGGTACTCCATGACTTCCATGTAGTCGCTCTCGCCGTCTTCGGACTCTTCCAGCGCTTCCTGGACCTGGGAAATGGCCACCAGGTCCTGGAGCACTTCCTTGGCATCGGTGGACAGGTCCTTGCCGCCGGCGTTCAGCCCGAAGCCGGCGATGAAGCCCTGGCACCACTGGCCCAGCGCGGTGGCGCGCTCGGTGAGCGAGGTTTCGTCGCCTGGCAGCAGCAGGACGATGGCGATGTCTTCGCCGGTGAGCTCGGCCTTGACCATCTCCTGCAGGCCGATCAGGGCGGCGCGCACGGAGTCTTCGGGCTCGTTCTCCAGCACGCCGGCGGCGTCGGCCAGCCAGGCGTCGGCATCGAAGCCGGCGCCGGCGCAGCTACGGCCAATCAGCAGGCCATGCAGCTCGGCAGGGGAAACAGGGTGGCCGTTGCTCGAGAGCAGCGCGGCGAATGCGGTGTAGGGCGATTGGGTATTAGGCATGGTCGGCTAGGCGCCAGACGGCGCATTTGACTAGAATGAAGACCTTGTATCCTAGCATCGGCAGGCGCGCCAAGACCATCGGCACTGGCCGTCGCCGTACAGGGAGAGGCATCATCGCCGGGTGATTCAATGACGGAGCGAATCGAGTGCAACCCACGCAAGAGAACGACCTGCAAGCGCTGATGAGCCGGTTCGAGTTGCTGATCGCACGTGTCGAGCAACTAAAACGGCAAAATGCACTCCTAGTAGCTCAGGAAAAATCCTGGCGCGAGGAACGCGCCCACCTCATCGAAAAGAACGAAATCGCCAAGCGCAAGGTCGAGTCGATGATTTTACGCCTGAAGGCCCTGGAGCAAGACTCATGAGTTCAAGCAATAGCGTCACCGTGCAGATCCTCGACAAGGAATACTCGATCATCTGTCCACCGGAAGAGCGCAACAACCTGGTCAGCGCCGCACGCTATCTGGACGGCAAGATGCGCGAGATCCGCAGCAGCGGCAAGGTGATCGGCGCCGACCGCATCGCCGTGATGGCTGCGCTGAACATCACCCACGAGATGCTGCACCGCCAGGAAGATCGCAAGGATGCGCCGGTGGGCAGCACCAACCGCGAACAGGTCCGCGACCTGCTCGATCGCGTCGACAAGGCTTTGTCCGACGATGCGGATACCAAAATCGGCTGAGATTGGTATACTGGCGCGACTCCCTGGGGGATGCGCCAGTCGGTTATGTCCCTGAGCCGATACGCACAACCACGGGGGTTGCACGCTGGGGCCGGTGTGCATGTCCGCCCGACGGAAAGCCTTAACGCCCCCTGCAATCTCCACCTTGAACTTTCGGGTTCAAGGGCTACACCGATAGCGGTCTTATCGGGGAGCCTGATTCCTTTGCCTGCAGGCTCTGCAGGCAATCCGACACCTGGGACAGCCAGTGCCATGACCGAAACTGCGCCGCTCACCCGCCCCCAGCTTCGTCGTCTGCTTCGCAACGCCCGCCGCGCGCTCACGCCTGCCCAACAGCAGCAGGCTGCCGCGGGCCTGTATCGCCAGCTGGCCCAGCACCCGCTGTTCCGCCGCGCCCGCCACATCGCCCTGTACTTGCCCAACGACGGTGAAATCGACCCGCAATGGCTGCTGCGCGAAGCCCAGCGCCGGGGCAAGCGCACCTACCTGCCGGTGCTGCATGCCTGGCCGCGCACACGCATGGTGTTCCAGCGCTTCGAACAGGGCGAAAAGCTCAAGCGCAACCGCTTTCGTATCCCCGAACCTGTCACTGACCGCAAGCGCCAGCGCCCGGTCTGGTCACTGGACCTGATCCTGCTGCCGTTGGTCGGCTTCGATGAAGTGGGCGGGCGGCTGGGCATGGGCGGTGGCTTCTACGACCGCAGCCTGGCTTACCAGGCGCGCCGCAAGGCGTGGAAGAAACCGTTGCTGCTGGGGCTGGCGCATGAATGCCAGAAGGTCGAACGGCTGGCTCAGGCCAGTTGGGATGTACCGTTGCAGGGCACGGTCTCGGACCGTGGCTGGTACCTGGCGCCGAACTGAGCGGCGCCCGCGGGGGCTAGCGTTTGGCTTGGGCCTGGCCGGCGTCGACCGGCGCCTGGTAGGCAGTGTCGAGCTTGCGCTCCCAGATGCCTTGGGCATAACCGGTGGTGACCACACCCAGACCAAAAATGAAGACCAGGATCCACAGCAGATCCGGTTTGCGTTGGTTCATCGAATAATGCCCCCCTAGGCACTGTTCAGGCTCGGCGACCTTCTTGGTGTCGCCGGAGCGTCTAGCTTTAAAATCGGCGCATTTTCCGACAACCTGAGTCGACACGCAAACGTTGACGCCAACCGGCTGTCGGTTTCGTGCAACAGGTTATTTCAAACCTTTTCAGGAGCAGCATCCATGGCCTATTGGCTGATGAAATCCGAGCCCGACGAACTGTCGATCGAGGGGCTGGGCCGCCTGGGCGAAGCGCGCTGGGATGGCGTGCGCAACTACCAGGCACGCAATTTCCTACGGGCCATGAGCGTAGGCGACGAGTTCTTTTTCTACCACTCCAGTTGCCCACAACCTGGCATTGCCGGTATTGCCCGCATCACCACGGCGGCTCACCCCGACCCAACCGCGCTGGACCCGGAAAGCCACTACCACGACGCCAAGGCCAGCGCCGAAAAAAACCCCTGGAGCGCGGTGGACGTGGCGCACGTGAAGACGTTCAGGCAGGTCCTGGGGCTGGGGCTGCTCAAGCAGCAGAGTGCGTTGGCGGAACTGCCGCTGGTGCAGAAAGGCACGCGCTTGTCGGTGATGCCGGTGACTGAAGAGCAGTGGGCGGCGATCATCGCTTTAACGCGGTGATCCATACCTCAGCACTCACTTGGACTGAAAAGACAAAGGGCGCCTTGCGGCGCCCTACTCACAGACAGGTTGGCTTGTCATCGCCTTGCACCTGCCCGGCTCTGTAATTGCTGGCATGGCCAGGATCCGCAGAGTCTCACAAGCCCTTTTCAGGAACCCACCCAGTATGGTGCATCAACTGCACCAGTGGCAACGGCCCGCTCTATTGCTGAATGTGTGAGTCCAAGTGCGAAGCAAACAGCAGCTTGAACAGCGGCGAAATGCTCCAACTGCAGGGTAGGTACGAGATACTCTCGCCCACAATCTAGCGTGCAAGCCGCGTCGAAACTTGGAATCTGGCAAGCCTACCGAAGAGATAGAAAGCTCCTACGCTGAAACCGCCTCAAACTGGCCAATATCACTGCACAATCAGGTTATTGAACAGCAAATCCTCGACAATCGGCTTGCCCTCTTCCGACTCCAGCACCTGCTGCACCTGCTTCAACGCTTCCTGGCGCAGCTTTTCCTTGGCATCGACGTTGCTCAGGTTATCCACACTCTGCTGGGCAAACAGCGCCACCAGCTGGTTGCGGATCAGCGGCTCGTGGTGTTTCACCGCCGCCGCCGCGGCATCGCCGGTCACGCGCAGGGCCACATCGGCCTTGTACACGCGCAGCTTGGGGCCGCCATCGAGGGCGTAGTTGCCGACGAAGGGCGGGCTCAGGCTGATGTAGGAAACCTTGGGGGCTCCCTCGCTGGCTTCTTCGGCCATGGCCGCCGCTGGCAGCATCAGGGCCAGCACCATCAAGATCCACGCTTTCACGAATTTGCTCCTCAACACGATTGGCGCCAGCTTACCCAGCACACCACTGAAACCCAAGCCCAGGCTTATGCCGGCCCATCAGGGCCGGGCATGCTCGTTGACCGGGCAGGCGGCCCTCCTACACTTATCGGCCACTACCCGCAAAGGAATAGGCCGATGAAAGCTGTGCTGTGCAAAACCCTGGGTCCGGCCCGCGACCTGGTACTGGAAGAGGTGGCCAGCCCGGTGCCGAAAAAGAACGAGATCCTGCTCGATGTGCAGGCGGCCGGGGTCAACTTCCCCGACACCTTGATCATCGAAGGCAAATACCAATTCCAGCCACCGCTGCCGTTTTCCCCAGGCGGCGAGGCTGCCGGGGTCATCGCTGCGGTCGGGGAAAAGGCCGGCGCGTTCAAGGTCGGTGACCGGGTAATGGCCCTGACCGGCTGGGGGGCGTTTGCCGAACAGGTGGCGGTGCCGCACTACAACGTGCTGCCAATCCCCCAGAGCATGGATTTCACCACCGCCGCCGCGTTCGGCATGACCTACGGCACCTCGATGCACGCCCTCAAGCAGCGCGGCCAGCTACAGCCCGGTGAAACCCTGCTGGTGCTGGGCGCGTCCGGCGGTGTTGGCCTGGCGGCGGTGGAAATTGGCAAGGCCATGGGCGCCAAGGTGATCGCTGCCGCCAGCAGCGCAGAAAAGCTTGCCGTGGCCAAGGCCGCAGGCGCCGATGAACTGATCGACTACAGCCAGGCCAGCCTCAAGGACGAAATCAAGCGCCTGACCGGCGGCCAGGGTGTGGACGTGATCTACGACCCGGTGGGTGGCGAGCTGTTCGACCAGGCCGTGCGCGGGCTGGCCTGGAACGGGCGGTTGCTGGTGGTGGGGTTCGCCAGCGGAACGATCCCGCAGATGGCGGCAAACCTGGTGCTGCTCAAGGGCGCTGCGGTGCTCGGGGTGTTCTGGGGCGCCTTTGCCCAACGCCAGCCGCAGGATAACGCGGACAACTTCAAGCAGCTGTTCGCCTGGCATGCCGAGGGCAAGCTCAAGCCGCTGGTATCGAAGACTTATCCACTGGCTGAGGCGGGGGCAGCAATCGAACAGCTGGGGCAGCGCAAGGCTGTGGGTAAGTTGGTGGTGCTGGCCAGGTAAGGCTACTGGCCGAGGGTTTTCAGGCAGGCCCTATCGCCGGCAAGCCGGCTCCCACAGGGCCGGCGATGGGGCTGCCACAGGCTGGGTCAAACCTCGCGCAAGTTATGGCAACGCCGAAACCGCGCTTCGAGGTTGCGGTCTGGCATCTGGTGCGTGCGCAAGGCGTTCAGCGTCTGCTCGACGTAATCACGCGTGGTGCCATAGCGCCCCTTGGCACTGGCCAGGATCTGGCTGAGCAAGGTATCCGGCAGGTTGCCGGCATAGCATGGCAAATGCCGCTCCAGCACGAAGCCCAGGGCCTGCACGCGGCTGCCATCATCCAGGCGACAACTGAGCCAATGCGGCCGATAGGCCGGGTACGGCATCTCCCGCTGCCACAGCGCCATCAGCGAGTCGTTGAGGTTGCTTTCATCGAGGCGGTAGGCAAACCCGCTGCAGGAGCCACCACGGTCCAGCCCGAACACCAGCCCTGGTGTTTCCGGCGTGCCGCGGTGTTCGTGCGACCACAAGTAAAGCCCACGGTGGTAACCATGCACCCGCGCCCGCTGACGCTCCACCGAATTGCATTCCGGGCGCCAGATCAGCGATCCATAGGCAAACAGCCACACGGGGCCGCCCTGATGCCGCGACATGGTCGACTGCATGGAAGTGAACAGTTGCTCGTGAGTCAGTTGTTGGCCGAAGTCGAGCGTGGGAGGGTATGAAACTTTCCAGGACGAACTTTCAAGTGCCGACATAAGCTGCCGCCATTATCCCCTGTGAACTACCGATGGTGCGGAGAACCGCCGCGTGGCGGGGCTTGCGCCGTCACTGCGGGGTACATGCAATTACCATAGGATACAAACACGCCAGCACTCAAGCCCTGCGGGCAATGTTTCACGCAGACTTCCGACGATTGGAACGCAGTGTTGCAAGTTACGCGATAGTTATGGGCCAAGGCGGTAACAATTACCGCCTTATACCCACTAAGCAGAACTTAGGTTATTAACCGCGTGGCGCGTAGGCAAACACATCGGCGCGCATGCGGTGCGCATCCATGCCTGCTTCCACCAGCGCATCGAGGGTGGCGTAGACCATGTTCGGCGAGCCACTGGCATAGACATGAACGGCATTGAGGTCTTCGACGTCCTCGCACACCGCCTCGTGCAATAGCCCGCAACGGCCTTCCCAGCCACACAGGTCGCTGACCACCTTGTGCAGGAACAGGTTCGGCAGGCGCTGCCATTGGTCCCAGTGCTCGATGGTGTAGAAGTCCTCGGGGCGGCGCACGCCCCAGTACAGATGCACCGGGTGCTTGAAGCCCTGGGCGCGGCAGTGCTCGACCAGGCTGTGCATCTGCCCCATGCCCGTGCCGGCGGCGATCAACACCAGCGGCCCATCGGGCAATTCGGCCAGGTGCGCGTCACCAAACGGCATTTCGATGCGGGCCATGCCGTTGCGCTGCAACTGAGCCAGCAGCTGCTGGGCACTGTCTTCACGGCCCAGCACATGCAACTCCAGGTCTCGCCCGCCATGGGGCGCCGAGGCCAGGGAGAAGGCGGCCGGCTTGCCGCCCTCGCGCTCGATCATCAGGTACTGCCCGGCATGGTAGCGCGGCGGTTTGCCGGCAGGCGCGCGCAAGCGCACGCGCCAGACATCGCCACCGACCTCGACGCACTCGGTCACCGTGCAAGCGAGCTTGCGCACCGGCAGCTCGCCCAGGGCCAGCACACCATCCCAGAGCAAGACGCAGTCCTCCAGCGGTTCGGCAATACAGGTAAACAGCTCGCCATGATCGCGCACTTCACCGTCCTGACGAACCCGGCCTTCGACCAACAACGCGGCGCAGACATGGCAGTTGCCATTGCGACAGCTGCTCGGGCATTCATAGCCCAGCCGCCGCGCACCTTCCAGGATCCGTTCCCCGGGCTCGAGCGCCAGCACCGCCCCGGACGGCTGCAACGTTACCTGCATCAATCTATTCCCAACTGATCCCACAGCTCATCGATACGGCGGGTGACGGCCTCGTCCTTGACGATGACCCGGCCCCATTCGCGTGTAGTCTCGCCCGGCCACTTGTGCGTGGCGTCCAGGCCCATCTTCGACCCCAGCCCCGACACCGGCGACGCGAAGTCCAGGTAGTCGATCGGCGTGTTGTCGATCATCACCGTATCACGCTTGGGATCCATGCGCGTGGTGATGGCCCAGATCACATCGTTCCAGTCGCGGGCGTTGATGTCGTCGTCGGTCACGATAACGAACTTGGTGTACATGAACTGTCGCAGGAACGACCACACACCCAGCATCACGCGCTTGGCGTGGCCCGGGTACTGCTTTTTCATGGTCACCACCGCCATGCGGTAGGAGCAGCCTTCCGGCGGCAGGTAGAAGTCGACGATTTCCGGGAACTGCTTCTGCAGGATCGGCACGAACACTTCGTTCAGCGCCACGCCGAGAATCGCCGGCTCATCAGGCGGGCGGCCGGTGTAGGTGCTGTGGTAGATCGGTTTTTGCCGATGGGTGATGCGCTCGACGGTGAACACCGGGAAGCTGTCCACTTCGTTGTAGTAACCGGTGTGGTCGCCGTAAGGACCTTCCGGTGCCATCTCGCCCGGGTGGATCACGCCTTCGAGGATGATTTCAGCGGTAGCAGGCACCTGCAGGTTGCTGCCGCGGCACTTGACCAGCTCGGTGCGGTTGCCGCGCAACAAGCCGGCGAAGGCGTATTCGGACAGGGTATCGGGCACCGGCGTCACGGCGCCGAGGATGGTGGCAGGGTCAGCGCCCAGGGCCACGGCGACCGGGAACGGCTGGCCCGGGTGCTTCTCGCACCACTCGCGGTAATCCAGCGCGCCGCCACGGTGGCTGAGCCAACGCATGATGACCTTGTTGCGGCCGATCACCTGCTGGCGGTAGATGCCCAGGTTCTGGCGGTCCTTGTTCGGCCCGCGGGTGACGGTCAGGCCCCAGGTGATCAACGGCGCCACGTCGCCCGGCCAGCAGTGCTGGATCGGCAACTGGCCAAGGTCGACGTCATCGCCTTCGACCACGACCTCCTGGCACACCGCATCCTTGACCACCTTGGGCGCCATCGACACGACTTTCTTGAAGATCGGCAGCTTGGACCAGGCGTCCTTGAGGCCTTTCGGCGGCTCGGGCTCTTTCAGGAAGGCCAGCAGCTTGCCGATCTCGCGCAATTCATCGACCGACTCGGCGCCCATGCCCATGGCCACCCGCTCCGGGGTGCCAAACAGGTTGCCCAGCACCGGAATGTCGAAGCCCGTGGGCTTTTCGAACAGCAATGCCGGGCCTTTGGCGCGCAGGGTGCGGTCGCAGACCTCGGTCATTTCCAGAACGGGGGAAATCGGAACCTGGATGCGCTTGAGTTCGCCGCGCTGCTCCAGGCCACGGATGAAGTCGCGCAAATCGCGATACTGCATGCATGTGCCTCGTGTTGGCCGTATCGGTCGGGCTGCAGAGTGTAGCGCCGAACGGGCCGCAATAGCCAAAGTACAGATAGCAGAAAGCCGGGTTTCCCCGGCCTTTTGCGTGGTTCGACGATCTTACTTGCGCTTCATCGACAGGAAGAACTCGTCGTTGGTCTTGGTCTGCTTGAGCTTGTCGACCAGGAACTCGATGGCGGCGATTTCGTCCATCGGGTGCAGCAGCTTGCGCAGGATCCACATGCGCTGCAGTTCGTCGTCGGCCGTCAGCAACTCTTCGCGGCGGGTGCCGGAGCGGTTGATGTTGATGGCCGGGAACACGCGCTTCTCGGCGATGCGACGGTCCAGGGGCAGTTCCATGTTGCCGGTACCCTTGAACTCTTCGTAGATCACTTCGTCCATCTTCGAGCCGGTTTCGACCAGCGCGGTGGCGATGATGGTCAGCGAACCGCCTTCCTCGATGTTACGCGCGGCGCCGAAGAAGCGCTTCGGCTTCTCCAGGGCGTGGGCGTCGACACCACCGGTCAGCACCTTGCCGGAGCTCGGGATCACGGTGTTGTAGGCACGTGCCAGGCGGGTGATCGAGTCGAGCAGGATGACCACGTCCTTCTTGTGCTCGACCAGGCGCTTGGCCTTCTCGATGACCATCTCGGCAACCTGCACGTGGCGGGTCGGCGGCTCGTCGAAGGTGGAGGCAACCACTTCACCGCGCACGGTGCGCTGCATTTCGGTCACTTCTTCCGGGCGCTCGTCGATCAGCAGGACGATCAGGTGGCACTCGGGGTTGTTACGGGTGATGTTCGCCGCGATGTTCTGCAGCATGATGGTCTTGCCCGCTTTTGGCGGGGCGACGATCAGGCCGCGCTGGCCTTTGCCGATCGGGGCGCACAGGTCGATGACGCGGCCGGTCAGGTCTTCGGTGGAACCGTTGCCGGCTTCCATCTTCAGGCGCTTGTTCGGGAACAGCGGCGTCAGGTTTTCGAACAGGATCTTGTTCTTCGCGTTTTCCGGGCGATCGAAGTTGATCGTGTCGACCTTCAGCAGGGCGAAGTAACGCTCCCCTTCCTTTGGCGGGCGGATCTTGCCGACGATGGTGTCGCCGGTACGCAGGTTGAAACGGCGGATCTGGCTTGGCGAGACGTAGATATCGTCGGGGCCGGCCAGGTAGGACGCATCAGCCGAACGCAGGAAACCGAAACCATCCTGGAGAATCTCCAGCACGCCGTCACCCGAGATCTCTTCGCCGCTTTTCGCGTGCTTCTTCAGCAGGGCGAAAATCACGTCCTGTTTGCGCGAACGGGCCATGTTTTCGATGCCCATCTGTTCGGCCATTTCCAGCAGATCGGTAATCGGCTTTTGCTTGAGTTCAGTCAGGTTCATAAGGGGAGTGACGTAATCATGTATGAAGGGAGGATTAAGCTAATGGCTTAATGAAGCCGCGCCGCTAGAAGGCGATAGGATCGCGCACAGATTCTAATTAGGAGTGCGTCGGCGACGGCGTGCAGGGGGCACTGGAGAAGCAGTGCGAGGCCGAATGTAACACTTGCTTTTTTCGACGTCTAGTGGGTTGAAAAAGAAAAGCCCCGCATTTGCGGGGCTTATTCATATCACAGGTGGGCGTCGAGGAACGCGGCCAGCTGCGACTTCGACAGCGCACCGACCTTGGTGGCTTCGACGTTGCCGTTCTTGAACAGCATCAGCGTCGGGATGCCACGCACGCCGTGCTTGGCCGGGGTTTCCTGGTTGTCGTCGATGTTCAGCTTGGCGACGGTCAGTTTGCCCTCGTAGGTGGAAGCGATGTCGTCCAGGACTGGCGCGATCATCTTGCATGGGCCGCACCATTCAGCCCAGTAATCAACCAGCACCGGGCCTTGGGCTTGCAGGACTTCGGCCTCGAAGGTGGCGTCGGTGACGTGTTTGATCAGATCGCTGCTCATGGATATCTCCAGGGTCGTAAGCAAAAAACGTGGCCCATCATAGCCGGACCCTGACGCAACAGGAAGTCACGGACGATTGACTGTAACTATAGTTGTGCAAGACGCCGCGAATCGAAACCGTCACACAAGTGTCATAGCATCGAATGGCACATTGCCTTGCATCAACCCTTGGCGTGCCGCGCGTTGGCGACAGCCAAGTATCGTGGCAGGATTGCCGGGTTAACGACCGAGAACACTCAGACCATGCCGCATACAACCGCGAAGAACCTGTCTCTGATCGCCGCCATCGACCTTGGCTCCAACAGTTTTCACATGGTCGTGGCCAAGGCTCACCACACCGAGATCCGCATTCTCGAGCGCCTCGGCGAAAAGGTTCAGCTGGCCGCCGGCATCGACGAATCGCGCATGCTCAGCGAAGAAGCCATGGAACGGGGCCTTGAGTGCCTCAAGCGTTTTGCCCAGCTGATCAACGGCATGCCTGCAGGCGCCGTGCGCATCGTCGGCACCAACGCCCTGCGCGAAGCGCGCAACCGCAACGAATTCATCCAGCGCGCCGAAGCCATCCTCGGCCACCCGGTGGAAGTGATTTCCGGCCGTGAGGAAGCGCGCCTGATCTACCTGGGCGTGTCCCACACCCTGGCCGACACCCCGGGCAAGCGCCTGGTCGCCGACATCGGCGGCGGCAGCACCGAGTTCATCATTGGCCAGCGCTTCGAGCCGCTGCTGCGCGAAAGCCTGCAGATGGGCTGCGTCAGCTTCACCCAGCGCTATTTCCGTGACGGCAAGATCACCCCGGCGCGCTACGCCCAGGCCTACACCGCCGCGCGCCTGGAGCTGATGAGCATTGAAAACGCCCTGCACCGCCTGACCTGGGACGAAGCCATCGGCTCGTCCGGCACCATCCGCGCCATCGGCGCCGCGATCAAGGCCGGCGGCCTTGGCAATGGCGAGGTCAACGCCGAGGGCCTGGCCTGGGTCAAGCGCAAGATGTTCAAGCTGGGTGAAGTCGACAAGATCGATTTCGACGGGGTCAAACCCGACCGCCGCGCCATTTTCCCGGCCGGCATGGCGATTCTCGAAGCCATCTTCGACGCCCTGGAGCTGCAGCGCATGGACCACTGCGACGGTGCCCTGCGCGAAGGCGTGCTGTTCGACCTGCTCGGCCGCCACCACCATGAAGACGTGCGCGAACGCACCCTCAACTCGCTGATGGAGCGCTACCACGTCGACCAGGGCCAGGCCGCCCGCGTCGAGCGCAAGGCGTTGCATGCCTTTGACCAAGTGGCGAAAGCGTGGGGCCTGGAGGATGGAAACTGGCGCGATCTGCTGGGCTGGGCGGCAAAAATCCACGAAATCGGCCTGGATATCGCCCACTACCACTACCACAAGCACGGCGCCTACCTGATCGAGCACTCCGACCTGTCGGGCTTTTCCCGCGAAGACCAGCAGATGATGGCCCTGCTGGTGCGTGGCCACCGCCGCAACATTCCCAAGGACAAGTTCGCCGAACTGGGCGATGAAGGCGTGAAACTGCTGCGCCTGTGCGTGCTGCTGCGCTTCGCCATCCTGTTCCACCACATCCGTGGCACTCAGCAGATGCCCAAGGTGCAACTGCAAGCGGGCGACAACAGCCTGGAAGTGGTATTCCCGCAAGGCTGGCTGGAGCAGAACCAACTGACCCAGGCCGACTTCGCCAACGAGGCGGAGTGGCTGGCCCGGGTCAATTTCGTCCTCAGCGTACGTTGAGTACCGGGTTGCTCAGGCGCTCCAGCAGGGTCGCCTGGGCACTGCGCGGGTTCTGGTTGCCGGTCGGGCTGCTGCGCACGTAGCGCCCGTCAGGCTGCAGGGTCCAGGCGTGGGTGTTGTCGGTCAGGTAGCTTTCCAGCTCCTTCTTCACCCGCAGCAAGAGCTTCTTGCCCTCTACCGGGAAGCACGTCTCCACACGCTTGTCGAGGTTGCGCTCCATCCAGTCGGCACTGGACAGGTAGATCTGCTCTTCGCCGCCATTGAGGAAGTAGAACACCCGCGTGTGCTCCAGGAAGCGGCCGATGATCGAGCGCACCTGGATGTTGTGCGAAACCCCCGGAATACCTGGGCGCAGGCAGCACATGCCACGCACCACCAGGTCGATCTTCACGCCCGACTGGCTGGCCTTGTACAGCGCCTTGATGACCTTGGCATCGGTCAGCGAGTTGAACTTGGCGATGATGTGCGCAGGCTTGCCTTCCAGGGCGAACTGGGTCTCCCGGGCGATCATGTCGAGCATGCCCTTCTTCAGGGTGAACGGCGCGTGCAGCAGTTTCTTCATGCGCAGCGTCTTGCCCATGCCGATCAGCTGGCTGAACAGTTTGCCGACGTCCTCGGTGAGGGCGTCGTCGGAGGTCAGCAGGCTGTAGTCGGTGTACAGGCGGGCGTTGCCGGCGTGGTAGTTGCCGGTGCCCAGGTGCGCATAGCGCACGATCTCGCCCTGCTCACGGCGCAGGATCAGCATCATCTTGGCGTGGGTCTTGAAGCCGACCACACCGTAGATCACCACGGCGCCCGCCGCTTGCAGGCGGCTGGCCATCTGCAGGTTGGACTCTTCGTCGAAGCGCGCCCGCAGCTCGATCACCGCGGTGACTTCCTTGCCGTTACGCGCCGCATCCACCAGGGCATCGACGATCTCCGAGTTGGCGCCTGAGCGGTACAGGGTCTGGCGCACCGCGAGCACGTGCGGGTCCTTGGCGGCCTGGCGCAGCAGGTCGACCACCGGGGTGAACGACTCGAAGGGGTGCATCAGCAGGATGTCCTGCTTGCCGATCACGCTGAAGATGTTCTCGGCGTTCACCAGCAGCTTGGGGATCGCCGGGGTGAACGGGGTGTACTGCAGCTCCGGGTGGCTGTCCAGGCCGGTGATGCTGAACAGGCGGGTCAGGTTGACCGGGCCATTGACCTGGTACAGCTCGCTCTCGCTCAGGCTGAACTGCTTGAGCAGGTAGTCGGACAGGTGTTTCGGGCAGGTGTCGGCCACTTCCAGGCGCACGGCATCGCCGTAGCGGCGCGAGAACAGCTCGCCGCGCAGGGCGCGGGCAAGGTCGTCGACCTCTTCGGAGTCCAGCGCCAAGTCGGCGTTGCGGGTCAGGCGGAACTGATAGCAGCCCTTGACCTTCATGCCCTGGAACAGGTCATCGGCGTGGGCGTGGATCATCGACGACAGGAACACGTAGTTGTCGCCCGCACCGCCCACCTCTTCCGGCACGCGGATGACCCGCGGCAGCAGGCGTGGCGCCGGGATGATCGCCAGGCCCGAGTCGCGGCCGAAGGCGTCGACGCCTTCGAGCTCGACGATGAAGTTGAGGCTCTTGTTCACCAGCAACGGGAACGGGTGCGTCGGGTCGAGGCCGATCGGGGTGATGATCGGCGCGATCTCGTCGCGGAAGAAGCGCCGCACCCAGGTCTTGAGCTTGGGCGTCCAGTGGCGGCGGCGGATGAAGCGGATCGCGTGCTTTTCCAGCTCCGGCAGCAGCACGTCGTTGAGGATCGCGTACTGGCGCTCCACTTCGATGTGCACCAGCTCGCTGATGCGCGCCAGCGCCTGGTGCGGCTGCAGGCCATCGGCACCGGCCTGTTCACGGGCGAAGTTGATCTGCTTCTTCAGGCCCGCCACGCGGATCTCGAAGAACTCGTCGAGGTTGCTGGAGAAGATCAGCAGGAACTTCAGGCGCTCGAGCAGCGGATAGGACTCATCCAGGGCCTGCTCCAGCACGCGAATGTTGAACTGCAGCTGCGACAGTTCGCGATGAATGTACAGGCTGCTGTCGTCAAGGCTCGGAATGTTGATGGCCGGCGTCGGCGCCGGGGCAGGCACGGCGGCCTCGACCACCGGTTCCGGGGGCTCGGGCAGGTCTGGCGGGGTTTGCACCAGCTCTTCGGGGACGGCCTGAGCATCCTTGATCGCGACAGGGGTGAGCACTTCATTATTCATCTGGACGTTCCTGAGGACGTTAACGCCCTATCATCAATTGAGCGGGACGATAAGCGGCCATTATGACGCCTGTGTTACACCTGTAGGCAACCCTGCGACTTGTGGCCGAAGGCATTGTCCGTGTAGGAATTGTTCACGTCGAGACACATTTGGACACTTTCACGAAAGCGCGCGAAGGGGTAGGCTGCGCGTTCATTTCGCCAGCACCTCAGAAAATGCTTCAACAATTCCTGCAGGATTTCGGCTACTTTGCCCTTTTTCTAGGCACCTTCTTCGAAGGCGAGACCATCCTGGTGCTTGCAGGATTCCTCGCGTTCCGCGGGTACATGGACATCAGCCTGGTGGTGATCGTGGCATTCTTCGGCAGCTATGCCGGCGACCAGCTGTGGTACTTCATGGGGCGCCGCCACGGCCGCAAGATCCTTGCGCGCAAGCCGCGCTGGCAGGCGATGGGCGACCGTGCACTCGAGCACATTCGCCGCCACCCCGATATCTGGGTGCTGAGCTTCCGCTTCGTCTACGGCCTGCGCACGGTGATGCCGGTGGCCATCGGCCTGTCCGGCTACCCGCCGCGGCGCTACCTGCTGCTCAACGGCATCGGCGCGGCGATCTGGGCCCTGGCCCTGGGCGCCGCCGCCTATCACTTCGGGGCGATCCTCGAAGGCATGCTGGGCAACGTCAAGAAGTACGAACTATGGGTGCTCGGCGGCCTGCTGTTGCTGGGTGTCCTGCTGTGGCTGCGCCGGCGCTTTCGCACCCTGCGCGCGGAGCGCAAGGCGGCGGCAGACGCCCAGAGCCCAGAAGCTGCAGAGGCTGTACGCAGCGAGCAGGAACCACGCCAGGGGCGTGACCAGCACTAGGCCAGACACGCCGGCCAGGTACAGCGCCGGCGCATTCGCCAGCAGCCGCGCCAGCTCCAGGCGCGCCGCCCACGGCCGGTTTTCCAGGGCCGCACCCAGCACGAACAAGCCAAACGCCATGACCGCCCAGCCCAGCACCAGGGCGGCGCCCGGCACCTTTTCGGCCACATCCATCAAGTAACTGCCCAGGGCGATGTAGGCCACGAACTGCACGGCCACATACACCTGCTGCGCACGCCCCAGGGCGACCTCGAACTTGCGAAACAGCGCCAGGTTCTGTTTGGCCTGTGGATAACGCGCCGCGACATCCGCAGGGCGCCAGCCGGTCGGCATGAACCAGATGCGCAGCTTGTCACGCCAGCTGCGGGTACGCCGGGCGTCGTCCCAGAGCTGAGCGTAGAACTGCAGGTTGGCCCACAGCGGGTTCCAGCTCGCCAGCGGCGTGGTCACGCCAAACACCACCGGCTCGGCCGGGTCTTCTTCCTTGAAGGTGCCGAACAGGCGGTCCCAGAGAATGAACACCCCGCCATAGTTACGATCCAAGTAGACAGGATTCTGCGCATGGTGGACGCGATGGTTGGACGGTGTGATCAGTACCCACTCGAGCCAGCTCAGCTTGGGGATGTGCCGGGTGTGCACCCAGAACTGGTACAGCAGGTTCAACGACGCCACGGTGATGAACACCAGCGGCGGCACCCCGATCAGCGCCAGCGGCAGGTAGAAGATCCAGGAGAAGATGAAGCCGCTGCTGGTCTGGCGCAGGGCGGTGGTGAGGTTGTACTCCTCGCTCTGGTGGTGCACCGAATGCGCGGCCCACAGCACGTTGCGCTCGTGCCCCAGGCGGTGCAGCCAGTAGTAGCACAGGTCATACAGCACGAACGCCAGCAGCCACACCCACCAGGCCTGCTGCGGCAAATGCAGCAGCGCCAGGTGCTCCCAGGCCAGCGCATAGGTGAGCAGCCCTACGCCCTTGGTCAGCAACCCGGTGCTGGTGGACAACGCCCCGGTGCTCAGGCTGTTGATCGAGTCGGCCACGGTGAAATTGCGCTGGCCGCGCACGCGGTCGGCAATCAGCTCCACCGCAATCAGCACGAAGAAAAACGGCACGGCCAGCAGAATAAGGTCCATGGAGCTCGCCTCGAAGGTTATCCACAGAGATTAGGATGCGCCCGCGCCAACCCCTATGGCCACATCTGCCAAACTAGAGGACATTTAGCGCCTCGAAACTGGAGTAATGAGCATGACAAAAAAGGTAGCGGTGATTCTGTCCGGCTGTGGCGTGTATGACGGTGCCGAAATCCACGAAAGCGTGATCACCCTGCTGCGCCTCGACCAGCGCGGCGCGCAGGTGCAGTGCTTTGCGCCGAACATCGCGCAGATGCATGTGATCGACCATCTGACCGGCGAAGAAATGCCCGAATCGCGCAACGTGCTGGTGGAATCGGCGCGCATTGCCCGGGGCGAGGTGAAGGACATCCGCGAAGCCAAGGCCGAGGACTTCGATGCGTTGATCGTGCCGGGCGGTTTTGGCGCGGCCAAGAACCTGTCCAGCTTTGCCGTCGATGGCCCCGAGTGCAGCGTGAACCCGGACGTGCTGGCCCTGGCCGAAGCCTTTGCCGAGGCCTGCAAGCCGGTCGGCCTGATCTGCATTTCGCCGGCGCTGGCGGCGAAGATCTATGGCCCGGGCGTGGTCTGCACCATTGGCAACGATGCCGGCACCGCCGGTGCGATGGTGAAGATGGGCGCCACCCATCAAGAGTGCGATGTACACGACATCGTCGAAGACACCCAGCGCAAGCTCGTGACCACCCCCGCCTACATGGTGGCTAAGTCGATCAGTGAAGCGGCGGGTGGCATCTACAAGCTGGTGGACCGTGTGCTGGAGCTGACCCACGAGGGTGAGTGATCAGCCCTTGGCCAGGCGGGTGAGGATACGGTCCAGCGCATTGGCGAACGCCTGCTTCTCGCGTTCGCCATAGGGCGCCTGCCCGCCGCCGACCTGGCCCTGCTCGCGCAGCTCGGTGAACAGGTTGCGCACCGCCAGGCGCTCGCCCATGTTGCGCTCGTCGAACTCGCGGCCGCGTGGGTCCAGCGCCGCCACGCCCTTCTTGATCAGGCGATCGGCCAGCGGCACGTCGCTGCAGATCACCAGCTCGCCAGGCATGGCGTGCTCCACCAGGTAATCGTCGGCGGCGTCCATGCCGCTGGGTACCACAATCAGCCGCACCACGGCGAAGGCCGGCTTGGCCACGGCCTGGCCGGCCACCATGATCACCTCGAGCTTGCGCTTGAGGGCGAACTTGACGATCAGGTCCTTGGCCGGCTTGGGGCAGGCGTCGGCGTCGATCCATATGCGCATGTCGCTATTCTCTTCTTGATCGGCACTGGCCTATCGCCGGCAAGCCGGCTCCCACAGAAGGCGCGTTGCCCCGAAGGCCTGCGCCGAACCTGTGGGAGCCGGCTTGCCGGGCATAGGCCGCATGGCGGCCTCAGTGTGCCGCAGCCCGGCGCTTCTCGGCCAGGCGACTGCGCCCATACAACACCACAATCGCCAGCAACGCCACCGCCTGGGCGGCCAGCGAGTAGGCATCGGCATGAATCCCCAGCCAGTCGAACTCGAAGAACGCCACCGGCCGCGTGCCCAGCACGCCGGCCTCCTGCAGCGCCTTCACGCCATGCCCGGCGAACACCACCGACAAGGCACACAGCAACGCCGCGTTGATGCTGAAGAACAGCGCCAGCGGTAGCTTCGCCGAACCGCGCAGGATCACCCAAGCCAGGCCCACCAGCAGCACCAGCGCCGTGGCACCACCGGCCAGCACCGCCTGGTGGCCAGCTGGGCCGGCCTGCAGCCACAGGGTTTCGTAGAACAGGATCACTTCGAACAGCTCGCGGTACACCGAGAAGAACGCCAGCACGGCAAAGCCGAAGCGCCCGCCGCCGCTGACCAGGCTGCTCTTGATGTAGTCCTGCCAGGCCGCGGCGTGGCGGCGGTCGTGCATCCACACACCCAGCCACAGCACCATCACCGAGGCGAACAGCGCCGTGCAGCCTTCGAGCAGTTCACGCTGGGCGCCGCCGACGTCGATCACGTAGGCCGCCACCGCCCAGGTAGCGAAACCGGCGACCAGCGCCAGGCCCCAGCCGATGTTGACGCTGCGCACCGCCGACTGCTGCCCGGTATTGCGCAGGAAGGCCAGGATCGCGGCCAGCACCAGAATGGCTTCCAGGCCCTCGCGCAGCAGGATCAGCAAGCCGGAAATGTAGCTCAGCGACCAGCTCAGGCCATCGCTGCCCAACAGCTTGGACGCCTGGTCGAGCTTGACCTTGGCTTCGGCCAGGCGCTGTTCGGCCTGGGCGACCGGCAAGCCGTCCTGCAGCGATTGGCGGTAGGCCATCAGCGACTTTTCGGTGTCCTTGCGGGTTTGCGTATCGATGTTGTCCAGCGAGCTTTCCACCAGCTCGAAGCCTTCCAGGTAGGCGGCTACCGACAGGTCGTAGGCCTGGTCGCGGTCACCTGCGCGATAGGCGGCCAGGCTCTTGTCCAGGGTGCTGGCGGTGTATTCGAGCAGCTGCGCCGGGCCACGCTTGGCCTGCGGCGGCTGCGCGCGCTGGGCACGGAAGGCCTCGACCGACGCGGCGCCTTCGTTGGCGGCGACTTCGGCCGGGGTCTGGCGGGCCAGGTCGGCGAGGTTCCAGGTCTTGTCGCCCTTGGCCGCCTGCGGGTTGGCCGAGAAGCTGGCGATATAGGCTGCCACGTCCCAGCGCTGACGCTCGTCGAGCTGGTCGGCGAATGAGGGCATTTCGGTGCCGTCGATGCCCAGGCCCAGGGTGTTGTACAGGTCGTACAGGCTGAGCTGGTCGAGGCGTTCGGCATTGCGCAGATCGGCCGGTGCCGGCTCCAGGCCCACGCCGGCCGGGCCATCGCCCGCCCCCGTGTCGCCATGGCAGATCGAGCAGTTCTGCGCATACAGCGAAGCGCCGCGGGCCGGGTCCGGGGTAATCACCGGCGCCTGGCTGACCTCGTAGGCCACCGCCAGGCGTGCACCCAGCTGGCGTGCCTGCTTGGCGACTGCCGCGCCCTCCTGGCGCTGGTCGATGGCCTGGCGCAGCGCCTGGACGCCCTGCTCCAGGGCGTTTTGCTCGGCATTCGCCGGCAAGCCTTTGACCAGGTCGGCCAATACCGCGCTGAATTCCTGCTGCTCACGGTATTCACCGTCGTCGATCACCTTGCCGTCACGCACGGTCGGCGGGTAGTCGGCACCGATGTAATCGAGCAAGTGCAGGGCCTTGCCGGCCTCGGCAGGGGATTCGGCCAGCACCACGGTGCTGCACAGCGCCAGCATGGGCCAAAGCAACCAGGCAAGCAGACGGGAACGGGAATTCATGGCCAATCTCGAAGGGAATACGAAAGAGAACATTGTTCACTTCCACTCAGCTTCCCTCAAGGTTTACGGACGGATTTCATGAAAAATCTTGAGACAAATGCTTGGCGAGGGCTGCGCCCTCGAATCGCCGGCAAGCCGGCTCCCACAGGATTTTTACAGGCATCAAGGGCGGCGCCACCCTTGAAACAACAGGTACAAATTGAACCCAACCGGCCAAATCATCGTTACTAGCCTGAATAGGCAAACCAACAGGAGGTAGGGAACATGGATCGTCCCCATTCAAATCAGCTGAGAATTGGCAGGTTTTCAGAAAGAAACCGGCTGTACCTTCTCACCAGCACCACGTTGCACAGGGCGCCTTTACTGGGCGGGTTCCACTCGGCTCGGCTGCTGATCAACCAGTTACGCCAAGCCGAGATAGAAGGCGCGGCCCGGTCTTTAGCCTGGGTCGTGATGCCAGATCATTTTCACTGGTTGATCGAATTGGGGCCGGTGAGCCTGAAAACGTTGATGCGTCGGGTAAAGTCGCGCAGCACCTGCGTCATCAATCGCCATCTGGGGCGATATGGAAGGCTCTGGCAGAAGGGTTTTCATGACCGGGCGTTGCGCCGAGAAGAGGACGTGCAGGATGTGGCGCGCTACATCGTCTTGAACCCTAAGCGGGCAGGTCTGGTTGACCGAGTGGGGGATTATCCGCACTGGGATGCGATCTGGCTTTGACTGTCAGGGCCTCATCGCCGGCAAGCCGGCTCCCACAAGGGCGGCGCCCTACCTGTGGGAGCCGTCTTGCCGGCGATTGGGCCTCAATGCTTGGCGGCATCCTTCCAGCCACCGCCCAACGCCAGGAACACCCCAATCTGCCCCATGGCCACCTGGCTATTGGCCGCCGCCAACTGCGCACGCATGTCGGTGTAGGTACGCGTCGCCTGCAGGTCCGCCAGGAACGACTCGCGCCCCGCCTGGTAATAGCGGTGCGTCTGGTCCGCCGCTTCCTTCGCCGATTTTTCCGCCTCGGCCAGCGCATCACGGCGATCCAGCAAGGCGCTGTACTGCGCCAGGCGGGTCTGGGTTTCGCGAATGGCGTTCAGCACCACACCGTCGAAGTTCGCCAACGCCGCCTGGGTCGAAGCCTCGGCCATGCGAATACGCGCGCGGGTGCCGTTGGTGGGGATGGTCCAGCTGATCTGCGGGCCAAAGCCCCAGCGGTTGGTCGAGGGCTCGCCGAGGTTCTCGAGGATACCGATGGTGCCCACCTGGGCGCCGAAGCTGATGTCGGGGTACAGCGCGCCGGTGGCCACGCCGATGGTCGCGGTGGCGGCCGCCAGCTGGCGTTCGGCCTGGCGCACGTCGGGGCGGCGCTTGAGCAGTGCGGCGCCGTCGCCCACCGGCACCAGCTGGTTCAGGTGCGGCAGTTCGGCGCAATCGGCGGTACCGGCAGGCAGTTGGTCCACCGGCTTGGCCAGCAGCGCGGCCAGGGTGTACATGCCGGTCTCGCGCTCGGCCTTGAAGCGCGGCAGTTCGGCGCGCAGGGATTTGAACTGGGTCTGCGAGCGGGTGACCTGGGTTTCATCGCCGCGGCCGGCATCACGCAGGCGCTGGTTGAGCTGCACGCTCTGTTCCTGCAAATCGAGCGATTCGCGGGCGATGTGGTATTCCTCGTTGGCCGAGCACACCTGGGTGTAGGCCTTGACCACATCCGCCACCAAGGTGATGCGCGCCGTGTCGGCGGCGGCCTGCACGGCGTCGGCATTGGCCTTGGCCGCTTCGGTACCGCGCTTGAACGTGCCCCACAGGTCGAACTGGTAGGAGGCGCTGATGATCGCCTCGCCGATGTTGGCCACCGGCACCTTCTCGGGCAGCAGGAAGGCTTCGCCCGACTCCTGCAAGCGCTGGGCGCCGGCCTTGATGCCGCCGTTGAAGCCACCCTGCGACTCGGCCACTTCGACCTGGGCGCGGGCCTTGGCGATGTTGGCCGCCGCCACGCGCAGCTCGGTGTTGGCACTCAACGCCTGGCGCACCAGTTCGTTCAGGCGCTGATCCTGATACAGCTGCCACCAGTCCTCCGGCACCGGCGCCGACACCACGCTATCGGCATCCTGGCGCAGCGGGCCGTTGAGGTCGCTGCGCTGCACGGCGGCGTCCTTGGGCACGTCATAGTCTGGGCCGACCATCATGCAGGCCCCCAGCGACAGGCAGAAACCCGCCAGGATCAGCTGTTTCATGGGTTCTGCCCCTCGATGATCGACACCGTGGCAGTGCGCCCGGCGATCATGCGAAAGTCTTCCGGCACTTCATCGAAGGCGATGCGCACCGGGATCCGCTGGGCCAGACGCACCCAGCTGAACGCCGGGTTGACGTTGGGCAGCAGGTTGGCGCCGCTGCTGCGGTCGCGGTCTTCGATGCCGGCGGCAAAGCTCTGCACCCGGCCGCGCAGGCGGGTGTTGTCGCCCATCACGCGGATGTCCACGGCATCGCCGATGTGGATGCCGCCCAGTTTGGTCTCTTCGAAGTATCCATCGACATGGTAGGACGCGCTGTCGACCACCGACAGCACCGGGTGGCCGGCGGTGACGAACTCGTGGTTACGCGGGGCGCGGTCGTTGAGGTAGCCATCCACCGGGCTGCGCACCACCGAACGGTCGAGGTTGAGCTGGGCGGTATCCACCGCCACCTGCGCCTCGCTCACCGCCGAGCGGGCACGCGCCTCGCGGGACTGGCTCTCTTCCAGCTGCTCGGCCGCCACCAGGTTGCCCAGCTTGCGGTTGCGCTGCGCCTCGCGGGAGGCCTGGGCCAGGGTTTCCTGGCGCTCGCCCAGGGTGGCCTTGGCCTGGCGCAGGGCCAGGCTGAAGCGGTCCTGGTCGATGGTGAACAGCACGTCGCCGCGCTTGACGGTCTGGTTGTCGCGCACCTCGACTTTCTGGATCAACCCAGAGACGTCCGGGGCAATCTGGATCACGTCGGCGCGGATGTGGCCGTCGCGGGTCCAGGGGGCGAACATGTAGTACACCACCATCTGCCACACGAGCACGGCGGCGAAGGTCACTACCAGCAAGGTCAGGACCACACGGCCCAAGGTCAGCAAAGGTTTTTTCATGGCAGCATCAGGCTTCGGCAAAAGTGGTCCACCGCGCCAAGCAGCACGGCATACAAAGCAACGTTGAACAGCGCCCGGTGCCAGACCAGGCGGTAGAAGTGCAGGCGCACCAGCACGGCGTGCACCCCCAGAAACAGCAGGTAGGTGCAGAACATCATCACCAGCAGCGTGGGCAGGAACACCCCGCTGATATCCACTTCACCGATCACAGGGGCGCTCCGTCGAGCCCGGGGGGCAGTTGCGGTTGTTCGGCAGGCTCGAGCATCACCTCCACACCCGGCAACAGCGCCAGGCGCAGGCCGCTCAGGGCATGCAGCAGGTGGGTGCGGGCATCGCCGCGTTCGTACAGTTCATCCAGGTTCAGCGCCTGGCGCGCACGCTCCATGTTGCGCAGCAGTGCGGCCGGCGCATGCAGGCGTTCGCCGGCGCGCAGGCAGGCCGCGTAGTGGCTGCCCACTTCCTCGATCACCGTTTGCAGGCGTTCACGGGCCTGGGTGCCGGCACGCGGCAGGTAGGCCAGCAGGTCGAGCAGGTTCAGACCAACGCGCACGTCGCGCAGGGCCACGCCGCTGTCCTGGCCGGTCTGCGACAGGCGCGGCAGGTGCTGCATCAGGCGGTCGAGCATCTGCACGCCGACCTGGCGATGCTCGGCCAGGCTGGCCGGCTCGGTCATTTCGACGATGTCGCGCCAGAGGAAGCGGGTCATGCGCTTGGCCGCCAGTTCCACGCCGAACGGGCGCATCACCAGGGTCCAGATGAAGGCGAACAGCAGCCCGACCGGGCCGGCCAGGTTGGAGTTGAGGAAGGTGAAGAAGTCGGCGTCGTAGGCGCCCTGGATGCTGATGAAGGTGGACGTGTTGACGATGGTCAGCAAGGTGCCCAGGTAGAAGCGCGGTTGCACGGTCAAGGTGCCGATGCAGATGAATGGCACGGCAAAAGCCAGCACCAGCATCGGGAAGTCGTGCAGGTTGGGCAGCACCAGGAACAGGTACAGGCTGGAGAAGATCACCGACATCAACGTCCAGAAGAAGAACCGGTAGATCTGCGGCGCCGGGTCGTCCATGGCGGCGAAGAAGCTGCACGACACGGCGGCGAGAATCACCGCGCTGGCGCCGTCGTTCCAGCCCAGGCCGATCCACAGGCCACAGGCGACGATGATCGCCAGCACTGTGGACACCACCGAATAGAGCATCAGGCCACGGTCGAAGAACGCCGTCAGGCGGCCCAGGCGCCAGTGCCGGTAGACGGCGCGCCAGGGCGTGGCGTCGTCGGTGCGCAGGGCGTGTTGCAGGGTGCAGCAGTCCTGCCAGAGGTCGGCCCATTCGGTCAGGCGGTACAGGGCGTTGGACAGCAGCAGCTCGGCTTTCTGGTCGAGGGCGGCAGCGCCTGGCTGCAGGCGGTCGATCTGTTCGTGCAGCGCCGTCCAGCGCGCTACCGAGGCGCTCTGGGCGGTGCCTTCGAGCCATTGGCGCGCAGCCTCGAGCACCGGCTGCAACTGGGCAAAATGCGCCGGGGCACGGCCTTCGAGGGCGACCAGGGCATCATCCAGGGCATCGATCACCGGCAGCAGGTGGATCATCCGGCCGCGCAGTTCGCGGGCGTTTTTCAGGGTGTGCGGGCCGGCGCCTTCATGGCCGAGCTGGCCGATCATCAGTTCCAGGGAGTTGAAGGTGGCGACCATCGCGCCACGCATGCCGCCGACCTTGTCGGCAGCCACGTCACGGGCCAGGTAGGTATCGCTGTAGCGGATCGCCTCCTGGAACCAGTTGCCGGTGGCGCCGACCACCACGGGGGCCAGGCGCCGAGGCCAGAAAATCGCGCCGACCACTGCCGCGCAGACGATGCCCAGGCAAATTTCCTGGGCACGCGAAGAGGCCACGTCGAACACCGCCAAGGGGTTGTCGACAACCGCCAGGGCAATCATCGGCAAGGTGTAGCCGGCCAGCATCAGCACGTAGTTGTTGGCGGTGCGCAGGTTCAGCGACAGGTACAGCAAGGTGCCGGTCCACAGGGCGATGGCCACCGTCAGCAACAACGGCGACTGCACCAGCGGCGGCACCAGGAAGATCGCCCCGCCAGCACCCAGCAACGTACCCAGGGCGCGATACAGGGCCTTGGAGCTGGTGGGCCCGACGAACGGGCTGGAGACGATGTACACGGTCGCCATGGCCCAGTACGGGCGCGGCAGCTGCATGAGCAGGGCGATGTACAGGGCGATCATCGACGCGGCGAAGGTGCGCACGCCGTAGAACCAGTCGCGGGCAGGCGGCACCGAGCTGAAGAAACCGTTCATGCCACCCCGCCTGCCGTGCCCAGGCCCGCGGCTTCGAAGGCGCGCAGCACGCGCAGGGTGGCCTGCAGGTCGGCGTCATCGATACCTTGCAGCACCTCGTGGCGCACCCGCACCAGCTCCGCCTCGATGGCTTCGGCCAGGCGCCGGCCTTCGGCTGTCAGGCTCAAGGCCTTGGCGCGGCGGTCCAGCGGGTCTTCGCTGCGGCACACCAGGCCGGCCTTGCACAGCTGGTCGAGCAGGCGCACCAGCGACGGGCTTTCCAGGCCGGCGGCCTGGGCCACGGCCACCTGATGCACGCCATCGCCCAGGCGCACGATCATCAGCAACGGCGCCGCGCAGGCCTCGGAAATACCGTAGCTGGTCAGGGCCGCATGGCAGATCCGCCGCCAATGGCGGGCGGCAACCACCATGCCGGTGCTGACTTGCAGGCGCAGGGAATCAAGGGTCATGTAGAAGAACCAAGGATATTCATAGTTTGCTAACTATCAATATACGCCTTGCCCTCCCCCTGTCGTCAACCGGGGGCGACGAGGGGAATGGATGAATAGTTGTTCATTCTGGGAGGTTGAAGGTGTTTGTGCTGGCGCTCAAGGCTGTACCTGATCTTCAAGCTTCATCGCCAAGGCCAAGGTGCTGCCCATCTGCACCGCCCGATCCCGCCAATCAAGATAGCGAGCCGCATCACACCGGCTGAAATGCACCGCCAACTCCTCGGCCGCCTGCATCACCCCGGCCGCCGCCGCCAGCTCCAGCCAGTAAAGCGCCGCCTTGAGATCAGCTTCCACACACAGGCCATGCAACAGACGATAGCCCACCTCGAAGCGGCAACGTGCGTCCCCGCGCTCCGCGCCACGGAAGAACCACTGGTAGGCCTGCACCAGGTCGACCTGCCAGCCCAACCCGGCATCGCACACTTCTTCCTCGTACAGATCGCCCAGCGCCGCCGCAGCGTGCAGCATGCCCCGCTCGAAGGCCTGCCGGTAACATTCCGCCGCCTGCACGTAGGACGCCTCGACGCCCTTGCCGAAATAATGCTGCTGCCCCAGGTTGAACCAGGCCGGCGCATTGCCCTGCAACGCCGCCATGCGCAGCAGGTGCCCGGCCAGCACGGTGTCGGCGCGCCAGTACTTGCCATTGAGCCAGACCCAGCCCAGGTCGTTGAGCGCCGCCACATTGCCAGCCAGCGCCTGCTGGCGCAGGTCGGCATACACCGCCTGCAGGTCGGCGGCCTCATCCAGCCGGCTGACCAGCAACGCCCGCTGGCTGGGCAACCCGACGCCTGCGAACAGCCGCTGCCGCCTGCCGGCGGGGGTGGGTGCGCAAATGACCTGCTCCGGCAGAAGACGGGCGAGCAGCGAATGGATATTGCTGACAGCAGACATGTTCATCCTCATTGAACGACCCACAGGCCCGACCGCGGCTGTGATGAGGCGTGATTCTGCGTGACGTCACGTCAAAACCTGTCGCGAACGATTCGGCGGGGGCAACCAATTGCGTATTCGTTGATCTGATCGATTCATGGCTAATTGCCATGACCCGATCATGCCGCCATGCTAATGCGGCAAGCCTAGACAAGGACGTTCCCTTTTGCCGTTCGCCACCACCCGCGCCACCCTCAGCCGTCAATGGGCAATGCTGCGCCAGTTGCCCAGCCGCTCTCCGGGCATTACCAGTGCGGAGCTGGTGTGGCGCCTGCGCGATGTGGGGTTCAATGTCAGCAAACGCACGGTGGAGCGCGACCTCAACGAGCTGTCGCTGATCTTTCCGCTGGAGCGTAATGACAAGAGCATTCCGTTTGGCTGGCATTGGTCAGTGAATGCCGGCGCGGAGCTGCGTGGCAACTTCGACCTGCAGGGCTATCTGCGTGGTGAGGCCTTGCAGCCGGTGCAGGAAGAGGGCTTGCAGCTGCAGGCCTGGGTCAGCGACCAGGTGGCCCGGCAGTTGCGAGAAATGCCGTTGAGTGCGGGCATGCAACTCACCGCCCTGGAGCAGGGGCACCGGCTGCAGGTCACCCTGGAGGATGGTTGGGGGGTGCGCTGGTGGGTGTTGAGCCAGGGGGATGGGGTGAGGGTGGAGCAGCCTGATGAGCTGCGCGATGAGATTGCCCGGACCTTGAACAACGCGGCTGCGCAGTATCAGGCGTAGTGGCCTGTCCTGGCCCTATCGCCGGCAAGCCGGCTCCCACAAGTACACCGCTGGCCTCTAAAGCGCTGCAGTTCCTGTGGGAGCCGGCTTGCCGGCGATAGGGCCGCAGCAGATCAGCGCTGCATCCCCCAGCGCCGCACGGTCAGCCGCTCCAGGGTATTGAACACCAACCCTTCCACCAGCAACCCGATCAGGATCACCACCGCCAACCCGGCAAACACCTTGTCGGTATACAGCTCGTTGCGGTTCTGGAAGATGTACCACCCCAGCCCGCCCTTGCCACTGCTGGCGCCGAACACCAGCTCGGCGGCGATCAAGGTACGCCAGGCAAAGGCCCAGCCGATCTTCAGCCCCGACAGAATCGACGGCAGCGCCGCCGGCACCAGGATGTGCAGCACCAGACGCAGCCCTTTGAGGCCATAGTTGCGCCCGGCCATGCGCAAGGTTTCCGAGACGCCGAGAAAGCCGGCATAGGTATTGAGCGCCAGCGCCCACAGCACCGAATGCACCAGCACGAAGATCAGGCTGTTGTCGCCCAGCCCGAACCACAGCAGGGCCAGCGGCAGCAGGGCGATCGCCGGCAGCGGGTTGAACATCGAGGTCAGCGTGCCCAGCAGATCACGGCCCAGCTGGGTCGATACGGCCAGGCTGGTCAGGCCGAAGGCCAGGACGATACCCAGCACGTAGCCCTTGAGCAGAATCACCAGCGACACGCCGACCTTGGCGGGCAGCTCCCCGCTCAAAAGGCCGTCCCACAGGGCTGCCGCGGTTTGCAGGAAGGTTGGCAACAGCAGGTCGTTGCCCTGGTAACGGGCAATGGCCTCCCACAATGCGGCGATCACCACGAGGATCACCGCCTTGCGCAGCCAGCCGTGCTGCCACAGGCGCTGGGCCAGTGGCAGGTTGCGCTCCAGCGGCACACTCAGCAGCGGCTCCAGCTGCACTTCGTATTCCTGCCGAACAGGGGTAGTGGTCATGGCTCGAGCTCCTGTCAGTAAGCGATACGAATGTCGTTGAAGCCCAGGTCCTGGGCCTGTTCGGGGGCATCGGCCTCGTCGAACAGCAGCCGATGGATGCGCCTGGCGCTGGCCTGGAAGTCACTGGCGCCGAGGCTGCCCAGGTCGTACTGGTGGCTGTGCACCTCGGCCCGCACGCGCCCGGGGTGCGGCGACAGCAGCAGGATGCGGTTGCCGACCACCAGCGCTTCTTCGATGGAGTGGGTGACGAACAGCAAGGTGAAGCGCACCTCCTCCCACAGCAGCAACAGCTCCTCCTGCATCTTGCGCCGGGTCAGCGCATCGAGGGCGGCGAACGGCTCGTCCATCAGCAGGACCTTCGGCTGGGTGGCCAGCGCCCGGGCAATCGCCACGCGCGCCTTCATGCCGCCCGACAGCGTGTGCGGGTAGGCATCGGCAAATGCCGCCAGGCCAACCTTGTCCAGGTAGTGCAGCGCCCGCTCCTCGGCCTCGGCGCGCTTGAGCTGGCCAGACACCAGCAACGGGAACATCACGTTCTGCTTCACCGTCTTCCAGGGCGGCAGCTGGTCGAACTCCTGGAACACCACGATGCGATCGGGGCCAGGGCCGCTGACCGGTTGGCCCTGCAGCAGAATCTGCCCTTCCTGGGGGCTGATGAAGCCGGCCACGGCCTTGAGCAAGGTCGACTTGCCGCAACCGGACGGGCCGAGCAGCACGAAGCGGTCGGCGCGGTCGACTTCGAAGCTGACCTGGTGGGTGGCCCGCACCACGCGCTGGGCGGTGCGGTATTCGAGGCTCAGGTTGTCCACCTTGAGCAACGCGGGTGTAGCGACACGGCTCAGGTTGCTGGCCGTGTGGCCTGGCAATGGGGCGGTCATCGGCGCTCAGCTCCCCTGCAGCGGGCGTTCGTCCTGGAAGAAGTAGTCCTTCCACGACTCCGGCTTGTGCTTGATGGCGCCGACCCGGTACAGGAAGTCGGCCAGTTTGTAGGTGTTCTTCGGCGTGACGGTGAATTCGTACTGCGGGTTGTCGATCAACTTGATCAGCGCCTCGCGGTCGATCTTGGCCTTGGTCACGCGGATGTAGGTGTCGGCGGCAGCGGCCTTGTCCTTCTGGGCGAAGTCCGCGGCCTCGGCCAGGGCATCGACGAAGGCCTTGTAGGTCTTGGGGTTGTCGTTGCGGAATTTCTCGGTGGCAAACAGCAGCGTCGGCGAGTTGGGGCCGAGCAGGTCATAGCTGTTGAGCACCACGTGCACGTTCTTGTTGGCCAGCGCCTGGTCCTGGAACGGCGGGTTGGAGAAGTGCCCGTTGAGCTCGGTGCCGCCGGCCAGCAAGGCGGCGGTGGCATCCGGGTGCGGTACGGCCAGGGTGTACTTGTCGAGGCGGTTGTATTCCTTGTCGCCCCACTGCTGGGCGGCGGCGTACTGCAGGAAGCGCGACTGCACCGAGACGCCCACTGCAGGCACGGCGATGCGGTCCTTGTCGGAGATGTCGGCGATGGTCTTCACGTTCGGGTTGCTGCTGACCAGGTAGTACGGGAAGTTGCCCAGCGAAGCCACGGCCTTGACGTTCTGCCGGCCCTTGGTGCGGTCCCACACGGTCAGCAGCGGGCCGACGCCGGCACCGGCGATGTCGACCGAGCCGGACAGCAACGCATCGTTGATCGCCGCGCCGCCGGAAAGCTGGGCCCAGTCGACTTCGATGTCCAGGCCCTGCTCCTTGCCATGTTTTTCGATCAGGTGCTGGTCACGCACCACGTTGAGCAGCAGGTAGACGATGCCGAACTGCTCGGCGATGCGGATCTTGCCTTCGGCATGGGCCAGGGTCGGCGCGGCAAGGCTGCCTAGAACCAGGCTGGCGCCCAGGCCGATGCTTGCCGCCAGGCGGCTGATGGAGTTGCGCATGTGGGTTTTCCTCAGTCGTCAGAACGGGGCATCGCCCTGGATGGTGGTGCGGAACAACTTGCGCCGCAGGTGCGCGGGGCAACCGGTGGCCAGGTGGATGAGCGAGCGGTTGTCCCAGAACACCAGGTCGTGGGGCTGCCACTGGTGGCGGTAGATGTTCTGCTCCAGCACGCTCAGGGCATACAGCTGCTGCAGCACGTCGCGGCTCTCATCGGCGGGCAGGCCGACGATGCGGGTGGTGAAGCCTTCGCTGACGAACAGCGCCTTGCGGCCGTTTTCCGGGTGGGTACGCACCACCGGGTGGATCACTTCCTGCACCTGGGCCAGCTGTTCGGCGGTCAGGGTCGGGCGCCAGTTGCCCTCGAACTTGGTCTCGGCGTAGCGCGCGGTGTAGGAATGCGCGGCAGCGCGGCCTTCGACCACCTTGCGCAGCGCCGGCGGCACCGCGTCCCAGGCTTTGTGCATGTCGGCGAACAGGGTGTCGCCGCCTTCGCTGGGCAGCTCCTGGGCGTGGAGCATGGAGCCCAGGCTTGGCAGCTCCTTGTAGGAGAGGTCCGAGTGCCAGAACTTGCCGGCATCGCCCAGGCCGATGTTCTGGCCGTTCTCGATGATGTTGGAAACGATCAGGATCTCGGGGTGGCCCGCCAGCAGGAACTGCTTGAGCACGTGGATCTGCAGCTCGCCGAAACGGCGGCTGAAGGCGATTTGCTGTTGCGGGCTGATGCGCTGGTCACGAAACACCAGCACGTGGTGGTCGAGATGGGCGCGGTGGATACGGCTGAAATCTTCGCCATTGACCGGTTTGGCCAGGTCCAGGCCGATGATCTCGGCGCCCACGGCACCGGAGAACGGGCGGATTTCGAAGCTTTGCGGCTGGGCGCTGTCGATGGACGACAAGGCGTTCGAGGCGGCGGACATTGTTCACTCCCACGCAGTGCGCGACTTCATGGCGCGCAACGATCAGAAACGCACGGGGTTTACCCGTGTGGGTTCGAGTCGTGCGGCGCATCGATTGGTCGACGGGTACGCAGTGGGGATGACTATAAAGTCATAAGAAAAATAATTTAAATACCGTTAATGAATAACGATATGAAGGGGGCAGTGCGCGCTTTTGGTGCTGAAGGGGGGTCAGATCAACCCGCCCTCCTCTTCTTCCTCGATCAGGTTGTTCAGGCTGCCGAGCGCCTTGCGCGCCGTGGAGCGGTTGAGCAGCTTGGCCTGGGCACCGGGCGGCAGGTCGGTGATGCTGAACACGCCTTTGGCGGTCAGCACTTCGATCAAGTCCTCGAGCACTCGGATCATGTCCAGGTCGCTCTGCTTGAGCTGCTTGAGGCTGTTCTCCACCACGTCGTCGGCAAACCATTCCTGGATTTCGGCGTGGTCGGCCGGGAGGATTTCCGTGTATTCGGCATAGGGTGCGGCTTCTACCCGCAGCAACTGGCCATCGGCGTCGCGTTGCACGTAGAACATGGCGTCGTCCCTCGTCACGATGATTCCTTGTTGGTAGACAGCAGCATAGGCAAAGTTCTCCGGGCGCGTCAGCCCGGCGCATGAGTATGCGCTGCGCGAGGGTGGGAGAAAAGACCGCTGCCGCGGTGGCCAGATACGGCCACCGCGGCAGTGGGGTCAGTTGTTGTCGATCTTGATGGTCGGGTCGGCACCGCTGATCAACGAGTTGATCGTGGTATTGGACCAGTTCACCCCTTCGAGCTTGATCGTCACGTCGGCATTGGCCAGGCCGCCGGCCGCGTTGAGCTTGCCCTCGGTGCTCACCTGCAGGGTCGAGGAGCCATCGACGGTGGTGATCTTCAGGAAGTTGTCGATGGTGCTGGCCTTCTCGCCCTGCAGCAGGTCGCGCAGGTCGAGGCGGTCGCCCTCGCTGGACTTGAAGTCCTTGATCACATCGTTGCCCAGGTCGCCGGCCTTCCACACGAAGGTGTCGGCACCGCTGCCACCGATCAGGATGTCGTTGCCCTGGCCGCCGATCAGGGTGTCGTTGCCCGAACCGCCCAGCAGGATGTCATTGCCCTTGCCGCCATCGAGCAGGTCGTTGCCACCCTGGCCGAAGATGATGTCATTGCCCGCGCCACCCATCAGGGTGTCGGCACCGTCGTTGGCGCCGGAGACATCGAATTCGGTGTAGTGCTCGCTGACGTACTTGTGCATCGCCCGCGCGTCCACATCACCTGCATCGACGCCCAGCTTGCTGGCGACATACCCCTGGATCGCCTCGACACCGGTACCGGCGATCGACGGGAAGGTCAGCAGGTCGCCGAAGATGATGTCGTTGCCATCACCGCCGTTGACCGTGTCGTTGCCCGGCTGGGTGACTTCGGTGTGGCCGAGGATCGCATCGGCCAGCTTGCTCGGGTCGATGTTGGTCTGCGGCTTGCCATCAGTGTCGTAAGGCTTGAGATCGCTGGTCTTGACGTCGTTGTTGAGGCCGATGGCCTCCACGTCCGAAAGCCCCGCCAGGATCTTGAAGCTGTCGGTGGAGTTGGTGGTGGTGGCTTTGTCGGTGCTGTTGCCAGTACCGGCCAAGGTCGACAGCTCGTAGGTGCCATCGCCCTGGGCGTGGATCGAGTACGAGCTGTAGTTGTACCAGCTGCTGCCGTACTTGTACTGGACGGTCATGGAGCCATCGGAATCGATGTTCACCCGGGTGCTGCTGTCCACGCTGCCACGGTAGACCGTGTCGCCCATCTTGTAGTTGATCGACGACAGGTAGGTATCGAGGTTGACGTTGCTGTAACCCAGTTTCGGGTTGCCCTGCTCGTTGGTCTGGTAGTAGGTCGGCTGGCCATCGGTAATGAAGAACGTCTGGTTGCTGCCCGTGCTGCCGGCGTCCTTGAGGTTCTGGAACCAGTTGGCAGTGGTCTTGAAGGCGTCTTCGTAGTTGGTGCCGCCGTTGGACTTCAGGCCGTTCAGGGCATTGAGCAGCGTCTGCAGGCCGGCGTCGTTGAGGGTCACCGAAACGGTGCTCTTGACCTGGGTGGCGAAGTCGACCAGCAGGATGTTCACGGTACCCGACTGCGAGCCCTTGACGCTGGCAGCCAGGGTCTTGAACACCGACTCCAGCGAACTCTTCGCCGCGTTCACGCCCGAGGAGCCCATGCTGCCCGAGGTGTCGACGATGAAGGCGATGTTGTAGTCCTGGCCCGGCACCACGTGCAGGCCGCTGACATCGGCGACGATGATGTCGTTGCCATCGGTGCCGGTGATGTTGTCGCTGTCGGAGGACAGGTTGCTGGTGGTGTACGCCTGCGGGTAGACCGTGACCTTGATGCTGCCTTCGCTGGTGGCGGTGCTGCCGCCAACGCTCTCGGTGGAGGTCGAGGTGACCTTCACGTCGAACTGGCCGGCGTAGTAGGCCGGCGGCTTGATGGTCAGACTGCCGAGGTTCCAGCCGGTGACATCCACCGGGCTCGAGCCGACGGTGAAGGTGTGGCCTGCGTTGTCGGCGACCACCGAGCCTGCCGGGATGCCGCTGAGCTTGACGTTCAGGCTCTCGGAGCCGTCGGTGTCGGTCAGCCCGGTGCTGATGCCCACCAGCTTGACCGGCGCGCCGTTCTCGCCACCTTCGTTGAGCTTGTAGCCGTCGTAGTAGCCCTGGCCGTTGCTGCCATGCAGGTCGGACACCGTGACCCCGGCGCCAGCCAGCGCACCGACGTTCGGGTACATCGGGATGTTGGCACTGTTGAGGTCGGTGACCGCGCCGTTGCCCACCTTGATGTTGACGTCGAGGCTGCCTGGGCCTGCCTGGTTGGCGTTGTAGATTTCCAGGGTGTAGTAGCCGCTGGTGGTCGGCGTGAAGCTGCCGGAAATGCTGCCGCTGCCCGAGCCCCAGGTGGCGCCGGCGACGTTCTTGCCACCGATGACGATCTGCAGGCTGTCGTCGGCGGTGCCGCTGAAGGTGTAAGTCTTGCCGGCTTCCAGGTAGATCAGGCCGGAGGTCTTCGAACCGGTGCCCGGGGTGACGGTGGCCGAGGTATCGACCGTGTTCACCAGCTCACTTTTGCTGGCGTTGCCGGAGTTGGCGAACACGTTCTTCAGCGCATCGCCGGTGATGCCATTGCCGTTGGTGCCCAGGCCGGTGAGGCTGGTCCAGGTTTCCTTGGTCAGGCCGAGCGAGTTGACGTTGTTGCTGCCAATGCTCAGGTCCGGCTTGTCGGCAACCGGGGCGATGTCGACCTTCAAGGTCGCCTCGCTGCCCGCGTCCTTGCCATCGGTTGGCTTGTACTTGATCTGCGCGTAGTCGGCCTGCTTGTTGCCCACGCCGCTGCCGCCGTAGCCGTCGATGCCCGACTGGTTGGCCAACGGCACGAACTTGAGCTTGCCTGCGTCGATGTCGGCCTGGCTGATGGTCTGGCCGGCCTTGACGTCGACCCAGCTGGTGCCGTTGAACAGTTTCAGCGTGCCGGCGTCCGGCAGCTTGGTGATGGTGATGCCCAGGCTGCTGGTCGGCGAGTCGACGTCGCGGACATTGAAGTCGTTCCAGCCCAGCACCAGGTCGGTGTCTTCCTGGCCGGTGACGGCGCCGCCGGTGCTGACCGGCGCGTCGTTGACCGCGATGACGTTGACCGTGGTGGTGGCGGTGTTCGAGGTGTTGACGCCATCGGTCACGGTCACCGTGATGATCCGCGGCGTGGTGCTCGGGTCTTCACTGGTGTTGATGAAGGTGATGTTCTTGATGGCCTGGATGTAGTCGGCCAGCGATGCGCTGCCGCTCAGGGTCAGCACCACCTTGCCGTCGGTGCTGTTGGCGTTGATGGTGATGCCGCCGACGCTGTTGCCCAGGTTCAGGGCATCGCCTGGCTGTCGGTTGGTCAGGATCACGGTGGCGCCGGTGAGCATCGAGCTGTCGAAGTCGGTGATCGACACGTCCACATCACCGATCGACACGCCGCTGCCCGGCTGGTTCTCGGTGAAGGTGGTCTGGTAGTCGGCGCCGGTCTTGCCGCTGGAATCGTTGGCGTCCAGGTCCAGCACCGGGGCGGGCTCGAAGATCTGCGTGGTGACGCTGCCGGCGGTACCGCTGACTTCCAGCTTCTCGAAGTTGCCGCCGGTGGCCGAGTCGACCTTGACGGTGAACTGCTCGGTGCCTTCGGTGACGTTGTCCTTGAGGGTCGGGATGGTGAAGTTGGCGGTGGAGCTGCCAGCCTTGATGGTCACCGTGGTCACGCCGGTGTAGTCCGCGCCGTTGGTGGCGGTGCCGGTGTAGCTCAGCTTGACCGTGACATCGGTCTTCGCCGGGCTGGTCAGGGTCAGCGTGTAGGTGGCGTTGCCGCCCTCGGCGACGGCCGTGGTGCCGGTGATCGACAGGGTCGTGGTATCGATGGTGTCGGCGATGTTGGCGACCGCGGTGGCGCCGGCCACGCTGGTGGCTTCGAAGTTGCCGCCGTTGATCGCGGTGACGGTCGCGGTCATCGTGCTGGCGTCGTTGTACACGTCCTCGCCATTGGGGTTCGGTACCGCCAGGGTGCCTTTGCCGGTGGCGTCGAGGTTGACCGTGTAGTTGGTGCCGGCGACGTTGACGGTCAGGGTTGCCGGGCTGCCGCTTTGTGGCGGGTTGCTCAGCTGGAAGTTGAAGATGACGTTGGCGTCGCCTTCTTTTGCCGGGTTGGCCGTGACCGCCACGGTGGTGGTGTCGAGGGTGTCGGCGATGTTCGCGGTGGCGTTGGCGCCGGTCAGGCTGACGTTCTCGAAGTTGCCGCCGTTCACGGCAGTGACCGTGGCCTTGAGGGTGCTGGCGTCGTTGTAGACGTCTTCACCATTGGGGTTCGGTACCGCCAGGGTGCCCTTGCCGCTCGCGTCGACCTTGACCGTGTAGTTGGTGCCCGCGACGTTGACGGTCAGCGTCGTGGTGCTGCCCGCTTGTGGCGGGTTGCTCAGCTGGAAGTTGAAGGTGACGTTGGCGTCGCCTTCTTTTGCCGGGTTGGCTGTGACCGCCACGGTGGTGGTGTCGATGGTGTCTTTGATTTCAGCGGTCGCGGTGGCGCCGGTCAGGCTCACGTTCTCGAAGTTGCCGCCGTTCACGGCAGTGACCTTGGCAGTGACGCTGCTGGCGTCCAGGTACACGTCTTCGCCGTTGGTGTTGGCGATGACCAGGGTGCCTTTGCCGGTCGCATCGATGTTCACGGTGCGGCTGACGCCGCCGACATCGACGGTGAGCGTGGTGGTGGTGCCGGTTTGCGGCGGGTTGCTCAGCTGGAAGTGGAAGGTGATGTTGGCATCGCCTTCTTTCGCTGGGTCGGCGGTCACATTCACCGTCGTGGTGTCGATGGTGTCCTTGATCTCAGCAGTCGCAGTGGCGCCGGTCAGGCTCACGTTCTCGAAGTTGCCGCCGTTCACGGCAGTGACCGTGGCCTTGAGGGTGCTGGCGTCGTTGTAGACGTCCTCACCATTCGGGTTCGGTACCGCCAGGGTGCCCTTGCCGCTCGCGTCGACCTTGACTGTGTAGTTGGTGCCGGCGACGTTGACGGTCAGCGTGGTGGTGCTGCCGGCCTGCGGCGGGTTGCTCAGCTGGAAGTTGAAGGTGACGGTGGCATCGCCTTCTTTCGCCGGGTTGGCCGTGACCGCCACGGTGGTGGTATCGATTGTGTCGGCGATGTTCGCGGTCGCAGTGGCGCCGGTCAGGCTGACGTTCTCGAAGTTGCCGCCGTTGACTGCGGTGACCGTGGCCTTGAGGGTGCTGGCGTCGTTGTAGACGTCTTCACCGTTGGGGTTAGGTACCGACAGGGTGCCCTTGCCAGTCGCGTCGACCTTGACCGTGTAGTTGGTGCCCGCGACGTTGACGGTCAGCGTGGTGGTGCTGCCGGCTTGCGGCGGGTTGCTCAGCTGGAAGTTGAAGGTGACGTTGGCGTCGCCTTCTTTCGCTGGGTCGGCGGTCACATTGACCGTCGTGGTGTCGATGGTGTCCTTGATCTCGGCAGTCGCAGTGGCGCCGGTCAGGCTGACGTTCTCGAAGTTGCCGCCGTTCACAGCAGTGACCTTGGCAGTGACGCTGCTGGCGTCCAGGTACACGTCTTCGCCATTGGTGTTGGCGATGACCAGGGTGCCTTTGCCGGTCGCATCGATGTTCACGGTGCGGCTGACGCCGCCGACATCGACGGTGAGCGTGGTGGTGCTGCCGGTTTGCGGCGGGTTGCTCAGCTGGAAGTGGAAGGTGATGTTGGCATCGCCTTCTTTTGCTGGGTCAGCCGTGACCGCCACGGTAGTGGTGTCGAGGGTGTCCTTGATCTCGGCGGTGACGCTCGACTTGCTCAGGTCCACCGCTTCGAAGTTGCCGCCATCGACTTTGGTGACGGTCGCGGTCAGCGTCGAACCATCTTTGTAGACGTCTTCGCCGTTGGTGTTCGGAACTGCCAGGACGCCTTTGCCAGTTGCATCCACTTTGACGGTGTAGTCGGTACCGCCGACGTTCACGGTCAGAGTCGTGGTGCTACCCGCTTGTGGCGGGTTGCTCAGCTGGAAGTGGAAGGTGACGTTGGCGTCGCCTTCTTTTGCAGGATCAGCCGTGACTGCCACGGTGGTGGTGTCGAGGGTGTCCTTGATGTCGGCGGTCACGCTCGACTTGCTCAGGTCGACCGCTTCGAAGTTACCGCCATCAACTTTGGTGACGGTCGCGGTCAGCGTCGAACCATCTTTGTAGACGTCTTCGCCGTTGGTGTTCGGGACTTCCAAGACGCCTTTACCAGTCGCGTCGACTTTGACGGTGTAGTCGGTGCCACCGACGTTGACGGTCAGGGTCGTGGCGCTACCAGCCTGCGGCGGGTTGCTCAGCTGGAAGTGGAAGGTGACATTCGCGTCGCCTTCTTTCGCAGGATCGGCTGTTACGGTGACCGTGGTGGTGTCGATCGTGTCTTTGACGTCGGCCGTCGCGGTGGCCTTGCTCAGATCAACTTCTTCGAAGTTGCCGCCATTTACGGCCGTCACTTGCGCAGTCACGGTAGTACCGTCTTTGTAGACGTCTTCACCGTTAGTGTTCGGGACTTCCAGGACACCTTTACCGGTCGCATCGACTTTGACGGTGTAGTCAGTCCCACCGACGTTCACGGTCAGCGTGGTGGTGCTGCCCGCTTGCGGTGGATTGCTCAGCTGGAAGTGGAAGGTGACGTTGGCGTCGCCTTCTTTTGCAGGATCAGCCGTGACTGCCACGGTGGTGGTGTCGAGGGTGTCCTTGATGTCGGCGGTCACGCTCGACTTGCTCAGGTCGA